>CAVSYM010000013.1:0-23159 GCA_963732165.1 uncultured Acidobacteriaceae bacterium
GCCGGTCGGCAGCAGGGGGCGCGCCGCCCGCAATCCGTTTGAGCTAGTTCAATCCGCGAACCCGTCCGCCACGCCTTACCTTTACATCACCGCCGGCGAACAGGAGGCGCTTCTCGGGCCCATTCGCCGCTTTCAATCCCGCCTCAAACAGCGGGGCTTCTCTTATGAATTCCACACCAAACCCGGCGGCCACGATTGGGGCGAGTGGAACAGCCAGCTTCCCGGCTGCTTCGCCTGCCTGGAGAGCCACCTGACCAACGTCTCTCCGTAATCCATCGGGAACCCATCGGCCACCCCACCTGGCTCAAATCCCAGCCTTTCAGCGCCCTAATCGGGAACCCCCACTTCAATTTCTGCGTATAGCCCGCATATGCAGTGCGTGGGTACATTAAGCTGGAGCATGATAGGCTTGGCCGGGGCCAAGGCACTCGAAACCAGGACTCGCGAAATTGGGACTCGCGAAATCAGGACACGCGAAACCCGGCGGCCTGCGGTGCGGCAGTCTGCACCAACCGAATCGGCCCTCCCCCTGCGGTCCCTCTTCGCCTCGCGCAACGGCGATGACCGTCCAGGGCCAGAAGCGGGGGGTCAACCATTCATTCCGGGGCAGGGCCCCAAAACCTCCGCCGGGGCCCAGGCGGCGAAAATGGCCGGGGCAAGGCGCATGGAGGCAGGTAAGTTGGAGACCGACTGGTCCCAAGTCGTCCGGCGCTGCATGGACGGAGATTCAGGCGCATGGGCCGAGATGGTGCGCACGCATCATAAGCGTGTGTATGGACTCTGTTTCCGCTTTACCGGCAACGCTACCGACGCCGAAGACCTTACCCAGGACGTCTTCCTCAAAATCTACATGAACCTGGCCAGCTGGGACGCCATGCGCGGCAGCCTGCCGGTGTGGATTGCGACCATGACGCGTAATCTGCTGGTCGACAATTTCCGTCGTACCAGGAATCAGCGCGCCACTTCGTCCCTTGACGACGGGTGGGATCAGACCGAGGAACTGAGGCCGATTGACCGGCTCACCGACCCCGGTTTTTCGCCCCATGAAGCCGCCGCCAAAAAGGAACTGGCAAAGATGGTGCAGGAAGCCCTGACTCGCGTTTCGGTAGAGCTGCGCGAGGCTGTGATTCTGCGCGACTTACAGGATATGGACTACAAAGAGATCGCCGTTGTACTCAGCATTCCCGAGGGAACGGTAAAATCCCGCATCAGCCGCGGCCGGGCGGAACTTGCACGGCTGCTGGAACGTAATAAACGGGAGGTGATGTAACCATGGCAGAGCGCATGCACATTCCGAGCTCTCCGGCCTGCGGGCACTGGGAGACACTTCTGGCGGATGCGCTGGACGGGCTGCTGAAGCCCGAGGACGAAGCGACCTTTACGTCGCACATGGCCACCTGCCAGGCCTGCACGGCGCTCTTTGAAGAGTCGCGCCGTGGCCGGGAGTGGCTCGACTTTCTTGAAGCCGAGCCGGAGGTGCCCGAGGGACTTCTGGAGAAGATCCTCGCGCACACCGGCCCGGGACAGAGTACTGAAGCCGAATGGATCAGCGGCGGAGCCGCGGTCCTTCCCAATACGATGGTCCCCGCGTGGCAGCGCCCCGGTTTTATGGGATTTATCCGGCGCTTCGCCGAGCCCCGCCTGCTGATGACCGCGGCCATGGCCTTCTTTTCCATCACCGTTACCCTCAACATGACCGGCGTGAAGCTTACCGCCCTGCACGTGTCCGACCTGCGCCCCACGGCCATCCGGGCTTACATGGAGCGCCAGTTCACGGTAGCTTCAGTCCCCATCATTCGCTACTACGATCACCTCCGTTTTGTGTACGAGGTTGAATCGAAAATGCGCGAACTGCGCAACAACGCAACCCAGGGTCAGGAGACTCCGACAGAACAGCCGCAGCCCTCCCAGCCGGCAGCTCCCGGCGAGTCAAAGCAGGTTCCGAACCACAAAGACGGCGGCTCCCGCATCGATCCCCCGCAGCAATCGATTGAACCTGCTGTTCCCAGCTCCGGCGAAATCATCGAGACCCGCTTCGAGCTCAATTCACCCTCCGTTACCGGCAGCATCAAGTACGGAGTTGAAACCAATACTGTCCACGGCATTCAGAAAGCTCGCGCGCATTCCGGCGGCTCCACGAACGCGGTTAAGGGAAGGAGCACCAGATGGATTGCGTAAATCACAGCGGCGTCGCCGCAACCGCGTTTTGCCAGAATTGCGGTAAAGCACTTTGCTCAAGCTGCACGCGCAAGGCCGCAGGGGGACAAATTCTCTGCGAGCAGTGCCTTGCGGCCTGGCATTCGGTGCCCCCGGCGTACACTCCCGGATTCAGCACAGGACCCAATCCCGCCACAGCCGCGGTTCTCGGACTCATCCCCGGCGTTGGCGCCATGTACAACGGCCAGTTCCTCAAGGGCCTGGCTCACCTGTTCATCTTTGCCGTGCTGGTAAGCGCCAGCGATCACCACGGCATCTTCGGGTTGTTTGTCGCTGGATGGATCTTCTACCAGTCTTTCGAGGCATATCACGTCGCCAGAGCGCGCCGTGACGGCCAGCCGCTGCCTGATCCGCTCGGCCTCAACGAGATCAGCAACTGGTTCAATCCTGGCGCGCGCGGGCAGAACGCAGCACCTCCCGGCGCTGTTCTTCCGGTGAGTCCCTTCACTCCCGTCACTCCGGCCGCGGGGACCCCAACCGGCTCCGCTGAGACCGGCGCCGGTCCGTTCCAGCAGCCTTTTGAAAGCCCCTACAAGGATCGCAGTCAGTGGCAGTCGCCCTTCCAGGGCACAACCCCCGCCGGCTCCGATCCTGCCGCAGGCCAGGGCTTCACCCCGCCGGGAGTTCCGCCCCCTATTCCCCCCATGCCGCCCATACCGCCGCCCTTTTTCTGGCGGCGCAAAGAACCCATCGGCGCCATCATCCTTATCGCCCTCGGAGCCCTGCTGCTGCTCGGCCAGTTCGACCTGCTCTCCGGCCGTGTCTTTGAATTCGGTTGGCCGCTGTTGCTCATAGGGCTGGGCGTCTTCCTCATCGTAAGGCGCATGCAGGACACGCAAGGAGGCCGCAAATGAACCGCTACATGATGATTCACCATCTGCGTTGGCCCGCCGTTCTGCTGCTGATCGGCACGCTGGCTCTGTTGGACCAGCTGGATGTCATTACTAACTTCTGGAGCTGGTTCTGGCCCCTGTTGCTGATCCTCATCGGTTCGCTGATGCTGGCCGAGCGCGCCGCCCTCGCGGTCATGGACCGCGAAGATGACAACGCCTGGCCCTATGGCGGTACGCCCAAGCCTGCAACGCCTCAGCCAGAAACCTCGATTGTACCCGCCAATACAAGCGATCCTGGCACCGACATCTTTGGCCGGCACAGCAATGGAGGGAACCAATGAGCACGCCTCCGAATATGCCTCCGGGCGGCGGAGCACCGATTCCGCCCTACGATTCAAAGGCGCAATGGCGCGCCTATCGCGAACAGCAGAAGGCGGCCTGGCGCGCGCAGCGCGACGCATGGAAGGCCCAGAAGGATGTGTGGAAGGCTGGCTATGGCACCGGCTATGGCGGCGTCTACGGCCCCCGCGTACCGTCCATGGTCGGTCCGGTCATTCTCATCTCGATCGGCATCATCGCCCTGCTCATCATGACTGGGCATGTCGCCGCCGAAAGCTTCTGGGACTGGTACTCCCGCTGGTGGCCGGTCCTGCTCATTGTGGCCGGTCTGGCTCTTCTTGCCGAGTGGGCCATCGACCTTAAACGCGAAGTTCCGATTCGCCGCAAAGGCAGCTTCATCGGCCTGCTGTTCCTGCTCACCGTCATCGGCCTCGGGGCCACCGGCTGGCGCCAGATGGGCGCGTGGAACTGGAACTGGAACGGCGACAACGACAACTTCTTCAACTCTTTCGGCGCGCCCGAGCACGACAACGACACCCAGGTGCTCAACACCTCCATCCCCGCCAATGCCAGCGTTGACATTGAGAATGCTCGCGGCGACGTCAGCATAACCGGCGGCGATGGAACCACCATTAACGTCCAGGCGCACGAAGAGGCATTTACAAACTCCGACAACGAAGCCAAGTCCGTCTGGGACTCCGAGGCGCCCAAGCCCACCGTCAGCGGCAGCACCGTGCTCATCAAATCCGAAGGCAACAACAAGGGCCGCGTCAATCTCACCATCACCGTTCCGCGCACCGCCAAAGTCACCGTGAATGAAGGCCGCGGCGAAGTCACCGCCACCGGCCTTGGCGCGGGAATCACCGCCAGCGTGCCACACGGCGAGCTGCATCTGAACTCCATCGTCGGCCCCGTGGAAGCGCATCTCTTTCGCGGCAATCACGACGTCTCCATCCACGACGTCAGCGGCGACGTGACTGCCGACGGCAACTGCAACGAACTCACGCTCTCTGAGATTCACGGCCGCGTTTCCACCAACGGAGACATCTTTGGCCCAGTGCACATGGAAAACGTAGCCGGCCCCATCAAGCTGCACACCTCGGTTACCGATCTCGATATCGCCGCGCTTCCCGGCGACGTCACGCTCGACTCCGACGATCTGCACGTGACTGAAGCCGAGGGCTCGGTTCGCGTTTCGACCCACGCCAAAGACGTCGACCTGAGCCAGATCTACGGCGATACTTCGGTCGACAATCGCGACGGCCGCATCGCTATCGAGCCGGCCGGCGTGTATGCCATTACTGCCAACAACAGCAAAGGCGATGTTGAGATTACGCTGCCGCCCGACGGCGCCGGGGTTGTCGACGGCCATACGCACAATGGCGAAGTAGTCAACGATTTCGACCTCAGCGTGAATGGCGACGAAGACAAAACCGTATCCGGCCGCATCGGCAGCGGAGGACCCCGAATTTCACTCACCTCGAGCGACGGTGACATCCACATCAAGAAGGGCCCAGCCTTCCCCCCACCCCCGCCGGCAACTCCGGCCGCCCCAGCTGCCGCGCCTAAAGCACCACCCCCGCCCAATGCGCCTCATTTGAAATCATCCAGGACTCTCCCGCAGCAACCCACCGCGCAGTAGATCGCCGTTCCACAAAATGAAAATGTGAAATGCGGGGGCCCTCCAGGGTCCCCAATGAGGGTTTGTATTCATTGGCTCGCGACGTCTTCTCTTTTGCCGGCGGGGTGGGACCGCAACATGCCACATGGAGTCCCAGGGCCCGGTGTTCGCTCCCTGAAAATCGTTTAAGCCCGGTCCAGCACCCTCCGTTGACAAAGCTCAGATACCAGTGCTAAAACTCTCTCCGGTTCGAACGAAATAGTTCATCTCCGATCAGACCGTAGTCGCTTATGAGTTCAGCAGGTCTCTGCTCCACTTCCTAACTCTGCCGGATCGCTCTGCGGCGCCCGGTGTGCCTCCCGACAGCCGGCCAGCCGCGCTTGCTCACCTTATCCCGGAATAAAGGAGACACCTATGTCACTCACTGCCAGACTCGGCAGCCTGATCGCGGCGCTGGTGCTGCTGTTCGCCACTACTCTGCAACTTCCTGGCCAGACTCGAACCGAACCGTACAATTACGCTCCCGTCACCATCGTCGCCGGCGGCTACGTTCCCGGCTTCGTCGCCCATCTTACCGAGCCAGGACTCATCTACGCCCGCACCGACATCGGCAGCGTCTATCGCTGGGAAAGGAACGAGACTGTCTGGACCCCGCTGACCGACTTCCATTCCCCCAGCCAGTACAATCTCAACGGACCTGAGAGCATTGCGCTCGACCCCACCGATCCCAACCGGCTCTACGTCGCCGCCGGCATGTACGAGTACTCGAGCTGTTGCGCGTTCCTCGTCTCCGACGACCGCGGCGCCACGTTCCAGACCTACAGCGCTCCTTTCGAGATGTGTTCCAACTGCGAGGGCCGCTCCGCAGGCGAGCGTCTCGCCGTCAACCCGTTCAAGCCGACTGAACTCCTGATGGGCACTCGCCTCAACGGCCTCTGGGTCAGCGAAAACCGCGCCCAGACCTGGACCCAGGTGAACAGCTTTCCCGTCACCGCCTCAACCGACAACTTCGGCGTCCAGTGGGTGCTCTTTGATCGGAAGCACCCGGGAACCATCTACGCCGGCGCTTACACAACCGCCATGGTCTACATCAGCAGCGACGACGGCGCCACCTGGTCCGCTCTCCCGGGCCAGCCTCTCACCTGGCCCGCCTCCTACACCGGCGCCTCCGGACCTCCCGCTCCTGACCGGGCGATCCTCAATCCTGACGGCGACCTCTACGTTGACTTCGATGACCAGCCTGGCCCCGACAACATCAATGCCGGCCTCGTCGAAAAATACGATCCCTCCGCGCAGACGTGGACCAATATCACCCCGCCGATCGACGCGCCCTTTCAGTCCGGCAACAGAGGCGGCTTTGTCGGCCTCACCGAGGATCCCACCCGTCCCGGAACCATTGCCGTTAGTACTCTCGACCGCTGGTATCCTGTCGACACTGTCTACCTCACCGACGACGGCGGCAGCACCTGGATCAACCTCGGCCTCGTCTCCTCCTCGGCTGGCGACGATGGTCCGCCCTACGGCAACTACTACTTCAACCCCAGCGTCTATACACCCATCTCGCCGTGGCTGACCTTCGGCGACACGAACTACCCCAGCACGCCCGACCCCTCGGCCAAATTCGGCTGGTGGATCTCCGGGCTGCTGATCGACCCCACTAATCCCGACCACCTCATTTACGGCACCGGCGCCACCATCTACGGGACTAACAATCTCTCCGCTGCGTACACCGGCAACTCGCCCACATGGTCCGTCCAGGCCAAAGGTATTGAGGAGACAGCCATCCTGTCTCTCATCAGCCCCAACTCCGGCGCGCATCTGCTTAGCGGAATGGGCGACATCGGAGGCTTCCGCCACACCGAGTTCCAGGTCTCGCCGCCGCAGGGCATGTATACCAATCCCGTCTCCACCAGCACCAACAGCCTCGACTGGGCCGGACAGAACCCCAACTTCATCGTCCGGGTCCAGACTCCTGGCGCCTACTCCACCACGCCCTGCAACTTCGGCGCATACTCCACTGACAACGGCGCCGACTGGACGCCCTTCCCCAACTGTGCTTCCGGCGGCAATTACTCGAATAACGGAGGGGTAATCGCCGTCGACGCCAGCGGCGCCAGCATCATGTGGACTACCGCTTACAATCCGGTCCAGTTCTCGCTCGACGACGGCAACACCTGGACCCCCGTTACCGGGCTCCCCTACGCCGCCACCGTCTACGCGGATAAGGTCACCCCGCAACTCTTCTACGGCGTCTCTCTGGGCAGCACGAATACTACGATCTACAGCGGAGCGGTCGACACCAGCGCGAGCGCCGCTATCTTCACTCAAGTCAACAGCACCCTGCCCGCCGGCGAAAACTGCTACGGCTCCGGCTGTGGCGTGCTCACTGCCAATTTCGCGAAGTCGGGAGACGTGTGGTTGCCCCTCGGAAGCAACGGCCTCTACCATTCCACCGACGGCGGCGCCACATGGACCCAGGTCAACGTCGCCTATGCCAACTCCGTTGCCGTCGGCGCGCCATCGCCGTGGACCCACCAGAGCGCGGTCTTCCTCTATGGAGAGGCCTCGTCGAGCGCACCCATGGCCATCTACCGCTCCGACGATAATGGCAAGTCCTGGATTCGCATCAACGACAACCAGCACCAGTACGGGGGGCCCACACTGATCCAGGCCGATCCCCGTGTCTTCGGCCGCGTCTACCTCGGCATGAACGGCCGAGGCATCGTCTACGGCGACCCGGCTCGACCCGTATTCCCCTGGTTCTGAAAACTGGTTCCGGAAATCTGTCCTGAAGATAACGCGGAACTTTACAGACTGCTGAAAAACTCGTCCTTCGGTTGTTCTATAGCAAGGGCGCGGCTCCACAGGTTGCAGAAAAAGTCATTGAGTAATATTCCGCTTTAGCATTTGCTGATCATCCCGTCTTGGAATTGGCGGATTGGGTCCATTTTCCGCAGCCTGTTTCGCCCTCGAAGCATGTCTTCCACGAGTGTTAATCGCCAGCTCGATTCGTCAACCGGAAAGTCGTCATTTACCCATCGGGAAACTATTCATCGCTTTTGGATTGATTTCCTCGTGTGAGCGGGCTCACATACGTGGTGTGTTACTCGCCTTACGATCGGTCATTATCGCTCCTCGGGAGGGCCCCCATGCCGGTCACCTTGACAGATACCTCTGTCGAATTTGCAAAACCAGAACGCCTTAACAATCTGAACGACGATGAGTTTTACGAAGAAATTGTCGCCCTTTTCATCGGGCATGCCAATGCGGAACGCCGCGTAGCCGGTCTGCCCGAACTCCGCATCGGCTCGTTATGCAGTGCGCCCTCAGTTGAACCTGCAAGGCCCCAGCTTGCGGCATGATCGACCATCCCTCGATTCAGGCACGCTACTGGTCTGTTTCCCGCACCAGAACCTCGCAGACGACGCCGCGTCATTCGTGTTTTTTGCGAATGATGTGCCGCGTCCTCAGACACCAATCAAAAACCATGCATACTTAAGATGAATCGGCCGGCCTGCCGTAGAATTCGGTCTGCGCATCACCTGAAGGGTCCATTCAGTTTTCTATTGAATTTGCCGATAATGATCGGAGGGCGAGCGTTTGTACGCGCAGACAAACCCGAAATCTGTGGCTCCCCGGCGCCCCACGCTGAGAAGGCGTTACGGAGATCTCGCCCGCGTAACTGGATGCTTTCTTACTGCCCTGGCGGCGACATATTTCGTCGGCCTTGAAACTCAGATGAACGTCATTTGGGTGGCCAATGGGTTGCTGCTCTCGTATCTTCTGCTGGCGCCGCGGTGGCGATGGTATCACTATCTCCTGGCGGGATTTGCAGGGCAGGCTTGCGGCAACATGCTGGTTGGCCAGCATGGCTGGCAAACCAACATCGCCCTGGCCATCCTCAATGTCGGAGAGGCGCTGCTGGCCGCCCTCTTCCTGCGCGGCCGTTTGACCCACCTTCCACGGTTTACCGACCGTTACTACCTTCTGCGATTCCTGGGATTGGGGGTTTTAGCGGCCCCAGCCATCGCCGCGGTGCCGTTTTCGGTGATTGCCCATCTCTGGCAGAACTTTGAATTTGGAACGGCGTTCCGCGACTGGGTCACGACCGACGCGTTGGGAATGGCGGTCGCCACGCCGGCATTCGTGGCTATCTTTAGAACGAAATTCAGAAAAGAGGCCGTCGGCTCGTGGACAAATATGCTGTATCCGGCCGTTCTGGTCATCCTCGATCCGATTCTGCTCAAACAGACCGTGGTTCCCCCGATGGCCGTAATTCTTCCTCTGCTGATTCTCACTCAGTTAAGGCTTGGCTTGGGATGGGCGTCGATCGGCGTGCTCTACGTTGCCGGCATGGGCAGCTTCCACCTACTTCGCAGCGGGGCGCCTTCGGGAAACGCAGGAGCACTCGGTACCCAGGCCGAGGCCATTCAATTTCAGTTGTTTCTGGCTTCTGCCATGTTCGTTCTTTACACCATTTCGGTCGTGATGGAAACCTTGCGGTCCACCGAGCGGAAGCTGCGGGAAACCGTGTACCTCCACGAGCTGGTAACCGAGAACTCCCGCGACGTGATCGTCATTGTGGACTTGCTTGGCAACCGCAACTACGTGTCGGCGGCAGCCGGCAGCCTGGGCGGTTGGACGCGGGAAAGTCTGCTGAACATGCGCAGCCTTGATATTGTGCATCCCGACGACCGGCCCAGGGTGGCTGAGCTGTTAGCACAGCTGCGCGCGAATCGCGGCGAGGGGATGCTCGAGTTCCGGGTTCGCAAGACCGACGGAATCTATGCCTGGGTGGAGTCGAGTCTGAGAGTAATCCGCGATCCGGCGAGGGGAACTCCTACCGGCATCCTGAGTGTCGTTCGGGATATAGGCGAGCGCAAGCGGGCCGAGGAATCGCGCGCTTTCCATCAATCGTTGTTAGGCGCCATTCATGAGGGGTCGCTCGACGGCATCCTGGTGGCGGACGACCAGGGCAAAGCAGTCTCCTATAATCGGCGGTTCGCCGAGGTTTGGCAGATCTCCGAGCCCAACGTGCCGCGCAGCCTGCTGAAGCCGACCGTTGAGGTTTTGGATGAGCATCTTCTTTCGCGATGCATCGACAAGACCAGGGATCCGGCCGCATTTATGGCGCGCGTAGAGGAGCTCTACAGCGAACGCGACGCGGATGACCAGTGCCAGGTGGAGCTCAACGACGGGCGAACCCTCGAACGGTATACAACCACCTTGCACACTGACGACGGCCGATACATGGGACGGGTGTGGTTCTTCCGTGACATTACCGAGCGAATCCAAGCCGAACACAAGTTACAGGCGGCCTACGAAGAGGTGGAGAAACTCGCGGTCGTCGATCCTCTGACCGGGGTTGCCAACCGGCGCCGGTTTGAAGAGTGTCTCAACGCGGAGTGGCGGCGCGCGATCCGCTCACGGCAGCCTCTGTCGGTGGTGATGGTTGACGTGGACCTGTTCAAACTGTTTAACGACAGCTATGGGCACGTTCGCGGCGATGAGTGCCTGAAGCAGATTGCGGAAACTACCATGGAAGTGGTAACCCGGGCCGGTGACCTGGTGGCGCGATTTGGCGGGGAGGAATTCGCGATCGTGCTGCCGAATACTGACGAGCGGGGCGCCCTCGAAATCGCAAACAAACTGTGGAGTTTGGTGTTGAACCAGCGGATCAGCCATGAAACCAGCCCATTCGGTGTAGTCACCATCTCAGCGGGATGCGCGACGACAACTCCCCATATTGGCGACGATCCATCGCAACTGGTTGACCTCGCGGACCGGGCTTTGTACGTGGCCAAGCGGGAAGGGCGTAATCGCGTCAGCATAAGCCGTAATCTGGAGCCGGAGATTGGCCGCTTACCGTCCGCCCCGAACAAGACGGATGGTCCCCAGGTCGCATAGCGCTGCCGCGGCCGCCTCCCTGCTGCGTATGCGATCTTTACCACCTGTGCAGCATTCGACAACATGCAAAATAAGCTCCTTTCCCTCGCGGTTCGCATTCCGCGCTCTTTCAAGCAGTCGCCAGCCCTTCCCCAACTCGAAAAAGTGATTCGGGCCCGCTTGCCGGAAAACCAACCTGAACTCGCAATCTGGGGCGATGTCTGTGGCCATGAATGCGTGCATTGGCGGAGATAACCGGCCAACCTTGCGAAACCATCCCATCCCAAACCGAAAAACCGAAATCGGAGCCGGTTTGACCGGTGCTTCGCCCGAAAATGGTCGCAAACTTAGATTCTTTCGCATTGATGTAAAAAATATTTGACATACTTCGCATTCCGCGCTATCGTCTCCCATGTCAAATATTTTTGACTTGGGAGCGATGAACCATGGCGTCAGGCCTTTCTTACCGCGAGAAGACTCTCTACGCCTCACTTGTGGCGGAAATCCTTGTCTACGGCCCTTACTTTTTCCTGCACCAGAAAAACTCGGTCAACAAGGTTGCCGGCATGATCATCGCGATCATCGTGTTGCAGGTCATCCTGCAGTTGATCATTGCCGCTTTCTCCCGCAATCGCATGACAGATGAGCGCGACCGGTTGATCGAGCTGCGCGGCTATCGTGCCGGTTACCTGGTAGTCGCATCACTCATGGTGATAGGACTCGCCATGCTGTGGTTTCACACCGCAATGGGCCAGCTTCACCTTGACAACCCGAAGATTGGACTTCATTTCCTGAGCGTCTTTTTCGGCATGCTGGTTATCGCGGACATCACCAAGACCGCCACGCAGATTGTGGCTTACCGGAGAGCGCTCTGATGCCCGCCATACGAAATCAGGTTCGGGAACTCAGGGCCCAGCGCGAGATAACGCAGCAGGAACTCGCTGATCGAGTCGGCGTCACCCGGCAGACGGTCATTGCCATCGAACAGGACAAGTACTCGCCTTCTCTTGAGACTGCATTCAAAGTGGCGCTAATTCTCGGCGTGCCGCTCGAGCAGTGCTTCCAGTACGACCCTGACGGCAAGCGCTAGACCGAACTCTGACTTGCGGTATCCGAGGCAAAGCCCTGTAACAGTCCGCAACCGGCATCTCCGACCCGCGACGGATGAAACATTGGGTGCCCCCCAGGTCCGGGGTCCCCGCGAACGGGTCTTCGTTCGCAGAGTGGAGATCCCTCGAATATGGGGCCTGGGATAGCACGTACCTCAACCAGCCCGTCCCAATGAAGCATGAACGTCAGTGCCCCACACTCACGACGTCTTTGTTTTTGTCGCTGGGAGACATGACACAAGTTCTTTGACCGCCTGATTTTGTGCTTTCCCACCCTTTCCGCGATGGAACTGCGGAAAGGATGGGGCATCCAGATTGGTGCAAGTTTAAGCAGTCAGAGACCTAGTGGATGCGATTCAAACCCACAGCAGGGGTTGCCGGATGGGATAGTTGCGGATGATCTCCTTGTCGGTGGGATCGGGATCGAGCGACTTCCAAAGATCGATGTATTTCTGCTGGTGAAATGCTATGCCGGAGAAGAGCAGGCCGGGGCTGCGCACCGGCAGCGCGTCGAAGTGTTCGATGTCTTTGGCCCACTTCCACGCGCTCTTGTCTTTGAGGTAGGGATAGATGAACTCCGCGGCTCGTGCGAGTCCGCGTCCATCTGCAAGCTCGAATGTGGGCGGATCGGGGACCAGGCCTTTCAGTGACTGGCACAGGCCGGCCATGATGTCGAAGTTGAAGATGGAATAGCTGTAGGGCTTGGTTCGCGTGAGCTCGCGTGGGAACGATCCGTCGGCGGCCAACTGATCGGGGAGCAGCGTTTCGCGATAGCGGCGATAGACATCTTTCCGCGCAGCGTCGTCGCCGGCGAGATGGGCGTATTCCGCGGCCTGCAGCGCCCAGCACATGGCGTGGTTGTTTTTCGCGTCGCGCTCGGTTTTTCCGGGAACGCTGGAGCTCAACCAATCTAAATAGCTGCTGAACCAGTCTCGAATTGCTTTCGCGTCTTGCGAGCTCAGCATTTTCCCGGTCAGGAAACTCGCGGCCCTGGCTACCTCAACCAGGTGCAGGCTATCGATAATCCCGTAAGATCGGCCGGTTGAAACTCCCTGCACAGCCTGCGCATATTGCAGATTGGGGTTCATGCGGGTATCTGCGCTAACAAACCAGGCGCGCAGGTGGTCGCATGCGCGCCTGGCATATTCGTGGTTGCCGGTAAGGAGCCAGGCAGCGGTGAGGGCCGGCATTTGAATCGAGAGGCGGACCATCACCCTGCGATGGTCGTCGAAATTGTTCGGATTGCTCTGGCCGTCGCGATTGATGTAGGGCCCGTTGGGATCTTTCGGGTTGGGCCAGAAGTAGTCGGCCTGCGAGTAAAAGTCGTGCAGACCGCCGGCGCTGCGCTTCGTCGGGAACGCTGTGATGGTGATCGGGGATTGCGTCACGTACGCCGCCGCGGCTTTCAGGATGCGATTGCGATCGGTGGTTGCCACGAGCAGGTAGGCATCCGACGGATGCGAACGAGTGGTCGTGGCCCACGCATTTCGAGCAAGCGCGGCGCAGCCGGCTGCGGCTGCGGTTATCAGGAATCTTCGTCGGTCGAGGTAGGGGTCGGCGCAGGGGGCGGTGCCGGGATCGGGATAAGCCATTTTGCTCAAAAGGTTTCGTCCAAACGGTGGGCAGAGAACGCGCGCAACTGAATTCTCAGGCATGAGGGGAGAAAAATTCCACCCGCCAGCCGAAAACAGGCTTACACTGGCGGTGATTAATCAACTGAAGTTATGCCTGTCGCGCAACTTACTCTCGAGTTGAGAATCGAGCACGCGCAGTCGCTCAAAGACCGTCGCCAGGTAGTGCGCTCGCTCAAAGACCAGCTTCGCCAGGGATTCAACATCTCGGTGGCCGAGCTGGACGAGGCTGTGACGTGGCAGTCTGCCACCATCGGCGTGGCCGCCATCTCAGGCTCGCGATCTTACCTGCATCAGCTCATTGAAGAGGTCGAACGCGCCGCGCGCCGCATGACCAACGAGCTGGGCGCCGAACTAGCAGACTCGTTCTGGGACTATATCGAGAACTGATAGCGCCATTAGGACAGCAAGTCAGCGAGTCAGCAGGTCAGCGAGTTAGCGGTGTTCCATCCCACCCAAGCAAAGCTTGGATGGGGCACCCGGCCGACTTGCTTGCTGATCACTGACCACTGACCACTGTTCACTGACAACTGCTTTTAGTGCATCGGCTTCTCGTGCAGCACCATCCAGTTGATGCCGAATTTATCGCGGAACTGTCCGAATCGATGTGCGAAAAATTGCTCGCCCATGGGCATAAACACTTCGCCGCCTTCGGTCAGCGCGTTGTAGATGCGCTCGGCTTCCTCGTTTGAGTCCACGCCGAGCGAGATGTACGCGCTGCGCATGGGCTCAACCTTCGGCCCGTCGCTGGCCATTATTGCCGTGTCGCCCAGCGTGAATCGGGCATGCATAATGCCGTCCGGCTTCAGACCCGGCGGCAGGTTCTGCGGAGCGCCCGTCGAGCTCATGCTGGCGAACGTCATTTTGGCCAGGACCTTCGCGCCCAGGTGTTTCTCGTAAAAGGCCAGGGCTTCTTCACAATTGCCGGGGAAGTTCAGGTAGATGTTGACCTTCATCGCTTTTTTACCTCGCATAGTTTGGATTCATTTGGCTCAATCGGATTTGAACCGCTGGAATTGCCGCGTGCATCCTGCAACCTCAAAATGATACATAATCGACATGAACGCGAAGTTTTTTTCAGTGCCGATCGATCGCGATCCCCGACCAGGACATTTCTATGAGCAATCTGAACAGTTCCCCGCGCATCACTCCGTTTCTCTGGTTCGACTCGAATGCCGAAGAGGCTGTCGAGTTCTACCTCTCGATCTTCAAAAACTCGCGGCGCATCTCCGAGCTGCGCAACCCCGGTCCCGCGCCGGGCACACCGGGCTCCATCCTCACTCTCAGCTTCGAGCTTGACGGCGTTCCTTTCACCGCGCTCAACGGCGGCCCCGCCCACAAATTCAACGATGCAATTTCGTTTGTCGTCAGTTGCCAATCGCAGCAGGAAATCGACTACTACTGGGAGCGGCTCACCGATGGCGGCAGTGAAGTGGCGTGCGGCTGGCTGCACGACCGTTTCGGCCTTTCGTGGCAGATAACGCCAGCGAATATCGCAGAACTGGTGGGGAACAAGAAGGGGATGGAAGCTATGCTGACCATGAAAAAGCTGGACATTGCCACGCTGGAGCGGGCCGGGAGGAGTTGAGCGCGATGCGAACTCCTTGCCGCCTGCGATGGACTCTCGGGCGCGCTAAGCGATGGCAGTAAAGGAGAGATCGCCGCATGAAGACGATGTTCGACGCAGCCTCCGTTGACGAGCTGCAAGCCAGGCTCGCGCAGATGCAACCCGGCAGCGCGAGGCAGTGGGGCAAGATGAGCTCAGCGCAGATGCTGGCGCACTGCTCGAAGGGACTGGAGATGGCCGCCGGGGAAATTCGGCCCCCGCGCGCGCTCATCGGCCGTATCATTGGTGGCGCCATCAAGCACGCCGTACTGCGCGACGATGAGCCGATGCGCCGCGACTCGCCCACCGTAAAAGAACTGTTGACCGAAGACAATCGAGACTTCGAGGTCGAGCAGGCGCGTCTCCGCAGTCTTATCGATAGCTTTGCCGCTGCCGGGCCCGCTGGGTGCAGCAGCCATCCGCACGCGTTCTTCGGTCGCCTGACACCCGACGAGTGGGGAATCCTGATTTACAAGCACCTCGATCATCATCTGCGCCAGTTCGGCGCGTAATTCTTCCCATTCGACCAAACTCCGCCCTTCGGCGCCCATCTGGTATGCTATGAGGTTTACCGCCAGAGCGGTTCTCCGGTTGGAGAAACCACGCGAAACCAGAGGAGGACGCCATGCCGGAGCATCGAGCCCGGAAACATCATCAGGACCGGGTGGCTGAGACTTTAAAGGAAGAGATCGGCGCCATGATTGAGGGCGAGCTCTCCGACCCGCGCATCGACCTTTGCCACATCAGCGAGGTAACTCTGAATCCCGGAGGGAAATCGGCACGCATCTACGTAATGGTGGACTCGAACGCCGAAGACATGGACAAGGCCGAGGCGCAGACGATTGCGGGCCTTGAAGCCGCGAAGGGTTACATCCGCCATGAGTTAAAGGCGCGCATGGGAGTGCGCCATGTACCTGAGCTGAGCTTTCTGGCCGACCGGCAGGGCCGCTTCGAGGCACGCATCGACGAGCTGATGTCCCGCTCCCGGAAGTACGCAACCCGTGCGGCAAAGGCTGGCCCGCAGTCTTCTGCGGAGCAATCCGCGGCGGGCAGCGGCGGGCAGCAGCAGAGCGCACCCGCCAAATAGCGACTCACAAGTCGCATGGGTCCGGGCGGGCGGACCAATGCAAGCGGAATTCGATGAGCCATCTCCCCCAAAACACGGAAATCAGGCAGCCTGCGGAATCGCAGCCGCTGCCCTGGCCAGGCCATGACGACGCGGTCGAGGAAATCTTGCGTGTCATTAACAAAGGGGAGCGATTTCTGGTGGTCTCGCATGCCCGGCCCGACGGCGACGCTATTGGAAGCGTGCTGGCGTTCGGCGAACTCCTTCGCCAGCTTGGCAAGCGCGCCGACATGGTAACGGCAGACCGTGTTCCCCCGGTTTATCGGCGGATGCCCGGTGTAGACGCACTGCGCATTGCGGAGGGGGTCGAAGGACCATACGACGCCGCGATCCTGCTGGAGTGCGCCGGCATTGAGCGCGCCCGCCTGGAGGGGCTGTCGCAGTTTTTGCTCATCAATATCGACCACCACATTACCGCCCGGCCCTACGCGCAGCTGAACTGGATCGACTTTGAGGCGGTGAGCGTGGGTGAGATGGTGTACCGGATCGCGAAGGCCGCTGACGTGAAGATCACCCCGGAGATGGCCACCTGCCTGTACGCAACGGTGCTTACCGATACCGGCGGATTCTGTTACGGGTCGTTGCGGGGAAGCACGTTTGCGCTGGCTCAAGAACTGGTTGAAGCCGGAGCGGACGCGCGCGAAATTGCGCGCGAGATCTATTTCTCCACGCCGCTGTCGAAAGTCCGGCTCATGGCAGCGGCGCTGAACAGGCTGAAGTGCGAGGGAGAGATTGCCTGGCTGTGGATCACCGATGATGACATCGAGCGCGCAGCTGCAAGCGACGAGGACACCGAAGGTATTGTGAACGCGGCCATTGGAATTGCGGGCATTGAAGCCGCGGTGTTTTTGCGGGGAGTGAACGATGGTACGGTGCGGCTGAGTTTGCGCAGCAAGGGCAAGGTGAATGTGGCCGCGATTGCGGAGAGACTGGGCGGAGGCGGCCACGAAAACTCGGCGGGGTGCACGCTCGAAGGTCCGTTGGAGCGCGCCCTCGACCAAATTCTCGGCGAGCTGCGGGGCGGACTTGAACAGTTCCCAAAGTGATGGCGCATTCAATTGCGATGAAACCGAATCTGTTAGCCTTTACCCTGCCACCACCAAGGGCGATCCGGCCGGGCCGAACGAGCGGAAACTTGAACATAGAAGGCATGAGCGTGGACGCGGGAAATTCGGATGGCGCTAACTTTTTTGCTCTCCTGAGGGAGAATTGCAGAAATGGAAACTGGATTGGCTGACTCTGCCCTGGATTCCAAACCCCGATGGCGTCCGCGCCTGCCCAACTGGCCGACCGTCGCCGAGGTCAGCGTCTTTCTTGTCTTCACTATCTTCTTTCTTCTTTACGGGGTTGTGCCCATGTTCGGTGGAGCAGGCATGGGCCTGGTGGGCGCCGACGAGCCGCGCTACGCCCAGATCGCCCACGAAATGCTGGGGCGCTTCGACTCGGCGCAAACCCTCAAAGACCGTCTCAGCGCCTGCGTTACTCCCTACCTATATGGCCGCCCGTGGCTTGAAAAACCCGCGCTCTACTACTGGCGGGCCATGTTTCTGTTTCAGGACTTCGGCGTGCACGACTGGAGCGCCCGGCTGCCATCGACCACCTTCGCCTTCATCATGGTCTTGCTCATCTACGTGCACATGCGACGATTCAGGCCGGGCGGACACCTGGATGCCGCACTGATCACAGTGGCCTGCGCGGGCATCATCGGCTTCGCGCGTGGCGCTTCGACCGACATGCAGATGGCCGCGCCGCTGGCCATCGGACTGCTGGGCTGGTATGCGTGGTACGAAACCGACTCAAAGTTCTGGCTCTACGATATTTACTTCTTCACCGGCCTCGCCACCCTCGCCAAAGGCCCCGTCGCTGCATTTCTTGCCGGCGTCATCATCCTGGCATTTGCAATTCTCAGGCGAGACTGGAAGGTCATCTATCGCACGTTGTGGTGGCCCGGTATCGTTCTCTACTTTGCCATGGTGCTGCCATGGTTCATCGCGGTGCAGCACCAGAACCCGACCTTCTTCCGCGAGTTCTTTCTGGAGCACAACCTGGAGCGTTTTGCCACCGACCGCTACCAGCACGCGCAGCCTTTCTGGTACTACCTGGTGGTGGTGCTGCTGGCGGTTATGCCGTGGACGGTGGTTGCCGTCAAAGCTCTGATTGACGGCATTCAGACGTCGGCGGCAGAGTGGCGGTTGCGCTACACGCGCAACCTGAAACCGGTCAACCGGCCGGGCGACGCATTTCCTGAGTTCCTAGTAATCTGGGCGCTAATTCCCATTGTCTTCTTCTCGTTTTCGCGATCCAAGCTGCCTGGCTACATTCTGCCTTCCATTCCGCCCATTGCGATTCTTACCGGCGACTACCTTTTCCGCCGCCGCAAGCCCGGCCTCAACCGCTGGGTGCTGGGGGGGCACGCATTCGTGTGCGCGGCCATGACCATGGCGGCCTTTACCGTGCCGTGGTTTGTGGCGCACGGCCGGCAGATGCCGCCCACGCAGGTCATCGCGCCTGCCGCTCTGGCAGCCGTCGGCGCGGCGCTGCTCATCGTCATCGTTACCCGTGGCTTTGGCGTGGCGCGGCTGCGCCTGGCAACCTCCGGCATTCTGGTTGTGCTGCTGCTCTTTCTTTATGGCGTAGGGCCGTTCTTCTTTATTCCGCAGGTGTCGGCCACCAAGCATGTGATCAACCTGCTCGACCGGACGTACTCCGCCCGGCCGCTGGCCGATCGACTGGCAGAGTTCGTGCCGACCGACGGTGTGGTTGCAGTGTTCAGGGTGCGCCGCGAAACCGAATACGGCTTGTCGTTCTACCGCAACCGCGAAGTGGTGAACTATGAAGAAAATGGAGTGCCCGACGAACAGCATCTGCTGGTGGCTCGCATGACCGGGAGAAACGGGGCCGACCTGCACACCACTGAAGATCTCCAGGACTACCTGGCGGGCCGCCAGTATGAGCAGCTCTTCAGCTGGCCTGAACAGGGCCTCGAGGTGTACCTCGTCGGAGCGCGATAAACTTCGTACCAAGTTGCAGTTAAACCGGAACCGTGGCAAAGTTGCCGGAGAGTATTTTGCGGCTTCACCGTGATTTGCCCACAGACGGCCGGCTGGATGGGGGCATGGCAGGCGGAGTCACCAGAGCGGCAGATCGCGGCTCCGGCAGCCGATTCATCGCAGAGGGCACTGATTTGGGCGCTTCTTCAATGGAGATTCTCGACCTGAGGCACTTTGGGGCGACCATGCTGCGCCCGGTGCTGGATTCCGAGGCCGAGCTATGGAAGAAACGCCTGCACTGGGACTATCGCGCCTCGGCCCAGTTGCTTATGCAGTATCTTGACAACCACATGCTGCCCGGGTACGCGGCTTTTGAAGCCGAGCACGTCGCCGGCTACGTATTCTGCGTTTACGAGGAGAGCAAGGCGGTGATTGGCGACGTCTTTGCCACCGACGCGAAGCCGCACGGACCGGCCCTGACGCATAGCATCGAAGAAAAACTCCTGCGCCATATTCTCGAGCTGCTGATCAACTCGCCGCACATCGACCGCATCGAGTCTCAGCTACTGCTCCACCCCTCGGGAACACACGCCGCAACATTTCGCGAGGCGGGTTGCCGCATCTACCGGCGGCTGTTCCTGGTGCAGCCGATCGGCGCAGTGTGGAAGCAGCCTGAGCTTAGCCTGCCCGAAGGGCTCGAACTGCGCCCCTGGCACGAACACGATCTTGCGCCGGCCTCGCGACTCATCGCCGAGGCCTACCGCGGCCACCCTGACGGCCTTATCAACGACCAGTACCGCTCCGCGCAGGGATCGATGCGCTTCCTTAACAACATCGTTCGCTACTCCGGTTGCGGCACGTTCTCTCCACAGGTTTCGCATGTCATCGTAGAGCAGGGCAGCAGGGAACTGGTGGCGCTGGTGCTGGGTTCGCGCGTGAGTCATGAGAGCGGGCACATCACACAGATCTGCGTGCATCCCGGCTTCAGGCGAAAAGGACTGGCGCGCACGCTGCTGTCGGTCGTCAGTTACTGGTTCATGCGCCAGGGCGCCACCGAGATCTCGCTCACCGTTACTGAGGCCAACCAGGAGGCCATCGAACTCTACGTGGCCGAGGGCTATACCTTTTCTCACAGCTTCGACGCCGCGGTGTGGGAGCGCTCGCAACAAAGGTAACGCTAATCAAAATTAAACTTGCCAGAAGCGGCCGAAATGGAGCATTGTACTTCTTGAACCGGAACCTGGCAGTGGTGTTCTGTCTGGTCTCGGTCAGGCACGGCAGTCTCAATCTCCGCGACGAATTTATACAGTTGGAGACGTCCCCCCGGCGGATGCTTAGACTCAAGTCTGGCGGCTTGGCGAAGCTTTGTCTCCGTCTTTTGCGAGCGGGGTTCCTGGCAGATTCCCCCTCGGTGTGGTGTGCCCGGTATTTTTTGAACCGCACACGGCGATACGATTTACCGCAATATCAATGCGGATATGCCGCACTTGAACCACTCCTCCTCATTAGCTTGCCGACCCACGGGGCGGGAACACGAGGCGGCATAAACTTCCTTTCTTGCGTTGCCGAATTTGCAATTTTATTTCTGAGTTCTCCACCGGCATCGCCGAACGCGATGCACTGACCGAGCCAATATTCCTCTTTAAGACGACTTGTCGAACCCGTAGCCCTGTTCTCTTCAACGCCGATGCGACGTCACACAATCACATCCTTAATGAAGCGGGTTGGAGTATTGAGCCAGCGAGGAAGCCCCGTGCGGCCAAGGGTCTCCGAACCCGAAAGCGAGCAGCGCTGTGGGGCGTTGTGTGCCTGGGCGCCGCACCGGGATTCATCGCCGCCGGTTTTGGCCAGACCCAAGCGGCGCCGCACTCACCGCTCAATGCGGGCGAAGTGCGCGAACTGACTCTGACGCCCGGAGAGGCGCAGAAGTTTTCTGTTACCGTACCGCCCGGCAAGATGATGATGATTTCACTCGAGGAGCATCTGGGGATGTCAGAGATGATGGCCTCGAGCGTGGATGCGAAAGGCGCCAAACTTCAGACACCGGTATATACCAGCGATGGCGGCAAGCAGAGCCAGGTGCGAATGACACTGTTCGGCGGCCAACCGGCGGTCGAGTACACGGTGACGTTTACGACGCGGGAGAGGCACCGCTCCTCGCAGGCAGAAGTCGCTTTGAACACGCCGAAGCCCGCGAGCCAAACAGACATCGTGCTTGCCACGGCAGAGGCAGACTATGCGCGAGCTGAGGCAATCCGGAGAGGCGGTGCGAAGGCGGAGTGGCCCAGGGGAGCGGCACTCTACGACGAAGTGATTGCTCGGGCTTCACGACTGCGGTCAAAGGTGAGCGCGGCATCGGACCCCGCAGACCTTGAACGAAGGGCGTGGGTTGGCAAAGCCCGGCTGCTTATGTATCGCGAGGAGAATTATCTGGGCGCGGTGCAAGCGGGGCGACGTGCGGTGCAAGTCGCCTCGAACGGCGTTAACGACTCGCTCGCCAGGAAGGCCGAACTGGCGCTGGCGTGGAAGACCTAGTACTCTTTCGGCTACCTGGCGGTGTGGGCCGGGGGTGGCGAGCAGGCCCGGCGCGGCATCGCCGAGTCGGCACAGCGCTGTCCAGACGGCCGCACACCGGGTGCTGGGTGCAGTCACTCCCGGCGCCGAGGAGGTGGCGCGGCCTAGAGCAGCGGGGCCAACTCCGTGCGCAGCCGGGGCATGCAGCGGCCTTGTGTCCACTCGCAGCACTGCCATAGGTTATCCCCCGGCTCACCGAGGCGGAAGACACAGGTGCAGGACTGTAGAAGTCTCTAAAGCACGGCTCCCGGAATCGGGAAGGCGGCGGCGAGCTCGCGCACTCGGCGCCGATGCTCCGGCCGACCGCCTCGTCCTCGCGTCCGGCGGCGTCGACGCCCTCGTCGATCCAGCCCGCGAGCAGCCCCATCTCGGCCTCGCCATGCCGCGGGTCGTCACCGCCGGCGTGCCGAGGCGGATACCCGACGGGTCGAACGGCTTGCGCGGGTCGAACGGGACCGTGTTGTAGTTGAGCGTGATCCCGGCCCGGTCGAGCGCCTGCGCGGCCACCTTGCCCGGAACGCCCTTCGAGGTCAGGTCGACGAGGATCAGATGGTTGTCGGTGCCGCCCGAGACGAGGTCGAAGCCGCGCTCGAGCAGGGCCGCGGCCGAGCGCCTTGGCGTTGGCGACGACCGCCGGGCGTACGCCGAGAACTCGGGCTGCGGCGCCTCGTGCAGGGCGACGGCGATCGCGGCGGTCGTGTGGTTGTGCGGCCCGCCCTGCAGCCCGGGGAACACGGCCCGGTCGATCGCCGGGGCATGCTCCTCGCTGCACATCAGCATCGCCCCGCGGGGCCCGCGCAGCGTCTTGTGGGTCGTGGTCGAGACCACGCCGGCATGGCCGACCGGCGAGGGATGCGCGCCGCCCGCGATCAGGCCCGGCGATGTGGGCGATGTCGGCGGCGAGGACGGCGTCGACCTCGCGGGCGATCTCGGCGAAGCCGGCGAAGTCGATGGTGCGCGGGATCGCGGTGCCGCCGCAGAAGATCAGCTTCGGCCGCTCCGCGAGCGCCAGCTCGCGCACGTCGTCGAGGTCGACGCGCCCCGTGTCGCGGCGCACGCCGTACTGCACCGCGCGGAACCACTTCCCGGTGGCCGAGACGCCCCAGCCGTGGGTCAGGTGACCGCCCATCGGCAGCGCCATCCCCATCACGGTGTCGCCCGGCTGGAGGAACGCGAGGTAGATGGCGAGGTTCGCCGGCGAGCCGGAGTACGGCTGGACATTCGCGT
>CAVSYM010000014.1:0-210039 GCA_963732165.1 uncultured Acidobacteriaceae bacterium
GGGAACTTTCTGCGTGCCATTGACCGAATACGCATACAGGTTCTCAACATCCGACAGGCGAGCACGGTCGTCGATTTTAAGCCTGGATACGATGGGGATCTCCTTCGAGCCTTCCCGTAGGTTGGATACGGGCATACCTGACAAGCTAGCCGCGGAAGATATGGAGATGTCGCGGTTGGTGATGCCCGCCAGATTGGCGCGTTCGGGGTCCACTTTCAGCTTTACGGCGAAGGTCTCGGAGCCCCAGTCGTTGCGAACCCGCGCGGCCGCCGGAATATTACGGAAGATATCCTCCACCTGCTCCCCGTATTGGCGCAATAATTGCTCGTTTTCACCGGAAATGCGGATCTGCACCGGCACCCCGATGGGAACGCTTGTTTCCAGTTGGCGGACATCGATTCTGGCGCCAGGCACGCTCGCCGACAAGGCGCGCTGGAGTGGCGCCACCAGTTCGTCCGTGTCGCGCTTGTCGTTTACGCGAATGATGATCTGCGCGTAGTTCGGCTGAAACAATTCCGGGGCGACGGAAAACCAGAAGCGCGGCCCACCACCCCCGATAAACGTGGTCAGCGACTTGATGACATCTTTCGGCTTTCCATCCTTCTCCGGATGCTGCTTGCCGAAGTCGGCGGCGGTTTTCAGAATCACATCTTCGGCCGACTGCGCGGTCAGCCCGGTGTCGGCGATGTTCGCGTCTTCAGGCAGCCAGACGTCGACGAAAGAAAGATAGGAAAGATCCTTCGGGAAAAAGACCAGGCGAAGGTCCGAAACGTAGTAAGCGCCCGCTGCGAGGAGCAGCATCGAGCATGCAAGGGCAACCTTTCGGTGCTCGATCAGGTAACCGGCGAACCGGGAGTAGAGATTGGCAAATCCCTTCTGCCGCCGCTCCGCGATGGGCGGAGCCGGCTTCTTGCTTGGGGTCAGCAAATAGTAGCCAAGCAGAGGGACGAAGGTCATGGAGACGATTCGCGAGGCTACCAGCGCGCACGCCAGAACCACCGGCAGACTCTTCATGAAGTTTCCTGTGAGTCCGGTGATCAGAAGCATCGGGAGATAGGCCACGATGTTGGTGATGGTGGCGAACATGATCGCGGTGGCAAGCTTGGTGGGTCCCAGCCAAGCCGAAATCAGGGGCGATTTTCCCGTATCGAGTTCGCGCTTGATGGCATCGATGGCGACCACCGGATCGTCCACAAGCAGGCCGAGTGCGATGATCAAAGACGCGATCGAAACCTGCTGGATATCCACTCCGAGCACGTCCATCATCCCGAAGGTCATGGCGAGAGTGAGCGGAATTGAAATTGCCATCAACGCAGCCGAGCGCCACTCCCAGAAACCGACCAGAGCAAGCAGAACGACGAGCACAATGGCTTCCGCCAGCGTCCGCATGAAAAGCCCTACAATCTCGTGGACCTGCAGCGGCTGATCTGACGTGCGCGCCAGAATCAGGTCGTCCGGAATCTGGCCGCGGAGCCCGGCAAGCGTGGCATCGACCTGTCTGCCGAAATCCGCGATTTGCCGGTCTTCGCGCATGAAAACCGAAAGCGTGATGGAATGATCGCGATCCCAGTTCCCGCTGGCGTCGCGCTCCCCGTAGTAATTGAGATAGAGGGGAGGCTCATACCCGCGCGAGGTATCAACGACATCGCGTAAATATACGGGAGCGCCGCGCGGGGTGGCGCCGAGCAGAATGTTGCCGATTTCTTTTTCGCTGTGGAACTCGCCGGAAGGATCGATCAGCATGTTCCGGCCGCCGACTTCCAGATTTCCGCCGGGAAAGATCGCATTCCTTTGCGCGAGGACCTGTGGCAGGTCGCCGAGGTGAATACCAAATGAAGCAACACGAGCCTGCGAATATTCGAGGTAGATGCGTTCGGCGAGAACGCCGGCGCGATTCACCTTCGATACCTCAGGAACTGCCTCGAGCGTCCTCTGGATCAGCTCCGAGTAGTCGTCGAGTTCCTTGAGGCTGTATTTGTCTCCCGCGGCTGCCGTCAGAACTTTGTCGGTCTGGCTTAAATCCGAGACTAACGCGATAGGCCAGAGATCCGGATGGATTTCAGAAGGCCGCAGACGCTCGCGGAGAAACTTATTGGCAAACTCAGTGGTGGCCACATCGTCGGGGCCGAAGTCCCCATCGACACCCACGAAGCCCGCGCCTTCGATCGGGACCATATCACGCCCGCGATTGTTGTCTTTTGCATATTGAATGAACAGATCCCGATCCTGGCGAGGAATCATCGGGCTGACCGATAGAGGGAAAGAGATAATGCCCGCGGAACGCCGACCGGCCGGAGCTTTGGCGCGCTCGGCATCGAGAGCCTCGCGAATCCGGTCGGATCGCCATGCGATCTCCGATGCCTCTGATTTTGGACTGCTCACCGTGAGCATCAAAGCCGCGGTCTCGCCGAAGTCCCGAAGAAATGTAACCGGACCCGCACCGTCAGGCAGATCGTTAATCGTATTTAGACGGAGCGCAATATCGTCGTATTGTTTATTTACATCTGAGACCGTACTCTCTTCCAAGGCAATCTGAACAACCGATAAATTGCTGCGGGATACCGATTGAATATTCAGGATCTTGACGTTGCCGGCTATCTTGGCTTCGATTTTCTTGGTAACGAGCTGCTCGACTTTATCGGCCGGAACGCCGGGCCAGGGGCAGACCACGGCCGCGCGCGTCGCTCCGAACTTTGGATCTTTGCGCTTGGGCATCTGGTAGTAGCCAAACACCCCCCAAAGTATTACCCCGGCCATAAGCACCCAGGTAATCTGCCGATTCTCGACGCAAAACCGCGGAACATTCCGGTCATTCGCGATGCGTTCTTCTTCGCTCTTCTGGTGCGCCATCTCGAGAATTCTCCGGTGAGTTCTTCAGGGAACGATTTCTACAGTTTCGCCGTCGTTCACAAGTGTGGCGCCCGAAGTGATGACCTTCTCGCCGGGATGCAACCCCGCGGTGACAACTACGGCGTTGTTCAGGGCGCCTCCCAGAGTGACGTCCCGCGACCGGGCGATCGACTTGCCGCCTTCGTCATCGACCACGAACACCGCGTAGCCGTCCGGGGTCGTCTTGGACCGCACGATCGAGCTCAGGAGTACCACGGGAATTCCCACAGCCGGGTGTGTATTCGCAAACTTGATGGTGACGATCATGCCGGGTTTCATCCTGAGGCCCGGATTCGGAAAGGACACTTCGACATCGAAGACTCGACTGCGCGGATCAGCTGCGGGAGCGATCGACGTTATGCGGCCCGTGAATGTTCCAGGGTAAGCATCTGTCGTGAGCGCAAGGGGCATGCCGATCTTCAGTTGTGGAAGCAGAACATCGGGCGCGCCGAAGACCGCTTTCAGGCGATTGAGGTCGGCCAGTACAAACGCCGGCGTGCCCGGCCCGACCAGCGAGCCTACTTCAACCAGACGCTTGATCACGACTCCGTCGGTGGGTGAAGTGAGAGCGGAGTCCTTCAGCGCCAGGTTGGCATCGGCTAATTGGGCGTTCGCGCCTTCGAGCAGGGCCTGCGCATTTTCTAGCTGCGCTTTGGCTCCGTCCATATCGGACTTGGTAAGGCTTTGCTTTTGGAACAGGTCATCTGCGCGACCGTAATCGAGCTTTGCCTTGTCAACGCCAGCCTGCGCCTGATTCACCTGGCTCTGTGCCTCGGCGACCTTGACTTCGTAGTCGTCTTCTCGCAGACGCACGAGCGTTGCGCCTTTCGGAACTACATCGCTCTCCTGCACCAGGCGCGTGCTTCCGCCATCGGAAACGGTCATAATCTGAGTTACGTATCCCCCGAGGCGGAAAGCGAGGTTAACCTGGGACGCAGGTTCGATGCTTCCCGAATATTTGGGTCCGTCTTCGGGAGTCTGTGTTTTCACTGCCTGCACGCGCACCGGCGTAATCGGCTTCTGGTACGGCTGCTCTTTCGAGCAACCGATGCAGCAAATCGCCGCCAGCGGCAACCAGACATTCGCTTTCAAAAACTTATCTCTCACCGATGGCCTTCTCCAAATCTGCTCGCGCGGTCCAGAAAGACAACAGGGACTCCTGATATTTGTATGTCTTTTCGGCCAGCGATGCCTTCATTTGCAGCACATCCTTCAAAAGGATGGTGTGCGCGTCGTACTTATTCAGAGCCACTCGGACTTTCTCGCGATCTGCGTCCAGTTCCAGATCTGCCACGCGAAGCTCCTGGCGTGCTTCGGCCAGCTTGCGAAAATCCTGGCCGACTTCTACCTGAATCTGCGCTGCGCCTTCATCTACGGCAGTTCGCGCTTGTTCGACAACTGCGGTTTTGGATGCCAGTTCCTGCTTCTTCCTTCCCCAGTCGAAAACGTCCCAGTTCACCACTACCCCGACTGCCGCGATGTTTTCCGGAAGAAATTTAATATCGAATGGAGAAAGGTAATTCATGCTCAAACTGACGTCGGGAATGTACTCAGCTTTCTTCGCTCGCCGATCGATCTCCGCCTGCTGAATCTTCAGTCGCGCTTCGCGAATCTCCGGACGCTGCCCGAGCGCCCGAGCGCGCGCTGAAGCAAGATCCATTTCCCACTGTTCCATTTCAGTAGTCTGGGAAACGGTGAATTCTGTCGCCAGGTCACGCGCCAGAAGGTCGTTCATTTTCTCTTTAAGAGTCTCGACGGTGTCCTGCAGCGTGGTTTCTTCGGATTCAGCCTTGGCCAGACCGGCTTCGGCATCCAGCATGTCAGATTTCAGAATCACACCCTCTTCCAGTCCGTTCGTCGCAATCCGATTGATCTCCTTCAACAGCGTGATGGTCTCTTCGGTGGCGGCGAGCGCGCTCTGTGCCTGGACCAGGTTGTAGTATGTCTTCTTGACATCGTTAACGATGTCTTGTTCCTGCATGCTTAACTTTTCTTTCGCGATTTCCGTGTCAAGTTTCTTCGCGTCAACCCCCAATCCGATGCGGTGCAATTGCGAAAGCGGTTGATTTGCCTGGGCCTGAATCAAAGTAAACGGGCGTCTTGGCGTTGTGATATCCGTGGTCGACGGCGGAAAAGGTCCAAGGCCGGGAAGGGTTCCGAACGTTCCAGGCGGAAAATCAAAACTAACTTTGGTAAGCAACTGGCCCTGCATCATGTTGAGTTTGAACTGGGGAAGCCGGTATGTCCGCATGGCTTCTGTGTCGTGCTCCGATTTTGAGACTTCAAGCTGCGCGATTTTGATCTGTCGATTCTTTTGGAGAGCCTGCGAAATGGCCTGATCGAGGGTCAGTTCCTGACTCACTGTCAAGATCGGGCAAGCCAGCAGTAGTAATACCGCTGCTCGTCTCAATTGCAAGAAGCCTGAACCTCCGCCCGCAAATAGATTCTCGACGCCGTGGACTGCCGGGGAGCCTATCATAGGTGTCCTTCGCGGGCAACCGGTTACATGCCCGCGCGAGATTCATAAGCAGAATGCAATTCCTTTTTCAGGGCCGATTGATACCGCGGATAGAATCCACCAACCGCGTGGGGAACGAAGTAGTGATCGAAGGTGTGAATACCATAATCGAGAAAGGTGACGGTGTCAAAATATAAATCTCGAGTGTCCCGTAGAGCACGATCATCTCGATCTGACCGCGCGCGTTCATCACCGATGCGCCGGAACATTGAGGCAAAGGCGTGAGAGAATCCCACGATCACCCAGATCTGTAGAAGTGAGAGCCTACTGTCGAAGATTTGGGCGCTTCAGACCACTCGGATAATCGGATAGGTCGAACCGGGCCGGAGTGTCTCGGCGAGTTCGGGAAGCCGGGGTGAGCCGAACTGCGACTCCGGTTCCAGCAGCAGCGCCAGCAGGCGTCCACCGGTCTGATTGGCAGGAAACAGAACAAAGCCGTCGAGGCCGACGCTCTCCGCTCGCGCACTGCATGTCGGAATCCCCGGCAAATCCGCCTCACCGGCCCGAGTCATCGCCTCGATTCCATATACCTCTATCGCCGAAGATCTGAAAGCCTCAGGCGAGGCGCCGGCCAGCCCGTGTCTGCCTAGCAAAGCGAGAACCTTGGTCAGATTACGCGGAACACCGTAGGCCTTAGGCAAGCGGATATTGCTGGTCGCCCGGACCTTCGGAAGATAATCGCCCGGAATGCGGACAAGGGCGATCTCGCCGGTGCTTGCCGATTGCATCTCCATTTGGCGAGCGGTTCTCGATCTGGAATAGCGGCACCGGACGGAAACCATCGAACCCACTTCGCAGCCTGAAGGCCGGTCTCTGAGCTGCCTTGCATGAGCGGAGGCCCACTCGACAGCCGACTCAATCGAATATAGCAGGGCAACTGCAGGCGGCATGAAACTCATGAAGTCTTCCGGCGAGGAACGGCGGCCTTCGATTAGGATCGTTGGAATCGCGAAGCGGAGAGCGAGACCGTTTCGGGCATCCACGATGTCTGTGTTGCTGTGGCGGACAATCCCCGAACGGATAATCGTGTAGCGATCGCTGCGAACGTTGGCTTCCGCCATGCGTCTTCCCACAAAGTCCATGGCCTTGCGCCGCAGAGCCGTTCCCAGGGATGTCGAAATTGCCGGATTGGTGGGGAAATCGATCATGATCTCCTGCGGGAATACGAAATCGAAGTCCATCAGTTCGCGACGCCACGGCCGGTAGGTATGAACATCGATAACGATGTCCGGCCCCCACGAATCCACAAATCCATGCACCGCCGCGGTTTCCGGCTCCGACAGTAACAGGTGGTCTCGATTCAGATCTGTTTCCCGCGCATTGCGGCGCGTTCCGGCGATCGCTCCGTCGGGATTCGCGTCGACCAGCACTGCTGCATGGGCCTCCGCGCGGAACGTCCCCTGCGTGAAACGTGAAACGAAATCGGCCGCAGCCTGGCGCGCCTCGGGCTCGTCTCCATGCTGGCCCGCCATGATGAAGATCCGCAAGGGCGCGTCCGGATTTCCGCTATAGTGAACCGTGAGAGGCCGTCCCTCCGCGGAGTATCCCAACGTTTCACTGCCATGGGTCGCTGGAAACACACTTAAGGCACATGGCATCCCCGGCTTGCATGCGGAGCTGGCAATCACTGGTGAGCGGCTTTCTCCTCGCAGGAGTCTTCAGATCTCTTAACAGTCTTTTCCACGGTCTTTTTCACAATGATTCGGGCCAATCGATTCGCACTCCCACGTGACGAAGACACAACAACCGGGCTTCGATCAGTAAACTCGCGAACAAAAAGCGGGGAGTTAGTGATAAGTCCGGAGACGGCCCAAACCTCATGGCCGAGTTTCCGCAGGCATTCGGTGGCGAACAAAAGCGAGCTCGAGCAAGAGCCCGCCACGACCACTCCACTCACGCGGCGCCGGATCTCATCCGATTCCAGCAACATTTGTGTCTCCGGCTGCAGAAGGCCGTCGGCGATTTCGATCATGGCGATTTCAGCGCCGGCGCGCCCACAAGCCGCACCCATCAGGTCCATCAGCCGGATCAGATCGTCGAGCGATTCTCCGTAAGTCGAAGGAAACCCGTAATCGCTGAAGTCTGTTGCCAGGACCGCGCCAGTGGCCTTCATCTCATACAAATCCCGGGGAGAGGCGGTACCGGTCAGCTTGCATCCGGCGACGCGCACGCCACCCGACGCCATCGCGCGCAGAATCTTTCGCATGACAGTAGTCTTGCCTGTGCTCATGCCCGTGCCCACCACCAGCACGAGGTCGGGCGGCCTGCCCAGCAGCGGCGCCGATGGAAACCGAAGGCTTTTTGTGTTGACTCGATGGCCGTGAGAATCGGCGAGATAGCCAAGAAACTTGACGGTAGTAGGGCGACCGACGTTACGGTTGCGACAGGTCACGGTTCCGATAAGCCCGCTCGTGGTCAGCAGGTGCAGCTTCCGGACTTCAAGGACGCGGCCCTCGTATACGTCCGTCGCATAACGATTTCCGAATACGCTGACCAGCCGATCACCCTCATACAACCGAAGCCTGCGTTCCTGCTCGGTCTCTATGTGCTGATGGTGCCCGATTCCGTCCACCTGAACCACGACTACATCCGCGACGTTCGGCCGGCTGTGATCGACCAGCAACCCATACCCTTTTTCGGCGGATTCTTGTTTCAGACCGCGTGCCGCCCAGGCCCACAGAACGGCACTGGCGTCAAACACGTTGGACGGATTGACTGGAGCCGGTAAGGGCACAGCCTGAGCCGCTCCCGCACCACTGGATTGTGCGTTGGTTCTCATGTTGGTGGTCTGCCCTTTACGGCGTAACCTAATGTACCACCGAAAGGCGCAAGAGCTTATTGGGATTGTGTAAGCATGACTTTGTAGTCTTCCGCGGTTATATCCGAACGGAGCCAGCCCCGGTCTCGGGCGGTTCTGGAATCGATGATTCACCCATGACCGAACACAAAATGCAGACGAAGTGCCTGTCAGGCCGAAGTTTAGAATCTCGGATGCGTATTTCCAGTCCGGGCTTCGCGTCCTGTTATATCGTGCTCCACCAGCTCGGCGAGGATTCCAGCGCTCGATACTGGCTCCCGAAGTGAACCAGCGGTTCGCCTTCTCTCCAGTTTGCGTGCAGTACCTTCCCGATCAAAATCTCATGGTCGCCCGCAGTAAAGGTCCTGAATCGAGCGCATTCCATAGTTGCGAGTGCGCCGGGAAACAGCGGCACCCCCGTAGCCCCCGGGTTCCAGGTCACGCCGTCGAACCGATCATACCCGGAACCTGCAAATCGTTCAGAAAGCGCGCGCTGCGACTCGTCGAGGATGTTCACCCCGAAATGCTCGCTTGAATTACAGGCCTCGAGGAACCTGGTTCCCGAATTCACGCAGACCAGAATCAAGGGCGGATTGAGAGAAACCGAGGTGAAGGAACTTGCGGTCATGCCATGCGGCACGCCTGCCGAATCAACGACATTGATGATCGTTACGCCGCTTGCGAACCGGCTGCAGACCCGTCGGAACTGGCGCGGCTCAAGGGAGGGCAAGGCCAAATCAATCCCTTTATTCACCATGCGCGTCGATTGTAGGGCTTCATAGGAAGCTTCGCAATGCAAAAGTCATAAAGCTAAGGGTGTTAAAGAGCCGATATTAACAAAAATATAAATTTTCACAATTTTTTTGTTGCGTTATCGCCTGTTTGTCCCTACTCTGAATTTCTCTGACAGCATTCCCCAGTGTCCCTAGTCCAACTTTCCTGGCATTAGGGCACTTTTGTCTTTGCTCTAATTTTCTGACGTACAACGTGCCCCATGTCTTATTTCCAAACCAACACAAGTCTTGAGAGGAACCGAATGAAAAACACAGCAGAAACCGAACCAACTGTGAAGAGTCATGTCGAGACCCCGGTTGAGCCGACCACGGCTCATGTGGTGGTAGAGCCGGCGACCCACCACAAGAAGAGAACTTCGTCGCGGGGTTCGCGTCGGCTGACGGAAATCGACCGGCGAGTTACCAAGGCGATGCGCCGGGTGACCCGCGCACTGGATCGTGGCGTCGACACGTACATTGAGCATCGGGATAAATCAAAGGAATCGCGTAAGGACGGCGTCATCGTTGACTTCGTCGAGAACGTTTCTTACGGCGTGTCGCGGGCGTTGTCAGAAGCCAGCCCCCTGGTTCACGATGTGGCGGAAGCGATTAATACGCGCAGAGTCAGATCCCAGATTCGGAGCGCGGCCCGCACCTTCGGAGGCATTCCTTTTGTCAGCTAGAGGTTCAGATATAGATGGTTGTCTTCCCCATTCGCATCGCTCAGGAGGTTCATGGTCTCGCACGGCGAAACAAGCCCGGCGACGGCTAAGGTGAGGCCGGGTAGAAGAAAGATGTGTGCCTAGTCAACGAGCCGGCCATAGCATCACAGGACTGCAAGTCCGGACCCGGTGTTTGTGGACGCAGGGCGTCAATGTTAATTCTCCCTGCGTCACCTTGAACAAGGCACCGGCCCGTTAATGCACGAAATGGGCCGGGGTGCGCATTTGACTCGTGTTGCTGTCCCCGAGCCCGTCCCCTTTGCGATCATGCATGGGAGAAACGGAGCCGCGGCTCACGGTCAGCTTCGTCGTTCGGAATACCGCTAATCTAACTCATGCCCTTTTTCGCGATGCAATATCAGATTCTCTTTCACGACACCATGGCTTATGGTTCGCATCATCATATGACGAATTTCAAATTTCAGAACGTGGCTCGGGAAACGATCCTGTTCGAAACGTCAGTTAATGGTGTGCGCTGTTTCGATGAACAAGCAAAGGATATCGTGATGCTGACGCGGGAAGCTTACAGTCTGAACCTGGCTCCGGTCTGGCTCGGCCAGAAAGTCGGCATTCTTCTGTCTTACGAAGATCCCACCAGAAGCACGGTACGGCTCTGTTTTCGAGTTATGGACGAAACCGGGCAGCCAGTCTGCTGTGGGTATCAGACGCTCATCATGATGAACAAGGATACGCACGAACTGGTTCCCGCGCCCCCATTTCTTGCGGGCTTTCTTGACGTCAGCGCCGAGCGGAATCTGATCGAGCCATTGACGAACCCCGGGTTTGCCGAAGCCGCTCATACAGGCGGCGCGGGAGTCAAGCGGATCTTTACGGAGAGAATCCGACGCCTGGGTAAGTCTGTGGCGAGTGCCCACCGGAAGTCCGCCTACCCGAAAATTGTCGACGAAGACCTCAGAGAGTACGAGTTTCAGGATTCGCCATGATCAATCGCCGCGAGGGAAAACTGGTATTTACGTTTCCGGGCCAGGGCTCCTTTAGCGGAGACGTGCTCCGCGAGCTGTATGAGAGCTCGACATGGCGGACCGAGTTTCTGCAGGCGCGTGATATCTGCCGCCGCGTTCTCGGTCACGATTTCCTTCTCCTGGTGGAAAGCCATTCGCAGGAAGAGCGAGAGCAGATCCTGAAAGCATGCCCGGACCTCGATCAGGTAGGAATCTACGTCGTCGATTATCTGACAGCCGCCGGCCTGATTGCGGCGGGGCTCACGCCGGACCTACTGCTCGGACACAGCTTTGGTGAAATTGCGGCTCTTGCCGTCGCAGGCGTCTACACATTCGAAACCGGGCTCCGCATCGTTTGCCAGCGCTCGGCCATTCTGAGTCATCTTGCAACCGGCGGCAGGATGGCGGCGATATCGTGCAATGTGGACCGGGCGCTTCAGTTGATTTGTGGACTTAAGTGCTCCTCGCTTGAAATCGCGGTCCTGAACCATAAGCGACAAACCGTGGTCTCGGGCCTGCCGGCAGAGCTGGAACGTTTGCGCGAGTCCGCAGCCAGTCAGGGTGTGAGCGTAACGTTGCTCAAATCCCGGCATCCGTTTCATTCTTCGCTGCTGCGGCCGATCGTGGAGCCGTTCCGCCTGATGCTTTGCGGATATGCTTTCGAACCCGCTGCTATTCCGGTTTATCTCTGTACCGATCGCAAGTTCCTTTCCGCCGACGCCAACCTCCCTTCAGTCCTCGCGGAACAATTCATCAAACAGCTCGATTTCTCTGCGATTCTGCATGAGCTTCATGGGCTCGGCTTCCGTCGTTTTGTGGAGTGCGGGGCGGGCAACATTGTCACAAAAGTGACCCAGGAAGCCGGACTCGAAGGGGTCGAGGCTTACGCCATTGCCCCGCTTGTTGATGGCCTGGAAAAAGGCCGTGCCGCGACTCTCGAAAAATTAGGCGCGAAGATTGTCACGAGTCGGCCGGCCGCCGCGCCCAAACCGGCCCAACTGACCGAATTAGCCGATCTGATTAAGGAAATGCATGCGGTGCTCGGCCGCGCCTCCCGGACCATGGAAAAATTTTCGGCCGAGAACAACTCAATTGGAGTGATAGAACCGGCGCGCCTGGCCGCACCTGAACCGGTACCAGAACTGGAACATATCGCCGAGCCGGAACCCTGCGATGCCGATCCCATCGCCATTGTCGCCATGGGCTGCGTGCTGCCCGGCGCACAGAATCCGGAGCAATACTGGAGCAACATCCTGGCCGGCTTTAGCGGAATTACCGATCTGGGCGACGAAGACCCCACGTCCGCGCTCGATTTTCTCGGTGGCAGCGCCGGGCCCGAACAGAAGATCGTTTCCGACAAGACCTACACTCAGCTGAGCGGATACGCCGGTACCATCCTTTACGATGCCGCACTGTTGTCATCGCTCTATTCAAGAGCGGAATTCGAGAGACTCACCCGAGCCGAAAAACTTCTCGCCATGGCCTCCGCGCAGGCTTTCGCAGGCCCGTTTCGGGCACAATTATCGGCAATCCCCGCCGATCGCATCGAATGCGTTCTCGGAGCCACCGCCGACGGTTTTCACGAATACGACCTTGCCGTATTCGAAGAGAGCATGGAAGAAACACTGGCTCAGGTGGAAAACGACGCGAGCCGCCGCGCCTTGTTTGCGAAGTCTTTGCGAAGAATCTGGGGCGAGCCCGCAGCCGACAATCCTCGCGCGCCGCAGAGCGATAGTTGCCGGGCGGTGATCGCGTCAACGGCGGGTCGGCCGATCAGGACCTACATTATTGACGCCGCATGCTCGTCTTCACTTTACGCAATCGGCCTGGGCGTGACGGCCCTGCAGGATCGAACCAAGGACGTGATGCTGGTAGGCGGCGTGTTCGCGCCGGCGCAGGCCAACAGTGCCCTGTTCGCCCAGTTTCGAGGGTTGAGCCCTAACGCGAGCCGCCCCTTCGATGTCTCGGCCGATGGCGTGATCTTTGGCGAAGGCTCGGGTCTGCTGGTGCTGAAGCGCCTTTCGGACGCGATGGCCGCGGGTGATCCGGTGATGGGCGTGGTGCGTGGCGTCGGCGTCTCCAGCGACGGCAAAAGTCCGGCGATCAACGTACCGCAGTCCAAAGGCCAGAGCATCGCCATCCGCCGTGCCTACGACGCATCTCACATTGACGTCAATTCAATCCAATATGTGGAAGCGCACGCTACTGCGACGCCGGTGGGCGACGCTGTTGAGTTCGGCGCTCTACAACGGGCTATTACGCGCAACCCCGAGTTGCCCCGCATCGAGCTGGGCAGCGTGAAGGCCCTGATCGGGCATACCGGATGGGCTGCCGGTATCGCATCGGTGATCAAACTCTGCAAAGCATTTGAGAGCCACACGATTCCGCCCCAGTACAACTACAATTCTCCGAACCCTCAAATCGATCTGAACGCTTCACCGTTCCGGATCTCGACCACGGCGAATCCCTGGCCCGCCAATTCGGGCCTGCCACGGCGGGCGGCCATCAACGGATTCGGATTTGGCGGCACGAATGCCCACCTGATACTGGAGGAGTTTCACTCCGCCTACCACGCGAAACTCTGCGCGTCCGTTGCGCCCAAGGCGCCCGCGAGTCCGACGCTGGCAGTGATCGACGCCGCGGCGCTGTTTCCCTCGGCGAACGGAATCGAAAAGAATCCCACGAAGGCTCTGCAGGCGTTTTCCCGAGCCGCGCTTCATTTGCCCAAAGGTCAAAGGCTGCTTCCCGATGTCACCGAACACATGGACTCCGGCCAGTATCTGGCTCTGCTCGCGGCGGAACAGGTCTTGCCTGCGCTGGGTGACCGCCTGAAGGATCTGCGCGGCGAGATCGGCATCGTGATCGGCGTGGAATCGAAGACAGAGCGAGGCATCCGAGCTAACCAGCGGATCTTCCTCGATCGTCTGAAGCGCAAGTTCGCGGAGGACAAAACGTCGGACGGTCTGGCGCTGGCGGAACGCACGGCCATTCTCGATCGTGTCTGCGCAGCTGTCAGAAAGGACGTGATTCCTTCCGGTCCATATACCTTGCCGGGTCTGATGCCGAATGTAATCTCGGGGCGAGTCGCCAACATGTTCGAGCTGCACGGACCGAATGTCGTGATCGACATGGGTTCGAACTCGCTGTTCCAGTCGCTCATGGTGGCCAGGGATTTCCTGATGCACGGAGAGTGTAAAGCCGTGCTCGCCGGAGGATTGAATGCGGTGCGCGTTACGCCCACGGACGCGGAAGCGGCATTTCTGACGGTTCTCACAACAGAAGCAACCGCGCGGGAGCTAAACCTTCCGATCGCCTGCCTTCTGACCGTGGGAGGTTCGCTTCCTCAAACCGCAATTGCGTACTCGGCTGGCCGGAACTATCGTGGCGCGCAGGGAACGATTGAATTGTCCGAAGCGATTGCCAGAGCCCGCGAAGGGACACGGAAGATCGTGGTGCGGGAGCAACAGAGCGATTCTGCTCTGGCCCGGGAACTGGTATTTCAACCCGCACAGACTGTGGTGAAACCCAACCCAGTTCCTGTTGTCGCGCCGGCTCCGGCGACTGTTTCCGCGTCGACCACTTATGCCTATGTCCAGAACACACCCATTTACTACTACACGCCAGTAGAAACCGCTGTGCCGCTTCCGGCTCTGTCGATTGCGAAGCGAACACGCCGAGTCCTGTTTCTGACCGACCAGCCGGCGCACTGGCGGCAACTGGAAAAGATCGGAGCGCTGAGCGGTTTCAACTATCACGTGATTTGTGCGCAAGCAGCATCGCTGGCGCAATCCACTCCCATCGACCTAGCCAGCGATGAGGCCGTAAAAGTGGCATTGGGCGCTCTGCCGGGTGGGTTCGACACCGTGGTCGCAGTCAAGTTTTCAGGCGAGGGGCTTCCCGACTCTCTCCTGACCACGCCGCTGGAGAACGTGCTCGGCCTGATGGATCTTTCTTTCGCCGTGTGCCGCCACTTTTACGAACAGTTCCGGGCCGGCGCGATGGCAATGGGTTCTTTGTGCCTCGGCGCTTTCATCGGCGGACGATTGAATCCGTTTACCGGATTGCTGGCGGGCTTCGTGAAGTCGCTGGCACGCGAATTGCCGGCCGCCGTCTGCAGAAGCCTGAACCTTGAGGAGATTGATTTCAGGCAGGGAATGTCTCGGCTCGACGCCGAACTTTCGCACCGCGACAAGGCAGTGGAAGTCTGCTATCGGGAAGGCAATCGCTACGCGATCGAACTGTCGCGCCTGGAACACCTATCCTATTGCGACGCGCCGCTACTCACCTCCGATTCGGTGGTACTGGCGACGGGCGGAGGCCGCGGCGTGACCGCAGTGCTCACCGAAGAGTTGCTGACGCGCTTCGGCTGCACCGTGGCGGCGTTGGGCAGGACCGACCCCGCGATGGCGCCGTCTCACATCCTGCGCATGAACGCGTCCGAGCTAGCCGCTTACGAGCAGGAGTTTTACAAATCCGAGCTTGCAAAAAACAACGGAGTCAAGATCACCGAGCTCAAGAATCGCTTCCGCTCTTATCAGGCGGCTCAGGAAGTGAATGAGGTGGTGCAATCTTTGTCCGCCCTACCGGGACGCTTCGAGTACATCAGCGGCGACATCACCAACCCTGAAACCACCACCGCGACTGTGGAGTCAGTCTTCAAGAAGTACGGCCGCCTCGACATGGTTCTGCACGGTGCAGGCATTCAGATCTCGAAGGTGCTCACCAGGAAAACAGTGGGCGATTTCCACAATGTTGTGGCGGCTAAAATCGCCAGCCTTCAACACATCTACAACGCGTGCGAGAGACTCCGCGCGGGACGTCCCGTTCACTATCACCTGCTCACATCCGCCTTCAGTTACATGGGCAACGATGGCCAGCCGGATTACGGCGCCGTGAACGAGTCCCTGAACCGCCTTGCGGATGTTATGTCCACAGCTCCCAAGTCGCTGGAATCCCATTCGCATTGGTGCTCGGTGGCCTGGCTGGGATGGGCCGGCATTGGCATGACGCGCGGCTCAGAATTTGCCGCGCTTGCGGCCAGCCGGGGACTGCGCGGAATCAACCGAAGCGAGGGCCGCGAAGTCTTCTCTCACTTCCTCACCGGTCAGGCTACTGCTCCCATCAACATACTGATGGCTGAGGGCGAGCTCAAGTTTTACGACGTCGCAACAACGCCTGGCGCCTTCGTCGCCGCGCCGCGGCTAGCGTTACCGTCGCGCGCCCGCAAAGAAAGGCTCACCGTCGAGCGCACCGTGACTGCCGATGGCGCGCCCTACATTCTGAATCACTGCGTGGATGGAATCCCAACGCTACCCGGCGCGTTTCTGATCATGATGGTTGCCGAAGCCGCGCTGGAACTGAGACCGGAACTGAAGATCACTGCATTCGAAGATGCCGCGTTCCGCAGATTCGTGCGGCTGCGGAGCGACGGCCCAACGAACCTGCGCCTGAACGCCAGTATCGTCGCCGAAAACGACGAGGGCACGCTGATCCGCGTCGAGGTGGTCTCCGACTTTACGCATAAGAGCGGCAAGGTGCTCCAGAAAGATGTTATGCAGACTGAAATGTCGGTCAGGCTGGGCCAGTCAGTCAATCGAGCACGGTCTGCGTCCCTGAACGGTTCCAGCCAGGCGAATGGACGTCTCTTATCCGATCCCTACGTGATGACGGGTTCGCCGGTTCACCTGAACGGTCCGTTCCGCACTTTGAATAACATCGTGGTGGGCGAGAGCAATCGTTCGGCGGATTACAGATTGACGAAAATGTCGGGAATCGGCTCGGGAGGCCAGGCATTCCTCTCCAGCCTGATGGTGATGGATTCCCTGTGGCGCTTCGGAGCGATCGATCTGCATCCCGACAACACGCTGCCCGTCTATGTGCCCGAGGCTTGCAAGGTGATGAAGGTTTATTTCGATCTCGGCAATCCCGGCGTCGCGTCGGCGCTGCCTGACGAACTTTCGATGACGGGTTCGAATCCCACCGCGGATCAGGATCGCCTGACGATCGGGCCGGTTGAGGTCAGAGATCCGGTGGGTTCAGTTTTGCTGACTGTCGATGGCGGAGTCTGCCGCCGGTTAGGTGAGGTGCGGAATGGTCACTAAGCGTGGACGGTCCCTGGTTGCCGGACTCGATTCGGCCGAGGTCACGGGGGAGATTCAGTCATCTTGCCTTCGCGAAACTGAGATTCAGGAATCTTCGGCAATCACAAATCGGCGGCGAAGAGAAGAGTGGGTTGCGGGGAGAATTGCGGCGAAGTACGCGTTTCTGTGCGATGAGCAATATCCCGAATCCGCAGGCGCCGGCGAGCTGTATCTTCGAATGCTGGATGGCGCGGAACTCGCGGCCTTCAGTTCAGAAGCGTATCTTTCTGTTTCCGTAATCAGAAATCAGGCTCCGGGCGGAGGACCAGCGCGCGTGGGATGGTCTTCAGGCAGCGACACCGTGCTTGTGGCGATCTCGCACAGCGCAGGCATCTCCTGCGCATCGCTCAGCACTGCGGGAGTTTGTTCCCTGGACCTCGAAACCCCGGCGCCCCGAGTTCCGGAATTCTACCATCACACTTTTACCAACCGCGAAAGAAACTGGGTCGGCAATTGCGCGGGTTCCTACGGAATGCACCCCGAATGGCTCTATACGCTGCTCTGGAGCACCCGCGAATGTCTTCTTAAAACTCCGCGCTTCACGGCCCTGAGCCTTTGGAACATGCCTGCTCTGGAGATCCACATTCACGACAGCGCCGAGCGCCTGGTCAAGGTTCACAACTCGAAAGACCATTCCGGCAATTTTGAATTTTTTCAAGCCAACACTTTTCGTGGCCCTTTCCAGCTCGCAGTCGCCGGTGCCCCTAACCTGATACTGACCGCCATTACAGGAATTTACTGAGGCCCTAACTATGAGCAGAGCTATCCAAACCAAGATCGGAAATCTTACGGACGAGGTCCGGGACGTCTTCTGCGCCGTGACCCGCTATCCGGTTGACATTCTTGAACCGCACGCCAGCCTTGAGGAAGACCTTGGTATCGATTCGGTCAAACTGGGCGAAGTGTTTGCGGTTCTGCGCGAGAAGTACGGCCTGCCAGCCGCAATGGATCTGCCTCGGGAGCAGCTGAAGACGATCGCCGGGATCGCGGAAAGCCTGTCGCGCTATGTGGCCGACACCTCCGCCGTCTCACCTGCCGCTCCGCAGCCTGCCGCACTCGTGAGCCTGAACGGGAACGGCCATCTGAACGGGAATGGTCATTTGCCGCATGGCGCTCCGGTTTTCTCTCGCGAAGATTTCTTGAACCAGGTTCGCGACGTATTCGCGCAAGTAACCCGCTATCCGGTCGATATCCTCGAACCCCACGCCAGCCTCGAAGAAGACCTTGGGATCGACTCGGTCAAAATGGGCGAAGTGTTTGCGGTTCTTCGCGAGAAGTACGGGTTGCCTGCGGTGATGGATCTGCCTCGGGAGCAGTTGAAGACGATTGCCGAGATTGCGGAAAGCCTGTCGAGCTATGTGGCCGGCAACCTCGCCGGCTCCCCTGCCCCGTCCGCTCCCGTTGCTCCGCGGGTTGCTGCGGCCGCGCCGTTGAGTAAGACGCCTGCGCATGGATCTGAAGACTTCGAAGAGCGGGTTCGTGCCATCTTCGCGGAAGTCACCCGCTATCCCATCGACATCCTCGAACCGACGGCCAGCCTCGAAGAAGACCTCGGAATCGACTCTGTGAAATTGGGTGAAGTATTCGCCGTGCTCCGCGAGCGCTACAGCCTTCCGGAAGTGCTTGACGCTCCGCGCGAAAGCATGAAGACCATCGGCACCATCGCAGAGGCGCTGCGGAAATATGTTGTCGCTCCGAATGGCAACGGCGCGCATCATGGCCCGGGCAGCTTAAACGGACATTCCAACGGAACAGACCACCGAAGCGGCGGCGTTGCCGAACCAGAGCCACCGGTGGTGCTTGCCCGCGAGAACAAGCCTTTCGAAGGGAAAATCGCCCTCATCACCGGGTCCGGCCGCGCGCTCGGCAAAGACGTCGCGGTCTACCTGGCGAGCCTCGGCGCAACAGTCATTGTCAACTCGTTCCATTCGCGCGAGCAGGGCGCAAAGACTGTCGAAGAGATCGTAGCGGCGGGCGGCAAGGCCATTCATGCCTGGGGCTCGGTCGCCAACCCTCAGCACGTGGAAGCGATTTTCGAGCAGATCGAACAGACCTACGGCGAGCTTGATTTCTTTGTTAGCAACGCTTCCAACGGCATGCTGGGCCGGCTTGAGGATTTGACTCCGGAGCATTTCGAAAAGGCTTACCGCACCAATGTAATCGGGCTTCACCAATGCGCGCTAAGGGCGGTAAACCTCATGAAGCGGCGCGGCGGCGGCAAGATTATCACCCTTTCATCTCCCGCCTGCCATGGCTATGTGGATTACTTCGGCTGCATGGCAACCGTCAAGGCCGCCGTGGAGTCGCTCACCAAAACCATGGCCATCGAGTTTGCGCGCTACAACATCCAGGTGAACTGCATCTCTCCGGGCCCTATCTACGGCGATCTTTTGAACAAGTGGCCAGAGAGTAAACGGCTGATTGCGGAGTGGGAGCAGGCGACCGTCTGCGATCGCCTCTGCGTCGACCGCGACGTCTCTCACTTCATCGCTTACCTTCTTGGCGACGCGGTCAAATTGTTTACCGGCAGTGTTCTGGTGATGGACGGAGGGATTTCTGTTCGCTGGGGCGGAGTGAGCGGCGCGGCAGCGGAAGATGCCGGCGCGACAGCACATAGAACTGACAGCCAACGGGACGTTGGCATGTCCTTACCCGCATACCGTTGAACAACAGTGGAAATTGAGCGACTCGGAATAAGTTTATGCCAGGTATCGCAGAACGTTTGCTGAAAATCCGCCCAGAAGAAGCTGGCTTCAAGGCTCGAGGCTTCGACCCCTGCGATTCGGCTGTCTCGCGAAGGCTGGAACAGATGCTGGAGAGCTTTATAGGCGGCTACAATCTCGCCGTGGAGACCCGGGATATGGTCGAGTTGTCCCGGTGTTTGTACGCGGCATTCGACAGCCACCACGTTGGCTTTGCTTTCGAGGGCGTGGGACTCTATCTCGCTATGCTCGATATGCTCATTCCAGGCAAGCCCTATCGTCTGGATAGCTTCATCAAAGGCGCCGGTGAGCATCATGACTACATTGTCGCGGTGGGCGCAGGGTTTGCGGTGGCTCGTATCCCGTGGGGGCTTCGGTCGATGGATGGTTACCTGCGAACTCTCGATCCGCTGATCGCATGGTGCGTTCCCTGCGGGTACGGTTTTCACGAAGGCTTTTTCCACCACCGGCGGTTCATCGACGCTGCTCAAGCTCCTCCCGCAACTTTGTCGCCGTTGGGCAGGCAGTTATTCGATTCCGGGCTGGGCCGTTCGATCTGGTGGGTGAAAGGCGCCGATGCTTCGAGGATCCATGCCGCCATTCAACGCTTCCCAGAAAATCGCCGCGCTGAACTTTGGGCGGGAATCGGCATCGCCGCTTGTTACGCAGGAGGCGTCGCCGCAATTGAGTTGCAGAGCCTGCAAGAATTCTCCGGGCAATATCGCGCGGATTTTCTCTCAGGTTTGCCCTTCGCCGCGCGTCTGCGGCAAAAAGCGGGAAACTACTCGGATACCACCGAGTTGGCCTGCCGGACCTTGCTGGATCGGAGCACGGATGAAGTGGCCGATATGGCAGAGGCCGCGGCGGAAGCCGTTCGCGGACAGGTGCAGGGATCGGGAATCACCGAAGCCTACGCACTGCTGAGACGGCAATTAGTGGCTAAGTGCCAAACAATCGCAAAGGTCGAATCGTATGTCTGAAATACCCCAATACGACGTAATGATCCTTGGTAGCGGCCTCGGCGGCGCCATGCTGGCGGCCATCCTGGCGAAGGCGGGGCTTTCCGTGCTGGTTCTGGAAGCCGAATCGCATCCCCGCTTCACCATCGGCGAAGCGACGACGCCGGACACGAATTTCCGTCTCAAGCTGCTGGGACTGAAGTATGACATCCCCGAGATTACGAATCTCAGCACGTTCCACGATCTGAGGGACAACGTGGGCGCTTCGAGCGGCGTGAAGCGAGCCTTCAGCTTCCTCTACCATCACGAGGGCCAGGAACAGAACGCGCTTGAAAGCCATCAGTACCCGACGCTGGCGCCTCCCATGGGACCGGATTGCCACTTCTTCCGGCAGGATACCGACGCTTATATGATGGCGGCTGCGGTAGGCTACGGCGCGACCATCCGGCAGCAGACGCGCATCGTCGATTTCGAGATAAAGGAAGACATCGCACGGCTGGTTTCAACTAAAGGCGAAGTCTTCACCGGCTCTTATCTTGTGGATGCCACGGGCATGAAGTCGGTGCTGGCGCAAAAATTCGACCTGCGCGACAACTCGGCGCAATATCTGACCAACTCGCGTGCAATTTTCACCCACATGGTGAATGTGGAGCCTTACGACCGAGTGGGTCATTCACGCGAAGAATACAAGCTCAAATACCCGCTATCCCAGGGCACGCTGCACCATATGTTCGAGGGCGGCTGGATGTGGGTAATCCCATTCAACAATCATGCCGATGCAGTGAATCCGCTGTGCAGCGTCGGCTTGCTGCTCAACCGCGACATTCACCCGGAAACCGGAATGGACCCCGAAATGGAGTTCTTCAGCTTCTTGCGCCGCTATCCCGGGATGTATAAGCAGTTCGCCAAAGCCAAGGCGGTGCGCAACTGGATGGCCACCGGGCGCCTTCAGTACGGCGCAACCCGCCTCAGCGGACATCGCTACAGCCTTCTTTCGCACGCCGCGTTCTTCATCGACCCGCTCTTCTCTTCAGGACTGGTGTTGACTACGGCGGGTGTTGACATGCTGGCACAGCAACTGATTCACGCTTTCAGGCACAACGACTTCGCGGTGGAGAACTTCCAGCACATCGACGAATTCTTCACGAGCAACGTGCGGTTTTTCGACCGTGTAGTGGGTAACGCTTTTACATCTTTCCGCGATATCGATTTGTGGGACGCGTGGTTCCGGGTATGGGTGGTGGGTCTGCTGGTGGGCACGGAGCTTAACGGAAAAACCTACCTTCAATTCATGGAATCCGGCGACAAATCGGTACTCGATGCGAAGAACTCGGTGCGAGGCGTACTGGGTTCGGATTTCAAACCGTTTCGCGAACTGTTCGAGCGGGCTTCTGGCGAAATGGATAACGTCCGTGCCGGCGGAGATCCGAAACAAGCGGCGAATAACATCCGCGAAATGTTCCGCGGCCTCGATTACGTCCCAACCTATTTCCAATGGCACGACAAGGCGGTTCGCACCACACCTGCTTTCACCATCGGCGGCATGACCCGCATGTATTTCTGGTATCTGTTCAAATCGCCGCGTGCGGTCTTCCAGGAGCTCTACGGATGGAAGCCGTGGACGGCCTACAAGTACATATTGGTGTCGATTTTGCACAACATGGGTATTTCCAGACGACGCACGCGGGGATATATCCGTGACGTTTTCAAAGCCTGGAACAAGGAATGGGTTTCGCCTCAAAGTGCGCAACCCGCGATGGCGCCAACTGGGTCTCACGTGTCCGGGCCCGTTGGGCAGGCAACCGTTGCGCAAGCTACCGTTGCTGCGAACGGTGCGACGACAAATCAATAAGGCGATCAGTTATGCCCTCAGTAGAAGTATCTCGCGCCCCTTATCGCCGTGCCCCGGTGATTGTTGTCGTGCTCGTCGTGGTGGCTGCGCTCTCGGCGCTGGCGCGCATCCCCAATGCGCCCTCCGGTGAAGTGGCTCACATGGCTTCGCGCTTCCGGTTCACGGTCGAGAAGCTTCCGCTTGTGCCTATCCCCAAAGACGTTGTCTATCCGGTCAACCAAACGGCAAAGCAAATGCAGTTTTACTATTACCAGGTGGGCGAATCGGCGGCGCTCGGCGACCTGGACGGAGACGGCCTGCCCAACGACCTCTGCCAGACCGACGTGCGCGCCAAGAGCGCATGGATCAGCCCTGCTCCGGGAAGCGGTGCGCGTTACGCTCCCTTCAAATTGGAATTCGGCAAGTTCTTCGATCCCATTACGGAATATCCCAGCGTTTGCCGTATCGCCGATATGAATGAGGATGGCCTTGAGGATATCTTCATCGGATTCTATGGCCGGCCACCACTGCTGCTGCTGCGCAAGGCGCCCGCGGATCTGAAACCGGACGCGCCCCTCTCCATGGATTCCTTTACCGTGCAGGAACTGGTTCCCGGCCTCAATCAGCGCTGGTGGACAGCCACAGCTAACTTCTTCGATGTCGATGGCGACGGGCACATGGATATCTTCGTCGGCAACTATTATGCCGATGGTTCCGAGCTCACTGACCCGAATTCGTCGAAGCCCTTCGAGATGAACGAGGACTTTTCGCGAGCGAAAAACGGCGGCACGAGCCGCATTTTTCTGTACGTCTCGAGTAAAACCGGTCCCACGCCATCCGTCGTTTATCGCGACGCTGGAAACGTGCTCCCGAATAACGGGGCGCACGCCTGGACGCTGGCGAGCGGCGCGGCCGATCTGGACCGCAAAGGGCTTTCCGACTTTTACATCGCCAACGACTTTGGGCCTGACCAGTTGCTGTGGAATCACTCCACGCCCGGCAAGGTGCGGTTCGAGGAACTGAAAGGACAGGGCGGCTTCACCATCCCCTCCTCGATGTCGATCGGTAACGATTCATTCAAGGGTATGAGCGTCGATTTCGCCGATGTGAATAACGACGGCATCTTCGACTGGTATGTGAGCAACATCGCCTCGCCGTTCGCGCTGCAGGAAAGCCACTTCCTCTGGGTCAGCACGGGGAAGATGGACAAGATGAAAAAGGGCATCGCTCCCTGGGTGGACAAAGCCGAAGACCTCGGCGTCGCCCACAGCGCGTGGGCCTGGGACGCACGGTTCGAAGACTTCGATAACTGCGGAACGGTGGAACTGGTTCAGGCCACGGGTCTGGTAAGAGGAACCGAGAACCGCTGGCCGGATCTCGCTCAAGTGGGCGGCGCCAACGACCAACTGGTGCACTCTCCCTCCTCCTGGCCCAGGTTCCTTTCCGGAACTGCCGATGTTGACGGAACTGAGCAGAAGCCATTCTGGGTTCGCAACGATGAAGGGCACTATGTCGATCTCGCGAGCGATCTGTGGCCGGATCTGACATCTCCCGCTCGTGGCATCGCCGTCGCCGATGTGTATGGCAATGGTTATCCCGATATGGTTTTTGCGAATTTCTGGGACAACTCGGTCTTCATCAAGAACAACGGCTCCGGCAATCAATACATGGAGCTGTACCTGCTTCTGCCCACGGCGGAAGCTACCGAGCAGCCCGCTGCCATCCGGGTCCACGACGGATACCCGACATGGCGCGAAGGCACTCCGGCCATCGGTACCTTTGTTGAAATCGAGACTCCCGACGGACGCAAGCAGATCAGACAGTCCGACGGCGGCAACGGCCATTCCGGTCAGCGCAGCCCCGAAATAAGGTTCGGCCTCGGCCAGACCCTGGCGTCGGCCATCCCGGTCCGGATTACGTGGCGCGATTTTCGCGGAAGTCTTCACCACGACGCGCTGACGCTGGCGCCCGGCTCACACACAGTATTGCTTGCTACAAAGGGAAATGACTAATGAGTGCTTCCTCGATGGTTTCACCCATTGCCAACGCACCGGCGCTGACGGTTGCTCCGAAGAAAAAGAGAGATCCCCGCATGGGTCTTCGGACTTCAGCTACGTTTGCGACGATCTTCACTATTCTCGGCCACACAGTTTTCGGCTTTGAGCAGTCGTGGGCGCAGGTTTTTGTCGCCTTGCTCTCGGGATACTCCTGCGCCTTCCTGTTTGAATGGGTGGACGCCCGCGCCAACCGCCGCGCGCCGGAGTTTATGGGCGGCGGCAAGGCGAAGGTGGCCAACTTCCTGCTGGCGCCTCACATGACTTCCATCACGCTTTCGTTTTTGATTTACGTGAATCAGCGGCTCTGGATCATGGCACTGGCGTGCGCCATCGCCCTCGGCTCAAAGTATGTGCTGCGCGTGCGCCAGAACGGCCGGCTGCGTCATTTCATGAACCCTTCGAACTTCGCGATTGCAGTGATCCTCTATGTCTTTCAGTGGACCGGCATGCTTCCGTGGAGTTATACCATCGATCTGCACGGCGCGTGGGACTGGATTGTGCCGGCCATCATCGTGATGCTCGGCATCCGCCTGAACATTCTGTTTACGGGCCGAATTCCAACCATCGTTTCGTGGCTGACTTCGTTCGTGGTCTTTGCCTGGTTGAGATCCTGGATTCTGGGCTATCCGTTCACCGGCCAGCTTGTGGTGCTCACAGGCATCCCAATGGTCCTGTTTACGCTGTATATGATTACCGACCCGCAGACATCGCCCTCGAAGCTTCGCAGCCAAATCGCTTTCGGATCGAGCATCGCCTTCGCTTACTCCCTGTTGCTAATGGCGCACGTGCAGTACACGATGTTCTACAGCGTTACGGCCGTATGCATGCTGCGCGGCATGTGGCTCCAGTGGGTGGATCTGCGCGAAACTTCGCTCGGCTGGGGATTATCCCGCAGGGGGGCTTCCTTCGTGCAGGAGCCAATCAAGCCTTAACGATCAAGAGCTCAAAATTTCGTACCTCACCCAAATGAATTTCACTGTACTATCGGATTCACGATGTCTCATCAAAAAAGCACCTTCGTTAAAAGAGTGTCCGCCATTCTAATTGCCGTGGCGTTGGCTGTATTGATTCTCGGTGCGGTGGGGTATCGTTTCCTATTCCCTGCCCTGCCAAAGGTGGCCGTTTCCAAAAATGTAGTCCGGCTGGACCAGGGTTGGACTCCGGATCAACGCGAGAAGTACTATCAAACCTCACAGGGCTCCCTGATCATTCCCTATAGCTGGTTTATGGCACTTGAGCAGCCAGGATTGGGTAACCACCAGCCCTTCGCGTCGCAAGAGAACCTCGTGCGATACGATATGGTCTCCGACGCGTCAGAATACAATCCGGATCACCTTCCTGTTGGGATCACCAAAGAAACGATCGATCAAGATCACCTTCGAGATCTCGGATGCGGCGCACCTCCTTGCCCGGCCGGATCTTCGCTGCACTCGGAATGGTTGACTTATACATGCGCCGCCTGCCACGTTGCTCAGATCAATTACCAGGGCAAAAGCATCATCGTCGACGGCGGCAGGGGACGCTGGAATTTCACGGTGTTCAACACGACGCTTGCCAACCTGCTTCTGGTGACGCGTTATTCGCCCGGCATGTTTGACCGCTTCGCGGATAAGGTGATCCGCTATGAGAAAAGACCGGCTACTGCGGATGAAAAGCAAAAGGTGAAACACGAACTGGATGAGTTCCTGCATTCGCCTTCTATTGTCGGGGGAATCGTGGCGGGCATAAAAAACACCTACCCTACCGAAGAAGGCTACGGCCGGATGGATGCGCTCGGAAGAGGCGCCAACGGGCAGTTCGCCCCCCTGGATGATCGCAACGTACTTGTCGCCAACGCTCCTGTTGTGATTCCGCCGCTTTGGTATACACACGATTTCGACTGGGTGCAAAGCGTTGCGGGAATCCTTCAACCGCTGGGACGCAACGTTACTGAGTCGTGGGGTGTTAATTCGGCCGTGGACCTTACCAACCCCGACCCCACACTGCGCTTCCATTCCTCGATCCCGATCCGAAATATGTTCTGGATGGAGACCCTCATCTCGGTGATGACTCCTCCCAAATGGCCCGAAGATATCCTGGGAAAGGTCGACCCCGAGGAAGTCAAACTGGGCCGTTATCTTTATGAAGAAAAGGTTTTCGACAACGCGCTGACGCCAGCCGAAGAGCAATGGTGTCCGGATGCTGCATCGGCAGATGGTTATCAACCCTGCCCGAATCCCCATATGCAGAACAAAGGCCTCTGCACCCGCTGCCACGGAGCGGTTGCTCAGGTGAATGCCAACGAGAACGGCAAACGATATTTCCAGTTGCCGATGTACAAGCTGAGTGTGATCGGCACTGATCCTTCGGATGCGGTCAATTTTAACGGGCGCGAGGTTTACACCGGTGTTTTGAAGTCGACATTCGGTGGAAAAGACAAAGTTGGCGTCGGAGAAGCGCTGCTGGTTACCACCACTGAAATTATGGCGCGAGAGATGGACCTTCAGCATATCCCTCCCGAAGATCGTCTTAAGGTTACAGGATTTCGGAAGAACGATTTCCGCGCCCCGCTGGGCTACCCGGCAAGGCCGTTAACCGGTTACTGGGCAACGCCGCCGTATATGCATAACGGTTCGATACCGAACCTCTATGAGGTGATGAGCCCGGTAAGCGAGCGTTCAACAACCTTCTGGACGGGCAGCCAGGAGTTCGATCCCGCCAAGGTTGGTTACCGGACGGACAAGTTCACGGGCGGTTTTAGATTTGATACAAAGCGCAGCTTTCTGCAGGCTTCCGCGTACAGCGTACGAGAGCTATTCTCTGGCCATCTTCGATTCGACCGCGAAGTTGCTGGAAATTCCAATCTGGGTCACGAGTTTCGCGATGCGCCGAAGGGCACTCCAGGCGTGATTGGTCCCTATCTCACTCCCAAAGAACGCATGGCTATTATTGCGTACATGAAGGTGATGTCGGAAGTACCGCCATTGGACGACGGTTCGGAGTACCGTTTTCGAATTGGCTTGCTGAAAGATACGGAATCGGAGTATGAGGGAGGCGCTCAAAGCGCCGAGGCCAAATAATGGAAAACTTATGATAGACAACTCGCCGAACAACACAAGAACCATTCTCGTTTGTGGCGCCGTGGGCAATCAGGGGGGCGCAGTCGTGGCCCGCTTGCTTGAAAAAGGATGGAAGGTGCGGGCGTTGACTCGCAAACCCGAGAGTCCAGCGGCGCTGGCACTCGCGAAGAAGGGCGTCGAACTCGCGAAGGGCGACCTGGAAGATCCGGCATCGCTCGATGCCGCGGTGAAAGGCGCATATGGCGTTTTCAGCGTTCAGGATGGGTCGGTCGGCGCGAAACGCGAGATCATGCAGGGCAAGAACATGGCCGATGCCGCGAAGAAGGCCGGCATCGAACATTTTGTTTACACGTCCGTCGCGGGAGCGGATCGGAATACAGGCATTAATATTTGGGAGCGCAAGTGGGAGGTTGAGAAGTATATCCGCAGCCTGGGCCTACCGGCGACGATTTTCCGGCCTGTTTCCTTTTTCGAGGATTATTACTTTGAGATCTTCCACCTGTACATTCTGATGGGCTGGCTCATCTCGCCGGTAAAGAAGGACCGTCCTTATCAGATGATAGCGGTGTGGGACATCGGCGGTTTTGTACAGCTGGCCTTTGAGCGCCCTCAAGAGTTTATTGGAATGGAACTTGAGATCGCCGGAAGCGCCCTTACCAATCCTGAGAACGCCGCGACGTTCAGCCGCGTTACCAGAAGAAAAGTCAGGTTCTTTGAACTGCCGATGTGGATGGCGTACCTGCGGCTGGGTAAGGATGTCTATAATTTCTTCCACTGGCTCAATACCAGCGGCTATCGGGCCGACCCCGCGGAACTACGCCGCCGTTATCCGGAACTCAAGCTGAAGACACTGGAACAGTGGTTGTACGAAGAGGGCTGGGACAAGCATGCCCGGCGCATGAAGATAAACAAGGGATCGTGGATCTACAAAGAGTACAAAGGCTGAGAGCGCCGGTTAAGCCGGAATTGAGATTGAACGCCGATAGAGCAGGTGAGCTGAATTGATCAAGGGTGCGTTTCTCGCTGGGGGTATTGTCGCTACGGGTGGTCTGGCTCTCCATTGCTACACAATGGAACACTGGATCTATCCCAAACTGAAGGTGGAAGGCTTTCCATCTACGCCATTCGGCGACGCCCTGCAGATGAAGAAGTCCTTTCGCATGCTGTGGCACTTCTTCACGGTCAATATTCTGGGAACCGCCATCATGGATTATGTTTTCTACTTCACGAACTGGTATTCCGACCCGCAGCGGATACTGCTGGCCAGAGCCATTGCGCTGGAGTGGTTCGCGCAGATACTTGTATGTTTTTTAATCGCCCATTTCTCTCCCAGGCAGCTAATCAAGGCATTTCAGTGGCTGATCCTTCTCGCCATCGGAGGTTTGACATGGATTGGCACCATCGGATCGTGAGGCACGGACTATGAGCAAAGCGCGGGTGAGCATTATCGTTTATGGAGCTTATCTGGCTACCGCGGGATTGGTACTGGCGCTGATACCCAATGTACTAATGGCGCTCGTCGGATTACCGGACGACCGCGGCTTCTGGGTCAGGATCGCCGGTGCGCTTGCATTCGTGCTGGGCATCAAGGGGATCTACAACTCGACCGCAGAGAACGTTGCCTTTTTTCGGTTCGATAGTTTCACGCGAACATTTGCCGCGACTTTTATGGTGATCCTGGTTCTTTCAGGCATCGCTCCAAAGATTATCCTGGTGCTCGCGGCAATCGACTATGGCGGGGCTCTCTGGACGGTGCTTGCCATCCAGGCGGACAAACGCAGTGCCGTACGCACGGTGGCAGCCTGATTCGGAGGGGACGGTTTTTTCGATACGACAGGAGACAAAGATACACATGACAAAATCAACGACGACAGAAACAACGATGTCAGAAACAGTTCCGCCGATTCAAGTTCCGGCGACCGAGCTTCCACCCGTGGTGCTGGACCTGGGCAGAACGAAAAGGAAACTGATCCGCGCCCTCAAAAAGGGCGAAGGCGAGCTCATGGAAGAGGTTGCCGCCGCTGTTGAGGCGGTTCGAAACAATCTGGGCTCCGAAGCCGAAGGCAAGGTTCTCACGCCTGTGGTAATCATTTACGAGCGCAGGGTCCGGCGCAGGACCGGATTCTTTCCATTCACATTGTGAGGTTTTATGACAGAGACTAAAACAGAGATAGAGCTTACGGAACCCGTCGCAGCCGCGGCTCACGCCCCTCTACCCGCAGTGATTTTGCACGAGAGCATCCGTGGGAAAAGCGATAAGGGAAAGAAGAAGAAACGCCGTTACAGCGCGGGGCTGGGCACAATCCAGCACCTCGAGCGTGGTGTTGCGCGGTCCCTTGAAACGGTTAGCAAAGGGGTCGCGCGTGTCTTCAGCGAATATAGTGAACGCAGCGATAAGTCCGCGCGTAAGAAACGCGACGGTGCGCTCCGGGATGGAATTGAGAATTGGACCAAAGCACTCAGCAAGGGAATGCGCATAGCGGGCGATGCGCCCTACGTCTTTGTCAAACAGGTGAATCGGGGGCGTGGCTCAAAGCAGGTCCGCAAAACGGTGAGGTTATTGACGCCGCCTCCGCTGCGCTAGCCACGCGCAGCCCGAAAAGAGTTCATTCGCCCCGAGGCCTGACATGACGTACGACGGGTCCCCCGAACACCTTACCTGGGACGGCCTGATTACAGACGAGTCCGAGGAAATCAAATCCGAGGCGGAGGATGCTCCCCCTCCGCCCGACCCCGAGTCGAACGGATTTTCTCCCCGTCCGCCCTTCCGGCCCGCCACATCCCGAGAAAGCACCTTGGATCCGGGCCGCCTTGAGCGCATCCGCTTGGCGGCCCTGCATGCATTGGAACGCAGAAGAAACGGATCGGCCCAACCAAATGGCCGGACTAATTTCGAACCGGGAATCGATCCTTCCACACTGACATTCAAGCAACCGCCGGGACTCCTGCCGCCCGAGGTTCGAAAGAATCTGCAGGGCAACATCGTGCCGCAAGTCTCGCCGGCGATGATGCGCCAGCTCAACTGGACAGCGAATATTTTTCAGACGTTCTCCCGGTTGATGATTTACGGTTTCGGCGGAGTGCGCTGGGCTTCTGCGATCCTCTGGGACAAGCTCCACGGCCGCGACACCATTGAACGCAGGGCCGTGCGCCTGCGCGAAACCATTGAGCGAATCGGCGGAAGCGCCGTTAAAGTGGGTCAGCAAATGGCGATGCGAATCGATCTTCTGCCCTACGAATATACGGTCGAATTAACCAAGATGCTCGACCGCATGCCCACTTTCCCCACCAGTTATGCAATTGAACGGATTGAAGAGGTGATGGGGAAGCCGCTGCTGGAAGTTTTCGCTGCCTTCGATCCCGTCCCTATCGGATCTGCTTCAGTGGCCTGCGTGTTTCAGGCGTTCCTTAAGAACGGCGACCGCGTTGCCGTTAAGGTTCGCAGGCCCGGCATCGGGCAGAAGTTTGTCGCCGATTGCAATGCGCTCGCCGCCGTGCTTCAGTTCCTCGAATTCTTCACCATCATTCGTCCCGGATTGTCCCGGAATTTTGTGTACGAATTCCGGAGCATGCTGATGGAAGAGCTGGATTTCAGAAAGGAAGCGCGCTACACGGAACTCTTCCGAAGCGGCGTGAAGGAGCACATGAAGCATATAAGTGCTCCGCGCATCTACTTTGAGCTGTCGTCACAGGACATCATGGTGTCGGAGTTTGTCACCGGCATCTGGATGCGCGAGCTGATCGCGGCGGTTGAGAGGGATGACACGCAGGCGCTCGAACTGCTCAGGGCCGAAGGAATTTATCCCGAGCTGGTGGCCAAGCGGCTGCTGCGCACCAATCAGTTCGGCGTTTTCGAGAACGTTCTTTTTCATGCTGACCCGCACCCCTCCAACGTAGTCATACAGCGCAATAGTGAGCTGGTCTTCATCGATTTCGGCTCGTCGGGCGCCTACACAACCAAGGAGCGTAACAACTGGAAGCAGCTTTCGCATTACCACGACCAAGCTGACATTGGCCGCATGGTGCAGTCCGCGCTGGCCATTCTTGAGCCCCTTCCTCCGATCGATATCGACGAATTTTCAAAACGCGTCGAAGGCATCTTCTGGCAGGATCTTTATGCCTTTAAGAGCAAGCACACGGAATGGTGGGAAAGGACATCGGCCAAGATCTGGATTCGGTTCCTGACTCTCGCGCGTGAATATAACATTCCCCTGAACCTGAACACCCTCAAGATGATTCGGTCGACGCTGCTGTATGAAACCATCGCGGCGCGACTTTATCCGGAGGTCGACGCTTATAAGGAACATCGGGTTTACAACAATACAGCGGGTAAGCGCGCTCGCAAACGCGTGCATAAGGAGGTGCTTAAATTCCTGTTCAAGGGGCCAAGCAACGAAAGTTATCTCGCGATCGAACAACTCTCCGACATGGCCAATCGAACGGTTTATCTCGCGCAACGCTGGCTGGATTCGCCGCCATTTCAGTTCACCAATCTGGTGGATAAAGCATCGATGGCGATCTCGATATTTCTGCGCGGAATTCTTACCTTCTCAGTGACCACACTTAGCCTGGGGTTTTGCCTGGTGGCGTGGCATCTGGTCTGGAAGGGCTCTCGCGGCGTCGCTCCGATAGGTATTTGGCAGGCCGTCAACGAAGTCGTCAGGTGGACTCCTTACCAGTTCGTGGTGGGTGTCAACCTTTTCCTCGACATCCGCAAGGTTATGTTCCGCTTCTTCGATAAGGACATCAAGGAAAGGAACTCATGATTGTCGCTGCCCGCTCTTACTTGAGGAGCGCAGCGCGCGTAATCATCGTCTGGGCCAGGTCGCCAGACGCTCCGGCATGGAACGCCGCCAGAAATCCTTTGCGGTCCGTACTCAGTAAAACAGCAGGGCCTTCGTCGGAAATTCGGATCGTGGCATTGCGCGGCTGACTGGTAATCAAACCCATCTCGCCAAAGTATTCTCCTGGGCCGAGCCGCGCGAGTTCCACTGACTCCCCAGCCGCGCGCCGCGTAACAACGGCGCAGCCTTCCACGACTACATAGAAGCGATCCGCGGTGTCACCTTCCCGGATAACGGTCGCGCGGGCCTCCAGCCTCTGGGGCGAAAACTCTGGAAAAAGCCGTTCCAGCGCGTCGGCGGAAATTCCCGGCAGAGCATCGCGCAGGCTATTGTGAGCGGTTCGCTTGCGCGCGAGCGCCGCGATCTCGCCGGAGATCAGATCGGAACTCTCCACCAGATCGAGAAATTGTTCTCGCGACAATTCGAGCACTTGAACCAACGGGCTATCAGCCGTGACTGTTGCCGTTCTCGGCACGCCCTGCAGTATTCCGATCTCGCCGAAATACTGACCGGGCGCAAGCCTTGCCACAACCTTGCCGTCCTTGCTCACCGAAACGATGCCGCGCTCCACGATATAGAATGCCGTGGCTATATCGCCCTGTCTGATGATGATCTCGCCCTGCCGAAAATTCCGGCTCGGCGCAGTTTCAAGAAGCTCGACGACAGACGGGTTGTCATACCCTTGAAACGCAGCGGTAATGTTCTCCTCGGAGGGGGCGGACTCGCGAATCATGCCTTCGCGAGGCTTGGACTTGATGCGGAATCCATCGTCCGGCGCGGGCAAAGGGCGAACCTTCAGTTTCAGACGATAGCCGGCCGGCTCCATTTTCAGGTCGCATTCGTGGAGAATTGTCGCGACCATGGTCACCGCCATCAACTCTGTCAGACCCATCGCCGTGCAGGTCCGATCGCCGATGCCGAATGGATGAAAGCTGCCGCCTTTGCGATGTTCGTTGCGTGGGCTCATCATGCGCGTGTGATCGAAACGCATGGGATCGATGAAGTGCTGCTCTGAGAAACTCATCGGCACCTGCGAGAGAACCGTAATATCACCGGCATCCACCTTCTTCCCCTGGAACACGAAGGCGCGATCGGTGTAATAAGGCATACCCTGTGAAACCGGGCGGAAGCGCAGGGTTTCGTGGTAAACGGCGCACATCAGTTCCATCCGGCGCACGTCCGACGCATCGCGGATGCCCTCTGAAAATGCGCGGTCGGCTTCCTCGGCGAGAATTCGCTTCAGCTCGCCATCGATCAGAATCTGGTACAGCATGAAACCGACGAGACGCGCCATGTATGCAACGCTGCCCGCGCACCCGTACATCGCATAGCACACAACCTGGTCATGCCGCAGCGGAATGCCTTCTCTGTCGCGCAGGCTGAGCAGTGTGTGGATGATCGTCTTTCTGGAACCAGTAGCCGCCGTTTCGCTCGATGCCTCATTCACCATGCCCGAGATCACGCCGATGACCTTATTGCGGGCTTTGCGATACCGCGGGTTTTTGAGCGCCAAAAACGGCCAGACGCGCCCGCCGACGTTCATGTTGGTTTCGATCGTGGTCATCGCTTCGGCATAGTACTGACCTAGCGAGCGCCCGCACATCACCCGGCAATACTGCTCGAAGGCGATGTGGTTGATCGCGTCCATCACCCAGCGAACGCTTCCGGACGGCCACTTGCGCACCTCTTCCCTGACCACCTCGATAAAATCCGGTACGAATGCGGATGCCGCCTCGCGCGAATAACCCAGTCCCAGCATCCGCCGCAACCGGAGATGCGTTGGGCCTGACTGGCTCATCATGAAATCGTCTGTGCCCAGTTCCCTGCCGATGGCGTGAAAGATTTTCTCCCGCGACAGATACAGGTTCGGGAGCCCCTGTTGCATGAAGAGTTCCGCTTCCTTGCCGCCGATTATGGTATATCTGATCCAGAGCGCGCGGAGCCTGAAAACGGGCCCGTACTTTCGGTACGCGCGATTCAAAACGCCCGGCGCATCTCTCAGGAAGTGAAAGGTGCTTCCGAGCAGAGGCCAACCCTTGACCAAAGGTGGGCTAGGTGCTTCCGCCAAAGGCGGCTCCGCCGATTCCGGACTAAAGGGACACTTTACTTCCCGCTGATTCATCGGGCTCGCCAGTCGGCGATCATCGGGCGAGGATGTAGGAAATCGGGAAACGCTTTGGACTTACTCCCCGGCGTCGCTTCCATTTCATTCTTTCAATCCGGGCAATCAAGGTCAATAGTGACTTTGTATCGTCACGCCGGAAACCCCTGCTCTTCAATGTTCGCCACGATCTGTGTTTCCCCGATAAGATCGGAATCTAACGGACAGTCTGGAAATGTAGTCGATCACCGGACACGTCAACTGGCACGTGACGGAAACAAATGCGACGATGATGTTGCGCTTCTCAGCGGGACGATACCATACGCTGCAAGTGCATCAAAAGGTACCGAACTTCCCCGCTCTCCACTGGCAGAAACAGATTTTACTCACAAGAGGATATCCGTATGCCACACATTGCGCTCTGCCCCAAAGCCGGTACACCGAAGTGGAAGACCGAGTAGGAGTTGGGCGCGATCATTTTGAACGAGACCAACAAGACTGTGACTTCGAGATTCCGATCAAGTTCGCGAGCACGAAGAGCCGCACAGATCCCTGCATTGCTACCGCCAATGATCATCAATTTCATTTTCCGCCTATTGCTTTCCGATGTTGTCGATTTCCTCTTGCAGGGCAAAGGTGTCCAGCGCTGTGAACGGCAAACAAAGAAAAAGCGTAATGCGGCGGTCGAGCGTGATGAAAGCTTTGGAGAAAGCCGCCTCGATCTCCTGGGGAGTTCCCTGCACGGCCGCAGGGTCCGGGATACCCCAATGCGCGGTCATCGGCTGCCCCGGCCAGTACGGGCAGACCTCTTTCGCCGCATTGTCGCAGACGGTAATGACGAAGTGAAACGGTGGCGCACCGGGTCCAGAAAACTCTTCCCAGGATTTGCTGCGGAGATTTGCGGTGCTCATGTGAGCCGCTTCGATTTGGTGGAGCGCTTCCGGCCGCACGAATCCGGAGGGATGGCTTCCAGCGCTGTAGGCGTTGAAATTAGGGAATCCTTTCCGGCTCATAATGGCCTCAGCCATGATCGAGCGGGCAGAATTCCCAGTGCAGAGAAACAAGACGTTATAGCGAGCCATTTCGGACGTCCTTCCGAGAAGCGGTTAGCGGCGGTTAGATTTTTGCGCAATTATTTTACGAGCAGCATGCAGGGCCGCAGCAGGATTTTGAGGCTTCGGCTCGCGGCTTGATCGCGTAAACTTTCACGCTTGCCGCGGCCTCGTTGACGTCATATTGCGAGAGGAGTGTTCTTAATTCATCGTGCAACGAGGCTGGATTATCAGGCGCGGGAGAGCAGCAAGGCCCCTCAACGACCTGGAATGGATTAGATACATCCATTTTTGGGGAACAGCAGCCTAACTGATTTTCGACCTTCGCATAAGCATTCAGGTCCGCACCGCTGTCAACTATCTCGACGTGATCAAAGCCTGCCGCAAGCAGTCCAGCACGATATTCATCAATCTGAATCGCCCCCGCAATGCAGCCAACGTAGGCGGCAACGCTCTTTGCGACTTCCGCGGGCAGTTCGTGCTTCAACGCGATGTCGCTCACGGCCACGCGGCCGCCAGGCTTCAGAACTCGGGCGATCTCGCGGAAGACCGCGGGCTTGTCGGGCGCCAGGTTGAGCACGCAGTTCGAGATGACGCAATCGACGGAGGCGTCGGGAAGCGGAATCCTGTCGATGGTTGATTGGTGGAACTCAACGTTGGTGTAACCGCCCGCATGAGCGTTCGCACGCGCACGCTCAATCATGGCGGGCGTCATATCGATGCCGATGGCGCGGCCTTCAGGTCCAACCATCTTCGACGCGAGGAAGACATCGAGGCCACCGCCGGAGCCGAGATCAACCACAACCTCGCCGGGCCGGATATGAGCGGTCGCGGTTGGATTACCGCAGGAGAGTCCCATGTTGGCCTCGGCCGGAATCGAGGTAAGTTCTTCGGCCGTATAGCCAAATGCCTCAGCTACAGCTTTCACTCCATCATCGTTGGTAGACAAAGAACTCTCCGCTTCCGCTCCGTACTTCGACTTCACCGATTCCAGAATCTGCTCTGTCATAACGCGCTCCCTTGAAACATATTCGCAAAAACGACTATATGCCTTGTCAACATATTCGTCAAGGCGTATAAATAACTCATGGCAGGAAAATTGTCTACCTTCAATTTGGAGCGGTTCTTTCAGGCGTTGGGAGACAATACGCGTCTCCGATTGTTAAACCTGATGGGAGACCAGGAGATCTGCGTCTGCTACTTCGTCGAGATTCTGGGGCAGGGCCAGCCGAAAATTTCCCGGCATTTGGCTTATCTTCGCCGCGCCGGAATTGTTGCGGCCAGGCGGGACGGCAAGTGGATGCACTACCGAATCGTCATGCCTCCGAACGGTGGAGCAGCCCACGTATTACGGCAGACACTAGCCTGGCTAAAAGAGGAGCGTGCGATGCAGGCAGATCGGATGAGGCTGTCCAGGGCGTGTTGCAGTCCTGTGAAATTCGCCGCACTTCATGGGGCGCCTTTACCAGCTCCAATCGATTTCTCAACCTCACTTGAGGCCTGAAACAATGTCCAGCAATCCGTATACCCAGGGTCAAACCTGCGCTCCGCTTCAACGCAAGAAGCTCTCATTTCTCGACCGATTTCTGACCCTCTGGATCTTTCTTGCCATGGCCATTGGCGTCGCGATCGGCCATTTTGTCCCAGCCTCCGCTGGGTTCGTGAATCGCTTTCAGAGTGGGACAACCAATATACCCATTGCCATCGGCCTCATCATCATGATGTTTCCGCCCCTCGCCAAAGTACGATATGAGAAATTAGGTGAAGTCTTCCGCAAGAAGCGGGTACTCGGGCTGTCCCTCGTCCAGAATTGGCTCATCGGACCCGCGCTGATGTTCGTTCTTGCCATCGTGTTCCTGCGCGATGAGCCGGCCTATATGCGCGGGCTCATCCTGATTGGTATCGCGCGATGCATTGCCATGGTGCTGGTTTGGAATGAACTGGCGAGTGGGGACACCGATTACGCTGCCGGACTCGTAGCCATTAACAGTGTTTTCCAGGTGCTCTTCTACAGCCTTTATGCGTGGGCCTTCATTACGGTGCTGCCCAAATGGTTTGGCCTTCAAGGCAGCGTTGTGCAGGTCGGAATCGCCCAGATTGCCAAGAGCGTTGGAATCTATCTCGGTATTCCTTTCGCTTCAGGCCTGATTACACGCTTCACTCTCATTCGGATCAGGGGCGAGGAGTGGTACCGCACACGCTTCATTCCAAAAATCAGCCCGCTCACCCTGGTTGCGCTGCTGTTTACGATTCTGGTGATGTTTTCACTGAAGGGCGATCTCATCGTGCGGTTGCCGCTCGACGTTGTACGCATCGCGATCCCTCTGGTCGTTTACTTTCTCGTCATGTTTCTGGTGAGCTTTTGGATGGGCAAGCGGCTTGGCGCCAACTACGCGCAATCGGCCACCCTCTCGTTTACGGCAGCGGGAAACAACTTCGAACTGGCGATCGCCGTTGCCGTGGCCGTCTTCGGGATCAACTCAGGCGAGGCATTCGTCGGCGTAGTCGGTCCGCTCATCGAAGTGCCGGCTCTCATCGGACTGGTCAATGTCGCATTCTGGATGCGCAAGCGCTACTTCGCATCAGATAGCCGGGAATTCGCTATGCATCCAGTTGAAGACGCGCCTTGAGAAATCGCGAGACATTGCAAATTGTGTTCTGATCGAGCCGATCGATACAATCGGTGGGGTTTGAACTGCTTCAAACAGGAGCCCTATGTTTTACTTTTTTGGATGGCCGAAAACGGCTTCCACTCGCTCAGCGTGCAGCATCCGCTGGCGATAGTCCCAAACCTAAGGAGTTCATTTTTATCACTTGACAGTCTAGAGGAGCGACTGTACTTACTAGATTGTCTAGAGCCTGTTATTAACTTTGTTCCATTGTTTGCATTGAGATAGGGATTTCGGGTCGAAGCTGTTCATGCTCAAGGCATGAAGCCGAATCGAAAGGGCTATCCCAGCGACGTTACGGATGAGGAATGGGCGTTTGTGGCCCCGTATCTGGCCTTGTGCAAAGAGCAGTCGGCGCAGCGGGACTACCCGTTGCGCGCTGTGTTCAACGCTTTGCGTTACATCGTTCGCACCGGCGGTCAGTGGCGTTACATGCCGAACGATCTGCCTCCCTGGACGGTGGTTTATCAGCAAACGCAGCGTTGGATCCGGGCCCGCTGTTTCGAGACCATGGTTGAGGATTTGCGGATGCTGCTGCGGGAGTTCTCCGGGCGCAAAGAACAACCGACGGCGATGATCCTGGACAGCCGCACCCTGCAATCGACGCCGGAATCTGGAGCGCGAGCAGGCTATGACGGAGCCAAGCGGCGCAAAGGATCGAAAGTGCATGCGGCGGTGGATACGTTGGGCCATCTGCTGGCTTTGCACGTCACGCCGGCCGATGAGCAGGATCGTGCTCAGGTCGGCGAACTGACCCGGCAAGTGCAACAGATCACGCAGGAGAATGTCGAATTGGCTTACGTGGATCAAGGTTACACAGGCGAGGCAGCGGAACAAGCGGCTGCCGGGCACGGCATCCAACTGCAAGTGGTCAAACATACTCAAGCCAAACGCGGCTTTGTCCTGTTGCCACGCCGCTGGGTAGTGGAGAGAAGCTTCGCTTGGGCGGCGCGTTTTCGTCGCCTCGCCCGAGACTACGAAAGACTGGCCACCACGCTCGGAACTTTCCACTTCCTCGCCTTTGCATGCCTTATGATCGCTCAACTCTTCAGGCTCCTCGCATGAAGTTAATAACAGGCTCTAAAGGAAGGAGCCTTTGCCATTGCAGCCAATTGCGACCGATCCACGAAAGTCCAAATCGAGCGATCCGATTCAGGGAACCCTGGAGATGCTCATTTTGAAAACGCTGGCGCTTGAGCCGATGCACGGTTACGGAGTGGGCCTGCGCATTGAGCAAATCAGCGGCGGAGTGTTCAAAGAGAATGCCGGATCCCTGCTTCCGGCCCTCAGCAGGATGGAGCGGGCTGGAAACGTGAAGTCCGAATGGCGGGCCACAAAAAAGAATCGCCGGGCGAAATATTACCTTCTCACGGCAAAGGGCCGCCGGTCTCTGTCCACTGAAACCGAGCAGTGGCAGCGCCAGATCGGCGCCATCGCGCGCATTCTCGAAGCGTGACAGTCTGGATCAAGCAAAAGCGAGGACGAGTATGAATTGGCTTAGAGACTTTGCCAAGGGAATTGCAGCGTTGCGTCATCGTCAGCGTGTTGAGCGGGAGATCGATGAAGAGTTGCAAGGTTTCCTTGAGGCCTCAGCAGCTCATAAAGAGCGCGACGGCATGACCCAGGAGGACGCGCGTCACGCCGCAAGCGTGGAACTCGGCAGCAGCAATTCTGTGAAGCACCAAATCTGGTCCTCGCGCTGGGAATCAACCGCCGAGGGGATTCTGCAGGACGTTCGCGTCGGTATTCGCTCTCTGCTTAAGAGCCCCGGCTTTACTGGGGTCGCGCTTCTTTCCCTGGCGCTCGGCATTGGCGGAAACACGGCGATTTTCGCTTTGATCCACCAGGTTCTGCTTCGCAATCTACCGGTCCAAGGCCCGCAGCAACTGGTTGCATTCGGCACGTCAGAATTCGGCGGCATCGCCGGAGGCATCAACCTCGGCGACTTCGGCGGCTATTTTCCGTGGGATTTTACGCGTCAGATGCAGGCGAATCCGGGCCCATTTCAGGGAATCGCCGCGTACGGCAGCTTTTCAAACCAGGTGAGCATCCGGCCGCTCGTAACGAATGGCTCTGCCAGCACAAATTCGCCCGCCATGCTGGCCCCTGCCAATCTCGTTTCCGGCAATTATTTCAGCGTCCTCGGCGCTCAACCTCTCATGGGCCGTACCATTGTGCCCTCGGACGATGCCACCCCAGGAAGCGGAGCGGTCGCCGTGCTGAGCTATCACTTCTGGCAGCAGTCCCTTTCTTCCGACCCTCACATCGTTGGCAAGTTCGTCTCGATTAACGGTACGCCCTTTGAAGTTGTCGGCGTGATGCGGCACGGATTTCACGGAATCAAGCAGAAGTTGGAGCCACCGGAGTTGTGGACGCCAATCAGCATGCAGGCTGTGGTACTGCAGCAGCCTTCGATGCTCACGCCGCACTCAGGCTTGTACTTCCTCCATCTCTTCGCGCGGCTCAGCCCAGCGGCAACAGCCCGCAAGGCTGAACTCGCCCAGAGCCAGAACTGGCTCAACCAGCAGGTGCGAAATGGTATCCGCGAACGCGAGGGAGCGAACATCTCTGCGGAGCGGCAACTGGAGATCAGCCGAGTCAATGTACCCCTGGTTCCCGCTGCGCATGGCATCTCATTGCTCCGCAGCCAGTACGGCGACTCGTTGAAGATTCTGATGATTATTGTGGCTTTGGTGCTGCTGATCGCATGCGCCAACCTGGCCAATTTTCTACTTTCGCGCGCCACCGCTCGTCAACACGAAATCCTCACACGTCTGGCCCTTGGATCGAGTCGCATGCGGATCGTGCGGCAGGGTTTGATTGAAACCTTTCTCCTGTCGATTACTGGCGGGCTAATGGGGCTTGGGGTTGCATTCGCCGCAACGTGCTCTCTGATTGCATTTGTAAGCCGCGGCAACGCATACGTTGCCATGAGCCCCGCGCCCGACCTCAATGTATTGCTTTTTACTCTGGGCATTTCCCTTTTGACCGGTATTCTGTTCGGGTTGGCTCCGTCCATCCATGCCGCGCGCATCTACCGTGGAACGTTGAGTGCTGGTGCACGCACCGTTCAGAGCAGCGGCGGCAGACGGGCCAGGTTCTGGCCCAAAATGCTTGTCACTGTTCAAGTGACGTTCTCGCTCGTGCTGCTGGTGGTAGCCGGCCTTTTTCTTAGGACCTTGCGTAATCTTCAGGATCAGGACTACGGCTTTGAGCGGAGCCACCTGTTGCTGGCCGAAATCGGTGAGCAACTCGTTGGATATAGGCCTGACCAGGTTGCTGCTTTGCATCAGACTCTTTTGGATCGCCTCTCGGCAATACCGGGTGTCCGTTCGGCTGCGCTCTCTGCGACTCCACCGATTAGCGCTGGATCCTGGAGCTCAAATATTTCGTTGTCCGGCTACACTCCCGGCCCCAAAGAAAACATGGTGTCCATTCTGAACCGGGTATCCGGGCAGTATTTTGAAACAGCCGGAATTCCGATCGTCGCGGGCCGCGGGCTTACTTCCGCCGACAAGGCAAATAGCCTCAAAGTCGCCGTGGTAAGCCAAACTCTCGCCAGGAAATACTTTCCCAAGGGAGACGCCATCGGTCGGCAACTGACGATCGGAATCGATTCGGTCAAGGGACCCTGGCAGATAGTGGGGATTGCGAGGGACACAAAATCCGGCGACCCACGCGAGACTGACCCGGTGAGGATGACCTATATTCCGATGTCGCAGATTGACAGGTTCCTTCCTGTCGATGCCGCGGTCGCGGCGGGGAACGGCAATGTCGCCAAGCCCGCGCCTCGTGAAGAAAACCAAGACTGCTATGCCCACACCATTCTCATTCGCATGGTAGGCGATCCCGCGACCACGATTGCGGATCTTCGCGCAGCCGTTGCAGAAGTTGATCCTAACCTTCCCCTCTTGCGAATCACCACGATCCAGGATCAGGTTTCAGACCTCATCTCGCACGACGAACTCATCTCCACGCTTACAAGTCTCTTTTCCTTGCTCGCGCTGCTGTTGGCGGCCATTGGACTCTACGGCGTCATGAGCTACAACGTGGTTCGGCGTACCAACGAGATCGGAATTCGTCTTGCGCTTGGAGCGCAGGCTACGAACGTGCTGCGCATGATCATGCGCGAGTCACTTCTCCTGCTCGCCATCGGCACGGGAGTTGGCTTGCCTCTTGCCATCATGGCGACGAGGATCATCAAGGATCAACTGTTTGCGGTGGACGCCATTGACCCACTTTCCTTCGCCGTAGCTTTCCTTATCGTGAGCCTGATGACGGTGCTTGCGGGATGGCTACCGGCGCGCCGCGCGGCTCAGGTCGATCCTGTTACAGCTCTCCGATGTGAGTGAGATCGAACTCCGCCACCGGTCGCGCGAGAGCGGGCATGCAAGCGGTCGAATGCGACAGGATTGACACCGGGAAGAACCCCTGCCGACTGATGCGTTCCTGGAACGGCGCTATACCGCCGAATCGCTCATTGACAGTTTCTGGGCTGTCACCGGAAAGTACGTGGTGTGTTTACAAGCAATCCAACAGCGGCCTTGGAATACCGGCTGGCAGGATTCGATTGAACGAGGCAGTGAGAAGGTTGATGAGATGGGGTGGGTAATACTTGGTGGGTCAGCCTCTCATATTTGGGGGTCATATTAGCCCCAGTGAATTTCGTGATTGCTCTTGTCCGCAGAATGCGTATCTGTGTTTTCTGGGCCTCTCGTCATTGATAAGGCTATACTGTCACAGAAACATTCAAAAAAGCACAAGGGCAGACGCTGAGCGAACATAACAGTACGAATTCGGGAGATCTATGAACCATGACGGACTGAACTACGGCCGGGCGACGAATCCCTGGGATACGATGGCTGCGCCATTGGAGCAGTGGGTTACGGCGGTCAAGGCGTGGACTGACATGTGGTCGGCCTTCCTTCCGGCCGGCTTGCTGAGTTCCCCTCAACAGGCATGGAACCCCGGGGGCGTGGGTCTACCGGGCGTTGGGCCTGCGTCGTCATCCGTGGCCGTGCGCGTTTCATCCCAGCGCCCCACCGAAGTGGTGGCTACTCTGGCACCGGGCAGCGAGTACCTGCCGCTGGTGGCCGAGCTGGCGAACCTGCCGGGGATCTCGATCTCTCGCCAGGGGACCGTAGTGCGCGTGGAATTGCAGGTAGCGCCCACGCAAGCGGCGGGAACTTATCAGGGCAGTATTACAGCGGCTGGGCGAGAAGTGGGCACAATCAGCGTGACGATCCTGGAACCGCCGGCGGCTGCTGTGACCGGGCCCAGGACACGCAAGCGCAAATCAAAAGCCTGATAGGTTTCTTCATTGTGGAATAGGAACCCCCGAAACCGTGTTGCGATACAGTCGCGGTCGGTACAACATCCAGCATTGAGGGAGTTCAATGTCTACCCCTTTCCCGTTCGGCCTGATCAACCTGGCCGGCTATGGTCATATGCGCGGAGTCACCCTGGCACGTCCAACGGACGCCGTGCGCGACCTGCTGCCTGCCGGCCTCGAGCTCGGCGATCAGGACGTGACACCGAAGGGCACGCACCCACTGGTTCTGTTGTTCAACGACATGATTCGGGCTGAGCTATCGTTCCCCAATCTCATGCCGAGCCTGACTTATCACGAACACTTCATCGCCATCCCTTATACGTACCTGTCTCGCACATCCTTCGTTCCCGGCTACCCCGGCCCTTACTACTACCTGGTGAAAGGTTACCTCGACAGCTTCTTCGCAACACTCGGAGGGCGGTATTTCTGGGGGCTACCCAAGGAACTCACGAACCTGCAGGTTACGGCCAATCAATATAACGTGTATAACCCCTGCGGACGGCGACTTACTTCTCTGGCCTGGAATAATCAAGGGAAGAATAACTTTCGCGCCATCGGTGAACTGCCCAACTTCAACCCCATTCGCTGGATGCTTAGCCGACCCATCATCTCAATGATGCCGGCTGCGATCGGGCCGTTTTTCGTGGTCAGCGACTTCCACATTCAATGGGAAGCGGCGACGTTGCGGCCTCTCCAAGCTAAGGTCGAGGTTGATGTCGCATTCGTTCCCGGGTACGAGTGCGGGCGCTACCCGGCATCCGGCTGGTCACCGGGGATCGATCAATCGGTGCTGGGCTCGTATGAGCTGCAAGCGCCCTGGAAGATTACTACGATCTACCCTCCCATGCTCGCAAATGGTTAAAGAATCTGATTGCTAGGGTCTCTAAAAGCCTGTAGCATAGGACCGCAGAGACTTCCCCCAAATACTATCCAATGGAATATCGTCAACCGGCCGGGACCTGGGGTTTGTGACGGTTTAGGCCGTTCGGGCTCTGATGGGCACCGCGGAGACATTCCAATATGAATGCAAGAGCAGGCGCACAAGGCGTTGCAAGAGCGATTCTATTCGCGGCCCTTTTCGCTCCGGCTCTGCTCTACGCACAAGTCAGCTACGACGCTGCAACCCTCAGGGGCACTATCTTCGACTCGGCCGGACTCCTGGTCGATGGCGCCGTCATTACTTTGACCAACCCGGCGACCGGTGTGAGCAGAATGGCAACCTCGGGGGACGGCGGCAGCTATCAGATGCCCGCGCTTCCGCCCGGCGTTTACAGGATGACTGTCGAAAAAGATGGCTTCGACAAGGCGGTTGCCGACAACATCGTCCTTACAGTCGGTGCGGCCGTGACTTACGACGTTCATCTAAAGATCGGAACCATCAAGCAAGTGGTTGAAGTAACCGACCGGCAGTCTTTGATCGATACGGAACAGACCCAGCAGGCCAATACGATCAATCAGGCACAGGTCGAAAATCTTCCAAATATCGCCCGACTGTTCACGGATTTGATCTATACCGTCCCCGGGGTTAACAACTCCAACGCTGCTTCAATACAAGATCCGAATGTGGGTACAGGATACCTCTCGTCGGGATTCTCGATCGGTGGCAGTAATGGCCGCAACAATCTGATCACCATCGACGGCGGCGAGAACGACTACGGGTCAGGAGCGCCACGGGTGCGGAATGTTCCACTCGACTCGATCCAGGAGTTCCAGGTAAATCGCAGCTCATTTGCCGCCGAGTTTGGAAACACTGTGGGGACGGCCATCAATTTCATTACCAAGAGCGGAACCAACGCCCCTCACGGAAGCGCTTCAGCCTATTTTCATGATGAAAACCTCGACTCCGTGAATTATTTCAACCGGCTGATTGCCCCCGGTTCAAAGCCCTTCGAGCAGAGTTTCATTCCCAGCGGAACATTCGGCGGACCAATCAAGCGCGACAAACTCTTTTTCTTCACAGCCTTTGAACACCAACGACTCGACTTCGCAACCTCCCAGAATTATTCCGGTACCACGGAGTTTCAGCCCGTTTCTGCACAAACCAACGGCTACGGTGGAGGCAAGTGTCCCGGTGCACCGGCCGAAGTCACCCAGCTTTGTTATCTGACCCAGCTCGCGAATCTAGGTGGTCCGCTTGCGCCGGTCGGCTCGGAGTTTCTTGCCTCTCCGGTCTTCGGCGCTCCGCTCGCCGACCCGATCCTGAATGCGCTGGTACAGCCGAATCAGGGAACCTTTGACGGCATCATCTCCTCGCTGGCGCTGGTGCGGGGCATCCCTGGCTACGACACGCCTCGGGGCCGATACAACAACTGGGTGTCGCGCGCAGATTACATGCCTGGCACTGGAAACAACATCATGGTGCGCTTCTCGTTGATGAACGAGAGCGACAATGTGGTTCCGCAGCCACCCAGCTCAACCTTCGATCACCGCAGCGACTACACTGTCACCACAGCCTGGACCCACTCCTTCAACCCCTCACTGGTCAATGTGCTACGCGTGCAAGCGGTTCCCTCGAATACGCTCACGATCGGTGCGCCTCAGAAAGGCGGTTCCGAAGTCGACCTCGTGGCCGGAAGTTCGATCGTCCTGGGTACGCCTTTCTCAGTGCCCTATACAGCTTTGATTAAAAGGTTCCAGTTTGACGATGGCCTGTATCTGCAGAAGGGCGTGCATACTTTCAAATTCGGCGCTACCTATCGACCGGACAGATACAGCATTAACGAGCAGCTCTGGTTTGGCGGACAATGGCAGTTTGTCGAAGGCGCCATTCCGTTGATTTCTCTGCTGCCTTCAACTGACCAGGCAGCGCTGGCCGCCTATAACGTAAGTCAGGGTTATCCTGCGGCGGGCCCTTCTTCAACCAACCTGACCGCGGCTCAGTCGTTCATCGCCGGCGCGCCGATCGCACTGCTGCAATCCAACCCCAGCTCGAACACGCTCTGGTCTTCATGGGATCAATCGCTGGGCTTGTATGGTCAGGACGCCTGGAAGGTTTCCTCTAAGTTGACGCTGAACTATGGTCTTCGGCTCGATTTCGATGCCCCGCCACCTCCTATACCGCACAGTACCTACATCTCTCCCCGTATTGGCATCGCATGGAACCCCGATGGAAGCGGCAAGACTGTCATCCGGGCCGGCGGCGGATTGTTCGTCGCGCCCGTCTTGTTCACGGTCCCGTTTTATCTCAACGCCATCGGCACCAGTGGCAAATACATCGACCAGGGAGCGTTGTCAGCTGGGCTCCCGTCGCCACCGTTCCCGTCCATCTTTGCGGCGTGGGCCGTTGCAGCTTCGCAGGCCACGGTCAGCGATCCAAATCCAGCGCTTTCGCCCGCCGACATGGCTTCCATCGGGTGGTCGATCACTCCTCCGGGACCCACCTCATTCGGGAGCATTTTTTCGACTTTGGCTCCCAATTTCAAGCCTGAGTATTCCATCCAGCTCAGTTTCAGCGTCGCCCGCCAACTTGGCCGCAACCAGTCGATTGAGGTCGGATATAACCGCTATCGCAGCGATCACATCGAACAGGTCGACGAAGGGAATTATCAGCAGTCACCCTGTAATGGCGTGAACCCTGCCCTCTACACCGCCGCGATCGATCCTTTCGTGGGACCCTGTTATGTTCCGAAAGCGGGAACGACAGCCGGAGAACCCAATAGAGTGGTCTTCCAGAACGACGTGTACGGATCGGTCGCAAATGGCATCTATGACGGCCTCACCGTCTCCCTCACCCGGCGTTATGTTCGAGGCTTGCAGTTTGAGGCCAACTACACTTTCAGCCGCGCTGAAGACGACACCAGTGACTTCAGCTCTTTGAGCGTTCCATTTCGGCCAGGCGAGCTAAGCAGGGACTGGAGTATCTCGGATTTCAACGTTACCAGCAACTTTGTCGCCAATGCGGTATACACCACCCCGCTCAAGCGCGATCGGAACGGTTGGACACGAGCGTTTTCCGACATTGCCCTTTCTCCGGTCTTGAGTGCCCGTTCCGGAATCCCTTTTACGGCTCTGGTGCCGGGTTTGGGCGGCGTGGCCGGAAACGGCACCATCGGACATACCAGCGAAGCGCGTCCATGGAACGAACCGCGTAATCGCGGACGAGGCGATACATTCGTCAGTTTTGATACCAGGGCGTCAAAGTCGTTCTACTTCGAGCAAGCGCGAGGCATGAGGCTCGACCTGATTGCAGAGGCACAGAACCTTCTCAACCGGACCAATTTTGCCGCCGTGAATAACATCTTTCCTGCGAACCCTGACTACGCTCTGCCCAATGGCGGAACTCTGTTGAACGGGCCGTATAACGTGAGTGGCTTCGCGCCCACTTCTGTTTCGCAACTCAGCCAGCCGCTGGCGTTTACATCGGCTTATCCGCCGCGCTACGTCAGCGTCGGTCTGAAGCTGGCATTCTGAAAATGAGCGCGCCGGACCTTGTTATCTACGGAGCCACCGGATACACCGGCCGGATGATTGTTCAGCGAGCGGTCGACAGGGGGCTGAGACCTGTCATCGCGGGCCGGAATGAAGACGCGATCAAGTCGATGGCTGCAAGCTGCGGCCTGGAGTGGAAGCTCGCGCATGTGAGTGAGCCCGATTCGTTGCACCGTTTGACGGCCGGCGCAAAAGTTCTCATAAATGCGGCGGGACCGTTTGCCGCAACCGCTGGGCCACTGATCGACGCCTGCATCGCAACAGGGACCCATTATCTCGACATCACCGGCGATTCGGCCACCATTGAGCCAACCGCCCAATGGCATGACCGTGCTGTGCTCAACAAAGTAATGTTGATGCCGGCGGCCGGTTTTGACGTTGTTGCGTCGGACTGTCTGTTGGCGCACGTGGCCCGGCGGCTGCCTGGCGCGAATTCGTTGAAGCTTGGATTTGACAAGTCGGAACCGATGTCGACCGGGTCCCTGAAGACGATCCTCGAGATGAGCGGCCAGGGAGTAAGAGTGCGACGCAACGGAAGACTCATCTCCGTTGCGCCTGGTTCGCTGGTGCACTATTTTGATTATGGGCGTGGCCCGCAGCCCAGTTTCGCGGTGAATCTGGGCGACACCTCGTCGGCATTCTTCAGCACCGGCATTGGCAACATCGAGACCTACATGCGCGCCAGCGTTCAAGTGTGGAGCGCCATTACTGCAAGCCAGTATTGGGGCTGGCTGCTTGCAACTCCGCCTTGGCAGGCAACGCTGAAGGCGCAGATGAAATTGTTTGCCCGTGACCCATCCCTGCTGCAGAGCAGCGCGGCGTGGGGAACCCTGGTAGCCGAAGCGAAAGACTCAAGTGGACAAAGCGTCCGGTCGCGGCTGCACACCGGAGACGTCTATTGGTTCACGGCCCTGAGCGCCGTGGCTGTGGCTGAAAAGTGCATTGCCGGTGAATGGCAAGCGGGATTTCAGACTCCCTCGAGGGTGTATGGACCAGACTTTGTGCTGTCAATCGATAGTGCTCGACGAATAGATTTTGGATGAGGGCTCGGCGGACCTGAAAAATGACTTCTACTTATACGACATACAGCACCGCCCGAATTGATACGCTGGTCTGTCCTGTGCTGGTGGATGCGAGCGCGCTTCAATCCTGCTTGCCGCATGCCGCCAGGTTGTGGTTGCCGCACCTTCCTCACATTCCCAAGGGAAAGCATCCTGTCATTGTCGAGATCTGGCGCGTTCAGGATGGCTTGATCGACTACGGTGGGGTTTCGGCGCATCAATGGTGGGAACTGGCGGGCGCCGCGGCGGGTCTTGGACTCGGTGGCAGTGCGGGAGCGGCGGTTGGCGTTGGCATGGGCGGAGCTGCCGGCGCGGCCAACGGTGGTGCGCTGGGGATGCGGCTCGGACCGCTGGGCTGGTGGTGGGCGGTTGCAACCGGAGCCGCGTGGGGCGCCGCGATTGAAGCCGCGAGGACCGCATCCGCGGGCGCACGGCAGGCGGCGCGCCTGACCGCAGCCATCGGCCGCCGGGCGAGCCAGAAAACTTCACGCGTCATCGGCACTTACAACGAGATCGTTGTAACCACGCCCTGCCGGCGTTTGCAGCAGCAAAGTTCAGAGCGTGATTTTGCGATGGTGCTCGGAAGTTACACCGACAGCGCCGCCTCGATCATGGGAGAACGGCTCATAGGATGGGGCTACAACAAGTTGCCAGCCTTTGGTATGCGCTCGAACGCAGGCGTTCTCGAAGTGACCACGGGCCGGTCGCGCAAGAACTTCAAGATTGTCAGCCGCGCAGATTCTTCTCTCTCCCGGCAGGCCTTTGATGTCTCGTCCGCCGCACTCGTCATCAGTTCGCTTTTGCGCCCGTTGCTGGGAATGCTGTCGGCCGATCGACTGATGGTGTCTTACCTCGAGAGATCCTTCAACCATCGCGATGTGCAAATGGCGCCAGTCGATGTGCATCTCGAAGCCTCTGCGGGCTTCATTCCCGGGCTCGGCAGTTTGGCGGCAGACGTCAAAAGCAGCAGAGAGAACAATCCGTGGGGAGCATTTTCCGTCACCGGGCTTCCCGTAACGCTAAGCTACCCGCGTGCCGACAACGGCCAGGATGCTTCAGTGCTTCGGCCGCCCGGATGAGGTAAACATGCTGGTGCGCATTGTGTCCGATGATCTGCTATATAGCTGGTTAATCGTGCATAATGAATTGGGTCGGATAGACAATGCGCTGCGGCAACTGCAACGAAGAAAATCCTGCTGGAACAAGATTCTGCGGATACTGCGGTACACCGTTTCGCGTCTCTCCGGCGGAAACGGCTGAGCATCGCCATCTGACGGTGCTCTTCTGCGATCTCGTCGGGTCCACAAGGCTTTCGGAATCGCTTGATCCGGAAGATCTGCGCGAACTTACCGGGACTTATCACACGGTATGCGAAGCCGCAATCCGCCGCCACGACGGGCACATCGCGCAATACCTCGGCGATGGAGTGCTGGTGTACTTCGGCTATCCCATTGCACACGAAGATGACGCGCGAAGAGCGGTCCGCGCTGCTCTTGAGATCGTGGATGACCTGGCCAGGGTTACGGCGCTGCTCAAAAGCCAACGCGGCATTGCTCTGAGCGTGCGCATGGGAATCCACACCGGCCCAGTGGTTGTGGGGGATGTTGGAGGCGGCGTGCGGCGTGAGCAATTGGCTCTCGGCATGACCCCGAATCTTGCAGCGCGTATCCAGAATATTGCCGCACCGGGAACGGTCCTCGTCAGCGAAGATACGCACCGGCTGGTACGCGGCTTCTTTGACTTTCAACCCCTCGGCGCCCATGAGATCAAGGGGCTTGCCAAAGAGGTGATTCTCTATTGCGCGCTGCGGGATAGCGGCGCGCAAAGCCGTCTTGACGTTCAGCGCAGCACTGGATTGACGCCGTTGATGGGACGCGACCGCGAATTGTCGTTCCTCGACGAGCGGTGGAACGACGTGCTCAATTCGAATAGTCACGCGGTTCTTGTTCAGGGCGAAGCCGGAATTGGCAAGTCGCGCATCGTCGACTCATTCCGCAAGCGCGTAGAGCACCAGACGGCCACGCAGCTGGAGTGCTTTTGTACACCCTACGCGCAAAGCACGCCCCTGTTCCCCATCGTCGCAATGCTTGAGCGGCAGCTCGGTTTCACGCGCGAGTCAAGCGTTGATGACAAGCGCGCAGCGATTGGCCGTCGCCTGGCAAGACGTGGCGTGTGGAGCGATGAGGCCGATGCATTGATCGCCGACTTGTTATCGGTCCCGCACACCGGCGACGATCCGCTGGCAAACTACTCGCCACTGAAACGGCGCGAGCGGACTCTGCAAATGCTGTTGACGTGGCTGCTGGCAATTGCGCACGACGGACCGACGCTGTGGCTCATTGAGGATGTTCACTGGATCGATCCAACCACTCTCGAGTTCCTCAGTTCCATGCTTCAATCCTTGCCTGAGGATCCGCTGCTCGTAATCATGACCTCGCGCCCCGATTTTGCTGCTCCTTGGCACATGAACGGCAAGGCATCGTCGATGCAGCTCGGGCGCCTGGGACCCGGAGAGACCACTCAAATGGCAAACAGCGTAGCTCACGGCAAGTCGATGCCGGCAGAGCTGCTCAGCCAGATTGTTGCCCGCACCGACGGTGTTCCCCTGTTCGTGGAAGAAATTACCAAGGCAGTGCTCGAACTCGGAGTGCTGGTGGAGCGGGAAGACCGCTTCGAGCTCTCCGGACCCCTCCCCGCCGACCTCATTCCGTCCACCGTGCAGGGCTCGCTGAACGCACGCCTCGATCGCCTCGGTCCCGCCAAGGCGATTGCGCAGATTGCCGCTACCATTGGACGCGAGTTCAGTTTCGCGCTCTTGACTTCGGTGGCCGGCGAAACAGAGTCGGAATTGAGAAATGGCCTCGACCGCCTGACTGCTGCCGAGCTACTCTCGCGAACAGAAGATGCTACTGAGGAGACGTACATCTTCAAGCACGCGCTGGTTCGCGATACCGCCTATCAGTCGCTGCTGCGCAAGACGCGCCGCGGACTTCACGAGCGAATCGCGGAGTCCCTCACCTTGCGCTTCCCGGATACGGCCCGGCAGAATCCGGAGCTTGTGGCCGAGCATTTCAGCGCGGCCGGACGAGCCGCGGATGCGGTGAAGTTCTGGCTGCTCGCCGGCCAGCAGGCGCTCGGCCGCGCGGCCAATCACGAAGCGATTATCCATATTAAACGCGGCTTAGAACTGCTGAGCGAACTGCCGGCGGAAGACCGCGATTCACAAGAGCTGGAACTCCTGGTGCCCCTTATTCCGGCGTTGATTGCTACGCAGGGCTGGGCTGCGGGCGAGCTTGAGGGGGTATATCGGCGTGCAGCGGAACTTTTGAAACTGCTTCCCGGTAGTCCTCACCGATTCACGATCCTGACGGGAACCCACGCCTATCACTTCGTCTCGGGCCGCGTCACGCAGGCGCTCCCGCTCGCCAATGAAGTGTTTGAACTCGCCAGCATGGTTGGCGATCCACTGATGCTGACCATCGCGCACCAGTGTTGTTCGGCCACCCGGTGGGCACGCGGCGATTTCCGACTTTGTGTCGATCATGCCCAGGCCGCCCTTGCCACACTTGACGTGGAGCGGGAGCGGCTCATTGCGCGCATGCTCAGTCTGTCTTCCTGCGTCGGCATCTTGTTTTATGAAGCGGTATCTCTCTGGATGATGGGGCTGCCGGAGCAAGGCCTGGCAGCCAGCGAGCGTAGCGTCTCTCTCGCGCTGGATATCGGTCACCCGCCCACCACTACCTTCTCGTTTGCCTGCCGATCCTTGCAGGCCCTGCTGCAAGGCGATGCAGAAGGCGCCGTCAAATATTGCGATGAGTCCCGCGGAATCGCCCAGGCTGAGCGGCTCGGTTTCTGGGGGCCTACCCTGACCTCGTACCGCGGCTGGGCCATATCCGATCTGGGAAAGCCGAAGGAGGTGAGCGCCAATATGCGCATCGCCCTCGAGACATATCGGCAGACCGGAAACGGCATTCTTGTGGTGTTGCATTCTACCATCCTTGCCGGCGTCCAGTGGAAGGCCGGCGAGTGGGAGAATGCATTTCAAACCCTCGATATTGCAATGAAGCTGGCCAGAACGTGGGGTGAAGGACTGTTCGAGCCGGAACTTTATCGCCTGAGGGGAGAGTTTTTATTCGCGCAAGCGCTCGGCGCCGCTGATCCGGCCAAGACCACGCCGGAAACGGATCTGGCTGCGCGACTCGCTGAAGCCGAGAGCAGCATACGGGAGTCGCTCTTTCTGGCGCGACATCAGGGGGCGAAGTTGCTCGAACTCCGGTCGCTCGTCAGCCTCTGTCGTGTACGCGAAAAACTAGGGTCAGTATCGAGGGAGCGAGATGAGTTAGCGGCTGCCTACGACGAATTCACTGAAGGCTTCAGCACCCCCGACCTCCGCGAGGCGAGCACAATGCTGAAAACGCTTGCAGTGTGATTGAAGCTTGAAAAGCCATGTCGTCACCTGGAATCACGACTGAACTATGAAAGTTGTATCCTATGAGGATGATGCCCGAAAGCCCCATCGAGCACGGCTTTATAGCCAACCTCAACGTGCCTGAAGCCAGCGCGGCTCTGCTCGTTCCCGGTGCGCAACTCGGGCCGTACCAGATCGAGTCGATCATAGGATCCGGCAGCATGGGGACCGTCTACAAAGCACATGACACTCGACTGCAGCGTAACGTCGCCATCAAGGTGATTAAACCCAATTCTCCAAGCTCGACGCTTGAGGCTCCTCTTCTTCGCGAGGCAAAGTTGACCTCCTCGCTCAATCATCCAGGCATCGTCACTGTTTACGACATTCTCGTCCATGGCGGAATGACTTGCATTGTGATGGAATATGTCCTGGGGCATCCGCTCCATCAATTGATTCCGGTCGGCGGTTTTCCCGTGGAGCGTGCATTGTCAATGGCCATGGCAATTGGCGACGCGATCGCAGCGGCACACTCAGCAGGTGTCATTCATCGCGATTTAAAGCCGGCGAACATCCTGGTCAGAGAAGACGGACAGATCAAGATTCTGGATTTTGGCGTGGCCACGATCGTTCGCCAATGCGGCCCGGATTCGGAAACAGAGGCTCCCAGCATCTTCGCCGGCATGACCGTTGGGACCGTTGGGTACATGGCCCCCGAACAGGCTCGGGGCGAAGATGTAGATGAGCGCGCCGATGTATTCTCCTTCGGCGTGATTCTGTACCGGCTTCTCGCCGGAGAAATGCCTTTTAAAGGCGACAATGCAGTGGCCATACTTCTTTCGGCGCAGACGGTCGATCCAACGCCGATGCGCGACATCAGGCCCGATATCCCTGTTGCTGCTGAGACAGTGACCCGTCGCGCGCTCTCAAGAAACGCAGCGGATCGATACAAGACAATTCGGGAGATGCTTGAGGATCTGAAAGCCGCGTCAGCGAAGAGTAAATCGTCCGCCGCGGAGGCTGACTCAGTGAATTCGCGCACGATTGCCGTTCTGCCGCTCATTAATATCAGTCCCGACTCTGAGAACGAGTATATTTGCGATGGACTGGCCGAGGAGCTGATCGACGGCCTCACGCAGATCGAGGGCCTGCATGTCGTCTCACGCAGTTCTTCGTTTCAGTGCAAGGGAACCACGCCCGATGTGCGCGACATCGGAAAACGTCTCGGAGCAAACCTGCTGGTGCATGGAAGCCTACGGCGGTCGGGCAACAACCTTCGGCTTACCATGCAGCTGAGCCAGACCAGCGATGGATATCAGATCTGGTCGCAGCGTTTCGATGCGCAGGTCCGCGATCTGTTCGCGCTCCAGGATGAGTTGACTGCCGCAGTGCTTGAAAAACTACGGCTGCAACTGGGAGCCAGATTTTCGCAGTTAGAACCCAATTCGAAGAAGCCCTCATCCGAAGCCTACGATCTTTATCTGCAGGCTCGATGCGCGTTCAATCAGGAGACTTCGGAGGGTTTCAAGCGCGCGCTGGACCTGTACCGCCGCGCCGCTGCCATCGAACCCGAGTTCGCGCCCGCATGGATTGGGATTGCGGAAACCCACATGCGGCTTGATTGGTATGGGCTTCAACCGGCTTCAGAAGCCATGCCTGCGGTAAGAGCCGCGTTGGCGACTGCACTGCACCTGGAGCCAAACTCAATATCGGGTCTTTGCAGTCTGGCAATCACCCAGGCCGCGTGGGATTGGGATTGGATCGCGGCTGGCAACACCTTCGATCGAGCGTTGGCTGGTCATTCGGGATTGGCCGAGGTCCATTTTCACTATGGGTTGGACTATCTGACTCCGTTGGGCCGGCTGGAAGAAGCGCTGCGCGAGCTGCACCATGCCCTTCGCCTCGACCCCCTGTCGCCTATTGTCAGAACCGCGGTAGGTGGGTGTTTGTACAGAATGCGCCAGTGGGACGACTCCGAAACTACGCTGCGCGGCACGTTGAAGTCGAATCCGGGTTTCGGGCATGCGCACTGGTCGCTGGGCCGGGTGTTGCTGCAACAGGGCCGGAACGATGAAGCTCTGAAATGTTTCGAAGAGGCCGCCAATATTATCGGACAGGTACCTGCGGCCCTGGCCGAGATCGGTTATTGCTATGCGCGCATGGGCCTTCGCGAACAGGCCCATCGGACACTCCAGAACTTTCAAGAGCTCGAAGAGGGGGCCTGGGTATCGCCGCTCAATGCCGCCCTGATCTACGCCGGACTTGGTAACCAGGATGAGTCGATGAAGTGTCTCGAAGAAGCATTTCAGAAGCGAATCCGGCAGTTGGTCTGGGTCAATGTCGATCCCCGCTTCGACGTGCTTCGGCCGAATCCGGAGTTTGGCCGCCTCATCTCCCGTCTTGGCTTATCACCGCTTCCTGCCTGACAGGAACGCAAGATAGATGAGAATTCCGATTTTGCTTGACGAATCGGGGCATTCAAGTAATCTTCAAACAGCCGTAACTCCCTAAGACAGAAAGAGAAGGGTCGAGTAGTTGTGTCCGAAGATCTAGTTCGCCTGTTGGAGTCGGGTGCCGACAATTGGAACGCATTCCGCGGCCTGAACCCAGGAGTGGTGATGCTCAATGGCGCATGCCTGGCTAACGCGCTACTCGCACATGCCGATCTGAATCGAGCATTTCTTCTGGATACCGACCTTCAGCACGCGAATCTCGAAGGGGCATGCCTGGAGCGGGCAATTCTGCGCAAGTCAAACCTGCGCGGTTCTGACCTCCGCTATGCAAAAATCGATGGCGCAGATCTATTCTCAGCCAATCTCTCCGGCGCCGATTTGCGCGACGCCAGCCTGGCATCGGCTTTTCTGAGGTGTGCCGATCTGCGTGGCGCCGATCTGAGCACCGCGCAAGGACTCACTGCCAGCCAGATTGTGCAAGCTCATGGAGATGACGAGACCAGGCTTCCACAAGACCTGCCGCGGCCGGCTAGCTGGTGCAAGGAGCGGCTGCGCTGATGACAAATCTGAATGACCCGCCAGTGCGTGTGGCCGTCGTAGGAGGCGGCTGCGCGTCGCTCGCGGCAGCTTTTGAACTCACCCGCCCTGAACACGAGGGCCGATACCAGGTTACCGTTTATCAGATGGGATGGAGGCTTGGGGGAAAAGGTGCGTCAGGGCGCGGGGTGGCTGGGCGCGTTGAAGAACACGGCCTCCATTTGTGGATGGGCTTCTATGAGAACGCGTTCCGCATGATGAGGGAATGCTATGCGGAACGTAACCTGGCTCATCCAAACTGCCGGTTTCAACACTGGAACGATGCGTTCAAGCCTGCGCCCGATGTAGGCGTGGCCGACCGCGGAGCCGATGGATGGGATTTCTGGCTGGCGCACTTCCCTCCCGGCAATGGCGAGCCCGGCGACCCAACAACCGGCGATCCGCTCACTGTAGCCGTGTACCTTCGACAGGCCGTCACACTGATTGTGGAATTGCTGCGCTCGGCCGGAACGATGGAAAATGCGCAGGCTGCTGACATCGCCGGAGCCGCCACCCGCTCGACTCCATCAGGCCCTGAGGCGCTAGCTTCAGCCATCAGCACATTGCTTCGTTACGGCCAGCTCGCCACTACCGCGGCCATCCTCGAAGCCAGCGAACTTCTTCGCCAGGCCGCCGATATTTTTCCGCCGCAGTTGTTCTCTGGCGTTGCCTCACCCGTCGCACAACTCATTGAAGGCCTGTCAGTGGCGGCGCGCCGTCATCTCGCTTCGATTGTTGAGGGCGACCGCGAGGTGCGCCGGGTCTGGCAGGTCATCGATCTGATACTGGCAATCCTGCGCGGCTCAATTCGCAGCGGACTGGCTCTCGATCCGCGCGGCTTCGATGCCATCAACGACTACGACTGGCGGGAGTGGCTGCGCATGAACGGCGCATCGGAGCAAGCACTGGCTTCGGGCTTCATGCGCGGCATATACGATCTTGCCTTCGCCTTTGAAGATGGCGACATCACCCGTCCGCGGCTCGCGGCCGGCGTGGCGCTACGCGGCGCCATGCGCATGTTTTTCACTTACCGCGGCTCGTTGTTCTGGCGCATGAGCGCAGGCATGGGAGACATCGTTTTCGCGCCGCTCTACCAGGTGTTGAAGCAGCGCGGAGTGCGGTTCGAGTTCTTCCACCGCTTGCGCAATGTGGGGTTGTCGGCTGCACGGCCCGGCGAGTCGGCTTATATTGAAACCCTAGAATTCGATGTGCAGGCAAAGGTCTCAAGTGGTAGTGAGTACCAACCCCTGATCGACGTCAACAATGTCCCGAGCTGGCCATCCAAACCCGACTATGGGCAGCTTGTAAACGGCAAAGCATTGGCGCGCAGCGGCCGAGCTTTCGAGTCAGCCTGGGAACGGCATCGCGCCGGAGTGAAGAAACTCAAAGTAACGAAGGACTTCGATTTTGTGGTTCTGGGTGTCAGCGTTGGCGTCCTTCCCGAAGTTGCCGGTGAACTGATCGAGCGCGAGCAGCGCTGGCGCGACATGGTGAGTCATGTCAAGACGGTTCCTACGCAGGCGTTTCAGCTATGGATGCGCGACAGTGTCGCCGACCTCGGATGGTCGCACCCTCCTGCGAACCTTTCCGGCTTTGTAGAGCCGTTCGACACGTGGGCAGACATGAGCCATCTCATTCCGGAGGAGCAATGGAAAACCCCGGTTAGAAGCATCGCGTATTTTTGCAGCGTGCTGCCGGATGCGGCTCAGAAGGGCGCAGCTGTCACCGAGACCTTCCATCGGCAACAGCGCGAGACGGTTCGCGCCAATGCCATCGAATTTCTCAACACCGGCGCCGGAGCGCTTTGGCCGAAGGCCGCACGCGAGGACGGATTCCGCTGGGAGGTTCTGGCCGCCGAAGGCCGCGCTGCGAAGTCGCCCGGTCCCCGGCAATTCGATAAACAATTCTGGGCGGCCAACGTCAACCCCACAGATCGTTATGTGCAGTCTTTACCCGGCAGCCCGAGATATCGCATCTCTCCGCTCGACATGACATTCGATAACTTGACCATCGCGGGCGATTGGACAGCGACAGGACTTGACTCCGGGTGCATCGAATCGGCGGTCATTTCGGGTCTGCTCGCAGCTCACGCGATCTCAGGCAAACCCGGACTTCGTACCATTATTGGTTATGATCATCCCTAGAGTGCGCTTATGAAATCGCCCTCCCCACGTCTGAAACGAACGCCGCCGAAGCAGGGCGGACCGATTCGCAATACAATGGCCTCGCCTCGCAGCGCACCGGAACCGGTCACCCCGAATTGTGATCCGATTACGGCCACCGGCGAGACGGTATGCGGCGCGCTCGAAAATGGAGTGCGCACCGCTTACCAGGTGATTGATGAATATATGCGCCGCGGGCACGAGACTGCACGCAACATTTTCAACGATCCAATCAGACGAGCATCTTTGAGCGAAGACCGCGGAAACGCTCCGGGCGGATTCACTTCCATGAGCCCGCTGATGATGTTCGCCGAACAATGGATGATGGCGATGCGCCCTTTGAGCCTGGCAATGTCGGCATTTCTTCCCAATGTCTGGCAGCAACCAGGAATGCCGTCGTTTGCGGCCAATGGGAGTATCGCTCCCACCCTATCGGTGAAGGTGTTGTCAACCCGTCCCGTTGAAGTGACCGCCAACGTATATCCGAGTTCGGACCAGGCGAGCCTGGTCTCAGACTCGCTTGTTGCCAACAGTGCTAAGGCCACGCCGATCGCCGCCCCCGAAATCGTCCGCGAATCAGGACGTGTCGCGATCGTCGTCAAAGTTGAGGATAAGCAGCCGGCGGGACAATATACCGGTTTGATCAGAAGAAGAGCAGACGGGAGCCTGGCGGGCGATCTCACTGTCATCGTAACTTGAACACGGCCGAGGTAAGACCATGAAGACGCCTGAGGAAAACCTGGTCTCCTCGGTGTTGCGGGAGTACGGCGACGCAACCCGCTCAGTGTTGTTTCAATATCTGCCTGCCGCGGAACCGCGCCGCTATCTCTATGACCTGGTGGCCGACTATCCACGACGCGGGGGCCGCTCTTTCCGTCCCAGCTTGTGTATCGCTACGGCTCGCGCTTTCGGCACCCCCATGGAAGTGGCCCTGCGGACAGCGGTTTCGATCGAAATGATGCACAACGCCATGCTCATCCATGACGATGTGGAGGACGAGAGCGAGCAGCGGCGGGGAAAGCCCGCCATGCACGTAACTGAGGGTGTGCCCATCGCCATCAACACGGGAGACATGCTTTCGCTGCTGGCCATGCGCCCGCTGCTCGACAACCGCGCCATCCTGGGCTCAGAGATGTCGCTCAGGATATTGGAAGAGACCGAGCGAATGGCGCGCGAGTCTGCTGAAGGCCAGGCTTTCGAGCTTGGCTGGAGACGCGATAACGTAACCGATGTGGGAGAAGCTGACTACCTCGAGATGGTATTGAAGAAGACCTGCTGGCTGGCCACGATTCACCCTAGCCGGGTGGGTGTTCTCATCGGAACCAGTGGAGCTTTCGACCCGGACCGGTGCATCCGGTTTGGTTTTTTTCTTGGCGCCGCGTTTCAAATTCAGGACGACCTGCTCAACCTGGTGGGTGACGCTCATTCCTATGGGAAGGAACTTGGCGGCGATATTCGCGAACGCAAGCGCACGCTTATGCTGATTCACCTGCTGGCCAATGCAAGTGCCGCGGAGCGCCGCCGGCTTTGTTCCATCCTGGGCGAATCGCGCGAGCTGCGCACCAATCGCGACGTCTCGTGGGTGCTTGAGCGCATGGACGCACACGGTTCGATAGACTACGCCCGGCAAGTTGCACACGGATTGGCAGGAGCCGCACAGCACGAGTTAAGTCAGCTGTATGGGCACCTTCCGGACTCGCGCGACAAGCGTTTCCTCGAGGCTCTGCCGGCTTGGGTAATTGAGAGGAACTAAGTAAGGGAGAATGCACCATGACGCCCGAAGAATTTACGCGAACACTGCCTAAGCTGACGGGCAATACGCTGTTGATGCAGCCGCCGTTCGTCTTTAATGGGCTGTCAGCCCGCATCTTTCCCTTGCGCGCACAGCTTGATACGCTGCAGCGTGTTTGCGATGACTTGCTGAACTTCGTCCCGCCGCAGGCAGGATATTTCCGCGCTTCGTTGCCCTACGTCTATCTGATGGTCCTGGATTACGGGCAGATTGCGGAAGCAGCCGCACGCGTTGGATGGATCGCGCAAATCGAAGTGTTCTTCATGATTCCACTGGAGTGGTACAAGTGGGTCGGCGGAAAATGGATATTTCACGATTGGGCTGTCATCACGCCGTACGTCTTCGTTGACGACGATTATTCGGTTCCACTGGGCCGCACCGTCTATGGATTTCCCAAGGTCCTCGCCAAGGTCAACAAGACGCCCAGCGCGTGGGTCAAAGACGCTACCACGCCGATCACTCTCGTCAGCATCTCCACCAATGTTTTTCCGCAAGCATATGCCGGAACGAACATGGAAACCCGCACGTTTCTTGAGATCGAGCGGGCAACCGCCTCAGGCACGCAAATACCATTCAATCCCGCCGGGGGTCTAATGCCCTGGACGATTGCCTCGAACCTTGCGCAGGGCTTTGCAGGCTTTAGCCGTGACGCGAGCCGCATGGCGCAGGCCATGAGAATATCTTCGGTGAATCCCACCGATCCCGGAGTGCTGTCGGCCATGATGGCGCGCATGGCGCCCTGGCTTCGGCCAAGCGGAGCAGGCTTCGTTCAGAATTCCATCAATCTGAAGCAGTTCCGCCGCTCGAACAAACCTGATCAAATCTGCTATCAGTCGCTGACCAATGGGTGCATGGAGATGGAGGCCTTTAACGGCGGCGGCTTGCTGGGTGAATATTCGACCATGCTCGGCGACCTGAGCGGCGGTCACTCAATCAAGCTCTACGACTACCCGTCACTCCCCATCATTCGCACCCTGGGGCTTGAAGTGCACCGGCAATGGGCCGGTCCCGATTGCGAAGTGGCTGAGTTGGAACCAGTGTTGCCATTCTGGATTGACGTGGACGTGAAATACGATGCCGGCACAAACCTTGCCTGGCGCACTAACAAAGGCGTTTGGAAGGATCCCAGCGGTGTACCGTTCGATTCGGAACAGCCCGCCACCGCAACCAAGACCACTCTATTCAATACGACAATTACCACGGCGATTGACGAAATAGCCGGCCCCTTCGAGTACTCCAACGCCACCGTACGCGTGCTTCCGCTGCTCGCCCAGATAGACAAACTGCAACAGTACGTCGATCAGTTCCTCAACAAGCCCTTGGAGACTCCGATGAAAGGAGTGGATGGCGAAGAAGAGCATGTGCAATTCAAAATCTGGGCGCGGAGGTCGTTGGCAGACCGCCTGCAACGCCCCAAAGGTTCGGAATTGGCCTATATCTACCTGATCGTCACCAGCTTCGACAGCATCCTGTCGTTGACCAACAACGTTGGCAATTGGACCAAATATCAACTCTCTTTCATGATCCCGGTGGAATTTCAACGCAGGAATGCAGCTGGAACCTGGGATCTTGCCGGCGTAGGAGTGGTTCCGGCGTTCAGCTTCGCTGACAACTGTATCGCTGCAATCGCACGTCTCGAGGTCGAGGGGTTCGAAGCGTCGGTGGCGAACTTCTCCCGTCCCGAGAGTGTCTGGCTGAGCAGCGAAGATGATTTCTGCGACAATCCCATGCAAACTCTCCTGCGCGTGGATGCGGAGGTGATTTCGGTGCTGGGCCAAGGACAGAAGGCGACTGTGCAGCCCGTAATCGAGATCATCCAGGGCGATCCCGATGCGGGGCTGGGAACATCGCCAGACTCAGCGTGGAGATGGTCAGAGAACCTGCGCGAAGAACTCCGCGAAAAGAAATTCATCAAGGTCAACAAGGCAGAGGACATCAAGATCGGCAGAGCGCTCGCGTTGGAACTGCTCGGAAACCAGGTGCCCGTCAACGCCTACTCGATGAAGCAGTTTCGCGATGTTGCCGATCCCACGAGAGCCTGTTACCAGTCGTTGGTCCGCGTACCCCGCCTGATCAAAGAGCTCAGCGATGTCCGGGAGATCGAGGATACGCTGGTGGTGAAGATTCACGACTACCCGACTCTCAACATCGTCAGCCAGCTGGGTATTGTCGCAACCACCCTCCCCGCGAGCGAAGGTGGAATTGTAAGCACGGTTCAGGCAGTCCGCCCCTTCTATGTCGTGGGCACTCTGCAGGAGCCGCTCGCGCAGCGGCTGGGATGGCGCTGCCCTGGTGCGGAGTGGGTGATTGACAGCAAGGTGGCATTCTCTACGCTGCTCAGCGACCAGCAAGGCGCTCCCCCAATTACCTCGGACTTCCTGGCCGAAGCCCTTCAGGACGAGATGGACCCGTGCCATATCAGCGAAATCATGTACCAGGCTGGCCACCGGCTGGGCTGGAGTGCTGCCAAACGCCTGGCCAGACAAGCCGGTACCTTCAGCAAAGCGGATGCGCGCAGAGCCCTGCGCGAAATCGACGCACAGTCGGTGATCGAGTCGATGCTTTCGCGCGAATGGGGCAATTCAAATGTGGACGCGAGATGGCGTACCGGCCGCCGGCAACTGATCAAGGCCCTGAGCGCGCTCCCAATCAATGGAGTGACTTCAGCCTTTGCTGAAACGGTGTTATACCGGGAACTCAATAACTTGATGGCAACTCGTCCCGGGGCCGTGGCCAGTCCGCTCACGGACGTAAGCAGGTACGATAAGGACCTTGACGCCGCGCTCAAGAAGCTGGCGAAGAAAAAGTTTACCGACGCCGGCCAACACTGGAGGAATCAGATCGAGCAAATCATCTTGACGCAGGAGAAGTTCATTCGCTTGCGAATGGAGATGGACAACGACCTGAACGTGCTGGCGGCTGCGTCCGTTTTGAAACCGCAGGATCTCAAGCGTTCCTATGCCGAGCTTGGAGAGAAGATGCCCACGGACGAGGAGTTCGCGCAGGTTGTGCTGAGACTGATCCGAACCATGAGGTCGATCAGCGAACAGACAATTGAGGGCGAGCCATCGGAGCGCAACAATCTGGATGCGCACGTTCGGGCCGATAAGAAAAGGCTGCAGGCCTTGCTCAAAGCGGTTCCTCACGGTTCAGCCGCGGATATCGGCCTCCCGACAGATTCCGAACGCACTCAGGACATTCTCGATTGGGCCATGCAGCATATCGACGATATTCGCAGTCTGGTGGCACTGGCACGCGGGTTCTGCGAGGTACAGAACGATGCCCTTCTGAACAAGCTGTCCCGCGCCTTTCAGAAGCCTGACTTCTGCATACGCCGCGACTCGGTCGCAACCCACAGCAATCAGTTTTTGCCGCTTTCGCTTTCATGGGATGCCGACTGGTACTACGGAAGAGAATTCGAGGCCGAAGATGCGAAATCCGGAACCATCAAACATGTGCCCCGCGCAAAGCGCGGCGGAAAGCGATAGCATCGCGCAGCGTATCAGACAAGGAGTGAAGAGCTAGTCCCATGGCGACTTGTTCGGGTGAAGGCTCCATCGGGAAACCATCGGCCACCAGTGGGGTGGCTCTCCACGGATCGGGAGGGGTGCGGTTGATCGCTGCCAGGGATACCGATGTCCAAAAAGCCGCCAGCGAAGCGAGGCGCGAATCGAGTGCCGCAGGAACCGCACCGCCGGCGCCGTCCAACTGCATGATTTGCCGCGCGAGTTCAACCATGTTTATGTTGTGGCCTGCCAGCGCGATGGGCCGTCCAAACAATTCGCGTGTCAACGCTCCAGCGATCGCTTCTGCCACATCGCGAACATCGATGACGTTCAGCGTATTGTCCACAACCAGCGGCAATCGCCGGGCCAGCACCAGGCCTACAAAACTCGAATTCTCCGCTCGAAACTCCCACGGGCCCAGACATGCGCCCGGATTCACAATAACGGCCGGCAAGCCCTGCGCCGCTCCCCTCATTACAGCCTGTTCCATAGCAACTTTGGCTTCAAAGTACGGGTACGCCGAGCGGCGCCACGCGCGCTCCGTCGCTCGAAGCGGGGGTTCTTTGAGCGGAAGCGTCGTGCACGAACTGATAAATGCAATGCGAAGCCGGTTGCAGCGGGCGGCGTCAAGCACCCGATCCGTGCGCTCTACGGCTCCTCTTACAACGTGCCGCCATAACGCACTGTCTCGCATACTCGGCTCAAGTGGGTACGGAGCAGCAGCGTCCACCAGAACATCATGGCCCGCCGATAGTTCAGTCAATGCGCTCAACCCGTCGGCGATGCGTACCGTGCTTACCTTCAAACCCCGCAAGGCGGCCGAATCCTGTTGCCGTGAAGCCGCGGTCACGGTGTGGCCCTGCGCAAGGGCGTGCCGAACCACAGCCTGTCCTAAATGCCCCGTGGCTCCGAGAACGAACATGCGCACGACTGAACACTCCAATTCACAGGCCGCGTCAAAAAGCGAGGAAAACCTATGACTCCATCCAACCCTTTAGCGGCAATTAATGTCAACGGCTGCGGTACGATGCGCGGCGTTACCCTCGCACTGCCCGCGGCGCAGGTTCGCAACATGCTGCCGGCTGGACTTGAACTCGGTGACCAACAGGTAACCGCGCCAGGAACTCACCCGGTGATTCTCTTCTTTCATGATATGTTCCGGGCGCAAATGTCCATACCCACGCTGCTGCCCAACATGACCTACCGCGAACACAGCGTTGGCATCCCATTCTCTTACCTGGCCGGAGGGTCGATCACGCCAGGAGTTCGCGGACCCTACTATTTCATGCCGAAGCTGTATCTGGATAACTTTCTCGCGACGTTGGGTGGTATTGTCTTTTGGGGGTTCGCCAAAGAGATGGCGCATGTGACCGTTGCCGCAACCAGCTATGCGATAACCAGTCTGGGTGGAGCTCCGCTGACTTCGCTCTCCTGGAAAGAGCCGAAATTGGACGCCTTCAGACCGATTGCCAGATATCCGAAATTCGAGCCCGTTCGGCAGATGTTGACCCAGCCGATTATCTCCAAAGTCCCGGCTGGCGCAGGGCTATTCTTCGTCTTGTCCGATTTCGACAAAGATTGGGAAACCGCAACGGTCCGGCCGCTTGAAACCCGCGTTGAGGTCGAAGTGGAATACGTGCCTGGATATAAAGCCGGGCGTTATCCGGCCTCAAAATGGTCGCCCGGCATCGATTCATCCGTTCTTGGCTCCTATGAATTGAGAGCGCCCTGGCGCCTCGGCATTCCCTATTTGCCAAGGTAAACAGGATAGCTAATCACTATGCAAGAATCAGCCGTGCATCGTTAGGACCCAAGTCGAGGCCAGAATGGCCGAGCCGGATTTCGCCACGATTCTATCTTTGAGGCTCGATACAAGGAATTGCAAGTTGTCGCACCGGCTAAGCGAAGCATGGCCGGATTCGCCATCGACGAACTTGCCGCGTGGCTGCCCGACAACTGGGACAGCCGCCACGAAAAGCCTCTCGCAGAATTCCAGGCTACCAACGTAATGATCGAATAGCGCCTGGGGTTCAGATACCGCGCACCTCTTTTCGGATGTTTTGATCCATGGCGCCATCTTCGGGTTGGAGATGACGAGAAATTCTTGAAAAAACACTTGCGGCCCCGTAATTGGTTGTGATTTAGTGAGTGCACACAGACTCCCCTCAGGGGATGACTGCCAAGCCCCAACGGTTTATCCCACGGTAACAAACCGGTTGGGCAGGAGGTTTGTATCATGGCAGACGAAAGCACCTCTGGTCAGCCGAAGACTCTCGAAATGCGGGTCGCTGAACTAGAAGACAAATTGTCCAAGATCCATGTCACGGAAGATGAAATGAAAGCCTATCAGAAGGTTTCTACTCTGGTAGGTGGACAGGCGCAGCCGGCTCTCAGCCCGCAAGTCTGCGTGCTGAATTGTATTGCGCGCTGCATCATAAGTAACTGCATAACAGCGGCCTGCATCCATCAAAGCTGCATTTACGAATGCACATGCGGTCCTTGCAGCTGCGTCGCGCAAGTGAAAAATCCCACCGGAGGATTCGGCAACCTCGGCAGTTAGCGAAAAATGGACCTTCCCATCACGCGTGTCGATGTTGTTTTTGCGTCACTTCCCTTCGCCGACTTCCAGAGACCGGTCATCGGGGCCAGCCTGCTGCAGGCCGGGTTGAGAAGGTGCGGCTTCAAATCGCGAATCGAATACTTCAACATAGCCTTCGCTGAAACGATTGGGGCCGAAACATATCAACTACTGGCGAGCACGTTGCCGGCCGATTGCCTGGTGGGCGAGTGGTTCTTTGCGGACCTAGTTTTCGGGGATAAGATTCCGGATGCAGAAGACTATCTTCGAAGAATTCTGCATCCCTACCTACCCTCACCGGCGGCATGGTCCGCGATTATTGAAGCAAGGGAATCGCGGTCCAGGTTCATCGCCTCCTGTGTGGCGCGCGTAATGGAGCTGCAACCTCGCGTGGTTGGGTTTCCCACCAGCTTCCACCAGACCTGCGCCTGCCTGGCTGTCGCGCAGCGATTGAAGGATACACCTAATCCGCCATTGGTGATATTCGGAGGAGCGAACTGTGAAAGCGAAATGGGTGTGCAACTCATCCGTTCCTTTCCCTGGATCGACTACGTCGCAACTGCCGAAGCGGACCTCAGCTTTCCACGCCTGATTGAGCGGATTCTGGTACATAACGACCGCAGTCCTATACCGGGGATCGTCGGCCGGGGCGGCGAACTGAATGATCCGGAGCGGGTGAGCGAGATGGATGCTCTCGCCATTCCCGATTATTCGGATTTCTTTGCTTGCGCCAGAAATTCTTCGCTAGGCGCCGCGCTGAATCCAGTCGCACTGGTTGAGACTTCAAGAGGATGCTGGTGGGGTGTAAAGCATCACTGCACATTTTGCGGTCTCAATGGCGAGACCATGACATTTCGCAGCAAGAGCGTAGAAAGATGCATGCGGGAATTCACTTCAATTTCGCAAGAGTATGACGTAAAGCAGATCGACTGCGTCGACAACATACTTGATACCCGCTACATCAGGTCTCTATTCCCGCGACTCGCCAGCAGCAATCTTGGCTTGAAGTTGTTCTATGAGGTCAAAGCCAACCTGGGGTTCGATCAGCTAGAACTTATGCGCGCAGGCGGCGTGCTTGGCATTCAACCGGGAATTGAGAACTTCAGCGACCAGGTGCTGCGATTGATGAACAAAGGCTGCACGGGTTTTCAGAACATTCAATTGCTGCGTTGGTGCCGGGAACTTGGAATCGACGTGGTGTGGAACATCCTGGCGGGGTTTCCAGGCGAGCCGCCGGAAGAATACGACCGCCAGGCGGACTTGGTCCCGCTTCTCACGCACCTGGTACCGCCGGCTTCCTGTTCGCCGGTTCGTCTTGATCGTTTTAGTCCTTTCTATTTGAAGGCTGGTGAATTCGGATTTGACCGCGTGCGTCCCGCCAAAGCGTACTACTATGTTTTCCCGCTGGAGCGGCGCGAGCTTGCCAAGCTGGCCTACTATTTTGAATTTGATTATGTGGATGGGCGGGATCCAAACTTGTACTTGAAACGGCTCCGGGATGAGACCGCCAAATGGTGGAGCGCGCAACTGATGCCCGAGCAGAACAGACCCAGGTTGGACGCAAGACAATATGCCGGCGGCCTGCTCATCGAAGACACGCGGCCCATCGCGGTGAGGGATCGGGATGTACTCAGTGGTATTCACGCGCAGTTGTATCTGAGCTGCGATACGGCAAAAAGCGCTGAAGCTTTGACTCGCCACTTCAGCCCGCCGATTGGCGAATCCGAAGTTCGTGCCGTCCTCGACAGCTTCGTTGCAGCGAAGACTATGATTCGTGTGGAGAATCATTACCTGAGCCTGGCGGTTTTCCACGAACGACCCCGGCTAAAGGAGCTAGACCAATTCTGTGACAACACAAAAGTTCACGAGGCCGCGGCTTCCAAGTCATTACTACGTGTGGTCTGAGCCGCCAGACGAGTCGGGCGATGAATCCTTGCACTTTGTCTCGGAACGCCGAAGAATCAAGCTGAAAGGCCGCTTTTTTCGGGAATTTGAGCGCAGGGTGATTCCGCTGCTTGACGGAGAACATACGCTTGAGGAGATCGGCTGCAAAGTCGAGGATATCTTCGCTTTTAACGATCTTGCGGCAGGACTTGAGCTCCTCGCATCGCAAGACCTGCTCGAGGATGGTCCGGTTCAGGAGCCGGATCGCAAGGCTACGGCGCGTTTAACTCCGCAATTCAATTTCTTTCATGAGGTCGGGCTGGATGCTCTTGAAATGAAACGGCGGCTCAACGCCGCGAAGGTTACTGTATTTGGATTGAGCGGAGCGGGCGCCGGCCTTGTCGACAGTTTAGCGGCAGCAGGCGTGGGCACCATCCTCTTTGTTGACAATCTGAACGTCTCCGCGGCAGACGTCTATCTTTCATTCGGCTTTAGTGGATCGGATGTGGGGCTGCCGCGCTCCTCCGTCGTGAAGCGGCGGACTGCCGATCGCTCTCCAGAGACAAAGCTGGAAGTTGTTACGGACGCACTCTCTTCCGATGAGGCGGTCGCAGGCGCGATCGAGGGCTCGGACTTTGTGGTTTCCTGTCTTGACCTTGGCCAGTCTTCCCTGATTTATAAACTGAACCGGGCATGCTTGAAGATGGGCATCCGGTGGAGTTCCTGCATGCTATCGGGGAATGAGGTGATCGTGGGTCCCACTGTGTACCCTCACGAAACTCCCTGCTATCTCTGTTACAAAATGCGGGCTGTCGCATGCGCGGGCAATCCGGAAGATGCTTTTGCATTTGAGAAGATGCTCGACCGCCGGAAACAGGACGACAGTTTCCAGCGCGAGAATCTGGTTTTCGGTGCGGGCCTTGCCGCGAACATGCTGGCTCTGGAAACCCTCCGGGAATTGGTCGGTTTCACGCCCGTTCCGACACGTGGAAAGGTGGTGATTTTTGACCTTCTCGAACTGAGCACCTCCAAGCATGTCGTGCTCAGAAAGCCCTGGTGTCCAGCATGTTATTCAGCCGCGCCGGCAGAAGGAAGCAACAGGCACCATAAGTCACCCCAGGCGGAGGGTCTATGAACACCGCCGCTCTTCGCGAGATGGTAGGGGACTGGGCTGATCTTGTAAGTCCCCGGACAGGTCTCATTCGAGACGTGTCCCGTGTTCAACGAGGAGCCGAAGAACCGTCCCCGCCATTCATCTATCAATCCGAAGTCTCGCACTTCGATTTCCGCGTGGCCAAGCCCCAGGATCGGGCGTCGGCTGGCAAAGGAATGACGGAAGAGGCCGCGGTTCGAGGAGCAATTGGAGAGGCGATTGAACGCTATTGCGCATCCCACTGCGATAACTCCGCGACGGTCAGGTCGCCGTGGATTCCCATCTCGGATCGTGCGGTCGCGCCCACGGAATTCGTCCTGTATTCCGCCAGTCAATATGAGGGCGGAAAGCTTCCGTATCATCGTTGGGATCCGAAGGATGAAGTTACTTGGGTCGCAGCCCGCGAACTGCCATCGAAGCGTATCGTGTCTGTCCCTGCGAGCCTCGTTTATCTGCAATTCCCGCAGGATCGGGCCGAAGATGTCTTCACGTCAGGCACTTCTAATGGGCTTGCGGCCGGGCCAACCCTCGAGTACGCAATTCTGCATGGCTTGTACGAATGCATGGAACGCGACGCATTCCTGGTGACATGGATGGCCCGGCTTCCGGCCCGTGAAGTGCTGTTTGCCAAGGGCTCTCCCATGGCGGATTCCATTCGTTCGCACTACAGGCGCTTTGGTGTCGATGTACGAGTCTTCCGCATGTGCACCGATCTTGAGGTTCATGTCATGATGGCCATTGCGCTCGACCAGACGGGCCAGGGGCCCGCGGCCGTGGTGGGCCTTGGCTGCCATGCCTCTCCGGAGAGGGCGTTAGAGCGTGCCATGCTCGAAATCTGCCAGGTGCATCCCGGCGAGGCACGGCGATATCGCGAGCAGCCGCCAGGCAAACGACTGAAACGGGCAGAGGACATCAAGTCACTCGAAGACCACAGCGCTTGGGCCTCAATGCCTGAACGGCTCGACGAGTTTTCGTTCCTGATGGGAAGTGGCCATACACAGAAGCTAGAAGAACTGCAGGATTACTCAACAGGAAAAGTGGAGCGCGACCTTGAGCACTGTGTGGGCACGCTTCAACGTTCCGGCTTCCGGGTACTTTACGTCGACCTTTCCACTTCAGACATTGTTGACTACGGAATCCGCGTAGCACATGCATTTGCCACGGGTCTCCAGCCCATTCACTTCGGCTGGGGCGAAGAACGGCTCGGCGGAAGGCGTCTCTTCGAACTTCCGCACAAACTTGGATTCGCACCTGCCGCGATTGCGGAAAGCGACTTGAATCCTTGTCCACATCCACTGGCGTGAGGATCATTCATGTTGCCATTTGAAGATAGCAAGAGTCTCTCTTTGCTCTACCATCTAAACTCTGAACCTTGGGGAAACATGGATGCGTACCAAAGCGCGACTTATGAAGTGGAATACAAGAATGTAGTTACTTCTTCGCCCGCCCTGGCACTTCCTACGCCGTCCGAATCCGACCTGTTGCAACTATTGACAAATCGCAGATCGTGCCGTGCTTATGAACTAAAGACGCTGCCTCTTTCCGCATTAAGCGCTCTCTTGCGGGGCAGCTATGGAATCACTAGAACAGATGCAGCGTTGCTCGGCGGATCCCTGGCTCTCATGCGATCCGTTCCGTCCGCAGGCGGTCTGTTTCCACTTGAGCTTTACGTTGCCTCGCAGGCGGTCGAGGATCTTTCCGACGGCTTGCATCATTACAACGTTCGTACCCATGCCCTGGAACCCATGAGCAATGGACCCATTTTCAAAGCTCTGGAACCACATTTATTCATGTATCAGGCCGTCGAGCGAGCGAACATCATTGTGTTTCTGGCAGCCGTATTCAACAGAACTCAGAAGAAGTACGGTCCGCGGGGCTACCGGTACGTGTTGCTGGAAGCCGGGCATGTAGCGCAGAATCTTTGCCTGCTGGCAGTTGAGCAAGGCCTCGGTTCGCTTTGCATGGGCGGATATGGTGATGGAGGCCTGAACAGTGCACTTGGCCTGGTTCCGCTGGAGGAAGGCGTCGTCTACGCAGTCGCTATCGGTTGGCCTGCTATTGCAAGGCCTGCAACCGATCATGGGGCAACCTACGGCTGAGGATGAAGCAATACGCGATAAAACAAACTCAAGATTCAGTTGGTGCTGAGCCTGATAGGGATTTTCGAACGTCCCGTCCGACGCAATTTATCAAGTCACCGCGCCTGGGATGGTTTAAAAACACAACTGGTCTGGCTCGGCTGACAACCTCGATACGTCGGTACGGACTGTGGCAGAAATCGGGTTAAGCTGAAGCTGTTCTGGCGCCTTCGCGAACTGTATATGGCCGAGACTGACTGGTGCGATTTGGCAGTTGGAAACGATTCCCGTTCAAATCACTAAAGTCCGAAATCTTGAAGGAGCTAGACACCTGAGCAAAGAAATCCAGCCCACCAATAGGGCTGGGAGAACGGTTTGCTTGAATCGGGTTCACTCCTGAACTCTTCACGGCGGAAATCAATCATGTCCCGTATTTCGGGTGCTAGGCCAGGCTGTTGCTGAAGCGCGGCCAGCCGTTTATCTACTTCTGCACAACTAAGTTCCTTTAGCCATAGCTGAGCTGTCCTTAACGCAGTGGCGGGGCTCGGTTCGACCGTGCCGGCCGGATCATTGTGTGAGAGAAACAGGCTTTGATACAAGCGCTCCATCAGCAGCATTGTGCAGAGATCATCTACCAGCCATAGACTACTGATCACGGCGATAGCGCCGGTGCGCAACCAACCCGACGAGAGTCCAGTGAACTCGCTCGGCGCGTATGCGATGTCAGTAACGCCTGTTTCGCATGCAGAAAGCGTGACTAGGCGCGTGGCGTTGTCCCACGTAACCATCAGTTCGCGGAGGCGCAAGAATCCGGAAACGCCGGGTTGCTCCGGAGGCGGTGCTAAAGCCAGGAACGATCGGATCGGATATCTGAGATCGTAACGGCCGTGACACGCAAAATGAATGTAGTCGCGACCCTTGAACTGGCGGCCGACCTCGCTCCACGAAGCTTTCGAACCGCAGAGAAGTTGAGTCTGCGAGGTCTCGCCAAGAACCGCAATGGCCTCTCCTTCCAAAGTCGCGAACGCCAGATCTCCAGTGGGATTGGCGACAACCAGCAGCGACTTCTTGGCCCCAGAATGATCGCGCTGGAGGCGAAGTAGCTTTTCCCTCGAATTCGTCAGGACCATCGCGCTTGGGCAATAAGTGATGGTGTAGTCCTCCGCCAGATATCTCGTGACGTCATTCTCTTTGCGCCAACTGGCATGCAGTGGAAGAATGCTTAGGCCAGCCGCCGGCAGCAGAGTCAGGGGCGCTCCAGCTAGCAAGCCCAACTTGGTCAGACGTGCATGAATGGAGGCGAAGAATTCGTCCCAAAGTACACCACCTGTGATCGAGATTACGCGGTTCCAGTTCCGTTTCGCCTTGTTGCTTTGGGCGTAAGCCTCGAGCCAGCCCGGCGACTGGGAAACGCCGGGCTCTCCGTTCAATATACGAGCCAGAACTTTGTCGGTGAAATTATCGATCCATACGATATCGTCCGCCCCGATGTGGGTCGCTCCGCCGGGAATCACGAAGGCGGCACTGCCAACCTTGGTGATAATTGGTACGACGATTGCGCCATCGGTTCGAATGGCCGCCAAATACTCCTTCAATCGCAGCGCCGGATCGACCGCGGCAATAGCCGCACGAGCCTCCCGCACTTTGACTACAAGTTCCGGCAACTCGGCACGAATCGCATCCTGTGACTTCAGGTTGGCGGGATCCGGCGAGCCTTGCGCCGCGTACGTCCTCAGTGCATCGAGAGCGTCAAGACTTGCCTCTAGTAATTGCGCCGGAGTGAGTTGGTTCTCCCCGGTTGGCTCGCCGTCCGGATTAAGCGGATCGGCGAATGCCGCTTCGAATCCACGGCCGAGGGTGCGTGCGCTTCCTTTCTCCAGGATCAGGAAAGCTTCTTCCCATCGTCCCAGGCGGAGCAGGCAGTAAGCCGCATCGACGTATGCGGAGTGCATGTTCTGGCTTTCGGACTGCATGGCGTCGAGTGTATCGGTCGTTGCATCGATGATGTCGTCGGCCTTGATTGCAGCGGCGTAGGCAGCCGAAGCCTCGGACCATCGGTAGCTGACGAGGTGCAGTCCACCAACCAGAATCTGTGTGCTGCGATGTTCGCGGGGATGGTCCAACGTTCGCACGGTCAGTGCATCGGTCAGGCACCGCATGGCATCGACTAAGTTGTCAGTCCGTTTTCCCAACTCGCGCTCAAGATAGGCGCTTCCGAGATTGTGTTGTACTCCGGCCCAATTCCATAAATCCTGAATGTGCTGGTAAGAAAGAACGGCGTCTTTATAGAAGGCGATCGCTTTTTCCATCGCTTCGACATCACTCGAGGCGAGTTCGCGCCACGCGTTTCCGAGATTCGTCTGAATTCCCGGCTTGTTGCGTTCCTTCGCCAATGGCAGGGCGGTGCCAAAATGCTCGATCGCCGTTCTGACATTGTCGGACTTGTCGCCAACCTCTCGTTCCAGGAACGCAAGACCCAGATTGTTTCGCAGTCCCCACATCTGAGGCGAATCCGGCGGACAGAAAGACAGCGCGCGCTGGAAGCACTCGATTGCGTACTCCACATTGTCGGCGTGATAGCCGTGCACACGCTTCGCGGACGCCAAACCTAACCTCTTCTTGGCAACGATCCAGTCTTCAATAAAGCCGCTTCCATCCAGGTCACGTAGTGCACTCTCGGCGCTGTCGACGGCGGCCTCCAGATTAGCAGCTCGTTCGTCTTGCACTCGATTGATGAAGAAACTGCTTAGCTGGCTGGCGATCGTCGCTCGCAAAAAGACATCTTGCTCGCGCGTGCAATCCGCCTGGGCCGCGAGTAGATGGCCAAGGGCCTTCTCGGCCGCTCCCGGGCCGTCGGGCTTCTCGATGATTGGCATCAACTCGGCCGCAGACAGCATATGTATTACGACTCGCGAAAACGGGTCAATCGCATCGGCCATCGTTTGGAGTACCAGTTCGAATGTATCGAGATCTGATGGCGGAGTGCCTGTGCGCTTTGCCACCGTATCTGCGGTAAAGCAGACGAGATTGATCGGCACAATGAGCTGCATGGGAGCGAATACGCTCGCGACGCCGAGCCCCCGGGCTGCTCGCAGGGTCAAAGCGGCCCCCAAATAGCGATTGTGATCGATTCCCTTTGGGGTGTCGTCAGCCGCTTGCCGCAGATGCTTCTGCACAGGATCCCCCAGCAACTCCGGATGAATTTGCACAAACAAGCTGGCTTCGCTGTTCAAATCCATGTCCAGGAACTTGGCAAGGACTTGAGGCGGCGTTTCCGATGTGGGAGCAGACGATGCGACCGCATCGTCCTCAGGATGATGAACCGTCGAACGGATGGTGGCGAGCGCCCGAGCCAACAGCAGCTGTTCCCGAGGATTTGTCAGTACCGTAAACGAAAGCAGTACTCCGCCGGCCGGTACGAAGCCGCTGGTCATATAGAGGAATTCACCTGCCTTGGGGGCTAGGTCAGTTACGGTGAAAAAATATCCGTGCCCAGTGTTAGTGCTGATCTGGCAAAGTTCAGGTTTCTCTTCGCGGACTTGCCCGCGCAGCTGATCAAAGGCTTGCTGCAAGAAAGCCACTAACTGGTCGGCCGAAGGGACATTACCCGCGTCAAGAGGACTGACAGTGACGATGAGGCGATCTTGACCCGTAGGTGTTTCCCGGAAACCCAACGTGGGCGGAAAACTCGCTTCCTGCTGTTGAACGGGCATCCAATTCGGGGAGGTAGGGATTTGTAACGAGCCAAATCCGGGCAGCTTAATGGTTTGCCAATCGGAGAGTGGTTCGCGAATCGGTGAGTCCTGCAAAACGGTGCTCCTTTGCGGGCCGGCATCGTATGTAAAGGCCGCACGGTAAACTGTCAAACCCGCAACCCGTGCACGAAATCATAGCCCATCGTCATCGGGCTGGACTATCCTGAACTGGCGGAGGCTGGAAATGAGTTTCCTTACCGATTTTTGGGACCTGCTCAATTCGCCTGCGGACCAAGCCCTGGAGAAGATTTACCATACTCCTTCCAAACAGTGGGTCGCGCAGTTCGCACCACCCTCCTCAACGGACCTTGCGACAGTGAAACAGACTGAAATTGTGCCGAGGAAGCACTACATCACAGTCACTTCACAAAAAACCGTCTTACCCTACGATCGCGTTCTTTTTAAGACGTTCTACGGCGCGGTGTACTCGACCATCATTGTTCGCGATGAAGCGGGAGAACCGCGAAGCCTCTCCACCTTTGCGAGCCTGGATTCGGGTTTGACCGCGATCGACAAACACGCCGGGGAAAAGATGGTGCAGGGACCGCGCACGCTGCTGGAGTTTGCACCGTTTCAAGGCACCCAGATGGCCTCCACTATTGCTTTGCTCGCGGTGGAAGCTGTCGATTATTCGAAGCCGCTGCTTTCGACCCTTCAGAAAATCTCCGATATCGCAGGGGGGACGTTCTTTTCCGTTGCCGCACCGCTGGCGGAACCGCTGATCTCGGGCATCCAGGCGCTCACTGAAGTCGCCGGTGGAACCGGGACGCAGATTGTGTACGCTGGAAATCTGCCGCGTAATACCGGAATCTTTCTTGTAGCCGCCACTGACGCTTCCGGGTTCGATTGGTCGAACTACAGCTTCTCATCCGATTACACGCTACTGGAAAGCGGGGTTCCGGTGAACCGCTTTGCCTACATGGTGCTGACCATCGAGGTCGCTGAAGAACGCCAGAACTGGATGCAGATCCCAGCCATCCGTGAAGCCGAGGCAGCTCTGGATCAAGCGGTCCGAGCAGCTGGGAGGAAGATCGCCGACCCCAAGTCGGAGGAGAATGGCAAAGTTCAGGACGCGCTCGCGGCTTGTATATGGGAGTGCACGAATAACCCTGACCTCTGCGAAGAAGATGGGGAGCGCTGCGCGGATCTCATAAGCGCAAAGATTGACTCGTACGTCCGACGGTACAGCAAGAATTTGAGCTCATTTGCAACCGACCGGGCATATGGTGACATACCCACAGACGGCTTTTCATTACAGGATATCGAGCTGTTCCCGCGCCCATAGCACTCGCCTTGATTGGTCTACTTAGGATGCTGAAAAGCATCAGACTTGGCGTTGCCGTCAGTATATTTGAAGGCCGATCCTGCGCAGCGGCTGAGAACGGACGATTCCGTGGGTAGGAGAGGGAGTGTCTGATCTGCGCCGTCAGCGCGACTAGCTTCGCTGGGGCGCAGATGGCCGGGCGGACTACGACATGGATAGACTAAGAATGCGGTTCAGTCGATGGACGAAGGCGGCGGGGTCTTTGAGCGGCTCGCCTTCCATCAGCAGCGCCTGGTCGAGCAGCATCCAGGCCGCATCCTCTGCAACTGCGTCATCGCCCTGAGCTACAAGTTTCTTCACAATCTCGTGGTCGGGATTAATTTCCAGCGTCGGCTTCGCGGTTGGGATATTCGTTTGGCCCATCGCACGCATCATCTGCTGCATCTGGAGAGATGGTTCCTCTTCGTCGCTGACGATGCAGGAAGGGCTTTCGGCGAGGCGTACTGATACACGAACATCCTTCACATTCTCGCCAAGAGTGGCTTTGAGTTTATCGAGCAACGGCTTCAGATCTTCTGTCTTGTCCGCTGCTGCTTCGTCCTTCAGGTCCTCGGCGGTGGTTGTCTTGTTGACCGACTTGAGATCAACGTCGCCATACTTTTCGACTCCTGCAAAGATTACCTCATCGAAATCGTCGTCGAGTATCAGGACCTCAATGTCCTTCTTTTTGTAAATCTCCAAAAGTGGCGAGCTGCCCAGCAGGGCCTCGGAGCCACCTGTGATGTAGTAGATGCTTTTCTGACCTTCCTTCATCCGTAATTTGACGTCTGCCAGGCTGGTGAATCCTTCAGCTTTTGTAGACTTGAAGCGAATCAGTTCGAGTAGCGTTTCGCGATTGGCGAAGTCGCTGTACAGGCCTTCCTTCAGCGGACGATTAAACTCAGCAATGAACTTCGAATACTGCTCAGGCTGACTGGTGGTAACATTCTTCAACTCGGAAAGAATCTTCTTCACGCTTGCCGTGCGAATGCTCGTCAGCACGCGATTCTGTTGGAGCAGTTCGCGGCTTACGTTGAGTGGTAGATCCTCACTGTCAATAATTCCGCGCACGAACCGCAGGTATTGCGGCAGCAACTCCCGAGAGTCGTCCATGATAAAGACACGCTTCACATAGAGCTTGATGCCGCCCTTGTACTCGGCCTGGTAAAGGTCTATCGGGGCTTTCAAAGGCATGTAGAAGAGCGTGGTGTACTCCAGGCTCCCTTCAGCCTTAGTGTGAAACCAGAAAAGAGGGTCCTGCCAATCGCCCGAGATCGATTTGTAAAGTTCCTTGTAGTCTTCGTCCGTCAACTCGCTCTTGGGCCGACGCCACAAAGCGCTTGCCGCATTCACCTGTTCGGTCGCGCGCGTTTTGATCGACTTCTTCTCGGTTTCGTTCCACTCGCTCTTGTCGTAAGTAAGGAAGATGGGAAAGGCGATGTGATTCGAATACTTCTTGACGATCTCCTGCAGCCGCCAGCTACTGGAGTAGGGCTTGCCCTCCTCGTTAAAATGGATGATGACGGTGGTTCCTGCCACTTCCCGCTCCGCTGGTTCAATCTCGAATCCGGACTTGCCATCGCTCACCCAGCGCCAGGCCTTCTCTTCGCCAGCCTTACGCGAAACTACCTCCGCCCGGTCCGCGACCATGAAGACACTGTAGAAGCCAACCCCGAACTGGCCGATCAGATTCGAATCCTTTTTTGCATCACCCGAGAGTTGAGCCAGAAAATTTTTCGTCCCTGAGCGCGCGATCGTGCCCAGATTTGAAATCAGGTCGTCCTCGTTCATGCCGATGCCCGAGTCGGCAATCGTCAGGGTCTGTTTCTCTTCGTCCAGTTCCAGATCGATCCGAGGGGTGAACGGAAATGACTTGAAGCTCTCATCAACCAGAGTTAGATGGCGCAGCTTGTCGAGCGCATCGGAGGCATTAGAGATAAGTTCCCGCAGGAAGATCTCGGGATGCGAATAGAGCGAGTGAACGATCAGGTGGAGCAGCTGATTGACTTCCGTTTGAAATTCGCGCTTTGACATCGTTCGGGTTCCTTCATGGATATTACGGTTGGAGACTTTGTGCGCTCCGCAAACCGGCCGGCCAAATGCCGGTTCGGGAGCATGCTTGTTCCATTTTATATAGAGCCGACTTCGCTCAGCAGATCGACGACGGCGCTGGTATGGGTCCGCGGCTGCAATAAGTGGCTCGCAACTTAGGCGCGCCTAAAACGGTACACTCACATCTAATAGACGATGGATTTCCCCAGCATTCCCCTCGCCGCTTCGCCGCTCAACGACACCTCCGCCCGCCAGCAGGTGTGTTTCGCATTCGACAACACATACGCGCGGCTTCCGGAGTACTTCTACGCGCGTTTGGACCCCACGCCGGTCGCGGCGCCGCATATCGTGAAAGTCAATGTGGAACTGGCACGGGAACTGGGACTCGATGCGGATGCGCTCACGAGCGAGCATGGTGTTGCAATCCTCGCCGGCAACCGCGTGGCCGAAGGCTCAGAGCCGATCGCGATGGCCTATGCCGGGCATCAGTTTGGGCACTTTGTCCCTCAACTCGGTGACGGGCGCGCCAACCTCCTCGGCGAGCTGGTATCGCGCGACGGCCAACGCTACGACATCCAGCTCAAAGGCTCAGGCCGAACCCCTTTCTCACGCGGCGGCGACGGCAGAGCTGCGCTTGGGCCAGTGTTGCGAGAGTATATTGTCAGCGAGGCAATGGCGGCGCTGGGTGTGCCCACCACGCGAGCCCTGGCTGCAGTGACCACTGGCGAACGGGTGCTGCGGGAGACCATCTTGCCCGGAGCTGTGCTGACGCGGGTAGCGGCAAGCCATCTGCGTGTGGGGACGTTTCAATACTTCGCGGCACGGGGCGATGTGGAGGGCTTGTGCGTGCTTGCCGACTACGCGATTGCGCGCCATTATCCTGAGGCCGCGCATGCGAAAGAGCCGTATCGCGCGCTGCTCGAGGGCGTAATTGCACGGCAGGCGCAGTTGATCGCACAATGGATGCTGCTCGGTTTCATTCATGGCGTCATGAACACTGACAACACATCCATCTCTGGTGAGACCATCGATTACGGTCCCTGCGCCTTCATGGAGGCATACGATCCGGCCAAGGTTTACAGCTCAATTGACCACGGCGGCCGCTATGCCTATGGCAACCAGCCTCGTGTGGCGCTGTGGAACCTGGCGCGGCTGGCCGAATCATTGCTGCCCGTTCTTGTGCAGGAATCAGGCAGCGAAGAAGCAGCGCTGGTCGCGGCAAACGAAGCCCTCTCAGCCTTCGAGCCTCAGTTTGAAGCGGCCCGTGTAGCAGGAATGCGCCGCAAGCTTGGGCTCGTTGCAGAGCGCGAAGGCGATGCGGCACTGGCCGAAAATCTACTCCAGTGCATGGCTGCCAACCGCGCGGACTTCACCCTGACCTTCAGGAGATTGTGCGATGCCGCGGCCGGACCGGAGGGCGACGCAGGGAGTTCGCACGTTATTTGCCGACCCTGCCGCATACGACGGCTGGGCTGCTGGATGGCGCGGTCGTCTCGAAGAAGAGTCCGCCGATGGGCAGGTGCGCGCCGCAGCCATGCGCAGAGTGAATCCGGCGTATATACCTCGCAATCATCTTGTGGAAGCGGCGCTCGATGCCGCCAACATTCGCCAGGATTTCCAGCCCTTTGAGGATATGCTCGCCGTTATCTCGCGACCATATGACGAGCGGCCGGAGCTTGAGAAGTATTCGACGCCCGCCCGCCCCGAGGAGTGTGTCCTGCAAACTTTTTGCGGGACGTAAAGTGCTGGACAGTCTTATCGATTTGAGCTGAGATTTTCGAACCGCTCGGCCTGCATCGGGTTCGCCGGCCAACGGTCAACGTACCATGGTCTCAGGGAGACCGAGGACAAATGTCTACCGCAGAAATTAATCCTTCTCGCAAACACGCCTACACAGAATGCCGGCGCGGTCCAACTTCCAGAGCCGACCTATGCCGAGCGCGTCCGTACCCTTGTTTCGCTCTGCACAATCGCGACTCTCTCAACCGTCTCCCGCAAGCGGCCAGCATATCCGTTCGGTTCTCTCATGCCTTATACGATTGACGGGATCGGGCGGCCTATCTTTCTGATCAGCAATATGGCCATGCATACGCAGAATATTCAAGCTGACCACGAGGGCAAGTCTCTTTGTGGCTCAAGCTGGTGACGGCGATCCGCTTGGCACCGCGCGAGCAACGCTTGTAGGCGATGTGCTTCCTGTGCCGGAGGATGAAATCAGCGAGGCCCGTCAACTCTATTTATCGCGCTATGAGAATAGCCGTTCGTGGGTGGACTTTAAGGATTTTGGCTTTTACCGCCTCAAGCCTCTGGACATTTATTATGTCGGCGGCTTCGGGGTCATGGGATGGGTGACTGCGGAGGATTACCGCTCCGCAAAAGTTGATCCACTGGCCGACGCGGCTCCCAAGATTCTCGCACACATGAACTCCGATCATGTGGCGGCGATGATCCTGCTGGCTAGGGTTTATGCTGGCTTCGACGCGACGGAGGCAATGATGACGGCGGTCGACCGCCTTGGATTCCACCTTCGGCTGAAGACCAACGACGGCATGAAGGGGACGCGTATCAACTTCATACACGATGTCCAAAACTCGGACGAAGCACGCAAAGTGCTCGTGGAAATGGTTCGAGCAGCTGAGCCAAAAGCCTGATCATGTCAACTGATTTTCGTCTACTTATGTGCAATGAGATTCCTAAACCAGCATTGACGGATGCCGGGGTGGGCCCATTTTTATGAATGAGCTGTGACGACCGACGGAATCAGCCACGCACGTATTTGTTGAACCAGTCAATCGTGCGCTGCCAGGCCAGATCGGCTGCGGCTTTGTTGTAGCGTTCGGGCGTCGCATCACAATTGAAACCATGAACCGCCCCGGGATAGATATAGCCTTCATGCGGAACGTTGATTGCCGTCAGGGCCTTGTCGTACTCAGGCCACGTCGCCGCCAGCCGCGTGTCGAGTTCCCCATGGTGGACCAGAATCGGGGCCTTGATCCTGGGAATGTCGTCTGCGGGTGGCACACTGCCATAGAACGGTACTGCCGCTGCTAAGTCGGCTCCAAGTCGGACCGCCATCGAATTGGCAACGCCGCCCCCATAACAGAATCCCGTTATTCCAATCTTGCCGGTGCAGTCGGAGCGCGATTTCAGCCACATGGCCGCAGCCACCATATCTTCGAACATCTTCTGACGGTCGATTCTCGCGAACAGCTGGCCGCCTTTGTAGTCGTCGCCGGGAAATCCGCCCAGAGAAGTGAGTCCGTCGGGCGCAAACGCCATGAAGTTGGCCAGAGCGAGCCGCCGCGCGATGTCCTCGATATGAGGGTTCAGACCCCTATTTTCGTGGACGACGATAATGCCGGGCAGTTTCGAAGCCTTCTCTTCCCGTGAGTCGGCGCTAACGGGCCGCACAAAATATCCTTTGATGCTTAAGTTGCCCTGCGGCGAGGCGACGGTCTCGTAAGTAGCCTTGATCCGGTCATCGGTGCGGGACACCTGCTGGCCCAGCGCGTAGTTCGGCATCAATGCCTCCACGATCGCTGAGGCCGCCAGACCGCCTATCGCAAGTCGCTGCACACCGTCCATAAATTCACGGCGACTCATGCCGCCATGAATAAACCTGTTGTAAAGTTCTACGGCCTGACTCGGCAATTTGGGTCTAATGGGTTCCATTGCCTCGCTCCTGCTTAACTCTCGACGAGATCGCTCTCGCGATCGCGCACGGACAACAGTTTACGCTGGTGGGCGCACGGCGCGCTTTATGGCTTCGACCCGTCTGAGCCAGCCCATGCGCAAACGGCCCGCTGCCAAGCAACTGGACAGGACCGCCATCGACTTCGGTCAGGATGAATCTCGTCGTACGTCACTCCATCCACCAAGCACCCCATCATCGTAACCATGAGGCGGCCCAATTCAGGAGCGGTTCAGATAAGAAACAAAACCGGCAGCTTGCAACTTGGGCTTCGTGGCATCCCACCCATTGAGCAAGAGACGCTCGATGGATGGGGCACCCCAATGTTTCATCCATCGCGGGTCGGAGACGCCGGTGAAGGACTAGAAAGTGAGTCGCCCTGCAACCTGAATGACGCGCGCATCGGGCAGGGTCCCGCTGTACCTGGTGGAATTGATGCTGCCGGCGCTTCCTCCAGTAATACTGGTGCTGGGATCGCCGAAAGATGGAGTGTTCATGACGTTGATACCGTCTGCGCGTATTTCAAATTCAGACTCACGGAAAGGTATCTTGAAGTCCTTGAAAAGTGACATGTCAAGTCGATTGAAGCCCGGCCCACCGACTGTAATCCGCCCCGGCTGTCCGTAGGGCAGGGTTCCAGCCTGGCTCAGCAGCACCGCGTTGCCGCCTGCGGCGACTGCAGCGTTGTAGTCCGCCACAGTGGCGTATGCAGTCGGCGCCTGCGAAAAGGCGCAAGGGTTGAACCAGTGAGCAATGGTTTTGGTCTGCGTTGCGCACTCCTGGTTGTGCTGCGTAACCGGGTTGGGCGTGCCGCCGGCGGCGAACGGGTCGCCAATGCGGAACCGTTGTGGAAGGGCGATCGGCTCACCGGTCTGGACCTGGAAGATGGCATCGGCCTTCCACCCGCCCACCACTGCGTCCAACACGCCGCCATGATTCAGGAACTGCCTCCCTTTGCCAAACGGCAGATCGTACTGCGGCGAGAAGGTAAACCGACTGCGCACGTCAGTGTTACTGGAGCCATACTCGAACATCAAACCGAGAAATGCGGGATTTCCGGCTTGACCTCCGTCCGTTCCCTGGATCGGCTGGACGGCGTCGTCGAGACTGTGCGACCACGTGTAGCCGCCCAGGAAAGACAGGCCGTGAGAATACCGCTTTTCAATCTTTGCCTGGAGCGAGTTGTAATTGGCTATACCCTCGTTAATGACTCGAATGATGTTGCCGAAGTCGTAGAACGGCTGATAAAGCTGGCTGTTCGCGCCGCTGGGAATGATGCCCGGATATTGGTTTGCCCCAAAGCTGACGCGCAGGTGACGGGAGACATTGCCCTGGTAACCGAGAGAGAACGAGATGGTGGGCGTGAGCTCCTGCTGCACGCTCAGGTTGAACGCTTCTGTGTAGCTGCTCGCCGCATTCTGGTCCTGCTGAAAGAGCGTGGGCAACTGAGCATTGGCTCCCAGGGCGGTATTGGAAGTAGCCGCTGCCCCGAAACCGGTCTCGAGCGTCTGCCCGTTAGTGGGACATACGACACCTGTGGCGGCCGTGTTGTAACACTGGTTCGGGCTCGGCTGATAGTAGCTGCTCAGGAAGAACGGTGGGTTGTTGTACAGGTTCAGGCCCAGGCCGATGTTTTCCTGGCCGCCATAGAAAAATCCGAAGCCTGCTCGAATGACAATCTTAGGAGTGGGTTGATAGGCAAACCCGATGCGCGGCGCAAATTCACGGTGGTCCGGGATCATCAGGGATCGATTAGAGGTGTACTTGACGGTAATGTTGTCATCGGCAAAGTCGGTCGCAATGGAGGCGGGAATTGGATAGCTGCTCTGCGACTGGGGGATGAGAAACGTTCCACTCCCCTGGTTCATGCCGAGGTAGTTGCCATCGAAGTTCGCTTGTTCGTCGTTGAGTGAGACGAACGGCTGGGTGTATTCCCAACGCAGGCCCAGATTGAGCGTAAGGTTCTGCCTGAACTTCCAGTCGTCCTGAATATAGGCTGCATCGTACCAGCGCAGATCGGTAACTGGCAAAACGCTGTTCAGGCCGGCGTAATTTTCCAGATCCATTGCGAAGTCGGCAAGGCCTGCACCGGTTATAGCGCCGCTTGTGTCACCAGGGTCACTGGTATAGGTGCTTGAGAAGCCCTGGTAACCGGTCGAGTTGGGCGACTGCAACCCGTAAAAGCGCACGTGCTGGAAGTTAGCGCCCATGGTCAAGGTGTGCTGGCGCCAGACCTTCGAGACATTGTCGATGAACTCAATCACATCCTGCTTTTCGCTGGAGGGCTCGTAGCCCGGGATGCCGATTCCGAAGTTGGACCCGCCGCCGTTGAAGTCGAGGTCAGGGAAACCGCCCAGTGCGGGGCCAAATGGGATGCCGCCCAAGCCATACTGCGTCGCCAGGTCGATGTTTGCCCCTGCCGACAAATAGGAGGCCTGCAAAAAGTTGTACCCCACGCGGAACGCGTTGGAGAGGTAAGGGGAAAAGAAATGGGTCTCGCTGAACAGGCCGCTCTTGGTGTAGTTGGTATCGTTGCCGTCGGAACCGTAACCGCCGCCATCCAGCACGCCCAGCGGCGGGGTGTAGGTCGACGGATTGTTGGCATAACTGAAACGTCCGAATGCCTGGTCCTTGGGACTGAAGTTGTAGTCCACACGGGCATCCCACTGCGCCGTGTTGTTCTCAGACGCGGTGGCCGGGGCGGTGTAGTTCTGCACCACCTGGCCGGTCACGCCCTGGTTCGGAAGCGGAAACAGATTCATGACATTCGTGGCGACGGAATCGACATTGGCCGGACAGATCACATTTTGCCCCGCGATCGACGTTACAAAGACCGGAGTCGCCGACGGGCATGTAAGGTAGCGGGTCGGGTCCTTCGCGGATTCAGTGCCGCCAATTGTGGGCGTCACATTGCCGCCAGCCTTGTACAAGGTGATTACGTTGTTGCCGTTAGTAAGTGCCGGGTTGAGCATTTGCGAGAAATCTCCGGTACGCTCAGCCGCCGTTGGAACGGTGAGGTTCGTCTGCTCCGGTTCGTAGACGTCGATGCGGGTTCCCTGGGCATCGGCAAAGAAGAAGAGTTTGTTCTTGACGAAGGGGCCGCCTATAGTGAGGCCGAAGATATTCTGATGGTATGAAGTTTTGGGCTCCGGCGTGGGAGCGGCGAAATTGTAGTTCAGGGCAGCCATGCGGTCGCTGCGAAAGTATTCCCACAGGGAGCCGTGAATGGTGTTGGTTCCCGATTTGATCGACGCGTTCACTGCTGCTCCGGTCCCGCGGCCCAGCTCGGCACTGTAGTCGCTGCTTTCGACCTTGAACTCAGCCAGCGCGTCAGGAGGCGGACCGGCAGCGTAGGTCGCCCCATTCAGAAAGTCCTGCATGTTGGAGTTGTTGTCGACACCGTCGAGAATGAAGTTGTTTTGCGAGACGCGGCTGCCATTCGATGAAAACCCACCAGTCCCTGAGGTCTGCGTGTTGCCCTGATTCGGGGGGTTAACGCCCGTCGTAAGCTGGGCCAGAAACACATAATTGCGGTTCAGAAGCGGCATGTCGTCGAGTTGCGATGTAGTGAAGACCTGCCCCGTAGAAGAATCCTCCGTTTGGAGTTCCGTTGACGACGTAACTGTGACGGATTCCGTCACATTGCCGGGCCTGAGAGTAAGATTCAGACCCACCGTCTGGCTTACATCAACGCGAATGTTCTCCTGCTTTTGCGCTTCAAAGCCCGTGGCCGTTACCGTCAAGCTATAAAGTCCGATCTTGATCGGCGCAAACCTGTAGGAGCCGTCGCCGTTCGTCGTGCGCTGGTAAGAAAGACCTGTTTCCTGGTCGACTAGGATGACCGATGCCCCTGGAATTACCTTGCCTTGGCTATCGGTGACGGTCCCGGAAATTGCGCCTTGGTCGACCTGGGCGCGAAGCGCATTCGTTGCGAACATGATGCTCAGATAAAGGAACGACAGTACAAGGATCCTCATGCGGGTCATAGGGGCGCCTCCAGTCGAGTGGCGGGGATGGGATTCGTTACACTCTTGTGCTGCGGTGATCCGCGTTCTTCGCTCCAGATCGCTGCCGAAAAGCAGGGAATCGATCATCTTTGAAAGGCCTACGTACCTTGGGAATACGTTTACTTGCCTTACGTGGCGACCACCCGTCGAACTTCGTTCTTGGCTTCGGGGAATTTTTCCGGTTGCCCAAAACGATCTGAGCTACACGGTTTCTAACTACGGGATATCTAACCCGATCTATTTTCAAACCGGACAGGCTGGGGCCGCAACATCTGAGGCCCGCGACACCTCTGCTTTCAACATGAGGCTCTTACAGGTGCGGGTACGATGTCAAGAAAAAATGACCATCTTCTCCCATTTCAATCGCTCGTTCGATCAAACGAGCGAGACATACCGTGTAGGTGCCGTGTATTCGCATGCGGTGGGCGTCGCAGAGGAGGAGGTGACGGGGTACGGGCTTTGGCGGGACTCTCTGGACTTTCCTGGATGATTGTTTTGGCTGCCCCCCAGGGATTCGAACCCCGATATGCTGATCCAGAGTCAGCTGTCCTACCATTGAACGAGGGGGCAACGGTAGCGAAACTATCGCCCCGCGCGTGGCCTGCTGGACTTGACCGTCGGTTAAGACAGCGCAAAACCCAACCTGTTCATCATAAGGAAGATTCCGAGCCCGGGTCAAACCGCCTTAACACTCCCGACCATGTTTTGCCATTCATTCTTCTCACCTCGGAGTCCTTTTCCTGCAGTGCAAACTTATCTTCTCTTGCACCGGGGCTGCTGACGGCGAAAAACCGGCCTCCTATGACATAGTTCGATGGCGGTCTGCAACAACTGCTAACCCTATCTTTAGGTCATCTTAATATCCTGTCTCAGTTCAACTCCTGTAAAATCGGCATTGTCACCGTGGAGATTTCTCTCAACCTCGCATGGGCTGTATTAGCAACGGCCATGTTCGTGCTCTGGCTCCGCTTCCGCCCCCATCATAAGGCCAGCGGCGGTATGCAGCTGGCGGCTCTGACCGTATGCGTATTGATCCTGCTACCGGTGATTTCGATTTCGGACGATCTGCTGGCTGTCCAATTCCCAGGCGAAACCGACACTTCGCTGCGCTGGGGACACCGACAGTCAATTAACCATCTCATTTCCCATCTCCCTCTCTTAGCGCTCCACACTCCGTCTTTCTGCCTGGTTTCGAGGCCACTCGCCAGAATCGGCATCAAGACCTTACACATGTCATTCATCCATCCTCAAGTCTCAATTCGGCTTCTAAACCGCCCGCCTCCTGCCGCCTAAGCCCCACCCCTTTTGGCTATCTCGTCAACGTGGCTCTTTCCCTCAAACTGCCCTGCAGGTTGCGGCCCAAGGTCTTTATGAAGCCAGTCTCCTCGTGTTCTGTCGTGCCCGCAGCGCTGTTCTTTCTGCTGCTCGCTTCTGCTGGCGCCAATGCGCAGCAGGCTCTCACCTGGGACCAGGTGCGTACCCGATTCGAAGCAACGAATCCCGCCCTGCGCGCTGACGCAGACAATGTGGACGAGATGAGAGCCCAAGAGATCACCGCATATCTGCGCCCCAATCCACAGTTCACCGCTACCGCAGACGGCACACAGATCGCTCCCAACCACGGCGTCTGGGAGCCGCTGGCAGGCACGTTCGTCTCGCCCAGCTTCAGCTACCTGCACGAGCGCGACCACAAACGCGAGTTACGGCTTGAGAGTGCGCGCGAAGGAACGCACGTCTCCGAATCGGAGCACGAGGACCTTAAGCGCACCCTCGAGTTCAGCCTGCGCTCCGCGTTCGTCCAGACCATCGAGGCTAAGACCGTACTCGACTTCTCCAAAGCCGATCTCGAGTACTACGACCACATCATCGCAATCAGCAACGATCGGCTGAAAGCAGGCGACATTGCTCAGATCGACTTCGACCGCATTGAGCTGCAGCGCGTTCAGTATGAGTCCGAGGTTCAGACTGCGCTCGTTAATCTGCGCACCGCCAAGATTCAAATGCTGCAACTTCTCAACGACCGCACCCCGGTCGATCAGTTCGATGTCACCGGCAGCTTCGACTTTTCTGAAACCCTGCAGTCGCTCGATGACTTCAGGCAAATGGCCTTATCTGCGCGTCCCGACCTGCAGGCGATGTTGACGGCCATGCACCAAGCCGAAACCAACCACAAACTCGCGGTTGCAAATGGCTCGACAGATCCAACGCTCAGCGCCTGGTACACCTGGAACGCTTCGACAAACAACCCTGACGCGAACCAGACACTGGGAGTGAGCGCCAGCATTCCCCTGCGCATATTCGACCGCAATCAGGGCGAGAAACAGCGTACGCAAATCGACATCGAGCGCAGCCGCGAGGCTGAAGAGGCAACCCATGCGCAGGTCTTCTCCGATGTGGACACAGCTTACGAGCTGGTGCGCAGTAACATCGAACTGCTCAAACCTTACAAAGCCAAGTACAACGATGAAGCTCTGCACGTGCGCGACACGGTTACCTACTCCTATCAGCATGGCGGGGCATCTCTCATGGATTTTCTGAACGCGCAAAGCGATTTCCGCCAGGTGCAACTGGCTTACGCACAACTCATCGGCGCATATCTGACCGCGGCCGCCCAGCTCAATTTGGCTGTAGGTCGTGAGGTGATTCAATGAAGAATTGTCGACTCAAACAATTCGCAAAGCCCTTGGCTGCAATTGCGGTCATTGCCGCGGCCGCGTTGTCTGTTTCAGGCTGCAAGTCAAAAGACTCAGGCGACGGCGCGCCTCCACCCGCCCAGGTGATCGAAGTGCCCGACATGAACCTGATCACCATCGACCAGAACGACCTGTCCAAGTTCCCCCTGGCACCGGTCGGCGAAATGCAGATCCCCTCCGAACTGAGCGCCACAGGCTCTGTCTTTCCCGACATCTCGCGCGAGGTGCCGGTGATCTCCCTTGCCAATGGCCGCGTGGTCGGCATTAAAGTGCGGCTTGACGACAACGTCAAGAAGGGCGAATTGCTTTTCCAGGTACAGAGTCCCGATGTAACCAACGCTTACGATGCGTATCTCAAGACAGTGAATGACGAACAGTTGGCGCGCAAGAACTGGATTCGTGCGCAGGACCTGCTTAATCACGGAGCCATCTCGCAAGCGATGGCGGATCAGGCCGACGACACCGAAAAAGACGCCAAAGCCGACCTCAACGCCGCGGAACTTCAACTGAAAATGCTGGGCGTCGATAAGGATCGACCGACCGATGTGATGAATGTCTGCGCACCCGTCTCCGGAGTCGTCATCGGCCAAAACGTCACCAACTCCGCGGCAGCGGGCGTCAATCTGAGCGGTTCGTCTACGGCATTCACTATCGCCGATCTCAGTCACGTATGGATTCTCTGCGACGTTTACGAGAACGACATTCCCAAGCTACAGCTCGGCCAGCGGGCCCGCATCGTTCTCAACGCCTATCCCGATCGCCCGCTCAGCGGCCGCATCGGCGACATCGGTCCGGTTCTCGATCCTTCGCTGCGCACCGCAAAAGTCCGCATCGAACTCGAAAACCCTGGCTTCCTCAAGCTCGGCATGTTTGCCACCGCAACTTTCACCAGCAGCACAAAGCAGACCGTCTCCGTAGTTCCCGCCGATGCCGTGCTTCACCTGCACGATCGCAACTGGGTCTACGAGCCGGCGGGCGGCAATCACTTCCGTCGCACCGAGGTACATGCCGGCGCAATGCTTCCTGGCCAGCGCCAGCAGGTTCTCTTTCTCACACCCATTCAGCCCGGCCAACAAGTTGTCACTAACGCACTCCTGATTGACGCTGCGGGGAACCAGTAAATGATTCGCGCTCTCGTCGATTTCGCGCTCAAGAATCGCTGGCTCGTGCTGGGCGGCGTTATTGTGCTTACCGCCTGGGGCGTTCTGGCCTTCCGCAGCCTGCCCGTCGAAGCTTACCCTGACGTCGCCAATAACTACGTCCAGGTCATCACGCAATGGCCGGGACGCAGCGCCGAGGAGATCGAGCGCCAGGTCACGGTTCCCGTCGAAATCCAGATGGCCGGAATTCCGCACCTCACTCATCTGCGTTCCACTACGCTCGCCGGCCTCTCCAGCCTGATGCTCATCTTCGACGATGATTCAACCAGCGACAGCAATCGCGAACACGTTCTCGAGCGCCTCAGCATGGTCAACCTGCCATCCAATCTTGTGCCGCAAATGGGCAGCGACTGGAGCCCGGTCGGCCAGATCTTCTGGTACACCCTTGAAAGCACCAATCCCGAATACGACGTGATGGAGAAGAAATCTCTTGAGGACTGGACCATCGAGAAGGACTTCAAGGGCGTTCCCGGCGTGGTGGATGTTTCAAGTTTCGGCGGGCCCACGAAAGAGTATCAGGTTCGCCTCGACCCCGATAAACTGGTCTCCTACGGCCTTTCCATTTCTCAGGTCGAGCAGCAGATCGCAAATAACAATTCCAACGGCGGCGGCAGCTTCATTGAACAGGGAGCGCAACAGGTTAACGTTCAGTCAATCGGCCTCTTCAGTTCGGTTCAGGACATCGAAGACACCGTCATCAAGACGCAGACCGGCGCTTCCATTCGCGTCAAAGACATCGCGAAGGTTGTTCAGGCGCCCAGGATTCGCCTCGGACAGATCGGCCGCTCCACGCACCTGCCTAACGGTGAAATCATCGACAATCCCGATACCGTAGAAGGAATCGTGCTGCTTCAGAAAGGCGAAGACTCCGACCCGGTTCTGCAGGGTATTCACGAGGAGGTTCACAAGCTCAACAACGGGATTCTGCCGCGCGGCGTCAAGGTAGTTCCCTTCCTCGATCGCTCCGATCTTGTCCACTTCACGGTAAGCACTGTTGAAGACAACCTGACCGCAGGCATGATTCTTGTTTCAATCATCCTGTTTTTCTTTCTGGGCAACGTGCGCGGCGCCGTGGTCGTCGCTCTCACTATTCCGTTCTCACTTCTGTTTGCCGCCATCTGCCTCAACCTGATTCACGTGCCCGCAAATCTGCTCTCGCTCGGTGCGCTCGACTTCGGCATGCTGGTGGATGGCTCAGTGGTCATGATTGAGAACATCATTCGACATCTGATGCGTACCCGTACCGGCCTCACGCCCGCCCAGCGCATACGCGAGGCAGCGCATGAGGTCCAACGACCTGTCTTTTTCGCGCGCGGCATCATTATTACTTCTTATCTGCCGATCTTCACCCTGCAGGCCGTTGAAGGCCGGCTCTTCAAGCCGATGGCCTGGACGGTTTGTTTTGCGCTCTTCGGCGCACTGCTCTTCGCCATCCTTGTCGCGCCGGTCATGGGCCTTGTGCTATTTCGCAAGGGCGCGAAAGAGTGGCGCAATCCTTTCATGGAATGGTGCACTGTCCGGTACCGTGAAGCTGTCCGCGTTGCCATCATGCATCGCTACTGGACCCTCGGCATCTCGGCAATACTGTTCGCCTTCGCCATTTTTCTTTCTGTCGGCGGCCCCATCGGCTCGGAGTTTCTGCCGCACCTCGATGAAGGCTCCATCTGGGTGCGCGGCACTCTACCACCCAGCACTGGCCCCACCACCAGCATCGATTTCACCAACAAGGCTCGCCTGGTGATGGCGTCGTTTCCTGAGGTTACACAGGTCGTCAGTCAGACCGGCCGCCCTGACGACGGAACCGACACCACCGGCTTCTTCGACACCGAGTATTTTGTCGACCTGAAGCCGATGAAACAGTGGCGCCCCATCTTTCATCGGAACAAAGATCTGCTCGTCGCCGCGATGGACAAGGAACTGGAAAAGTTTCCCGGCGTCATCTGGAATTATTCGCAGCCCATCTCAGACAACATGGAAGAAGCTGTCTCCGGGGTGAAAGGCGAACTGGCGGTCAAGCTGTACGGCGACGATCTGCGCAAGCTCGAAGCCACCGCTGAATTGATCCAGTCGCAGATGCAAACCGTGCGCGGGATCGAAGATCTCGGCATCTTTCGCATTATCGGCCAGCCTAACCTGAATTACACCGTTGACCGCGATGCGGCAGCTCGATGGGGCATCAACGTCTCAGACATTCAGGATGCGATTCAAACTGCGGTGGGCTCGTCAGCACTCACCCAGGTGCAGCAAGGCGAAGCCCGCTACTATGTGACTCTGCGCTATCAGCAGCAGTACCGCGATACCCGCGAAGCCATCGAGAACGTCCGCCTGCTTGCGCCCTCGGGCGAACGCGTCTCCCTCGCGCAACTCACCAAGGTTTCTACCGACGACGGGGCTGAAGAAATTTACCGCGAAGGCGGACAGCGCTACATCGCCATCAAGTACTCCGTCCGCGGACGCGACCTTGGCTCCACTGTGGAAGAGGCCATCAACAAAGTCACTCGAAACGTGAAACTGCCCACCGGCTATCACCTGGAGTGGGCCGGCGAATTCGCCAGTCAGCAGCGGGCCAACCGGCGCATGGCAGTAGTTGTTCCCATTACCATGCTCGCCATCTTCCTCATCCTCTACACCATGTTTCGTTCGTCGAAGTGGGCGTTGCTCATCCTGGTGAGCGTCATCATGGCCTCAGTTGGCGGCCCGCTCGCTCTTTTCATCACCCACACCAACTTCTCGGTCTCATCGGCGGTCGGCTTTCTCGCGCTCTTCGGCGTCTCGGTCGAGATCGGCGTCATCATGCTCGAATACATCAATCAACTGCGTGCCCGCGGCAACACCATCATCGACGCGGCGGTCGACGGCGCCGTTCTGCGGCTGCGCGCCATCATGATGACCATGCTGGTGGCTACATTGGGCCTGTTGCCCGCCGCGCTCTCGCACGCCATCGGTTCCGATTCCCAGCGCCCCTTCGCGATCGTAATCGTGGGCGGGCTCATCACCAACCTCGCCATCAGCATTTTCCTGCTGCCCACGCTTTACGTTTGGATGGCGCGGAAAGACGACGTCCTGCCACAGGTGGAGATGTCGGAAGACGTGTAGCCCTTCAGCAGTTCGTCAACCTCAGCGCCTTCGTGATCTCCTCCGCGGCCTCAACTGGCGTGCGCGCATTGGTGTCAATCGTAACTGCGGCAGCCGGCATCTTCGGCGATTCGAGGACCCCGTCCGCGAGGAGCTGTTCGAATAGCTCCACCGACGTTAGTTTGCCGAACTCGCTCCGGGACGCATCGCCCATCCGCCGCTTCAATACTTCGAGCGGACAAAGCAGTTCAACAAAGTCCAGCCCTCCATTGGCTGTGGCGATGATGTTCTCGACTTCGCTCACAAACTGCTGCCGCACGGTTCTCTCCGGCGCAAACGTGAAGATCAATCCTGGGAGTCCGGCGTTCGCTGCTTCTTTCATTACCGACAACCAGATTTCTTCTCGCAAGCGAACGAAGGCGGGGCTGCCGAATCCAAAAACCGAGAGCAACAGATCGACCACGAGGTGGTTGTGGAAGAGTTTGAATCCGGTTTTGGCGGCAAGTTCTCGCGCGACGGTCAGCTTGCCCGTCGCCGGCATTCCGTAGATGAAGATCAATCTCAAGCCGGATGAACCTCACAGGTTTTCTCGATCAGACGGCCCCGCGACACAACCGGGCTGTTAACAACTTTGCTACCCCGGTATATATACCCCCTTTTAGGGGTTAAGTGATTTGTTTTCATAAGTTTCAACCTTTTGCCTTTTGACGTAGGCTGCGGAAAACAAATGGCTTACAGGTCAAAATATTCATAATAAAGAGGTTACGTGGCCGGTTTTGCATCAGATTCGAAGCAAAACCGCATCTGGACGTTTGTGGCCTCATTTGAATGTAGCGCGGGACGGGAGAATTATCTGCAACGGAAGCGCGGGTAACCAAACATTTACTCTTCGCGGAGGACTTCGAGCGGCCTCAGGCCCAGAATCCTGTAGCTGGCAATCCATCCGGTTGCGGTGGCCAGTACCGCGGTACCCACAAGTGCGATGAACGTGGCTCCCCACTCCACGTGGAAGCCGATTTCAAGCCGGTGCAGCAGCACGCGTGTGAGCAGATTGGCAAACACCACGCCGACCGCGCCGGCCAGCAATCCCAGCACGCTGAACTCCACGCTGAAGGTGCGCACAATGCGCATGCGTGTAGCCCCCAGCGTCTTGAGCACAACCGCTTCGCGCATGCGCCTGAAGCGCGTGCTGGCGATGCTCGATGCCAGGATCATAAGCCCGGCGAGAATCGAGAAGCCCGCGAGCAGCCTTACCACAAAGGTGATTTGATCGACCACGCTTTCAATCCGCTCCATCACATCGGCAATATTGATTACCGTAATTGTGGGGTACGTCCTGAAGAACACACGCTCCATTTCGCCGACCTTGCCGGGTTCGATGTGCACGCCTCCGTACCATGTCGCGGTCTGGTTTGAAATCAGTCCTGAAGGCACTTCAAACTCGACCCGCGCGCCCAGGTGCTGCCCATCGGAGCGGTATGTGGCGGCTACTTTCAGCGTATGGTCAGCGCCCCCCGCTTCGAGCACCATTTGCGAACCCACGTGTAAATGCAGCCGCGTCGCAAGCCAATCGGAGACAGCGATCTCTTCACCGCCCGGATTTTTCCACCACGCGCCCTGCACGATCTTGTCGCCCTCGGGCGCGCTATCGGCCCAACTCAGCTCGGCATTTTCAAGCTCCCGCAAAGGAAAATGCTGCCCTTTGAACTGCTCCAGCGGTTTGCCGTCGATTGAAACGAATCGGCCGGTTGCCACTGGAAGCAAATCGAGCTGCTGATTGACGCCCGCCTGGTGCGCAAAAAAGTTCTTTACGCCAGCTACTTCCTCGCTCCGCACATCAATGAGGAAAATATTCGGCAACTTGGGCGAGGCGGTCAAACGCAGATCACGCAGGATCTCCGCCTGCAGCAAATAGACGGCCAGGATGAGCATGACGCCTGTTCCGAGGGCGGCGAGCACCGGCGCCGACTGGTTGCCGGGTCGATAGAGATTGGCCAACCCATGCCGCAGCGATCCCGGCAGCCGCAACCGCGTGAGCTTAAGGAACAGGCGCAACGCCAGCAGCGTGAGAGCAGCCAGCACGAGCAGCACCACGAGCGCAACTGCAAACGCGACGCCGAAGCTGACGCCGACGACGGCGGAATCGGATAAGGCCCACGCAATCCCGACAAGGGGCACAACCAGACCGGCGGAGAGAAGCAATTGCGGCCATCGCTTGAGCCAGCGTTCAAGAAATCCCTTAAAGCCCCCTGCGCCCTGCTCCACCATCCTGCGCAACACCAGCACCGGCCGCACTCCGCGCACATCAAGCAACGGCGGTAAACAGAAAAGCAGCGTAGTCAGCACGCCGGTTCCCATGCCTGCAAGGCCTGATTTCCACGGCACCTTGAGCACCGTGTGGACGGGCAGCAGGTTGCCGAATGCCGACGGCAGCGCCACCATTACCAACACCCCCGCAGCGACGCCCAGTAGCGCGCCGGCCACGCCCAGGCCCAAAGTTTGCAGGACAAAAATGCGCAGCAGGTCGGTTGAATCCGCGCCCATCGCTTTCAAAATCGCCAGCGTATCCATGCGCTGCTCAAGGTGCGCATGCATGGCCATCGCCACCCCAATCGCGCCCAGCACCATGGCCACAAGGCAAATCAGGCTCAGAATCGCGGTTGAATTATCGAGCCCCCGGCTCAGCGCAGGATTGCCCTCTCTGAAATCCATCACCTGGGCGTCGGGCATTGCAGCTTCAAGCAGGCTGTGCACCTCGGCAGTCTCTTTGGTTGCGTTCATTCCTTTCGGCAATACATCGGGTAACTTGACCAGCAGCCGCTCGCTTGCGCGGCTGCCAGGGGCAATCAGGCCAGACTCTTTCAGGGATGCCTCGGAAATCATTACGCGCGGACCCAGGCCGGCTCCGGCCGTGATCCGATCCGGCTCTTGCTTGAGAACGGCGGTAATTTTGAATGTCTTTTGCCCCAGCCGCAGTGTATCGCCAACCTTCGCATTCATGCGGATGAGAAACTCGTCGGCGACTATCGCGGAGTCTCCGGCCAACGCCTGGCTCAACGGCATCGCGGGCTCAAGCTCTGCGGTGCCGTAGTATGGATACTCGCTGGGGTCGACGGCCTTGAGCGAAACCAGCAATGGCGTCTGGACCTGCTGCATCCAGGCCATTGAGATCGTCTCGGTGGCCCAGGTTGTGCGGACCGAACTCCCGGTCTGCTTCTCGATGGCTGCAATCTTGCTGAGCTCCTCCGGCGTTGGTTCGTGAAAGATGCGCGCGCTGAGATCGCCGGCCATAAGCGATCGCGCCTGCCCAATCAGCGTTGAGCGAAAGCTGTCGCTTAAGCCCCGCACGCCCACCAGCGCGGCTACGCCCACGGCAACGCTCACCACAACAAAAGCGAACTTGCCGGGCGCAGACTTCAGATCGCGCCAGCCGATTGAGGCTGCGCGGCTCCAGCTCAGCATGCGGCTAGCCATTTTTTCTCTCGCTTTGGAGGAGAACCGTGGGAGAGCCAGGAAGAGTGTCCTCAACCACCAGCCCGTCTTTCAGCACGATTTTGCGATCGGCTTCGCGCGCCACATCGGGGTCGTGCGTGACCAGCACCAGCGTGGTGCCGGCGCGCTTGTTGCGATCGAGCAGCAGATCGAGAACCAGCCGTCCATTGGTCGAGTCAAGATTGCCGGTCGGCTCGTCGGCCATCACAATCGGCGGATCGACAACAAAGGCTCGCGCAAGCGCTACTCTCTGCTGTTCGCCGCCTGAGAGCTGAACCGGGTAATGGTCCATGCGCTCTTCGAGGCCCACATCGGCCAGCAACTGGCGCGCCTTGCCCAACCCATCGCCCTCGACATTCAGCTCGTAAGGCAGCAACACATTTTCGAGCGCCGTCAACGTGGGGATGAGCTGATAGGACTGAAATACAAAACCGATCTTGCGTCCGCGCACGGCCGCCAGCTCAGACTCCACGAGGTTGTGAATGGGAATTCCGTCGAGCCGAATCTCGCCGGTGCTGGGAGTGTCAAGTCCCGCCATCAGCCCCAGCAGCGTACTTTTGCCGCTGCCGCTCGCGCCGACTACGGCCACAAACTGCCCGGCCGGAATTGTGAGGCTGATTCCCTTCAAAATGTCGACGCGCCGTGCGCCATTCTGAATCCACTTCTTCGCATCGCGCAGCTCAATCAATCGGTATCTCCCAATTCGTATTCAGCGGTTTCTTGCCCCTTGTTCCCTGGTTCCTTTGTTCCCTGCTCTTCTACACTTAATTCGTGGACGTTCGCCGGTCACTTCTGGTTTCGCTCGTCTTTTTCTTTCTCGTCGCTTCTTCAGCCCGCGGCGCAGATCGCATTCTTGTCTGCTACGGCGACAGTATCACTGCCGGTCGCGGCCTCGATGACGGCCAATCTTACCCGGATGCCCTGCGCCACTTGCTGAGCGCCGAGGGCTACCATTACACCGTTCTCAACCGCGGCACCAGCGGCGCCACCACCAAAGACGCCGTCGACGATCTTCCCTCGATCCTTGCGCTCCACCCCAGCGTGGTCATCGTGGAATTCGGAGGCAACGACGGCCTGCGCGGCCTTCCACTCGACCAGACCAGTCACAACCTGGATCAAATCCTCTCTTCGCTGCAGGCAGCCCACGTGCGCGTGCTGCTCGCCGGTATCACATTACCGCCTAACTACGGTCCCGACTACATCAAGTCCTTCCAGCAGGTTTACCGCACTATGGCCACGCGCCACCATGTTGCGTTCGTGCCCATGATCTACAAAGATCTGATCAACATTCCCGGCACCATCCAGGCTGACGGCATCCACCCAACCGCAAAAGGCTCGCAAATCCTGGCCAAGTCCCTGCTTCCGGTGTTGAAGCCGCTGCTCCAACAAGGCAAATGAGCTAGCGATAAGAAGATCGCTCCTGCCTCGCACGAACGGCCCTTTCACGGTCAAGGCGCAGGCTTTGTCCCGAAGGCGCAGATCCATCCCTTCTTGGTTTCTTCGATGATCTGAACGTCGGAGTATCCGGCCCTCGCGAACAACTCCCGTTGGTCCGATGCGCTCAGCCGCGACGACCCCAGCAGCCGCATCAATGGCCCCCCCAGCCAGTCATGCCGCCCACCCTTGTAATTCTCCGCAATCACCAATAGCTTGCCGCCGGGCTTCAGTACCCGCAATGTCTCTCGCATATCCTCATCGAGATTAGGCCAGTAGTATTGCGTTTCGATGGCGGTGACAAGATCAAAACGATCGGCGGCAAATGGCAGCTCCGAAACCGAGCCATGCTCAATGTGCACGCGCCCGGCTGCTATAAGCTCCTTGTTGGTGGCGCGCGATGCCGCCACACTACCCATCGCATAATCAACCCCGTACACCTCGCCACCGGTCCTTTGCGCCAGCTTGTTTACAGTCCGCCCTCCGCCGCAGCCGACATCCAAAACTGTGAACTTCTCGGTCAGTTGAATATGGGTCAGTCCCCAGTCGGTCAGCGACTCGTGGCTCCCGTTCATCAAAAGCGCGATCGGCCGGCCAAGCCACCGCGATGGCTTGCGCACTTGAGAGCCCATGATGCCAGCGGTAACCACGACCACGCCAATTCTAACGATTTCACCGATCATACGATTTCCATCGATCTCAGAGTACATGCGCGAATTCAATTACGGCACGCATCCTTCGAGGAATTGCGCTCAACCCAATACCACCACTGGCTGAAACAACGTTCCCGCCACGCGCCTTGCCACTCCCACCAGCTCTGTCTGGCTGGCGAACACCTTCACCAGCGGCGCCTGCGAAAAATCCGCCAGGTTCGCCTGCGCTCCATTGCGCAACTTACCCAGTGCCTGCGCATCGGCCGTAACCGCCGGCATCTCGGTTAACAGGCTGCGCGGATGCACGCACAGATTTTCAAGCTCTCCGGCCTGCCCCGCCAAGGGTTGCAGTTCCTCAAGTGTGTGCGCCTGCTCAATCGTGAAATCCCCGGCCTGTACTCGCCGCAAAGCCGCCAGGTGCGCTCCACAGCCCAGCGCCTGGCCAAGCTCGTGCGCCACCGACCGCACATAGCCGCCCGAGCTGATGGTCATTTTGAAGATCGCATCTGCGCCTTCCATCGCCGTTACTTCAAAACAATCGATACGAACCTTCGCCGCCGTGAGTTCCGGCTGCTTGCCCTCGCGCGCCAGCTTGTAGGCCGGCTTACCACCGATCTTCTTGGCTGAAAACGGCGGCGGCATCTGCATGCTTTCGCCGTGAAAGCACTCCGCACCTTTGCGCACTTCCTCCACCGTCACTTTCACGCTGAACTCGGGCCACAGGTCCGGCCCTGCCGGCTTGCCTTCCGCATCGTATGTGTCCGTGGCGAATCCAAAACGGATGGCGCCTGTGTAGCTTTTCTCCGCGGCAGAAAAATACTGCGCCAGGCGGGTGTATTTGCCCATCAGCAGCGGCAATACGCCGGTCGCCATTGGATCAAGGGTGCCAAGATGACCGATGGAGCGCTCGCCGGTGATATTTCTGAGGCGGTTCACCACGTCGTGGCTGGTGATGCCACTCGGCTTGTCCACTACAAGCAGCCCGTTCACATCATCAACTCTAAGGCATCACCGTATGGTTACGCTTTGCTTACCTTAAGCGGTAAAGTTCAAGTACGCTATTGCAATTGCCGGGTAAAAGCCTCAAAACTAAAGGGTACGATGCCTGATTCTCCTGAACATCTGCGCGAGCCATTCCGCAAGCTGCGCGAATCGCTCAAGCACATCGAGAAGAATCCTCCGCCCGAGGAGGTGCACAGGCTGCGCATCCAGGCGCGGCGCATTGAGTCCATTGCTTCGGCGCTTACGCCAGCCGGTGGTCACAAGGCTCGCCGTCTCATCAAGCCGGTCAAGCAACTTCGCAGGGCAGCCGGCGGCGTGCGTGATATGGACGTGCTGACCGGCAATGCTCTCAGCCTGCGCGACCGTTCGAACGGCCCATCGCTCGCACGGCTTGTCGACTATCTCCGGAGCGCTCGCGCCAAGAATGCGCTGAAGCTGCTTAAGACTGTTGATCGCGAAAGCAAGCTGTTCCACAGAAGCCTGAGGAAGTACTCGCGGTTGATCAAGTCGGCCTCTCATCCAACGAATGGAATCACGCGCACGTCCGGCGCTCGCGCGCCCGCCGATCCCCTTTATGCGGCTGTTGGAGAGCTCATTGCGGAGCTGACGGCGTGGCCCGTGATCGCGGTGCGCAACATCCACGAATTCAGACTGAAGGTGAAAGAGCTGCGCTACGTTTTGCAGGCTCTGCCTGAATCGGACAAGGCGTTTGTCGATGCGCTGAGTGTGGTGAAAGATCAGATTGGCGAGTGGCACGACTGGCAACAATTGACTGAAGTGGCTGGCCAGGCTATCCCCGGGCCTGAAGATCGGGCTCTGCTGGAAGAGATAAGGAAAACGGCGCGCAAGAAACTGCGCCAAGCCAAGGCAGTCTCAAACGCGATGCGCGAGGGCTGGCTGACGCCGACGAAGATGCCCGCCGACACGACCCGCAAAAAACAGGCCGATACGAGCCAGGCGCATGGCCGGTTAAAGTCTGTTGGCCGGCTGCCTGACTAAGGAAAGGAATTCAGAGCGCGTTTCTTTTTGCCTGAAGCAGCCCACCATGGCACTGGTCACTGTTGAAGAATGCTGCTTTTCAACGCCGCGCATCATCATGCACAGGTGCCGCGCCTCAATCACCACGCCTACTCCCTGCGGCTTGATGGCGTCTTGAATGGCGTCCGCAATCTGTCGCGTCAGCCGCTCCTGCACCTGCAGCCGTCGCGCAAAAATCTCAACGAGCCGTGGAATTTTGCTGAGCCCGATTACCTTGCCGTTGGGAATATAGGCCACGTGGACCTTGCCGAAGAACGGCAGCATGTGGTGTTCGCACAGCGAGAACATCTCCACATCCTTCACAATCACCATCTCGTCGTAGTCCACGTCGAACAGGGCGCCGTGCAAGACCTTCGCCGGATCTTGATCGTATCCCTTGGTGAGGAAAGTCATCGCCTTCTCAACGCGCTCGGGTGTGGTCAACAGGCCGTCGCGATTAGGGTCCTCGCCGAGCCGACTGAGAATCTCGCGATACATCTCCTGGGTGCTGAAACCGCTCAGGCCTTCGTCATTTTGTGCGATCCGTCTTAACGATTTGCTCACTGCAATTGGCTGCGCCATTTTTGATTGATCTCTCCTGTGACCACGGAGTTGGGGCATTTCTCGGTCTGATGTAGTGCGCCCCCACCTTAGCCGCAAAAACAAAGACGCGGCGAGGATGGGGCACCCATTCCTCATGCCTTAAGGAGAAATGCTCCCAGCTCCATAGCACTCGAAAAAATTGTTCTCTGTCTCTTCAATCCGCACATGCTCGAGGCTCCCTACAGGGAGAGCGTCTTGCAATATTTCAACCACGACGAGAGAAAGATTCTCCGTCGTCGGAACTTTTTTCGCAAACGTCGGGTCAAGATTCAGGTTTCGGTGATCGAATCGCTCCAACACTCGCTGATTCACTACCCGATCCAGATCCGCCAGGTTGATTACCATTCCGGTTTCGGAATCCACCGGCCCGCCTACGAGCACTTCGACCACATAGTTGTGGCCGTGCCCATGAGGATTGTTGCACTTTCCGTATGCTGCCCGGTTTTCGCCCACCGTCAGCGTATCCACGTGCAGCCGATGGCTTGCGCTGAGCGTGTAACGGCGGCCGAAAAAGGCCTTTGCGGCTTTGGTATCCGTGTCGCTCATTGCCCGCGCCTGTCCTTCACCCCAGGGACGAAAGACTGTCCCAGGGGGCCTCGATACTCGGCAAAGATTTCCGGAGTTTCGTATATCCGTACCCTGCTCAACTGCGCGCCTGCCGCTTGCTTGATCGCCGGTTCCAACCGCTTCCAGGCAACAATGGCAATATTCTCTGTGGTCGGAATCATCCTCCCCGGCCCGAACTCTTCCACCTCAAGGTTCAGATGCCGGTGATCGAAGGCAGCGAGTACTTCGCGCTCCATTACGTCCTTCAGCCATTTCAAATCGACTACAAACCCCGTTACAGGGTCGGGTTCGCCTGCAAGGGTTACTTCGAGAGTATAGTTGTGCCCGTGCCCGTTGCGGTTAGCACACCGGCCAAACACCGCTTCATTCTTCTCGGGCGTCCAGGCCTCGTTCCAGTAGTAATGCGAAGCTGAAAACGTCGCCCGGCGGGTAAGAAAGATCATTCGAGGCCCTCATCTTAATGATGCCGCATCCAGGGGTTCGGCTTCACGCGGTTAACGCAAACGTTTACGTGTGTGCAGTGTTTTCGAGCCTGCCCTACGGGGCGGCAGGTTCTGGTTATTGGCTTAGCCCAGAATTCCCACTTCGTTCGCCAGGGCGAACTGCGGTCCACCCTGGGCTATTCTCGTTCGACCCCTGCGGTGCTAAAGCGAGGTGTTTATGCGTTTTTCGGCACGGTTGAAGCCGTGCCTTTCAAAACTGCATTTATGCAACCAATTCTAGGCCTTGTATTCCCTGCCCTTCCAGCTGACACGTTTCAGGATACGATGCTGGAACCAGCTTCGGTACAGCAGCACCACAAACAGCGGCAGCCCCAGCGGCGTTATCGCACAATCTGCAAAAGGGAAATTCGACTTCGCCACGCGCGAATAAAACCGCACCAGAGTTCGAATCCAAAGCAGTGCCAGAATCCATCCCGCTGTCAACCAACCCAACGACTTGAACGCCAGCCGCGAATTCCAGAGCTCGAACGCTAGCACCGGCAGTCCAAAAAGAAGAAGAAAATCCAGCGCGCGCCACAACGCCAGCATCAGCGCATTATTAAAGAGCAATGCGAGGTTCTTGGTCCATCCCTCAATCATCGTGCCCGTCGTGCGATACATGCGCGCCGCCAGCGCATCTTCGGCATACCGGAACCGCAGCCCGATCTTACGCCGCTTGGCCAGGAACGCGAGTTCGACGTCTTCGAGCACTTTGTCAGCCACGCTGGGGTGTCCGCCGAGTTTGCGGTAAGCCTCCCTCTCAATCAGCAGAAACTGCCCATTCGCCGCCGCGATCCTCTCCGCCGGATCGGAGACTTTCCCGGTGGGATATGCCATCGCAAGCTCGCAAAACACCAGCGGCATCAGCGATCGCTGCACGAAGCCCGTCGCAATCTGTCGTGGCGAGTAGCTTAGGACTCCTGCCTTGTGCCGTTCCGCCTCGTGGATCGCCCGCCTCAGGTCCCCTTCCTCATGGATCGTATCGGCGTCGGTAAACAGCAGCCAGCGGCCCCGCGCCGCTCGAGCTGCCGTCCACGCAGCATTCGCCTTGCCTGTCCAGCCCGGCTCGAGTTTGCCGGCCTGCATCACGGTCACTCCAGCAAATCCGCGCGCAATCTCGGCGGTGCGGTCGGTGGAGTGATCGTCGACGACCACCAGTTCCCAATCCCTGCCCAGTTTGAAAATCTCTTCCGACTGGCTGACCAGAGACTTGAGGCAATCGCCGAGGCAATCCTGCTCGTTGCGCGCGGGCACAATCACAGTCAGTTCGATCAGTTCCTCCGGTTCAGGCTGGTCGAAGACCGTGCCGGCCCCGATCATCGCGACTCGCTCGCGCCAATCAAGCGGAGCCTCGGACTCAACTGGGTCGTCGCTCAGACCCAGCACCGGCTCGTACTCGCTCCTGCCTTCACCTGGCTCGCGTCTCGCCATCATCGTTCGCCAATATCAGTTTGCATCGCTTCCGAATCTTTCCGCACCCTCGTATTATAAGAAGGTGAAGCCTCCTCGACTCCTGACTCCTCTGCTGCTTGCTTCCCTGGCCCTCGCTTCGGGATGCAACCGGGGCGCTCATCCCAAGATGCTCAATATTCCCGCGCCCGACTTCACAGTCTCCGACGGCTCCAACTCAATCCACCTCGCCAACTACCGCGGAAAAGTGGTGCTGCTGAACTTGTGGGCCACCTGGTGCGCGCCCTGCGTGCAGGAGATGCCGGCCCTGGTTCAGTTTCACCACGATTACCCCAACGTCGCCGTCCTGGCAATCAGCGTCGACGAAGATCCCGACGCCTACAAGCAGTTCATTGCCGAGCGCCACGTCGACCTAACTACCGTCCGCGATCCCAGCGAGTCGGTAGCCAAGCTCTACGGGACCGATGGCTGGCCAGAGACATATATTATTGACCGCAAAGGTGTTATTCGCCGCAAAGTTGTTGGCGATCCCGACTGGTCCAACCCCGAAATCCGTTCCTTCATTCAGGGCCTCTAGGCCACTCTCGTTCCAATTCTTTCCAATTCCCACAAATATCGTCTTGACATGATTTCCGTTCTAGTGTATTAGTGTTCTAGTACATTGGATTCGACGATGACCACCTCAGTCAAACCCGCCTTCCGATTCCACCTCGACATGCATAGCGGGGTACCCGTTTACCGGCAAATCATCGACCAGGTGCGCGGAGCACTTGCCTCCGGCGCGCTCTCGACCGGCGACCAGCTGCCCACCGTCCGCCAGCTTGCCGTCGATCTTTCCATCAATCCCAATACCGTGGTCAGGGCCTACAAGGAACTCGAACTGAGTGGGCAGCTTGAAACGCACCAGGGAACCGGCACGTTTATCAGTGACCAGAAGATGCCCCACGGCGAGGCCGAACGGGAGCGCCAGCTCGGCCAGATTGTGGCGGACGCCGTAGCCCGCACGGGCGCCGCTGGATTCACCATCGACGAGCTTTTGGAACAGTTGAAGCGCTGGCCCAATCGGCCGGCCTTGAAGGAGAAAGAATGATGCCCAGAATCAGTACTCAACCACCCAACCCCGTGGCCATCACGGCGTTTGTAGTTTGCATTGCGGCCGGCGGCATTGGCACGGCCCTCACCGAGCGACCCGCATATGTGATCGCCAGCTCACTCGTTGGCCTCTACCTGCTGTTCTCCATCAAGGTGGTGCGGCAATGGGAGAAGGCCATCAAGCTCCGCTTCGGGCGCTATATCGGCCTGCTTGGACCCGGAGTCTTCATGATCGTTCCGGTAATCGAGACTCTGAGCCAGATTGTCGACCAGCGCGTGCGTGTTGCCAACGTGTCGGCCGAAACCACGCTCACGCGCGATACCGTTCCCGTGAACGTGGACGCCATCGTTTTCTGGATGGTGTGGAACGCCGAGAAAGCAATTCTTGAAGTGGAGAATTACAACGACGCGATCACCATGAGCGCACAGACCGCGCTGCGGGAGTCGATTGGCCGGCATGATCTGCACCAGGCGCTCGCTGAGCGCGAGATGCTTGGTGAAGAGTTGCAGAAGATTCTCGACGAGAAGACTACGTCTTGGGGCATTACTGTGCAGTCGGTCGAGATTCGCGACGTGCAGATACCGCCGGCTTTGCAGGATGCAATGTCGCGCGAGGCGCAGGCTGAGCGCGAGCGCCGCGCCCGGGTGATTCTCGGCACCGCTGAGACTGAAATCGCCGACAAGTTCGCTTCCGCTGCAGCCACCTACAAGAATGATCCAGTGGCATTGCATCTGCGCGCCATGAACATGCTCTACGAAGCTATCAAGGAGCGCGGTTCGATGGTCATCGTGCCGTCGTCGGCGGTGGAAACTATGGGCCTGGGCGGCAACCTGGCCGCAATTGCTCTGGCCAACAAGCAGCCATGAAAACCGCAAGCACCGAAAAGGAGATTAAGCTATGAAACTCCGCATCTTTGCATTCCTGTTCGCGGCGGTCACTCTCGCACAAGTAGCCGCGGCCCAATCGGTCGACAGCAAGCCCATCGACAACAAGCCGATCGTGGGAGTGTGGCGCGCGCAGATAAATGGCCTTCCCGCCTTCAACCTCGTGGTCACGGATGAGGGTGGCGGCCTCTCGGGCGCGATCCTATTTTACTTGCAGAAGCGCGTCGACGAAAACCACCCGTTTGTCGCGACTCCGGGCGTCGTTCCAGCGCCGATTTTGAATCCGAGATTCGACGGCAGGACGCTCACCTTTCAAGTCAGCCATCGGTTCGCCCACCCGCCCCGCACGATCAACGACCCTCCCGTCACATTCGCGCTTACGCTCAGTCCGGACGGCAAGGCGCAATTCGTCAACCATAGCGAGCTCGGTCCAATCGTCATCACACGCAACGACTACTAACCGGAACAATTGTACGTCGCTGCTCACATAATCTCGTTCGGGCAACTCGAGGTGTGTCTGAGGGCTGGGGCGACACGCTTTCGACAAGCGCACTGGCCAAACAACGGTAGAAACACAGGAGGTTAAGTCATGAACAAGAGAACGCTGATAGCAATCGGCGCTGCGAGCTTGCTGGCGTGTGCAGCCGCGGCAGAATCTACAGGCAACCCACAGTGGGACGGCGTTTGGCAGGGCCAGCTCGATGGGCAGCCGAGCGTAATACTCACACTGGCTGAGGACACGGGTGAGCTTGGCGGAACGCTCGTCCTAAACATCGTGGAGAAGGAGCATGGGCAAGCTGCTCACGTTGCGAGAATCGAGCCACACGTTCTGGTGCATCCGCGACTGAACGGCAAGTTGCTTACCTTCGAAGTCAGGAAGCCCGACGGCGATCTGTTCAATTTCACGGTCGTGCTTACGCCCGAAGGCAAGGCGCGGATTCATTGCACAAACTGTGGTGCGGATGCGCCTCAAGTGGATATGACCAGGGGCCAATAGGCAATTCGAGGAGTGTCGCATGAAACCCTCACCGAGCATTCTCATTGTGGTGGCGCTGCTCGCGATTGTGGCGAGCAGCGCCCCACCGAAAGCGACGACAGAATCGGCTCTCATTCGCACGAGTTTCGCCGAAGTGTGGGGCGGACTTCCGCAGCCCATCGTGCATCTGCGCTTCGCCAGCGCCGGTCTCGTCATCGAGCTCGGCTATCGTTCGGCTGGTCCTCGAATTGAGCCCGCAAGGCGGACGACTACTTTGCGCCTCATCGTCTCCCGTTCGGGCAAAACAGATTTCACGATTCTCTGTCACAACCATCGGTTCGCCTTTCCGCGGCGGAGCGCCTGATAACACCGGACCTCCCAAACTGCTATCCTTTCTTCATGACGACTGTTGAGATTCTCTTTCGCTACGCGGCGCCTCCTACCGAACAAATAGCCCTGTCGCTGGCCCGCGCACGCGACGTTTATGGAATCCGCAGCCTGGCTCTCGACCGCAATGCGCACACCGTCCGCGTGGAATTCGACGCCACGCGCCTGACGCCGGCCGTAGTCGCCAATCTGTTGTCTTCATCGGGTCTGCAGCTTGTCGAGGAGCTTTCGCTGATTCCGCCGCCTGCGGCCGAGCCTGAGCCCGCCGCGACATCCTGACGGCACACGGCGAAAGTCAAATCCGCCAAAACTCATCCCTCAGGGGCTAAAGCCGTCATCTTATTCAGGTCATTTGCGGCACGGATAAATCCGTACCCTTTCAAAACACACCCGACACCAGAGTTTTTCCGAGGGCTGCCAGGGCTACCTTTCTCGCTTCGCGCAAACCGATTTGGGCCATCGCCACGCATCAGACGTGCGACAATTCACTTCGACTCTCGTTTTTCACTTCGAGTCTCGTATTTGGATCCACGTTCTTGTCCGATGGCCAGCGCGCGCAAACCCGTCATTGTCCGCAAGTTCACCCGTGACTGGTGCGCCGGCTACGCAGGCCCCGAGCTGGGCCGCGACGGTGCGGAACTGGAGATTCTCGATGTGGCCGGCAAGGTGATCCGCATGGTCTGGGAGCAGGTCAAGTGGGTTTGCTACGTTCGCGATTTTCCATCGTCGTCGGCCGATCCAGCCAACCCCGAACGGCTGCTGCGCAAACGGTTCTCGATCCGTCCGCGCACCCCCGGTCTGTGGATCCGCCTCACGCTCACCGATGGAGATGAGATCGAAGGCCTGGCTGCGAACGATGTGACGCTGGTCGACGGCGCCGGCCTTATGCTGACTCCGCCTGACACGCGCTCCAACACCCAGCGAATCTTGGTGCCGCACAAGGCCATTCAGGCTTTGCAGGTGCTCAGTCTGATTGGCGCGCCCGGCCGGCGACAGCCCGGCGCAGAACGCGTTGCCGAACCCGAACTTTTTCCCACCGAGGGAAGCTAAGCGGAGAGCGGTTTTTTGGGCTATCAGCTTCCAGCTGTTGCCTAAGATATAACATCGGCGAGAAAAACAATTGGGCGCTGCAGCGCAAAGAAAGCTGGGAAAAGGCCAGATCGGGCTCAAAAGGGGCGATTCTGCACCAAATTTGGGCACCGATGTAACAGCTTTTTGGCTGTTACGTTTTGTAACGCGTTGATTTATATAGTCAGTTTTTCACAGTTTCCCGGTTACCCAGCGACTGGTGGGGGGAGGGGGTGGGGGTCTTATATTTCTGGTAACTATCCTGACTGATTTGCGAGCCCTGATTGGTCGAATAGTTGAGCGGAATCCGTCGCATGAGAACAGTATGCGTCAAGAGGGCTTAATTGGATGCAAAGGCGCATTATTCCGTGCCGGGCATCGTCTCGGAGAATACGACGCTGTCTCCCTCGACGTCGAGCAACGATATGTAGAAGCTCGAGGTCAGCTGCATTACATGCTCATCGACGTAATGCTCCATGACCCAGGCCCGCGCGGCTCGGCCCATGCGTCGGGCACGTTCCGGGTCGGCAAGCAGCTTCGAAACAGCCTCGGTAATCGCTTCGGGTATCCCAGGCGGAATCAGCAGGCCAGTCACTTCAGGCACAACGGAGTCGCGCGAGCCGGTCGAGAACGTGGTAACCACGGGGATTCCGGTGGCCGCAGCTTCGAGAACCACATTGGGAAAGCCCTCGCGCCAGGTTGGAAGCACCATGACATCCATCGCCCGATAAAAGGGCAGCGGATCGTCCACGTAGCCGGTCAGATGAATCCTTGGATGGGCGGAGATCCTTTGGCGCAGGCCGGCTGGAAGTTCGTCTTCCCCGTTATCGAACCAACCCACCAGCAGCAGGTGCGCATGGGGCTCGCGCTCAAGTATCTGATCGAAAGCCTCAATCAGTTCGGGTAAGCCTTTGTCGCAGGTAAGCCGACCTACAAATCCAATGACCTTTGCCTCGAGCGGCAGACGCAGCCGTACGCGCACCATTGAACGCCCGGGAGCAAAGTGGCCAATGTCGACGCCGTTGCTGCTTCCTTCGCCCAGCAGATGCAGCTTCGACGCGGGCCCAAGCCCGAGCGCCAAAGCCTCCGCCCTCAGGCTGCGGCTGTTGCACAGAACCACGTGAGCGCACCGCACTGCCAGCCGCTCAGCCGCGAGCAGTATGCGCCGCTTCGAGCCGTTGGCGGCCTCGAGCTTAAGCCCTCGCAACATATAAACGCGGCGTGGCACACGGCGCATCCAGGCAGCCAATGTGCCGAGCAGCCCTGCCTTAGGCGTACTGAACTCCACCATGTCCGGCTGCAGGCGGCCGATCAGCAGCCAGAGCCGCACCAGCGAAATCAGATCAGCAACGGGTGCAATGCCGCGACGGATGGGAATGCCAACCGAATGGACATCTTCGAGCGCGGCGGTCCGGGTGAGCAGGACACCGGGATTCGACACAACGGTCACATGAAATCCGGCAGCGCGCAGAGCGCGCAGCCTGCCGCGAAGCACCAGGCATGTTTCATGGCGCGTGACGCCCACAAGGATGCTCTGCACCCGTGGAACGGGCGATGTGGAAACCAAGCCAAGCTTAAGTACTGCAGTTGATGCCATCGGCGAACCCATCAGAAAGGTGTGACTAACGTACTTAAAGTAAGCAAATGAACTGTACTATTTCAGGACACGGAAAGAGAGTGACGGAAAACACAGCCTAACCACCCCTCAGACGATAACAATCTGTTCCTACCGAGAACTGAATGGCTGATCGATTGAGGGTCCTCCTCCTGATTCCGCACCTGGGTGGCGGCGGAGCTGAGCGAGTTACTGCTCTGCTGGCTCGGGGACTCTCCGATCGCAAGTACGAAATCCACCTGGGACTGGTAACCCAGGAATCGCCGCCGGCCGAGACTGTGCCTCCAACAGTGACCGTTCATGCCCTGGGTGCGTCCAGGGTCAGACATGGGGCTTTCAGAATTTTGAAGCTGGTGCGCCGCCTCAAACCCGACGTTGTTCTTTCCGGCATGTTTCACCTCAACTTCATCGTGCTCATGCTGCGTCCGCTCTTCGCCTCGCGAACCTCGGTGATCGTGCGCCAGAACAGCACGGTCTCAGCGTCGCTGGAGGCCGACGCACTGCCCTGGTACACAGGCTGCCTCTATCGCGTCCTTTACCGGCTCGCCGACCGGATCGTCTGCCAGTCACGGGCAATGGCCGAAGATCTTGAAGCCGAGCTCGGAATTCGAGCGGAACGGCTTGCCGTGCTGCCCAACCCTGTGGACTTTGAGGGATTGCTAGGCCCGGCTGAACCCGCATTGTGGCCCGGGCTGGGCCCGCGTTTGCTGGCCATCGGCCGGCTCGCTCCAGAGAAGGGCTTCGACCTGCTTCTGAAGGCAGTGGCCCTGGTTCGAAGAGATCATCCGCATGCCAGCCTGGTTATCGCCGGCAAAGGCCGCGAAGAAACTCGCCTGAAGGCGCTGGCGAAAGAACTCGGAATCGCGGACACGGTGTCGTTTGCCGGCTATGTCGATCGGCCTGCACGGTTTTACGCCGGAGCTGACCTATTTGTTCTTTCCTCGCGTCGCGAGGGGATGCCCAACGCGCTCATTGAAGCGATCGCAAGCGGACTGCCGGTTGTATCTGCTCCCGCATCCGGTGGCGTAATTGACCTGCTGCGCGGACGCGCCGACGCCTGGCTAGCCCCGGAGGTGAGTGTTGCCGGATTGACTCAGGCACTTAAAAACGCGATCGAGACGCTCGAAACCCGCACTCCCAGCTGGGATCGCCATCGATCGGAGAAGCTGGTTCGCTTCCGGGCCCTTTTGGGCCATGGTGATCTCACCGCTCAGAACGCGCCGGTCACAGGGAGTGCCGACGACCGCGGGACCCAACGTTACACAGAGTTTGCCGGCGAGTTTGCATTTGAGCGCGCCTTTGAGGCCTATGAGGCGCTCATCGACGCGCTTTGCGCGGAGTGCCGCGGATGAGTCATGCCGCACTCATGATTCCGACCATTGACCGCATCGGCGGCGCGGAACGGCATGTGCTTATGATGGCATCAGGTCTGCGAAGGCGCGGATGGAATGTAACTGTAGTGGCGCTGTCCGGACCTGGAGGCGAGGCTGCAGCGGGGTTACAACGCAACAGCATCGGTTATCTGTCTCTGGAAATGCGCAAGGGCCTGTTCGACCCACGAGGGTGGTTGCGCCTGCTGGCCTGGCTGCGACGTTGCAAGCCAGACATCGTCCACGCCCATTTGCCGCACGCAGCGTGGATGGCACGATTGTCGCGGTTGCTGGTTCCGATACCTGCTGTTCTGGACACAATCCACAGCGCGGGGACCGGCGGCTGGCCGCGCAAACTAGTTTACCGTTTGACCAGTTCCCTGCCCGACCGAGTGATCGCGGTGAGTAATGCCGCGGCCGAGTCGCACCGAAGCGCGCGGATGGTCGATCGGCGTCGCCTCACAGTGATGCCCAATGGCGTGGACATAGAAGACTGGCGCGCCGACGCGGCAAACCGAGAAACCCTGCGCCGCGATCTCGGGTTCGGCAGCGAATTTGTCTGGTTGGCCGCAGGCAGGCTTGAGCCGGTGAAGGATTATCCCACGATGCTGAGGGCTTTTGCGAGGGCGCACGGGTCGGCACGCCTGGTGATTGCCGGCGCAGGAGCGGAGCAGCAGGAACTGGAACTGCTGGCCGAACGAATCGGAGTTGCACAGAGGGTCCGGTTTGCTGGTTTTGTGCCCGACGTTAGACCTTTGATGCAGGCTGCAGACGGATTCATTTTGACTTCGCGCTGGGAAGGCCTTCCAGTTGCGATTCTGGAAGCGGCGGCGTGCGAGCTGCCCCAGATAGCAACCAGGGTAAGCGGAACCTGCGAAGCGATTGAAGATGGTGTAACGGGACTGCTCGCCGCGCCCGGGAATTACGCAGAGCTGGCCGAGGCTATGAATCGTCTGATGGCGATGCCGACTGAGGAACGCAGAGCGATGGGCGTTTGCGCCCGCGAACGAGTGATTGAGCGGTTCAGTTTTGAGGCCGCGCTCGATCGGCTTGAGGCCCTGTATCGCGAGTTGCTGGCTGCGAAGAGCCGGACAGCCGACGGACTTGGTGCAGTGGCGGCAGGCGATGCACGCCTCGACGATCGCGTTCGAGATGAAGCCGGCGTTTCATCTCATGTTTGATCTGCGATCCGGCGAAGCGCGCATAGGCTGCATTCTGGCGGAACTTTTCGAGGAGCGTGAGTCGCGTAGGCGGGAACTCCGACGAGTGCTTCTGCGACAGAAGTGAACTGCGCGGTGTGCTCGCGGGCAAATGCGGCGAATTCATCGAACTGCTGGGCGGTCATCGTATTCACGTGCAGGCAGATGGTCCAAAGGCCTGCACGTTTTTCAATTGGAGCCCAGAGTTGTTGGGGAATCCAGGTAAAGCCGCCAAGTAAAAATGGCTTTCGGGCAAAGCCATCGGATAAGACAGAGATTCCCTCAGCGAGCAGCGCCTCGAGCGTATTGCAATCGAAGCCGTGGCGTGGTGCAACCCACAGCCTCGGGTTCAACCGGTGCAGGTGAAGGATTTCGAGGCCGGCTTGAATCCAGGTGCGCTGGATCGGCCCGAATACGCCGGCAAATTCACTTTCACGTTGCAAAGGTACCAGGCTGCGGCCGCGGCTCTCAGCCCGATGCTGGTAGCCATGCAGCGCGATCGCTGCTCCGGCCTGCTCCATCGCGCGCATCTGGTCCCAGAAAGACTCATCGGGTTCGCTGATGCGGAGCTCTGGGTCCTGATTGTCGGGAACGACAGCGAGGATCGGCTTGAGGTTGAGCTCAAGAATGAGGCTGGCGAGCCGCAGCCATGGCTCGCGGTCGACGGTGGGACAAAGGTCGTCGACACGGAGCAGATAGCGAGCTGGAGTTGGAATCATATTGCGACTCTTGAAGTGGCAATCTGGACTTCAGCCTCAGCGCGCGCCAGTACTCTATTAGCCCAGTACCAGAGGAATAGGAATGTGCTTACGGTCCAGAGCGAAGTGGCCAGCGCAATGCCGGCAACGCCGTACCAGCGCATCAGTACGAGGTTCAAGACGACATCGAGCGTCAGGTTGATGATCCCGCAGTAAAGCACCAGGTCGGTGCGCAGCATGGCAATCAGAAACCGGTAGAAGACGCGGCTGACGGCGAAGAACGGAATCTGAATTGCAAACATGACCAGCACCCGCGCGACGACTGCGGTATCGCGCGGGCCGAACGCTCCATGCTGAAGCGCGATGCGGACGAGAGGGCGCGCGCCGGCGATGAGAAGGATCGTCAGCGGCACGGCCAAGGCTGCGGTGTACCAAACCCAGGTTCGCAACATCGCGCGGCAGGCTTGCCACTCGCGATGGGCGATGAGGCGGGAGACTGGCGGAACGATGGCCGTGGAAATAGCGCCGGCGAGCAGCGCAAGCACAACGCTGACGAAACGGTTGGCGTAGACCAGGGCCGAGACGCTGCCGGCAACCAGCATCGCAGCCATCGACTGATCGACGAGGAGGCCACCCGATGCCACAACGCCGCTGAGCAAAACCGGACCGTACTGCCGGCCGACCTGCGCGACGGCCGGGCTCATGCCGTGCCAGCGCAGGCTGAAGCGGTAACCGCTGCGGTGCATCATGGTGGCCACAACGCAGACGTGAATCAGGGTTCCGGCGACCGTTCCGATGACCATTGCCCAGATTCCGAATCGTGCGCCGAAGGTAAGCGCGGCGGCAACAATTGAAACCGAAATCAGGATGGGGGCAAGCGCAGGAAGTGTGAAGCGGCCGAGCGTATTCAGGACCGACGTGCAGATGGTCGCGATGCCGGTGAGCGGCACGATGGGCAACAACGCGTAGAAGAGCTGGATAGAGAGAGCGAGTTTGCCGGGGGGAAAGCGTGAGGCTATCAGCGGAAAGATGGCGTGCGCAGCGAGCGCCATTGCGCCAGACGCGGCGACGAGCAGCAATCCCAGCCACAACATTGCGCTCGAAAGCAACTGCTGCGCGGCTCGACTACCCTCGCGTTCGCGCACGCCGATCAGAGTAGGCACGAGAGCCTGGTTCATTGACTCGGCGATCAGGTTCACGAGCAGGCTGGGGATGAGCGCAGCTGCAAGAAAGGCATCCATCGCGTCGCCGCGGCCAAAGACGCCGGCAACGGCGATCTCCTTGCAGGTGGCGGCGGCTTTTACAATCAGGCCCGCTGCACCCACTGAGAGCGCGGCGTGGAGGATGACGCGGTTCAGGTGCGGGAGCCTTGAAGGTGGCGCGAGTTGGATGGCGGTGGACATTTGCTTGATCGAACTACAGCGTGGTTTGCAGAACGAGTAGCGGCGAAGACACAGGCCCAGCCGTGGAATGGTCGTTAAGAAATGCGGCCTCGAGCAACTGCGGCGACTCCTGAGTAAGCCGAGTTGCCAGCGCGATGGAAGCGAGTAAAAACCATGTGGTGCGGCTGTCCTCAACCGATGCGACGCTTGCCGTGACGCCCCACACCAGGAGCGTGACCGCAAATGCAAGGCGCAAGGGGGCGCGCATCGCGGCGACGTTGCGCACAGCCAGAGCAAGAATGACCATGGCCAGAAACAACGCGAAAAGGCCACCGGAGACGGCCAGCGAAAGAGCCGTGTTATGCGCCGTGTCGATGGGTGAAAGGCGCGCGGCGTCGGTGAAGGTTCCGGCGCCGGTTCCAAACCAAGGTGCATGAACAAATGCATGCCAGCCCGCCCACCAGATATTGACGCGCTGGTTCAGGTCTCCATATCTGAGCTGAGCCGGGATGGTAGCCAGGCGCACGAAGGTCTCAGCAGGAACGGTAAACCACAATGCCCCGGCGATGGCCGGTAAGGCGAGCAGTGCGGTCATAGCGGCCCGGGCGTGTCCACGAAAGAGAATCACGAGCGTGCCTGCGAGCGCAACCAGGGCGGCGACGAATCCTCCGCGAGACGCGGTCAGCAGCACGGCGACCAGCCCAAGGGGCAGGTATCCGGCGGCCAGTACGCGCGGAAGCCAGCGGCGCTCGCAACCGACCAGCAGAGCGGCAAACGGAAAGCCGAGATCGAGGAAGCGGGCGACGTCGTTGGGGTCCTGGCCGTAAGCCACAAAACGATACTGGCCTTCGGCAATGGCTTCAGGCGAGGTGAAGTTTGCCAGCGTCAGAATCGCGAGCACCCAGGAGCCGGCGACGAAAGTGCGCAAGAGATTCTTTAAATCGCCCGGCGTTTCGGCAAACTCCCACACCAGCCACACGATCATCAATTCCTGAAAATTGCCGCGTATCTTCACCATAGTGGCCGCTCCATCGATCGTCCAGAAGTACGTCGAGCAGAGCCATAGATAGAGCAGGAGCACCAGCCACTGCATCGGACCCGGAGTGCGCATACTGCCAGCAAGCAAAACCGAAGGGACAGCTACGAGCAATACCAGAAGCCCAGCAATGCGCGCGGCGTTGCCGAGCGGGGGCCCGAGGTCAAGCGAGTACTCCCATGGAATTGCGAAGACGAAGACGATGAACAGAATCCACGCAAGCTTCCGCATCGGACCTCCCTAATACCTTTGCGAGTAGACGAGGCCGGAGTAGATGCTTACGCCGATCGTGGATTGAATGGCTGACTCCAGGCTGCGATTTAACAGATTCTTGGCGAAGGAGTCCGGAACGAAGATGATGTCGCTATCGTGGATCGGCAGGTCGGGATCGAGGCCGCGCAACATGCGTTTGAGGTTTAGAGCGGTGATCGTCCGCCCGCCTTTTTGCTCGCGAATGAGAATGGCTTTGCTGAACGCCGCGTTCTGCGAGGGTCCCCATGCAAGTGAGATGGCTTGGACGACCGTGATTCCCTGCGCCGGATCGATGGTGAATCCACCGGGGCGAACGAGATCGCCGACAACATAGACCAGGCCCGCGCGGCTCACCTGAACGGTGTCACCGGGGCTCAACTCGGGGTTGTGGTCGCCGCTCTCGTCTGCTCCGAAGGGGTCGAGAATCACGGGATGCGCGGTCTTCGGATCATCGCGATGAAAGACGTTGACCACGCGGCCGGCTCCGGGCGTCAGTCCCGAAGCTTCTGCAACCACGTCGAGCAAGCGGTGATGGAACGAGAAGGGGTAGATTCCGGGATGAGCTACCTCGCCCAGCACGCTCACGTCCTGCGCGGCGTAGGCCGTGACGTGCACCGTGACCAGAGGGTGAAGCAACATGCCCTTTGCAACAAGGGCCGCATCGATGGCATGTGCAGCGGCAGGCTCGTCGAGCCCGGCAAGCTGAATATCGCCGATCAGGGGAAGCGTAACTGCGCCTGCAGCCGAAACCCGCACCTGCGAATGGAATTGGGCTTCGTGGAATTCGCTCACGTCGAGCCAGTCACCGGGGCCAATTGGACCCGGCATCTGCTCACCTGCCTGTCGGCCCCCCGGACCGGCAGCCGTAGCCCCGGGTTGATTCCACACCGCCGGAGCCTCTTTGGGGTTTGGCAGGCTTTTGGTCTCCTGCGACTGCGGCGAACTGGCGACGCCGGTGGGCAGTCCCGATGTGTTGGGAGTGGGCGCCTGCGCGCGTGCGCCCCAAGGCCCGCATGCGGCTAATACAATCAGCAGCGCAACTGCGCTGATTTGTTTGCGAGCGAGATTCTCTGCCATCAGCGCTCCTCCCAGTGCAATCCATAACCCGGCAAAGAAGGTGATTGCCGAGTAGAGCGGCAGATCGGGCGCCACGGGCTTTGCCGGCTGACGGGCGGAGTCGACAATTTCAATGTTCGAGCCGTGCACACCTGCGGCCAGACCTGCCTCTTCGACCTTTTCCTGCACCCTTACGTACAGCTCGTGGCTGGCGTTTGCTTCCTGCCGCATGGCAGCGTATTGGCTGGCGGCCTGATTCTGCTTCAGACCTTCGCCGGTCGCATGCTCCAAACTGGCGCGGACCATCTGCTCGCGGTTCAGCGCGGTCTGCCAGTTGCTCCGGAACCGCTCGACCAGCTTGGCGTCTTCGGCTTCTTTCTGCCGGTCCAGGTCGCCAACCTCGTGGTCGATCTCAACCACGCGTGGAAAATTCGGTCCATGCTCGGCGCTGAGCTGGGCCTTTTCCTGTTCCAGATCGCTGCGCCTGGTACGAATCTGCTCAAGCAGCGCGCTTCCCGCCTCGCCCTGCCCCTTGAGATCGGGGCTCGAAGCGAAGACCAGCTCCGGATTACCGTCGCGAGCCGCGCGGAATTCAGCTTCGGCAAGAATACGATCGGTTGTCGCTGCCACGAGTTCGCGCCCCAGCTCATCCATCTCAAGCGCCGCAGAGCTGTGCTCAGACTCTCCGGTCAGGCCGTTGGCGAGGGTTTCGGGCGAGCTCACCATTCCGTGACGGGCCTCGAATTCTGCAACTCGCTCGTCATCGGAATCCACTTTTGCCTTCAGATCCTTCAGCTGCACATTCAGCCAGCCTGAGGCCGCAGCGGTCGCATCGAGCTCGTTCTCCTGGTCTCGCAGCTGGTAGGCGCTGATCAGCGCGTTTACCACCGCGGCTGAGAGCGAAGCATCGCGGCAACGGAACCGGATCTCAACCATCAGGCTGCGCGGAATGGTCTGGACGTCGAGCCGCCGTTGAAACCGATCGAGCAACCATGCCTGGGCCTCGGGCGTGGGCGATTCGGGGCGGAAGTCTTTGAACTTCGCATCGAAACGGCCCATGAACCCAGGCTCCCGGTAAAGCTTGAGACCGGTAATTACGCGCCAGGCGAGCTCATCGCTGCGCAGCACGCCGGCTACGGTTTCAAGCGACAGAGGCGTTGTGAGCAGCGAAACTGCGGCCATGGGCTCGGCCCTATCGATGCTCAGCGCCGATGCGGGACCGCTGCGCAGCTGGATGCGGCCGACCGCCTCGTATTGGTTGGGAGCGATAAGACAGTAGAGCAGGCATGCGGCGAGCAAGCCGCACTCGATGCCAAGCACCAGCCTGCGCCGGCGCGCCACAAGTCTAAAGAGAGCGCGGAACGATGTATTGGAACCGTTTCGGCTGAGCGGGACAGAACCGGGCGCGGCCGATACGCCGGAGTCGGGATCGGGCTTCGTGGCCGGATCGTATTGATTTGAAATACCGTCTGGCAACCGTGGGTACTCCGCTCGCTCAAAAAGCAATCGGCACCGGACATAGATCGACTACTCAGGCCGTTGGCGAGGTCCCACGTAGTGTTACGCCTTTACCAGCCTTTGTGCGTGTTTTGGATCACACATGATAAGGAGCGGGTTTGTGGCCACGGATGAACCTGAAGAAAGATGGCCTTTATCTGCCCCGGGGCGCCATTCGCGAGGGACACGATGCAGAACCATGGGGCGGTAAGCGAATAAGTGAGAGAGTGAGATGGGTGGGGGAGCGGGACCCCGGGCCGAAAGGCCGCATTATTTCGCCGTTGTTCAGGGGTCGGAACCCCCTGCTCCCTCCGCAATTTCCGATCGACAGCTCGTGTACTACGCGGATTCCCTGTACCACTCGACCGTCCGGCGCAGTCCCTCGCGGAAGTCGACGACCGGCGAGTAGCCGAGCAGCTCGCGCGCCAGCGTAATATCGGCCAGCGAATCGCGAATATCGCCGGCGCGTAACTCGCCGTATGCCGGCTCACCTTTGTACCCGGTCAGCTCGCGCAAAATATTGAAGGTCTGATTCAGCGTAAACCGGTCGCCTGTGGCGGCGTTCATCATCGCACCCGAGACTTTTCCGGTGGGAGCAGCAGCGGCGAGCAGGTTGGCCCTGACCACGTTCTCAATGTAGGTAAAATCCCGGCTCTGCTCCCCGTCGCCGTAAATCGTCGGCTGTTCCCCGGCCAGCATCTTGCGGCAAAAAATGGCCAGAACGCCGGAATAGTGCGAGGTCGGATCCTGATAGGGCCCGAAGACATTGAAGTACCTGAGTACCACGGTCTCAACTCCATAAACTCGCGCAAACACGCGCATATACTGCTCTCCGGCCAGCTTGGCCGCCGCGTAAGGGCTGATTGGATTAGGAGCCATCGCTTCGTGCTTGGGAAGAGTGGGCGATTCGCCGTAAGCGGATGAGGAACCCGCATAAACGACGCGCCGCACTCCGGCGTCACGCGCCGCCACCAGCAGATTGAGCGTGGCCGTTACGCAATGTTCATTAGTGCCCACGGGATCGGCAACGGATCGCGGAACCGATGCCAGCGCGGCCTCGTGAAAGACAGTGTCGATGCCTTCGCAAGCCCGGGTGCAGGCCGCCGGATCGCGAAGATCGCCTTCCAGGAACTCCATGGCTTCAAGCCCTTTGAGATTCGAGCGCTTGCCCGTGATGAAGTTGTCGATTCCGCGCACCTGCTCTCCGCGAGCCAGAAGCGCCGCGGCGATCGAGCGGCCGATGAATCCCGCTGCACCAGTAACCAGAAACTTGCCCAAAACATCCTCCGGATGATGATTCGTTTTCAGCATACATTGCGATGCCGAGTAGAGCGCTGAATGCGTGCGCCTGCACCGCGCCTTCCCTTACAATCGAAATCGTGGCTACTGCACTGGAAAACCGTCTGGCCCTGTTGCGCCAGAGGATGGAGACCCGCGAAGCGCGTATCGGGATCATTGGTATGGGCTATGTGGGCCTGCCTCTTGCGCTGCTCTTCAGCGGCGAGGGGTTCCGCGTAACCGGATTCGACATTGCGCCCGAAAAGGTGGAGATGCTGAACGCGGGCCGCTCCTACATCGTGCGCATATTGCCCGAGGCCATTGAAGAGGCGCGCAAGGCTGGCTTTTGCGCAACCGGCAACTACAGCGAAATTGAGCAGATGGATGCAGTCATCATCTGCGTGCCTACGCCGCTGGACGACCATCGCGAACCCGACCTCAGCTTTGTGGTCGGCACCGTAAAGTCGATTGCGCCCCACATACGCGAGGATCAGGTCATCGTTCTCGAGAGCACCACATATCCGGGGACGACCGAGGAGATCGTCGCGCCGTTGCTCGAAGCCGGCAATCCTAACGGTATTAAGGTGACGCGCAAGCCCGAAGATCGGGGCGTGCACGTAGTCTTTTCGCCCGAACGCGAGGACCCCGGCAACGATTCGGTCTCGCGCCGCGATATTCCCAAGGTGATTGGGGGTTGCAGCGCGGCGGCTGTGGAGCTGGCCGCAGCCATGTATGGCGCAATCTTCAAGCGAGTGGTTGAAGTTAGCTCGCCCAGCGTCGCCGAGATGACCAAGCTGCTCGAGAACATCTACCGCTGCGTAAACATTGCGCTGGTGAACGAGCTGAAGCAGTTGTGCATCCGCATGGGCATTGACATTCACGAAGTGATCGCAGCGGCAAAGACCAAGCCATTCGGGTTCCAGGCATTTTATCCCGGCCCGGGCCTGGGCGGTCACTGCATCCCTATTGACCCGTTCTACCTCTCATGGAAAGCTCGCGAGTTCGAGTTCAGAACGCGCTTTATTGAGCTCGCAGGCGAGGTCAACGCGCACATGCCTTACTTTGTGGTGGAGCAGCTGGCCGCCGGCCTGAATGAGCATTCCAAGCCGCTCAAGGGCTCGCGCATCCTGGTGCTCGGCATCGCCTACAAGCGCGATATCGACGACCTGCGTGAGTCGCCCTCGCTTACCATTATCGAGTTGCTGCGCGAGCGCGGCGCGCTGGTTGAGTACAACGATCCCTACTTTCGCCATGTCGGCCGCGGGCGCCATTACGATCTCGACATGACCAGCACGCCGCTCGACAAAGTTGGCGACTTTGACGCGGTGGTGATCGTTACCGACCACTCCACCTACGACTACGCGGCAATCGTGGATCAGGCCAAGCTGGTAGTGGATACGCGCAACGCAACCAAAGGGATCGATTCGCCGAAGATTGTACGGTGCTGAGAGGCTCGGGCTAAGCTCGGGACCGGTTATCAGCCTTGTCAACTAGAATGGCTCTGCCCATAATAATCTCAGAGAGCAAGCAATGAGCGACGGAACTCTCCAAACCGACTATGTGAGCCTTTACAAACAGGCTTTTGCGGAATACCGCGCTCACGCTCTTTGGTTCATGCGGCCACTTGAACATCCAACGCGAGAAGACGCCCTTACCGTTGCGCGCGCATTGCGGGTGGAAGGCGATTTGCCTGCCAGGGCCCTGGCGGAGCGAATTGAGCAGGCCTGCTATGCCGCTCAATAAACTCCAGCGCGAGATTCTTATTCTTCTCTCGTCTCAGCGAGATCCGGAGAGCTACATCGGCGGTTCCACTCCGATCAATCGGAACACGTTGAGATACTCTGGCGACATCGACGTGTTTCACGACCGGGAAGAACGCGTAGCCGAGGCTGCTCTCAACGACGTACAAAAGCTCGAACAAGCAGGTTTTCAGGTCCAATGGCTGCGCCGATTGCCATCCATTCAAAGCGTTCAGGTAACGCGCGGCGAAGAATCCGCAAGACTTGAATGGGTGGTCGACAGCGACTATCGCTTTTTCCCTGCTGTCCGCGACGATCAAGCAGGGTATGTCTTGCATCCTGTCGATCTGGCGATTAACAAAGCAATGGCTGCGGCTGGACGGCGCGAGGTTCGTGACATTGTGGACCTTCTGACAGTTCACGAAAGCATCCTTCCCCTTGGCGCAGTGGTTTGGGCGGCGGTGGAGAAGTCGCCTGGCTTTACGCCCGAGGGCTTGATTGCGGAGATTCGCCGCAATAGTCGATATCCGGACTCAGACTGGCGATCGCTCGTTACATCCACTCCGATTGACCCCGTTGACATTATGGCGCGAGTTCGAGCGGCCCTGAATGCGGCCGAAACATTCGTTGAGAAAATGCCCACCGATAAGGCGGGTTTATTGTTCCTGGAACACGGCAAGGTCGTGCAGCCCGACCCCCAGCATTTGGACCGCTACCAGACGCATGCCGGTCAAAGACGAGGCCATTGGCCCTCGAATCCCGAGATTTCGGCGTCAATGCTTGAACAATACTTATCGGAGAATGAGTAGCGCCCTCATCGAAGGGCAACTCATTGTCTCCCGGTCGTAAATCTGGGAATTCTCTGGCGACTCAAGACAATGGGCAGCCGCGTTCATCACCCGATTTTGACAAACACCAGCACTCCCCAGCTGGGCAAGTTGATGGCGAGCTGCCCGTTCGCGGCCTCAATGCCCGGGCCGGGATTTCCTACAGTGCCTATCCCACCATAGACTGGCGCCTGGGAGTTAAACGCCTCCTGCCATATACCGGAGTCACCAGCGAGATTCACGCAGTACTGATTTCCGCTCCACTGGCCGTCGCCGGCGTTCACTACCACAAGCAGCACATCGCCCGTGAGGTTGTAGCGTTTGAAAGCGACCACCTGGTGCTGGTAATCGGTGTGAACCACCAAGCCTGCCGGAGAGCGCAGCGCCGAATGCGACCAGCGCAGCTGATTTATGTCGCGCACCATCTGCTGCATGGGCGCGCCGAGTGCATCGCCAATTTGCGACCAGTCGAGACGGTGATCGTAGCCTGCATTCACAACCGGGTCCCAGAATCCATCGATGTGCCCCTCGGTTCCCATGAACATCATCGGGGTCTCCGCAAGCGTTGCATTCAGAGCCGAGGCCAGGCGCGCTTTGGCGCGGGCCCATCCGTTGCCGCGGCCGCCGAATCGCTCGGTAAAGTAGACGCCCGAGTTTCCTGAGCCTCCATAAATCTGATCGTGCGACCCGGTGAGGTAAGCAACCTGGTGCCAGGGGTCAGGATCGGAGAAGCTGCCAATACGGGCCAGCAGAAGATTGACAGTATCGCTGCCATTCAGCGCAGAAAAGGTATCCCACGGGCTGTTCATGTCCCACGTGGCGCAAAAGCCGAGCGTACCATAAGGGTCCTGCGGAGGAGACGCGGCCGAGGCGGAATCATACGGGTTGTATTCTGCGATCAGGTATTTGTCAGGAAACTCCTGCCGGATTGTCTGCACAATCTGCTCAACGGCGTCGGCAGGAATCGCTTGCACGGCATCGAAGCGCAGACCGTCGACTTTATAGCTGCCCAGCAGAAGGCGCGCGTTGTCGACCAGAAAGTCGACAACTTCCCGCTGCCAGACAGCAAATCCTGCGCCCCATGGCGTGGGATGGCCGTGAACAAAATAAATTCCGCCGTCGGCGCCATTATCGCCGGCGAAGTTGCCGTCGTATTGCCAGTAGCGGTTGTTGATGATGGCGGCATGGTTGTACACCACGTCAAGGATTACTGCGAGGCCGCGCTGGTGCGCCGCATCGACGAGTTGAATGAATTGCGCCACGGCCTGGTCGGGGCTCGCGGCATAGGCATCCTCCCACGCGAACATGTCGGACGGGCCGTACCCCTCGCCGGCGCCATCGCCGCCCACATCGCAAAGAACATCGGTAATAGGCAGCGGCTCAATTGCATTAAAACCGAGGCTGCGGATGTAATCGAGCTTGGCAATCGCGTCGACGAAGGTTGCGGTGTCCAGCGGGACGGCAATCCCGTCATTAAGGCCAACAAACGAGCCGACGTGAAATTGGTAGATGATGAAGTCTTCAAAGACCGGAGTAGTGAAGTCCGTTGCTGTGCGGCCGACAGTGAAGATTGCCGGATCGACCACGTAGCTCATCGCCATGGGGTCGGAGCTTTCGACCTGGAGCGAGCGGGCATCGGCGCGGTACCAGGGCTCGGAATTGTTGTTATCGGGCCCGCCCTCATTCGTAATGATGTACTGGTACCTGTCGCCTGCATTGGCAGCAATCTGGTCGGCCGACCAGTTGCCCGTGCCAGGCTCGGATGCAAGGTCGAAAGCCGGCCCGGTCATTGGATCGTTAAAAATGACTTGAACCGCGCTGGCGTTCGGCGCCCAGACGCGGAATCTGCATTCGGCGCCGGTGAGAAGGCAGCCCATGCCATCGTTTTCTGGAGCTGGAGCGCGCATCGAATGACCTCCGAATGAAAAGCGATAGATAAACAGGTGGCTATGACATCAATGCCGCCAGCGCAGGCTGGTTCGGATTTTCCGGTTCGCGAAAGTACTGCCGAGCTACGGGTATGTAGATGACGAATGGGAAATTACTTCTTGTACTACAGTTGCAGATCGGAGATTGCGGAGGGAGCAGGGGATTTTAACCCCCTTGAATGAGTTCGAAATAACGCGGCCTTCAGGCCCGGGCTTTCGTCACCTTTTCGACGCAGACAGCAAATACGTCTGTCGAACTGGAATCCCCTGCACCGACCCCCCATATTGATCGGAGTGATTTTCACTTTAGCTCATTTCCTTCGCCGTGCATCAATATTCTGCTAATTCCGCAGCGCGACGGCGTAAAGCCCAATCGTGTATCGTGAGGGGTTCGCCTATGTTTGTCTCTCTCCCAACGCTGGCTGAACCGCAGCAGTTTTTCCTCGCCGAACGCATTCTCTTTCTGGTGCTGGCTGCGGCGTCGGCTTACTGGTTCTGGCGGCGCTTCGGGCCGATCTTCAACAAGATCGTCCGTTCGAAAAAAGACCCCGGCTTTTCGTTCGCGCCCATTGGCAGGCGGGTATTCGACTTCATCTGGGAAGTTGGCCTGCAGGCAAGAGTCATCAGCCAGCGGCCCCTCGCAGGCATTGCGCACGCGCTGGTCTTCTGGGCCTTTTGCGCGTTTGCACTGGTAACGCTGAATCACTGCGCCACGATTCTGGGCCTGGGATTTTTGTCGCCGGAGGGGTGGGCTGGGCGCTTCTACTTCTACTTTGCCGCGGCATTTGCGTTGGCCTGCGCCGTGGGCATTCTCGGCCTGTTCATTCGGCGATTTGTGGCGCGCCCTAAATGGCTGGGCAAAGTGTCGCCCGAGTCGGGCGCGATTGCGATGTTGATCTTCGCGCTGATGGCCTCATACCTCGCCGCGTTTTATGTGCCAGGCTCGGGAGTCGCGGGCCACGCGCTCTGGTGGGCGCACACGCTGGTGTTGCTCGCTTTTCTGCCGCTTATTCCCCACACCAAGCATCTGCACCTGCTGCTCAGCCCCTTCACGGTGTTTCTGTCGCGGGGCGGCTTCAGCAAGATTCCTCCGCTGGTGGGCGATGAGGACTTTGGCCTGGTGACGGGCCGCGACCTTACGCAGATTGTGAGCCTGCAGGCATACAGTTGCGTAGAGTGCGGCCGCTGCACCGAACACTGCCCCGCCAACAACACAGGTAAGGAACTCAACCCCAAAGAAATAGTGCTGGGGCTGCGCGCCTACCTCAACGACCTCGGCCCGCAATCTGAAGAACCGCTCCTGGGCAAGTACAACTCGCAGAAGGCCGCATTCGAGTGCACCACATGTGGCGCATGCGAGTTTCAGTGCCCAGTGGGCATTGAGCACCTGCCCATCCTGGTTGGTCTGCGCCGCGGTGCGGTAAACACTGGCGAATGGGAAGACTCGCACGGCGCGAAACTGTTTTTGGCGCTGGAGCGCGGATCGAATGCTCTGGGGCTTCCCGCGACCGAGCGTGATAAATTCATTGAGAAAAATGCCCTGCCTTTCTACGACGGCACACAGGAATATTGTTTGTGGCTAGGCTGCATGGGCGCTTACGATCCGCGCGGGCGCGAGATTGTTTTGGCATTGGTCGAGGTGATGCGGCATCTGGGCGTCACCTTCGGAGTACTGCGCAAAGAGAAATGCACCGGCGACCCGGTGCGGCGTCTGGGAAACGATCTGCTCTTCCAGCAACTGGCGGAGGCGAATCTCGAAACTTTGGCGCAATCCAAAACGAAGAAAATCCTGTCAATCTGTCCGCACTGCGTGCGGACGATTCAGGAAGACTGGAAGGAGTTCGGTACGCCACCTGAGGTGGAACATCATAGTGAGTTTCTGGCGCGGCATTTGCCTACGCTCAAAGCCGCGCCTAACCGCGTCCTCCCGCACCACGGAGTCATCATATCCGAGGGAAGGTTTGTAACAGGGCCCGACTTCAGTCGTGCCGAAAAGGATGGAAAGAAGGATGGGGCTTTAGCCCCCGCCGACGCTGCCTCGGGAAGGCAAGAAGTGTCAGGGCACGACTTGAGTCGTGCCGAAAGCACGCCCCAAATGACCGGGGCTTTAGCCCCTGCCGAATCCGGGAAAGAGAAAATCGTCTTCCACGACCCCTGCTACCTCGGCCGTTATCGCAATGTCTACGACGAGCCGCGCGCCGTAGTCGCCAGCGCCGGCGAGCTGGTTGAAGCACCACGCCATCGCGAGCGCAGCTTTTGTTGCGGGGCCGGTGGAGGGTTGGCATTCCTCGGCGAAGAAACCGGCGAGCGCGTGAGCCACGTGCGCGCGGCTGAGCTGGTCGCCACAGGTGCGACCACGGTAGCCGCAGCCTGCCCCTTCTGCAATACGATGTTCAGGGATGCACTCTCTGCGCAGGGCGAAGGCGCGCCACAACTCGTAGACATTGCGCAGTTGGCGGCACGGAGACTGCCGAAGGTTGCGAAGAGCTGATGATTGGCGAGTGAGCATCGTGCTATCCAACCCTAGCGACAAAAAAAAGACGTCGCGAGGATGGGGCACCCACTTGGATATCCTGAACGGGAGCGCTCAAGAGAATATGAAAATTATTGTCGCAATCAAACAAGTACCCGAACGCGATGCGCCTGTTCGTATCGCACCAAACGCCAAAGAAGTAGAAGAGCGTGAGCTCAACTGGACCATGAACGAGCCCGATGCCTATGCCCTCGAAGAGGCCCTGCAGCTCAAGGAAAAGAACGGCGGCGAGGTGATCGTGTTGAGCGCCGGTCCTGAGCGCGTGGGCTCGACCATCCGCGAAGCACTTGCCAAAGGCGCAGACCGCGCCGTTCACGTCGTCGCGGACGACCTCGGCTCGCGCGACGCGCTCGGCGTAGCAAAGCTGCTGGCCGAAGCCATCAAGTCCGAGAATCCCGACCTGGTGCTTACCGGACTGCAGTCTGAAGACCTGGGCCTGGGGCAGACCGGCGTAATTGTCGCCGAACTGCTCGGCCTGCCCCACTCAACGCTTATCCTGCAGGTTGAAAAGACCGAGGCGGGCATCAAAGTAAAACGCGAACTTGAAGAGGGATGGTTCCAGCACATCGAGCTGCCGCTGCCCGCCGTGCTCACCATACAATCGGGCGGCAACAAACTGCGATACGCCACGCTCATGGGCATCAAGCGCGCCAAGATGAAGGAAGTGCGCGCAGTGAATGCCGCTGACCTTGGCCCCGCGGTCGCGCCGGTTCTTACGCTCGAACAAATTTCTCTGCCGTCGAAACAGAAATCCACGCAAATCCTGCCCGGCTCGGCCAAAGAAGCTGCCGCGGCATTGGTAGAAAAGCTGAAGTTTGAAGCGAGGGTGCTATGAGTGTTCTTCTTGTTTTGGAAGACAGCGGTGGCAAGATCAAGCGCGTCAGCTGGGAGGCTGCGGCCGCGGCCCAACAGCTTGCAGGCGGCGCGGGAGTGACGGCGGTCGTCATCGGCGGCCAGACACAGGCACTTGCTGCCGAGGCCGCCAATCACGGATTCGCCGCCGTGATTCGCCTCGAACATCCGCTGCTGGAGCAATACACTGCCGATGGGTACGTTGCCGCTCTACACCAACTGCTCCAATCCAAAACGCCAGCGTACGCAGTACTCCCGCATACTTATCAGGTGCGCGACTTTGCACCCGCTCTCGCCACGCGCATGGGCCAGGTGCTCATCTCCGACGTGATCGCCATCGGTGAAGGACCGACCTTTACCCGCCAGCTCATGCAGGGCCGCCTCAACGGCAGCTTTAAGCCCGCGGGTTCGGGACCATGCTTTGTCTCCGTTCAAGCCGGCGCATTCCGTGCTGATGGCGCCGGCTCCAGCGCCGCAGCGCCAGTCTCCACCTTCACGCCAACCCTCGACGCCTCACAAATCCGCACCAAGCCGTCCGAGCCATTCCGCGGAACGGCGCAGTCCGTCGACCTCGGCTCGGCGCAAATGATTGTCAGTGTCGGCCGCGGTATTCGTGAGGCCGAAAACCTGCCCCTCATAGAAAATCTGGCCGCCGCGCTCGGCGCTGAGATCGCCGCCTCGCGCCCTATCTGCGACAACGGCTGGCTGCCCATGGAGCGACAGGTGGGCAGCTCGGGCCAGTCGGTGGCGCCCAAGCTCTATCTCGCCGTCGGAATCTCGGGCGCCATTCAGCACCTGGTCGGCATGAAGGCCTCGCAGTGCATCGTGGCCATCAACAAAGACCCCGACGCGCCCATCTTTGAAGTAGCTGATTACGGCATTGTCGGCGATCTGTTCGAGGTCGTTCCAGCGCTCACCGAAGCGCTGAAGGCGGCGAAGAACTAGCGCGTGCGCCGCCTAATGCGCTATCGTTCCTTCTTTACCGATCAAGTGCTTGATCAATGCAGGAGTAAAGTCCGGCTTCATCCCGATAGGCAACCGCTGATCTTTCGACTGCGGTGCCGCGGCGACCTCCGCTCAGGATGACACCGGTTTTTCTTTTGTCGCGCTCAATCACCGACGGGAGCCTTAATCATGTTTCTTCCCGAAACGTACCAATCCGCGCTCGCGCTCATGCTCCTCTCCATGCTCTGCTGGGGATCGTGGGCCAACACCCTCAAGCTTTGTCCGCGCTACCGTTTCCAGCTCTTCTACTGGGACTACGCAATCGGCCTCGCTCTCGCAGCGCTGGTTCTCGGACTGACAGCAGGCAGCATGGGCCATAGCGGACCAACGCTTCTGGCCGATCTCCCCGCCACTGCGCCCATCCTCATCGTCTACGCGCTCATTGGCGGCGCGGTCTTCAACGTTGCCAATCTACTGCTGGTTGCGGCCATTGACGTGGCAGGACTCGCCGTCGCGTTCCCGGTCGGAATCGGGCTTGCACTGGTCATCGGAGCGGTTTCGAACTATGTAATCAAGCCTGAAGGTAATCCGCTGCTGCTGTTCGGCGGCGTTGCGCTGGTGGCTGTGGCTATTGTGCTCGATGCGATGGCCTATCGAAAGCGTGAGAGCACCGCGCAAGCTACCACGGCGCGCGGCATTATTCTGAGTCTCGTAGCCGGCGTTCTCATGGGCTGCTTTTATCCCTTCGTTGCCAAGGCGCTCAACGGTGTGCCGGGCGCTCCTTCACCGGGTCCCTATACCGTGTCGGTCTTCTTCGCCATCGGACTGCTCATCTCTAATGTTCCTGCCAACTGGCTGTTGATGATCAAGCCGCTCGACGGCAAACCGCGCGTCAATGGCTCAGACTACTTTCGCGCACCCATCGGCTGGCATCTCGCGGGAATCCTCGGCGGAGCGGTCTGGTGTGTTGGCGGCGTCTCCAACTTTGTGGCCTCGGGCGCGCATCTCGTTGGGCCGGCCGTCTCTTACACAATTGGCCAGGGCGCCACCATGGTCTCGGCATTGTGGGGAGTCTTTGTTTGGCACGAGTTCGCCGGCGCTCCGCGCTCGGCTCGCGTGCTGCTTGTCTTCATGTTTCTTGTATTCCTGTTGGGGCTCGGCTCCGTCGCCGTGGCGCCGCTCTTTTGAAGATGCAAACATTGTGGGTTGCACACATGGTCTCCCACCCTAAACAAATCCGCTCTCGCGGATCCGTTTAGAATGGGGTACCCCGGTGCTGAGGATTTGAGAGAATGACAGACACACGCAAACCCATCGTCGTTCTAGGCAGCGTCACGATGGACCTGGTGACGCGGACGCCGCGCATCCCAGCCATCGGCGAGACCTTGATCGGAACCGGCTTTACTGCTACTCCGGGCGGCAAGGGCGCGAACCAGGCCGTTGCCGCGGCGCGCCTTGGCTATTCCGTAGCAATGATTGCGCGCGTCGGCAATGATGCCTATGGCCCCGCCCTCATCGAGAATCTCAAGTACGCAGGTGTCGATACCGGCGCAATCCATGCGGTTGAAGGCTCATCGGGGCTGGCGCCAATGTTCGTGGCCGAGACCGGAGAGAACAGCATCGTGGTGGTGCCCGGCGCAAACGGCAAAATGGATCGTGCGGCAGTGGATGCGAATACAGCCCTGATTCGCTCGGCGGGAATGGTGCTTTGTCAGCTTGAGATTCCGATGGACACACTCGCCTACACTCTCGACTTCTGCGCCGATGCCGGGGTTCCGGTAATGCTCGACCCCGCTCCCGCGGCCATGCTGCCCGACTCGGCGCTGAAACAAGTTGCATGGTTCACGCCGAACGAAACTGAAGCCGCCTTCTACGTGGACGGCGCTGGCGGCGTGGAAGAATCCGCGCATCGCCTCTTCGCGCGCGGCATTCGCAACGTCGTGCTCAAGCGCGGCGCCGAAGGAGCGTATGTCGCGCTGGCAAGCGGACAGTCTGGCTGGGTAGCACCCTTCAAAGTGCGGGCCATTGACACGGTAGCGGCGGGCGATTGCTTCAATGGCGCATTTGCCGTGGCAATGCTGGAGGGCCGCGACCCGTTTGCGGCGGCACGATTCGCTAATGCCGCAGCCGCGATTTGCGTTACCCGGCACGGCGCTCAAGCGTCAATGCCGATGCGCGCCGATGTGGACGGGTTCCTGGAGGAACGCCCGTTAAACTAAGACAAAGCACAGTTGATTGCGCTCGGCATCGATGAGGAGATCGCGCTATATGGCACGTTTTTTTTGCCTTGGGGTTCTGGCTGGTACGCTTTCACTCTCCGCCATTGCGCAAGATTCGCAATATGGGCCACGCGGGCAGCAGATTCCGGCTCCCGATTGTCTGAACCTGCAGTTTGCGTCGCATCTCACGCAGCCAAGTTGCCCGCCAGGAATGCACGAACTCTGGCTCAAAGACATCGAGCACTGGCGCGCCGAGCGCCTGATCCGCATTGCGTACAATGGCGTGCGCTACGACCTGCCTGCTCTGCAATGGACGCAGTCGAGCTTTATTCAGCCGCAGTTGATGGTGCACGACCGGTATTTCTACGATCCGGTGGCGGGCAAGTATACGGTCGATCGCTACCTCGACGATCTCGACGCGCGCTACGGCGGCATCGATGCGGTGCTGGTGTGGTCAACCTATCCCAACATGGGCGTCGACGACCGCAATCAGCTTGAAATGGTCGAGTCAATGCCGGGCGGAATCGCAGGCGTGCGGCAAATGGTCGAGGATTTTCATCGCCGCGGCGTGCGCGTGCTCTTCCCCATGATGATGTGGGACCAGGGGACGCACGCGCCCGATAAGCCGTGGCCGCGGGCGATCGCAGAACTGATGAGGGCCATCGACGCGGACGGCATCAACGGCGACACGCAGGATGGAGTGCCGCTTGGCTTCTCGCTCGCGGCCGAGGCTGCCGGCCATCCGCTGGCGTTTGAGCCCGAAGACGACCCGAGCGATGAAGCCCTCGCATGGAACGTGATGACGTGGGGACAGTACAGCTTTCCGTTCCTGCCTATGGTCGACCGATACAAGTGGCTTGAGCCGCGCCACATGGTCAACATCAGCGATCGCTGGGCGCAGGACAAGACGAACGATTTGCAATTCGCTTTCTTCAACGGCGTGGGTTGGGAGAGTTGGGAGAACATCTGGGGCATCTGGAATGGCATCAGTCCTCGCGATGCCGAAGCAACGCGGCGAGTTGCGACCATCGAGCGATCGGTCGCGCCGTTCCTGGTAAGTTCCGGTTGGGAACCCATGTATCCAATGCGCGGCTTCGGGGTTTACGCGAGCCGCTGGCCGTTGGCGAATGAAACCGTGTGGACGATTGTAAACCGCACCGCCTACAGCATCGATGGTCCGCAGATGGATGTGCCGCTCGTGCCCGGCATGCATTACTACGACCTCTATCACGGCGTAGAACTCAAGCCGCAGAGTTCGGGCGACGACGTCGTTCTCAGTTTCCCAATTGAGGCTAACGGTTTTGGCGCGATTCTTACCACGGCCGGCGATCCAAGCCCGGCAATCAAAGCGCTGATGCAACGCATGCTCGCGATGACGCAGAAACCGCTTGCCTCGTTCTCGCACGATCCCATTTCGCTGCCACAACACGTCGTCGAGATCGCGCCTACAAAGCGGGCAGCCGAAGCGCCGGAAGGCATGGTTCGCATTCCCGGCGGCACATTCGATTTCAAGGTACAGGGCAGAGAGATTGAAGGGGACGCGAGCCCGTATGTCGATGTGCAGTATGCGTGGGAAGATACCCCACGGCGTTTTCATGAGCATCCAATGCAGGTTGCGCCGTTCTACATCGACAAATACCCGGTGACCAACGCGCAGTTCAAAAAGTTTCTCGATGCGACGCACTACGCGCCGAAGGATGCAATCAACTTTCTGCGCGACTGGAAAGGCGGAACGATTCCTCCAGGCGGGGAGAATCGGCCGGTGACCTGGGTTTCGCTTGAAGATGCGCGTGCTTACGCCGCGTGGGCCGGCAAGCGGCTGCCGCACGAGTGGGAGTGGCAGATGGCCGCGCAAGGAACGGATGGGCGCATCTATCCATGGGGCAACGAGTGGCAATCTTCAAACGTGCCAACGCCGGTTACCGGCCGCACCATGACCGCGCCCGACCCGGTTGATGCGCATCCGCAGGGCGCAAGCCCCTACGGCGTGATGGATCTTGTGGGCAATGTGTGGCAATGGTCCGATGAGTTTGATGACGAGCACACGCGCGCCGCGATCGTGCGCGGCGGCGAATACTATCAGCCGCAGGGTTCGATCTGGTATTTTCCCGAAACCTTTCGCAACGACGAGCACGGCAAGCTTCTGTTAATGGCTCCGGGCTACGACCGCTCCGGGGGAGTTGGATTCCGCTGCGTCGTCGACGCCGAGTAAGCCTTGAACCACAGTTATGAACCGGAGATTGTGCAGCGAGCAGGGGATTTTAACCCCCTGAAAAAGCGCGTGAACACACGGCCTTCAGGCCCGGGTGTCTAATCCTCGCCTTCTGATCCGGCTCACCGCCGCAACCGCACGCTACCACACGTGACATGCATTCGTGGGCATCATCGGCTGGCCCGTTTTGCAGCCGAAGGCCTTGCCGAACTCCGGCATATTCTGCACCACTCCGTTGACGCGAAATACTTCGGGCGAGTGGGGGTCGGTTTGCACCTGCAGCCGGATCATCTGCGGCCGGTCGATGCTGCACCAGTTCTGCGCAAAGCCGATAAAGAACTGTTGAATCGCGTCAAAACCGTCCTGCTTTGCGTCGAGATCGATGCCTTTCCGTTTAGCATCGTCGAGAAAAGCGCTATAAGCCAGGCGAATGCCGCCGTTGTCTGCGGTGTTTTCGCCCAGGGTCAGCTTCCCATTCACTTTCACGTCGTCGACCGCGGTAAAATTTCCATACTCCTTCACTTCGCAGTCGGTCATTTCGTCGAATTTCTTTTTATCGTCGGGAGTCCACCAGTTTTTAAGATTTCCGTAACCGTCAAACTGGCTGCCCTGGTCGTCGAAACCGTGAGTCAGTTCGTGCCCAACCACCGCGCCGATATGGCCAAAATTCTCAGCGTCGGTGGCCTCAGGATCGTAGAGCGGCGCCTGCAGAATCGCTGCCGGAAAGTTGATGTCGTTCATACTCGGGTTGTAAAACGCATTCACAGTCTCAGGTGTCGTAATCCATTCGGCTCGATCGAGAGACTTGCCAATCTTCGCCAATTGCCGCTTGTTTTCGAATTCGATTGCCCGCAATTCATTGCCCAAAGCGTCACCGCGAATCACTTCGAGCTTCGAATAATCGCGCCACTGATCGGGATAGCCGATTTTGTCTGCAACCATGTGCAGTTTGACCTTGGCCTTCTCTTTTGTTTCAGGGCTCATCCATGTCTGGTCTTCGATCTCGCGGCCCATCGCCGCTTCGATGTCGTGCACCATTTGCAGCGTGTACGCCTTGCTCGACGGCGGGAACTGCGATGCGACATAGACCTGGCCAACCGCTTCTCCCAGCGCATTCTCGGTCGACGATGTGCAGCGTTTCCAGCGCGCCCTTTGCTCCTGCTGCCCGGTCAATTTGCGCCCCGCGAAATCGAAGCCCTCTTCATCCATGGCCTTGGGTAATACGTAGCCCGGGATGGAGTTGATCAACTGCCAGCGCAAATAAGTCTTGATCGTTTCAAGATCGGTGGAGTCGAGCAGGCTCTCAAGCCCCTTGAAGAAATCCGGATTCGCAACATTCAATTCTCCGACACCCGCCACGCCGGTATCGGCAAGAAATCCGATCCAGTCAATTCCTGGAGTCATTTCGATCAGCTTGGCAACGCTCATCAAGTGATACACGCGGTGGGGATCGCGCCGCGAAGTGGCGTCAATCGAAATCTTGGCCAGCGCAGTCTCAAGCGTCATGATCTTGTCGGCATCGGCCGCGGCTTTGTCGGCAGGCTCGCCCGACAGGCGAAGCATGTTGGCCACGTGCGCCACATATTCCTTACGCGTCTTGTCGGCCGCATCTCCGGTGCGGAAGTAATAATCCCGCTCGGGTAATCCCAGTCCGCCCTGGTCCACTGCGGCGATCTGTTTGGTCGCGTCAGCGAAGTCCTGCTGCTCGCCGTAATTGAAAAACGCATTCACGTTGATGAGCTGGTAGTGTGCCAGCAGCTCGGTGAGCTGCTTTTTATCGGTAAGCGCGGCAATGCGATCGAGCTCCGGCTGCAACGGCTTCAAACCCCCGGCGTGAACTGCGTCTTCGTCCATGCAGCTGGCGTAAAAGTCGCCGATCTTCTGCTCGTTTGCGGTGTGCTGCGCGCTCTTATCAACCAGCTTATCCAGCATCTGGTGCACCACATCCTCGGTGTGCTCATAAACGATGTAGAACGATCCGTAGCTCGGCATGTCTGCGGGAATCGAATACAGCTTGGAGAAATTGCCGCACGCATACTGGGCAAAATTCACGCAGGCGTCGGCGCTCGTGTCCATCAGCTGCTTGTCAAAGCCCGGCAGCAGCGCTATCGGCTTTTCTGTGTTGGCCAGTGTGTCGTTTTGCGCGTGAATCAACCGGGCTCCAGCGGCAAACACCGCGAACCCGAATACAAGCAGGGATGTTTTACGACAAAGATGTTTCACAGGGATTGCCTCCAAGTGGTATTTCTCAAGTCTGAACATTTAGAGCAGAGCTCGCGCAGATCGGTGTCCGCCAAGTCTCAAACCCGAGACTCGACGCACCAGGATTCTGAGGTTCATTTATTAGACCACACAGGCGCGCGATCAGCTCACCAACTCAAGCGCGCGGATCGATTCTTTTCGGACTGTGAGCCGCTCGATCAAGTCGGTTCTGACCTCATAGCCGCGTCCGGGCGTATCGGAAATCGCGATTTCGCCCTCGCGCGAAACCGTCACTTCGGGCTCGATGATGTCCTCGGCAAAGTAGCGCGCCGAAGCCGACACGTCGCCGGGCAATGTGAAGTTCTCAAGAGTCGAAAGCGCGATGTTGTGCGAGCGCCCCACACCCGACTCGAGCATGCCGCCGCACCACACCGGGATTCCCCGCTCCTGCGCCGCGTTGTGCACGGCGATGGCCTCACTGAATCCGCCTACTCGGCCCAGCTTGATGTTGATAATCTTGCAAGACTCCATTTCGATCGCCGCCAGCGCGTCGCGCCGGTTGTGGATGGATTCATCCAGGCAGATCGCCGTATTCATCCGCCTTTGCAGCATCGAGTGGAAGTAGAAATCGTCGTGCCATAGCGGCTGCTCGATCATCAGCAGGTCGAACGCGTCCCACGTGAGAATGTGGTCTGTGTCGTGCAGGCGGTAAGCAGAATTTGCATCGCAGCTCAGCATGATCTCAGGCCAGCGACTGCGCACTCGCTCAAACACCTCAACGTCCCACCCCGGCTTGCATTTCAGCTTGATGCGCTGGTATCCGGCTTGAAGTTCGCGCTCAATCACCTCGAGCAGCTCAGGAATCGACCGCTGGATGCCCAGCGAAACACCGCATGGAATTACCTCGCGCACGCCGCCCAGCAGCCGCGAGAGCGAGATGCCTTCGCGTTGTGCTTCAATGTCCCAAATGGCGTTTTCAAGCGTGGCCTTTGCCATGCGGTTTTCGCGCACGCGTTTGAAGATACGCGGGCAGTCGCCGCCATGCTGGGGACTCTCCGCGGCCAGCATCGGTCCAAGCTCTTGTGTGATCACCGCCCATGCACTATCGGTCGACTCGCCGGAGAAGTGTGGCCTTTCGCCCACCGTGCACTCGCCCCAGCCCACCAGTCCCTCCGAGTGAACCTCCGCCAGCAGCACACGCCGGTCGCGGGTCACTCCAAAACTGGTCTCAAACGGCCGCACCAGCGGCATGTGAAGTTCGCGCAGGATTATGGCATCTATTCTCATATCTGTCTGCGTTCCTCTGCGATCCTTTCTGGACCAAAAAACTTTACCGAAGCGAGTCTCCAGCAATTTCCTCAATGCGGCTCAGCTCAAAGACTCCATTCCCCTCCGCATCAAGTGAAAAGCCTGTTATGGCTAAACCCTTTTGAAACGCCTTCTGAAACCTTCCCCGGTTCTCGAGCTGAACGGCGAGGGCGCGATGACGATCTGCGTCGGCAGTCTTCCACTGGTAAATGGAAGCAGGGACCTGAATTCGCTCCTCAATTTCGCGTGCGACTGCGGGACGGCCGTCAAGGATTGCCTGCACCCGGTCTGAATCCAGCTCCCACTCCGCAAGCAGACGATCTGTCGGGAGCCCACCCTGCAGTCGAGATGAGGATACACCATAGAAATCGGGTCGATACTCCCTGGCGACCGCCCCCAGCCTGTGGATATTTAAATAAGCGTTTTTAATTTCAAGAGGATCGAAGGTCCATTCCATGTACCGGATTCCGCGAGAAAGCGCTTCCAGGCGCTGTTCAAGCTTTAGCCGCATCCCCAGTCCCTGGTTTCGATAACCCTCTTTTACTGCAAGCATATGCGAGTGCAGATACGTCTTCGGGCCCGTTGCCGTGTTTTTGATGCCTGGAATGGCCATCGCAAACCCCACCATCTGTGATGCGGTCTCTTCGTTATCCGATCCCTGGTCTTTGTTCTCCGATTTTTTCTCCGTATTGAAGGCGCCAATCACCTGCCCGCCGATCTTCTGTGCCAGCAAAAACGTCTTTTTCGGAACCAGGTCGGTCGGATCGTATCCCCAGGTTTCTACCTGGAGCTCGACACAGGCCTGCAGCTCGTCAAATCCCCGGCAGGTGCGAATCTCAATCATGAGTGCGCTCCGTGCGATTCATTCGCACTTTGCGATTCGTGGGACGGGCGCGCATGTTCCGTGCCGAGATCTTCTTTCGCAGCGCTCTTCGGCCCTTCGGCGAGTTTCTGTTTTGCTGCCGCCCACAGATCTTCAAGCACGTTCGGCGCCAGTTCTTCCAGCGGGCGCAGAGAGGCCAGCTCCATTTCACGAAACCGCTCGCGGAAGCGCAAATTGCACCCACGCAGCGCCATTTCCGCATCCACGCCCAGGTGCCGGCCCAGGTTCACGACCGTGAACAGCAGGTCGCCCAACTCAGCTTCAATCGCCGGCTTGCGCGCAGGATCGCCGGAAGCAGCTTCAGTCTCAAGCTCCGCCGTCTCTTCGGCAATCTTCGGCAACAGATCGCGCCAGTCCGGCCAGTCGAAGCCCGCCTTCTGCGCCTTCCCGCCGAGCTTTGCAGCCTCAAGCAGCGCAGGCATCGCCCGCGTGATGGAATCAAGGCGGGACTGGGCATTGGCAGGGTCTGTGTCCGAAGAGCCGCCGGAGATTTTGCCAGCCTTTTCAGCGGCTTTGATCTCTTCCCAGTTGCGGAGCACTCCTTCTGCCGATTCCGCTACCTGCAAATCGACCACGGCGTTGTTTCCGGCCGCACGGGCAGCCTCGTCGCCAAAGACGTGCGGATGGCGGCGAATGAGCTTGCGGTTCAGGTGGTCAAGAACGTCGGCGATGGTGAAATGGCCTTCATTGGCAGCCATCTCCGCGTAGAACAGCACCTGCAGCAGCAGATCGCCAAGTTCCTCGGCCAGGTGCTTGAAGTCGCGGCGCTCAATGGCGTCGAAGACCTCGTAGGTCTCTTCAAGCGTGTATTTGCGTATGGTGTCGAAGCTCTGCTCGCGGTCCCAGGGGCAGCCGCCGGGCGCGCGCAACCGCGCCATGATGGCCGCCGACTGCTCAAAGAGCGCTGCCGCCTGCACCGGGTCGGTGGCGATCTGACGGGTCGGAGACTTGGGGCTGGAGCTTTCTTGCGGAAGGTCCATGCATATTCAGTTTACTAGGAGGTGCGCGTCGGCCGTCCCACGTTCGCGTCCGCAAGCGATCAGGGGCCGACCCTCGTCCTCTCAACCGTATACTCAATTCTTCTGATGATTCGTGTTCTTGGAACCGTGTTTGCCGCGCTCATGGGGCTGGCTTTTGGCAGCTTTCTGAACGTGTGCCTGACGCGCTGGCCCGCGGGCGAGAGCATCGTGAAGCCACGCTCGCACTGCCGCAACTGCGGACGCACGCTTGCGTGGTGGGAGAATGTGCCGCTGGTGAGCTGGCTGGCGCTGCGCGGGCGTTGCAGAACCTGCGGGAAGTGGATCGGGTGGAGATATGTGATCGTGGAGATCGGGGTGGGGGCGCTGTGGACAATTTCCGTTTGGCAGGCCCTTGATCCCACGCTCTATCCCGAATCGCAAGCGGTTTTCTACTACAACGCCGTCGCGCTCGTGGTCGGTGGTCTCACTCTTTCCTGGATGCTGGTCGCCCTGGCCGTTCTGGACGCCGAGAATCTCTGGCTTCCCGACTGGCTCACGTTGCCCGGTGTAGCCTTGGGCTTCTTCTTTGTCGTTCTGCACGGCACTCTTGGCGCAGCTATGCCGATCGTCGGTAAATCTGGATCAATGAGGTATGCGGCCAAGCAAACTGCGTTAAACTCTACTCTCGGTATCCTCGCCGCCGCCGTCCTCATCCTCCTCATCCGTTGGATCTACAAACTCATCCGCCATCGCGAGGGTCTCGGCCTCGGCGATGCCAAGCTGATGGCCATGCTTGCCGCCTGGCTCGGCCTCTCAGGCGCGCTGCTCTCATTTGCTATCGGAGTTGTGCTTGGATCGCTCGCCGCAATTGTTCTGCTGGTCCGCCGCACCGAACCCGCAACCGCCGAAACCTGGGCCACGGCCAAGCTTCCGCTCGGGACCTTCCTCTGCATCGGTGGAATCGTAAGCAGCCTGTGGGGTCAACCGATTATCGCCGCATATATGCGCTGGGGAGGATTCTAGTCCCGCAAAAAGCTCGCGCCACCAGCGACACGACATAAAGAACGCCAGCTATTCGCGCATACTTCTGTGCCCGGCTCGCATCCATCGTTGCTCCTCGTGGGCAAAGCGCCTTGCACTGACGGTTACGCTTCGTGTTCGACGGCAGCCTCAATCTCTTCGGTCAACGCCTCGGCCGCATCGATCGAGGCGCGGCGGCTCACGTCGAGGTGCGTCACCAGCCGGATGGCATCGCCACTGAATGCGCTGATCAACACGCCGCGCTCCTTGAGCCGCGTAGCAAGCTCTGGCGCGCCGTGGCCGGCCGTGAGCTTGAAGATTACGATGTTGGTTTCGACAGATTCCAGATCGATATTGACTCCCGGCGTATTGGCTAGAACTTCAGCCAGAAGGCGCGCATTGGCGTGATCTTCATGCAAGCGTTTTGGACCCTGTTCGAGCGCGATCAATCCCGCGGCCGCCAGAACGCCGACCTGCCGCATGCCTCCCCCCAGTGCTTTGCGGAACCGGCGCGCTCTTGCAATCAATGCTTCTGGGCCCACCAGCATCGACCCCACCGGCGCGCCCAGTCCCTTTGACAGGCAAAACATCACCGTGTCGAAACCGGCGGTGAGCGTCTTCACGTCCACGCCCAGCGCAGCGGAAGCATTGAAGATTCTGGCGCCATCGAGATGGATCGGGAGGCGATGGGCTTTTGCCCCCTCCCAAATCTCCTCCAAAACTGGAAGGTCGGAGACCCGGCCGCCGGCAAGGTTGTGGGTGTTCTCAATCTCGATCAGCCCGGTATGCGCGCGAAAGTTGCTTTTCTGTTCGATCGCGGGCTCGATGTGTTTCCAGGTAAGGATGCCGTTGTCGGTGGGGACGGCACGAATCAGGCAGCCGGAAAAGACGGCGGTGGTCGCCATCTCCCAGTCGAGGATGTGCGCCCGGCTGTCGGCGATGACCTCCTGCCCCGGCTGCGTGTGGCAGCGGATGGCGATCTGGTTGCCCATGGTTCCCGTGGGCACGAAAAGTGCGGCCTCACGGCCAAAGATTTCAGCCGAGCGGCGCTCCAGTAGGTTGACGGTGGGGTCTTCGCCATAGACGTCGTCGCCGACTTCAGCCGCGGCCATTGCGGCACGCATCTCCTGCGAAGGCCGCGTAACTGTGTCGGAACGTAAATCGATCAATTGCGACAAGGGAGTTCCTTTCGTTCATAGTGATCAGTGGTCGGTGAACAGCAAGGAGGAAGCTGAATGTAGCAATCAGCGACCCTTCGCACAGAAAAACTGATCACTGACAACTGATCACTGACCACTGCCTCTACGGAATCTGCTTCATCGGCAGTTCCATCACCGGCGTGCGCTTGTCGCCGTTCACCGCGTAGGCCCAGAGGCCGTGAAAGTTGGCCCGGATGCCGGGCTCGGTTTTCAGGAATGCGCTCAGCACCGCGGTCGCCTCGGTCCTGAGAGCAGCGGGATCGGTCACGCCTGTCGACTGATATGCGACCGCCAGGTCCGGCTCGCGCAACGAGGCGTCGAGTGAAACTCCCACAATCTTCCAGGTCCGGTCACCGTCAGGGATCGAGAGCGGCAGCGCCTTCTGCGGGTCGGGGTTGATCTGCGACTGCTCCTGCTGCAACTTCTCAAGGTTCGGAGACGACATAAAATCCACGGGCAGCAGCAGATAGTGAGCTATATCGTAGGTGTACCACGCGCTCCACGGATCGTCCGCAGCCAGATCGCGGGCGCGCTTCCAGTACCACACGCCGTCATGGCCGTCGAGCGCACCGGGGCGCAGCGTGAGCCCCGCCAGCATCCATGCGGAGCTGGCCTGGTCCCGGGCCAGAATCACGCCGAGCTGCCCGGCCAGCGGCGCCCCCACCGCGTCTGCCAACACAATGGCGTAGCGGCCCGGCGGCAAGTCCCGCATAAGGATTGTCACCGTGAGCGTGCCGTTCGCATTGGAACAGAAAAACTGCGCATCGGCCGGGGCTTGCTGAGAGCTCGCATCGAGCAGAAACGCGTCGCGGATTGTAATTTGGCCGCCTTGCAGAAGCGCCTGCCCCTGATCTACCGTTGCTTTGATCGAGTCCCACGCTGAAGCCTCAGCCGGAAGCAGCGTGGCCTTGAGCGCGGTCAGGTCCTGGCCCGCGATGGCGGCCGCAATCCGGGTTCCAGCGGTTGCAATGGCGTCGCGATCAGCAGGTGAAAGCTCGGCCTGCATCGTGCAGCTCAGGCCGAACCCCTCCGCCGAAGCGCCAATCAGCGCGGCGGCAGCCAAAACTTTCAACCATGAGCGCATAGATCGCGGTATCCTCTCCTGGAGGCCCTTTTCTTTGTCGCGAGCAAAGGCAAAAAGGCTCTCCGCTTAGCTTTGACGCATTTTTCGAGCGTCCGTGGGTCACTGCTAGTCTAGTACACAGCGGCGGCGCCGAATTATGGACGACCTCGCAGGCGATTCAGCCGGCGCTGGGGGACATTCCAAATGCAAACCGGCAAAAATTTGCGAGCTTGCTACCGGCGGCCATCAGCCAGTATGGCGAAGCTAGCGGCGGCCGCATTCCTCGTTGTGTTGGTTGCATCAGGCGCGTTGCTTCGCGCCCAAAAGCTGCCTCCAGTAACAACTCCCCCCGGCTCGCAGGCCGTGCCTCCGGCGCAAAATCCAGCTTTGAAACAGACCCCCAGTGCCGCCAAGCCATCGCCTTCAACTCCTGCTCCAACCGCGGCGCAAATGCCCGCTCCAGAGCCGCCCAAGCCTGACTGGCCAGTAAATAATAAGCCAGTACCCGCCAAAGTCACCTGGGACGTCCACGGGCTGACCGTTGAAGCCAATAACTCGAGCCTCGATGAGATTCTGAAAGAAGTGGCTGCTGTAACCGGCGCCAGGCTGGAAGGCAAAGTCGGCGACGATCGGGTATTCGGATCCTATGGCCCGGGATCGGCCCGCGATGTAATCACACAGCTGCTGGATGGAACCAGCTACAACGTTTTGATGGCCGGCGACCTGGGCGAAGGCACCCCCAAGGAGATCGTACTCAGCAATCGCCCCACGGGACCTGCACCCGCGAACAATGCGCAAAATAATTCAGAAGACGACGTTGAGTACGAACAGCCGCCGCAGCCTGTTCCCGGAATTCCGCCCGTACGCAACGCCTACGGGCCGCCGGGAATGCCGCCTGAACAAAATCAGCAGCAGATGGAAGAGCGCCGCGCCGAGATTGAACAGCGCATGCAGCAGATGCGGGAGCAACAACAGGAGCAACAGCAACAACAGCAGCAGCCAAATCCGCAATTCTAAATGCCCACGACTTAATACATACGCCGCATACATACGCCGCAATTCGCGCCGGCGAGATATTGCGCACCGCGCCAATGCGCAGCAAACGCAGACTCTTCAAATTTGATTGCTGACGATGCCGTGGAAGGTTTTTACAGCATTCCGGCGGGCTCAGGCTGGTTCGCTTCGATGCGCACCGGCGGTTGCGGGCGTAAAATGGAGAAGCCGACGCGCAGAATTCCGTAAGCTGCCAGTATCCCAAACACCATTGAGCCAACCGTCGCGCAGGCCAGCATAGCCAGATTCAACAAGTTCTCCATCATCTCCGCCTACGAGTCAACTGATTTTCGCATTTCACCGGCACTGCTTATTAGATGCGCGCCACAGCCCACCGTCTTTGCGATTGTCGCAGAGACTCGCCTGTTTGCCCTCGCGTTGACCACGATTTCTATTGGCAAATAGAATACCCCCAGGGTGTTGCAAATCTGTGAACGCACTCATGCAATCCCTGGCTACCCACCACCGTCCCTTTCTCACCTGACCATGGCGATTACTCACATCTCGGTGCGCGGCGCGCGCCAGCACAATTTGCGCGACATCAGTGTGCGCATTCCGCGCAACACATTCACTGTGGTCACCGGACTCTCCGGCTCCGGCAAAAGCTCACTGGCATTCGACACCATCTATGCCGAGGGTCAGCGGCGCTACGTCGAAACGCTCTCAGCCTACGCGCGCCAGTTCCTCGATCAAATCGAGCGCCCCGACGTCGATTCAATCGAAGGCCTGAGCCCGGCGATCTCAATTGAGCAAAAGACTACTAGCCGCAGTCCACGGTCGACTGTGGGCACGATCACCGAGATTTACGACTACCTTCGCCTGCTTTACGCCTCGGTCGGCACACCGCACTGCCCCAACTGCGGTCGTCCCATTGCCCGCCAAACCGCGGATCAGATCGTTCAGCGCATTCTTGAACTCGGGCGTGGCGAGCGAGTGACCATCATGGCGCCGGTGGTGCGCGGCCGCAAGGGCGAGTTTAAAGATCTGCTCGATGAGCTTGACCAGCAAGGGTTTCGCGCACGCGTCGACGGCGAGGTTCGCGATCTCTCCGAGCCCGTTCTTCTCGATCGCCGCAAGAATCACGCCATTGAAGCAATCATCGATCGCATTCTCTTAAAACTTACAGATACGGGTGCCCCCGGTCCGTCGCTTTTGGGGACCGGGGAAGTTGCCAGACCGGCCGCACATTCTTCCGGCCCGGACAGGTCGTCGAAGCCCTCCACCGAAAAGCGCCTGGAGCAAGCTGTCGCCAAGGCCCTTCAGCTGGCCAATGGCCTCGTTCTTGTTCTGTCGAGCAACGGCTCGGGCGGCCAGACGGAACAACTGTTTTCTTCGTCAATGGCCTGCCCCGATTGCGGCCTCGATGTGCCCAAGCTCGAGCCGCGCAGCTTCAGCTTCAACTCCGCATTCGGCGCCTGCCCGGAGTGCCACGGGCTGGGCTCGCTTTACGACTTCGACCCAGCCAAGGTCATTACCGACTGGTCAAAGCCGCTGCTCGATGGCGGTCTGGGCCCCGGTTCGGCATCCCAGTACCTGCTCAAACTCATCCAACTCGCGGCCAACCGCTACGGAATCGACCTCAAAACTCCGTTTGAAGACCTGCCCGCCAAGCATCAGCACATCCTGGTTTACGGCCCGCCCAAAGGCGAGGCTCCGCGCACCGGCTTTCATGGCATTCTTGCGTACCTGCGCGACAGCGTTGAAGAAGCGCACAGCGACGGCTATCGCGAATACATGATGAGCTTCATGTCGGCCACGCCCTGCCCCGTTTGCCGAGGCAAGCGTTTGCGGCCTGAATCGCTGGCCGTCAAGGTTGGCGGGCTTTCGATTGCCGACTTTACTGCGTTGCCCCTTAATCGCGCGCTCTCGGCAGCCCTCAATTTGCAGTTCACCTCGCGTGAAGCGCTGGTTGCCGACCGCATCCAGCGCGAGATCGTGGAGCGGCTTGAGTTCCTCTGCGCCGTGGGGCTTAATTACCTCTCGCTCGACCGCAATGCCGCAACGCTCTCAGGCGGAGAGGGCCAGCGCATCCGGCTTGCCACGCAGATTGGCTCGCGTCTCCGGGGCGTGCTTTATGTTCTCGACGAGCCCTCCATCGGTTTGCATCAGCGCGACAACAACCGCCTGATAGAGGCGCTCGTAAAGCTTCGCGATCTTGGCAACACGGTCCTGGTTGTGGAGCACGACGAAGAGACAATTCGACACGCAGACTACGTTCTCGATCTCGGCCCGGGCGCGGGCCGGCTGGGTGGGTACGTTGTTGCCGAGGGCACGCCGCAGCAAATCATGGCTGCGCCTGAATCGCTGACCGGCAGGTATCTTTCAGGCCAGGCAACGATGCTGCAGCGTGCCAGGCCGCGCAGACTCACCGGCAAATGGCTCACCATTGAAGGCGCACGCGAACACAATCTTCAGGACGTAAACATCCGTGTCCCGCTGGGCGTAATCACCGTAGTCACCGGCGTGAGCGGCAGCGGCAAGAGCACGCTGGTCAACGACATTCTCTATCGCTCGCTGGCAAAAACTATTTACGGCTCGCGCGAGGAACCCGGCGCTCACGACTCACTGGCCGGCGCGGAGCAGATCGACAAAGTTGTCCGCATCGACCAGTCGCCGATTGGCCGAACGCCGCGCTCCAACCCGGCTACCTATACCGGCGTCTTCTCGCCCATCCGCGACCTGTTCGCCATGCTGCCCGAGGCGCGCGAGCGCGGCTACAAGCCGGGCCGCTTCAGCTTTAACGTCACAGGCGGCCGCTGCGAAGCCTGCCAGGGCGACGGGCAGCGACGCATTGAAATGAACTTCATGCCCGATGTTTACGTCCAATGTGAAGTGTGCAACGGCAGGCGCTACAACCAGGAGACTCTCGCGGTGAAGTTTCACGGTCACTCCATCGCCGACATTCTCGATTTGACGATTGAAGATGCGCTACCCGTGCTGAAAGACGTGCCGCAGGTGCGGCAGAAGCTGCAGACGCTGGTCGACGTTGGACTGGGCTACGTGCACCTGGGCCAGAGCGCTACAACGCTCAGCGGCGGCGAGGCACAGCGAATGAAACTGGCCCGCGAACTATCGAAGCGCCAGACCGGCCGCACCCTCTATTTGCTCGACGAACCCACTACCGGCCTGCACTTTGACGATGTGCGCAAGCTGCTGGAGGTTTTGCACCGGCTAGCCGACCTGGGGAACTCTGTCATCATCATTGAACACAGCATGGACGTGATACGAAATGCCGACTGGGTGATCGATCTGGGCCCCGAAGGGGGCGAAGACGGCGGACGCGTGATCGCCCAGGGGCGCCCCGCGCAGATTGCGGCCACGCCTGGCTCCTATACGGGCCACTTCCTCACGCGCTATTACACATCTGAGGACGGCAAGCTGGTTGAAGCGGAGACGGTCGATTCGTCTGAGGAAACGCCGGCTGCGGAGAGCGGGCCAAAACAGAACGGCAATGGCAGCTCTCCAGCAAAATCGGCACGGGCAAAGAAAGCTCAGCCAAAACTCAGCGGTAAGCGGGGAAAGAAATGACATTGCCTCAGAGCGATGATCCGCAAGCCGTGCAACCCGCAGCCGATCCCTTCGCAGAAGATCGGATGGAGCAAAGCAACAGCGACGATCCGCAGGGAGCAGCGGATGCGGTCGCGGCGACAACTGAATCTACGCCGCCGGAATCCTCGCAAACCGATCCATCGACGTTCGCACCAGTCCCCGAAGAGCCGCCTTTATTCGCCAACGTCTTTCAGCCGGAGCCTCCGCCGCCTCCGGCTCGCATTCCCCATCTCGGTCACGTTGCGCTGCTGGCCGTTTACCTCGCGTTGAGCCTTTTCGCATCCATAGTCGTGGTTGGAGCCGCCGTTCACTTCCGGCTCTTCAATGCCACCAGCCTTCAGTCCGCAATGAACGACATCCACTATGCTCTAGGGTCCGAGTTCCTGATCTATCTCGGCGCTTTTATCGCGGCATATTTCACATTCCCGCTCATCTGGCACAAACGCTTCTTTGCCGGCCTGCAGTGGAACTGGGCGACCGCTCTCAGGCACAGATGGGCCCTCATTGGCACTGGCTTTTTCTGCTATCTGCTGGCGATAGTGAATATCATCTTCGTCCCCGGTCCGTCGAATACGCCGATCGAGAAGATCTTCAAACAGCCCGGCGCAGCCTGGTTGCTGTTCTTCTTCGGCATCACCATCGCACCTTTTTTTGAGGAGCTGATCTTCCGCGGCTTCCTGCTGCCTTCGCTCTGCACCGCGTACGACTGGCTCGCCGAAAAATTCTACAAAGTGCCGCGCCGGCCGCTCCGGTCCGATGGAAGCCCGCAATGGTCTTTCAGCGCCATGGCAATCGCATCCCTGGTCACTTCGGCGCCCTTTGCCCTCATGCACGCTGAGCAAACCGGCAACTCGGTTGATGCGGTTCTGCTGCTGGCTTGCGTGAGTATCGCTCTCTGCGCAGTGCGGCTGATTATGCGGTCGCTGGCCGCAAGCGTACTCGTTCACGCACTCTACAACTTCCTCATCTTTTCGATGATGCTGGTCGGGACGCAAGGCTTCCAACATCTGGACAAAATGTAAAAGCAGCTTCTAGCTTCTGGCTCCCAGCTTTTAGCTCCAAGCGCTGGGGCGGAAGGAATCCGGCTTAGCGCGCATCCGCTAAATGAATGGAATGCCCGCGCATGGGATAGAGGCTAGGTCTCTGACCGCTTAAATTTGCACCAATGTGGGTGCCCCATCCTTTCCGCAGTTCCATCGCGAAAAGGGTGGGAAAGCACAAAATCACGCGGTCAAAGAACTAGTAGCTAGAAGCTTTCTTTACAATCGCATTGATGCCCACACCAACTCACGCACAGCAACTTCTCTCACTTCTCGCACGGTTGAGCTTTCGCCTTGGCCAGTTCACGCTCTCGTCGGGAGGAACCAGCGACTACTACATCGACTGCCGCACCACAACGCTTAATGCCGAAGGCGGACGTCTCACCGGGCACTCGGTGCTTGAACTTTTGGAGGAAAACAACATTCAGGCAGAAGCGGTGGGCGGCCTCACCATGGGCGCGGACCCCATCGTCTCGAATGTTGCCACGGCCAGCGCATGGCGCGCGCAGTCAAATCCGGCAGCGCCTTTGCTTCACGGATTCCTGGTACGCAAAGCCGAGAAGGCACACGGCGCAAAGCGGCGCATCGAAGGTTTCTGCCAGGAAGGCGCGAATGTCGTGATCGTGGATGACGTGTGCACCACCGGCGCTTCAACCATCAACGCCATTGAAGCCGCGCAGGAGGCGGGTATGAACGTCGTAGCGGTTGTCTGCATTGTGGAGCGCGAAGAGGCCAACGGCAGGCCGGCCGTCGAGGCCGCGGCAAAGGGCGCGCCGTTCCTGCGCCTGTTTACGGCGAATGACGTTCGCGCCGAGCATATGAAGCAGCTCTAGGCTGCGACGAATGAGCCAACGGGAGGGGGGCATGTACTCTGTCGATGAGCTGGATGTTGTAAAAGAATTGACCGAGCTTCCGCAGTGCTCGGTCGGCGCGCCGTGTCCGATGATCCTTTGCTCGGAGTACTCATTACATCTTGCGTATTACCTGCAGAAGGACATGAGCGATTGGGACGGGCGGATGCCTCGCATGGTTGGAATCACCTCTAAAGACGAGGATTGCGCGCTGGTGAAGTTTACCGGTGTGATCTCGCACATGTTCGGTCTCCCGAACGACGAGGCTTTTGCAGGACATCCCCTATCGAGCCGTGGTCTCGCGCCCTACACAGTCTTCGAAGTTGAACACTCATCCTGGCTGAGGACACTTGAGAGGATGAATTCGGTTCATCCCGCTCACAGGCCTGAACGCTACATGAATAGAAGGCACTTAATATTCGCATTTCACGATTCAACATTTGAATGCATCGCGAAAGAATACGAGCTGAGCGTCCATAAAGGGAGCGTTTTGAAAGTTCTTCTTGATTCGCCCCCCGAAATATTAACCCCAGTGCCAATCAAATGCGCAAAGGGCGAACCCGATCGGGTCCGCCCTTTGTGCGTTCAGCCTATCGGCCGCGCTATTTCGCTATGTTACTCGTTCACGGTGCCAGTCGGGTTCGAGGTTCCTGCGTTGGGAGCAGCATTGGTTGCCGGCGCGGGCTGGGTTGAGCCCTGAGTAGGCGCTGTGTTCTCCGCGCTCATGTTGGTGAGCATTTGCACTTCAACGCGCCGATTCTTGGCACGGCCTTCACGCGTTTTATTGTCGGCCACCGCCTGATCTTTGCCGATGCCGATCAGGTAGAAGCGGTGCGCCGGAATGTTGTATTTGGTCACCATGTACTGTACCACCGCATCGGCACGGCGATTGCTCAGCTCGTAGTTATACTGGGCCGGGCCTACTGAGTCGGTGCCGCCGGTGACCTCGAGAATGTAGCTCTTGGCCGAGCCGAGCTGGCCGGCGAAGCTGTCGAGCTGCTGCTTGTCGTCGTCGGTCAGCACGCTCTTGTCGAAGCCAAAGTTCACCGAAACATCGCCAGCCTGCTTGTAGTTGTCGAGTCCTTTCACCACGGAGTCAAGCGTGTCGGCTCGCTGCGCGGCGTCGTTGGCTGCAGTGTTGGCCTGTCCGGCCGCGCTCGATGCCTGCTGCGCGTTCTGGTTCGCTGTGTCGGCGCTGGACTGGGCCTGCTTGATGCCCGCCTGGGCGCTCTCGTCTACGCTGTGAATCTGGCGGTTGTTCTCAGCGGTCTCGTTCTCAACCTGGCCGGTCTTCTGGATGATCGGCGCGGTCTGGGTCTTTACATAGTTTTTAGTCGCGCAACCGGTCGCTCCAAGCACCGCGAAGCTCGCAGTGGCCAACATGCATACAAGTGATTGTCTGGTCATGGTTTTTCACCCCTTAGGCCGGCTGCTTAGTTCGCACCCGGACCTTCTCCTATTTGGAGTTGCCGTCCTCTTCGCTTTATTTTGATGCAAACCAGCCTCCAATCGGCTAAATCGACTTAAACTGCTGTTGATTAATGCCTTAGTTGATTCTGAGGCAGACCGGCGAGGCCAAACAATGATGTAATTTTTACGCGAACAGGTAAGGATTCCCTGCCGAATGCAGAAACGGGGACGCCATGCCCTTGCGCCACTGCAGACGCTATTCTGTTAACTGGCTCTCGCGATGGACCTTTACGAGAAAATTCGCACCCTGCCCACCAACCCCGGCGTGTATCTCTACAAGAACTCCGAGGGCGAGGTTATTTATGTGGGCAAAGCCAAGAGCCTGCGCTCGCGAGTGAGATCGTATTTGCTTGAGGCTTCGCAAGCCAACGCCAAGACAGGGTCGCTGATGCGCGAGGCCGTCGACCTCGATTACATCCTGGTTGCCAATGAACATGAGGCCCTGGCGCTTGAAAACAATCTGATCAAGCAACGCAAGCCGCGGTTCAACATTCTGCTGCGCGACGACAAGACCTATCCGTACGTGAAGCTGACGCTGGCCGATCGTTTCCCAAAGGTGTTTGTCACGCGCCGGCTGCGCAAGGACGGCTCGGCATACTACGGCCCCTACTTTCCCGGCAACCTTGCCTACCGCGTGGCGGAGCTCATCCACCGCAGTTTCCTCATCCCGAGCTGCAAGGTCGATTTGTCGCGCTTCCATCCACGCGCATGCCTGCAGTACTACATCCATCGCTGTCTGGGGCCGTGCGTCGAGGGGCTCACGACGCCCGAAACATACGGCGAGGCTGTTAAGGACGCGCAGCTGTTTCTCGAAGGGCGCCATGTCGAGTTGCAGAAGACACTGACGGCGCGCATGAATGCAGCCGCCGAGGCGGAGCAGTTTGAAGCGGCCGCACGACTACGCGACCAGCTCTCAACCGTGCACCAGCTCCAGGAGAAACAGCGCATCGCAACAGCCGAGGAGGAGGACGATGCCGACGTCTTCGGTTACCACTTCGAGGATGGATCGCTGGCCGTCAATCTCTTCCACATGCGAAATGGCAAGATTGTGGATCGCAGGGAGTTTTTCTGGGAAGACTTACCGAGCCTGCTCGAAGCCGGCGTCGAGCTGGCGGGGAACGAAGAAGACAGGGAACAGGGATCAGGGATCAGGGATCAGGAAGAATCTCATTCCGGACACACTTCGCCCGAGGGAGTCTTGTATCAGGGCACGACTTCAGTCGTGCCGAAGATGTCCAAACAAAAGGACGGGGCTTTAGCCCCTGAGGAAACTTTGGCGTCCACCTTCAACGCTGGCGCAGTGTTCAGCGCGCTGCTCAAACAGCTTTACATCGACCAGCAGTATGTGCCGCGCACAATTCTTGTGCCTGCTGAGTTTGACGATCGTGAGACGCTCGCCGCGCTGCTCAGCGAGCGGACGGGCCACAAGATTGAGATTGCCGTGCCGCAACGCGGGGACAAAAAGTCGCTGGTCGACCTTGCCGGCCAGAACGCGCACCAGTCATACACGCAGCGGTTCAGGGTGCTGGAGCCCTCGCGCAAGGCCATTCAGGAGGCGCTTGCCGATGCGCTCATGCTGCCTGAGTTGCCGCGCCGCATCGAGTGTTTCGACATTTCGCACATCCAGGGCGCGGAAACGGTTGCGTCGATGGTGGTGTGGGAAGACGGCAAGATGAACAAGGCCGAGTATCGAAAGTTCAAAGTTATGACGGTTGTGGGCGTGGACGACTTTGCTTCGATGCGCGAGGTGGTGGAGCGGCGCTACAGGCGCATTCGAGACAACGGCAAGAGCGAACCTGATTTGAAAGGGCACGGCTTTAGCCGTGCCGATAACGACCAGCAAGAAAGCGGGGCTTTAGCCCCTGAGGGAAAACCCACCCGTGGCAAGGAACCCACAACCATGCCGTCGCTGATCCTGATTGACGGCGGACTCGGACAATTGCACGCGGCGGCCGATGCGCTCGAGTCGCTGGGATTCACTTCGCAGCCGCTGGCATCGATAGCCAAGCGGGAAGAAGTGATCTACCTGTACGGATCTGAAGACGAGCCCATCGTGCTCGACCGGCGATCCCCCGTGCTGCACCTGGTTCAGATGATTCGCGACGAGAGCCATCGGTTTGCCATTGGCTACCATCGCCAGCGCCGAGCCATGCGCGATCGCAAGTCGGAGCTGCTGGACATTCCGGGCGTCGGACCGCAGACGCGGCAGAGACTGATCGAACATTTCGGTTCGCTGCGCGACGTGCAGCAGGCGACAGTGGAGTCGCTAGCAGCTGTGGTTCAGCGAAAGACCGCAGAGACGATCTGGAAACACTTTCACGAGACGGCTGCGGCGAAGCGGTAAACGACTACTGGCGATAATTGTCGACAAATACCGCGGTACAGAGCCTGCAAAGAACTCAGCATAACATTTGTCAGTTCAGTCGTTTACAGCCAGTATGCCGGAAACGTAAAAATGCGCTTTTTTGAAGGAAAAAGCGACCGCTTGGCGCGTAAACCCTTTAAAACGCATATTCACGCGAAACAAATGTAACATTGGTTTTGTTACATTATGCGAACTAAGAGGTTTTAGTTACTTATGTTTGACGTCTTTAACCCCTATTAACCTTCTAAGCACCCCGGGGGTGGGGAGGGGTATGTTTTTTTGTTATTCGACCTTCAGCCCTCAGCATTCTGCTTGCGATTGGATGAGCCAAAGTCGTCGGCTACTCACAATGAAATGAAGCCTGGCGGCAGAGTTTCTCCTGCGGTCTGCATATTCCTATTCTGCGCGCATCGCGCGTAATTCAACGCAAAGAGTGGTTGACAAATCTGCGGTTCGGAGCTGCATCTGCATGCAGGTTTCCGATAAATGCGAGTTCGCCAGGCATGCCTTGACCTTCTACACATTAATGTGTATATGTAGAAGTCACAGGTATGAATACCGCAGACAAATTCGATCTCCCGCAGGGCACCCTCGATCTGCTCATCATGAGGGTTGTGGCGCTTGGTCCCATTCACGGCTACGCAATCGCCCAAAGAATTCAGCAGATGTCGCGCGATGCGCTGCAGGTGCAGCAAGGGTCGCTGTATCCGGCGCTTCACCGCATGGAATACAAGAAACTGCTCAAGGCGACGTGGAAGGCGTCTGAGACCGGCAGGGAAGCCAAGTTTTACGAGCTCACCGCCGTGGGGCGCGCGCATCTGAAGGCCGAAACCGATAACTGGAGCCGCCTGACCGATGTTGTCGGCCTCATTCTGAAGGGAACGCTGGAGGGACTGTCATGAGCTGGCTAGCCAGGATTTTCACTCGCAAGCGTTTGGAGAGCGATCTCGAAAAGGAGTTGCGTTTTCACTTCGAAACGCAAGTCGCCGAAACGGTGCGTGCCGGCATTCCCGAAAGCGAAGCTCGTCGCCTCACGAGGCTAGAGTTTGGCGGCATGGAACAGACAAAAGAGGATTGCCGCAAGAGCCGCGGAACGCTGTGGCTCGAATACCTGGGGCAGGACGTGCGTTTCGGGTTTCGGCAGTTGCGCAAATCGCCCGGGTTCACGTCGATCGCGCTGCTGTCGCTGGCGCTGGGCATCGGGGCCAACACGGCTATTTTTTCGCTGGTAAATGCCATCATGCTTCGGCCTCTGCCTGTTCAGAATCCGAGCGAATTGGTGCTGCTTGGTAACGGCAGTGCTCAGGGCAGTACCGACTCGGTTCCTGATGGGAACTGGCGATTGTTCTCCTATTCTTTCTTTCATGATTTTCGCAAGCAAGCAACGTCTTATGCGGGAGTGGCGGCAGTGGGTAGCAGCCAGGTCGTCAGCAAAGCTTCTATCGCCGGATCCGCTTACCAGACAACCCGCATCGATCTTGTCTCCGGCAGCTATTTTTCCGTGCTCGGCGTGCCCGCATTTCTCGGCCGCACCATCGTTGAATCCGACGACAGTGTTCCCGGTGCAAACCCGGTTGCCATTGCCAGTTATACGTGGTTTCAACGCCATTTCAACGGCGACCCGTCAGCGCTGGGCAAGATCATCCGCATTCGGTCGCACAATTACACACTGATTGGCGTAGCGCGACCCGGCTTCTCTGGCGCCACAGTTGGCCAATCCACCGACCTCTGGATTCCGCTGTCGATGCAAGCGGAAATTTCCCCCGGCCCGGATAACCTCGATAACAAGCTCTATCAGTTTCTCTGTATCATCGGGCGACTCAAGCCCGGTGTGACTCTCAATCAGGCCAATGCCGAAACCAACCTGCTTTTCAAACAGATCATGCGCAGCTATCTGGGCCCGCAGCCTTCGCAAAAACACATCGAAGACATCGCACACGCCAGCATCGAACTTACGTCGGCAAAATGCGGAATTTCACCGTTGCGCCGTGATTTTTCGCTGCCGCTTGAGATCCTGATGAGCATTGTGGCGCTGGTGCTTCTGATTGCCTGCGCGAACATCGCCAATATGCTACTGGCGCGCGGCGTAGCCCGCACTCGCGAGATAGCCGTACGGATGGCCCTCGGCGCATCGCGCGGCCGCATCGTTTCTCAGCTGCTCATTGAATCGGTCCTTCTCTCCGTCGTGGGAGGTTTGGTCGGAATCACGCTGGCATGGAAAGCCAGCGTCATCCTGTTTCGAATGGCTACACCCGGCCTCAACGCCGTGCCGCTGAATCTCGCACCCGACTTGCCGGTGCTCGCCTTTACTCTCGGGCTCACCGTTCTCACGGCGCTGCTCTTCGGCTGCCTGCCGGCTCTTCGCGCCACAGGCTTTGAGTTCACACCTGCGCTCAAAGATGGCCGCGGCAGTTCTTCGGTCTCGGCGCGAGGCACGCTGGCTCGCTCGCTCATTGTCGGACAGATCGCGCTTTCTATCCTGCTTCTTGTGGTCGCCGGGCTTTTTGTGCGCAGCCTCATTCACCTCACCAGCATCGACACTGGTTTCGACAAGCACAACGTTCTCATTTTCTACCTGGATTCGAGCACCGCCAATCTCCCGCATGGAACGCCGGAAGAAATCCGCTCCGTCCGCCTGCAGGAGCAGATCGAATCCCGCGTCCAGACCATTCCCGGTGTCCAGTCAGATAGCTTTGCCTTTTTCACGTTTAACACCGGCGCATGGACCGACCTTGTTCTCTTTCAGGGCATCCCGCGAACCCCCGTGAATGGTGAGCAGGTTTTCTTCAACATCACCGGCAACGGCTACTTCTCCACCATGGGCATTCCCCTTATCGAGGGCCGCACCTTCAACGCGCAGGATACGCAAAACTCGCCTGGAGTGGCCGTCATCAACGAATCGATGGCGCGTCGATTCTTTCCCAATGGTTCCGCCATCGGCCATCGCTTCGGCATTGGAGAAACACCCGACAAGCCCGGCGAGAAGCAAGTAATTGGCGTGGTCAAAGACGCCAAATACACCTCGCTCGACGAAGGCTCGCTGATGGCCGCCTATTTCCCCTGCACTCAAAACGTCGGCTTCTTCAGCAACTTCGCGGTGCGCTATGCTCCCGGCGCAAACCAGCGCGAAATCGTCTCCCGCGTTCGCAGCTCCATAGCCGACATCAACCCCAACATCCTCGTCGATGGCGTAACCAGCCTCGACGAGCAGGTAAACCAATCCATTGCCGCGCAATCGTTGATTGCCCGGCTCACCAGCTTCTTCGGAATCATCGCCGTCTTTCTCGCCTGCATCGGGATCTACGGCCTGCTGTCGTATTCCGTTGCCCGCCGCACCGGCGAACTCGGCATCCGGCTGGCGCTCGGCGCGCAATCGCGCGGGCTGCTGTGGCTGGTGATGCGCGAAAGCCTGCTTCTATTGGTTATTGGACTGGCGATCGGCATTCCGATCTCACTGAGTTCCACGCGCGTTCTCAAAAGTCTTCTATTCGAACTGAGCCCGCTCGATCCGGTGGCCATCTCCACATCGATTGCGGCAGTGGTGGTAATGACCCTTGCGGCTGCATGGCTGCCGGCACGACGCGCAACCAAGATCAATCCCATACAAGCTTTGCGCACAGAATGATTCAAGGTGGACTTTGATTCCCATTGCTAGACGGTGCTCGTTCGCGGTGACCGGCTGCGGACCTCAGTTCCCTTTATCGCTGGCCTTGGGTGCGGCTTCGGCAGTGGCCATGCGGACGATGATGCGCTGCATATAGCCGTTGCCGTTGAAAGAATCGGTGGGGATGGCGCCGATGAAGCGCACCACGCCGGAGTGATCGACCACGATGGCCAGGGGAAAGTCGTTGGGCGAGAATTTTGCGGCCGAGGCTGAAGAGACGATGAGCGTGTTGGTTCCCTCAAGTTCCTTGGCGGTCGACACCGCAACCGGATCGTCCGCATTCTGCGCCGCGTCGGCGTACATCAACCCCCATGCGTGAATGGGGGTCTCGGCATTGAGCGTGGCAAATTCGGTGACGGTTTTCATCATGGCGCGGCACTGCGCGCACCACTCGGGAAAGAGAACAAGAACCGTTGCCGACCCGAAGTCGGGCCCGTTGATGGGCGGCACAAGCGCCGAGGTTTGCTTGAGCGCCGGAGCGTGTTGCGCATGCGCAGCGCCGGCGGGCGAAGGTACTTTGGCGGCCTTGGTCTCAAGCGAACGCTGGATCTCGATCTGCGGCAGGCGCCAGCCGATGAGATTGTACTCGGCGCGGACGCGCGAAATTTGGAGCCAGTCAGCGCCTGAGATCGGGGCTTTTGTGCCCAGTGCATCTTCGAGATCGGATACTGTGGCTCCGGCAGTTTTATCGTCGCCCGCGTAACGCTCGAAGAAGGCCAGTTGCATCCCCGAATCAAAGAGCGCGCCGATGCCCATGACCGCTTCACTGTTTTCGGCCTTCAGCGGAGAGCCCTGCTTGAGTGCATCGATGATTGCCGGATGCTCCAGTTCGGCAAGCATGATGGCTGCAGGATTACCCGCCTGCTCGAGATAGTCCTTGAGAGAGCGGATGGAGTAGGCCACCTCGGCGTCGTAGGGTAGGCTGCGCAGCATGGTGCGCGCGGTAGCGACGGCCGTGTCGATGTCGTTGACGTGAATCAGCGCGCTGACGCTGATGGCGAAGGCCTGAGCGCGGTGGGTATGGTAGAGGGCGGCGATGTAGTCCTGGGCGACGACGTAGGCCTGGATCCAGTCCTGGCCGAGGGCGCAGAGACGCGCAAGGTCGTAGAGATCGTCGTCCCTGTAGCTCTCGGGCTTGTCATTGTCGCAGGTCTCGCGGGCCATTTTTACTCCTACGCCGAGAGCCTGCTGTTCAGAGTCTGACCAGTTGCCGATCTCACTGCGGACCACATCGAGCGGGTGCATTGCCTGCTTGTAGATTTCGCCGGGCGTGAGGGTGGCGGGAGCGGACTGCGTGGGCGCGGACGGCTGGGAAGACTGCGTGATGGGCACGGCCGGTGGGTTCACGTCGGGAGCGGATGTGGGCGGCACCGGGGACTGGGCGAAGAGCGGTCCAGCGGCTATGAGTATGCCGGCGAGGCGGGAGTGGCGCAGGAAGACCCGAAGAAACATAGGACCTCACTCGTGGTTCCAAACTGCTGTGTTTTCTATTCTGACGTTGCGACTTTAGTCTGGCCAGGGGTACAGGTTTGCAGAATGCATTTTGGGAGCAGTACGGGAGACGCGGCTCAAGCAATTAGACACCGGGAGGGGTGGGATTGTTCCTTGCAGTTTTCATATCGCGCATGTTGAAGCGGCGTCAGGCCGTGAAACGGGAGGGTTCCCTGATCCCGTCCGCCGCGCCCCCTGGGCCTGGCTCGCCGGGCTCCCGTCCGCCCAAACGTAATGAACTGTCGCGAACCGAGGAAAAGCAGATAGAATCTGGTCATTCTTTCGGGGCTCCGAATTCAAATCTGGAGTGAACGTACAATGGTCACGATTACTGTGAATGGCGTCCGACGCGAAGTTCAATCTCCGGGAGATACGCCGCTTCTCTATGTCCTTCGCGACGAACTTCTTCTTACCGGCCCTCAATTCGGCTGCGGACTGGCGCAGTGTGGCGCCTGTTCAGTCCTGGTGGCGGGCAAAGAGGTTCGTTCCTGCATCATGGCCGTGTCCGACGTGGCCGACCAGGAAATCGTGACGCTCGAAGGCTTGCCCTCAAGATGGGCCCATCAAAAGGGTCTGTCTGCGGAAGAAGCGAAGGAGACACTTCACCCAGTTCAACAGGCATGGATTGCGCAGCAGACACCGCAATGCGGATTCTGCCAGAACGGGATGATGATCAAGGCAACCGAACTGCTGGAAAGCAATCCGAGTCCGACGGTAGAGCAAATCAAAACCGCCTACACCACGTCTGGTGTGTCGCCGAATTTGTGCCGCTGCGGAACCTATACCGCAATCATTGAAGCCGTGCAACAGGCTGCCACAATCATGGCAAAGGCGAGGTGAGCAATGGCGAACAAGATCGGCAATTCAACTGACGTATTTGGCGCCACGCTGACACGCCGCGGATTCGTAAAGAAGGGCGGCGTGCTTGCCATCGGCTTCAGCCTGGTTGGCACGGCGCCTCTTAGGGGCGATACGCCGAAGCCGGCGTTCGCGAAGAACTCGCTCGACCCCTCGCTGCCAACCTCGTGGCTTGAGATTCACCCGGACAACACCGTGCTTATTCGCACTGGGAAGAGCGACTTCGGGCAAGGGACGGTTTACACGGCATACCGGCAGATTGTGGCTGAAGAGCTGAGCATGCCCTTTGAGTCAATTACCACGGTTGTGGCGGGAGACACCGATCGCACTCCTGACGGCGGCGGCTCTTTTGGCTTTTTGAACGGTGGCACGCCGAATCTCCGCAAGGTGGCAGCCTATACCTACCAGGCGATGCTCGATCTCGCGGCAAAAAAGTTCGGCGTGCAGAGAAGTGCGCTGACCGTGAAGGACGGCGTAATCTCCGGCGGAGACAAAAGAATCTCGTACGGCGATCTGGTCAGCGGGCAGCAGTTGAGCCTTACGATACCGGTCCGGGGAGATCTGACGAGCATTATGGGGTTGGAAGTCGTAGGCAATCCACCGATGAAACCGGTGAGCGAGTACACGGTGGTCGGCAAGTCGTTCCCGAGTTCCGCTATTCAGGCGAAAGTCACCGGAAAAGTGGTTTGGGCGACCGATGTGCGCCTGCCGGGAATGTTTCACGGTAGGATGGTGCATCCGAAGACGCTGGGTTCAACGCTGGTTTCAGCGGGCCAGTTGGACAAAGCGAAGTATCCGAATTCGCAAGTGGTCGTGAAGGGGAATCTTGTAGGGGTGGTTGCGCCGACCGAGTGGGAAGCGATCCAGGCCGCACTGCAAATGGCCGACGGTACCAGGTGGACAGACTGGAAGGGACTGCCGGGGAGCGGAAAGCTGTACGACTATCTGAGGAACGAGTCTGACTGGAAATCGACGCCGGTGATGAAGGGCCAAACCACCAAGGGCGATGCGGGAGCAGCGCTGGCATCAGCCAAAAAGAAGCTCTCGGCCACCTATCAGATGTCGTATATGAAACATGCGCCGATTGGTCCAACAATGGCAGTGGGCGATGTACACGCGGACGGCATGGTGCATGTCCACACGCACAATCAGAATCCGCAGGAACTTCGCGGAGAGCTTGCCAAGATGCTGAACACAACAATCGACAAAGTGGTGGTGCACATCTACGCAGGGCCGGGACACTACGGAAGGTCGAACGGCGGCAACGCGGGCGCGGAAGACGAAGCGGTGATTCTGTCGCAGGCCGTCGGCAAGCCGGTACGCGTGCAATGGATGCGTGCGGACGATATGCAGTGGTCGACGCAATCGCCGGCGTCTTTCTCCGATGTGGAATTGGCGGTGGACGACGAGGGCAAACTCACCTCTTACCAGATCGACCACTATATGCCGCCGATGCAGGACGACCGGCTGGTGGGAGCGGTGCTTGCGGGGCTGCCTACGATGCCTGCCCCCGATGTCCATGGCGACTTTATTGCAACAACGATGAACTTCATTCAGGATGAGTGGCTCTACACCGGGGCCGCAAACGTAATTGAACGCGGACACGGCACATTTCAGGTAGGCCAGAAAGCTTCACCTATAGCCGTAGGCCTGCGCGATCACAGCATGCGCACGCCGGGGCAGTTTCAGCAGAACTATCCGCGGGAACTGGCAATCAACGAAGCGGCGGCGCTTGCCGGCGTGGATGCGATTCAATTCCGGATTGACAATACGAAGGACGAGCGCGCTATCGGCGCGCTGAAGGCCGTGCGCGTCGCTTCCGATTGGGATTCTCGCCCATCGCCGCGGCCGGACGCTGCAACTACAGGAACAACAGCCGTTCGCGGGCGCGGAGTTTCGCTGATGCTTCGCGATGGAACCTACTGGGCGTGCGTCAGTCAAATCGCGGTCACGCCCGCCACAGGCGCAATCAAGGTGGAGAAGTGCATTTTGGCGGTCGACCCCGGAGTTGTCGTTAATCCGAACCAGCTCAAGCGCCAGGTGGAAGGCGGCGCGATGATGGGAGTCAGCATTGCGCTGTTTGAAGAAGTGATGATGGATGAGAGCGGCATTCTACAAAATGACTGGAACAGCTATCCGATTCTAACCATGGCGGACATGCCTGAAATCAAGGTCGAACTGATTCACAATCCCAAGGTCGGCACTTACGGCGGTGGGTCGGAGGCAGCCAATGCGCTGGCTGCTCCGGCCATTGCAGCCGCCTTCAACGACGCAACCGGAAGAGCAATACGCAGGCTTCCAATGAAGCCGGCTTATGTGCTGGACGTTTTGAAGGCGTAAAGGAGCGAAAACCATCGCAGATGGGTGTTCAAGCCGCCTTCACCAGCTCTCTGTTCTTGACCACAACGTGATGGCTGCAGGCGTGGCAAACGAACTCCTGCGAGTGTTTGAGGCTGGAGATATGCGCGCCGCACCACGGGCATTTGCCGCCGAAGGAGCCAGAGCCGAAAAACGGACCGGCCAGGGGCGCGAAAAAGCCGGCGATGATGAGGGGCACGCCGGCAATGGCGCCCAGGCCGGTGAGGCAGAGCATGACGCCGGCAATGATCAGCACGGGCGCTGCGACGACGCCAAGCATCAGTCCGCCGAAGGCGCCCTTAACCGGTGCATTCTCGTGGTCGCGTGGTACGGGCGGGGCCGGCGGCGCATTCCCTGCCCCGCAATGAGGGCAAAAGCTCCATTCGGCCTCAAGATGAGTTCCGCATTTCAAGCAGCATGGGTTCATACGGCCACCTCGCTGGATTTCTGGGCGGAATTATGGGCCAGGTGGAAGAGGGTTGCCCGTGATGGGTGTCACGGGCGGCGCCGGATGCCAAGAGCTTTGCTGATCTATGATTGTGCCTTGAATGCGCGCATGCCGTCGACTTTGGCTCCGATTCGGCCACCGCGGATTCCGTGAGAGTACGAGGTCAGCATCTTATGAGTTGCTTTAGCCTGAGTCGAAAAAGATCCCTGTTTGCCTTCGCGGTTGCAGTTTTTTCCGCCACCTCGAGCGGCCGCCTGACCGCGCAGATGGTTTCGCCCTCGATCGATGATCCCAATAAACCGTTCACGTACTTTTCGAAGCCCACGGACGAGATTGGTGTGATGGGCTCCGAAGGCGCAACTGAGATTACGCCTGAAGGCTACCTGAGGACCGGCTTCGGTGAACTGATGTTCTATTCGGGCCCCGATCTTGTGCCCACCAGCGTGCGCATCCGTACGCTTGAAGAGGGCCACCTTCCCATCGATCATTACGAGTTTGAGCGGGACGGGATTATCTATCGATTTACGATGTTTGAGGCGGGCCTGAACGCGGACCAGAGCGGGCCGCTGGTGAACTTTATTCGCGTAACGATGAGGAACGCAACGAGCCAGCTGACACGCGCGATTGTTTCAACCGGTATTCGCTACGACGCGCTGAGCACCACCGGCGAACCGATGGGCGACAACCGGTACTACCGGCCCGCCGAGGGACATTTCCCGGGGGATTACCGGCAGATTGGCGAGAAGTTCAGCGCCGACTGGAAAAACTCGTTTGATGGCGGACATTTCTTCCGCGATGGGCGTTTGCTCTACTGCTTCCCTTCAGGCTATACGTCGCGCGGCTTTGTGCTCAGAGACCGGTTCGGTGCGCTCAATCCGCCGGAACTGGAGAAGCCGGTGAGATTGCATGTTGAGCCGGAAACTCCAGTGGGAATTGTGACTTACTCAAGCATGTTAGAGCCCAGCGAGGAGTGGAGCCTCGACTTCAGAATGCCGCTCGTTCCCACGGCCGATGCGGATGCGATCAAAGCAATTGACCTGGAGAGCTTTGATACGGCGAAGGAGCAGGTGACGGCTTACTGGAACAAGATCGTCGCCAGCGGAATGCAGGTTGAGCTGCCGGAAGCGAAGGCCGTGGACACGTTTTACACAAATCTGATTTACGACCTGATTGCCATCGATCACATCGGTCCGGATTACATCCAGACAGTGAACAAGCTGCACTACCACGCGTTTTTCCTGCGCGACGGCGCTGACATCGTGCACAGCTATGACGTGACCGGGTATCCCGAGATTGCGAAGGAGTGCCTTGAGTTTTTTTTGAAGTCGCAAAAGCCGGATGGAAATTTTCTATCGCAGCAGGAACAGTACGACGGCTGGGGCGAAGCGGTATGGGGCTACGCGCAACACTATCGGATTACGCACGACAAGGCCTTTGCCGAGTGGGCGCTGCCGCAGATTCAACGTGCGGTCGAGTGGCTGCACAAGGCGCGCCAGGCGGACCCGTTGCATATTGTGCCGGCCAGCGATGTGCGCGACAACGAGTTTGTTCCGGGACATCTGACGGGATATAACTTTCTGGCCCTCGATGGGCTGAGGGTTGCGATCCAGATGGCTGCGGAGACGGGGCATGACGATTTAGCGAAGAACTGGCAGGCCGAATACGACAGCCTGCATGAGGCGTTCTTCAAAGTGCTGGACGCGCAGGCTGCGGCACACGATGGATACATTCCGCCCGCCCTGGATGGGCAAACGGGGGGATACGACTGGGGCAATCTACTCAGCGTGGTTCCTGAGCCGACGCTCGACCCGCACGACCCGCGTGTAACGGCAACGCTGAAGGCGACGCAGGCCAAGTATGCCGAAGGCATCATGACCTATGCGAAAGGCGAGTATCTACACCACTACCTGACCATAAAGAACACGATGACCGAAACAATTCGCGGCGATCAGCAACAGGCACTGAGCGAGTTTTACGCGATATTGGCGCACACGAACGCGGCCAATGCGGGATTTGAGTTCAACATTCGGCCGTGGGGCGACCGCGATTTTGGCCACAACCTTGCGCCGCATGGGTGGTTCGCGGCGGAGTATCGCACGCTGTTGCGCACGATGCTGGTGCGCGAAGAGGGCCGGCAACTGCATCTGCTGAGCGTGGTTTCGCCGGACTGGATCGGGAAGGGCAAGACGATTGCGGTAAGCCAGGCTCCGACGTACTTCGGCACCGTTGCGTTCGAGCTTGAGCAGCCGCAGGATGGCGCGGCGACCCTGAAGCTGAATACGCAGTTCACCTCAGCGCCCGAAGCAATTGTGATGCACCTCCCATGGTTTGTCGATGTGCATTCGGCAACAGCGGATGGGAAAGCAGTGGTGGTGAAGAATGGCATTGTAACGGTAGCGGCGGGAACAAAGGAGATCGACCTGCGCTGGACTTTGAAACGTGATACGCCGCGCATGAGCTACGAGAATGCTGTAGCGGCGTACAAGGCCGAATACGCGCGCCGGTACCAGGCATTGATGCACGGGAAAAAAGCAGGGGACAAGGGAACGGAAAGACAGGGAGTAGGGAGTAGGGAGTAGAAAAACGTGGACGGGATTCGGATAGACAAATGGCTGTGGGCGGCGCGGTTCTTCAAGACGCGTGCGCTGGCGTCGCGCTCATGCGAGCTGGGGCGCATCCAGTCGGATGGAATTGCAGCCAAGCCTGCCCGCGAGGTGCGCGTAGGCGACCGGCTGCGCATTGCGAACGAAGGCGGGGTGTTCGAAGTGGATGTGAAAGGGCTCAGCGCGATGCGCGGGCCCGCTGTTGTTGCACAGGCGCTTTATGAGGAGACAACGGGGAGCCGTGATGCGCGGCAGCGATTGGCCATCCAGAAAAAGGCGCTTGACCTCATCAATCCCCTGCCCGAGCGGCGGCCGACAAAGCGCGACCGGCGACAGATTATTCAGTTTCGCGGGCGGGGGACGTGAGGCGTGGAACGTGACTCGTGAGTCCTGATCCATGCACGAAGAAATTTTTGCCGGTCGAGCGCCAGTTCCCGCTCAAGCGGAGCTTGAACGGGGCACCCACTGATCAGGGAGAACTCGCTTTCAATGCTCAAACACACTGAGGCCCGGCGTTAAGCCGGGCCTCAGTCTTCGCGGTTAAGCGGTGACGCTTGCGCCGATAAGCTTCTGCACTTTCTCTTCGATGACCGACTGCGGATTGTAGCCCAGCAATTGATCCACTGGCTTGCCATCCTTGAAGAAGATGAGCGTCGGGATCGCCTGGACCCGGTAGCGCATCGGCGTGGAGGTGCTCTGATCCACGTTCATCTTGGCAATCTTCACTTTGCCGGCGTAGGTGGCCGCTACGCTGTCGATGATGGGAGCGATCGCCTTACATGGGCCGCACCAAACGGCCCAAAAATCCACCAGCACCGGAACTTCGCTCTTCAGAACTTCCTGCTCAAAATTCGAATCGTTGACTTCAATCACACCCAACCCAGCCATATTCCTCCCTCGTTTCGCCTGTACGAAATCTTAGTCAGTTTACAGGAACGAGCTGTCTATAAGATGCTCAAATCCCCCGAAAGTCGCATAACTGGGGGTAAGGAACCGGAGCGGTACACGGGGTTGTGGTCGCAGCTCACAGGAAGAACCCACATGGGTGTGCGCAAGGCGGAGGCGGGCGGACAAAACCAGGAAGAACGCCGAGGTTGCTGAAATTAGAAGCGCCCGGATCCGATAGGATCACGGGCGCTAGAGCAGCCCTCCCCCAGAACTGCCCACGCAGCGAATTTATGTGTTCATCGAATGAAAGGCAAGCAAACTTAGGTAACAATCGGGTAACAAATTTTTGGTGATTGTCAAGAAAGATATCAGGTCGTTTCGATCATATTACCGAAAGATAACGTCACTTCTGGCACCGGGAATTCACTTTTCGCTCAAAAATCCGGCTGGGCAAGACAGGCCTCCAGCGCCCTGAGAGATGAATCGCGACAGCAATAATTCGACGTTTTCGACGGCACTGAGGGCATGGCGAACGGCAGCTTCGGCATTGGGAAGGCTCGCCTCGCTCTCGACGATGACCAGGACGGATGGGCCGGCGCCGCTGAGAGAAGCGCCAAGGATTCCGTGCTCGCCGGCAAGAGGCAGCAGGAGGGGCAAAAGAGGGCAGATGGCGGCGCGATAGGGTTGGTGGACCTTGTCCTGCATGGCCAGGCGCAGCAAATCGCCGCGGCCACGGGAAAAGGCCAGACCCAGAAGCGACACCGATTGCAGGTTCTGCACCACGTCGTGAAGCCAGTAGCTGGCCGGAAGCACCGAGCGAGCCACGCTGGTGGGCAATGGCTCGGCAGGGAGGGCGACGATTACCCGCCAGTCCTGTGGCGGCGAAACGTGTATGGGATAAACCCGGCGACCTTCGCAGACCGATGCGACGAAGCCGCCCAGCCAGCAGGCGGCGACGTTGTCGGGGTGGCCCTCGAGCATATAGGCCTCGTCGAGTACGCCTTCGGGGCTGAGGGCGAGTTGACCAAAGTGATTGGCCAGAGCGATTGCAGCAAGGCGTCCCGCGGCCGAAGAGCCGCAGCCCATGCCGAGCGGAATCTGGTTCTGCATTTTGATGCCGAGCGGAACGATCTCGCACTGATTGGCGCGGAGAAGGCGCTTGTAGGATTCCAGAATCAGGTTGTCTTCAAGCCGGGCGCAGCGATCGGCATTGCGGCCCGATGCGGCGATCGAAAAATCGGCGGCAGGTTCGGCTTCGATATCGAGATAGAAGTCGAGTGCGACGGCCACGGCATCGAAGCCGGGGCCGAGATTGGCCGAGGTGGCTGGAAGGCGCAGGCGAATTTTGCCCGGCTCGGGACTTGCCGGAGTGCTCATGCCCTGGCGTCCTTCATGGCCGAGAGAACCGCCTCAGGCGTGGCGTCAGTGACGATGGCATTGCGCCGCAAGGCCTCAACCTCAGATTCGACGCCTGCTTTCTCTTCGTCCGCGAGCAAGGTTCCGCGATGGAAGTCGATGGTGTAGTCGGCATCCTTGAGCGTGTGGCCGGTGAGCACCAGCACCACCGTTTCACTGGAGTGGATGAGCGCCTTGGCGCGCAGTTTCTTGAGGCCGGCGAGCGTGACCGCCGATGCCGGTTCGCAGCCGAGGCCTTCAGCGCCGAGTTCTGCCTTGGCGATCGCGATCTCCGCTTCCGTTACATCGATGCACCAGCCGCCGGACTCCTGAATCACGCGCGCCGCCTTGCGCCATGAAGCCGGATTGCCTATACGGATGGCGGTTGCGCGCGTGTGGGCCTCAACCGGCTCTATGGATGCGCCGCGGGTAAGCGCCAGGCTGCGCACAAGCGGATTGGCGCCGGCGGCCTGAATAACGGAGATGCGCGGAATCCGCGCGACCAGGCCAAGCTCCTTCAATTCCTTGAATCCCTTGCCCAGGGCAGAACTGTTGCCGAGGTTGCCGCCGGGAACGATCAGGTGGTCGGGAACATTCCAGTCGAAGGATTCGGCAATTTCGAAGGCAGGAGTTTTTTGGCCTTCAAGCCGGTACGGGTTGACCGAGTTGAGCAGGTAGATAGGCGCCTGCTTGACGATGTCGGTCAATACGCGCACACAGCCGTCAAAGTCCGTCTTCACCTGGCAGGTGAGAGCGCCGTAGTCCATGGCCTGCGAAAGCTTGCCCCAGGCGATTTTGCCATCGGGAATGAGGACCAGGCTCTTGAGACCGGCGCGGGCGGCATAGGCGGCCATGGCGGCCGAGGTGTTGCCCGTAGAAGCGCAGGCGACCCATTCGAATTTGCGTTCGCGCGCTACGCTCATTGCGGAAGTCATCCCGGTATCTTTGAACGAGCCGGTGGGGTTCATGCCCTGGTGCTTGGCGTAAAGCTGGTCGAGACCGAGAGCTTTGCCAATCTTTGGCAGCAGGTAAAGCGGCGTGTTGCCCTCGCGCAGCGTCACGGCGTCGCCAAAACTGTCGAGAATGGGCAGCAGTTCGCGGAAGCGCCAGACGCCCGACTGGTCGAGGGCTTCAGACGAGCAGCGCCGTTCGCGCCACAGCCACTTGAGGGCGCCGGGATTGGGACGATCGGGGCCTTTCTTCTGAATCCACCCCGGATAATCGACTTCAAACAGGTCTCCGCAGAGAGCGCAGCGAAAATCGGGCTGAGCTTCCGCCCCCGCAATGCGAGTCCCGCATCCGAAACAGCGCAGTTGGTGTAGATTGTCGTTCATAACCGTTGGATTTAGCCTACCAGTGTAGGGCGACTTTGCGGCGAAGCCCCACCGCAGGTTACTCGGAGGGAGCCGCGGCCCTTAGGCTGTCGGATCTCGGTGCAAATTATCGAAACGGCTTTACAAGTTCCGGAAAAACTCGTTCGTGCACGACAAAGGAGACTTTGTAACAAGGGCACGGCTTCAGCCGGGCCAATAAAGCCTTCAAATTGATTGGGGCTTTAGCCCCTGCTGACTCTCGCTCACGCTCAACCGCATGAGGCTTATTTTGATGTTGAAACGACTCTTCTCTGCCCTTTTGTTGATTGGCGGCTTTGCGGCCCATGCGCAAACCGCGCTGCGCATTGCCGCAGCGGCCGATCTCACTCCTGTGCTGCCGCCGATATTGGCGGAGTTTGAGCACACGACCGGCATTCATGCCGAAGCGACCTACCAGGCCTCGGCGATGCTGACCACACAGATTGAAAATGGCGCTCCGTTCGATGTGTTCATGTCGGCCGATCTGGGGTACCCGAAGAAGCTGATTGATGCGGGCCTCGCGGATGCGGCGGGATCGAAAGATTCGTCGACTCCAATCACGTATGCGAAGGGTACGCTGGTGCTGTGGGAACGCAAGGACTCGAAACTGCCTGCGCCTTCGCTCGATCTGCTGCACTCGCCCGACCTGAAGCGACTGGCAATCGCGAATCCCGACCGCGCGCCGTACGGCAAAGCAGCAGTCGCTGCACTGACGAACATGAAACTGTATGGGGCGCTAAAGCTGCGCATTGTGACCGCCGAGAACATTGCGCAGACCGCGCAGTTTGTGGAGTCGGGGAATGCGGATGCGGGTCTGATTTCGCTTACGTCTGCGTTGACGCCGCAGCTCTCGTCGAGCGGCGCGTACTGGGTGATTCCACGCGATCTTTATTCGCCCATCGAACAGGGGGTGGTGATTGTGACGGCGACGAAGCAACGGGATGCCGCGCGTAAGTTTCTTGATTTTCTGCTTTCAGCGCCGGTGCAGGCTGAGCTCGAAAAGAGCGGCCTGACGCCGGCGAATCAATAGCGGCATATTCTGGTGGTGGTTCTACAGGAACCTGAGTGGGCGCGACGCCCACACTACAGCCGGTCCGGAGACCGGCGGTACTCAACGCGGTGCGCCGAACCGCGCTGAATCGTAGCCGCCGGGCTCGACTTTTCGTAGCTTCATGGCGAAATCAATACCAATTCGCCAACCCAGGGCGCTACTCTGTTGATTGGCTCTCATGGACTGGCAGGCGTTTCTTCTCACGCTCAAACTGGCAACGGTGACGACGGCGATTCTGCTCGTGGTGTGTATTCCGCTGGCGGCTTGCCTCGTGCTGGGACGGGCAAGATGGCTGGCGGCGGTTGAAGCTGTCGCAACCCTGCCGCTGGTTCTACCTCCTACGGTGCTTGGATTTTTTCTGCTGGTTTTGCTGGGGCCGAGGACGGCGGTGGGCCGTGGAATCGCCGCGCTGATCGGGCACCCGCTGGCGTTCTCCTTCGATGGACTGGTAGTCGGTTCGGTGATTTACAGCCTGCCTTTTGCGCTACAGCCGCTGGTTGCTGGATTCTCGGCCGTGCCTGCCAACCTGCTTGACGCAGCGCGGCTGCTGGGCGCATCACCGGCGCGGATCGTGCGGACGATTCTGGTGCCGCTGGCAAGGCCGTCGCTGGTGGTTGCGATTGTGCTGAGCTTTCTGCACACGGTGGGCGAGTTCGGCGTGGTGCTGATGCTGGGCGGCGACATTCCGGGAGCAACGAGGACGCTCTCGATCCTGCTCTACAACCAGGTGGAGAACTTCGATTACGCGGCGGCCATGCGCACCGCGGGCTTGCTGGTTGTGTTCAGCCTGGTTGCGCTGGCGCTGCTTTATTCACGAACACGGTCAGGGTCGCGAGCGCGCGCAAGGTCGATGCCACGAGGGGAGCGCGCCCGTGGTTGACCCCCGATTGGAGTTTGCAATTGACGCGCGCCGCGGCGGGTTTCACTTGCAGGTTGAGGGCAAATTCGCTGCGCCTTGGACAGTGATCTGGGGCCCCTCGGGAGCCGGCAAGAGCACGCTGCTGCGCCTGCTGGCGGGACTCGATGAAGGAACGCTAGTGCGGGTGGCGCTCGATGGGCGCGTACTGAGCGACTCCGCGCGGGGGTTTGCTGTGCGGCCAGGCAAGCGCCAGACGGGACTAGTAGCTCAAGAGCCTTCGCTCTTCCCTCACCTGTCGGTGGCGGAGAACGTGGGGTACGGACTCGAGGCAATGGAGCGGGTCAGGCGCGTGACCCGGGTAGAGGAAATGCTGGAGCTGGTGGGTGCGGCAGAACTGGCTGGGCGGCGGCCTCATGACCTTTCGGGCGGACAAGCGCAGCGAGTGGCGTTGGCCAGGGCACTTGCTCCTGCGCCGCTCCTTCTACTTCTGGACGAGCCCTTCTCCGCGCTCGACGGCGCGGCCAGCGATGCGCTACTGGAACGCCTGCAGGCGTGGGTTGCGGCAAACCGGGTGCAAGTGGTGATGGCCACGCACGACGCGACGGATCCGCTGGCAGTTGGAGCTGAGGTGCTGTTGCTCGAAGAAGGGTCGCAAGACTGCGCAGGGACCTGCGGCGGAGGTGCTGGCGGGGGAACGGGAGCGGTTGCTCCATCGGATTCGCCTGGGCTAGCGCCGCGTTGAGCAACTCCCTCACGCAATGAACAGGACCGAGAGCTACAATCGTGCCAATGAAGGCGAAGCGGATCATTGCGGTTTGTGCCGGAATTGCCGTCGCGTTAGTGTCGGCGCGGATGGTGTATTCATTCTCGCGCTTCCGTGAAGTTGGCGAGCGGTTTGACCGCGTCCACGAAGGGCAAACATGGAACGATGTGATTACTCTTCTCGGAAAGCCTAATTATCACGAGGGCACGTGTCTACAGGACCTAAGTGGATCGGGGTGCGTAAGTGAGCTCGTTTACTCGCATCCCTTCGCACCATGTATGCCGGAGTATTATGTCATCGATCTTTCCGCCGATAACCGCGTCATTTCGGCCTCTCATCTGATTTCGCCATAGGAAGCAGAACTAGAAGCCCACTCTTTCTGGTTCCATTTCCAGCCGCACGCCAAACTTCTCTGCGACGGTATCGGAAATCTTCGCGGCGAGTGCGAGGATGTCGGCAGCCGTTGCCCCGCCGCGGTTTACCAGGGCGAGCGTGTGTTTGGATGAGATGCCCGCCGCGCCGATCGCGAATCCTTTGCCAAACCCGGCGTGTTCAATGAGCCATGCGGCGGGAATCTTGACACGGTTGGCGTTTTCAGGGCCGGGGCCGGCCGGGAACCGCGGCGCATTGCATGCAGCCACTTTTTGGAGTAGTTCTTCGGGGACGACGGGATTCTTGAAGAAGCTGCCGGCGCTGCGGGAGTCGGGGTCGCCGTCTACGATGACCATCCCTTTGCTCTGGCGAACGCGGCGGACGGCGGCGGCAACTTCTTCGAGCGTCGGCTGGGCGCCGTTAGGATGCGACGCGGCGAGGGCGCGCTCGAGGTCAGCGTAGCGGATTGTCGGAGCGCCGTCGCGCTTGAGGCGGTAGTCGACGCGGGTAACGATGAACCGGTTGCGATCGCTTGTGTTGAAGCGGCTGCGGCGATAGCTGAAATTGCATTCTTCGACGCTGAGTTCGACGAAGGCGCGCTTATGCCGGTCGAAGGCACGGACACGGTCGATTACGCTTGAAACTTCCTGGCCGTAGGCGCCGACGTTTTGAACCGGCGTCCCTCCGACGGTGCCGGGGATGCCTGCCAGGCACTCGATGCCGGCGCAGTTGGCGGCGATGGCGTTGTTCACGCAGTCTTCCCAGCTGACACCTGCGCCGGCGCTGATGATTCTGGATTGGCCGCCGCAATCGATCAGGTCGAGGCCGGGGAGGCCAATTTTGAGGACGAGGCCGTTGAATCCCGAGTCGGAGACTAGCAGGTTGCTGCCGCCACCGAGAACGAAGAGATCGATGGTTCGCGAGGAGGCCCACTCGACAGCCTCTTCGATTTCGGCCTCGGTAGTTGCCTCGACAAACCAGCGTGCCAGGCCGCCGATACCGAAGGTGGTCAACGGCGCGATAGGCTGATTTTCGATGAGGAACATCGAATCCAGAGTAACGCGCCGGGCATCTTAGTTGCGTTGGATGGAGCAATCGATACCCGCTACGAACCGCAGGAGCGGTTTAACGATAGAATGGAGACAGGCAAACCCTTGCCGGAGGTATTCATGTATCCAGAACTTATGCTGATCCCCATGCGCGAGGAACTGACACGCGCCGGCATCAATGAAGCGCGCACGGCCGAAGATGTTGACGCGGCGCTGGCCCAGCCCGGAACGACGATGCTGGTGGTGAACTCAGTGTGCGGCTGCGCGGCAGGCAAGATGCGCCCCGGCGTGAGGCTGGCGCTGGCCAACTCCGCCAACTTGCCCGACCACAAGATCAGCGTATTCGCCGGCCAGGACAGCGAGGCCACGGAGCGCGCGCGGAGCTACTTTGAGGGCAATCCTCCGAGTTCGCCCGCGGTCGCCATTCTGCGCGACGGCAAGCTGGTTTACCTGATGCAGCGGTACATCATCGAGCAGGCAACGGCGCAGCAGATTGCCGGTGAACTGGTACGCGCGTTCGACGAGCTGTGCGTGAGAACAGTGGTCAGTGGTCAGTAATCAGTGGTCAGTAAGTCTGTGCTGGATCAAAGTTCGACGCTAAGCGGAAGCCCCGAACCCGGCACCGCCCAGATAATTGCTTACCAGGCTTAGGCCTTCCTTTTGCACCCCCCCATATATACCCCCTTTTAGGGGTTAAGCGGCTTATTTTCATGGGTTTATGCCTTTTACCTTTTGACGTATCCCAATGAAAATGAATGACTTGCGGTGTAAAATAGTCGCGAATAAAGGGTTACGGTGAGCATTTTGCATCGTTTTTGGGACTTCCACCTTCCCTGGCTTGCTTCTGCACACAATTGAATGTATCGCAGGAAGGGGAAATTATCTGCAACGCCGGCGGAGTTCTGGCGGTGGGAGACCTGCGCGCAGAGGCCCGCGGGAAGTTCAAGGCTGGCGAATTGCGCTGGTTTTAGACGGACTTCTTACGCCCGCATTTGCGGGCTGGGTGCTCGACCGGCGCCGGTGTTTCTGGCTGGCCGTGAGCAAAGCCGGCTAGACTTTGCGGATCGGCCCGGGATATCGGGCGATGATCGCATCGACGGTAAGCAGAGTGATGCCTTCGATCATGGCCTGCGCAATCAGCAGCCGGTCGAAGGGATCTTTGTGTATGTAGGGAAGAGTGTCGACGGCAACCGCATGGAGCCCCAAAACTGCCAACTCATCGTACCCGATATCAAGGAATTCGCGCCGAATCGATCGCGGGTCAATGGCCGGATCCAATTTGCCAATGCCTCGCTTAATCGCGATCTCCCATAGGCTTACCGGGCTGAACGAAAAGGTGTGTTCAGGATCGTCGAGAATTGCACGTGCCTCCCTCGAAATTCGCGGTCCCGACACCGGTACCCAAATAACGAGGTGAGTGTCCAGAAGGAATCTCATTTGCCGCCATAGAACAATTCTTCAATTTCTGCGGCAAAGGGAGTCTTTATATCGTCGGGCGGCGTGTACGCACCCTTCATAAACCCGATCCGGCTCTTCGGTTTCTTCTTCCCGGAACTGATCGGGATCACCTGGACCTTCGGCTTGCCGGCCTTGGCGATGATGAAAGGCTCTCCCTTCTCTGCCTCGTCGACCAGGCGCGAAAGATGAGTCTTGGCCTCGTGAATGTTGTAGGTGCGCATCTCCGCCCTCCCGAGTGGACTTAGTTTACTTAGTTTAGTTCACTTGACGGTCCTGGACAAGGCCGCACCGGAACGCATTTCAGGGCAATCGCATTTGGATTAGGATCACGAACGGTGGCGGCTTTGAAAGGGCACGGCTTCAGCCGTGCCGATGGGAGAGGTCAAAAACTGCGTCGGCTTTAGCCGCTGAGGGATGTATCTTCCGGCTCAACCCCGTCCCCCAGGGCCTGAAGGCCAGGAATTTCCCTTGCAGCTTTTTATGGCACGGCTGAAGCCGTGCCCTTTCAAAGCAAATTCTTCCCATATCTTCAAATGCGATTGTCCTGCATTTCTACTACCCTCACTTGCCCAGCGGATCAATCCCCGGCGTCCGCCTTGGCGGCCAGTGCCCGCTGTACCTTGCTGTGCTTGCGGCTGTAACTGAAGTAAATGATCTGGCCTACGATCAGCCAGCTCCCAAAGCCGATCCACGCGGGCGCGTCGAGCGAGACCATCAACGCCACGGACACGATCATGCCGCAGATGGGAACCACGGGCACCAGGGGCGTGTGAAAGGGGCGCTTCAAGCCGGGCTGTTTGACGCGCATCACCCACACGCCCAGGCAGACGATGGTGAACGCAAGCAAAGTTCCCAGGCTGACCAGTTCGCCGAGCAGCGTGATGGGGAAGAATGCCGCGAGAAACGCAGCGAAGGCACCCATCACAATGGTGATGAGGTAGGGGGTGCAGAAGCGTGGATGCAGCTTGCCGATCCAGCTCCACAGCAAACCGTCCCGGGACATGGTGTAGAGCACGCGGGTCTGGCCGAGCAGCATGACGAGCATAACCGATGCAAGGCCGGCGATGGCCCCGAGATCGATAAGCAGAACCGCCCAGCGTACGCCGATCTCCGCCGCTGCATCGGCCACCGGGGCAGCCACATTGAGGGTTGAGAAGGGCTTGACGCCGGTCAGCAAGCCGGCAACGAAAATGTACAGGACGGTGCAGATGACCAGCGAACCCAGGATGCCGAAGGGCATGTCTTTTTGCGGGTTCCGGGCCTCTTGCGCCGCGGTGGAGACGGCGTCGAAACCTATGTAGGCGAAGAAGACTACGCCCGCGCCACGCATGATGCCCGACCAGCCATATTGGCCGAAGTGCCCGGTATTTTTGGGGATGAATGGGTGCCAGTTGATGAGCATGTGCTGCCAGTGGCCGAAGGCAAAGGCAATGGCAAGGCCGATGAAGATCAGCACCACCGAGACCTTGATCATGACTGCGGCGCTGGTGAAGTTGGCCGACTCGCGCACGCCTACGACGAGAATGATGGTGATGACAAATAAGGCCGCCATTGCAAAGATGTCGACCTGGGCTGACAACGTGTGGCCAAAAAGCACCAGCGAGACCGAAGGCGCGGGATTGAATGGAAGCTGAGTGCCGAAGAAGCTCACCAGGTTGTTTACAAAGCCGCTCCAGCCGACGGCGACTGTGGCCGCGCCAAAGGCGTATTCGAGAACCAAGGCCCATCCGATGATCCAGGCAACCAACTCGCCCATGGTGGCGTAGCCGTAGGTGTAGGCGCTGCCGGCGATAGGCATCATGGACGCAAATTCGGCGTAGCACAATCCGGCAAAGACGCACCCTATGCCCGCGATGACGTAGGAAATTACGATGGCGGGTCCGGCAAACTGCGCCGCGGCGGTGCCCGTGAGCACAAAGATGCCCGCGCCGATAATTGCGCCAATGCCGAGGGTGATCAGGTTAATTGGGCCGAGTGCGCGCTTCAGCTCGTGCTCGCCTCCTCCCTCAGCTTCAGCCATGATGGTGCCGATTGGCTTGGTGGCAAAAAGCTTGCTGGTCATGGAATCCCTCCCAGGACGATTACGTCACGAAGATTGAATTGCTCCGAGCAGTTTCCTGAGACACGCGCCGATTCTTGCTCATGCGCGCGATTCCGGAGTCGATGCTTGCGCCGGCCGGCGTGACCAGAGCAAGTAAACAGGAATTCCGAGCAGAACCAGCACCAGGCCCGGCCAGGTGTATTGCGGTTTGTAACGCAATAATACGACACAGATCCAGATAGCCATGACGATATAAAGCGCAGGCAAAAACGGATAACCGAGTGCCTTGTAAGGCCGCGGCGTGTTGGGCTGCTTGACGCGCAGAACGAAGAGCCCGGAGATGGTGAGGATGTAGAAAACCAGTTCGGCAAAAATGATGTAGTCGAGTAACTGACTGTAAGAGCCCGAAACGCAGAGGACCACTGTCCACGCACCCTGAATGAGCAGGCCGGCGACGGGTGTTTTGTATTTCGGGTGCAGCTTGCCCACACCTTTGAAAAAGAGGCCGTCCTGGCTCATGGCGTAGTAGACGCGGGCGCCGGCGAGGGTCAATCCATTGGCGCAGCCAAATGTAGAGATGAGAATTGCGCCGGCCATGAGCATTGCTCCGCCGGAGTGGAATACCTCTCCGAGCGCAGCCGTGGCGACGCGATCCTCTGACGCGTGCTGAATTCCGCGAGCCAGCGCGGTTACGCCGTTTGGGTTGCCGTGGAGCGGAAGCACGACAAGATAGGCCAACGAGACGAAGAAATAGACAGTGAGCACGAAGCCTGTGCCGAGAATGAGAGAGAGCGGCAGATTGCGTTTAGGGTTCTTGACCTCGCCGGCCGTAAACGTAACGTTATTCCAGGCGTCGGCGGAAAAGAGCGAGCCGACCTGCACGACCGCGAGAATCACGAAGATGTTGACCAGGGCGATGGGCCCGCCCACGCCCACCTGCACCGGATGCTGCGAGTGCCAGCCGGCGTTCTGCCAGAACTGGCTGAAGCCCACGCCGAAGTTCGCCTGCCAGGCTGAAGCGTTGACGCCCACGGTGAAAGCCACCAGGATGAGCGCGGCGAGAGAAATTGCCTTGGCCGAGGTGAACACGTTCTGGATTAGCGCGCCGAGCCGTACGCCGAATATGTTGATGATGGCGAGGAAAACTACGATTGCAATGCCGGCAATATTGGCGGTGTTGACGCCAATCTCCATGTTGCCCAGAACCATGGGCCCCACGCGAATGGAAGGAACGTGGGCGATGTGCCACAGCCAGTGTGTGGTCGAGACCGAGGGAAAGAATACGCCGAGGAATTTGCCGAAAGCCACACAAACGGCGGCGATGGTGCCCGTTTGGATGACGAGGAAGAGCGTCCATCCAAAGAGAAAACCCCACAAGGGGCCGAGAGACTCGCGGAGATAGATATATTGACCACCGGCCCTGGGCATCATGGCAGCCAGTTCGCCATAGCTGAGGGCGCCGATCAGAGTCATGACGGCGGTGACCAGCCATGCGCCGAGGTAGAGCGCCGGTGAGTCGGTGCCGCGAGCGATATCGGCATCCACAATGTAAATGCCGGACCCAATCATCGAGCCGATAACCAAAGCCGTGGAACTGAAGAGGCCGAGGCTCTGCACCAGCTTTGTGGGCTGGGTTGTCGCATTCGAATCTGAGGCGGGGGTTTTGTCCGGGGTCAGCACTTGAAGAGAGTTTTAAATGATTTGGCTCGGTTTGTCTTGGGGTTTCTCATTTTGTGTCTCGTTTTGAGGCAGTTATGACTCGATCTGAGACAGTTGGAAGGCAAATCAGCCAAGCTCGTTGAGCCAGCGGCGGAATTCGGCTGCGGGGTTTGAAGTGCGAAAAATAGCCGCGGAGACGGCGACGGTTGTGGCCCCTGCGGCGAGAATCGAAGGCGAGGATGCCAGGGTTACACCTCCGGCAGCGGTCAGGATGCGAGTGGATCCGGCGGCTTCACGCATGTGGCGAACGCCCTCCGAGCCGATGGGAGGAGTCGAGGTCTGCTTGGTGGTGGTGGTGAAGACTGGTCCGATGGCGAGGTAGTCGGCCGGGCCGTCGAGTGCGCCGGAAAGGAAGTTGGTGCTTCCGCCGAATGCGCCGATGATTCGATCGGGACCGAGGAGCTTGCGCGCATCAGCGGCAGAGAGGTCGCCGGCATCGACGTGGACGCCATCAAATTCTGCCTGTTCAACCAGATCGGCGCGATCATCGAGAATCAACTTTATGTTTGGACCGGGCAGTGCAGCGCGGAGAATGGCAGCGTCGGAGAGGATTTCGGCGTCGGAGCCGGTCTTGTTGCGGTACTCGAGAAGGGTGACTCCGACGGCGGCGAGTTCAGATCCGAGGCGGTGGAGGAACCCGGCGCGGTTTGAAGACGGAATGACGGAAGAGTCGAGAATTGGGTAGATCTTCGGGAATGCGAAGGACATGGGGTAAGGGTAGATCAACGGTCCGTCCATAAGGGGAGCAAGCGCAACCGGACGCGCTTTGGATCGATGGTGAGCAGGGCACCTTCATCGAGATCGACTTCCGCTTGCAAAAGAGCTGCAACCACGTGTTTGCCGATAGCGTTCCAGCTAAGATCGCCGGATCGGATTTGTGCAACGCTCGGTTTGTCGCCGTTGGTTGCTGCGAGAATCGCGCTGAAATCGAGATACTGGGTGAGGACCACATAGCCATTGGCCCGAGCATATGCCATGAGCTCAGTGTCTGGGGCGCTGGCTTTCCCCAGCGACGACCAATGGACCGCTTCAATGCCGGCACCTGTAAGCTGACTCACCCATTCGGGCGACAGATTCATATCCACGAGCAGCTTCATCCCGTGGCCAGTACGACCTCGCGCTCTTCAGCAAGCCATGCGGCATAGCGGAGGGCCTGTAGCACGTCTTCGCGTTCCAGATAGGGGTATTCGACGAGAATCTCATCAACGGTGCGGCCCGCGCCTATCTGACCCACGATCATGCCGACAGTTACGCGCATTCCGCGAATACAGGCTTTTCCGCCCATGACGCCGGGATTGTGGGTGATGCGATCCAGCTGTCCCATTTGCCGTCCCTTCCTGAGACTTAGAGTCATGGTAGCGGGTTTGCCGGCCGATTTCAAAAAGGGAACGAAACAGGAGCCGATTAAGTTTCGTGCTATCCCACCTTAAACGCAAAGGACGCGTTTAGGATGGGGCACGGCGGGTTGACTGCAAGCGGGGCTGTCGACCTGCGGTCGACAGCCCCACCCTACTCCCTATTCCCTATTCCTTACCGTTCTCACATCTCGTCGGCCGATGGGCCGTACATTCCAGGGATTTTTGCGCCGAGGATGCGGAGATAGACGCCCAGCTGGGCGCGGTGATGAATCATGTGGCTGAGGACCAGTTCGCGGAAAACCTGGTGGCGTGGCTGGTCGATCCAGACCTGGCCGCCAAAGATGAACTGCCAGTGCTGGTCCCACGTGTCGCCCGTGGTGGCTTCAAGGGCGGCCTTGGCCTCGGGCAGCTTCTCATTGAATTTCTTCATCAGGTCTTCTTTGGTTGTGGCGACGTAGGGGTCCCACTTGTGGTCGGCGGCAAACTCAAGCTTGTCGAGGGTGAGCGAGTGCACGGCCCAGTCACCCGAAAAATCGCTGATGTGGCCGGCCAGGCGGCCAAGGTTCATCGATTTCTCGTGCGGTTTAAAGTTCCAGTCGACGTCGGACGGAATGGCTTCGAGCATTTTGCGGGTGCGATCAATTTCGCGGTCATATTCGGCAATGAGATCTTTTTGATAGTCCATTCAGCAACCTCCTGCGTTGCAGAGCAACTATAGCGCAGATTTATAGGATAGGCGAACAAATTACGAAGATATTTTAATGAATGGACAGAGAATCTATTTTGCTTCCAGCGTCAGCGCGTAGATATCGTCGCCACTAATATCGCGAAGCAGCAGCGGCGCATCGGTTGGATCGAGCCCCATCCAGCCCCACGTCCCGCCAAAGTGAAAGTTGTCCAAGAGATAAGGACTAGCTTCCTGGTGCAAAACCTGACTTCGTCCGTGCGTGGTCTACGGCCACTTCACGTCGAGCGCATAGATTTCCTGCGTGCCGATGTCGCGCAGCGCGAGGATGGAGCCGTCGGGCGCAAGGCCCGTCCACCCATAGGACCCAATATCGTTCACCAGTTTTCCGTTAGCGTCCATGTCGGCGATCGGCTGGATCTTCCGGTCCGCCAGGCAGACGCGCCCTTCCCATTTGGCCGTGCCTTTGGAGAAACCGAAGACGACGCACTTGCTGTCCGGCGTCCACTCGGGATAACTCACCCCGATTTCCCCGGTCAGATCCTGCCAGGTGTGCAGGCTCATATCGTAGAGCTTCAGCCGGTATGGTATCGGCGTCAGAGCGAGCAGATAGCGCCCATCGGGCGACCAGCGCGGCGAGAAAAGACCGTTGGAGCCGGGGACCGCTGTGACAACGCGCGTCTTCAGGTTCACGATGTGCAGCGCGGTTGGTCCGTTCGCCGCGTCGTTAAGCGACGGCCCGTAGAGCAGGGCATCCCCGGATGGCGACCAGGTCGGATCATTGCTTTCCTGGTTTCCCGAGGTAATCGCCCCGGGGTCGCCTCCACCGACAGGGATGATGTAAGTCTGCTCCGTCTTGCCCGGCATATTGGCCGTAAACGCAATCTGCGAACCGTCCGGCGAGAGACGCGGCCCCTCGGCCTGCAGGGGCGGGAACGTGAGCTGACGGAGGCCGCTGCCGTCGCTGTTGCCGTACCACAGAACACCGTCCGGATAGGACACGAAAACGAGGTGTTTCCCATCCTTCGAGAAAGTCAGCGTGCCGGCGGAGATTACCCCAAGAAACGGCGAGAGTGAGCGGGTCTTCGGATAGTAGCGCGTCAGCTCGCCACGAGGAATAGTGCCGACAAAATAGAGTTTGCCGTCCTTGCCCGGCAGCGGAAGGTACGCGCCCATCACTCCCTGCGTCAGCCGCACCGGCGCATGGCTCACCTTGTGCCACAATTCGCCGCCCTCGCGCATGGCCCACAGCGCTGGGGTCCCGTCTTGCGTGGCCTGGAAAACGAAATACTTGCCGTCCGGGGTCCAGCTCCCGCAGCAGTCGCTGGCCGGATTGGTAAAGCCCGGCAGCAGTTGATGCAGGTGGCTTCCATCGGCTTGCGCTTCCCATATTGACGTGATGAAATTGTCGGAACCAGCGGCGAGCGTAAACCGCAGCACGCGCCCGTCCGGTGAGAAGCGCATCCACTCCGGATCGCCTTTGTCGAAGGTCAGTAACTTGTGCGCATCGCTGCCGTCGGGCGCCGCGGAGTAGATTGAGCCTTTCAAGCAGAAGTATAGCTTCGACCCGTCGGGCGACCACGTGGCGTCATAAGCCGTCAGGTTCCCGATGCGGTGCGGCTGGCCGCCGGGCACCGCGACGGTCCACAGGGGGCCGCCACCTTCTGCAATCAGCAGTTCCGCCTGCGTCGGCGATATCCCGAGTAGCCAACCTGACGGAATCGGGGGCCGCACGGGCACCGCATCGCCGCCTTCGGTGGACACCTGATATAGGTCCCAGAGGGTGGAAGGCGTTTCGGAAAAATAGATGCGCGAGCCGTCGCTGAGCAGCGGGAGCAAGACATATTGCTGGGATTTCGGCCCCTTGTCGTGCGTCAGTTGCTTTGTTCCTATGACCTCGGGCGGTGGCAGCGCCGGACGCAGGTACCACGCGAGAACGAGCACCATCGCAGTACCTAACGGCCAAATCCAGAGTCGGCGAAACCGTATCTTTTGAGCTGTCTGTGGTCTGGCCGGGGCACTCCCGGCGGCCAGGCCGTTCGCTTCATCCGACGCGTCATCGAGCGTGCGCACATCGTCCAGATCTTCTGCAACTTCAACCGGACAGATAAACCTGTACCCGACTGTCGACACAGTTTCAATAAATCGCGGGCTTCGGGCTTCATCGCCGAGCAGCCGGCGCAGCAGCGCAATGCTGCGCGCCAGCGAATTGTCTGTAACCGCGGCGTCGCCCCAGACCGCGTTCAGCAGTTCTTCCTTCCCAATCAGTTTTCCCTGGCTGCGCAGCAGGACCAGCAGGACGCGAAAGGCTTTGGGCTCGACCGCCAAGACCTCGCCCGCCTTGACAATCGAAAACTCCTTCTCGCGAACCTCAACCTCGGCGAATCTGAAAATAAAAGACTTACCCGCCATCATAACTCCATCATCCGCATCCAGGAAGAGATCAACGGCTTCGAGAAACTGATCAGGAGTCCGCCATGACCATGTAGAGCCACGCCCGCAGAGTGCCCTTAGCCAGCCCGGCTAAGGAGCTCTCACAATGACAAGTTTCAAGTGGTTCGCAGCCATCGCAATCGCAATATCAACCATTCACTCGCTACAAGCTGAATCGCATTGCCCAGGGAATGTGGCCAGTTTACCCTTCCACATCGTCAACGGCCAGCAGATTGTTCTGCCCGTTTCAATCAATGGCTCCGGTCCCTACAACTTTCTTCTGGATACCGGCGCGCAGATCACAACCATTGATCCCACCCTTGCCGCTCAGCTTCACCTTGCCACCGGGGGAGCGGCCACCATTGCAGGAACGGGCTTCCATGAGTCAGCATCCGTTGTTCCGATCAATCTGATCGAAGTAGGGACGCATACCGTAGCCGGATTCAGGGTTCTGGTTTTCAACCTTGGCAATATCCATTCCGGCGTTGTGGGAATTCTGGGCGAAGACTTCCTTGAGAAGTTCGACGTGCTGATCGACAACGACCATAAGCAGCTTTGCCTGGACGGCACGGGCACAATGCGCACCCATGTGAAGGGTGAGCACAGTGAGTTGTTGCCGACGAATGAGCCGGCGAATGGCTTGTCGCTGCCTGCTCCGCTAGTCGTGGCATCCCGATTCAGCGATGGAAAACGGCCTGTGCGGCTGGCGCTTGACTCGGGCGCCAACGTCCCACTGCTTTACTCGCCGTCTGCGTTCCTTGCGGTGGGAACAATCGCCAGCACGGCTTTTGCGGTCGGGGGCTCCAATGGAGGGAAACAGTCTTACTTCGCTTTGCCGCCTCAGAACGTGAGGATCGGCGGCGCGACGCTCTCCGGCGTGACTTTTCTATCGGCGGCAAGCGGCCAGGGTGACTCGCATCCAACAGAATTCGACGGACTGCTGCCGACCGGGCTCTTTCGGCGCGTCTTCATCGACCACCAGGAGCACTACGCCGTACTTGAACCCTAGGTCCTATTAGCGCGGCAGAGCGAAGGCCTCGTATTGTCCGCCGACCGGGCCCTTGGGGTCGCGCCCTCCGCTGGCCGCAATCACCACAAACTGCCTGCCGTGAACCATATACGTTGACGGAGTAGCTATGCCCGCGTAACCGAGATCGGTGTCCCACAGAAGCTTGCCCGTGCGGGTGTCGAAGGCATGGAACATGTGATCGTAGACTGTCGCTCCGATGAAAAGCACGCCCCCGGCGGTGACAATGGGCCCGCCGTAGAGCTCCGAGCCGGTGTTCTTCATCCCCTTTGCAGCCAGGTCGGGGTACTCGCCCAGGGGTATTTTCCAGAGATATTTGCCGGTCTTCAGGTCGATGGCATTGAGCGTTCCCCACGGCGGCGCAATGGCAGGGTAGCCATCGGGATCGAGGAACTTCCGGTAGCCGGTGAATACGTAATCGGGTTTGGAATCGGCCGCCGGTGCGGCAGCAACGCCCATGCCAAGAAACCGCATCAGGGAGGCGATATCGACGGCTGGGATGTCGGTCATGGGCGGCATGCGGCCCTTGCCGTCGTGGATGAGGGCGCGCAACTGCGCTACCGTCATGCGACTGCCGATGCCGGTGAGCATGGGAAAGTCGGGCGGGATTCCCTCCTCGTGATCGCCATGACAGATGGCGCAGCGGTCCGCATATACTTGCGCGCCCGCGGCGTCCGCCGGCCCTTGGGCTGAAGCGGCGGGCACCGCAGACATCTCCTTGGTGTTGGCGGCATCGACAGGGGTGCGCAGGTAGTCGAGCAGGGCCGCGATCTTTTGGTCGTCGAGGTTCGGGAACGACGGCATGCGGCCGGTACCAGTGCGAATGTTGGCGGTGATTTTTTCAGTTGTCAAGCGCATCTCGACGTCGACGAGCGACGGGAACGCGGGCGGCGAGCCGGCGCGGTTCACTCCGTGACAGAAGGCACACTGCTGCTGGTAGATCTGCTGGCCGGGGCTGCCGCCTGTCGTGACGGGGTCGAGGCCGCCGAGATTCGCCATCTCGGTCGACCCGACGAAGAGTGTATCGCTGACCGGATCGATGGCCGGGCCGTTCCACTCGCCGCCGCCGTCGAACCCTGGAAAGACGACTGTCTGCTGGCCGACTGCCAGGGGAACGAACTGGCCGTTGCTGCGAAATGTGCTGAACTCTTTCTCCGCCCATGCATGCATCTCAGGGGTGCGGTTGGTGAGCATGTCGGCGGTGAGTTGCTGGCGGCCAAACGGAAGGGGCCAATCGGGGACGGGCTGGGTGGGCGCGGCTTTCTCGCCGGGAACGGTACTGGACGGAAATGGGTGTTCGTGAATCGGGAAGAGCGGCTGGCCGGTGACGCGATTGAAGAGATAGATGTAAGACTGCTTTGTGATCTGTGCGAGAGCCGGAATGGTCTGACCGTCTTTCTTGACGGTATAGAAAGCCGGAGCTGCCGGGAAATCGCGGTCCCAGATATCGTGATGGACTCCCTGGAAGTGCCACAGAAGCTTGCCGGTATTCGCATCGAGCGCGAGGATGGTGTTGGCATAGAGATCGTCGCCTATGCGGTCGGCGCCATAGAAATCCATGACCGCGGAACCGGTGGGCGCGTAGACAATGCCACGTTGAGTATCGATCGTCACGCCGCACCAGTTGTTGGCTGCGCCCGCGGTCTTCCACGCATCGGGTGGCCAGGTATTGTATCCGGGCTCGCCTGGCCGGGGAATGGTGTGAAAATCCCAGCGCAGGACGCCGGTATGCACGTCGAAGGCGCGAATATCGCCAGGCGGCGCGGGATGAGTCTCGGGATTGCGGCCGCCGACAATGATCATGTCTTTGTAGATGGAACCCGGCGTGGTGAGCACGACGGATTGTTCCTGCCACGGCTCGCGCAAGCCTTTGCGCAAATCGATGCGGCCGTTCTCGCCGAAGGACGGGATAGGCTTGCCGGTTTTGGCATCGAGGCAATAGAGAAAGTTCATCACACCGGCGAAGATGCGCTCATCTTTGCCGTCGGTCCAGTAAGTAACGCCGCGGTCAAACTGCGTAGAAGCGATGCCCGAATCGAACTTCCACTTGAGCTTTCCGGTCGCCGCGTCGAGGGCGAAAACTTTTGCGCTGGGCGTAAGAGCGTAGAGGGTTGAACCGATGACGATCGGGTTGGCCTCCATGTTTCCCTTCTCGCCAGTGTCGAAGGTCCACGCCTTGCGCAGGCCGTGCACGTTGGCGCGATTGATTTGCGTGAGGCGCGAATAATGATCGCCGTTTTCGCCGCCGTATGCCGGCCAGCTTACATCTTGCGCGGCCGCCGAGCCGGCGCAGAGTGCGGCCGAGATAATTGCTGATAAGAAACAAAACCGGCTGCTTGCAACTTGAACTTCGTGGTATCCCACCCATCGAGCAAAAGGCGCTCGATGGATGGGGCACCCCAATGTTTCATCCATCGCGGGTCGGAGACGCCGGTGAAGGACTGATACCAAAGCGTATTTGTTGGACCTTCCAATCCCGAATCGCTGCTCGTTCAATTCCCTGCTCCGTGCTCTTTGTGGGCTGTGTGTCAAATGTACTTGAGGATGGTCATGAACCCGAAGTCCATGTGCAGTTGCTGGTGGCAGTGGAAGAGCGTGTCGCCGGGGTTGTCGGCGGTGAAATCGACGTTGACGGTCTGGAGCGGCATGATGTTGACGACGTCCTTGTGCAGACCGCTCATCTGGGTTTGACCGATCTTTGTCACTTCAAAAGTGTGGCGATGGAGATGGACGGGATGCTGGTCGCCGCTGCCATTGCGAAACACGAGGCGGTAGCGCTTGCCCTTGTGAAGATTGATGGGGTCGACGTCAGGCCATGACTTGTTGTTGATGGTCCAGGTATCGAATTGCGAGCCATTCTTTTGGCCAACATCGTGGAAGGTAAGAGTGACGGTCTCGTCGGGTGCGGGAGCGTTGGATGCGGGCGGAGCGGCAAACTGCGCGTAGTCGGCAGCGAAGGAAGTTGGATCGATCCATGCGGGCGAACCAGTCTGCCCGGTGTATTCCACCGCAATCCCCAGACCCATTTTGCGCGCGGGTTCGAGCGTTGAGCCGAGGATCCAGACGCCGGGAGAGTTCATCTCGACAATGGCGTCGATGCGTTCGGCGACGCCGAGGGAAAGCACCGGCACGGCTGTGGGATTCGGCACCGGGTTGCCGTCCATGGCGATAACTTTGAAGGTGTGGTTGGGCAGCGCCAGCACTGCGTTCTCAGTCGCGCTGGCATTGAGCAGGTGCAGCAGCACGCGCTCGCCCTGCTTGACGCGGATCGGTTCGCCCGCGCCCAGCATATGCTGATTGATGGTGGCGTACTTGTAGCCGACATCGGAGCCGGTGGTGAGTGGGCGATTCGATGACTCGGCGCGCATGGTCTCGGCCATGGCCACAAAGCCGGGCTCCCAGTGATGGATCGCGAGAAAAATCTCCTGATCGAAGCTGCCGGGGTTTTCTTTGCCTTCAACCATGAGAAAGCCGAACTGGCCGCTGTAGGTGCCTTTTGTAAGGTCGGAGCCGGCTCCGGCGTGCGTGTGGTACCACCGCGTGCCCGACGGCCGCGGAGTATAGGTGTAGCGCAGATGGCCGCCGACGGGAATCATGGGCGAGCCTTCTTCGCTGGCGCCGTCGTTGAGTGAATCGATGGCGAGGCCATGCCAGTGCACGATATCTTCGTGGGGGCTGGAATTGGTCACGTCGATGGAGACTGGCACGCCTTCGCGCAAGCGCAGAATCGGCCCCGGAACCTGGCCGTTATAGGCGATGGTTTTGACAGTGATGCCGGGAGCGATTTCGAGATTGGTGGGGGCGATGTCGAGTGTGTAGTCCGGCTTGGCGGCTGTGGGCTCGGCGAACGCCCCCAAGGATGGATGCATTGCCAGAGCGCCTGCTGTGAGGCTTCCGTTGCGAAGGAATTTTCTGCGGTTCAACATAAAGAAAGGGCCGGGCGAACAAATCGATTGAGACAATTGCGATTGTTACACGGTTGCCCACGTGTGCGGCGGGTGGGTTGCGCAAATGCCCAGGGCAATCGCATTTGGATTTAGGATCACGAACAGTGGCGGCTTTGAAAGGGCACGGCTTCAGCCGTGCCGACGGATCGGTCAAAAACGGCCACGGCTTTAGCCGCTGAGGGATGTATTTCTTGGCCTAACCCCGTCCCTCAGGGCCTAAAGGCCAGGCATTTTCCTGGTAGTTTTTTACGGCACGGCTGAAGCCGTGCCCTTTCAAAACAAATCCTTCTCATCTCCTGAAATGCGTTTGCCCGGTTAAAGGACCGCCTGATGCTCGCTCTACCGGAACCGCGTAGACGCAAAAGCTGACGAAAAGGCGGCCTTCCAATTCGGAAGCGGGTTCCCCTGCGGATCGAGAAGCGCGGCGGGTGGGCCCGATTGAACGCCGGGAACGTCGGTTGGAATCGCAAGCTTCGGAGGCGCCGGCGGAATAACCTTCAGATAGTCGCCATGATTGTAGCTCCAGCCATCGGGAATCTGGTATGGCGGCTCGAAGTTGGCCGGAGCAGTACCGGCGGGACCGCGATGGCCCAGCGCCGACCTTACCCAGGGATGCCCTTCGTCCAGTATGCCGGCGAAGAAGTTGCCCAGCGGAAAAAGCTCGGAGAGCACCGTATCGCCGTTAGACGCCAGCAACGAGATGGAGTCGACCGTGTCCGGCACTGTGCCGTACTCATTGGTTAAGCAATCGTTGTCAATGGCTCCAGCCATAAGAGTGAGCCGCCGAACGCGGCGCTGCATATTCGAGATGGCAGCGAGCACCACGCGCGCGCCAAGGCTGTGCGAGACGAACGAGATGCTGGCGGCGGCTGCGAAGTTAGTTTCAATGTAAGACCCGATGAGCTGACCTGCCTGGTCGGCAACGCTGGCTTCGGACGGATAGTCGAGGCCGTGCGCCCAGATGGAGTCGCCCGGCCACAGCAGCCCGGCGAAAACCGAAGACTGTGGAAGCTGGAGCAGCCCCTCCCAGCCGGAAAGAGAAGAGACTCCGTCTGCACGGTCCACGTTAAAGCCATGCGCGCCGATCAACACGTGCTGACCCTGGATAAAGTTCTTGAAATCGGGCAGGGTAACGCCGGTATAGTTGTCGATGCTGGTACCGGAAAACAGGGCGACCTGATGCGCCACCGCGCCGCCCACGGGTTGGAGCCTTACATCGAGGAATCTGGTCATGGCGCTACTTCCTGATGACTTGCATGGTATTAACGGCTGCCGCAAGCGCGCTCGACAGATCTTTAGCAATGGGGGCCAGCGGCGTGGCAAGAAGACCGGCAACCAGCGCAATCTTCATATCGAGGGAACCGAGATAGGCCTCCTTCGCAACGTTCGCGGCGGCGTGGGCCATCGTGTTCTCATGCAGAATCGCGCCGCCCACAAAGGCCAGCACAACAGCAAAAAACAAGGCCCAGACACGCGTCCAGTTGGTGTACGCCTGATCGGCGATCTGATAGGCCTCGTCGAGCATCGCGGTGAGCACGAAGTCGAATCGCGAATACACGTCGCTTTCAGCCGGCAACAGCCCCGTGCCCGCCTTGATCTTTGTCGCAACCGATCCGAGCACAACTTTGTCCAACCCGGCCAGCAAGGCAAGCTCTTCAGCGTTGTCGGGGTTCAGGCCCTGTTTGATCAGCGATTTTGCAATCGCCTTCTGGTCAGGGAGCGCGGTGCCGTTATACCAGTTGCCGCGCAGAGTGCCCAGAATCTGTTCCTGACTGAGGCCTACGGTCAATTTCGGTGTAAGCTTTTTCACCGATGTCTTGATTCTCTTGAAACCGATGCGGTTGACGCCGCCCCAGAAGACCTTGGTGGAGTCGACCAGCCCGAATGCCGCGGTCCCCAGGCCCCCGACGGCTGTAATGATATCCGGCAATCCCTGCAGAATCCCCATCGTTCCCTCCCCAAAAAACTTCGACTGAGTGTGGTGCACAACACTATAGGCGAAGAACCCTAATTACGTCACAAAAATGTGGGGCGGCGCGGGAAGGCGTGAAAAGGAAGCTGGCACGCGCTCTTGGAGGAGATCTCGAAGAGCGCGACCTCCGACACGTAGTCACCGCCGTGCTCGACGCGGCGGTCGACGAGCTCGCTCCCATGGTCGGGCGGCGCCGGGCCTGTGCGGTCATGGGCCGGTCACGCGCGAGCCACTACCGAGCCAAGCGCCCGCCGGTCTACGGCCCCCCGGCCCCACGACGCTCGCACCGGGCGCTGGCACCGGCCGAGGCCGAGGCGGTGGTTTCGACCTTGAACTCGGAGCGTTTCTGTGACCGGGCCCCGGCCCAGGTGTGGGCGACGCTCTTGGACGAGGGGGTGTACCTGGCTTCGGTCTCGACCATGTACCGCCTGCTGCGGGCCCGAGCCCAAGTGAGAGAACGCCGGGCCCAGGCCCGGCGGCCGGCCCTCATCAAGCCCGAGCTGGTGGCCACACGGCCCAACGAGGTGTGGAGCTGGGACATCACCAGGCTGGCCGGCCCTTACAAGTGGACGTGGTTCCAGCTCTACACGATCCTCGACGTCTACAGCCGCTACGTGGTCGGGTGGCTGGTGGCGCCCCGGGAGTCGGCCGTCTTGGCCGAGCAGCTGATCGCGGACGCCCTCTACCGGCACCATGTCGACGCAGGGCAGCTCACGCTGCATGCCGATCGGGGATCTCGATGACCTCGCGCACGGTCAGCCAGCTGCTGGCCGATCTCGGTGTCCTCCAGAGCCACTCGCGCCCGCACCAGTCCAACGACAACCCCTACTCGGAGTCCCAGTTCAAGACGCTCAAGTACTCGCCCACCTTCCCGAAGCGCTTCGCCAACATCGCCACGGCCCGGGCCTTCTGCGAAGTGTTCTTCGAGCACTACAACAACGAACACCGGCACTCGGGCATCGGGCTGCACACCCCCGCCGACGTCCACTTCGGTCTGGCTGACGTGGTCCGGGAGAAACGCCAGGGCGTCCTCGACGCCGCCTACGCAGCACGACCGGACCGATTCCGGACCCCGCCCCAAGCACCCCGGATCCCCGATGCCTTTTGGATCAACCGACCCGAGGAGGCGCCCATCGCCGTCTGAGGGAAGACTGCAACCGGTGTCTCATTTTTGTTGACAGGTTCCGCTTCGCCGGGCACTGTCACAAGGCCGTCACCTGAATACGGGGAACCGTCACTGTATTGCGGATGATGGGCGAGATCGCCGATGACCAGGTCTTCTGCCGGAGATCTAACTATCGCTTCCGCCCCAGACCCCGGCGGTGCCTGTCGTAACCCTCGGGAGGCTTCGCGTGTGTGCATTGGGGGCGTTCACCGCTCCTCCTGATCGAAGCGATCGGGTTTCGTCGAACCTGGCCCAGTCGGAAGCGATCATCGAGCGAACAAGTGGAGTTCAAGGGTATTCAGGGTGCCACCCAGCACTTGGTTGCCGCATTTTGGATAGCCGACACATCGTCCGAACCCTGCACCTTGGAGAGCCCGGTTGAGATCGACCTTACAAATGGCTCAGGTGTTTCCCAGATGAGCGCAACCTCGACGATCAGTCCGGTGCCGCTGACCGCCGGTGGCACCATTCCGCCCGGAAACGTCGCACCACCCATTGGCCTTGCCTACCTCGCCATGTGGTGGCCGGATGATGCGAGCTTCGCCGGTGCCCATCGTCCAACACCGGACTTTGTCCCTGCCTCAGCGCACATTATGTTCGCCGACAGTGGGGACGTCGTCGTTTCGGATCTTGTCGCCGACAACCAGCAGGTGGCCGTCTGTAGCAGTGGAAGCCAAAGCATTTTCGGTGCAGGCCCTCTGTCGTAGGCGTTGGAGCGAATACCCGCCGAGGTGTGGCTGATGGAGGGCGGATTCAAGGGGTGATCGCAACGGCTCTCTCCTGACGAAGGAGAAGCCTTGGACGAGCCCAAAAGGAACCGGGTGTGGGAGTTGCTCGGCGCTGGCCTGGATTGCCCCGCCGTCGCAAGATCCCTCGGCATGAGTGTTGACACAGTTCGAGCAATTGAAGCCCTGACCGGCGGTGTGCGACCGAAGCCCCGGCTGCGCTCGGAACGGGTGCTGGCGCTCGAAGAGCGCGAGGAGATCTCGAGGGGCCTCGCCGAGGGCGCCTCGCTGAGGGAGATCGCGACACGGCTCGGGCGGGCGCCGTCCACGATCTCGCGCGAGGTCGCCCACAACGGTGGCCGGGCCAACTACCGAGCGGCCCGGGCCGACCGGCAAGCCTGGCGACTCGCCAGCCGCCCGAAACCGGCCAAGCTCACGGCATGCCCGAGGCTGCGACGCGAGGTGGAGCGGCTCTTGGAGAAACGGTTCTCACCGCGCCAGATCTCGCAGTGGTTGGCGAGGACGCACCCCATGGACCCGGAGTTGCGCGTGTCGCATGAGACGATCTACCAGGCCCTTTACGTCCAGGGCCGAGGGGCGCTGCGAGCCGAGCTCCACCAGGCCCTCCGGAGCGGTCGGGCGATACGCCGGCCCAAGGCCCGCAGCGCGGTTCGGCGTGGGAGCCGGATCCCCGACATGGTGCTCATCTCGGAGCGACCGGCAGAAATCGAAGACCGAGCCGTCCCGGGCCACTGGGAGGGCGACCTCATCGTGGGCTCCAAGGCCAGCGCCATCGGCACGCTGGTTGAGCGCCAGACCCGGTTCGTCCTGCTGCTCAAGCTCGGGAACCGGACCGCCGACGAGGTCCGTCGAGCGATGACCACCCGGATCAAGACGCTGCCGGCCGAGCTGCGGCGATCAGTCACCTGGGACCAGGGCAACGAGATGGCGCTGCATCGCGAGTTCACGATCGCAACGGGCGTGCAGGTCTACTTCTGTGACCCCCACAGTCCTTGGCAGCGCGGATCGAATGAAAACACCAACGGACTGCTGCGTCAGTACTTCCCGAAGGGAACCGACCTTTCGGTGCACTCACAGGCAGAGCTCAACCGTGTCGCTCGTCAGCTCAACGAGCGACCTCGCGAGACCCTCGGCTGGATGACACCATTGGAGAAAATGAGAGAAGTCGTTGCAACGACCCCCTGACTTCGTCGAGGATCAGCCACACGGAGTGAGTTCCAGTGGTACTCAAGGGCTGATTACACACGGTCCACGAGGCTCAGATTCCCTAAGGGCAGCTCGATTCGAGCGCTGCTACTGTTAACGGAAATCAGCTTAGGCAGGCAGGCTGGTCGATCCGAGAGGGGTCGGTCATGCACGACTTGCCGGAGTTCCGATTCATCGCATCGACACACGACGTTGGCCTGTGGTCTATGGCTGGCTAGGGCTGGCTATCACCCTCTGGATCGTCGGCTGCGTCACCCTTGTGGCAACAGCGACCTTTGTGATCTACCACTGGATGCGTCAAATACACCTTTCGCTGACCGAAAAAAGGTCGACGGGACGACGGCACCAGCCCGCTGTCGAGGCCCGGCCCGGCCGCGGCAATGTCAGCGAAACTTCACCGACCGGAGCCGTGGGCGACCAACCGACACCAACGGCGAGACCGAAAAGGTCCTTTCGGACAGCATCTAACTCGGCCCGTTTCGCTCCAGATTGGCCAGGATAATCCCAGGTAAGAACAACGTTCAGCCCGATCTGACTACGGATCAGAAGGTTGGGGGTTCGATTCCCTCCGAGCGCGCTACTGGGTTCGAAGCAATCGACATGTGGGTGTTGCCGTCCGCACCCCGGTGGGGTTGGAGCCGGCCGTCGGATTTCGGGTCGACATTGGCGCCTTGACGACTTCTACACGGCCGAAGGTTTCACCGACCCCGTTCCGCCTCGACGTTGTGTTGTGACCCCGGCACAGGCGCCACCTGCCAGTGCGGTGAAATAAGGACCGTTGTCACCGTGCGAGCCTCTCGAGCATTCCTCATCATCTTCAGCGTTCGATGGCTAAGAATGGCCAATCCATACGACCCGGCGATTCCGACAACCGACAGCAAACAGAATTTGAAGCCCTCCGGAATTGGCCACGTATGCATACCAATCGCGACGGCGACGATGAGCGGCGTGTGAATCAAATATGCTCCGAACGCGCGGGGACTGATGATCCACGACCATCTCCCATCCCAATTGCCCGCGCAATTTCAAAAAGACCATAAATCCAAAAGCCTATTCCGACAGCTATCGTGGCCTCTACTGCGGACGTTAAGAACGCTTGCCACCTCAGCCCACCCTCGAGAACCTGAGCATTTTGCCCGCCCGAGGACACGACCGCAAGCACACCCAACCCAGCGCACCCAAGAACGCCAAATATCCCACACATCCGGCGAATATTGGGTTCAATAGGGTGTGACCACCACCTTCGCTCCCCTGCGATACATCCAGTAGCGAAGAGGACGACAAACTCGGGCCACTGGAAGATATGAATGCCGAGGTCGATATCTTGGCCGAGCGGGAACTCTAACCGGACAAAAAAAGTGACCACCGCAATAGTCATGATGAGCCAAACGATCATGGCGCGTGAACGGACCACGACCGGATCCCTGGGCTGGAAATGCGGTCCGTATGAGTAGGTAGGCCCCCGTGTAGATGAGTAGGACGAGCAAAAACCATGTCGGACCGGTATCGAACCCGCGAACGTAGACGATGAACGAATGGGCGGTGCCCGGATGACCGGTCATCACTGCCTTTCCCCAATAGGTGAGGAACGGAGTGAGCATGAAATAGCAGCCGACTGGAACACCGAGTTGCACCAGACGGCGTTTGAAGTAGCTGCCTTTCCCCAACCGAGTCGCCGAGTCTGGGGTCAGCAATCCAGCTACGAAAAAGAAGAGTCCGAGGACGAAGAAATTACCCACCCCAAGGAGAGCGGCAAAGAAAGTATGCATCGGCTCACCGATGGGAGCCTGTTGGTAGTACCAGTTGTCGAAGTTGCTGTAGCTGAGAGCTGAGTGGCCCAGGATCACATAAGCAATAAGAAATGCGCGCAAGTTATAGAGATATGGAAGGCGGAAATGTGACCGGGAAGTCGGCTGTTCCATCGCTGTAAGCGCTAGACGTTGAACGGAACCGGGTGCGCCAACGATCTCTGTGGCTTTGTCAACGATCGCCTGACCCGCCGCGAGCCTCTTCCATTAGCCCTCCTGACCCTCAGTCACTCCGCGGCCTCCAGGGGTGGAGTTCCGTGACTGAAACTTGCCGAAATCGAAGCGCGAGCAAGTCGATGCAGATCGCAGGACTGCGGATCTCCTGTGGCTGACCGACCACTCATCGGATTTTTCGATCCCGCGTTCTGTGACCGCTACTCCTCATCGTCGGACACTAGCTATGGCTAGGGCTTCGGACCGACGCGGCCGGCGTGGGGAACGCGAATCGGTGGGTTGGCTCTGAGAAATGCCGTTTCCAGGTGAGCCGCCTCGGCACCAGCGAGCTCTTCGTTCCGGAGAACGAGGCTCATCAGTCACCTCGCTGCGGCATCGAAGCACAGCCGCTCGGTGAGCTGAGGCCCGAACCGCCGACCTCGACCGGGCGCTGCGACGCGACGCGGGCGGCCCCATCTGCTGCTGGCTCACACGGTGGGTTTCGATCTCTTTGTCGGCGCCCCCGTGGAAGTTGGCCGGTACAGCAGCCTCGGCCAACCATCAGGGTAGACACCGCTCAGGCCGTTGAGCGTTGCGCGATCGTTATAGTGAGGCGGGCCGTGCCAAGGCGATTTTTCAAAGCCGATGCGTTGCTCGCGGAGGCATCCGAATCGGCGCAGTCGGAGGAATTTCGGTCCTGAGGGGTGGAACGAGGGATTCAAGCTCCTTCTTGGCTGTCTCGATGAGGAGCTGGAGCTCAGCCGTTTCGGCCGCACGGCTTTTCGTACGCTGATCGTCGGCGCACTGACAGCCCGGCTGCGCATCGTCAAGTGGGCCCAAGAGCACCCTGAGTTGGTGGCCCAGCCGGTCGAGCGCCCGCTCGTCGTCGTGGGCATGGCTCGGGCGGGAACGACCCTCTTGAGTTGTCTCTTGGATCAAGACGACCGCCTTCGTTCGCTCCTCAACTGGGAAGTCACGGACCCGGTCCCTCCCCCTTTGCCCGAAGAGCTGCGATCAGGTCCGCGGGGTGGAGGCGGCCGCTCAGCTCGAAGCCGTTGTCAACGAGCTGAACGGCGGGATGAGGGCCATCCACTACGAAGGTGCCGCCGGCCCGACAGAGGCCCTCGGTCTGCTTGCACAGCACTTCGTGAGCATCACCTGGCTGTTCGGATCTGCCCCCACCTACAGCAGATGGCTGATCGAAAGCGATCATCTCTCCGCGTATCGCTATCAGCGGTTGGCTCTCCAGGTCCTACAGGCTCACACCACCCGGCGCTGGTCGTTGAAGGCGATCCAACATGTGATCGCGTTGGACGCACTCACCGCCACCTATCCAGACGCGTGGCTGGTGATCATGCACCGTGATCCGATCGCGATGATCACCTCTGCGTGCAGCCTGTTTACCCGTGCGTTACGGGTCTTCACGGAGGTCGATTGCCGGGCTGCGGTAGCGTCCAGCTATCTCGACTTTATGGAGGTCGCGGTCGCCCGTAGTGCGGCCTTCATCGACGAGCATCCGACGTGGCCGATCGTCGAGATCCGATACCACGATTTCATCAGCGATCCGATTGCCGCTGTCAAGAGGATCTACGAGTCATGTGACGAACCGTGTCTCCCCGTCGGTTGAGCAAAGGATGCGGCAATGGCTGGTCGATCATCCCCAGGGCGAATTCGGCAGACACTCGTATTCCCCGAGCGATCTTGGACTGGACCGAGCTGAAATTGAAGATCGTTTCGCCGCGTTATCGGGAGCGCTACGACCTCCCTCGTGAGTCAGTACCCGCCTGACGAGCGTCCCCGGGGGTGAACACCTCCCCGCGCGACTCAGCAGAGGCCAGCCACATCGGCGTCGCGGACGCACCCATAGGGACCGACCGTCGGGTCCTGCATCACAGGCCGAAGGAATCTCGTCTCCCTAACGTCTGGCAAAGCTGGCCTCCTGTCCGAAGGACTTCTCTCCGTGGTCTCTGACCGGTCAAGGGGTCCAAGAAGCGATGGGCCCGGGAGACGCTTTCGCGGATCAGGCGACGGGTCTGGGAGAAATCGGTGATGTCGATCCCGACCGTGGGGGCGCCGGGGACGACGACGACACGCTGGCCCATCCGAGCGAGGCTGGTCGGGTCAGGGAGGCGGGCGTATCGACTGACCCCAAAGCTGCGGAGGAGCACATGGAGAGCCGCCATCCGCGGCGGGTCGTCCTCGCCCGGCCCGAAGTTCTGGCCCAGGAGGTACACGACACTGGCATCGGTGTCGACGGCTCTTTGCACCGGGACCGGCTCCAAGACTCCTCCGTCGACGTGGCGCCGTCCATCGATGACCACAGGCGGAAAGAGACCGGGTAGACACGCGCTGGCGTACAACAACTCGTGCGCCGGCCCCCTTGTCCACCACCGGGCGAGGCCAAGGTCAAGGTCGGTCGTGACCACGTGCACCGGGATCGGAGCGTCAGCCAGATCGGCCAGTGGGCACAGAGTGCGGATGAGCGACCGGAGGGGCCCGGGGTCATAGATGTGGTCGCACCGTCGGACGATCCGCGCCAGTGTCCGCGCCCGTCCGGCTCCGAAGACGTCGCGCCGGCTCAGCGCTGTGCCATACCTCGGCCAGTTCACAGGCCTGCTCCACACCCGGATCGAGGGCGAAGAAGGTGGCGTTGAGGGCGCCGACCGAGCAGCCCACCACGACATCGGGAAGAATCCCCCGCTCGGCCAAGGCCCGGAGGATGCCGACCTGAACCGCCCCAGTGCTGCCGCCGGCCGGTAGGACGAAGGCGGTCTCGGGGGCGGTCACGCTGCCTCTTCGTGGGCCGGCGGAAGCGTTCGTGCCACCGTCAGGCGTTCCACCGGACGACCCATGAGCCACGACAGGGTGTGGTTCGGCGCTCGGTGCACGATGGAGCCCACGAAACGCTCGAGCGCGCCGCGCCCGCCGTCCGACCGGCGCATTGATCTCTCCGTACCAACCCGACAGTCCGGCCCGGCGGCATCGCTCGTCCACGCAGTTGACGAGGGCCCATCCGGTCCCACCGGCGCGCCGGTGAGGACTCACGTTGATGTGGGCGTGAGCCGGATGTGGCGGACACCGGGCTTCGCAGCATCACCCATCCGTCGCGCAGGCGGCAGCGATGGAAGCGAGCGACTGGAGACCGTGGATTCGTACGTGATCAGGGTCAGCACCGAATACACGGCGTAGCGCGCCGCACGAGCCCGAACCCAGCGACGAAAGGCAGCTTGGTCGGTGCAGACCAGGGCGAAGCCCACGATCTGACCGCCCGCGTCCACCACCACCGCATCCCGGCGCCCCTGAGCGAGGTACCAGTCGAGACACAGGGCCTCGTAGCGGCCGCCGTCGGCCAAGGGAAACGGCAACGGACGACCCATGACCAACGTCTCTCGGAACAGCCGACGTAACTCGATCTCGTCATGCTCGGTCAATGGCCGCACGACGGGATCCCCCGTGCGCTGGCGGGTCTTGTCCGTCATGCGCAGCGCGCCCGTTCACGGTCGCCGAGATGCAGGGCCAGAATGGACTCGGCCGCTCTCGGTCCACGAGAAGCGCTCGGCCCGGGCCCGGGCCTGGAGACGGAGATTCTGCCGGTCGCGACCGAGAAGGGTGGCACACGGCATCTGCCATCCGCCCACTGTTCGGATGGCGCCGCCATCCCAGCCTCCGGCGCCGGACACCTCGAACGCGGCCCCGGAGCTGGACGTGACGACCGGTGTCCCGCAAGCCAGCGACTCCAAGACGACGAGGCCGAAGGTTTCCCCCCGACATGGCGACAAGGGTCACGTCCGCGGCCGCCATGTAAGCGGGCAACATCTCGACGATCGTGGACGTGCCCGGTGAAGGTGACGGGAAGGTCACGCGCCCGATGCTCGAGCCGGCCCTGCATCGGCCCGGCTCCCACCATGGTCAGGTGGACGTCGAGGCCGCGTCGGTGGAGCTCGAAGGCCACGTCGACAGCCAACGCCGGCTCCTTCTCCTTCGAGAGGCGGCCGACACAGATCAGCTCGACGGCTGCCCTCCGGGCCACTGGGTGCATCCCGATCAGCACCCGGAGAAAACGTCTCGAGGTCGACACCCCAGGGCACGACGGTTGCATTGACCGCTCCGATCCGACTCGAACTCTTGGTACGGCGAATCTAGAGGGACAGATGACGGCGTCAAAGATCCGAACCAGTTTCCGGTTCCAGGCGTCGGCCGACACGGGCCAGTGGCACGAATCCCGGCAGCCTTCCGCGCAAGTATGGCGTCGATCCGCTCATGGGAGAGGAGCGTGCAGGGAACCCCTCGCTGGCGGGCCCAGCCAGCGGCGGTAGCGTTGCTTCGAGTCGTAGCCCCGGGGCAGATGCACCACGAAATTGCGGGAAAGGTTGTCGACCTCGATCTTCTCTTGCACATCTTGCGCCCGGGAGCGGGGAGCGAACAGCAGGGCAGAAAGAGAGACGGTGATGCATATCGGGCGGAGCGAACACAAACGGTGCGCTCTGGTTCTCGTTCTTTCGCGCCTCATCTTTGAGTAACCCTTCTAAGGTCCACGTTCTAAACTGCATCGGCAGGTGGGCCAATCGCTATGAACCAATAGTCTAAGTTCGGGTTGCTAAGCGGACGACGAGAGATTTGCAAAGTTTTGTAAGTGCGAGAACGCTGGAGGGGGAACTTTTTTCTTGGGACCGCGTAATTAGGGATGACGAGGCGCCGCGCATCCCCGGCAACGACGGCGAGGTCACATGCGCACGGTAACCCCGGGTGGGGTATTGCCGCAGCGTGTCAGGCGTGCCGAAAGGAAATCACGAATTCTCCCGCGGGGCAATAGGGCGGGGACGGCCACGCGGAATTCAGGCGGGTGACCGGGCGATAGGGCGCTCGCCGTCGCTGCCCTCGGCTAGCGGATCGGGGCGTTCGTCTCGTGGAGGATGTAGAGGCGATGAGGATGAAGGCCGCGGGGAGGATCCAGTGGCCGTAGCGGCTGACGGTGGCGGTGACTCGCGCGTGCCGGGTGAGCAGGCCGCCCGCCAGGCACCAGACCGCGACGCAGACCGCGAAAACCGCGAGCGTGACCGCGACCTGGGCGCCGCCGTCGCGGCGAAGAAGGGCGTGTAGGCGGCCAGGTCGTCCGCGCCGTCGACGATCGTGAGTGCGGCGACGCCGAGCAGGCCGCCAGCGGACGGGGTCTTCGGCTGCTCGCCCCGGCGCAGCGAGCGGATCGCCGCCACGAGGTGACGACGCCAAGGCCGAGCGGGATGAGGGCGAGCAGCCAGAGCCAGCGCGCCGGGACCAGCGCAAGGCCCCGGCCGGCCGCCACTGACAGGCCGACTAGGACGGCGAAGCCGGCGTACTGGCCGGCCCAGATCTCCCAGCGTCGCGCGCCGCCCGCCCGCCCGGGAGGACGCGCTCAGCAGCGAGAGGACCACCAGGTCATCGATGTTGGTCCCCGCGAACAGGGCCGCCGCCGTAGCGATCTGGGCCGGAAGCGAGCTCATGCCCGCTGCCAGGGCACAAGGTCGGCGGCCTGCGCGGCCGTTCATCGGGGACATTAGCCAACCCGCCCGCGAGCAGCGCAAATGCTGGAAGGTTGACGGCGCCCGCCGTAACGGCACAACCGGACTGTCTGACACGGCTACGGAATTGCGTGTCATACGGCGCTGCCGCCCGTCGCCAGGCGCATGAGGTCGCTGTCGATGTCGATGTCGAGTTCCGTGCCCCCGGCTGAGCCGAATTCGTGCTGGTAGCTCTGCCACGACTCGCCGCGCACCTGGCGCGGCGAAGCCGGACTCCATCAGCAGCACGAGTTCGAAGGCGGCGCGGTCGATCCGCTTGTTCAGCGTGCCCTGTTCTCCAGCACTGGACTCTCCGGCACCGGACCCCAGTCCTCCGGCGCGGCGAACAGCGACGTCGGCACGGGCAGCGTGCGCAGGTAGGCGAACAGCGACCGCATCTGGTCATCCACGACGAGCGCGTGCCGCGCCGTCCCTGCCGTCGCCGCGAGCACCACCGGCTTGCCGATCAGCAGGTCGTTGTCGAGCACGTGGAAGAACGACGTGAACAGCCCGCTCGGGCCCGCCTTGTAGACGGGGGCGGCGGCGATGAGGCCGTCGGCCGCACCGAGCGCGTCGACCGCCTGCTGCAGCTTCGGCGTGATGAGCTGGCTGGTCAGGGCGGTGGTGATGTCGGTGGCGAGCTCGCGCAGGTCGATCACGCGCGTGCGCACGGTGGCACCGCGCTGCTCCGCGAGCCGGCGGCGCGCTGCGCGGTCCGGTCGGCCAGCATCCTGGTCGAGGACGGGTCCGACGTCCCAGCGCTGACCACGACGAGGTTGAATGTCTCGCTCATTGGCTTCCTCTATTCAAATCCTTATTCGGAACGGCTGACCGCGCCGTCCAGCCTGGTGCACAGCTCCTCGAGCTGGCGGAGCTCCGCCGGGGTGAGCCCGGCGCGCATCGCCCGCGCGACCGAGCGGCCGTGCCGTCGGCCGATCCGCCGCTGGACCGCCAGGCCTTCCTCGGTGAGCGCGAGCCGGACGCCGCGGCCGTCCCTGGGTCTGTCGCGCGGCTGACGAGCCCGCGGTCCACCAGCCGGTCGACCATCCGGGACAGCGGCTGGCTGAGCAGGACGTGACGGTTGAGCTCGCTGAGGCGGATGGGGCTCGGGCACTTGGACAGCGTGTAGAGGACGTCGTACTCCTTCATGGAGAGGTCCTCCCAGACGTCCTCCGCGGCGAACTGCCTCGCATCAGCGACGCGTGGGCGGTGAGGAGCGCCTCCCACGCGTCGTTGGCCGGATGCCGGTGCCCGGGGGATGGGAGGGTCGTCCCCCGGAGCCAGCACAGTCTGTGGTCAGCCATCAGAACATCGACGGGTACTCGGCCTTAACGTCCTCGGCCGTGTCCTGGTACGGGGACGCGCCGGTCACGTTGTCGCCGCGGTTCGCGTTGGGGCGCGGCTGGCGCGCCGGCTGGTCGCCGTACTTGGCCTTGACCAGGAGCTCGTGGGTCGGGGCCGGGGCCGTCTCCGGGTCCTGCCTGGCCTCGATCTCCCTGCGCAGCACCGGGATGACCTCACCGCCAAGCAGGTCAAGCTGGTTGAGCACGGTCTTCAGCGGCAGGCCCGCGTGGTCCACGAGGAACAGCTGGCGCTGGTAGTCGCCGAAGTGCTCGCGGAAGGTCAGCGTCTTGTCGATGACCTCCTGCGGTGAGCCCACGGTAAGCGGGGTCATCTCGGCGAAGTCCTCCATCGACGGGCCGTTGCCGTAGACCGGGGCGGCGTTGAAGTACGGGCGGAACTCCTTCTTGGCGTCCTGGGAGTTCTTGGCGATGTAGGCCTGGCCGCCGAGGCCGACGATGGCCTGCTTCTCCGTGCCGTGGCCGTAGTGCGCGTAGCGCTGCCGGTAGAACCGGATCAGCCGCATGTAGTGCTCCTTCGGCCAGAAGATGTTGTTGGCGAAGAAGCCGTCACCGTAGTAGGCGGCCTGCTCGGCGATCTCCGGGGTGCGGATCGAGCCGTGCCAGACGAAGGGCGGCACGTCGTCAAGCGGGCGCGGGATCGAGGTGAAGCCCTGCAGCGGACCGCGGAACTTGCCCTTCCAGTCCACCACGTCCTCGCGCCACAGCCGGTGCAGCAGGTTGTAGTTCTCCAGCGCAAGCGGCAGGCTCTGCCGGATGTCCTGGCCGAACCACGGGTAGACCGGCGCGGTGTTGCCACGGCCGAGCATCAGGTCCATCCGGCCCTTGGACAGGTGCTGGAGCATCGCGTACTCCTCGGCGATGCGCACCGGGTCGTTGGTCGTGATCAGCGTGGTGGACGTGGTGACGAGCAGCCGCTTGGTGGTCGCCGCGATGTAGGCGAGCAGCGTGGTCGGCGCGCTTGAGAAGAACGGCGGGTTGTGGTGCTCGCCGATCGCGAACACGTCCATGCCGACTTCCTCGGTCTTCTGCGCGATCTTGACGATCGCGTCGATCCGCTCGGCCTCGCTCGGCGTGTAGTCGGTCGTCGGGTCGCGAGTGATGTCGCTGACCGAGAAGATCCCGAACTGCATCTCATGCCTCACTCAGTTGTATGCGTTTGCATGTATCTCCAACGCAGACGCGGCGCCGGTATTCCCGCGGGCCTGCGGGCGTCCCGGCGAGTGACGTTCCGGGCCCGGCCGCGAACCCGGCACACAACGGATCGGGGCCGGCGGAACCCTGGCACATAACGGTCTCGCCACCGGAACTCCGGGGATGTGGTGCCCTCGGGCCTGGCGTGCTGGGCCTAGCGGGTGGCGATGCGTTCGCGGCCGGCCCGCTCGTAGGCCTCCTCGGCCTGAGGCCGATGTGCTGGCGGGCGGCGAGCAGGTCGCGCAGCAGGCGCTGCATGCGCTGCGACAGCGCAGCAGCCGCCCGCCGCCGTACCTGAACAGGGTCAGGTCGGTCCGCGCAGGTCTCGGCGGCGAAGACGGAGGCGACGGTCAGGTCCGTGTGCAGCCGCGGCGGCACCGCGCCCGCCCGGGCGGCGGCCCAGGTCGCCATGACCGCTTCCCTGTGCGCCGCCCTGGCCGCCCGCAGCCTGGTCTCCGCCCGGCCCAGCTCCGCGTGGAAGACCGGGCGGCCCGCGAGCGAGAGACCGCCGGGGAGCCGCGCCGCCTGGCCGGCGAGGCCGGACATCTCGTCGAGCGCGCGCCTGGCCATGCCGATCATCAGCGGCGGCAGCTCGTTGGACAGGAAGACGTGTGCCTCTACGTTGAACAGGGCACCACCCCGGCAGGCGCTCGCCGCTCGCTCGAACGTCAGTTCCGCGGGGGACGAAGACCTCGTCCAGCCGGAAGTCGAAGCTGCCGCTGCCGCGCAGCCCGGCGACCCGCCAGTTGTCCACGACCGTGGCCTGCTCACGCGGCACGATCGCCACCATCAGTCGGCCATCGGCCGGCCAGGCGGAAGCCGCCAATCAGCCAGTCGGCGTGGCCGCAGCCGCTGGCGAAGGACCACTGCCCGCTGACCACGTAGCCGCCCGCCGCCAGGCCCGTGCCGCGCGGCCCAGGCGTCCCCACGACGAGCGGGCGCGGCAGGCCCGGCGCGAAGACACGCCGCGCGCCGGCCTCGGGCAGCCAGCCGCCGGCCGTCCCGGTGCCGCCGTTACCGACCATGACCGCCCACGCGGTCGCGCCGTCGGTGTAGGCGAACTCCTCGAGCACGTCGCAGAAGTCGAGCGGGTCCAGCGGCGTACCGGCTGAGCTCGGCGGGCGTCTTCAGCCAGAACGCGCCGAGCTCGCGGAGCGTGCCCATCGCGCCCGACGGCAGGTTCCGCTCCCCCTCGGCCTGGTCGCCGGCCGCCTCGAACTCCGCCCGCCGTTCCCTGATGGCGGTGAGCAGCCCCGCCCTGATGGCTCCGCTGTCGTTCACGCCAGGATCGCCTCCGGAAAGCCGCTGCCGCTCCCCCGCTAGGACGCGCATGTGGGTGACGGTGCCGAAGGCGCGCTGGCGGTACAGCAGCGGCTCGAACGAGTGCGTGTCCGCGTGGACGACCAGGCCGATGATGATCACGTGGTCGCCCGCGGTGACGAGCTGGTCGGTGCGGCATACCAGCCACTGGCCCTTGCCCGCGAGCCGTGGGGCGCCGTGGTCCATGTACCAGGCGACGCCGGCGAACTTGTCGGCGCCCTTCCTGGCGAAGCGTGGTGGCCAGCGACTGCTGGCCGGACGCGAGGACGTTCACGCCGAACCGGCCGGACTCCTGGATGATCTTGAGCAGGTCGGAGTTCTGGTCGAGGGAGACCAGGATCATCGGCGGTTCCAGGGACAGTGAGGAGAACGCGCTCACCGTCGTGCCGTGCGGCTTGCGGTCGATGTGCGAGGTCACCACGGTCACCGGGGTCGGCACCCGGGCGAGCGTGTCACGGAAAACGGTGGCGTCGACCCGGTCGTACCCGGGGCCGGCCGGGGACCGTCCTCGTCGCGTGCGGTGCCGCCGTCCTGCATCACGTTCTCCGTCCAGCGCTCTGCGCGTAATCATTCGACCATATCCGCTGCGCGTGCGACGGGCTAGCGGCAGCCAAGACCAGGTTGTCCTGTGGTCTGACACTATGGACAGGCCTGCGGAAACGGAGAGACGATCCGGACCATGACCAGCGGGCTTGAGGGCAAGGTCGCCGTCGTGACCGGGGCCGCGGGCGGTCTCGGGGCCGCCTCGGCACTGCGGCTGTCAAGGGAAGGGTGCTCGGTCGTCGTCGTGGACCTCGACGGCGACGGGGCACGGCAGGTCGCCGAGTCGCTGCCGGGAGCGAGCATCGCGGTCGAGGCGGACGTCTCCGTTGAGGAAGACGTGAATCGCTACCTGGACGAAGCCACGCGCTCGTTCGGTCGAATCGATTTTCATCACCTGAACGCGGGGATTCCCGGGTCTGTCGGCGGTTTCCCCGACCTCACGGCCGACGAGTTCGACCGGGTCATGGCGGTGAACGTGCGCGGCGTCTTCCTCGGGCTGCGCGGGGCGTTCCGCGGCTACCAGGCCACGGGGACCGCGGGCAGCGTCGTGCTCACCGCGTCGATCGCGTCGCTGCGGGGCAGCGCCGACCTGATCGCCTACCAGACGTCCAAGCACGCGGTGCTCGGGCTGCTGCGCGGTGCGGCCATGTACGGCGGGCCGCTCGGTATCCGGGTGAACGCGGTCGCGCCCGGGATCGTGCCGACCGCGCTGTTCAGCCCGTCCGGGCGGGAGGACATGATCCGGCGGGCCGCGAGCGCGCCGCTGCGCCGGGCGGGGACGCCGGACGAGATCGCGTCGGTCGTCGCGTTCCTGCTGTCCGACGACGCGGCGTACATGACCGGGGAGGTGGTGTCCGTGGACGGCGGGTCGTCCATCGTGTCCACGGTGCGGCCGTCCGGCGGTGCGGGCGCCTGGGACTTCGGTGCCTTGGATGAGCGAACATACTGCGAGAGGAGCACGGCGATCGAGAGGCGGCTGGGCGACGCGGTCGGATTTGTCGGGCTGGGCAACATGGGCGGGCGGATGACGCGGCGACTGGTCGCCGCCGGGGTTCGCGTCGTCGGCTATGACATGCGGGCCGGGCAGGCGGCGTCCGTTGGCGCTGTTGCCGCCGAGGCGCTCGGGGACGTCTGTGACGGGACCGAGGTGGTGATGCTGTCGCTGCCGGACAGCAGGGCCGTGGAGTCCGTGGTGTTCGGCGCGCGGCCCGAGTCGGACGGGCTGCTCGCGTTCGCGCGGCCGGGCAGGTGATCATCGACCTGTCGACCTCCGCGCCGTCCTCGACGCAGCGCATCCACGCCGCGCTCGCCGAGCGCGGCGTCGAGTACCTGGACGCGGGCATCTCCGGCGGCGCGGCGGCCGCGGAGAAGGGGACGCTGACGATCATGGTCGGCGGGGCCGCCGCGGCGCTCGAGTCGGTCGCGCTGGGTGTTCGGGCCGATCGCGGCCAAGATCGTGCTGATGGGCGCAGCGGCGCCGGGCACTCCACCAAGCTGCTGAACAACTTCCTGAACGCGGTGACGCTCGCCGCGACCGCCGAGGTGATGGTCGCGGCGCGGAAGGCCGGGCTTGACCTGGCGGCGGTGCTCGACGTGATCAACTCCTCCAGCGGGGTCAGCTACGCCTCCACGAACCGGTTCCCGCACATCATCAAGGGCGACTACCTCGAGGGCGGGCTGACGAGCAACCTGATGACCAAGGACGTGGTCGCCTACGTCGATCACGTGCGGGAACTCGGGGTGCCCTGCCTGAACGCGGCCGGCCCGCTCGCGGCGTTCGGCGCGGCGGCCAACCTGGGGTACGGGGAACTGATCAGCAACCGGGTCGTCGACGCGATCGGCGACCTGGCCGGCGGGGTCCGGCTGTACGACACGGACACGGAGGGCATGATGAGCTGCCGGCACTGTCGGGTTCATCGGGCTGGGCAACATGGGCATCCCGATGACGAAGCGGCTCGTCGCGGCGGGTTACCACGTGCGCGGCTTCGACACCTCGGCCGAAGCCAGGGAGAACTTCGAGGCCATCGGGTCTTCTGACGCGGGCGGCGGGGTGACCGCGATCACCGAACTTGGCTCGGTCGGCGACGGGGCGGACGCCGTCATCCTCGATGCTGCCTGACTCGGACATCGTCGAGCGGGTCTTGCTCGGCCGGCTCGCCAGCGAGCCTGCCGACAGGACCGCGGGCGGCGGGCTGCTGGTCAACCTGGCGCCGGGGACCACCATCATCGACATGTCATCCTCCGATCCGGCGCGGACGCGGGTGCTGGCGGAACTGGTCGCCTCGGCGGGGATGACCCTGATCGACGCGCCCGTTTCCGGCGGCGTCTCCGGTGCGCGGGCCGGGACCCTGATGATCATGGTCGGCGGCCCGTCGGAAGCGTTCGAGCGGTTCAAGCCGATGCTCGTCGGCCATCGGCAAGCGGGTCGTCCACGCAGGCGACGCCGGCGCCGGCCACGCGGTGAAGGCGCTGAATAACCTGATGTCCGCCGCGCACCTGCTGGCGTCGTCGGAGGCACTGATCGCCGGCCGCCGCTTCGGCCTTGACCCGGCGGTCATGCTAGAGATCATCAACGGCTCGAGCGGCCGCTCCGGCTCCACGGAAAACAAGTGGCCCAACTACGTGCTCACCGAGAAATACGACGCCGGGTTCTCGATACGCCTCATGGTCAAGGACATAAAGCTGGCCCTCGGCATCGAGCACGCCACCGGCGTGCCGCCAGCAGCGAGCGAGGCGGTGGTGGCCACCTGGGAGGCGGCCCTAGCCGACCTGCCGCCGGACGCCGACCACACGGCAATAGCCCGCTGGCTCAGCGAACGCGGCCCAAGCCTAGGTGACCGAGCGCTTACTTTGGCCTTTGCCTTAGATTCTGAAGGGTCGCGGTGTGACTCCTCGTTACTGACCACAGGAGGGCGCTTGGACGGTTTTGAGCTATGCTGACGGGCTAGGACTTTCGAGCAACAACCCGGAGGGGTCATGATCGTTAAAGCAGCGAGCCAACACAGGTTGGGGGCACGGTGACGGAGGAGTTCCTTGAGCTTGCCGGAGGGAGGGTGCACCTGCTGCGCGGCGGCGCCGGGGAACCGGTGCTGTTCCTGCACGCAGCCGGCGGTGCCGGGACCTGGCTTCCCTTTCACAGCCAGCTAGCCGATGCCGGGTTCGAGGTGATCGCGCCCGACCATCCAGGCTTCGGCAAGTCCGACGAGTTTCCCGAGGCCGAGGCGATCGACGACCTCGTCTTCCACTACCTAGACGTCCTCGACGCGCTCGGGCTGGAAAGGCCGCACGTCGTCGGCGCGTCGTTCGGCGGGTGGATCGCCGCCGAGCTCGCCGTCTACGCGCCGCACCGGATCGGGTCGCTGAGGCTGCTGTCCGCGGCCGGGCTGCGGCTGCCCGAGCACCCGGTCGACGGACCTCTTCCTGATGCCGCCGGCCAAGCTGGTCGCGACGCTGTTCCACAATCCGCCGCCGTCCGCCGCCGCCCCTCTCGGAAGCACAGGCGCCCGGCGCCGCGCCGGACCTGGACGCGATCATCGCCGCGTACCGGGAGGCGACCTCGCTCGCCCGGTTCTGCTGGGTGCCGTTCTTCAACGACCCGAAGCTGGAGCGGCGGCTCGGCCGGATCACCGCGCCGACCCTGGTCGTCGCGCCCGCCGATGACCGGCTGATCCCGGTCGAGCACGCGCAGCGGTACGCGGCGCGGATCAGCGGCGCCGCGTACGCCGAGGTCGCCGACTGCGGGCACGCGATGTACTTCGAGAAGCCCGCGGAGTTCGCGTCGGCGGTCGCTAATTTCCTGAGTGCGCATCCCCTTGGCGACAGCAGAGAGCGGAGTCAGCCGGTGAAGTTCAGCTTCTTCCACCTGATGCCCTACCCCTACCTGCCTGACGACTTCGACACGGCGTACGACTCGACCGTCGCTGACGTACCCGAACGCGAACTTCGACCCGTCGCTCGGGGCCTCCCTGTACTCGCGGTACCTGGACGAGCTCGAGTACGCCGACCAGCTCGGGTTCGACGGGATCGCGGTCAACGAGCACCACCAGTCCGCCTACGGGCTCATGCCGTCGCCGAACCTCATGGCGGCCGCGCTGACCCGGCGGACCTCGCGGGCGCGGATCATGGTGCTCGGCAACGCCATCGGCATCCGGGGCAACCCGCTGCGGGTCGCCGAGGAGATCGCGATGCTCGACCTGATGTCCGGCGGCCGGGTGGACTCCGGATTCGTCCGCGGAATCGGCTGGGAGTACTTCGGGCACTCGATCAACCCGATTAAGTCCCGGTCGCGGTTCAACGAGGCGCACGACCTGATCATCAAGGCGTGGACGTCGCCCGAGATGTTCTCCTGGTACGGGGAGAACTACGAGTACCGGTACGTGAATATCTGGCCCCGGCCGGTGCAGGCAGCCGCACCCGCCGATCTACATTCCCGGGGCCGGGTCGACGGAGACGATGAAGTTCTGCGCCGAGCGAAGGTACACGTACATGTCGGTGTACGCGCCGACGCCGCATCGTGCGGCGCTGGTTCGACGGGTACCGGCAGGCGGCGGCCGACCTCGGGTACGTGGCCGACCCGGAGAAGATCGCGTTCTCGGTCCCGATCTACGTCGCGGACACCGACGAGAAGGCGCACGCGGAGGCGCGGCCGGCGGTCGAGTGGCTGTACCACAAGGGGCTGAAGCAGACCGCCGAGATGGTGACCCCGCCCGGGTACATGTCGCCCGGGTCGCTGCGCGGCGTGCTGGCCTCGGGGATGCGGTCCCTCGGCGGCACCTCCTACGAGGACCTGCTCGCCCAGGGGCAGGCGGTCGTCGGGTCGCCCTCCTCCGTGGCCAAGCGGCTGGGCGAGCTTTACGATGAGCTTGGCGGATTCGGGCAGATCATCGGGCTGTTCGCGATCGGCCCGTCCACGCACGAGCAAGTGATGCGCAGCGCCGAGCTGTTCGCTACCGAGGTGATGCCCGTGCTCCGCCCGCTAGGTCACCGCGGAAGAGGCCACCGCATGAGCGAGCTGCGCGACGAGCTGATCGCCGGGATCCGCGCCAGCCGGGAGAAGTTCGAGTCCGCCGGGGACCGTGCCGAGGAACTGCGCACGCTCCCCCACGACGCGGTGGCGATGCTGCGGTCGCTCGGCCTGTTCTGGCTCAAGACCCCGGCGGAGCTTGGCGGCACGCCGCTGCCGCCGGTCGAGTTCTGCGACGTGATCGAGGAACTCGCCTACATCGACACTTCGACGGCCTGGGCCGCGATGATCGGCGCCGGGTGCAACGGGCTCGCCGGCGGCTGGCTGCCGGAGGAGGGCGCGCAGCGGATCTTCGGCACCGGGCCGGACGGCGTCCGGCCCGTGGTCGCCGGGCAGCTCGCCCCGCGCGGCACCGGGCACCCGGTCCGTGGCGGCTACCTGGTCAGCGGCCGGTGGGGTTTCTCAAGCGGCATCGTCCACGCCGACTGGCTGATCGGCGCGTTCAAGCCGGACGGCGACGACGCGGGCGCTTCGGGCGACGGCGCGGCGGCCACCGGGTTCGGCCGGATGGTCGTCTTCACCGTCCCCAAGGCCCAGGCCGAGGTCATCGACAACTGGCACGTCGCTGGCCTGCAGGGCACCGGCAGCCTCGACTTCTCCGCTGGACGGCATCTTCGTGCCGGCGGAGATGACCTACGACCTGGGCACACCCGCCGTCCGCGGCGGCGACCTGTTCCGCCTGGGCATGCCCGCGTTCGTGTCCAACGAGGTGCCGCCGCTCGCCATCGGCCTGGCCCGCCGCGCCCTCGACGACATAACCGAGCTGGCCACCCACACGGCCCGCTTCCCCGGCGGCCCCACCGTCAGCGAGCGCGCCGTCTTCCACAAGGAACTCGGCCGGGCCGAGACCAGGATCCGGGCGGCCCGCGCGGTCCACCGCGAGGCGATGGCGCCCGCCTGGGAGAGCGCCGTCGCGGGCAACGTCCCGGGCGAGGAACTGCAGCTCGCCGTCACCACGGCGTCGGTCTACGCGGTCGAGACCTGCGCCGACGTGGTCAGCGACCTGTTCAGGTACGGCGGCGGCCGTGTCCTGGCGCTGTCCAACCCGATGCAGCGCCATCTGCGCAACGTCCTGGCGGCCCGCCAGCACCTGGCACTTTCCGAGGAGAACTACGAGATCGCCGGGCGCTACCTCCTGCAGTCCGCGAAGGCCCGCCGGCCCTGAGCGATGCGCGCTGACGTGACTTCTGCTACGTCTGCCATGCGTCTGCGAGGAGCGGGGCGGATGGGATAACGCGCGCGATCCCCTCCGCCCCCGCGCCCGCAAAGACAATTTTGCCCGATACAGCCAGCCGAACTCGTTCGGGTTAATCGGATGAGGAGCCGCGGCGGGCCGGCGCCGACGCAGCGAGCGTCTCCAGCGCGGACGCCGTCATCTCGATGTCCATGCAGGCGTCGGTGACGGACTGGCCGTAGGTCAGGGTCGCCGGGTCGCCCGGGCTTCTGGCGGCCTGCCACCAGGAAGGACTCGAGCATCACGCCGACCAGGCCGTGCTCGCCGCCGGCCATCTGCTCCGCGAGGGACTCGGCGACACCGATCTGGCGGCGTGTGGTCCTTGCCGCTGTTGCCGTGGCTGGCGTCGACCATGATGCGGCGTGGCAGGCCCGGCCGCCGAGATCAGGTCGAGCGCCTTGGTCACGTGCGAGGACGAGTAGTTGGGGCCGCTGCGGCCGCCGCGCAGGATCACGTGCGTGTCGGGGTTGCCCGCCGTCGTCACCACCGCGGCGGCGCCGGCTGCCGTGACGCCGAAGAACGTGTGGCTGGCCGCCGAGGCGCGGCAGGGCGTCAACCGCCACCTGGACGTCGCCGTCGGTGCCGTTCTTGAAGCCGACCGGCATCGACAGGCCCGAGGCGAGCTGGCGGTGGACCTGGCTCTCGGTCGTGCGGGCGCCGATCGCGCCCCAGGTCACGGTGTCGGCGATGTACTGCGGGGTGATCGGGTCGAGCCACTCGCAGCCCACCGGCAGGCCCGGAGCCGACGATGTCGAGCAGCAGGCGGCGGGCGGTGCGCAGGCCGCGGTGCACGTCGAAGGAGCCGTCCATGCCCGGGTCGTTGATCAGGCCCTTCCAGCCCGTCACCGTGCGCGGCTTCTCGAAGTACACGCGCATCACGATCAGCAGGTCGTCGGCGTACCTTGCGCGCAGGTCGGCGAGCCGGGCGGCGTAGTCGAGTGCCGCCTTCGGGTCGTGCACCGAGCAGGGGCCGGTGACCACAAGCAGCCGGTCGTCGGCGCCGTCAAGCACCGCGCGGACCTCGGCCCTGGTGCGGGCTACCGTCTCCTGCTGCGCCGGCGAGCTTCAGCT
>CAVSYM010000015.1:0-196455 GCA_963732165.1 uncultured Acidobacteriaceae bacterium
CGGACTGCTGAAACCGTGCGGCGGGCGCAGCAGAAGATGCAGGTCGAGCTCGCGGCGCAGGCTGCGAAGTTCCGGGCTATCACCGCCGCCGAGAATCGCTTCGACGACGCCGATCGCCCCGCGAAAGCCTGTGACGGTGCCGCCCACGGTCGACACTTTCACCTGAGCAGCCGCGTCGCCCACCAGATACACGGAGCTTTGGCCGAGTTGCCGCTGAACGGGAACCCAGCGGCTGTACACAGGGATACGTGCGCCCTGAAACTCGATCGGATCGAGCCTGCGCTTTTCGAGAAAGCGTTCGAGGCAGCGCCGCGTCTCAGCGCCATCTTCGCCGATGATACCCAGCGCCCCGCGCTCGCGCGATTCAGGAATCAGCCAGTAGAAGTAGGGGGTATCGTCTGGGACGAACCAGACGCGCGTCGTATCGTGCGGCATGTCCTTGGGCAGCGGCACGATCGCTTGCACCGGGGAATTCATCGAGCGGCGACCATCCGGCGGCGCGTGCGACGCGGCTCGCGGCGCCGTCGCCTCCGCAGGCCCAGAGCGGGCATCCAAGCGAACACAAGCAACAGCACCACGTGCCCCAGTACCGGCTTTCCGGCGGAGTTCCCCGTGCAGATCGTCAACTGCCCCACTCCCACCATCGCCTCCATATCCCCCAACCTCTTGTACGCGGGCAAATCAAATTCTGTCACGATCACCGGAACCGGCTTTACCACTCTGCAGGCCTTCCTCATGTCCGGCTGCCCCACGTCCAAGGTCACCGCAACAGCCCCGGATGGCAGCGCGGTAACGGTTTCCGGCATCAGTGTCAACAGTGCAACCTCGATCGTTGCCAACGTCGAGCCAACTTCTACCGCGCCGACAGAAGGGGCTACAATCACGGTGAGCGGCGCTGCCACGCCGAGCGCGAACGCGGATATTCTTGGCGCGCCGGTTATCAAGTTGAACGGCCAAATCATCAACGGACCCAACGCTCAAGCTCCCAATCCAGAGCCGGTTGTCGGGCAGGCGCTCGCCTTGACCACCACTCCGGATGCGACGGCGCTGAATGCGCTTCCTATCCCCCTGGGCATTGCGTCGAGTACCTGGACAGTGGAAGGAGGGACGAATATCGGCGGCTATTCGGCAACCACCGCCTCCGGGTCGGTGACCCCAATGCCGCTTCTCAACACGCCGAGCCTCAACTTCTATTCGGTTAATCCGGAAACTAGTGTCGCGGAGACATTTCAACTCTGCACCGGGCCAACCGCGCCCCCGCAAAACGGCAGTAGCGGGGGCAACGCGTGCAACCCCGTGGCCACGGCATCCTTTTCCGTGAACGGCGGCGGAACTATGGCCAGCACCCCGTATAACGCTAACGTATTGACCATAGTTCAGCTCATACTGTGCGTGAACGGCCTGCCGCCGGCCAATGGAGGCGTCGCGGTCCCCTTCGTGGCTTACGGGTTTGCCTTGACGGGATACAGTTGTCAGCTCAACGGTGGGGGCGATTATGGCATCACGTTCACGCCTTCCGGGGCGCCCGCTGGAGGAACCTATTCTTATGCTCAGTTGATCAACATAGACGATGCGTATTCGACCCAAGGCGACAACAGGACTGGCTGTACAAATACTGTTGGGGTAGATCTTGCATATCCCTACAAGGGTATTCTCCCAGGCACCAGCCCCCCTCAGGCCGTGGACGCTCCCTACGATGATTTGACGGCTGGCTGGGTCGAATCCCGGACGTTCAACGCATCCATGTTCCTTTTGTGGACTCCGCCACCTGCCGCGAATGGCGCGGCCACCATACCGGTCCCGATTGGGTACCAGACGTGGGGGTTCTCGGGCGGAGCGCAACAGGAAAATGGAACTTGGGTTGCCAACACCGACGAGGACCCAGCGCCAGGACCTATCGGCGGATTCGCTCCCAGCAACAATCAAACGACATCCACCAATCCCCAAATGCAAAACGGATACCCGATTTGGAGTGGCCCGTCGACCTGCAACTAGAGAAACGAAGAATCGAGGATTTATGCGAAATCTGCTTGCTCTTGCAATGCTCGGGACCGCCCTTATGGCATATTGTCAGTCAGCACCGTTTGCCGTTACGCTAAGCGCGGATAAATACCAAGTCACTGCGGGCAGCCCGGTGGATCTGATCGTCGTCATGACCAACAAATCCGAACATGACGTGGACTGTACGGTCAATGGCAGCAACGCACTGGACCGGAACTACGTGTACGAGGTCACGGACGAGGACGGGCAGCCGGTGCCTAAGATCGAGAAGAAATACCACGGGGGTTCCAGCGTCTGGCCCTGCGTCCTCAAGCCGGGACAATCGAGTTTGCCAGGAGGAGGGCGGATCAGCGTCCTTTACGATTTCAGCCGTCCGGGTAAATACACCATTCAGGTTTCTCGCGGCCTCTGGGGAGACGAAAACCGCCCGGAGACAGCCGGAACGGGCAGAGATCACCAACCTTTCATAAAGTCCAACACCATCGTCGTGACCGTCCAGCCCGCGGAGAACGCGCCTCCCGCAGAGAACCAAACCTCAGAGAACCAGCCGGACTCGCAGGCGTCGCAACAACCGTTCGTTATCCGGATCCATGCAAATCAACCCCAGGTGCAAGCGGGTGACCCTGTCGACATTAATCTCACCATGTCAAATTTCTCCGACCATCTGATCGATTGCACGGCCAGGTACAGGGACAGCAGGACCATCGACATGAACTATCAATATGACGTGTTGGATGAGGACGGCCTCCCCGCGCCGAAGATCGAAAGTAAGGCGCCCTCTGCGACAGTTCCCTGTACACTCAAGCCGATGAATTCCAGGTACTTCGGCGCGCTGCTTAGCGAGCTTTACGATTTCAGCGTTCCGGGCAAATACTCGATTCAAGTCTCGCGCCCAGTTTGGGGCGATGACCAACGTCCGGGGACAGGCCGGGCTGTCCAGGACGACCAGGCCGTCGTCAAATCCAACACCATCGTTGTGACCGTGCTGCCGAGGACCGACGAGCAGAATTAATCCGCCAGCGGCCCTGCGATCAACTCCGCCACCCGAAACTCATGGTAGTTCCGCTAATTGGCTCTCCAGGCTGGCGAAGCAGCCGGGAAGCTGGCTGTTCCACTCGCCCCAATCGTGGCCGCCGGGTTTGGTGTGGAATTCATAAGAGAAGCCCCGCTGTTTGAGGCGGGATTGAAAGCGGCGAATGGGCCCGAGAAGCGCCTCCTGTTCGCCGGCGGTGATGTAAAGGTAAGGCGTGGCGGACGGGTTCGCGGATTGAACTAGCTCAAACGGATTGCGGGCGGCGCGCCCCCTGCTGCCGACCGGTCCGAAGATTCTTCTGAACTTTAACCACTGGCCCATGCGGCGAATATTGAAAGGGCGAAAGGGCACGTCCACGGAGGGACTGAGAACGCCGACAAAGGCAAAGAGGTCGGGATGGACTAGCGCGTAGTCGACCGCTGCGAATCCGCCCATCGAAATGCCGACTATCGCGCGGCCGCCGCGATCGGTGCGGGCGGGAAATCGATTTTGGACATCGGCAATGAGGTCTTTGGTTGCAAAGTCTTCGTATCTCTCGCGAGGCGCGCCAGCTTCGTTCATCCAGTAGGATTCGTCGCCGTCCGGCATAACCAGAATGAAGCCTTTCGCGGCGTACTCTGCCACATTGGACTGATTCGACCAGTTACGGTAGTCCTCCCCGCCGCCGTGAAGCAGGTAAACGACGGGAAGCTTCTCGCCCAGAGCAGGATTTGCGGGGAGATAGACGCGGTAAGTCACGTCGCGGCCGAGGGCGTTGCTGTGAAACTCCACGTCGGCCATCTTGACACCGGTTGCCGTGCGGGGATGGTCGCCAACGATCGACGTTCGATGACAAGCACTGACGAGGAGGGCGAAACTCGCCGCAGCCATAACAGACAGGCGAAAGACCTTAGCTGTCTTCACGAAGGATATCCAATTCGTTCGGAATCATCTTATTCAATTAAACACGATTCGTTTCAGCATCGGCGCGAGAAATAGAGGGAATTGGTATTCACCGCGCAGTGCTATCGTCCATGCATGGCCGCTTGGTTTGGCGCGAAACTCGCAGCCGGGGCCCCGCTGTTTGAGGCGGGATTGAAAGCGGCGAATGGGCCCGAGAAGCGCTTCCTGTTCGCCGGCTATATCAGTCAAGCTCACCCCTCTTGAAAGTTCCCTTAACTCACCGCTCTGCAACCACTTGCGACAGCGGATCGCTTACTCGTTTTATCTGCCGATTCGTTACACTTGAATGCAGGGTGATTCGACCGGGCTTCACCTTCTGCAGTGACTACCTGCAACCAGTTTCATTCAGATCAGGTGCAAGTTCCTTTGTTTCAGGAGCTTGAGGTTTAAGTTCTTCAAAGGGCTGCACTTGGGGTAGATCCGTGCCGGCAACGATCCTGAAATCACGAGCTTGCAGAAACCCCCCGGGGCGCGGCGGGGGAAGGGGGTACCCTGCCGTAGATCGTGCCGTTCACCGTACACCGTTCTCTGGTCACGATTCGCACCCCGCACCGAATCGAACCCGGTCTACAACTCGGTTGCCGAGTCGTCTTCGCCCTCGATTGAAATGCGCAGAGAGCGCAGGAAACTGAGGTCGTTCGAGGTGAAGGACAAGGCGTCGCCTTCCGCCTCGCCATCGACCGCCTCGGCGCCCTTGGGAACCTGCGTGACCTCGTTGAGGCCGATGGTGGCCTCGAGCATCAACAGCACATCGAAACCGTGCTTGCGAATGTCCTGAACCACGCCGGCAATCTGTTCGCTTTCAATCACCGACTCGTGGATTGCCTCGCCGAGTTGTTGAATGAGTTCGCGAAGACGAGATGTCACGGGTTACCTCCAGAGGCGGCGACCGGCGCGGAAGCTGGCGCGGGATGCAACGCGGGATTTCCTTAACCTTACTTCGAATGCGTTCTGCAGGCAAACGGCAAAGATGGGTCAGGGTACAAAACGCGGCGTGAGCAGGATCGCTGGTACCATCATAGACGGAATGAAGCCGGAATACATCGGTCGGGTGCTGGGAATCGGAGTTCGGGTGGCAGGGCGCATCGCCGGCCAGCGGGTGGGGCCAATGGCGGCGACTGCGCCCGGCAGAACGCAAGTCCAGGCGAGCGCACAAGTTCGGGCGACCGCCGACAGGGCAGCGCAAGCCGCCGCGCAGGCCAGCCGAATTGCGGCGCAAACTGGCCAGGCCGCGGCGCAATTGGGTCGTGGCACAGCGCAGGGGTTGGGCGGAATGCTGCGGCCCTTCCGGCGGGTGGGCGGAATCCTGTGGCTGGAGATCACGGGCGCATTTTTTCTGCTGCCGGCGGTGGCATTTGCTCCTACCGTGTGGCGCACCCGGGCCAGTTGGGCAGCCGGACCCGACCACCGCACCTTTCTTGCCTCGGTGGTTGTGGTGGGGGTCTTTCTCTACCTCGGCGCGACCTCGTTCTGGCGCGCAAGGCGCCGGTCGCGGGCGTGAATCCCGGTTCGTGAATCCTGTTTCGTGAATCCTGGACCGTAATCGCCCCGGAGGGGCGAATCGACAATAGCCCAGCGTGGAGTCCGCTGGGGACCCTCTGGGTACGGACGAAACGCTGGGAACACGATCCAGCCAACGGCCGCGCCCCGTAGGGTCGCGTCGAATTCCAGCCTGCCTGTTGCTTAGCTCTTTTGCGACTCGGCTCCGCCTGAGCGCGAGATGGCCCAGACGACAACTCCCGCCAGAATCAACAGAAGAACCACAAATCCAAACCCGCCGCCACCGTGACCGAAGCCGCCAAAACGAAAAGCCAATGCATTCAATCCTGCCGTGAACATGTTTTTCTCCTTCGGCAGGGGATGTGGCCCAGCCTCATGAGAACAGACCCGAATTGAAGTAAGGAGTTGCTGAGGGAATTTTGCGCGCGAGGCAGGTCGCTTCTAGGTGCCCTTCTTCCACCACATCCTGGGCGCGATTGCATAATTCAACTGCACCAGCACGATGGCGGCGATGCTGAACCACGTGTCGATGAAGCACAGCGCCGCACCCGCTGCATAGAGCGACTGTGCAATCACGATGCGGCGACAGATGCTGTTGCGAATCTCGTCGGGAGTGGCGGGTTTGATGAGGTCGCGATGCGTGGCGTGGGCCCAGCTCCAGTAAAGCATCGCGCCCAGCACGAAAATATTGAACCAATAGAACCCGAGGGCCACGCGGTAATGAATAAACTCGGCGAGCAGGCGCGTGGAGAGCGGGATCAGCGTGACGGCGAAGAGAAAGCCGAGATGAATCCAGGTGAAATCGCGCGTGCCTTCGTCGATGTGGTTGAGCTGCGTCTGCTGTCCCGCCCAGAAGATGCCCAGGGTGAGAAAACTCATGCCGTAGGTGATCCATTGCGGACCGAGTGCGCAGAGCGCGCCGACGAGTTCGCCTTCGGAGTGCACCTGCGCGGCCGTGGGCAGGTGCAGGTCGATAACCAGCAGAGTCATGGCGAAGGCGAAGATGCCGTCACTCAGCGCGGCGAGCCGGTCAATGTTGCGTCCCTGGATGAGGTTGTAAAGGGTGGGCATGGAGACAGGGCTCGCTCCTAACAATATCGCGTGGCCGCGCGGATTTTGAAAATGTCCCCCAAGGGAGCTTAACAGCGAACGACCGGCGGATGGCGGGTCGATGAGGGAAGGACCATTTGGCTGAGGGATATTCTAGTTTTGTCATGTTGACGGCAAGTAGGCCGAAATAGCCATTGGTGCTTCCATTGGAGCCCGTTGAACAGCGTGGTCCTGGACTTTGTGCTCGAGTCAGTGGTGACGGCGGTTATTTTTCCTGTGGCTGCCGATCCCGTTTGGGAGAGTGCGTGTTTTTGCATTGTCCGGGCCGTTTGACATGACGCCTGGAGGTTGTGTTGGCCAAGGATAGGAAGAAAAGGAAGGCGCATGGGCTGGTGGCGGCACCGGTGATGGAGCCGAACGCGGCCGGGGTGGACATTGGAGCAACTGAGATTTACATCGCCGTTCCCCCGGATCGGGATATGCAACCAGTGCGGCGGTTCGCGGCATTTACCGAGGACTTGAAAGCGGCCGCGGACTGGCTTGAACACTGCCGAATCGAAACGGTGGCCATGGAGTCGACCGGGGTGTACTGGATTCCGCTATTTCAGATTCTGGAAGCGCGTGGGATGAAGGTGTGCCTGGTCAATGCCCGGCACGTGAAGAACGTGCCGGGGCGCAAAACGGACGTGAGCGATTGTCAGTGGCTGCAGTATTTGCACGCGGTGGGACTGTTGCGGGCCAGTTTCCGGCCGTCGGGGCAGGTGTGCGCGGTGCGGTCGCTGATGCGCTACCGGGAGAGTCTGGTGGGGATGGCGGCGGTGCATCTGCAGCACATGCAGAAGGCGCTGGATCAGATGAACCTGCAACTGCACCATGTCATCAGCGACCTGAGCGGGACGACCGGGATGGCGATTCTGGATGCGATTCTGGGCGGAGAGCGCAACCCGCTGAAGCTGGCCCAGTTGCGCGACCCGCGCATCAAGGCCAGCGCGGAAACGATCGCCAAGTCGCTGGTCGGAGACTACCGTCGGGAACATCTGTTTACGCTTCGCCAGTCGGTGACCGCGTATCGGAGCTACCAGCAACTGCTGGTCTGCTGCGATGTTGAGATCGAGCAGATGCTGGGCGAATTCTCCGATGGCGCCGGGCCGGACACAGCTGTGCTGGCTGATCCAAAAGACCGGCACAGGCCGCGGCGCAATGAGATGAAGTTCGACCTGCGCGGTCATCTGTATCGCATCTTCGGGGTGGATCTGACCGAAGTTCCCGGCCTCAATGCGCTGACCGCCCATACGTTGTTGACCGAAGTGGGTCCTGACCTGTCGGCGTTCCCCAATGTGGGAGCCTTCGCTTCGTGGATGGGGCTATGCCCGGACAACCGCGTAAGCGGCGGCAAAGTGCTCAGTTCGCACACCCGCAAGGTGAACAACCGCGTGGCAAGGGCGCTGCGCATGGCCGCGCAGTCGCTGTTCCGCAGCCAGTCGTGGCTGGGCCAATACTATCGCCGCATGCGTGCCAAACTGGGAGCGCCCAAGGCCATCACCGCCTCGGCTCACAAACTGGCTCGCATCGTCTTCCACATGCTTACCAACCGGCACGCCTACGATGAAACGGTCTTCGCACAGCAGGAAATACAAAACCAACACAGGCTCCAACAAAAGCTCATGCAGCAGGCAAAAAAATACGGCTTCCAACTTATCCCAATCACACAAAACTAGATGTGGTCCTTGGGAGGCTGCGGAAAAACTCTACTTGGAAACGTTTTGTATCAGGGCACGACTTCAGTCGCGCCGAAAAGGCCGATAAAGAGGCGGGGTTTTAACCCCTGCGGGACGGTTTTCCGGGGACGTTACTCCACCCAATGAGTTTTTCCGCAGCTTGTGAAACCCCGATTCGCTTGATAGCGCTTGCGTCACGCTCGTGGCCTGGCCGGTTTGCGCAGCAGGTGCCACAGCCCCAACGCCAGGGCCAGCGCTCCCAATCCAATAGCCGAAAGCGCAAAATGGGTTCCACGCAACCGCCAGCCCTGCCAGAAGGCGACGCAGGCGGCAATCACCATCAAGACTCCGCGAACACGGTTCATGGAAGCAGCCTTTCATGCCCAGCCTATGTTTCTCCGGCCAATGGTGCAAACCGAGCTCGCCTCCAACTACCTCCTCATTGACCTACGTCCTCATTGACCCCGGAAAGGCTGACTGCCTATGGTGGAGGTGGGAACAGCACGCACGAGAGATTCAAAAGAATGGGAGAAACCATGGCCACTTCGGTTCCGGAAACAGGCTCCGCTGAGCCAACGCAGCCCGCGCCGCTCAAAAAGACCGCGCTGAACGCAACGCATCGCGCGCTCAAGGCCAAGATGGTGGACTTTGGCGGTTGGGACATGCCGGTCGAATACCCCTGCCCCGGCGGCGGCCTGATCGCCGAGCACCTGGCCGTCCGAAACGGTGTAGGGCTGTTTGACGTGAGCCACATGGGCGAGATCCAGTTCCGCGGGCCGGGATCGCTGGCAGCGGTGCAGCACATCACCATGAACGACGCTTCGAAGCTGGCCGACGGGCAGGCGCACTATTCGGCGCTGCTCACGCCCCAGGGCACGTTTGTCGACGACATCCTGGTGCACCGGCTGGGCGCCAACGACTACCTGCTGGTGGTCAACGCGGGAACCAAGGACAAGGACTATGCGTGGATTCGCAGCCAAGTGGCCTCGTGGCCCGGAATCCACATCAGCGACTACTCAAGCTATTACTCGCAGCTCGCGCTGCAGGGGCCGCGCGCGCTTGAAACGCTGGCCAAGTTGACGAAAGTCGATCTCGCGGCGATCAAGAACTACTGGTTCACCTGGGGAACAGTTGCCGGCGTGCCGAATGTGCTGATCGCGCGGACCGGTTACAGCGGCGAAGACGGATTCGAAGTCTACATCCCGAGCGATGAGGCGACCACGGTAAAGATGTGGCAGGCGCTGCTCGATGCGGGCGCCGAGTTTGGCATAAGGCCTTGCGGCCTGGGCGCGCGCAACACGCTGCGGCTCGAGGCGGGCATGAGCCTTTACGGGCACGAGATTTCTAAAGGGATTAACGTGCTCGAAGCGGGCCTGAACCGCTGGCTCAAGCTGGATAAGGGTACTTTTATTGGTCGCGAGGCCTTGATGGCTGTCCAGGCGCAAGGCGGGCCAAAGCGCAAAGTGATCGGCTTGGAAATGGTTGAGCGCGGCATGGCAGAGACGGGTACGCAATACTATCACTCTCTGGAGAAGTGGCTATCGGGCAGGTCACGTCGGGTTCTCCCGCGCCATTTCTCAAGACCAATATCGCCATGGCGCTGGTGCCGACTGAAGTGGCTGATTCCAAGACAGACGTACTGGTGCAGTGCAGGGCGAATCCGGTCAGAGCGAAACAGGTTCCGATTCCGTTCTACAAGAGGGCCAAGAAGTAGGTCGGAGACCGCGCGATTTCGGCTTTTGGCCTTTGCGGTATCCCAGGTCCCAAAATCGCGACCTGGGGCATCCGGGATTTGTGGTTGGTTGAGTCGCTGAGCAGCAGGCGGAGTGTGAACGTGAGCGAGACTGCCGCACCTTCGAACTTGGTTGTGTCGGCGCTGAGCGGATCGGTACTGGTGCTCATCCAGTTTGACGTGAGCGAAGAGCTGCGGCTCGAAAAGCTGCAGCAGGCGGTGAATGCACGCACCGTTCCGCAGCCCAAGATCAAGCACTCGGTGCCGGCGTATGTGCGCTACCAGCGGCCGCCGGTGGTTGCTCCGCTTGAACCGCTGACGCTCGAGGGCGGCGAACGGCTCGAGGGTGAGATCAAGTACTACGACTACGGAGTGGTGAGCGTGGTCTACCAGCTCAGCTTCAGCGGCAACTGGGAAAGCCTGATCCACCTGGCGAGCCGCTGGGTGTGGGAAGTTGATTTTGCCGCACGCATTGAACCAATTGTGCGCGACCGGCTGAGGCGCGTGGCCGACGCGATGGTGAAGCCGTACACGCGCTGGTTGAGCGAGGATTACTTTATCTTTCACCTGCGTGACAAGGGGCACCTGCGCGAAAAAGGCGACGCGGTGACTGCGGCCGATCTTACGCGCGAGCACGGGCTTGAAATTGCGCAGATTGTGCGCGGGGACCGGCTTGCGCTCTCGGCCGGCGAATGCACTGAGGTACTGCAGTCGCGCATTTCTTATTACGAGAACGACCTGGCCGTGATCGGCTGGAACGCGGCATTTCTCTACGACAGCGACACCGGGGCCGAGACCGCGATTCAACTGCTTGAGTACGCCAACTCGCAGCTGCTCGAGTTCCGCCACTACGACGAGCTGCTCACGGGCATTCTCGATAACGTGTACGACTCTCTCGAACAGAAGCGGGGCATGATGGTGCGCTGGCGCATGGCGCGGCGGGCCACGCGGCTGCACACGGTGCTGCTGGATATTGCCGAGCTGACCGAGCGGGCCGACAACTCTATCAAGTTTTTGAGTGACATGTTTGCGGCGCGGCTTTACCGGCTGGCCGCGGGCAAAGTGGGCGTGCCCGACTACAAAGACCTGGTTGCGAAGAAGCTCAAAACCGCCGAGGACCTGTACCACGACATGATCGACCAGTTTAACCAGGCGCGCGGCTTCTTTCTCGAAGCCATCGTAGTGCTCATTCTGCTTATCGAGCTGGTGTATTTGTTCAAGGGCAAGGGGTTCTAGAAACAGCGGAGCTAGCGGGTGTTAGCGGAGTCAGGAAAGGCGGGTTGGAGAGCTGGCAAGTTAGCGTCGCCAAGGCGACGTTGGCAAGCTAGCTTGCGCTGATGCGCACGTTGGCAGGCACGATCGGGAACGAGACTCACGTTCCGGTTTGCCTTTATCCTGATTGACAGCGTTCCCTGCAATGTCGATGCGTTCTGCAAAGCCGGTCTGGATTTATTTGATTCTGACGTGCGTGCTGCCGGTCGGCTCGATCGCCCAGACGTCGGCCACGCGCTCCTCTGCGCCGCCGGCTCCGGTGTGCTCAGCCGAGCGCTATCAGGTGCAGGTGAAGCTCGAGCCCACGCCCGACGTTTACATCGCGCTGGGCCGGTGTTTGCTGAAAGCCGGCCGGCCGCAGGATGCGCTTGATCCACTCCAGCACGCCATTCAGCTCGGACCCGAAGCCGCGAACTCGCACATGATGCTGGCCGATGCGTTGAGCCGGCTCAATCGCAACAAAGAGGCCGAGGCTGAGTGGGAGACAGCGTTTAAGATTGAGCCGGCGTCGAAGCAGGCGCTCGATGGGTTGGCGCGGTGCCTGATGGCGCAGGACGATTTCGAGAAGGTAATTACGCTGCTTGCAAACGCAAATCGCGACGAGTCGCTGAGCATCGACTTGAGCCAGGCTTACCGCAGGCTGGGCCAGCTTGACGACGCGGAGCACGTGCTGACGGAGGCACTGAAGGCCGATCCTGATTCGGATCGGTTGACGGCGGCTTTGGTCTCGCACTGGGTAGATACTTCGCATTTCGAAGCAGCCACGGAACTGTCGGAAAGAATTGCGAAGCAGAAACCAAATGACGTCAATGCGCAGCGAATCCTGTTTCGCACGCTGGTGATTACGGGCGAGAACGACCGCGCCGTCGCGCTTGGCAAGAAGTTGCTGGCCGCCGATCCGCACGATGAGGATCTTCTGAACCTGAATGGACTGCTCGAATACAAGGCAGGCGATCTGGAAATAGCGCGAAAGCATCTTGAAGAAGCCGTTGCGCTCAAGTCCGACGATTACAATCCGCGCGTAAATCTGGGGCTGGTGATGTCGCAGAGCAAGGATCTGGCGGGAGCAGAGCGGCAACTTGAGATCGCAATCCGGCTCGGCGCCGATTCGCCGCAGGTGTACTTTGAGCTTTCGAAGGCGTTGCGGGCGCAGGGCAAGACGGCTGAAGCGCAGCAGGAGTTGGCGATTTTTCAGCAAAAGCAGAAGGCCGAGTCTGACCACGCGACAGCGGTCTTGAAGGCGACAGAAGCGGCTCAGTCGGTAAAGGCAGGCGACAAGCAGCGGGCTGCGGAACTCTATCGCGAGGCGTGCGCGGCCGATCCGAACGATGCTGGGCTGGCTTACCGGCTGGCGATGGTGCTCGACGATCTGGGCGACGCGGCCGGCGAAAGGAAGGCGCTTGATGTGGCGATCAAGGCCAATCCGCGGTTTGCGCTGGCGCAGTACCAGCTTGGCTATTTGGACTTCAGGGCGGGCGACAATGCGGCGGCGGAGCGGCATTTTCGCGCGACGGTTGAGGCGGTGCCGGATAATGCGCAGGCTTGGCTGTCGCTGGCGGCGACTTTGGCGACGGAACAGCGGATTCCCGAGGCTCGGGAGGCGGTCGCGAATGCGTTGAAGGCTGACCCGGGGAATGCCGGGGCTTTGGATTTGAGGCGGAAGCTTGGTGATCCGCAGTGAGGGGTGGTTGAGGGTCGTGACCCCCCCGGTCTCAAAATCGAGACCGGGGGCACCCATCGGTTGTGGTTCGTTGAAAGTGGCTGTCAGAAGTTTGTAGCTTCCCATCCTTTCGCTGCAAACGCGAAAGGATGGGGCACCCAAAATCTGGTTGGGTCACCGAGTTGAGAATCTGTGGTTGGTTGAGATTAACTGGATGAGTCGAGGCGAGAAATGGACGCGGAGGCGGCTGTTGCGCACAGCGCCTGCAGCGATTGCTCCGGCATTGCTGCCCGGTGCGTTGAGGGGGGCGCTCAATGCTCCAACCAGCGGGGAAAAGCTCGCCCCGTTTTCAAAATTTGTCGATGTGGCCCACGAAGCGGGCCTCACCCACTCATTCATCTACGGCGAGCCGGACAGCTTTACCTACATCGTGGAGTCGATGGCGACTGGCTGCGCGTTTTTCGACTACGACAACGATGGCTGGATGGATATTTTCATTCTCGGCGGACGCACGCTGGCCGCAATTCCGCCTGACGCGGGCAACCGGCTCTACCACAACAATCGCGATGGCAGGTTTACCGACGTGACTGCCAAATCGGGGCTCGCCGATCGAAATGGAGAACAGGGCTGGGCGCAGGGCGTTTGCGTCGGCGACTACAACAACGACGGATGGGAAGATCTTTTTCTGACTTACTACGGGCAGAACCGGCTCTATCGCAATAACGGCGATGGCACGTTTACGAATGTGACGGAAAAGGCGGGACTACTGCACCCAAAGACGCGCTACTCCACCGGCTGTACGTTTGTGGAGACGCGGCGCAATGGGCTGCTCGATCTGTTCGTGTCGAACTATCTCGAGATCGATATGGACAATGCGCCCAAGCCGTCGCTGGAAGTTCCAAACTGCAACTACGAGGGCGTGGCGACCATGTGCGGGCCCGAGGGGCTGCCCAAGGCGCAACAGTATTTCTATCGCAACAACGGCGACGGCACTTTTACCGATGTTTCAGAAGCGGCGGGAATTGCGAAGCTGCGCAGCTCGTATGGACTGAGCGTGACCAGCTTCGATGCCGACGAGGACGGCTGGCCTGACATTTTTGTGGCCTGCGATATGACGCCCTCGCTGCTGCTGATGAACAACCACGACGGCACCTTTCGCGAAGAGGCGCTGGTGCGGGGCATTGCGCTCAGCGGCGACGGCCGCCAGATGGGCGGCATGGGCGTAGGCATCGGCGACTACAACCTCGACGGCCACACCGACGTGGTGAAGACGCATTTTTACAACCAGGCGACCGGTCTTTACCGCAACGACGGCAAGGGTAACTTTGACGATGTGACGACCGAAGCCGGCCTGAATCACGAGACGCGGTTTGTGAATTTCGGCGTGGGTATTGTGGATCTGGATAACGACGGGAACCCGGACATATTGCTGGCGTCGGGCTCGGTCTATCCCGAGGTGGCGAAGGTGTCGCCGCGGTTTCCGGCGCGGAGTCCGAGACTGCTCTTCCGCAACCGAGGCAATGGCACGTTTGCGCAAATGGGCGAGGAGGCGGGACCGGCAATCAACGCTTCGCATATGAGCCGGGGCGTGGCCTTCGGCGACTTTGACAACGACGGTGACATGGATGTGCTCATTATGAATGTGGACGAACCGCCGTCGCTTATTCGCAATGACGCGCCGGCCGCGCCCAACTGGCTCAAGATTCGCCTCGAAGGGACGAAGAGCAATCGCAGCGCGATCGGGGCGCGGGTGGTGGTGCGGTACGGCGGCAAGGTGCAGGTTCAGGAAGTGACGAGCGGGTGCAGTTTCTTCTCATCAAATGATCCGCGGCTGCACTTCGGGCTGGGCGCGGCCAAAACGGCCGACATCGAAATCCGCTGGACGTCTGGGCAGGTTGAAAAGCTGGCGGGGGTTGCTGCAGGGCAGTTGATCACCGTGAAGGAGGGGTCGGGGCGGGTTTCGGGAAGGCCGTTCGGGAATGGGAAGTGAGTCCTTCAACAGAAATGGGTGCCCCGGGTCCCTCGCACTTGGGGACCCGGGAGACCAACCCACGCGTCTTGTACCATCGAATTTATGCTGCGAGTAAAGAAGCTGGACCCGGCGGCGCGGCTGCCGGTGGTTGCCCATCCGGGCGAAGATCTGGGCTATGACGTCTTCGCCCTTGAATCCGTTGACCTTGTCCCCGGCAGAACAGTCAGGGTGCGGACCGGAATCGCCGTAGAGGCGCGCGATCCGCATACCGGCGAACCCCTCGGCCTGCTGGTGCGCGACCGCTCCTCGATGGCAGCAAAAGGCCTGGCCACCACAGGAGGCGTGATTGACTCGGGCTACCGCGGCGAGATTCTCATCCTCATCTCCAACATGGCCGACGCTTCGGTGACCATCGCCGCCGGAGAAAAAGTGGCACAGATGATTCCGGTGCCTGTTCTGACAGGCCTGGTCCAGGAAGTTGAAAGCCTGGAAAGCTCGGCCCGGCTCGAAAAAGGGTTTGGGAGTTCGGGACGGTAAAGCAGGGAAAAAGGGAAAAAGAGAACAAGAGAGTGGTCGACACGGCCCCTGCGGACTTCTTCGCCGGGCCTTCCGTCTAGACCCGATACTGTCCACTTAAGTGGCTAGCTCGCAATCGGAACGAAGTGGTTGCCCCATCCTTTTCGCGCATTTTGCGAAAAGGGTGGGATTGGCTGGCACTCCTTCCGGCGTGTTGGGTCCTTAAGTGAATAGCATTGCGCCTAACCCGCATCGCTCACGGCCTCTTGCACTTGCTCTAAGAAATGCCGGTGAACGGCCCACCTCTCAGTCAAGCCCACCTCCCTCAGAAGATCATTCAACTCACTGCTCTTCAGCCACTTGCGACAATCGCTCGATTGCTTGTTTTCTCAGCCGGTTCGCTAAGCTTGAATGCAGGTGATTCGATCGGGTTACGCCTTCTTCGGCGGCAGCCCGCGGTCATGCTCATTCAGTTCCGTTCGAAGTCCTTTAGTTTGAAGAGGTTGAGGTTTATATTCTTCAAAGGAGACTACTTAATGCAGATCCGTGCCGGCAACGATCCTGAAATCACGCGCTTGCAGAAACCACCGGGGGGGCGGCGGGGGTGGGGGGTACAGGGGTATCTCCCGCATAGTACGGCAAAGTACGTGACACTTATCCCATCGGTGAGAAATGCAGACTAAGAACAATGCTGTTCACTTAGCGGATTAAGCTCGTATTCAGAACGAACTGGGTGCCCCACCCTAAACGCGCATTTTGCGTTTAGGGTGGGATTGGCAGACACTCCCCGGCGCGTAGGTCCGCCAAGTGAACAGCATTGAGACTAAGAAGCATCCGCAGCAAATTGAGACGCTTGCCCGAAAGCCAGGCGGGAACCGGCGGCGCGGTGGCAGCGTATCGGATACTGTAGAGATACGGCTGACTCCTCAGGCGGCCGGAGTGTCTTCCGGGCCATGTCCCATATCAACTCTGCCGTGAACGGGTGTTATGGAATTCGGTGAAGCGGTTAAACTCGCGCTCCAGTCTTTGTGGGCCAACAAACTCCGCAGCATTCTTACGCTGCTTGGGGTGGTCATCGGCATTGCCTCGGTAATTCTTGTGGTGACGCTCACCAACGGTGCTAAGGAGTTCGTCACTAAGAAAATCAACACCTATGGCGCGGCTACGCTCACTATCAGCAAAATGCCGCAGACTTTCATGACCATCGAGGAGTATCTCGAGTTCCAGAAGCGCAAGGATGTGACGATCGACGATTATCACGCCGTGCAGGATTTGTGCACGTCGTGCGTGTCGATCGGCGCGGAGCGCGAGTCGACCGGCAAGGTGGTCTACGGCACGCAGTCGACTACCGATAGCACCATTCGTGGATGGACGTGGACGATGCCGGCCATCAGCAACCAGAACATCGTGCTGGGCCGCGGCTTTACGGAGAGCGAAGATACGCATGCAGCGCACGTGGCCATTGTTGGCGCCGACATTGTGGACAACATGCTGGGCGCGGGCGACCCGCTGGGCAAAGAGATTCGCGTCGACGGCGAGCCTTACACCGTAATCGGCGTGGGCGAAGCCCAGGGCAAGATGTTCGGCCAGAGCATGGATAACTGGGTAGCTGTTCCGCTGATCACTTATCTTCACGAGTACGGCATGTACGGCGACAACGCGAGCCTGACCATCGACGTGGATGCCGGCGCCGGCGGCGAAGTGATGGATTCGGTGGAAGACCAGTTGAGGACCATCATGCGTTCGCAGCGCCACCTGCATCCGGCCCAGAAAGACGCCTTCGACATCGACTCGAGCGCCACGTTCACCGATATTCTGGGCAAGATTTTGAACAGTTTTGGCGCGGTGGTTGTGTCCATTGCAGGCGTGTCGCTGGTGGTGGGCGGTATTGTGATCATGAATATCATGCTGGTAAGCGTGACCGAGCGGACCCGCGAGATTGGCGTGCGGAAGGCGTTGGGCGCGCGGCGGCGCGACATTCTGCTCCAGTTCCTCATTGAGGCGGGCACGATTTCGCTGGTGGGTGGCGTGATTGGTGTTGCACTCGGCATTTCCCTGGCCAAGCTCATCACCGTGCTGGTTTCGTTCCCCACGGTGGTGGCGCTATGGTCCATTTTGGTTGCGCTGCTGGTGGCCTCCGCGGTGGGGCTATTCTTCGGCATTTACCCGGCACACAAGGCGTCGGCGCTCGACCCTATCGCGGCGCTGCGGGCGGAGATGTAAGCCATGAAACTTACGCACTCGCGCGAAGCCGTGAAACTTGCCCTCGATACTCTGCGCAAAAACAAGCTGCGCTCGGGACTGACGATCCTGGGCATCATGATCGGCATTGCGACCGTCATCCTGATTTCGTCGGCCATCAACGGGCTGAACACCAATATCAACAACTTTGTGGCCACGCTGGGCACCAATAATCTGTGGGTCTTCCAGTTCGAGCCGTTCGGGCACAGGCCAACCACTGAAGAGCTCAACCGCAAGAGGATGACCGCGGATGACGGCATCGCAATGCGTGCGTTGCCGCATGTAGTCGCGGTCGATCCTGAGCTCACATCGCAGAACTTCCAGACCGGCCTGGGCAGCGTGGCACTGAAGCACGGCACGCACAAGATCTCGAATACCATCGTTTACGGCATAACCACAGATGTGGCCAAGGTTTCAGACTTGCACCTGATTGAAGGGCGCATCATGACTGAAACTGAGGCGGAGAGCGGCGCCAACGTAACGGTTCTGGGTCACGATGCCGCGGAGGATCTCTTTCCCGACGAGGATCCGATCGGCAAAGACGTTGAGTGCCGGGGCGATATTTTTACCGTGATCGGCGTGCTCGATAAACGTCCGCAGCCCTTTGGCAGCGGGCGCAATACTGCGGACAACGCCGCGTACATGTCACTCAAGGCTTTCCACAAGATTCACCCTGAGGTGCTGGATTACTGGATCGTGGTGAAGTACGACGATCAGAAGAACAAGGACCTGGTTACAGAAGAAGTCCGTGAGTTGTTGCGCGTCAGGCGTAAACTGCACGCCAACCAGGACGACAACTTTGCCATCTTCGGCCCCGACTCGCTGACACGTCTGTGGAATCAGCTGACGGGTACGTTATTTATCTTCATGATCGCGGTCTCGAGCATCGGCCTGATCGTGGGCGGCGTGGGGGTAATGAACATCATGCTGGTGAGCGTGACCGAGCGAACGCGCGAGATAGGCGTGCGCAAGGCTATTGGCGCCACGCGCCGCGATATCCTGCTGCAATTTACCGTCGAGGCGGTCTTTCTTTGCATGGTGGGCGGGACACTCGGAATATTGCTCGGCTCAGTGCTTACACTCATTCTGCACTTCGCGGTTGCTTTCCTGCACGCAGCGCTTTCGCCGGTGTGGGTGGCCATTGCCTTCTTTGTCTCCTGCCTCATCGGGCTGGTCTTCGGAATCTACCCGGCGTGGAAGGCGTCAACCCTCGACCCCATCGAAGCGCTGCGCTACGAGTGAGGTCAACCTGCCGGACCAAATAACGGAGACCGGTGCTGTATAGTCAAAAAGGAATGGGATCGGCTGACAACAAGGCCGCAGACGCGGCAAAAAACACCTACCAGGGTTTCGTTTATCTTCCCCTCATCGCCGGATGGCTGGTTCCGGGGGCGGGTCATTTTCTGTTGCGCAAATGGGGCCGTGGCTCACTGCTGGCCATTTCGATTATTGCGCTGTTTGTCCTGGGACTGGCGATGGACGGCAAGCTCTACACCAGCGCACAGGACATCCTTGCTCTGCTGGGCCTGGCTGGTGATCTGGGCAACGGCCTAATGTATTTTGTGGGTCGCATCATGGGCCTGGGCGGCGACCCGGAGCAGTTTACCGTAGCCGACTACGGCACCAAGTTTATTGAGTTTGCCGGCCTGCTCAACGTGATCGCGGCAATCGACGCCCACAATCTGCGCACCGGGAGGAAGCAGTCGTGATCCGGCCCTCCCACTTCACCTCATTGATGCTGGTGGCAATCTTCGCGTCGACGGTCTTCGGCATCACCATGCGCGATACGCCGAAAAAGATGCTGCGCTACGGCCTCTACTGCTTCATCCTGTTTGTGGGGTCGGCAATTGTGCTGAGCTGGGTGATGTACTTTATTGCGCGGTAAATCGCGGCCGAGGAAGTGCATCACTCAATACGCAGCGCCTGTTGGGGGTCGAGGCGCGAGGCGCGCGTGGCGGGAAACCAGACCGCAAACAGCGCAACCGCGGTCAGGATCAAAGGCACAGTGACAAACACCAGCGGGTCCCACGCTTTGACGCCAAAGAGAAAGCTGGCCAGCAAGCGGGTGAGAGCGAAGGCCGCCCCGATGCCGAGCACAACTCCCACGATGGCCAGCCGCATGCCTTGCCAGACCACCAGGCCGCGGATGTGCGCGCGATCGGCGCCAAGGGCCATGCGAATGCCCATCTCCTGGGTGCGCTGCTGCACCGAATATGCCATCAATCCATAAATGCCGATGGCCGCCAGAATCAATGCCGTCGCTCCAAAAATGGTAAGCAACAGCATGTTGAAGTCCTGGCGCGCGGTTGACTCGACAACTACTTCAGTCATGGGGCGGACGTGCGCCACGGGAAAGCCCCCGCTGACCAGGCGAAGCTGCTTGGTGATTGCCGCGATGTACTGGTGCGGGTCGCCGTGGGTGCGCACTAACCAGATCATGGGTTGAATGCCGGAGTTCAATGCGGTCATGCCGTCGGTGACCTGGGCGGTGGGAACCATCATAAGCGGGAAAGGATCCTGGTCGAGCCCGCCGTCGTGGACGTCGGCCATGACGCCGATAACCTGGCGCGGAGCCTCTGTGAACTGCGGACCGACGCCTTTTCCGATGACGACCTGCTGGCCGACGGGGTTTTGCTTGGGCCAGAACTTTTTGGCCAGGGTGTCGTTAATGATCACCACACCGGGAGCCGAGCCGTCGTCCTGCTCAGTAAAGTCGCGCCCGCGCAGAAGGGGAATCTTGAAGACGGAAAGATAGCCGGGAGACGCGCTCATCCAACTGGTGCTGCCGGTCCAGGGACTTTTGTCGGTGGCGCGGCCAACGATGTTGAAGGGCAGGCCGTAACCGACGCTGATTGGCAGGCAGCAGGAGAACGACGATTCTTCGACGCCGGGAATGGCGTTGAGACGCTCACGGGCATCGTGCGCCACCTGGGCGACACCGGCGGTTTTCATGAAGCGATCGCCGGTTAACGACATTTCGAGCGTGAGCACGTTGTTGGCGTCGAAACCGGGACTGACGTTGCGCAAAGCAATATAGGTGCGGATGAGGAGCGCCGCACCCGCCAGCAGCACCAGAGCCAGCGAAACTTCGCTGACGACCAGCACCGAGCGGGCCCTTCCCTGGCGGAATCCCGTGCCCGAACGGTTGCTGCCTTCTTTGAGCGTGGCATTCAGGTCGGGGCGCGAGGCGCCGATGGCGGGGAAGAGTCCAAACAGCACGCCAGTGAGCAGCGAAACGCCGAGCGTGAAACCAAGTACGCGCCAGTCGATGCCCACCGCGCCTCCATGTTCGCCGATGCGCGGCAGATCGGCGGGACTGACCGCAAGCAGCGCGCGCACGCCCACGTAGCCGAGCGCGAGGCCGAGAATGCCGCCCGAGATGGCGAGTACCACGCTTTCAGTGAGCAGTTGGCGCATCATGCGCCCGCGGCTGGCGCCCATGGCCGCGCGGATGGCGAATTCGCGCTTGCGGCCCGCGGCCCGCACCAGCAGCAGATTGGCCACGTTGGCGCAGGCTATAAGCAGAACAAAGCTGACGGCTCCGAGCAGGATAAACAGCGACTTGCGCGCGCCGGCAACAATCGAGTCGCGCAGGGGCTCGACTCCGAAGCTGTCTTTCGGGTCCATGTGGTCCTCGGGGTGCGCGCGGCGGTATTGATCGGCGTTGAGCTTTAAGCGCGGCATTGGCCTGGTCGAGCGTGACCCCGGGTTTGAGGCGCCCGGCGGTGAAAAAGTAGTGGCCGGCGTTGGTGCTGTTGGGATCGATCTGAAAGGGTACCCACAGATCAGCGGGAGGATCGGTAACGAACGACTTGCCCAGAACGCCGATAATCGTATACGACTCGTTGCTGAGAGAGATGGCGCTTCCCACGATTTTGGGATTGCCGCCGAATTTGCGCTGCCAGAACCCGTAGCTCAGCACCACAACATGGCCGCCGTCGGGGCTGTCCTCCTGCGGAGTGAAGGTGCGGCCAAGCAGAACTGGCGCGCCAAACAAACGGAAGTATGCCTCGGAGACATGGATGCCGTGGACCTGCTCGGGAATGTCGCCGGTGAGATTGAAGCCTGGCCCGCCGAAGTCGTAGGCGGCCACGTCCTGAAAGCGTTGGTCTGGGCCCTCCAGACGTTGAAGTTCTCAGGCGAAGCAGCAACGCCCTGGCCTTCAGGCGTAGACATTGAAGAAGCGCACGATACGGCCGGGATCGGGGTAAGTGAGCGGCTTGAGCAGCACCGTATCGACCACGGTAAAGATGGCGGTGTTAGCGCCGATGCCCAGCGCCAGGGCTGCAATCGCGGTTACCGTAAATGCGGGGCTCGCGACGAGCATGCGCAGGGAGTATTTAAGGTCGTTGCGAAAATCGCCCATGATCTCTGCCGCCTTGAAGGGGGTTGACGACGCTGGCCGGGGATGAGGACCCGCAATCCAGAACAACATACGCGGGGGAAGGTTCAAATGTTCGACTCAATTGTATGGAAAGAGAGAGCAAGGGCGCCGGAGCGGCTCGAGTCGTGATCACGCATCATGCCGAGCGTTCCGGGAGTCGGTGCATTCGCCTCTGAATTGTGAGCTCCCGGTGGGTTCGGCTGCTCGCAAGCTCACTCAGAGGGTCGGAAACCTACTACCACGCCAAGCTCACTGAGGAGTGGTTCGAGCGACACTTGATTGGCCTCAATCCGCGATCGTTCGGCTTCCGATGCTCCGACGCCGTTCTCTCGAACTGCCACGACCAGCCCGTAGGGCCACGCGGAATCCGGTAAACCCTCCAATGCCGCCGCAACCGATTCAACAGGGATTGGACTTCCTTCTCTGGCCGTTCCCGCAATTTCTATTCCATCGGCTCGGACAATCAGATAGGGGTTCCTCCAGTCTTTTCCATCGTGAATGCCCTGGTACTTCTTTGGATCAGCACTCGGTATTCGAGCTGTCAGTGGGTTGGCAGGTTCAATTTGAACATCCAGCGTGAGGCGGTCCCCAGGTGCGATACGAATTGGTATTCCATCACCTACGCTCTTGTACCACTCCCGGAATCCCCAGGACGTTACGTGCAGCAGAAGGTTTTGATCCGAGGGAACCAAGATAGCCTGGCTCGAAGAAGTGCCTTCACCGAAAATCGCCTTCGGCGGCTTCTTCGCCAACATTACATTCACTTCGACCCCGGAGACCAGGGTACCCGTTGCTTGATTCGTGAGATTGAAAAACAGGAAGCCAGCCTTTGGCGGAAGGCGGAGATTGAATTCCGCCTCAGCATGATCGGTCGTCAGCTCGACCTCCGGCGGATCGCTCCCTCCTGCTCCGGTACTAAATGATGAGTAACCTTGGTCTTTATCTTCGGCGAATACGGTGTATCTCCCCAACGGAAGGTGTTCAAACCGAAAAGCTCCTGTGTCGTTTGTTTTTGTCCAAGGGAGCGCCATGGCAAGCGGATGCCCAAGTGGCTCGGCATTCAGAATCAACCCCTTCGCAGTCAGTCCGTCCTGAGCAGTCGCGGTTCCGTAGATCACCCCGATGTTTGGCGATCCTGCTTGATTTTGCGCCATAGCAGCGGGCGCGGATAGCAGGCCGGCGAGTATAAGAAGCATCCTCATAACCAGAAGATGCTAGCACTATACCGGATTAGGAATTGGTGAGGGGGAATTGATGCCTTCAAGTAAATTCCTAATCCGGTCTAAACGCATCCGGCAACGAGACGCTTTGCCGTTGTAATGAGTCTTGTGAAAATACTTTGTTCCGAGTTCCGTGCGATTTTTCGCCTATCCGGAGACCCGGCTCAAGTAACCAGAATTGATGTATGAATGAGTCAAAGTGGCCCCGCAGTTTTCTGCATGCGGGCTGATCGCTCCCGCATTGCTTTTCACCGCACCGCGATTAAAGCGCTGGGGTGATCACAATGTTGCGAAATTCCACGTGACCTTTTTCAGAGCCTTGCAGGTAGATTGGCCCAGGCATGGCCTCGTGACTATCGAGCGCGCCCCCCGTAATTCCGGGGATTTCCTGATTGTCGATAACAGTCTGGCCGTTCTGAACTACCGTTACCCTGCGCCCCACGAGCGTAATATCGAACGTCTGCCATTGATCGGGGGTGCGCGGGAGTTCCGGAGTGGGAGCCAGGAATCCGTAGATTCCACCGGTATGATGGCTGGGCGGTTCCGCTTCTGATTCCGTCTCAATCTGCACTTCGTAGCGGCCGCGCAGGTAGACACCGCTATTGGCATTCTTCCCGCAATTGAATTCCACGTGCAACTTGAAATCCTGGAATTTGCGGTCGGCGATAAGCTCAGGCCCGTTTCCGGGGCTCACCAGATCTCCATTCTGCACGGTCCATTCCGGAGGCCCGGCACTGCTCATTTTCCATCCGGTCAGATCTTTGCCATTGAACAATGGAATCGGTTTGCCCCACTTTGGAGCATGTGTTCTGTCGAGCGCAGGCGCTTTTTTGCCAACCCATTTCCAAACCGCGCCGTCGGGGCCGTTCACAGTTCCAGACAGAGTGCCATTGGTCACGCTACCCTGGAAGACCATGTCGTCTTTGCTGCCTTCTTCTTCCTTCGGCGAGACGAACGTAATATGTCCCGCCGAAATCTCAACCTTGGGGAGTGGGCGAGCATTACCCCAGCGGCCTACCATTTGCGCCTTTAATTCGCCGCCTTCCTCTCGCACCTCGAGCCAGGAAGGATATTCGCGATCTGGCGCCGTCAATGTCAGGTCCCAGCGCCCTAGAAACGGCTGCACGGTTGCTGTCTGGCCACACGCCCAGGTTGAAACAAACAGCATTGCTACTGCGGCAAGTTTGACAAGTCTGTTTGATAGCATTTCACCGAAGTCAAGGCTCCTAATATTGTTGCGCCGATTTCAGGCTCACCCGATGGATTTGATGGCATTGGCCGAAGCATCCCAGTACACGGGGCTCTTGCGGAAGTAGGATTCATTCGCGAGATGACAGGCCAGGGCTGCGTGGTGTCCGAAGACAGCGTCCTGCAGCACAGGTTTCCGCGAACGTACCGCTCCGAAGAACTTGAATAGATGCGGCTTCAAATCGTCATAATCATTTCCATTGAACGTAATCGTCTCCGGAGCCGGCTCCTGCCCGGGAACAGGATCGTGCTCCTCGTGCCACTGCTTCACATAGGGGTCTCTCAAGCGCGCAGGAAAGGATGCGGTGTAATAGCTCGGCGAGAGATCGATCCCGGCCTGCGGAGTATAGCTCACGCTGAATTCGCGCAGTTCGATCATTCCCTTGGAACCCTGGAAGCGCGTGACCTCAGCCGATTCGCAACCAAGCGACAAACGCATATAAACAGGAATGCCGCCGTACTCAAACAGGACCGGGTGCACATCCGGCATGTTGCGTCCGTCTTTCCACCTGTAGATGCCGCCGAATGCGGATACGCGGTCGGGAACCTCATTGATGCCCAGCACTGTTTGCATACCGCTGATCAAGTGAACGAGCAAATCTCCAGCCACCCCGGTGCCATACTCTTTCCAGCAGCGCCAGCGGGCAAAGGCGAGCGGGTCGAAAGGTATTTTGGGAGCTGTGCCAAGCCACGTATCCCAGTCCAGAGTTTGCGGTGACAAATCCGGCGGCGGAGGGTATTCCCACGCGCCGGTGGGATCGTTCCGGCCCAGGGTTGCTTCGATCAGATTAAGGTCGCCAATGGCGCCTTGCGCGAAAAGCTCGTGAGCTTTTGCGCACAGAACCGAGCTGGTGCGCTGCGCGCCTATCTGCACGATTCGATCTGTTTTGCCGGCGGCAGCCACCATCGCCAGACCGTCCGCGGGATTGTGCGACATTGGCTTCTCGCAATACACATCTTTGCCGGCGGCCAAAGCGTCCACCACCACCTGCTTGTGCCAGTGGTCGGGAACAGCGACGAGAAGGGCGTCAATGTCCTTGGCATCGAGCAATTCCTGGTACCGCCGGGTGGTTCGAATCTGCTGGCCGGCAATTTCTTTGGCTAGCTCGTGGCGGCCATCGTAGAGATCGGCCGCAGCTACGCATTTAACTCCGGGAAGTTGGATCGCCGTCGAAAGCAAACCCGATCCCTCCATCCCGACGCCAACAATTCCGAAGCGTACCTGATCGCTGGGCGATGACGACTGCTCGAATGCGTAACCGGGCTCAGGATCGAAAAGTGTAGTCCCTGCAATCACTGAAGCTCCCGCTGCGCCAGCGGTCGCATGGAGGAAATCGCGTCGCGACAATAGAACGTTCTTCATGGATATGCCCTTCATTGATTATTGAGTAGCGTTGATGAGAGGGCCCACATGCAATCGCTGCATACGGCGCCGACCGTCTCCGCGCATCAGCCCCCTATCGTCCTGCGTGCCAGGAGCCCATGTCAAGGGATTTAGGAAAGCGGTTTCAACGGGCTACATTCGAATCGAGAATCCTTGTAAATACCGTCCATTGCAAACTGCAGACTATTTCTATAGCCTGAGGGCCTCATGACTTACTTCTGCAAGATTGCTCTCTTCGCCTGTGCGAGCCTGATGGTATCGTTGCCCGCTGCTGCTTCTCATATGGTTACCGGCAACGGCTTCGGCTTCGCTGTGGTGGTGCCCGAAACGGGCACGGTGAGCAAGTATTATGCGCACCCTTATTGCTATACGCGGCACGATCCTGAGAACCCGCTCAACGAGGGCATCGAGACCACCAATTTCATCAAGCAGCTTGACTGGAGCGGCGCGAGCGCACAAGGAACCTCGGCGGATTACGAGGAGGATTCGCAGGTCGTTCATACACGAGGCAGCGAAGGTGAAGGTACCTTCTTCATGCCGTTTGGCCTTGAGCACGCCGCTCTCGTGATTGACTGGGAATCCGGTTCAGAAAATGTGCAGGACGGCTGGCATGTGGAATGGGATCGGCCGGTCAAGTCGCGAAAGACCGTGCGGCTGTTTGGCAGCGAGTTTATGCAGCTTAAATTCGAAGGCATTCCGGAGTCTCTCCTTCTTATTCCGCTGGACTACCAGCAGGCAATGCCAGAGCAAGCAGGACAGGATCTGGCGGGTGCACGAGCATGGGCGCTCGTCTCTATAGAAGACGACAACGAGTTGGAAGCAGCGGTTCGTGATTTCAACCGTTGGCGCGCAGGACTTTCGCCGGGCGATCTGGTGAAACGCGAGATCGCAGAACTTGAACAGTGGAGAGTCAAGCCGAAAGTTCATTTCAGAGATGAGAGCGAACGGCATCTGTGGCGGCAAAGCGAGGTTCTGCTGCGCATGGCGCAAAGCCGCGAACCGAATCGTCCCGGACGATATAGCAACGGTCTTATAGTTGCCGCATTGCCCGACGGCTTGTGGTTTACGCCGTGGGTGCGGGATATGGCATACGCCACGCTTGCATTCGCGCGCATGGGCCACCGCGACGAAGCGCGCGCTGCGCTGCTGGCGTACTTTAACGCGCAGCCTACTGGAGTGATGCGCGCCGAGACACGCGACGCCGACTACCAGGTCTCAGTGGTGCGCTACTACGGAGACGGCTCCGAAGAGCCTTATTTCACCGGCGAGGGCACACCCAATATCGAATTCGATGATTGGGGACTTGTGCTGTGGGTGCTGGGCGAATATGAGAGGCAATACAACGACGCTGCATTGCTGCAGGTTCCTACATATCGCGACAGGCTCTATGAAAGCGCCCGGGATTTCGTGGTGAAGCCACTGCTGGCAAATCTTGATCCGGCCGGCCAAGGCTCGATTGTCTCTGCCGATACATCGATATGGGAAGAGCACCAGAAAGACAAGAAGCACTTCGCGTTCTCTACGGCTATGGCCATTGTGGGCCTGAGGAACTTCGCCGAAGTTGCCCAGAGCGCGGGCGACGAAGCTACCCGGACTAAGGTTCTGAATGAGGTGGCGCTTCTTCAGCAGGGATTCAACGCCGCGTTTATTCGCAATGGAAAACTGCGGGGAACCAAGGAACCAGAAGAGAAAAACGATATCGATGGAGCACTTCTGCCGATTATCAATCTTGGTGTTGTCACTGATTCGGCCGTCATTCGCGACACGATCGAACGAATGGCACTGCTTAAAGTGGATTCAGGCGGCTACCGGCGTGTCCGAAGCAATTACACCGACCCGGCCATTTTTGAGTATTGGTATGAGCGCCAGGAATTTCTGTTTGTCGATTTCAGTCTCGCGGAACTTTATCGGCGTCTCGGGAGGAATGCGGATGCGGACGCGATTCTCAAGCGGATCGCAATGAAAGCTGCAGCAGACCACAACCTCATACCGGAGATGTATGTTGCATTGCCCTGCGAATTGTTTCCCGGAAAGATAGGCGATCCAACCGGCGCCTTACCGATCGTGGGATATGGATCGGGCGCCTATATTCTGCACGTCCTCGAGCGCGAAAAGTTGAAGAGCGGCCATTGATTGCGCCATGCCTGGCGTATCCAGGAAAAAGGGGAGACGGCAGGCAATACTGCTGTCTCCCCTTTGGTGCTGTAACTTCGTGATCGAGTAATCACCGCATGAGCGAGTGCGGGTCTTGAGACCCGCACTACAGTTGGTCTGGAGACTGACGCTACATTCAGGCAATCAGAATTCAAAACGAAGTTGCGCCTCTCCAGTGCGTCCGCCAACGTTAACCCCGGTGATTTGTTGGGTACCCACCTGTTGGCCGTTGGAGTTGGTTGTATACCAACTGTACGGCTGGCCCACACCAGGTGAGCCCTGCAAACCCCCGCCGGGATTTGAAAAGGCCGGGTGGTTGAATGCATTGGTGAAGGAGCAACTGAATCTCATATGAATCTCTTCCCACGGCAACGAGAACTCCTTGAAGCCTGAAAGATTCACCGTGCTGGTTCCGGGTCCGAACAGGACGTTTCTCCTCACGTCGCCGAAAGTGCCGTTCGCCGGCTGCGAGAAGGCAGCAGGGTTGAACCACTCGTTGATGCAGCCATTCTCAGAACCGGAGCCTGCCTCGCATGTTGCGGACTGATGCGCCGGTTTGGGATTGACGCCAGGCACCCAGTTGGGGAAGGACGAACCCGCCTGCTGATAGGTGTTTTGCGTGCCAAACACTGAGTACGGTGAGCCTGTAGACAAGTAGAGCGTGCTGGAAACCTGCCAACCACCTATTACTTCGTCTGCCAGCAGATTGTTGTTCATCCAGCGCCTCCCTTTACCGACGGGCAGTTGATAGATCGCATAGCCCTTGAAGGCGCTGCGAATATCGAAGTTTGAGTTGCTGTAATTTGCGGCTGGATCGTTCGCAATCTGCCAGTTCTGCGGACCCGCGCGGCTCCCCCAACCCGATGAATCCTGAGTGTCGAGCATGTGCGACCACACGTAGTTGAAGCTCATGCTCAGGCCGCTGCTCATGCGCTTGGTAACCGACGCCTGCAGGGAATTGTAGTTGGTGACGGCATCATTCAAGCTGGCGGAAATGCCCTGATAGATCGGGTACGGACGGGCGCAATTCACAGTGGAGCCCGTACCGCAATTGTTGGTATCGCCGGATGACAATTCGCTGGCAGGCACGGCGTTGAGGTCGGTTGGGAAGACAAGATCGTAGCCATGGCTTGCCACGTAGCCAAGTTCGACCACGAGATTCGGCATAAACTGACGCTGCAGGGCAAAGTTCCATTGAAGGATCTTGGGTATCGGTGTGTGATATGCCTGGTAACTGACTCCTTCTCCGTTGTAGTTGGCAGGATTGAAATTGTCTGACCTTACCGTATAAGGCAGCTTGGTGCTGGTTCCATAGATCGTACCGGTGCCGTCCAACTGATTAATCGGAGTGATGCCATTGGTCTGGTCGCTGTCGTTGCCGGTAGATGGGAAGGCGCCTCCCATGACGCCACCTTCGCTGGCATAAGTGTCCAGACTCCAGTTATAGGAGAATACTCCAAATCCTCCGCGAACAGTGGTTTTGGTGTCGGGCGACCAGGAAAATCCGAGTCGCGGCATAACGTCGCTGAACACGTTAGCTTGAATCGACGTGCGGCCATTTGCGTGGGTCGCCGCGTACCAATATGCCCCGGGACTGTTGGTTGCAGGGTTTGTGACGGTGGGGTCGAATGACGCCTCATTGCCGTGCTCCTCGCTCCAGCCATGGTTGATCTGGTAACGGAGTCCGAGATTCAGGGTCAAGCTTGGACGCAGCTTTAAATCGTCCTGTACAAACACCTGCGGACTCTTCAAGCGCCCCCCGAACTCGGGCGAAATATTTGCACTCCAGCTCTGCGACAGCCCAAGCAGAAAGTCGGCGTATTCCAGGCCCGTTCCGGCTACTGGACAAGCCACGCCCGGTGCGACACCTGTCCCACAATTAGCAAGGCTGGCATCTTGGACCACCCATTGCTGGGTGTACTGGCCAGAATAAGAGAACGTCCCGGCGTTGACGTTGCCCCATGCCGTGGAGTCGTCCCGGTAAATTAACAATTCCCCGCCGAAGTGGAGGATGTGCCTTCCCTTGATCATCGTTACTACATCCGAGGGGTCAAAGACATGCTGAATATAGATTGCGTTGGTGGCCGGCGTAATCCACGCGTATGGGTACTGGTTCGTGAATTCGATCGCCGGAAGGTCGTCTGCCACACCAAACTGCCAGCCCAGTTTCGCGGCGAACCCCTTGTTTAGAGACAGATCGCCAAAGTCGCTGTCCTCAAAGGTGTATCCCATTCTGGCTTCGTTGGTCATGTTCGGGTTGATGGTCCAGGTATCGGTGATCTGTGCCTGGTTGTCGGTGACGTCGCCGCTCTCCCAACCGATTGGGGCTGACGTAACTGAACTCGGGTAGATGTCTGGGCTGTCGTCCTGCGAGTCGGACATTGAAAGCCGGTTGTTAGGCGTGATGTCGTGATCCAGACGCCCGAAATACCGTTTTGTCGGGTACGAAGCTGGAGCGGTTGAGTAGAAATTGTTGGTTATCTCGCCTTCGCTTCCCACGCTTCCGGCGATGAACTTCCCACCCGCGATGATGCAGTTGGCCTGAATATTGGATGAACCATTCTGACAGGTGGGGCCTCCAGGTGCCGGGTAAAACTGCTGAAATTTCGAGGCTACCGAGTCAAACATACCCGTAGGAATGGCGTTGCTGCCATATTCTTCCTGGAAGCTCTTCCTCACCGGATATGGGTTGCCCTGCGAATCGTGAGCGATCGTTTGCGTGGTCGGATCATAAATCTGCCACTGCCCGGTGAAATTTCCACTCATGGTAGCTTGAGTGGGAATCGTATTCGTTGAATTGCTGGCCGAGCCGTGATCGATGATCTGGTCATAGTTAAAGTAAAAGAACATCTTCTTTTTCAGAATTGGGCCGCCCACATCCCCTCCAAAATGGTTTTGCCGAATATAGGGGACCGTGGGCTGACTCACAAAGCCGTAGGAATTCGCATTCAATTCATTGTTCTGAATGTAGTCGTAGGCGCTGCCGTGGAATTTGTCAGTGCCGCTCTTGGTGATCTGGTTGAAGATCATTCCGCCAATACCGTACTGCGCGGAAAACGAAGACATCGAAACCTGAATCTCGGCGACATTTTCAAAATTTGCAACAGTGGCGTTCTGGCTGCTGGGCAGCGTCTGGCTTACGCCATTCTGCAGGACGTCGCTATAGGGCAGGTTACCATTGATGGAGAGTGAGCCCACTCCCGAACTGAGGGTATTTGTCGCTCCGGGAAGCAGGAACATGAAGTTTTCCCAGTCCGTGCCAACTTGAGGCAACACATCCATGATCTTGTCCGAAAGAACCTGCGTCTGGTCGCCCGTCTCGGTGGTCAGCAGCGGAACATCGGAGGTGACCGTCACCTGCTGGCTTGTCGAGCCGACCTTCAGCTGTCCGTTAACCGTGATGAAGCCGACCTCAAGCGTGATTGGGCCGCGCACAAGCTGCTCGAATCCATCCTTGGTGAAAGTCACGGTGTATGGGCCCGGGACCAGAGAGTTGGTGTCGTACAGGCCGTCGCCGTTGGTGGTGAAATCCTTCGATACGCCTGTATCGGTATTCATCACCGTAACTGTGACTCCTGGAATCAGGGCCCCGCTGGGGTCCGTCACAGTGCCACGGATGTCGCCGGAGTTAATGCTCTGCGCGTAACATGCCCCGCTCCCCAGGATGACTAGAAGCGCGGGCAGAATCCATCCCATTGTCTTTCTCATATATGGCCTCCTGAATTGTTCACTTTTCAAGTTGTTCCGCTGTTCTGCTTGTTATGCCCATGGCTTGATTCTTTTCGCCGCCTTCCCTTTTAAAGGCGCTGCCATTCAATCGATGGAGAGAACTATGTGAAACTGCATACCCGAAGGGGTTCGGAAATCGGAATCCACACCATGTTTTTTGCCCGGAATCCCCTGCAGGGGCTGTGCCAATCGAAGCATAGGAAACCGATTTCCTAAGCAATATAGGACTGGAAATTTATGGCTGTCAAGCGGAAACTGGGATGGGAACGCCAACGTGAGGACGGGAAGTGAAGCGGTTGCTTTGCCTGCTTGAAGCGAAACCCCGTCTTCACTATAAGTTATGCGTAATTAATCAGATGTAGTTTCTAACGAAAGATAATTTAGTGCCCGACCCTGGAATCGTCCGCGACGGCGCACGCCCTCCATCGTCTAGTGCTCCCCCGGCCCGAGGTGGATCGAAAGTAAGCGAACAGAACGATGAAATGGCTTTCCTTTTTCTCGCGTTTCCAAAGTTTTCTTGCGTATTTCCGCCAGGGTGAAAGAGACTCTGGTTATGGCCTACACGATGAAAGATGTCGCCAGGAAAGCTGGAGTCTCACCGGCGACGGTTTCACGGGTCCTCAATAATACGCACTATATTGCCGATGAGACCAGGGCGCGCGTCCTCGCGGTGGTTGAAGAGCTCAGCTATTACAAGAATGTGCACGCGCAGCGGCTTGCAACCGGCCATAGCGATCTGTTAGCGCTGGTGATTTCGGAATTTGCGAATCCCTTTTATCCCGAGGTGATCCGGGGCTTTCAGGCAGCGGCGTGGGACCACGGTCTCGACGTGCTACTTCTCAATACCGAATACAGCCGGACCCGCACGGACTCGCTGATGCGCAAGCTCGTCGAAAAGGACGTAAGCGGCGTGGCGATTCTGACTTCCTCGATCGAAATGGCCGCAGCCGCGCCCCTGGCGGAGGCAGGCATCTCAATGGTATTCAGCAATCTATATTCGGCCGGCAAACTGGTCAGCAATATCAACGTGGACTATAGCCGGGGGATTTCTCAGGCCATTGAGCATGTGGTCCGTCTTGGACATCGCCGCGCCTCGGTGATCGCCGGACCGGAAGGCAGCCGCACCGCCGAGCATATCAAATCCGCGCTGGTGAAAGGCCTGGCCCACAATAAGCTGCGACCATTTCCGGTCATCCACTGCGACTACCGCATCGATGCGGGCGCCTCTGCTGTGCAGGCGATTCTTGCCGCGCCCCGGATGCCGACCGTGATCTTCTGCGGCAGCGATTTGATTGCCATGGGTGCAATGAGCGCTTTGGAAGAGGCGGGGGTGCGAGTGCCGGAAGAGGTCTCGGTAGTCGGAATCGACAATATCGCATTTGCCAGCCTGGCGCGTCCTTCGCTCACCACCATCAATGTGCCTCGTGAAGAACTCGGCACGACAGCCTTTCACGCATTGGAAAAGATGATGCAACTGAAGCGCCGCAAAGGGGCCGAATACACTTTGAAGACCGAACTGGTAGTGCGCAAATCCACGGCAAAAGCAGCCGAAAAAAGGCGGGGCAGCACGAAGTAAGGCTCGCTTTGCCGCTTCACATCGCGCGTGCTACGCGGTTTCGGCGGGGCTGTGCCGAACCTCATCGAAGGCCATGAAAAGTACTGCGACCAGGGCCAGCACCATTCCCGCCGAATTGTAATTGCTGGGAATTTGCCGGTAGATTAGCAAAGAGACCACAATTGTGACCAGGGGAAACATGCCGTTAACCATGGGCACGACCACAATCGCTTTTCCATACCGGACCGCATAGACAAAGAGCAGACAGCCAACCGCGTTGAGCGATTGAATAAGGTAAGTTATTCCGAACCCGATACCGGAGCCGGCGTGGATGCCGGGGCCCATGGCCAAGGCGACGGGGCTTAACCCGAGTCCTGTTGCGGTCATGTAGACGAAAAGCTCCTCGGCACTCATGGCATTGGCGGATGACTTCATGAAGTAGGCCTGCAATCCCCACATGAAGAAGATGGCGATGGTCCACACCAGCCAGAGGCTTCCATGCACCGGGCTGTTTGTAGGTTCCTGCAGCGAGACAAGAAAAATTGCCGGCAAAGAAAGCAGAATTCCGGAGAGCGCCAGTGGATAAGTGCGCTCGCGAAGCAGCGCCCAGGAAAGCACAATGGTGACGGCGGGAGACAGGCAGACGATGGGGAAGATGAGATACGCGGGCCCCTGTTCCAGCACGCGAAACAAGAGGAGCTGTCCGGCTGCCCCGGAAAAACCCACGGCGCATCCATAAAAGATCGAGCGTCCCGAGCGGGACATCTTCCAATTCATTTTGCGCAAAACAAACACGCAGACCGGGATCATGGTCAGCGACCAGACGGCATAGCCAAGCGTTGGCGGGAAAGGCGGGTTAAGCCGCTTCTCCGGAATCTCAGTCAGTGCGCCCCACAAGCCCCACAGCAAAGGTACAGCGATTGAGAGCAACAGCCATTTGGGCAGTTTCATCGGTCAATACTCCGCATCAAGTCTCCGCACGGGTATAAGTTATTCCGCAGGGTGAATCAATCCGCCCTCGTCTTCGACAATGTACTTGCAGAGCCGGAAGGTGTCGGGATCTTCGCCGCGCACCGCGGCCAGTCTTTCAACGGCAATCTGGATAGGAATGATGTCGATGATAAATTGCCATCGAGCGGGAATGTCGGGCAGACACAGCACGCAGTCGCCGGCAGTCTCCTCAAGTCGCTGCCCGATGAGGAGTACGCTCGCGCCGAGCTTCCTCAAATCGTGGGCGAGATTGAGGTCCTGCGTGCGCATGCGCTGCGCATCGATCCAAATACCAACGCGCAGGCCATTCCGAACAATCTCTTGAGGGCCGTGACGGAAACCGCCGGCAGTCAGTGCGGTTGCAGGCTTTTTTGCTGCCTCTTCCCAAAGCAGCCTGGCTTCGTGACAACTGGCGAGGCTGGCGCCGCGAGCCATAAAGTAAGTCGGTTCGTCTCCCTCGCCCAGCCAACCCGATCTTTCGATGATTTTCGACCATTCCGGAATGGCTGTCGCTGCCGCCGATAGAGACTGCATCAGATCTGCCTGTATCGGACAGGCCGAGCGGCCTGTGGCTTCGAGAGCCAACAAAACACCCACCAGCGCAATCGCGCTGTAGGTTGTAATCGAGACAGCGTGATCGAAGTCGGTGCTGGTATTCAGAACAGCATCGGAGCCTTGTGCGAGCAGGCTGTCAGCCTGGTTGGTGATGGCAATAACAGAAGCAGAACGGGCGCGGCACTTTTGAACCAGTTGTACGATCTCAGTGCTTTTTCCACTGCGCGACAGCAGGACCACGGCAGAGTCTCGCGGCACCTCGGCGCAGTGAAGCAACTCCGACGCATCGATCAACAATGCCGGAATGCCGGCTGCGAGCAATTCTGACTGCATGGCCATACCGGCATGCCAGCTTGCTCCAATGCCGGTAATGACCACCGTTCCGGCTCGTCGCAAAACTGTAGCGGCCGCGTCCAGCGCGGGTTTGCCCGCGCCCAACATATGCGATAACGATGCCGCAAGCTGTACGGGTTGCTTGAGGATATCGGTAAAAAGCCTGGTTTCCGAAACCTTCACAATTGTTGTACCTGTCTCCGAATTCGTGATTACTGGGGCTGAGTAGGAAACCGGTTTCATAAATTCTGTATACTTGTGCGTGATTTGCGCTGTCAAATGTGGAAGCGGCTAAAGGAAGATTGCATGCAAGTGGAGAGATTTGTTTGGGGTTGCGCGATATCGGCGTTGACGTTGAGCGCTGGTGTGGCTTGCGCACAGAGTGTTCCAGTTGTTACAGGCGATGCGCGGGTTGACAAGCTTCTGAACCAGATGACGCTCGAGGAGAAGCTGAAACTGATTCATGGGACCCAGGAAGATCCCCAGGTGTACCAGGGGCAGGCCGGCTACCTGGGTGGAGTTCCGCGGCTCGGGAATACCCGGGATGCGCTTTGCAGACGGCCCTCCAGGGGTGCTCACTCGCCATCCCTCGCAGGCGGAAACGGCCACCATGGGTGTGGCCGCCACCTTCAGCCGCAAAATTGCTGAGGCCAACGGCCTGGTGATCGGACGCGAAGATCGCGCCCTGGGAATCGACGTCTCGCTGCAGCCTTTCGTCAATATCGATCGCGATATGGAGTACGGCCGCGGCTACAACACCTTCGGCGAAGACCCCTTTCTCACCGGCGAAATTGGAGCAGCGGAAATCAAGGGCATCCAGACACAGCATGTGATGGCGCAAGTCAAGCACTTTGTCGGATACGACTCTGACGGCAACAGCACCTGGATCGACGATCAAACTCTACATGAGGTCTATGTGGCACCGTTCGATGCCGCCATCCGGGCCGGCGTGGCTTCGATCATGTGCTCCTACAATCTGCTGAACGGCACGTACGCCTGCGGCAATGAGGACACGCTGACGAAAATCCTGCGCAACGAAATTGGCTTCAAGGGCTTCGTCACCTCCGATTGGGGCGCGACGCACGCCGTCAAGTTTATTCGCGCCGGGCTGGATATGGAGATGCCCGGCGAGCCTCCTCCAGGCGCAGACTCCTCATCGCTTCCGTCTTTCTTCGATGCACAGCCGATTCCGCCTCCTGCGCCAGCCGCGCAGAAGACCGACGAGGGCGATCTGGGCGGCGACATGTTCGGCGGTTACATTCCCGAAGAGCCCAAGCCCGGGCCCGACGATGGTTACGATGCTGACGTCAAACTTGATCGCGAGAAGATTCTCGCGGCGCTGAAAGACGGTACCGTCAGCGAGGCCGACATCAACCGTGCCGCCGGCCACGTGCTCTATGAGATGGTCCGATTCGGTTATCTCGATGGCCTCTCAAAGCATGAAGTTACCGCGCAGTCGATCGAAGAGAACGCCAGGATCATTGAGAAAACCGGCGAAGAATCTGCCGTGCTGCTCAAAAATGAAGGCCACGCTTTGCCGCTGAAGGATGCCGATCTGAACTCCGTGGTGCTGATCGGCCCGACCGCAGCGCAGGTCGACGCCATCGGAATCAACGGCGAGCGCTCGGTGGGTCTGCCGCAACGCCAGATCGGGCCGCTCGAGGCCATGAGGAAGATCAGCGGCAACGCCAACATACGTTTCGCCGTGGATGACGATATGACCGGCACGACGATTCCTTCCAGCGCCTTCAGCCACAACGGCGAGCCGGGCTTGGTCCGCACGGGTGCAGGCGCCGAGACGGTGGATGCGCAGGTCGACTTTACGGTTGCGAACGGCAAGGGGCTCCCCTCCAACTCGACATTAGTGTGGAAGGGTCAGTTCACTGCGCCCCACGCCGGCAATTACTGGATCTATTTGCAAGCCATGGGCACCAACGCGGTCATCAAACTCGACGGCAAGGGCCTGTGCGGCACCGGCGCTTCTCAGGGAGGCGTGCATGGCGACATTCTGCAGGCCAACCAGGACAACGCTATCCCCACCACCGATCACTTAGACAATGTGCGTCGCCCTGTGGATCTGACTGCCGGACCGCATGAGATTGAAATCAGCACCAGCCCCGACAGTTCCAATGCACCGGTGCAGTTGCGTCTCAACTGGTATACGCCCGAGCAGCGCAAGGCCGACCACGAGGCAGCCATCGCCGCGGCAAAGAGCGCCAAAGTCGCCGTGGTCTTTGTTTGGACTCGCCTGGAGCCGGTCTTCGGACTACCCGGCGATCAGAACAAACTGGTTGAAGAAATTGCTGCTGTCAATCCCAACACCATCGTGGTGCTCAACACCAGCCAACCCGTTGCCCTGCCCTGGGTGAACAAGGTGAAGGCGGTGCTCGAAATGTGGTGGCCGGGCGACGAAGGCGGATGGTCGACGGCTAATCTTCTGCTAGGGAAGTCGAGCCCTGCGGGGCGACTGCCTGTGACATGGGCCAAGCGGCTTCAAGACTACGCGGCCACCGATCCCAGATATCCCGAGCGCTCAAAGAAGGGCGTGGACCACAAGACCACTTACAGCGAAGGTGTGAATGTGGGCTATCGATGGTTTGACAAAGAGAACATCGATCCGCTCTTTGCCTTCGGTCATGGACTCAGTTACACCAGCTTTGCCTACTCCGATTTGAAAGTGGCCAAAGCTGCCGACGGCGGGCTCGATGTGCAGGTGACAATCAAGAACACCGGTGCGATGGACTCCGACGAGGTTCCACAGGTTTATCTGGGCGCGCCCGGCGAGATTCCGGCCGGCATGCAATTCCCGGTCCGAGAGCTGGCCGGCTTCGAGCGCGAGTCGATTCCCGCCGGCGCATCGAAAGACGTGACGATCCATGTAGCTCCGCGCCAGCTCGAGTATTGGTCAACCAAAGAAGCAAAGTGGCTGCGCCCTGAAGGAAAGCGCACGCTCAGCGTGGGCGCCAGCAGCCGCGACCTGAGATTGGAGCAGGTCATCGACTGAGTTCTTTTCCCCAGCCTGGAAGAAAGCCATGTTAAGTCCTGGCTTTCTTCCGATCCGGCGATTCCCATCAGTCCAGCCGATAGGCGAGATTGTCGAAGACCAAACCTTCCCCTTTCTTGAAAGTGAAATCGACGCGTGAACTCGGGTCGGGCCAGCCGGTGCGCAGGCGGCGAAGTTCTCCCGGCTTGATGGTGAACGTTACTTCGCGCATCTCCGGACAGCGCATCGTTATGGTAGCCTCCTGCGGGCCGTCGTTGTAGACGTCGAGACCGACAAAATGACGCGGCCAATAGAAGCGGAATCCTGCGCTGTCGGCTTTGCGGTCGTTGAGGGTCAGATTAAAGGTGCCGAAACCGCCGTGCGGCACGCCGATCTTCCATTCGTCCGGATCCCACTCCACAGCGCCGGTGGGATACTCGCCCTTTAGCACGGTGCCGGCGGGCAGGTGAGGATCGTCGAAGGTAATCGTCTGCGCGGGAGCGGCGCCACTGGTACCCTGAACGTCAATCTCGCGCGCCGTGTCGTGGCGAATGCGTAGAACGTGGGTCGACGCGTCAAAGGTGTAACCCGGCTGGTCGAGATCGTTGAGCTCGTCATCATCGCGCTTCGCCAAAGGCTTACCATCGGCGGTCACAAACTCCGGAACAAAATCGAGGCGCAACACGTCACTACTCTGCGGATCGAAAGTTGCGTAAGTCACCGAGCCCTTGCCGTAGCGGATCCTGGTGACCACCGAACTTGAGCCCAGCAGATGCGATTCGTCGGCAGGAGCCCACTCAGGCACCGCCCAGAATGCATCCATCATCCTTCGCGGCCCGTCGGCGTACTGATCGGTAAACCACCACTGACCGGCGAAGGGTGCGTGTGCCCCCGCCGATAGACCCTGAAAGTAAGTGACCCAGTTATAGGAGCGGTAGGCTTCTTCGCGAAAGGCTGTATCTCCGGTTTTGGCGTAATAGAGCGCCTCGACCGCAGCGAGCCGCGAGGTGTGGCTGTCGCAGCATTGATTGGGCAGGTTGCAGCAAAACTCTTTGCCGTTGCCCTGTTCGGTGGTAACGGTGGCGCCATGCACAATGTACTTGGGCCACTTGGGCGTGGTCTTTACCCACTCAATCAGATTGCGTGCGTGCTCGCGCCACTCCGGATCTTTCTCCGGATGCAACAGAACATAGCGTGCGAACTCCAGCGGAATCACCTGGTTCATGTTTTCCATGGTGGGCGCCGTATCTTCAAAATACCCAACCCACACATTGTTGGTCAGCGGATACTTCTTGAACCACTCCCATGCGGCGGCCCTGATGCGCTGGTAGTCCTGCACATTGCCCTGCCCCAGCCGGATCAACTCATCGAACAGCATGATTGGCTCGATGACATTTGCCGTGTAAGGCCCCATGGGGCCGCCCGGAGCTTTGCCGTCGCGTGCATAACAACGCACCGGCCAGGGCGAGTGTTCGGCGTCGCCTTCCGCATAATTTTTTACCAGCGCCTCGGCACAGCGAATTGCCGCGCGCAGGTACTTGGTGTTGCCCGTCATCTCATACAGTTTGAGATACCCGTAGCCATCCTCGCCCACCACGGGCGGTTCAATATAGTCTTCGCCCAGGTTGCTCCATCCGCTGTAGCGCGTTGCGCCAGGGTTGGCAGAAGCGTAAGGAACACCTGACCATGTGTAGCCCTCCGGCGTGAGCCCATGCTCCAGTTCGTAATCGACAAACGACTCAAGGAATGTAAGAGTGCGGGGATCGCCGGTGTAGGGATAGAGCCGCTCGATAAACCCTTCCATCATCGCCCGCAGATAGCCGGTGGAGTTGACCCAATGCGGATCGGGCTGCAACTCAAAGGTAGTTCGGTCAAAGTCGAAACAGCAGTAGAACCACGGCAGCCGCTGCCGGTTGTATTGGTCCCAGAGAATCGTCCATTGGGTCAGCGCATAGGAAGAATACGAGTAGCCCGTGTTGCCGGGCATGGGCCACGGCAGCAGCTTTCCCATGTCGTCGAGTTGCACCGGACGGCCGGCGATTGTGCTGGCATCGATCACTGAGACGACCGGGAAGCTCGACTCCTGACCCACTACGGGTGCGAGCAGCCAAAGCAGCACGGCTCCGGTTGTAACTATCAACGGCTTGCTCTTCATCGTCAGTTGCCTTTCGATTCGATTGCCTTGATGCGGAGCGATTTCACGAGTTCACTCGTAAATAAGTCGAGTAAGGTCGCGATCCCAGCCACGTAAACGGAAGCATCGCCACGGGCCCGTTTGCCGTGGTTACTTGCCACTGCTGTTGGCTCACGCGTTTGGCTCCCAACAATGCGGCGCGTGTCACCTGCGGCAGTGGCGCTCCTTCTTTCTCTTTCACCGCCATCAGCACCAGCGGCCCACGCATCAGCGCCACGGTGTCAGAGTGCCGCGCATCGAGTGGCTCCAGCCGCATTTTCAGCGGAAGCTCGAGTTCCACGCGGTCTCCGCTCTTCCAAGTGCGCCGTATCGCTGCAAACTGCCCCGGTGCAGCTACTCCATTTTGCCGAGTTCCGTTCACAAAAATCTGCGCGCCCTCAGCCCACGCCGGGATGCGGAAATTGAGCGTCAGATCTGCGGGCTCAGGGTTGGTCAAGGTAAAGGCTACTCGGTCCTCGTAGGGATATTCGCTCTCCTGCGTGAGTGAGAGCGCGGCCCCATTCTCATTCCATCGCAACGTCGAAGGGACGTAGAGATTCACGTACACCGCCTGCGGGGCGCGGAAATAGATATTGATCCGATAATCGGCAGCCACCTGGGGCAGCGTGCCCGAGCAGCACGCCCAGTGAGCCTCCTTGTAAACACGCTCCGCGTCGAAGTTGTAATCGGAGTAGTAGAAGTTCTTGCCGTTCTCCTGGAGCGGCAGCGCACCCAGTACGGTGTTGTACATCATGCGCTCCATGCTGTCGCCGTAGTGAGAATCGCCGGTTACGCGCAGCAGGTAGCGCGTGAGCTTGAAGTGCGCATAGGAGCCGCACGGCGTCTCGAAGGTATGGTGGGTGTTCGTCAGGCTTTCGTAAAGGTCGTTGCTTCCCGGTGCGCGCAGCGTCTCATCCGGACCCCATCCGCCTGTCGCATAGCTCTGCGATTGAAGCATGGCAAAGGCGTTGCGGGCGGCGTCCAGGTGCTTCTGGCTTCCCGCCACCATATACGCCATCATCGCCGAACTCAGGGAGTTGACGTGGCTGTATGCGTGTCTTCCGTTCAGCACATTTTCATTGCGCGACAACGGATCGAACCAGGGTTTGTCATCGAGGTATTGCAGTCCGAGGTCGTAATACTGCCGGCCCGCTCCGCGCTGGTATGCCAGAAACAGATTCTCCGGCATAGTATAGGACTCGTCCCAGGTCCACGAGGCATCTTGCGGATCTTTATCCATGCGCCATCGATGGTCGTGTTCCACAGCATGCGCTGGCAACAGCGGCAGCGCTGTTTTGGTTGTCTGCTCAAGAATGGCGAGCGCCTGCGGGTCTTTTACATAGAGATGTGAATCGAGCAGCCCCAGCAGCAGCTTGTCGTAGGTGTATGCGGGAAAGCGGTTCTTCTTGTAGAAATCCGGAGAAATGGTTTCGGCGTAAAGGCGGTTGAGCCGCAGTACTTTCTCGCGTGTCGCATCTTCACCGGTGATGGCATAGGTGCGCGCGAGCGCCGACACCCATTGCCCGAAAGTGCAGCCTGGCGCGAAGCCGGTATCGAATCCGGTGCGATAGTCGTAGTCGGGATTGTATTGGTACCACCCACCCAGATCCTCGCCGGGTGCGGTCATGCCGGACATCTGGCGGAAAGGCTTCAAGAGGCTGTCGTCACTCAACGCCATCAGCACTTCATGGGTGTTGAACAATTGCGCTTCGTGCTGCTCGCTGGCAATCGACACATCGCCGTAACCGAATTCGGCGAGCGGCGCAGGCATGGCGGGTTCAGAGCCCCAGGCTCGGTAGCTGCGCATCCCAGCGCCCGCAACCACCGCCAACGAACCCGTCTGAAGAAATCGCCGACGCGAAATCGCTCTTCTCTTTCCTGCGGTGCTCATTGTCCTTACCTCCAGACTCATACCATAATCCTGCAATTGGCACGACAGCCAGTACGAGTCTTTTGATCGCGTTGCGGGGGTAGCGGCCAAATGGGAAATTCAACAGCCGGCCCCTGGACTGACTCGATCCCCAAATTCCTCAGATCCGAAGATAGAATTGACAGGCGACAAATTCATTTATCTAATTGATTATAAATTATTTATATCCATTTCCCGATGCAGACAGTGAACGCGTTCGAACCACATTGTTTACGCAGGTCCCAGCGATTTGGCCCATTTCTTGAGACTCGCTGGCGACTAATCTGCATTTCTCACCGATGGGATAAGTGTCACGTACTTTGCCGTACTATGCGGGAGATACCCCTGTACCCCCCACCCCCGCCGCCCCCCCGGTGGTTTCTGCAAGCGCGTGATTTCAGGATCGTTGCCGGCACGGATCTGCATTAAGTAGTCTCCTTTCAAGAATATAAACCTCAACCTCTTCAAACTAAAGGACTTCGAACGGAACTGAATGAGCATGACCGCAGGCTGCTGCCGAAGAAGGCGTAGCCCGGTCGAATTACCTGCATTCAAGCTTAGCGAATCGGCGGAGAAAACAAGCAATCGAACGGCTGTCGCAAGTGGCTGAAGAGCAGTGAGTTGAACGATCTTGTAAAGGGAGTGGGCTTGACTGAGAGGTGGGTGGATCACCGGCATTTCTCAGAGCATGTACAAGAGGCCGTGAGAAATGCGGGCTAAAATCAATGCTGTTCACTTAGCGGACCAACACGCCGGGGAGTGTCTGCCAATCCCACCCTAAACGCAAAATGCGCGTTTAGGATGGGGCACCCAGTTCGTTCTGACTACGAGCTAATCCATTAAGTGAACAGCAATGGGGCTAAAATTGCGCCCTGAGATTCCGATTGCAGCGGACTGATTTCGGATGGAACGACATGGCAGGCGAACGGGCGATGGCGAAAATCCTCATTGAATGAACGCCAGAAAAGAGCGGAATCGCCAAGCGCAGCCACTTTCGTTCTCCCAGGTACCCGCTGTTGGATGGCACTCCATTCTGCTTAAGAATCGTGAGATTTTCTTCCAGATTCCAATTGCAGGCGATCAACCCCTGGCCATGTGCAGGATATGGATGGTCATCAAATCAACAGGTCGTTCCCGGCCCGAACCAAATAGTGCGAGAGCCACTGCGGATGCAATAAGGTCCTTGACTGCTCCTGAATCGAATATCCACGCAGGGTTTCGTGTTCATCACAATGCTCCACAATTAGTGTGTCGTGCGCCAATCATCCCGCGACTCCGTTTGCTCCATACCACGCTCACAGCCGAAATGGGAGTTGAGCCCAGGGTGGCTACGTCGCTACCGTTACTAACCGCGCTGGTGATGCAGCTTGCGTATTTTCAACATGATATGGGAGCGTTAAGGATTCTTTTTAACCTTGCGCGAACCGGCAAAGCCGGGGCTACAGTGTTAGTTGTGTTTTAACAACCGCTTAAATGAGCATTCTGTCAGTTGAAAGTGCCCAGCAGGAGGCGAAGCACGTTTCCTGCGGAAAAGATGGATGACGGATTCGGAGAAAATCCGTGGTTCCATCTTCGCCAAAATCAAAATGAGGTGGGGATGGATGGGAAGGTAAGAAAGCGTGGGAGGCGCCGGAAAAGACCGAATCAGCGCTTTGGTTCGATCCGACGGCAGGGGAACCACTTGTTCCAGATCCCAGATTTGCCCCACACCGACAATCGCAGCGCTTGGTGAAAGCCCTAGGAGGGTAAGATGACGCACCGAATCAATTGGCTCAGGTACCTGAGTCTGATGTTCATCGTATTTTGCTGCACGAGCGTGGTGTGCTTCGCACAACTCGATCGCGGCAGTGTTTCAGGAACTGTCACCGATCCGTCTGGTGCCGCGGTATCAGGGGCCAAAGTGACCGTCACCAATACCGACACGGGCACGCAGAGCTCAACGGTCGCGACGGACGCGGGAGTTTATACCATCCCCGATTTGCCTGCGGGCAAATACTCCGTTACGGTCTCTGCCGCGGGCTTTGAAGGGCTGATCCGCAATGGAATCACGGTTTCGGTTGGAGAGACCGCGACTGTTAACTTGCAACTCGCTGTGGGTCAGGCCACCTCAACAATCACGGTAACGGCAGATGCTCCTCTTCTCCAGACCGATAGCGCCCAGATTAACTCCGAGGTCACCACGAGGGACCTGAATGAGCTTCCGATCAACATTAACGGCATCGGGGCTATACGCGACCCAATGGGTTTTGCCGCCTTACTTCCCGGTTCCATCGGAGGCGGGTGGAACGATATCCATGTCCAAGGCTCGCCGGCAACGACGTACCGCGTATTTATGGACGGCCTGGACGACACCAATGCGACCAAGGGGGCCATCTCCGATGAGCAGCAGCCCTCGGTCGAGTCGCTTGGCGAAGAATCCGTGATGATCAACGACTACTCCGCCCAGTTTGGTGAGTCCGGGGGCGGAGTTTTCAACTACACCTCGAAGTCAGGGGGCAACAAGCTGCACGGGACGGCATTCAACTATCTCGAGAATGAGGACTTGGACGCCGGACAGCCCTTCAACTACATCTCCAACGGCAGCAAGTATCTCCCGGTGCAGCGCGAGCTTAATTTTGGCGGCTCTCTGGGTGGACCGGTAATCATTCCTCACGTCATCAACGGCCACGATAAGACCTTCTTCTTCTTCGCTTACGAGGAGTACCACAACGCGCAAACCCTCAACAATGGAACCATTACGGTTCCCACACAAGCCTATCTCAATGGCGACCTGAGCTCTCTATTGCTTGGTCCCATTGTGGATAACAATGGAGCACCGGTTCTGGACTGCCTGGGCCGGCCGATGATCAACGGCGCAGTCTACAACCCGGCGACAACCAGAACGGCAACCTGCACGGATGGTACGACCGCTCAAGTCCGCGATCCGTTCCCGAAAAACTTTATCGGCGCTCCCAGCACATGGGATCCGGTAGCGCAAGCCGCTCTTGCCTACATGCCTGCACCGGCGGGGGCCACGGCCGGCGCGCTGAACAACAACTACCCCAATCTGCAGCCAAACAACAAGTACCAGTACCTGACGAGCATCAAACTCGACCACTATATCGGTGAAAAGTGGCACCTTTCGGGCTACTATATGCACGAGATCGGGAACAAGGACAATGCTGACGACGGCATTAACACCATCGGAGGCTCGACCCGCTGGAACCACACCCCCGCCCCATCGTTGTTTCTTAATGCGGACTATACGGCCACGCCGAATCTCGTGCTCCACGCAGGATTCGACTTCACGCGCCACGACGCCCTGCAGGATGCGGCAGTGCAAAACTTCGATCAGACGAAGCTTGGGTTGCCCTCGTTGGCAAATATGCCGGGCGGCGCTGCGAAAACCTTCCCGATTTTCTCGGGACTCACCGTCAACCGTCAGGGCGTTCCTCAGTTGGGAATCAACAACGCTCCGTTTATTGACGACAACTATTACGACACTGAATCCGCGATTTGGACCCACGGCCGCCATAACGTCGACTTTGGCGGCGATTTCCGTCATCAACTCTGGGGTACGCACAACGACCTGTCGGACGGATCTTACGGATTTGGCACCGGTCAGACATCTCTGCCGTCCTCCTCGGGCCAAAACCTTTATGGAGCAAGCCTGGGTGATGGTTTCGCCAGCTTCGTTCTTGGCCAGTTGGGTGGCGCCAGTATTGGGAACGACAACATTCAATGGTTTGACCGCATGGAGGGCGCGATTTACGCGGAGGACACCTGGAAGCTCACGCACAAACTCACGGTGAACCTTGGACTGCGTTGGGATTTCGAGCAGATGCAGCACGAACAGCATTACCGGGTAACCCAATTTAGTCCGACCGTCATGAATCCGTCGGCTGGCGGCTTGCTGGGTGGAACCGAATACGAAGGGAGTGGGGCCGGGCGTTGCAACTGCGTCTTCGAGCACTTCTATCCCTGGATGATTCAGCCTCGTGTCGGCGCCAGTTATCAAGTGACTCCAAAGACCGTGATCCATGCGGCAACCGGATTCTACTCCGGCCCCCAACTCTTCATGAATGAAGAAGGCTATAGCAACCAGGGATTCGGCTTTAACCAGGTGTTTCTGACCAGTCCTTCGTTCGGCCTTCCCGCCGGTCAGCTTTCCAACGGCATACCGTTCTCTCCGGCGGCGATTACAGCCACCAACTTCGATCCGGGCGCCTTCCCGAATCTTGGTTCAACCAATTCGCCACCTAATTTCATTGTTTCGAACAATGGCCGTTCGCCGCGTTTTTTGCAATCGACCATTGGCGTTGAGCGTGAGATTATAAACAGTCTTTCGGTCAACGTATCCTTTATCGACGACCGTGGTGTTTGGCTCAATTCCGACGGGCTGACGAATGATATCAACGAACTCACTCCAACCATCCTGTCACAGAAATACGGTTTAGACGTTACCAATGCGAGTGACTTCAACCTGCTGACGCAGCCGATCTCTTCTCCCGCCGTGGCGGCGAGAGGTTTTACGGCGCCGTATTCCACCTTCCCGTCCGGAGCCACTCTGGCTCAGGCCCTACGGCCATTTCCGCAATTCGGCGGCATTGGCGACTACTACGAGCATAACGGCAATTGGTGGTACGACGCGTTTCAGATCAAGGTCACCAAGCAACTCAGCCGCGGCTTGTCTGGCGGCCTCGGTTATTCGTGGTCGAAGAATCTGGGAACAGCGGGCTCCACGAGCCAACCGACCTTTACTACGGCGCAGCCGATACAAGATCCTAGCCAGCCCGCCATGAACGCCAAAACCTTTGAGACTATCGATCAACCGCAGGCGCTCAATTTCTACTTCAATTACGAGGTGCCGAGATTCAGCTTTGAGCAAAGTCGCTGGACGCGTGCACTTCTATCGGGCTGGACAACCGACGGCATCTTCCATTACACAAGCGGTTTTCCGATACAGACGCCCAATTCGACGAGCACTCTGACTTCGGTGACTTTCGGCAATGGAGTTTGGGCAAATCGCGTCGCGGGCCAGCCACTCTTCCTGCACAGCCTGAATAAGCACGACCCCAGTTACGCTCTTACCAAGGAGTTTCTCAACCCCGCGGCGTGGGCAAACCCGGCTCCCGGAACCTACTCCACGTCTAAGCCGTTCTACAACGATTATCGCAACGCCAGACAGCCGAGCGAGGAGTTGGGCTTCGGCAAGGTCATCCCGCTCAAGGAAGGCATGGCCTTCTCGCTGCGCGCGGATTTCTTCAACGTCTTTAACCGCTGGGTATATCCCAACCTGAACAATACGGGAAATCCCTTCCAGGCCGCTCAATATAACAGCAATGGAACGATTTCCAACGGTTTCGGCTATCTCGGAGGCAGCCTCTCCGGCGCAGGCGGAAACTACGCCCCGAGAAGTGGCGAATTTGTTGCGAGATTCCAGTTCTAAACGTCAACCTAGCTGAATCCTCAACCCACAGGCCAGATGATCTCATCTGGCCTGTTAATTTTTAAGAAGGTGTTCATTGCAGCGCGGCCATGTCCCCGGCGTGGCGGCTGTCTTTTTGGGGAAGAATGAATCGGGTAATATCGCGACGAGACTTTGTTACAGGTTTGGCTACTTTGAGCGCAGGAGCACTGAAGGTCCGAGCGTTGCCGCTGTTGCGCATTTCCTCCCCGGACGCCAGGAATCAACTTCACGGCGCCGGTCGAAGGTCATCCGCGACTGGTCAATCCGCTGATCCGCCAATCGTCTTCGAGAACACAATCGAGGCGTCAAAGATACATTTCGTATTGAAGAACAGTGTCAGCCCCCAGCGCTACTCCATAGAGACAATGACCGGCGGTGTCGCGCTCTTCGACTACAACAACGATGGACTCCTGGACATCTTCTTTACGAACGGGGCAGGAATTCCGTCGTTGAAAAAGAGCGACCCCAGTTTCTCGAACAGACTCTTTCGCAACAATGGCGACGGAACCTTTACCGACGTCACCGAAAAAGCCGGCTTAGCTGGTGTTGGCTACTCAATGGGCGTAGCGGCAGGCGATTACGACAACGATGGATATGTGGATCTGTTTGTGGCGGGATTCAACCGCAATCAACTTTTGCACAACAATGGCGACGGGACATTCACCGATGTGACGGAGAAAGCAGGAGTCAGCGGCTTTGTTCCTGGAGAGGGCAAACCGTGGTCGGTGGCAGCAGGCTGGATTGATTACAACAACGACGGATTGCTCGATCTCTTTGTTGTGAATTATCTCGACTATTCGATCTCCACGGCCCATAGCTGCCGGACCGACAACATCGTTGACTATTGCTCTCCCAACGAGTATCGCGGGACGCCCAATATCTTGTATCGGAACAACGGTGACGGCACATTCACCGACGTTTCAGAGCAGTCGCATATTTCACAATATGCAGGCAAAGGCATGGGGGTCGCTTTCGCCGATTACGATGACGATGGATTCACTGACATCTTTGTTTCCAACGACACCTTCCCGAATTTTCTGTTGCACAACAATGGAGATGGAACATTTACGGATGTAGCACTCCTGGCCGGCGTAGCCTACAACGAAAACGGCAAAACCGTAGCAGGTATGGGAACCGATTTCCGCGATATCGACAACGATGGCAGGCCCGATATCTTTCACGCTGCGATGTTTGGCGACAGCTTTCCACTCTACCGAAATCTGGGGAACGGCCAATTTGAAGATGTCACAGACATTACCGGCATGACAGCAATGACAACCCGCTTAACGGCTTGGGGCGTCGGGATCTTCGATTTCGATAACGACGGGAACAAGGACATTTTCGTTGCGGGCTCTGCGATTCTCGACAATTCAATGGAAGTGAATCATAAGCCTTACCGGCTTCCCAATGGGCTCTATCGCAATCTTGGCAACATGGTGTTTAAGGATGTGAGTGCGCAGGCGGGAGCGAGTTTTTACGCTCCGGCCGCGCACCGCGGCGCTGCATTCGGCGATCTGAATAACGATGGGAAGATCGATATTGTGGTCACAGTCCTAAACGGAGAGCCCCAGTTGCTCATGAATCGGTCTCCGAATCACAATCACTGGATCATTTTGAAGCTAGTTGGCGTAGCCGATAATCGAGATGGATTGGGGACAAAGGTGAAGATAACCACAACGAATGGCAGTCAGTACAACGAGGCCACAACAGCCGTCGGCTACAATTCGTCCAGCGACAAACGTGTGTACTTCGGATTGGGGAACGCGACCGTCGTGGACCGGATCGAACTCGCATGGCCTACCGGCGTGAAGCAAGTGCTCACAAATGTGACGGCCGATCAGATCCTGACTGTCGTAGAAAGTGGCCATCCTCAAAAGGGCCGATCGTCCCAGGTGAGTTCTAGTGCTCGATTTTCCGCAGCGATCGGGCATACGAACTGCTTCGAACATGCGCGCACAGGCAAGGTTTACGCTCCGGCGCATAAGGGCGAGCTTTTATGATCTGGCTTCTCGCGCTCCAACTCGCAGTGGGTCCAGCGCAACAGGCACTCGGCCCGGCGTCGTACGTAGTTGGTCCGGCGCAACATTACGAAAATGCGAAACAGGATTATACCCAGCGGAAGTTTTCAGACGCTGAAGGCGAAGTGAATGCCGCGCTGCATGAGAGCCCGTACATGGTTCCGGCCCTGGTCCTCAAAGCTCGCCTGGCCACATTTGCGCATCGTTCGGATGTTGCCAAAAGCTGTCTCATCACGGCCATTACAGTCGATCCAAAATCGGAGGAGGCGCAGTTTTATCTCGGGTTGTTGTTCTTCATGCAAAACGATTTCAAGTTGGCGGTCTCACCGCTTCAGACTGCCCAAACAATCTCACCCAGGAACCCATTGCCGGTGTTCTATCTTGCCATGACCCACCAAGCTCTTGGAGATGAGACCAAAGCGCTGGATCTCTATCAGCAGGCGCAGAATCTCTCTACTGAAAAATCGCCGCAAAGCGCAGAGATTCTTGTTGCATACGGCAGGCTCCTGCTATCGCTGGGCCGGACCCAGGACAGTATTGAAAAAGATCGGCGAGCCATCGAAATCGACCCCGATTCGCGCGATGCGCACTATGAATTGGCAAAAGGATTAGACCATGGGGGAGATTTCAAGAATGCCGCACTCGAAGGAGAAAAAGCCCTGACTCTGCCAGGGGTAGATACCAGCGATGCCCAGATTCATTTTCTGCTGGCAAATCTCTATCGGAAATTAAATCAGGCTGATTTGGCAAAGGCCCATTTGGAGAAATTTCAAGCTTCTCAGAAGACATCGCGCCAGTAAGTCGTGCCTCGTCAAAGTTCGCTGTGAAACAGGCAGATAAGAAGTTCTAGTTCTTTCACCGCGCGGATTTGCGCTTTCCCAGGTCTAAGAATCGAGACCTGGGGCACCCGAGTTCTTTCGAAATGATTACGAAACAACGAGGTCGCCGAAATTTCCTGGTCTCGATTGCGACCTGGCTGACAGCCTTCGCCATCCGGCGTGCCATTCCCCAGAGCCCATCTGCCGGTGCGGGTCTGTCCCTGGAAGCTGCGCCTTCGCCTCTTACCCCGCCGCAATCGTCGGGCGCATTGGCGCGACTCGACGGCCGAACGGCGGATTCCGGCGCCTCGAAGGCTGGTTCCTACTGGTTTAGCGACGTCACCGGCCGGTCGCAATTTGCCTACCGAACCAACAACGACTTCACTGGCAGGAAATACTTTCCGCAGCCGATGTGCGGCGGAGTTGCGGCTATTGACTATAACAATGACGGGCTCATGGATCTGTTTTTTACCAACGGCGCCAAGATGCCGGAGATGGAGAAGACTTCGTCCGCCTATTCGAACTGCTTGCTTCGCAATAACGGAGACGGAACGTTTGAGGATGTGACTGTTAAGGCTGGCCTGACCGGAGCCGGCCTCGGCTACTGTTTTGGTGTCGCCGTTGCGGACTACGACAATGACGGCCACGAAGATATCTTCATTTGCAATGCGGGCAGAAACGCCCTCTACCATAACAACGGCGACGGCACGTTTACCGAAGTGACCGCCGGATCGGGACTCGAACATAAACCGCAAAACGTGCTGAGCGTGGGTGCGGCCTGGTTCGACTATAACAACGACGGTCTTCTCGACCTGATCGTCACCAACTACACCACCTGGACTCCGCAGACCGATCGGCAATGCTTTAAAGACGCCAGGATCGAGGAATATTGCGATCCGACGGTCTACAAAAGCGTCGCGTCGAGGCTCTATCGCAACCTTGGCCGCGGCCATTTCGAGGACGTTACCGAAGCCAGCGGAATTGGGAAAGCTCTTGGCAAGGGAATGGGCATCTCGATCGCGGACTTCACTGGCGATGGGCTGATGGATATCTTCATCGCTAATGACACCGAGCCCAATTTCCTCTTCATCAACCAAGGCAATGGAACGTTCAAGGAGAGTAGCCTTGACTATGGCGTGGCCTATAACGAGGAGGGCTCCTCCGTATCCGGTATGGGCTCGGATGCCAAGGATTTCGATAATGACGGCCGGGTTGACATTCTCTACAACGATCTGGCCGGGCAGGTTTTCGCTCTTTTTAAAAACGAAAATGGAAAGTCATTCAGCGAAGTAACCTGGTTGACCAAGCTTGGCCCGTTGTCGCGGAATGTCTCGGGATGGAGCATAGGGTTCATCGACTACAACAATGACGGCTGGAAAGATATCTACTCCGCAAATGGAGACGTGGACAATCTGACCGAGTCTTCCAAACAACACGACACGATGTTCGAGAATGAAGGAGGCAAGACTTTCAGCGATGTCACAGAGAGGATGGGACCGGATTTCGCGTTCACAGGCTACCAGCGCGGCTCGGCGTTTGTCGATTTAAATAATGACGGTTTCATGGACCTGGTGGTAACTTCACTCGGCCAAAAGCCGCGCATCTTAATAAATAATGCCCTGGTCAAGAATCACTGGATCACGTTTGATCTTCGCGGACACAAGAGTAATCGCGATGGGATTGGCGCCACCATCAAGGTCACCACCGGTTCCGGCAGAACTCTCTACAACCACGTGACCACAAGTGTGGGATTCATGTCATCGAGCGATCGCCGCGCACACTTCGGCCTTGGCGCCGATACAAAGATCGACAACGTGGAGATTCGCTGGCCAAGCGGAATTGTGCAGTGGCTCGAGCATCCCGCTGTAGATCGAATTGTAAAAGTTGATGAGCCAACAGAGAAGCCTGCGCGTTCCTAGAGCGACTCCACAGGCTGCGGAAAAACTCGCCTTGCTCGGCGTGAATTCTGAAAAACCTCCCTCAGGGGTTAAAACCCTGCGGCTATTATTGGCTTTATCGGCACGAGTAAACTCGTGCCCTGATACAAAACCGCGTCCCTGCGAGTTTTTCCGCAGCCTGTCCAGCCATCGGTCTGAATTGACGCCCTGTACCCTGCCGATCCTTTGCGGAACTTGCATTCGAGCTGGGTAGTCAGTCGAACTTCGTCTTCCCGCGATGACTGATTTTCGCATCCCTGGATATGAATCAGTTCTCAGCATTGAGCATCGACGATGTGCGGACCCGCGTTTCCGCGCAATCTTTGCGGGTGCTATAATTGCGGCTTCAAAATGGACGAGTAATAATCAAAATACCAGGACGAGTAATAATCGAAGTACAAGAAGGCCCCGTGGCTTCTGGCAGTTTCAGTTTCGCGCAGAGCAAGGAAGAGCTTGAGGCGGTTCGACACCACTTGGACGAAGTCGTCCATGGGGCCGCATTCAAGGGAAGTCCTCGCAGTCAGCAATTCCTCCGCTACATTGTAGAAAAAGCTCTGGAAGGCGAAGTCAACAGTCTGAAAGAGCGCACGATCGGCGTGGAACTGTTCCAAAGATCGCCGGCCTATGATACGGGGCAGGACGCAATCGTAAGGGTCACCGCCAGTGATGTGCGGCGGCGACTGCTTGAGCACTATGGGCGTTATGGGGACGCGTCCCAGTTTCACATTCAGCTTACACGTGGTTCGTATGTCCCGGAGATTACGGTATTACCCGGTCCGGCCGGGCATCCGAAAACAGTAGCGCAGCCGGTGGAAGCGGCCAAAACGACCTCGAGCGATCATGCCGAGGCTGTTCATGAGAGCGATTCTGCGCAGAAACGCTCTCGCCGCTGGGCAGGTGTGGCAATAGGCGCCGCGGCTTGCCTCGTGCTTCTGCTGGGCGGCGAAGTTTGGCGTCATTCGTTCATCGCGAAATCCGCGGCTGCACTTCCTCCCTGGAGCGTGATCTTAAAGCCGGGACATGAAACGGAGATTATCACCAGCGATCCGAACATAGAGGAATTGCAAGAATTGGTTGGGCGCAGTATCTCGATCTCGGACTACGCCAACCACCGATTCATTCCAGATGGTACGGTGCAAACTGCAGATGAGGAGCAGTTCTTCCGTTTCTATCAACATGCGGATAATGCGGCCGCGGTCGATACACCGTTGGCGGTCAGCATCGCGCGGCTAGCTCCACAAGATCTTCCAATACAAATTCATTCAGCACGCAGCCTGCATATCACCGATCTACAAAATGACGACAACATCATCCTGATTGGAAGCCCCCGTTCGAATCCCTGGGCCGAGCTGTTTCAAGATCAAATGGATTTCCGATTTGTCTTCCACCAGGAGTTGAATCAGGAAATCGTAGAGAATGTGAAGCCCCGCGGGCATGAACAAGCGCAGTATCTGCCCACCGCTCGCGGATTTGCTACCGGAGAATCGTTCGCCTTGGTTGCGCTGGTCCACAACGGGAACCGGTCCGGACGAGTTTTGTTGTTGGCCGGCGCGAGCGGAGAGGGCACAGAAGCCGTGGGGCACCTGGTTACCGACCGGGAACACCTCGTCAGGCTCCTACAGTACTGCGGAATTTCGGCAAGCGGGCCGGTTCAGGATTTTGAGTTGCTTCTCCAACTCCGCACACTGGCGGGGTCGCCCAGCACTACGAATATGCTTGCCTGCCACGTATTGCCCAGCCACAAATAAGCGCAACCTCCGCTCCAACGATGTTTCAGAATCTGCTTCAGTGCCCCGCAATACCTGGTAAAGCGTGACATGCAACGATGCTGATTCTGTTTGCAGACCCGGCCATCGTATCCAACTTGAGAAGAAGCTCGAAATGCGATGGAGAGACCGAACGCGAAATGCCGCAGTTTTTGAGCGTGGTCGAGAGGCGGGGAAGGTCGGTGACGAAGTTACCTGCGGCTTCGGTGCCTTCGGCATCGGCCCCGGCGAGGAGCATGATCTGGCCATTCTGATCGAGGTTCTGGACCACGGCGACGATCGCAAAGGATTGTCCGGTCCCGCCGCCGAGGGCCGTAGGAACATATTGCGGGAGTTCGTGGATTCGCGGCCGGATATTTCGGATGATTTCCTGCTTCGACGCCTTGTCATACACGAAGCGAAAGTCGAGCTGATCATTGAACAAGGCCGACCATGGGTCGGAACGAGGACTGCCCAGCAGGATGTAATTATCGTCGGTTTTCAAGTCCGTTAGTTCGATATTCCGAGCCGCCCGCACGTCGAGCGTGGCCGAAGCTCTTTGAGCCAGAGCGCCGATACGAGCGGCAATGCCAGGGTCGACATTTGAAACGTTGTCCCCGGAAAGAACCAAGCGGCAGGATTGGACGGTCTCTGGAGGCAAGCCGGATGGATCGGGGATGTAGTTGTGATTAGCGTAATCGGAAACGGAAATAGGATTGCCGCAGAGATCCTGAACTGTGGCGAGGTTCGGATCGCTGGTGATGAGATGCGTAAGGCGCGGAGTCGCAAAAAATGCGGACCAGGGGACGACGGAGCGCGGCGACTCTGCGTTTGCAGGCCAATGCTTCCAGATCATGCCGCCCGCAAGAACAATGTTTACCAGGGTGAGAGCCAGACCGGTAACAAGCAGGGCGCGGTTGCGCGACGAGACTCCTCCCGCAGGGGCGAAAGGTTGAGCGACGCTCGCCGTGGGTTCCTGAACCGGGTGACCCTGGTACGGTTCGGCACGTTCCGTCGCGGGCACGCCGTGGATTACAGCACCGACGCCGTGCGTATCCTTCTGCTCGGAAGCGATCGTCGGGACGCGCACGATTTCAGGGGCATAGGTTCCCTGCCGCAGCGTGATGCGAAAATTCGAATCGGATTTATAGGTGCCATAGTGCTGCAGCAGCCTATGCCGGACTTCGCTGGCCGTCACCCGAACGATAGCATCCACACCGGTGTCATACGAAGGAGAGCGTCCGAAGAACTCGACCCCAATCACACGTTCCTTCAGCGAATCGCCGCGTCCGGCTATAGTCTGTTCAACAATGTACTGCAGGAATTGGCCGCTGCGATGACTGCCCTTGAATGCAGCACCTTTAACCACATCGTTCAAGTGCTGCCGCAGAGATCTGAGTTCCTCGTCTGTCTCAACAACTCGCGGGGAACCTGCTGTGCGGGCGTCTGCTGAACGGGAGAATTGCATGACAGATTTTGGACAGGAGCAATTCTACCACCGGCTTCGTACATATGTCGCAAAACAGCCTGAGGTTGAAAAACTCGAAGATATCAGGCAGTTTAGGCGGACGTATCTACTGTTACGAACCTGAGGATCGAAAGAACGCTCGTTTTCAAAGGGTTTTCCTGTGAGGTTAAGAATGCACCTAACGTTGAAATCCTTTTCACTGTCCAGCATGCTGGAGCCTGGCAAATCACTGAGGGAGATTCCAGGGTTGCAAATCAATTGGTATAAGAGCCAAGGCCATGGTTCGACCGGATGTGTTCCCGAGGAATCGGTTGCACGGCTAAAAGGAGCACAACCGACGGAGAGTTCAAGCTGGATCGGCGGCATTTCAGGAGTTATTTCCCGGGCGGCAAATCAAAGCGCCACGCGCGCCTCGTGTTGCATGGCTTTTCTCTTTTTGGCGGCAATGATCCCGTTGGCCGTAGCGCAAGAGATCAAACCAGGAAACGACGCGCGGGATCTGTACCGGCAGGCAGATGCCCCGGTGGAGAAGCGCATCGACGATCTGCTCAGGCGGATGACGCTGGAAGAAAAAGCGCGCCAGCTTGATCTATACGCAGCCGCCGGCACCCTCGAAGACAAGCACACGGGAAAAGACCATGTGGCTTTGGACGCGGCGTTTTTGCCCGACAAGGCCGAGGAGATGTGGGGTTCGCTGGGAGTGGGCGGCATACATGACGTGTATCCGACTTCGGTGCAGTCGAACGCCATCCAGAGTTGGGTCATCGCGCACAACCGGCTCGGGATTCCGGCGCTGTTTATAGAGGAGGGGCTGCACGGCTTCGACACCGGAACTGTGTTTCCGGCTCCCATCAACCTTGCTGCTACGTGGAACCCCGATATTGCACGGCGGACCGCGAGTGCAATTGCAGCCGAAGCCCGTTCGACCGGTGTCGGCATGATCCTGGCCCCGGTGCTCGACCTCGCCCGGGAACCGCGTTGGGGGCGCGTCGAAGAAGATTTCGGCGAAGATCCGTATCTGACCGGCCGAATGGGTCTGGCTTATGTGCAGGGCGCGCAGGGCGATAGTTTGAACACGGACCACACCTTGGTTGCCGAGCCAAAGCACTTCGCCGGGCACGGCTCTCCCGAAGGCGGCACAAATACATCGCCGGTGCACATGGGGGAGCGCGAGCTGCGGACGATCATGCTGCCCGGGTTTGAGCCGGCTATACGAGAAGGCCATGCGATGGGTGTGATGGCCGCCTATCACGAGATCGATGGCATTCCCATCACTGCCGATCCGTTTCTGCTGAAAAAGGTATTGCGGGACGAATGGAATTTTCAGGGATTTGTGCTCTCCGATCTGGGCGCAATCAGACGCCTGTACGACGTGCATCACGTGGCTGCCTCGCCCAAAGATGCGTCGTGCATGGCGATCAGGTCGGGCGTGGACATGCAGTTCTACGATTTCGATCACGCAGTTTTCCAGAATGCGCTCGTCGATTGTGTGCGCGAGGGCAGCCTGGCCGAAGTCGATCTCGATCGTGCGGTCAGGTCCGTTCTTCGCGTCAAATTCGAGCTGGGGCTCTTCGATCATCCGTTCGTCGATCCCACGCTGCAAGCCAAGGTAGACAGGTCGCCGGAACACCTGGCGCTTTCGCTCGAGTCGGCCCGCGAGTCGATGACCCTGCTCAAGAATGAAGGCAACCTGCTGCCGCTTTCGAAGTCCCTGGGAGAGATTGCCGTGATTGGCCCTAATGGCAACGTGGCGCGATACGGCGACTACGAAAAAGAAGAGAACGGGCTGCACATCAGCATCCTCGAGGGCATCCGCAAGCTGGTTCCGCAGGCAACCGTTACTTTCGCTGACGGGAAAGATATTGCTGTCGCGGTCGCCAAGGCCAAAGACGCCGACGTGGTGATTCTGGCGCTGGGCGAATGGCAGGGAATATCAGGCGAAGGTTTCGATCGTTCTAACCTAGACCTGCCCGGGAACCAGGAGCTTTTGCTTGAAAACGTTGCCGCCACCGGCAAACCGATCGTTCTGGTGCTCGAAAACGGAAGGCCTTTGACCATCGGTTGGGCCAAAGAGCACATCCCGGCGATCGTCGAAGCCTGGTACCCAGGCGAATTTGGCGGACAGGCAGTTGCCGAGACGCTCTTTGGCGACAACAATCCAGCCGGACGGTTGACGATCACCTTCCCGCGCAGTGTGGGACAGTTACCCGACTTCTATAACTTCGATCCCTCGCGCATGCACAAATATGTGGATGACGACGGCAAGCCGCTGTTTCCCTTTGGATTTGGCCTGAGCTATACCACGTTCCGCTACGACCATCTTGCCGCGCAGGCGCCACCTCAGGGAAGCAAGGCCGACGTTATCGTTACGGTGGATGTGACCAATACCGGCGACAAAGCAGGCGACGAAGTGGCGCAGCTTTATCTCCGAGAGGACGTGAGCAGTGTTGAGACGCCGGATCGGGCCTTGAAGGGATTCTCCCGAATTCACCTCAAGCCGCACGAAACAACGACGGTCACCTTCCGTGTTCCGCAGCATCAGCTTGCGATCTGGAACCAGGAAGGGAATTGGGTGGTGGAGGCGGGGAATTACACGGTGTGGGCCGGTGGTTCTTCTCAAGCTCCTCTGAGCGCCAGTTTTTCCCTGCATCCGTAAACGCAAGCGTTCGTCAGAGGATTAATCCTGTTGAGACATGCAGCGATACGAAGTTCGAGGACTGAAGCACAATGAAGAGCGCAGTTCGACTTGTTTGGCTGGCAACGATGTTGAGCACTGTTTTAGCTGCTCATGGACAACCAACGAAAGACCCGGTTGATTATGTGTCTCCGAATATAGGGGGCATTGGCCAATTGCTGACCGCAACCATTCCTTACGTTCAGCGCCCTCACGGGATGGCGCGACTCGCCCCGGTTGTCACACCGGGAATCACGGACCGCTATCTGGCAGATAAGATCTATGGATTTCCTGCCGGTCCCGCACTGCTGATGGCTTCGGTCGGACAAACCGGTACCAAGCCGGAAGTCTACGCTTCTGCGTACGATCATGATTTTGAGGTTGCAACACCTTATTATTACGAAGCTGACCTGCAGACGTGGGGAATCCGGGCGGAATTCACGGCCGCCACAGAAGCCGCGTACTATCGGTTCACATTTCCCGCGACTTCTCATGCGCATCTTGCGCTGAGTTTGGGCAATGACGCGGAGTTCGCCGTAGTCGGAGACAACGCGATTCAAGGTAGCACCCGCGCCGATGGGACGGTGGTGCACCTCGAACAAACAGGCCCTGAGGCCCGGGAGTATTTCTACGCCGAGTTTTCCCGGCCTCTCGATTCCTGGCAGACCTGGCAAAACGGCACGATGAGCCGGTCGCAAAAACAATCGGGCGATGACATAGGATTTTTCACCGATTCGGCCACGACAGCTGGAGAGATCATTGAAGTAAGGGTGGGAATCTCTTACATCGGTGCGGAACAGGCCCGGCGCAATCTGGAGCGGGATATTCCCGGCTGGAAGTTCGATCAGGCGAAAGCGGCGGCACGCGCTGCATGGAACGATGCTCTGGGCGCGGTTCAGGTGGTTGGAGGAACCGAGCGCCAGCGGACGATCTTCTACACTGCTCTTTATCGTTCGCTCGGCCGGATGACAGACATCACTGAAGACGGCAAGTATTTCAGCGGTTACGATCACGCCGTCCATGATGCGGAGGGCCACGACTTCTACGTCGATGACGGCCTCTGGGACACATTTCGGTCATTGCATCCTCTGCAAATGTTGCTCGATGCGCATCAGCAGGAGGACATGATTCGCTCCTACATCCGCATGTATCAGCAGAGCGGCTGGATGCCGTCATTCCCTTCGGCGGTGGGCGAACAGCCCGTGATGATCGGCCACCACGCGGCCATCTTCATCCTGGATGCGTATGCAAAGGGATATCGCGATTTTGACGTTGCCGAGGCCTACGCCGCGATGCGCAAAAATGCCACCGAGGCAACCATGCTGCCCTGGAGCCGCGGCCCGCTGACAGACCTCGACCGGAGTTACTTCGACAAGGGCTTCTTTCCGGCCCTTGCCTGGGGTGAGAAAGAGACCGAGCCCAGGTGACTCCCGAGAGACGCCAGGCCGTATCGGTCACGCTTGAAAACAGCTATGACGACTGGTGTGTCGCGCAGTTGGCCAAAGCGCTCGGCAAACAGCAAGACGCAGAGTATTTCACCAAACTTGCGCACAATTATGAGAACGTATTCAATCCAGCCATCGGTTTTATGGCTCCCAAAAGCGCGGACGGCCAATGGGTGAGCCATTTCGATCCCAAACTGGGCGGCGGAAATGGCGGCCGCGACTATTTCACGGAAGTCAATTCATGGCAATACACGTTCAGTGTGCAGCATGATGTGGCGGGCCTCATTCATCTGATGGGCGGCCGAGATGCCTTCAATGCAAAACTCGACCAACTGTTTGTGGAGCAGTACGGAACATCCAAGTTCAATTTCCTTGCCCAGTTTCCTGACGCAACCGGCCTGGTGGGCCAGTACTCACAGGGGAACGAGCCAAGTTTCCATATCCCGTATCTCTACGACTTCTCAGGACAGCCGTGGAAAACGCAGCAACGCGTTCGTCAACTGATGGATGTTTGGTACGGTGACGGGCCGTTGGGCGTTCCCGGCGACGACGATGGAGGCGAAACATCTTCCTGGTATGTACTTAGCGCGATGGGGTTCTATCAAGTGTGTCCTGGGAGCCCTGTATATGAAATCGGCAGCCCGATCTTTGCGCGGACCACGATCCGTATGGGAAATGGCAAGCTGTTCACGATCGTCGCCAATCATGTCTCCGCGCGCAACAAGTACATCCAGTCGGCTCAACTCAACGGCAAGCCGTTCAATTACGCTTGGTTCCGTCATGCCGATATCGCCGATGGAGGAACGCTGGTGCTGGAAATGGCTGACCATCCGAACCTAAAATGGGGCAGCGCGCCACAACTGGCGCCGCCCTCAATGAGTGACGAGAATCCGGCAGCTTCAGCAGCGGAATAATGAATACACATGGGCATAATGAAGTGAAGGAGCAGGAAATGGAACCGAATGGGTCGAATTTTCCGTCGCGCCGGAACCTGTTGGCGATGGGAACGGCAGCCGGCCTCACCGGGCTGCTGGCAACTCCGGCCGCGCTGTCGGCTGCTCCCGTCAATGAGGAACAATCGAAGGAACAATCGGCTGCCTTTGCAGCCAATGTCAGAGAATTCGGCGCGCGCGGAGACGGATCCAGCGACGAGACAGCTGCATTTCAACGAGCCCTTGATTCCACGCACCGCGCAGGCGGGGGCATGCTTTATGCGCCGCCCGGGCCGCTATCTCTTTCGCGATGTTCTCAGCATTCCTGAAGGCGTAACGTTGCGTGGATCGTTCGGCTGTGTGCCTTCGCACACGGGAATGCGCGACCACGGCCAACCCCAGCCCGGCGACGATGGCACCGTGTTCCTCGCGACCGCTGGCCGCGGCAAAGAAGAAGGTCAGCCGTTCATCACGCTGAACACTAACAGCTCCCTCGCCGGCCTCACCATCTATTACCCTGAGCAGGTCACAGATGCGGCGCCAATTGCGTATCCCTGGACGATTGCCATGCGGGGAAAGAATCCGGCCGCATTCGATCTGGAATTGCTCAATCCCTATCAGGGAATCGATGCCAGCCGCAATGAACGCCACAACGTACGAAACATCAGTGGGCAGCCCCTGCGACGCGGAATCTTTATCGATGCCATCTATGACATCGGCCGTGTCGAGAATGTTCACTTCAACCCCTGGTGGAGCGGACATGGGCCCGTGTATCAATGGCAGCTCGAGAATGGCGAGGCATTCATCCTCGGCCGCGCAGATTGGGAATATGTCCTCAATACCTTCTGCTACGGCTATCGCGTCGGATACAAGTTCATTCACACTGAAACCGGCGAATGTAATGGCAACTTCCTGGGCATCGGCGCGGACAACTGCAATCGGGCAGTGCTTGTTGAACAGAGCGCGCCCTACGCGCTTCTCATTACGAATGGAGAATTCACTTCGTTCACGGGTGACGATCCGACGATGGTTGAGGTGTTGGAGACCAATAACGGCGTAGTACGGTTCAGCAATAGCGCGTTCTGGGGCCCGTGCAACCAGATTGCAAAGATCGCAGGCCAGGGTACTGTCGGGTTCAGTGACTGCACCTTTGTCGAGTGGCGAAACGATCGCGCTGCGATCCAGGTTGTTGGAGGCAGCGTGCTGATTCGCGGCTGTGAGTTCCGGCAGAACCATCCGCATATCTTTCTCGATCATGGTGTGGACCGGGCAATCATTACTGGCAATCTCTTCACCGGGCCGGCCCAGATTCGCAACGCCGCAACAAAAGACGTGCAGATCGGACTGAATGCGGCCTCTGAGCGCAGCACTTAGACTTGAAGCACCGGGTGGTGTGTGCAGCGCGATACCGTTCAGGCGCGATAGAGTTCTGGATCGATGCGGAATCGCGAAGGTGGATGAGCATGAGACGACACACGATCGCCGCACTTACAATTCTTGCAGCGATAGCTACGAAGGGAGCTTGGGCTCAGGCACCTTCTGAAAAAACCACTGCTTGGCGAGATGGCAGGTTTCATGTCGATACGGCCGCAGTCATCAGCCGTTCCGCCATTATCCTCGGCAAGGCTAACACGCAGCCCAAAGAGGCGATGCCCCTGGGCAATGGCCGTCTCGGTGTTGCCGTTTGGTCGGCAGACGGGTTTACCGCGCAGTTGAATCGCGCCGACACGTTGCCTGACCGTCTGTCTCCGGGACAGGTTGTGATTTCAGGCCTGGCGTCTTTGACCGGTGCCGCGGACTATGCAGGCCGCCTCGATCTTTACGACGGCGAGTTCCGCGAACATGGCGGAGGAATGACCGCGATCGCCTACGTACAACCGGACACAGACGTGCTGGTGGTTGACGTAATCGGCGCGAAGCCCGACGAACCTCAAACGGTCGTGCTGAAATTATGGCCGCCTCGCGAACCCCACGCCACGATCAATGGAACGGTGGGCGCCCTATCCGAAGCGTGGATCGATAACAAGAATCCCGAGTCGTCCGGCCGCCACTTTGGAGCCCTTTCCGCCATTACAGCGGATGCTCGCGGCGTATCTGCGAAGATTATTGATTCGCGCACGATCTCGATTTCATTTGAGCCATATCCAGACGGTCATTTTCGCATCCTGGTTGCCGCTCCACATTTTGACGGCAGCGGCGATGCCGTCCGCATCGTCCGCCATGCGCTTGCAGCAGCGAATCCTGAAGCACACAGAATCTGGTGGCACCGGTTCTGGAATCGTGCAGCGCTCATCAAAGTGCACTCCAGCGATGGCGCCGGCGACTACATGGAAAACCTCCGCAACATTTACCTGTTCTCTACGGCCGCAGAGCGGGGAGTGGAGTATCCAGGTTCTCAGGCGGGCGTTGCCGACATGCTGTCGTCGGCGCGCGATACGCACCATTGGGATTCATCTTCGTTCTGGCATTGGAACCTTCGCATGCAAGTGGCCGCTAATATCGGAGCAGGCCTGCCGGAGTTGAACGCTCCGTATTTCAATCTTTACCGTGAAAATCTGCCGAGCATTGAGAACTGGACGAAGCGGTACATGGATGGGCGTGCCGGCGCATGCGTTCCGGAAACGATGCGATTCAATGGCCGCGGCATCGAGTATGAATCGAGCTGGGAGACGGCCAAAATTCCCGGCAAAATCGGACGTGACTGCGATCTTTCGTTCCCTCCGTACTACAATGCGCGCACGCTTTCTACGGGCGCCGAGGTTTCACTGTGGATATGGCAGCAGTATCTGGCGACCAACGATCGCGCATTCCTGGCCGCGAATTATCCGGTGATGGCAGCGTCGGCACGCTTCCTGCTTGCGTATCAAAAGATCGGTTCCGATGGCCTGCTGCACACCAGTCCGTCGAATGCACACGAGACACAGTGGGATGTAACGGACCCGACCACGGACATCGCAGCGGCCCAGGCTCTCTATCCAGTGACCATCGAAGCCGCCAAAATGCTGGGCAAAGATCCGCAGCTGGTCCAGGAACTCAAAAAAGCGATTCCTGAAATACCGCCGCTGCCGCGCACGGAGGCGTCGGGTGCAAAGACTTTGCTCTCCGCGTCGGCCGATGCCGGGGGCGAGGATGTAATCGCGGAATCCTACCTTCCCGCTGCGCAGAATCATAATGCTGAAAACATCGGCCTCGAGCCCGTGTGGCCGTACGATCTGATAGGCGACACATCGCCGCTGTTCCCCCTCGCGAAGCGTACCTATGAGCATCGGTTGTTCAAGGGCGTGGCAGACTGGAGCTTCGACCCCATTCAGGCAGCGCGGCTGCATCTTGGCGACGAGGTGGGATCTACGCTGCTTACCATCACCGAACGATCACAGCATACGGCAAATGGCTTCGCAAATTGGGATAGTGAATACGGTGAGTTCTATATCGAAGAGACGGGAATCGTTGCCGACGCGCTCGAGGAAGCTCTGGCGCAGGATTACGACGGAGTGATCCGGATTGCGCCTGCCATTCCTCCGGGCTGGGATTTCGACGGCAGTGTCTTTGTGCGCGGAAAGACAAAAGTGGATGTCGAAGTTCGCGATGGCCAGGTAGTGACTGCAGTTATCGAGGCCGGAACTTCAGCGCTGCTCCGCGTTCGAAACCCCTGGCCAGGCCAGTCAGTCGATGTAATCGCAGGTGCTGCCGGAACGAAAGTCGTCAGCGGCGCCTCGACCCAGGAACTAACTTTTCGAGCTGTAGCGGGAACCAATTACCTGATCCAGAAACACGACGCGCCAGTAACGACGCTTCCCTTCGCTCCAGTAAGCGGAACTGCCGCGAATGAAGCGAAGAAGCTCGGGTCGGTGCAAATCGGACTCTTCCGTGGTGACTCCGGGCGATGACTGCGATGAAAATTAAGATGCAGTTCGGCCGGGCGCGATAACGATGGTGAACGACATGTGGAGCCGCGTAGCGAGAGTTTTCCGCCTGGCAACAACGTTGCCTCTCGTTGCAATGTTCGTTCATGCGCAATCCGCATCCTGGGTTGGCACATGGGCCGCTGCGCCCATGCGAGGAGATGCTAACACGCATCTCGCTGGAAAGACGCTGCGCCAGATCGTGCATATCAGTGCCGCCGGCGATCGATTGCGGATTCAAATCTCGAACTTGTTTGGCGAGCATCCACTGCGTGTGGAGGATGCGCATATTTCGCTGCATAGTGCAGGGTCCTCAATCGTGGCCGATTCCGATCACCAGGTCCACTTTGCAGGCCGAACATCAGTTGTTATTGCGCCCGGCTCTACCGCCCACAGCGACCCTGTCGCTATGCCCGTACCTGCTCTGGCCAATCTGACTGTTAGCTTCTATCTTCCATCGCAAGACGGACCAACCACATTTCACCCCGCCGCACACCAGACCAATTACATCGCGCCTGGCGACGTCGGCGCGCAAACAAACCTGCAGGATGCGAAGCCGAGCGGAAGCATCTATTTCCTGACCAACGTGGATGTTCTCGGCCGCGGTGTGCGCGGTGCGGTTGTAACCCTGGGAGCCTCGATTGCCGAGGGATACTCGGCGACGGAAAACATTCCGAATCGCTGGCCCGACGTTCTTGCACAACGGCTCGCTCAAGCCGGAATCAAGGTCGGCGTGTTGAACGAGGGCATCAGCGGCAATCGCCTGCTGGTGGCGGGCGCTGGACCTGATGCGCAGGACCGGTTTGAACGGGATGTTCTCGACCAACCAGGAGTCCGCTGGGTCATCTTCTCCGACGATCCAATCAACGATCTTGGATCGACTCGTCCCGCGCCATCTGCAGCAGCGTTGATTCGAGCCACGCAGCAGCTGATTGAGAAGGCACACGCCAAGCACATCCGGTTCTTCTGTTCCACACTGACACCCTACCAGGGAGCGAACTACTGGCGTCAGGAGGATGAAGCCGCACGCGAACAGTTCAACAAGTTCGTACGCGACAGCAGAAGCGGCTGCGATGGCGTTATCGACCAGGATACGGCAACGCACGATCCCGCCAAGCCAGCGTGGTTCCTTCCCGCTTACGACAGCGGCGATCATCTTCATCCCAACGATGCGGGGCACAAGGCGATCGGGGATGCCGTGGATCTATCCTTGTTTTCCGAATAAAGCCGGGTTCAGAGATACTCGTCGGTAATGACTTGGAGACCTCGTTTGATGTCGCTTGTTCGACATCTTCATTTTATTCACCATAAAGTACCTATCAATCACTTCCCGATGCAGAAAATGAGAATGCGTCCAGACTTCAGTGTTGATGCGGCTTTCAGCGATCTCGCTTGCCTCTGGAGTTTTTCTGGAGATTCAAAACCGCCGACTGTCGGGATGCTTTTCCCGGCAGACTCGACTCCGACGAAACGATCCGGCAAGCAATTTCAAACCGAGAAACCGGAACGGCTGCGCAGGTGCTGCCCTGAGTCGCGGTTCGGATCGTCACTGCCGAAGGTGTTTTATCAGCCAACCGGAATCACTGGATTGGTTTCAAACTGATTGGTCACAAAAGCAATCGGGATGGCATTGGCGCGGTGATCTGCGTCGACACAGCCAAGGGATCGCAGTGGTATACCGTGACCACTGCCTCGAGCTACTTATCATCAAGCGATGTGCGGGCGCACTTCGGCCTGGGAACCGAAGTGAAAGCAAAAAAAGTTGAAATCCGATGGCCCAGTGGAATTGTGCAGACCCTCGCAAATAAAATGGGTGACCGCTACATCGCAATCGACCAGCCGCAAAAGTGACGCCATTTTATTGCGACTGCCCTTGCTCAACTCAGCACCAGGCCTGAAATGTTAGAACCGGTCAGTGTCCTAATCGACCTCAATGGATATATAGTCTCCTCACCGATGTTTTAGCCGGATTGACCCATTTCTATTGGCTTCGGGACATTCGTTTGAGGTCGAATCATGGTCTTCACGCCAGGAAGTCGGCGCAATGCCGGTTTGCTGATCATCCCATCCTTCGTTGCAGCATGCCTGATTTGCGCTGCTGTTCACGCTGGCCGATCGGTCAATGCCGGTCAGGTCGCGTCTTCCTCAGCGCATACCATCAAGCTGGGAACAGCGCGACCAGGCTCTCTTTACGCAATTACTTTAGGAGTGAAGGATCCCGTTCAACTCCAGGGTAACGACGCAGTCCGCGTTACCGTGTGCGACGCGCAGGGCGAGATCGAATCCAAATGGTTGCACTCCGCCGACCTCGACTTCTATCTGACCCTGCGGCCACGAGCGGCAGGCCCGGTTACGGTGAGCTATTCATCCTCTTCTGCGGGCCACAACCCGGAGATCAGCGCCACGCTAAGAAAGATCCTTCAAATCTCATCCGGCCTGCCGGCCAAATACGACGCGGTCAAGCGCGGTGTGATTGCCGCTGCGCCCAACGACACCTGGCAACTCGCTCAACAATTCGAACTTGGCCAGACGATCTTTGGCGGCGACGATGAAAGACCTTACGCGCCTTCAAAGATTGAAGATGGCTATGCCGCCATGCTCAAAGGCTTCCAATGGTTCCGCTTCACTTTCCGTGAAAAGCAGCCGCGCCTTGTTTACTTCGTGCTCAATGTCACCGACCGCGATGTCCCGCTCGACGTGGATATTTTTCAATTGGGCAAGGACTCCTCCGGACAGCCAGACGTAGTTCCATTCACCGCCGGAGAATTTGTCTATCAGATTGAGGCGACCCAGAATTATCCAGGACTCTACAAATTCCGTACCCGCATTCTTCAGCCCGGGCAGGAATACTACGTGCGAGTGGCTGCTAATCACCCTGCTTACCAATTGCATACTTATCAATACCCTGTGCCGCCGTATACCGATCCGCACCTGGCCGTGCGCGCGGGGATGGATTTCATGGTCAACATGGGTGACAGTTGGCTTTCGAATACGCCGCGCCGGGGAGCGGTGGCGCTGCGCACGGTAATGCAGCACTCTGAAACCCAGCTCTGCATTGCCTGTCATCCAGCACAGTTTTCCACGCGTGGATATTTACGAGCGGTCCAGAACGGCTACGCTCCAACTCAACGCGCGGGGCTTGAGTTTCTTCTCGATCGCATCTACAACAACGCCCGGCCTCTCTACGGAGAACCCGGCGCCAACTGGGTGAGGGTGATTTACTCCGCTCGCACAGTGGCGAGCCGCTTGCCGCTGATCGCGCACGCCTTTGAGCAGAACGTCACCCACGATCCGCCGCGCAAGAACTTCGACGTGCCCTATGCGCGTTACCTGAAAGTTCATTACAAGGGCCTCACCGTGCTGCCCGGCGACGAGCCTGACGGCTGTGAGCCCGACATCAGTCCGTTTGAGATCGCATTGCAGAGCTGGCAGACATTCAATCTTGCTTACAACGAGACACACGACGCCGATTGGCTGGCCGAGCGCGACCACGTAGAAAGCCTGGCGCTGCCATACGAGCCGAAGAACATGATCGACTTGAATTGGAAGATCCAGCTTCTGTCTGCATTGGACCGCCAGAAGTATGCGGCGCAGATCGGCGCTCTCATTGACAAGCTTTACGAATATGAAACTCCCGAAGGCGCATGGCCATATCCATTCGATAAGAAGGCTAAACCGGCGGACTTTATCTCATATCATGCGGTTCTCGCCCTGGCTGAGGCCGGCCAGCGCCCGGAGACCGACGAACACATGGCGCGCGCCGTCAAAGCCATGCTCGCGGCGCAACGGCCGGAGGGGAGCTGGGAGGGCGACCCGGTCTACCAGGGATTCAACACTCCATTTCGCGCTACGCAGTTCGCCGTGATGGCCTTGTCTACTTTGTATCCGGGAACAACCAAGGCCAAGAACTGGGACGCGGCCTATCCAGCCCCCGCCACCAAGCTTGCCACCAACGATCTCCCGCTGCTTCTGGAACAACTGGACCAATACTGGGATCTGGCTCCGGAGCCGGTGCTCGTGCAGATTCGCAAGGTGCTGACCGATAGCGATCAGCCGCTCGCTCGTGAAGCCGCTGCGCGCGCGCTTGGGCACATGGCCGATCCCGGCGCGATGCCGGCACTCGTCAAGGGCCTGGGCGATACCACCAAGATGGTGCAGGTCGCATCAGCTTATGCGCTGCGCATGGTCTTGTCGCGGCGCCAGAGCGTTGCACCGCGAGGGCGCGCGATGCTTGCCGCTGCATTGTTATCGCCAAACGCGCGCACCCGGTGGGGAGCAGCTCGCGTCTTCAACCAGCATTTCAAAGATCTCACCGGCGATCCAGTACTGCTGGCTGCCATCGAGCGAACGCTGAACGATCCGGTGCCCTATGTCCGCTTTGAAGCCGCTGGCGGGTTGTGGCGCTGGTACTACTGGCAGGTGGATCAACCCGCGGTGCGGCGCGGGACACTCGAAGCGCTCGCCACGCGTCTCAATACCGAGAACGATGCAACGGTGCGGCGGGGGCTGAAGGAAAGCATCTACGACCTGCTCGATGAAAACACCGGATATCTTTCCGCCTGGGTCAAGGCAAGCGCAAAGGACGAAGATAAAGACCGCATCAACACCGGCTATGAGGCAGTGGTACGCGACCAGGCACAGGTGCTCGCCAAGGTACTGCGCAATGCAACGCCGCTGGGCCGCGAGGGAATCCTCAACGCGCTGTGGGATTTTCATATTCGGCACTATGCATTGCCGGCGCTCAAATCGGACACCGTCTCGATCGGCCTGCCCGCGGTTCTTACCAAGTACGTAACCGGCGTTCCCGATCTGCATCGCCCCGGCTACGAATATCCGCCCTATCGTGAAGCGGTCGATTTCAAATACGACGTGCACAACGGCTTTTTTCAGACGCGCATCGGCAACGACAGCGATCTGATCCACTTCTTCAAGAGTTCCGGATCGGAGCTGGAAGACGCGCTTTTGGATTGCCTGAAAGGCGCGGATGATTCAATGAAAATCAATGTGCTCAAAGCGGGTAGCACGCTGAGTGAATCCGGCGATGCGCGCTTTACACTCGCCGCCCTGAACCTTTCTGAGGATTCGAGCGCCGACGTGCGCCAGACCGTGAGCTACGTCTACGAGGACGGCCAGCGGGGAGTCCTTAATCTTGAAACGCGCGCCGCGCCCGATCCAAATCTGGTGGCCAGAATCGTCGAGATTCTCAAGCACGGAAATCCCGACAGCCGGGCGGTCGTCCTGCCGTTGCTCGCAGCCCTCCCCAGCGGTTCCGTATGGGAACAGCAGAGCGACGTTCAGGGCGCCTTGCGGTCGATGCTTGAACAATATCCGCAGCCGATGAATTTCGGCCAGGTGCTGGATGCCGCTTCATCGTTCAGTAACCTGATGCAAGAGCCGGCGCTCCAGCAAAAGGTATTGGATGGACTCAATTCATACATGCCCGACACACAGCGTGCCGCCGTGCGAATTTCGCTGGAACACTTTCTGAACGACCCCAAAACCGAGCCCGCCGTGAAATCCGCATTTGCAAAACTGAATGCTTCAGGGCTGCGGATCCTGATGGAGGAAGCGAGCAATCCGCAATTCCTGAAGAAACGTCTCGGAGTTTCAGGAGGAGCGGTGTCGCAGGATCAGGACTTCCTCAACGGCCACCCGGCCGCATCCAGAGCTCGCGAACCGTTGGAATATCCCATCGTCGTGGATACGGTAATGGCCAGCCTGTTGAATGCCGACGCCAACGTGAGCGCCGCGGCTCTCGATACGCTGCGCAAGGTTAAGGATGTGGAGAAGCGGCCCGATTTTCTGGCGGCCATGAGCCGTCTCCAGAGTTCCACCAATCCGCGCCTCAAACTCATCGCTGCCAGTGTTCTAAAAGGAAAGAACCTGGGGGATGCGCTAACCGACGTACAGCCTGGGTCGGTGCTCGACTTCCGCACTTTTGTTACACGAATCGAACCCATCCTTGCCCGGCCCGGACCGGACGGAAAGGCATGCGTCAACTGCCACGCCAGTCATGTGATCTTCAAGCTGCAGCCGCCCAACGCCGAGGGTCAATTCTCCGACCAGGATAGCGAAGACAACTACAAATCCGCGATGCGCGTTGTGGACATAACCGAACCGGACAATAGCCTGATGCTCATCAAACCCACCCGCCCTACTGACAGCGCCGGCGACGTTGGCGACTATCTTGCCACGCATAACGGCGGCCAGCGTTGGCATGGAAACCAATCGAGCGAAGAATACCGAACGATTCTGGATTGGATTCGAGGCGGTAGAACGCAGACGGCGAGCGCGCCAAAATGAAGGATCGCGGAGCCCCATCCGGTCTATAGAATTCGCGCAATCGAATTCTTCGGGAGGAGCAGTAGAGGCCGGCCGCTGCACAAGATCGGCCCCCCGAAACGCGTCCGTTGCGACCGAATCCCAAGCCAGACACCCCAAGTCAGGCGTCCTAAGCCAGCCGCTGCACCAGACGTCCCGCTTGCGGCGCTGCGGTATACTACGCCGACGAGCGCTGTCGATTCTTCCCCTGGGGTCCTGATTAATGATGACGCGATTTTTGCAGGTTGCGTGTTGTGCCAGCGTGCTGGCGTTGGCCTTGAGCGCAGGAGCGCAGGTCAATTGCAGGGGTCAAGCCCGAGGTCAATCCCGACCTCTATTCCGGCCTCAAATGGCGTAACGTCGGGCCTTTTCACGGCGGCCGCATAGCCTCAGTGTCTGGGGCCATCGGCCAGACCGGTGTGTTCTACGCCGGCATGCCCCAGGGCGGCATCTGGAAGACCACCAGCGCCGGCGTTACCTGGTACCCGGTCTTCGACCAGGAGACCAGCGTGGATAGCATCGGCGCCATCCAGGTTGCGCCTTCCAATCCCGATATCGTCTACGCCGGCGCCGGCGACGCCATCCGCGGCAGCCTCGGCAATGGCATGTGGAAGTCCAGCGACGCGGGCAAAACCTGGCAGCACATCGGCCTCGAGGACACGGTAAAGATTGCAAGCATTCTTGTCGATCCCACCAATCCCGACCTCGTAATCGTCGCAGCCCTTGGCGATGCAACGCGCAAAGGCGGCGGCGTCTACCGCTCCACCGATGGCGGCCAGACCTGGACCATCGTCCTCAAAACCCCGGACTACGACGGCGCGCGCGACGTGGAATACGCATTCGACGACCCGAGCGAGTTGCTGGCCGCGACGCAAGGCACCGGCGGCGGTTTCCCTGGCGCCAACGGCGGCGCTCAGGCCAAGACCAAACCGGCACAGGTCTTCAAGTCCACCGACGAGGGCCTGACCTGGACCGAGATCAAGATTCCGCCCTACGAGGGCCGGGTTGCGGTGGCCATCGCCATGCACACCAGGGGTCTGCGCATGTATATCGTGGGCAATAATATCGAACACGGCTCCGGCCTGTTCCGCTCCGATGACGGCGGCGCCACCTGGAAACACATGGCAGGCAAGGATACGCGCATCAGCAATGGACAGGGCTCTTATAGCTGTGGCGTCTTCGTGGACTCACAGAACCCCGACATTCTTTACACGGTGAGCACTGCGATGTACGAATCGACCGACGGCGGCGTTACCTTTGAGGCCTTCAAGGGCGCGCCCGGCGGCGAGGACTACCACAAGCAATGGATCGATCCCACCAACGGCAAACGCATGGTGCTCGGCACCGACCAGGGCGCCACCGTTACCCTCGATGGCGGCGACACCTGGAGCATGTGGTACACCGAAAACGTGGCGCAGGTCTACCACGTCGCCACCGACAGCCAGTATCCCTACTGGATCATGGCTGCGCAGCAGGACACCGGCGGAGTCATGATCAAGAGCCGCGGCACATGGGGCCAGGTCGACTTCACCGACTGGAGCCCTCTGCCCACCTCGGAATTTGGCGTCATCACGCCCGACCCTAAAAACCCTCACACTATTTATGGCGTCGGTTACGGCCCGGGCGGCGGGGGCAACGGCCTCATAAAAATCGATATGACCACCGGGCAGTGGGAGAACGTTGCACCCAACTTCGGCTCCGATTCCACCAAGTACCGCGCCGGTCGCGACTTTCAAAAACAGTTCGACACCGTCTTCGACCCCAGCGCCCTTTACGTCGCTTACCAGTGCCTGCTGGTGACGCGCGACGGCGCCCGTACATGGAAGCCATTCAGCCCCGACCTGACCACGGAAAGGGGCAAGCCCCAACCGGCCTGCGGCACACCCCTGCCCACTCCTCCGGCCGCTCCGAAGCCGGCCCCGACTTCCGCGACCCCGAACGCGGCGCCTCATCGGCAATCACTTCGGCTTCAACGACTTCGAAGGCGGCCACAACTCCTGCTGCTCCGAACGCGGCAGCGACGCCGGTAACACCGCGCCCGCCCGCGCCCCCACCCTCCATCAACGACTTCTCCATCTCCAGAGTCAAGCCCGGGGTGGTGTGGACTGTGAGCAGCAACGGCCAGATCTACAACACCATGGATCGCGGCAAACACTGGACGAACGTCAGCAACATCACCGGCACTGCGCCCCACACCAACTTCATTGACCATTGTGGCCGGCGATGACGTTAATACCGCCTACGTTACTGGCAATATCGCCGCCGAACGCGGCGCTGCCCCAGTGCCACTACTGAGGACACTGACGTACCGCTCATCTGGCGCACCACCGACGGCGGCCAAGCTTGGACCAGCATCGTCAACGGACTGCCCCGCGACGAGCGCACCGGTAGCTGGGTCAACGTTCTACGCGCCGATCCAGAGCAGCCCGGCCTGCTTTTTGCCGGCACTGAAACCACCGTCTATGTCAGCTTCGACAATGGCGACCACTGGCAGTTGCTGCGCCAGAACCTGCCCAGCACGTCCATCCGCGATCTCGTCATCCACACCGATTACCACATGAACGATCTGGTCATCGGCACTTACGGGCGCGGCTTCTGGATACTCGACGACATCGCGCCGCTGCGCCAGATCTCCGCCAATGCCCAGGCCATCAGTTCCTCCGCCGCGTATCTCTTCGCGCCCGAGCAGGCCATTCGCGCCCGTCTCAACAGCAACTGGGATCAGCCGTTCTCAGTCGAAGTTCCCCATGCGCCCAATCCGCCGTACGGCGCAATCGTGGATTATTACCTCAGCCGCCAACCCAGCGCGCCCATCCAGCTCCAGGTCTACGACGCCCACGGCAACCTGGTGCGCACCATGTCCAGCACCTTGCCGCCGCCCATCGAGGGCGAAGCATTTCCGCGCTACTGGCTGGCCTCGCCCGAGTCACGCGCTCTCACCACCCATGCCGGCATGAACCGCGTCAACTGGAACTTGAACTATGACGACCCGCCCGCCTTGCGACACGACCTCGAAGACGAGATGAACTCGGTGGAGGGAGAGACGACCCCGGGCCCGCACGGGCCGCAGGTGATTCCGGGCATTTATACGCTTAAGCTCACCGTCGACGGCCAGGTGTACACCCGCAGTGTCACCGTCATGAACGACCCGCGTGTCGGCCAGAGCCCCGAGCTCATGGCCGCGCTGCGCGCCCAGAACCAGCTCTCGATGCTCGCAGTTCACGGCATGGAGCAGAGCTACCAGGGTCATGACGAAGTCGATGCCGACAAGACCCAACTTGCGTCCCTTACGAAAGGAAACTCGCCCGCCGATGTCGCCTCGCAGGCCAAAACGCTCAATGAAAGCCTCACGAAGATTGGCGGGGTGCTGCCGACTGGCGACGCCCCGTTCCGCCGCCCCACACCTCCCGATCACAAGGAGCTCAAATCCTTCCTCGCACTGAACGACGACTACAGCACCATGGTGAGCATGATGCAGGTAGGCCTCGACATCGCGCCTACTCCGGCCCAGATCGATAACTGGTCGAGCGTATGTGCGAACTACAACCGCACCGTGGCCGCCTGGAAGGCGATGCAGACCCAGATCGCGAGTTTCAACGCGACGCTGGTCAAGAATCAACTGAAGGGTCTCAACATCGCGCCGGTCAAGCTGACCGACGCGTCCTGCAACGCTTTAAGCCCGGCTCGAACCAACGCCACAGCGCACCAAAAACCGGCGCCAACTTCGCATCCAGCTCATTGAGTGGCAGAACACTACGCCTGAGCGAGTTGCGCGCGGAGGCTCCGGCATTTTCCGAGTTACTGTGTCCTTTTGCAAAATCGCCACAGTTCATCATGCAATCCTAGCGAGTATGCAAGTGAAAAGCATTCGCTGCTCGCGTTCGAGCTAACGGCAACGACTCAGGACTCCGCCCGCGATGGACTCGAGAGGAAGGACTTTGCTGACTCCATTGAGCTTGATTGCCTCTTTGGGCATGCCGAAGACAATACAGGTGGCCTCGTCCTGCGCAATGGTATAGGCGCCCGCCTCTCTCATTTCGAGCAAGCCGCGCGCACCGTCGTCCCCCATTCCGGTCATGATGACACCAACCGCGTTCTGTCCTGCGTAGCGAGCGGCGGAGCGGAAGAGCACGTCGACCGATGGACGGTGACGGCAGACGAGCGGGCCGTCTTTGACCTCGACAAAATAGCGGGCGCCGCTGCGCTTGAGCAAAAGATGATGATTGCCGGGCGCGATGAGGACACGTCCGCGAATTACCGTATCGTTGGTTTCGGCTTCTTTAACGGAGACCGCGCAGAGTCCGTCAAGCCGGTTGGCGAAGGCGCGGGTAAACAGCTCGGGCATGTGCTGCACAATCACGATTCCCGGCGAGTCGGCAGGCAGTGCTTCCAGCAGGGTTCTAAGCGCCTCAGTGCCGCCCGTGGATGCGCCCACTACAACAACCTTCTCGGTCGTCTCCACCATGGCGTTCGTTACGCGCGATAAAACCACGTCGGCGGTCAGCTTGGGTTCGACGGTATGAGAGGGACCGAGCGGACGCAGGCGAGCCGATGCCGCAGCTTTGACCGACAGGCAGAGGGCCACCCGCGATTCCTCAAAAAACTGCCGCGTGCCCAGCTTTGGTTTGGTGATAATTTCCACGGCGCCGTATTCAAGCGCCTTCAACGTGCTCAGGGCGCCCTCATCGGCCAGGCTGGAGCAGATCACTACCGGGATCGGATGCTGGCTCATGATCTTCTTGAGAAAGGTGAGGCCATCCATGCGTGGCATCTCGATATCGAGGGTGATCACATCGGGCGCCTGTTCGGCAATGCGCTCTGCCGCTGCGTAGGGATCGCCGGCCGTCCCAATGACTTCGATCTCAGGGTCGGAAGAGAGAATCTCCTTGAGCGTCTGCCGCACTACGGCCGAGTCGTCCACAATCAGCACGCGAGTTCTGGGATTCTCTTGAGTCACTGTCTCTCTCCGATATTCCCGCCGCGCCGTATGCGCTTGTCCCCCGCCATGCGCGCCGCGCCGCCCCTCGGCGCCCGCTTCAATTCAGCCGCCGCAGAAGCACTTCCCCGGTCCCGGTGTTGAATTGGATATGAAGACCGGACGTGCCTCCCAGGCTGGATGCGACTATGTTGAAGCCCTCGTCGCGCAACACACTAAGGGCTGCCTCGCAATTCAATCTGCCGACCGTCGGACGCGATCTTTCGTTGGTCACCAGCAATACGTCGCCGCCTCCGAAAAGCTTTACTTCGACCTCGCTGCGATTGACGGCCAATGAATCGAACTGCCGGGCAAGATCGCGAATAGCGAAATCGACGTAGCGGCGGCCGGTCGCGGGATGCATTTTAACCGCGGGCTTGTTTGGGCAGCGCGGCAGCATGGGATGGCAGAGCGCCCCCAGGCCTGCCCTGGGCGCCCAGAACACGATGCCGACGCAGGAGCCGAGCACGGTGCGCAGGATCATGGGCTCGCGCACCAGGTGCGATTCACCGGGCTGCACGTTCACCTCCGGCAATGCTCTGTCAGGCTCCGGCATCGACTCTCCTGTATAGCGCCGGTGCAATTGGATCCAGCGGCAGGTCCATGTCATGCAGCGTCTCAGAGTGACCCACGAACATGTACCCCCCCGGAAGAAGGCGATGTGAGAGCTTCTTAAGAATGCTCTCCTGCGTCGGCCGGTCGAAGTAGATGATGACGTTGCGGCAGAAGACGGCGTCGACCTTGCCGGAAAGCCCGTAGTCGGAATCCATGAAGTTGAGCCGGCGAAACTCGACCAGCCGCCGCAGCTCCGGAACCACGCGCACGCGATTGGAGTCCTGGTCGCGGCTGCGCAGAAAATATTTCTGCCTGAGCGTGGGTTCGACCGCTTCGGCTGCTTCAGCGGAATAGACGCCGAGCTCAGCCTTGGCCAGCACCGTGGTCGAGATGTCGGTGGCCAGCACCCTGAAGCGAAAGCCGGGATGAGCGAGCGCGAACTCGCTGAGCACGATGGCCATCGTATACGGCTCCTCGCCGGTCGAGCAGCCGGCGCTCCAGATCAGAAACTGCCTGCCGTTTTCGTAGCGCGAGACAAACTCGGGAAGCGCACTGGATACGAGAAAATCAAAGTGCTTCGGCTCGCGAAAAAAGTCGGTCTTGTTGGTCGTCACCACATCGATCAGGTGGACGATCTCTTCCTTCAATCCCTGGCGTCCGAAGAGATAATCGCAGTATTCGGTGTAGGAATTCAGTTCGAGGGCCTTCAAACGGCGCTTGACTCGCGCCTCGAGCATGGTCTTCTTTTCCGGGCCCAGGCAGATGCCGGCCTGGCCATAGATAAGCTCGCGAAGGCGTGTAAAGTCGCGCGAGGAGATGGATTGATCGACGGAGGTCATGGGTGGGTAAGGGGCAGGCGAACCCGCCCCTTTACTCCTTTTTACGCAGCCGCTTCAACGAGCGAACGGCTGGATTCCTGGCCGCGGACCTGCGACAGCTCCTCGGCGGAAAATACGCGATCGATGTCCAGGATCATGATGAAATGGTCATCGCGCTTGCCCATCCCTTTGATAAAGTCGGTGCGGATGTGGGTTCCAATCCGTGGCGCCGGCTGAATCTGGTCCGGCTCCAGGTCGATCACTTCCTCCACCGAATCGGCCAATGCGCCGATCACAGTCGATTCGTTGTCGAGCAGCACCTCGACGACGACAATGCAGGTGTTGTGCGTACTCTCGGTCTTCGACATCTCAAAGCACAGCCTGAGATCGACAACCGGAACCACGCTGCCCCTCAGATTGATCACTCCGGCCATAAAGTCGGGCGTCCTGGGAATGGCGGTGATGGTGGTGAGGTCAAGCACCTCTCTCACCTTCGCCACGTCGGTGGCGAAGATCTCGTTGCCGAGCTTGAAGGTGAGATACTGCCGCGCCTCGGTGATTTCGTTCACGCTCATAATTCCAATCCTTTCTTCGTGAGGCCGGAACGGTTCTCCTCTCAGGAAAAACCGTTCCAGGGCTCCGCCCGTGCGGTCAGCACTCAGTAGCGCTCGAACTCCCCGTCAAGGTCGTCGTGTTTGTCATTGAGCCGGAGACTAACTCCGCCCTTCGTCGCGGTTTTCGCGCCAGCCGATGCCGCGTGACCGTTCGGCTTGACACCCTTGCCGCTTCCGCCGTTGCTGTGCGCGGCTGGTGAAGAGTGACCGCCTGGCCTGGCCGCGACAGGCCGTGCCTGCGCAACGTGCCCATCGTCGCCGGTGCGGAAGAATGAGAGCGCGCTCACCAGCTGATCGGACTGGCCGGTCAACTCCTCGGTGGTCGATGCCATTTCCTCCGACGCAGAGGCGTTTTGCTGGATCACCTGCTCCAACTGCTGCAGCGCCTTGTTGATCTGCTCGGCGCCGGTGTCCTGCTCCTTGCTGGCCGCGGTGATTTCCTGCACCAGCTCGGCCGTGCGCTGAATGTCGGGAACCAGTTTCTCCAGCATTTCGCCCGATTTCTCCGACACCTTGAGAGTGGTCGAGGAGAGTTGGTTGATCTCTCCGGCCGCCTTCTGGCTGCGCTCGGCCAGCTTGCGCACCTCGGCTGCCACCACGGCAAACCCCTTGCCGTGCTCGCCCGCGCGTGCTGCCTCGATCGCGGCATTGAGCGCCAGCAGGTTGGTCTGACGCGCAATTTCCTCGATGATCGAGATCTTGTTCGCGATCTCCTTGATGGCCGCAACCGCCTCGAGCACGCTCTTGCCGCTCTCCTGCGCGTCCTTGGCGCTCTTGTTGGCGATCTTGTCGGTCTGCTGCGCGTTGTCGGCGTTCTGCTTGATGTTACTGACCATCTCTTCCATCGACGAAGAAGCCTCTTCGGCCGCTGCAGCCTGCGAGCTGGCGCCCTTCGAGACTTGAATCGACGCTGTCGAGATCGACTGGCTCGCCGCCGCCACTTCGCCGGCGATCGAACGGATGTCGGAGACAGTGCGAGTGAGGCCGTCCACCATGGCTGACAGCGCCTGCATCAGTTTGTCCTGCGGCGAACGTTCGCGGAGGGTCACGGTGAGGTTGCCGTTGGCAATTTCTTCAGCCGCTGCGGTGATGTCGTTCATGGCCACGATCAACGTGTTCAGGTTGTTCTTGATGGTGTTGAAATCGCCGTAGTACGTATCGGTAATCTGCGGCGGAATGTCGCCCTTGCTGATCAACTCCACGTACTTGGCGGATACATTCAGCGGGTTGATCACCGCTTCCAGAATGGCGTTCACCCCGCGTACGATGTCGGCATAGGAGCCGTTAAACTGCTCATGACGACCGCGTTCACCAAGCTTGCCGGCGTTGGAAGCTTCGGTCAGCCGCGCCAATTCTTTCTGAAGCCCTTGCAGAACAGTGGCAACGTTGTTGATCGCCTGTTTCATCTTTTCGTGGTCGCCCTTGTAGGTCGCGGCGATCAGTTCGTCGATCTTGCCGTTCGATACCTGCGCCAGAATGCGATTCCCTTCTCCAATAGGCAGCAGGATGGCGTCCAACATGACGTTCATGCCGCGCACGATCTCGGCATACGCTCCCTGAAATTGCTCCGGCTTGCCGCGTTCGGAAAGCTGGCCTTCTTTCGAGGCCAGTTCCAGCCGCGCCAGCTCCTTTTGCAATGCTTGCAGCACGAGAGCCACGTTGTTGACCGCGACCTTCATCTTTTCGTGGTCGCCCTTGTAGGTCGCAGCGATCAGCTCGTCGATTTTGCCGTTTGAAATCTGCGCCAGAATTCGATTGCCTTCGCCAATGGGCAGCAGAATTGCGTCCAGCATGGCGTTGACGCCGCGCACGATCTCCGCATACGCGCCCTGGAACTGCTCCGGCTTGCCGCGATCCGAAAGCTGGCCTTCTTTCGAGGCTTCAATCAGCCGCGCAAGCTCCTTCTGCAGCCCCTGGGTGACAATGGCCACGTTGTTGACCGCGACCTTCATCTTTTCGTGGTCGCCCTTGTAGGTCGCGGCGATCAGTTCGTCGATCTTGCCATTCGAAATCTGCGCCAGAATGCGATTGCCTTCGCCGATGGGCAGCAGAATCGCGTCCAGCATCTCGTTAACGCCCTGGATGATCTCGCGATGAAGATCGTTGAACTGGGTTGCCCGGCCGCGCTCGGTGAGCCGTCCCTCCTTGGACGCGTCCACCAGCCGCATGATCTCCTGCAGCACAAGCATCGTGACGTCCTCGGCTGGATGCGCCTTGACACTCGCGCGGGCGTGGTTTGCGTGCCCGTTCCCGCCATTTCCATTACCGGCGCCATTCAGCTTCCGGTCTTCGTTTACTAATGCAGATGACATGAAATTCGCCGCTCCTTATTGCTTGCCATCGCACTCCGCTCGATCCGTTCAATCGTCGATCCGATCGCCGTCAGATCGGAATTGAGAGGAGCACGACACTTGCCGGTTAATTCGTTATTGGACAGGCGCCGGAATTCTCTCCGGCGCCGAAGAAGCCTTCAATGCATTGACACTCGTTCCGTCTCTCGTACGGCCGTTTCCGGCGGCCACTCCTGGACGTCCGCGCGGGCCACGCTCGGTTGAGCGCAGCGCATCCTGCGCCAGCCGCTCCGGGTCGAGGATCAGCGCCACCGTTCCATTACCCAGGATGGTGGCGCCTGAAACTGCCTGCACGTGCCGGTAGAAACGGCCCAGGTTTTTAATCACCGTCTGGCAGTTGCCCAGCACCTGGTCGACCACAAAGCCAAAGCGGCCGGTGCCGGTTTCAACCACCATGATCTGTTCGATCGCGGGCTTTCGGCTGCGGGCGTTAAAATGCTCGCGCAGGCGGATGTAAGGAATCAGCTCGCCGCGAACCTCGACGACATGCTTGCCGTTGGCGCGCTCGATGTCTTCGTCGGTCAGCTCGATGCATTCCAGCGTCGCAGCCAGGGGCAGCACAAAATACGCCTCGCCAACGCTTACCAGCAGGCCATCGATGATGGCCAGCGTGAGCGGCAGGCGCAGTGTTACCCGGGTGCCCGCGCCTCGCTTGCTCTCGACTTCCACGGTTCCGCGCAGGCTCTCCACGCGTTGCCGGACCACGTCCATGCCCACGCCGCGGCCGGAGATATCCGTAACCTGTTTGGCCGTCGAAAAACCGGCCTGAAAGATGAGCGTATAGATCTCGGCCTCGGCGAGCTGGGCATCGGCGGCGATCAGGCCCCGCTCGACGGCGCGACTGCGTACCGCTTCGGTATCGATGCCGTTGCCGTCATCCGCTACGCCGATCAGCACGCTCGCGCCCGAGTGCCGCGCCGAGAGATGGATGGTTGCGGTGGGGCGCTTACCGTGCGCAATGCGAACCTCCGGCGAGCCGATGCCGTGGTCCATGCTGTTGCGGATGAGATGCATGAGCGGATCGCTCAACTGGTCGATCACGGTCTTGTCAAGCTCGGTATCGGCGCCTTCCATGGTGAGCTCGACATCTTTCCCCAGATCGCGCGCCAGGTCGTGCACCAGCCGGCGGAATTTCTCGAAGGTGCTGCGAATCGGCAGCATGCGAATGTTCATCGAGCTCTCGCGCAGGGCCGAAGTCAACCGCTCGACCTCTTCCGAGACTGCCGCAAAGTCCGGATCGTCGCTGCGGGCGGCGATCTCGCTTAACCTGGCCTGCACGGTAACCAGTTCGCCCACCAGGTCGACCAGCTGGTCCAGCTTGACGGCCGGCACCCGCAGGCTCGAGACGTTCTCCGGGTGGTCGTAGCTGCGCCGGCCTCCTCTGGGAGTGCGCTTGTCTTCAAGGGCCTCCGCAATCTTGTCGGCTTCGAGCGCAGCCGACTCGGCCACGACTGGCGCCTCAGCCGCTTCCGGCCTGGCGTGCGAAACGGGTTCAATCGCCAGCTCGCAACTGTCTTCCACAAAAATGAAGACATCGCGGATTGCGTCGGCGCCAGCAGATGTGGCGAGCCGCATCTCCCAGCGCACATAACAGCGCTCCGGGTCCAGCTCGCCAAGTGGCGGAACAGCACTCATATCGGCGGTGACTGAAAGATTGCCCAGCTGACCCAACTCGCGAAGCAGCAACAGCGGGTTGGCGCCATTGCGCATCAGGTCCGGCCCGGGCGCGAACCCTATGCGCCACTCCGTTTCCGGTCCGATCGGGGCCGATATGGACGGTGGCGTTTCAGGCGCTCCAGTTTCATGCGCTGGGCCGGCAGGCTGCTTGTCCGGTCGTCCGGTGAGATGCCGCACTTTGGACAGAATTTCCGCGCATGCGTCCGGCGTCCCGCAGCCCTCTTCAAGCATGGCCTTGATCTGATCCAGCGCTTCCAGCGTCAGGTCGATCAGCGGCGGCGTAATCGCGAGCCTTCCATTGCGCACCTCGTCGAACGCCGTCTCAAGATTGTGCGTGAACGCAGCCAGGTCTTCGAACCCGAACATGGCCCCCGAACCCTTGATCGTGTGTAAGGCGCGGAAGACGCGTCCCACCAGTTCCAGGTCGGCCGGATTCTCGTTCAGCTCCAGCAGCGCTGCTTCCAGATCTACCAGGATCTCGCGTGCCTCTTCTCGGAAGGTCTGCTTGAACTGATCGGGATTGCATGAAACTGCCTGTGACATGGCCTAAAAAAGCTCTGTTTCCGGCCCAAAATTTCCGGCCCATTATTCCCAGCCCAGATTCTGTCTCTTCGCGGCCCCCATTGGCCGCCCGTCTTACTCGAAGAGCCCCAGCTCTTCCATCCCCAGCTCGGTCAACAGAGAACCAATCGCCTTCGGCGGTTCACTGTCCAAGATGAGTTCAACATCTCGTCTTGCGGCATGGTTCCTGGCGGCCCAAAGCAGTTGCAGTGCGGTCACGTCCAGCGAGAAGACGCTCTCCGTTAGTACTTGAATCTCTTTGTTTTCTTCGAACGCTTTCAGAAGCATGGCCTTAAGCTCCGTGGCGGACGCAATGTCAATCGAGCCTGACAGGCGCACGACGATCGATTCGCCCGAGCAGCCCAGCGCGATTCCCTCGGGCGGCTCGGTCTCCGGTTGAACCCGGCAAGAATTGTCGCAATTTTGGAAATCCGGCAACGCAGCCTTTCTCGACTCTTCTATCTCTGAACCACTCAGGTTTCCCAGATTCGCCCGGTCACACTGGAGCGAGCGCGGTGCCTCGCGGTGCGATAATTCGGCCTGCATCGGAGTACTTCCTGCAGGCCACTCTGCAGAAGGCCCTCGTTGGGTGTTATCGGCTATGGAGGAGCAATTAATGAGTGAATGCGACTTGCCGTTGCGTTAGATTTGTCACATACAGGGCGCGAACAGTCTTTACCACCGGCGGCTGACTCTAAAACAACTCGATTGCAGGCCCATTGTCGATTGCCGGCTTCTCGCAGCCTGCGACTGCCAGGTGCGTGACCCGCTGGCTGGCCATCCGATATTGGCCCAGTTGCGCATCGAGCATGCTTTTAAAGGTTCGATCGAGCCGGCCATCCCACCTGGCGTCATCCGGCTTCTCCGCCAGTACCAGCACCTGGTTGGACAGATCCTTCAGGGACTGCTGCACGTGGCCCATTCTTTGCCGCATCACATCCTGGAACTGAATGTGCCCCATGGCATCGGAAAGCCGGTCCACCATCTCTCCATAACTTGCATCCACCTCGCCAATTACTTCGAGCAGCAATTCGCTGTTCTTTTCGAATTCCTGCTGCATTGCGTCCAGATCGCTCACCAGATGGCTCATCGCTGCGCCCATCTCGTGCTTTTCGAGTGCCACATGCGCGTCCTTCAACTCCAATTCCACGCTTTTGCAGGTCGTGTTGATCTTTTGGCCAATCTCCGCCGCCGCGTTGGTCGACATCACCGCCAGCTTCCGAACTTCGGTCGCGACTACTGAGAACCCTCGGCCGGCGCTTCCCGCACGCGATGCCTCAATCTCAGCGTTCAGCGCCAGCAGGCTGGTCTGCTGCGCAATTGAAGTGATCACCTTGATCAGCGGCGTCAAGGCGCATACTCCACTCGACAGGTTCCGGATGCGTTCGAAGTTCGACCGCATATCCGCCAATTGCACATCCTGTTGCGCGTGAAGGGCTGAGATCACTTCTTTGTTGCGGCAGACTCTCCCCCGCGTGGCCTCGGTCAGGTTCCTGCCGCTTTTAACCGATTGTGCAATGTGCTCTCTTTCCCGGCTCGACCTGTCGATCAACTTGCTCATCTGCTCGATTGCCGCCACGACTTCCCGCTCCGACTCCTCCAGCGAGTCCGCAATCTGCTCGCGGAGCACGTCGGTGAAGAGACCGCAGTCGCGCGCCTCGCGCTGCAGCACCTTGCTCATCTCGAGGACCTTCGCCATGTCGCCGAAGTTCATATGGCTTCGGTCCCACATGTCGGTGACGGCTTTGCGTGCCTCGGAGTAGTTCTTGAAGCGATAAACGAACCCCGGCACCACGACCAGCAAAATCAGCAACAAGCCTCCCCGAATCTCGTTGGCAGAGAGGCCCGGCCCATCCAGCCGAGACAACAAATAAAAGTACGCGCCCAGCAAGAAAACCTTCGTCAGGGACTCGAAGAACATTCGCTTGCCGATCCGAAAAAGATGTGCATCGACGCTGGAGGGAAACTCCTCCGGGGTTAAGCTCAACCCAGGGATTCCGTCTCCTTCTGCTTCCAATGCTTCGCACTTTTCCGTCATTGCATCTCCCATTGGGTTACGCACCCGGCAGCACTTTCTTGATCACCGCGACCAGGTCGTTGCCGGAAACCGGCTTTACCAGCCACCCGGTAGCCCCGGCCAACTTGCCCTCGCACCGCTTCGCGGCTTCGCTTTCCGTTGTAAGCGTCAGAATTGGAATGAACTTCAAGCCCGGCATTGCCCGAACGTTACGGATCAGTTCCATTCCGCCCATCACCGGCATGTTGATATCCGTCAAAATCAGGTCCGGTTTGAATCCCGCCCGCAGCTTGTCCAAAGCCTCCCGCCCATTGCAGGCGGACTCGGCTTGGAATCCATTCAAGGAGAGCGTCGTCTTCAGACTCAGCACCATCGTGATGGAGTCATCGATAACCAGAATTTTTTTGGCCATACCGATCCCATTGGTCCCCAGTTCTCCATCGGCGACATTCCAGAGAACCTTTATCAAGCGTCGGATTCATTGCGTTTTGGCTGCAAAGATCCCGATTGAACCGAGGAGATGCAGGCGTGCCGCTAAGTACGCCATCGCTGAAGGCGATACCTGATGGAAGTGCGTCGCTTTCAGTGAGGTTCAGCGTACCAATTCCGCCGGTGGCGGAGAAATCGACCGACGTATAAGGATGGGTTGCATAGCCGGTTCCGTCGTTGGCGTTGAAAGTCGCTGAAGCGGGAGTAAATACGATCGGCGTGAAGGCTCTGACGATGCATTGATCGGCGACCGTGATCTTCTCCGAGTCAGCGACGTCCGGAAAGGACTCGGTGTCCGTTACGGTGACGGTCTCGTTGTTCGTGACGGGGGCCGGTGGCAACGTGGCGGCGTTAATGGTGAGCGTATCGCTCACGATTCCGGTGCAGCAACTCGGAGCGCGCGGTCTGATCCTGCGGAGTATCGTTGAATACTGCAAGCAAGCTTCGGAATGACTCCTGGTAATGCTTGACGCCTCACTTACTGTGCTGCAAACTGGATGCGCACTCCATCACGAACGCAATACCTTCGCGGTGCGAATGCGCGCCGCCGCAAAAAACTCTACACTGACCCTCCGCATTGAGCCCGCGCTGAGAGCGGCTCTCAAGGCCGCCGAAGCTGAGCGTCGGTTCATTGCGAGAAAGAAAGGAACTCGATGGACCGTCGAACTTTTTTGGGCACCGCTACTGCTGCGGCGATAGCTACCGGGATGAATCCGGTTTCTTCGATGGCTGATGCACCGGAACTGAAACCGATGACACTGGGGCTCCTGGTCAGCCCCTTTGCTGCGCCTGAGGCAACCCTCAAGCGGGTTCACGATATCGGGTTCTCGAACTGTTTCCTGTCGCTCGATGGCTACATCGGCAAATTCACATCGGATGCGGCAAAGCAGATTGGAGAATTGCTGGCCAGGTACGAGTTAGAGGCGACGGCGGTGGAAGTGGTTGGACCGGGACGACTCGTGTGGGATTTTCTTGAGGGCCCCTCCACGATTGGGCTGGTTCCGCCAACCACACGCGCGGCGCGCATCGATGCACTCAGGCAGGTTTCAGACTTTGCCAAGCTGCTGGGTATCGGGCAGGTGCAGACGCACTGCGGATTCATTCCGGAAAACCCCGCAGATGCTTTGTACCCCGGTGCGGTGGAGGCTATCCGCACCGTTGCGCAGCATTGCCATGGGAATGGGCAGCACTTCCTGATGGAGACCGGGCAGGAGACGCCTACGACGATGTCGCGGGCGATTCGGGACGTAAACATGCCCAATCTCGGGACTGGTTTGGATACGGCAAATCTGATCCTGTACGGCAAGGCGAATCCGGTGGATGCCGTTGATATTATCGGCCCTCATGTGCGCAGTGTTCACGCCAAGGACGGTAAATGGCCAACCGATCCGGACAAGCTCGGCGAAGAGGTTCTGATCGGCAACGGGCTGGTCGATTTCAAGAAGGTGTTCACGAAGTTGCGCAAGCTGGGATACACAGGCGCGATCACGATTGAACGCGAGACATCGGGACCGCAGCAGATGGAGGACGTGAAGAACGAGAAGACATACTTGCAGCGAATATTGGATGAGGTATTGGCGTAATTCGCCGGCGTCGAAGCTGGAAATTGTGCCAGATTTCGCAGCAATATTCTCTAGAACGCTATAAGATTCTTGTGCACGGGCCTTAACCCGGTCATTGCATTGTGAGGACAAATGAAGCGGCGAGAGTTTATGCAGTCAGGATCGGCGGCGGTTTCAGGGATGTTATTGCTCGATCCACGCGCGGTGTTCGGTTATGAGGCGAACTCGGCGGTTCGGCACGGTCTGCTTGGATGCGGCAATCGCGGCACCGCGGTCGCTACTTCGTTTGCGCAGAATACCTCGGCCCGGGTCGTCGCGCTTGCGGATCTGTTCGCTGATAATCTGGCGGGGGGACAAGATCACTTCAACAAGGTGAATGCAGATCTGGGACAGCCGGCAATCGATAGCAAGCTGCTGTTTCGTGGCCCGCATGCGTTTGAGCACCTTGCAGATTCGAAGGAAGTGGACCTGATCCAGATATCGACGCCGCCATATTTTCATGTGCAGCACCTCGAGGCGGCGGTGGCCTCGGGCAAGCATGTGTATTGCGAAAAGCCGGTAGGCGTGGACATCGCGCAGGCCAAGCACGCGCTCGAGATCGCGAAGAAATTGAAGCCGAACCAGAGTGTCGATGTCGGCTTCCAATGCCGGCAAGCCCCGCCGATTGCCGCGCTGGAGGAGAAGATCAAAGGCGGAGCATTGGGAAAGATCGCTGCGGTCTCTGGCAACTACTACGCTCCCGCTTCGGCGGAGAAGAAGCGCGAGGGTGAAGATCAGGACGAGTACCGTTTGCGCAACTGGCTGTGGGACCGCGTGCTCTCAGGTGACATTCTTGTTGAGCAGAACATTCACATCGTCGATTTGTGCAACTGGATGCTTGGCGAACACCCATTGAAAGCTATCGCCACGGGCGGGCGCAACGTTCTCACACACTTTGGCGACTGCTGGGATAACTACCAGGTCGATTTCACCTATCCCAACGACGTGCACTTCTCGTTTGCGTCAACCCAGTTTGAGCCCAATAGCGTATTCGACGCAGGGCTCAGGCTGTCTGGCGCAAACGGATCAGCAACGTGCCCATACTCCGGTCCGATTGCGATTATTGGCAGCAATGCGTGGTCGTGGCAGGAGTCGGAGTCGACCGCGCCGGGATCAGGAAAGTTCGCAGCGAACGGAGCGTTCCTTGACAACCTGAAGTATGCGGATCGCGACAAGGAGCGGACGTTCATTGCGAGCATTGTTTCAGGACCGACTCATAATCAGATTGCCGATGGCGTGGAAACCGCGTTAAGCTGCATCCTCGGGCGAATGGCGGGGTACCAGAAGCGCGAGGTGAGCTGGGAGCATATGCTCGCCCAGAAGGAAGATTGGCCGCTCGGTTTCAGCCTGGAGCAATTTGCCTGAGGGACCGGTGAACAGCCAACCATGACGGGGCGCGAACGAGTTCTCGCAACACTCGATGGCCGGTCTGCCGATCACATGGCACTGATGCCGATCACAATGATGTTTGCCGCCGGCACGCTGGGCATCAAGTATGAGCGATATGCGCGGGAACATACCGCGATGGCGGACGCGCAAGTGAAGACTGCCGAAATGTTCGGCTTCGATCACGTTTCAGCCATCGGTCCGCCGGCTCCCGAGAGCGCCGACCTCGGCGCACGAGTCGAGTGGTTCACCGATCAGCCGCCTGCCATGCCTGAAGCCAACGCTCTGCTTGCCGAAAAACATGAATTCGAGCAGGTCAGAACTCGAGGCCCGGTTGCAGGCGAGCGCATCGAAAACCGCATTCGCGGTATTGAACGCATGCGGAGCCTGGTCGGCAAAGAGTTGATCGTCGAGGGATGGGTTAGCGGTCCTTGTGCGGCTGCAGCCGACTTGCGCGGCATTAATCGTCTCATGATGGATTTTTACGACGATCCGGGCCTCGTTCATTCTCTGCTCGACTTCGCACTTGAGACGGGTATCTGTTTTGCCGCAGCGCAAGTTGATGCTGGAGCCGACATCGTCGGTATCGGTGACGCTGTTGCCTCAATTGTCGGCCCCCGTATCTATGACGAATTCATTCAGGCGCGCGAGAAAAAGCTCGTAGATGCAATTCACGAAAAGGGTGCCAGAGCCCGTCTGCACATTTGCGGCAATATTCGCCGCATCCTCGACAAGGTTCGCACTTTGGGGTGCGATCTGATTGATATCGATTCGCCTGTGCCAATGGATGAGGCTCGTTCAATTCTGGGTGCGCAGCAATCGCTCAGCGGTAACCTTGATCCGGTTCGCGCACTGCGCGACAGTTCGCCCGAGGCAGTCCGTCATAATCTTGAAAATGTGCGGCAACAGGCAGGCGGACGGTGGATTGTCGCCGCGGGTTGCGAAATCCCGCGCGAAACACCGAAAGAAAATGTACTCGCGATGACCAGGTTTGCTCAATCCCGGACGCAGATGGGGAATGAAATATCGTGATCGATTGGAAAGGGGGTGCTGCCGGCCGGAACGGACCTGCAGCGGGCGAAACCAATGGCCAACTCAACCATTGAATCAAAAAATGAGGCGCAGGTGAAAACCGTGAAAGCGCCCTCAAGCCAGACTGCGACCTCAAATCGCCTCCTGTCTCTCGACGCTCTTCGCGGCTTTGACATGTTGTGGATCATCGGCGGCGGCAACCTGGTTACGGCTCTTGCCAAAGTTGAGCCGACACAGTTTTCGCAGGCCGTGGCGGCTCAGTTCGAACACGTCCCATGGGTCGGCCTCCATCTCTTCGATTGCATATGGCCCCTCTTCATGTTCATGGTTGGTGTTTCGCTGTCTTTCTCCCTGGCCCGGCGCGGAGAAAAAGGTGAAAGTCACACTACCATTTACAGCCATACCGTACGGCGCGCTCTTATCCTGTTCGTACTGGGAATGATCGCCCAGGGTAATCTGCTCGAATTCAATCTGGCCACGCTGCATCCCTTCTACAGCGTCCTCGGCGGCATCGCAGCGGGTTATCTTATCGCTGCTATCGTGACACTCAACACTCGCCCCGCCGGGCGAGCGATTACGACGGGGATTTTTCTCGGCATCTACTGGATTCTCCTTATCGCGATTCCTGTGCCCGGAGTGGGACGAGGCGTCTATACGGCTACCGGCAACGCCGCCACTTACATCGACCGGATCATCATGGGGCGCTTTTACTACGCGCCTGCGGATCAGGCCAATACATGGTTTCTCAGCTACCTGGGATTTGCGGCTTCCGTACTGCTTGGCGTTCTTGCAGGCGACGTGCTCCTGTCCTCACGCTTCTCAATGAAGAGAAAATGCCTCACTCTTTATGCTGTGGGCGTTGGGCTGATCGCATTCGGCCTAATCTGGAGCTTGTGGCTACCCATAATCAAGCTGATGTGGACCAGTTCGTATGTCCTGATCACAGCGGGAATCAGCTGCTGCCTGCTGGCAACCTTCTATCTCGTCATCGATGTGTTGGGTTACCGGCGCTGGGCCTTCCCTTTCACTGTCATCGGAATGAATGCTCTGGCCGTTTATATGGCCACCAACCTTTTTGATTTTCGTGTACTTGGCAATATCTTCGTTGGTCACTTGCTGCCGCGGATAGGAAGCTGGGGCGCAGTGCTGTCAGAAGCTGCTGCACTCACGATCATCTGGCTGATTCTGTATTGGATGTATCGAACCCGTTCATTCGTCAAAATATAATTTCCTGGTTTCGATTTGGGGATCGATTTGAAGCGCCTTCCTCTGCCTACGCGCATGCCTGCCGAACACATTAATTGGATCCATCATTTTTTGGCCGTGTCGCGGCAGTCATCGTTAACCCGGTATCGTAGTCCAGTTCCACTGGCAGATAGAGGTCACAAGGCCGCTGGCGAGTCATGCCTGCATTCGACCATGTTTCTTGAAACTCCGTTCTCCATGCGCGATGTCCCCAGTAATAGCCCCGAAAGGGGTCGCGCGAGACGTTCATCCAGTCGAGTAATCGGTCATGCAAACGATTACGGACCGCTTGGTGCTCCGCAGAATCGATAAGATTCGCCATCTCGTACGGATCGCTCTCAAGGTCATAGAGAGCATCGCTGGTCATGAGGTGTATTGAGAGCTTAAATCGACCGTCGCAGACGCAACGAATCGGCTGCATCGCGCCGAAGCCATCGTGGTCGATTTCGTAGCGTCCCCACTCGATGAACACCTCGGTCCGCGTGGGCGCTTCAAGGTTGGTGAATGCGGAGAGAATGCTCCCAGCCTCGAGAGTTGTGGCTGGCTCAATCCCCCAGAACTCCATCAGCGTGCCCGGCAGGTCAATGTGCGAGATCAGATTGCGATTGACCGTGTTCGGAGGCGTATGCCCTGGCCAGCGAACTATGAATGGCACACGCGTGATTTCGTCATACATCGCCGGCCCTTTATCCTGCAGACGATGGGACCCGAGAAACACGCCGTGATCGGACGTGTATATGACGAGGGCATTCGGCGCTGATTTCTCAATCTGTTGGAGAAGTCTTCCTATTTCCGCATCGATAAACGCATGTGAGCCGAAAAACTTTGGCGCCCGGGCGGGCCTTGGCGCTTCCTGGAGCGCGCGTCGAGCCCAGACCCTTTCCTCTGCCGGCCTGTCGACGAGTGTGTCACCAACATTCGGACTGACGGGAAATGTGTAGTTCTCGTAGCGATCGGAGAATTCCTTAGGGCACAGGCTGGGACCATGCGGCTCGTCATAGCAGACAGCGAGGAGAAACTCCTGTTGGGAATGATCGGCAAGAAACTGCATGGCTCGATCGGTTACCCGGCGGCCGAAGCACATATTCGCCGGCCACTCCTCAGTACCCGGGTTGCGAGAACGCTGGCGATCGGCTGCCGAGAGCTGGTCGAGATAAGCGCGCATATCGAACCAGTATCTTGGATCCCATCCCGGAGGAGCACTGCCCGTCCCGAAATAGTCGAAGCCATCCAGATGCCATTTGCCCATGAGTGCCGTATGCACACCGTGATCGCGCAATCGCTGACCAATAGTGTGAACGGTATCCCCCAGGGGCATGCTGTTTGCCCACACCCCGTTGCTGTGAGGGTAGAGGCCGGTCCAGATCGAGGACCGCGCCGGCGCGCAGACGGGCTGGCAATTGTAGGCCCGCTCGAAACGCATGCCGTTGGCAGCCAGGCGATCGAGATTGGGGGTTTGAAGACCCGTCGCACGGTAACAGTTGAGCATATCCCAGCGAACTGATTCGCCAAGAATGACGATCGCCTGCCGTGGCCGCTCTGCGAGAACCTGTGGCGGGATAGCGCTTGCCGCGCCGGCCACGCCCGCCGCTTTGAGAAAGCTTCTACGGCTCATCGGCACCGGCATCAGGCTCTCCCTTCAATATGCAATCTGTACGTTGGTCAAGGCTAATCCTGAATCATACGGATCATATGGCTACGAGGAGCACGATGCCAAGATGCAGGCATTGTTACGTCAAAAAAGATGACGGGAGCAGCGAACGGCCGCAACAATCCATGTCCTTACGGAGTCGCCGAGAATTCAAGCATTGTTGCGGGCCGGGCAGGTAGTCGCCGCAATGCTCGATGTCGATAGTCGTTCACACCAGGAGTATGGTGATGCCTTTTTGACGAAAAGGCTGAATCGCCTCTTCTGTGACCCCGGTGTCTGTGACAATCATATCGACCAGCGACAAAGGAGCAATCGTCCAACTCGCCACAACGCCGAATTTGCTGCTATCTGCGACGACGATCTTCCGCTTGGCCTGCTGCACCATGACCTTGTTCAACTCTGCTTCGTCGATGTTGTGGCACGTGAGCCCCCGCGTCATGTCTATGCCGTTCGCGCCGATAAACAGCGTATCGATGTTCACTTTACTGATGCTCTGGATCGCTGTTGGGCCGACCAGAGAAAACCAGGTGCCGCGCAGAGAACCGCCGGTTACGAAGACTTCCAGGTCTTTGCGCTTGCTGAGTTCCATCGCAATATTGACGGTGTTTGTGACGACGGACAGTCTGCGATTCATAGGGAGGCAGCGCACGGTCTCCGTGGTGGTGGTGCCTGCTGTCATGGCGACCACATCGCCGTCGTTTACAAGCAACGCCGCGGCCCTGGCGATGCGGCGCTTCTCCTCCGGGTGGCTTTCAATCTGCTCCTGAAAGGAGAGATCGGCGCGGAATGGTTCGTAGAAGAACGGCTCCAGTTGCGCAGCGCCGCCATGCACGCGGCGCAGCAATCCACGTTCGTGCAAAGCTTCCAGATCTCGACGTATCGTGTGCACCGAAACACTCAGCTGCTGACCCAACTCCTCGACATTGGCCGAACCGGTCTTGTGCAGATGCTCAAGGATTGCAGCGTACCTGCGCTGCTGCTTGGAGATCTTCTCCTCGCTCGTTTTGCCTTTTATCCTCTCGTTCATTTCACCTCTTGATTAGTCGCGGAGTTCTGCACGGTAACATTGCGTTCTGAAATTGTGGGATGGGTGGGGTCGCCGTTGGCAATCGCGCTGGCCTGCAAGGAATATTGGCCAGGCGTCGCGGGCGACTTCAACATCACATTATAGGATTGGGCTCCCAACGGTCCTAGCTCGAACGAAATCTCTTCAGTTGCACGTTCGTTTCCTTGAGCATCCACAAAAGACAGGTGCAACTTGCCCGACCTGGGACGGTCTTCGTCGTTAACCATGGTGACAGTGTAGTAGTGTGCCTCATTGACGGCCATTTTGTCGTGCCAGAAGTTAAGATAGACGCCGAGCGGGTTGAAAGCCTGCTCCATCGCCTTGGCAAAGTGCGGCTCCAGCTTGAGGGTCTTGATGTCGAGGAAGTGATCCGAGGTGAAGCCCTTGGGGTCGCTCGCTGTGAGATAGACGAAATGCAGCACGCCGGCGTAGCGGCGGTACGCGCGCCAGAATTCCGTCTCACCTCCCAGCAGGTAGGCCTGCAAGGCAAAGCGGTTCTCGGTAGTATTGCGATCGCCCAGGAGTTTCGGATAGAGCTTGTAGGTAAGCAGTGTTGGAGTTCCATCGCGGTTCAACCATAGCCAGCCATACTCATTCAGTATCATGGCGTGCCCGCTTTTGTTGCCTGCCCACTCCGGCATCGGCCCCATCAAGGTTTCCAGATCCGCGATCTTGAATGATGAATCGGATTGATCGTTCGACCCATTCATCGCCATGTTGTAAAGCAGATACTGGTGATCTTCAACGGGGTCGTCGACGCCGGCAGGGGAATTGTAGCTGTTCTCCCAGGGACGGTTGGAGAGATCGAGAGACCGCACTGCGGGGATAACCCTGGTGGTGAACTCGGGTAGCCATGATTCGTTGGTGGCATCCCAAATGGCAACGCTGGGATGATTCCAGTTATCGCGCATCCACTCCTTATACTCGTTAATCATCTCGTCGGGGTCGTAAGGTGACTGCCATAACGAGTTGCCCGCGCCGCCTACCCAGACCATATATTCATTCTCGATCAGCAGGCCGCTCTCATCGGCGATCTCCAGCCAGCGATCCGGCACTGGGCCGATGCAAAAGCGGAAGGCGTTCCAATGCATCTGCTTGGGAATCTCGACCAACAGGCGGTGCAGCCATGCTTCGTTCCAGGGGAGCGTGCCAACCTCGGGATCCTCGAAGAAACGGTGAAGGGTGATATTCGATCCCCGCAGAAAGTAGGGCCTGCCGTTGAGATAGGCCCGCTGAGTAACGGTATCGAACCGGAATTCCCTCATGCCGAAGCGCGTCGTTGTGTTATCGCCGGATGTGGAAGTCACCAACTGGTAAAGAAACGGGTCTTCCGGGCTCCAAAGATGAGCGGCGGGAACTGGAATAGTCTGCGTCACCAGTTTGATTGCGCCAGCGGGGATCTCCACACTGGTGGAGATTTTCTGTGAAGCAACCTGATTGGAGATCCGTTCGAAAACCTCCTGTTGCAGGCGAGTGGTAACGGCTTGATCGGAGTAGTTGCGCAGTTCAGTCTGCACAAGAATGCTGGGAATGGGGTCAGCTGAACTCGCCAGCTTCGGCGCTACCTGGACCACCGAGATGACGGGATTGTTCATGGTCATCAGGCTTACATCGTCGTAGATGCCGGGCGTCCAACGGTTCTTTTCGAAGTCGGTGCCCTGAGAGACATTTGGCGGAAGAACTCCTGGATGCGCGCCGATGCGGATTACGACGACATTGGAAGCGTTCCAGCGGATCGCGCGTGTGACATCGAAGGTTGCGGATGTAAAGCAGGGTGCGTGCTCTCCGATGCGTATGCCATTGAGGTAAAGTACTGTACCGAACTGAGCTTTATTCACCTTCAGCAGCGCCACCTGGCTCGGCGCCGGCGCCTGAAAAGCTTTGCGATACCAGAAGTAGTTGCGCGCTTGATGCGAGATGCCACGGATGTTGCCGAGTTTGTCATAATCCGCCTTCGAGTACCGTCCCTGGTCCACGAGGTTAGAGAGGAGTTGGCGGCTCTGGTACTGGTCAACATCAGGAAACGCCGGCACCGCGGAGTGGGTCAATCCCGGCACGGGCGCTCGATGCCCGTAGCTCTGCGGCATCGCCTCCGGAGCAACGCTATCTTCGACATCCCATTGCCCGTCAAGCGAAATGACGGTCCGGTGTTGCGGCTTCTCCGCTGCCGCAGGAGTCAGAGAAACGCCAGTCACACATATACAGCAGAGGAGAAAACGATAAGAGGGCAGGAGATTCATTCGCGTCCCTTTCAAGAGATCCGTCGTCGGACGATTGCCATGAACGGACAAACTCATGGTTCGAAGGAAGGCCAGAGCTCGGCATAACGTTGCGGCTGCGCGACCCACTCCAGCGACTCTGGCCGCGCGCGATACTGTGCGTATAAGGATTGATGCGGGTCAAGATCCAGTTCCGGATAGGTGCGGCTTCTGCGCTCTTGCAACCGGCGGTCCTCGTAGCGGGAATTGGCCTTCCAGCCAATCGAGCCGTCGGGCTCGATGACAGGGAACCATGCCAAGCCGCCATGCCCCCGCACGTCAGTGTATTCAAATCCATACTGACGGTCGCACACAGCACCGAAGACCATGGTGTTGCCGGGGTCGGCATTGATCGCGGCGTGTGCCCAGCCGGGAGGAACTACCACCTTTTCCCCGGGCCCTGCCGAAATTGCAAAGCAGCGGCCGGGATGGTCGCTGGCGAACTGCTGCGCATAAATAATCGCCTTTCCTTCCCAGATCTCAAACAACTCGGGAGGCGGCCACCCGCTGTGAGGTGCAATGGCGTGTACGTGCCCCTGGCTGCGCACAGGCTCCTGGCCCAATCGCCCAGCCGCGTAGGCTACCACGCCGAAGAGCAAGTATCGCTTCTTCAGATCCTCTTCGTCTTCTTCGAGGCGAACATCCATCGCGATCGAATAGACAGGATCGGGACCGCTGCAGAGTGGGTCCATTAGGCTTGGCCGTATCGAGTCGAGCGTACGATACTCCGGCTGTGGGCCGAGCACTCCAACACCGTAATGCATCTGCAGTGTCTGGGCATCGATCGTTATCTCGAGTTGTGTGTTCAATACATTCATTGACAACTCGTTTCTCCTGCTCCACTTTTCGTATATCCGTGACTGGCTTTCTCAGTCCGCACGTATGCTTTCAAAGTCGCCAGCGGCCGGTCGGTCTTCTGCGTGGGAGCGATGCGGTAAGGGCCGACGCAGGCGGGGATAATGAAGGTCTCAGCATAATGCACCACGAACGGCGCAAAGTCACCCGAGGGGCTCTCGACGACAGCTTCGTCGCCCTCAACCAGATTCAGCACGTTCAGATTGCCTTGCGTTTCATGGGGCACCGGCTGGGTAAACCAATGGCGGCGCGTCTCGATGAATTCGAGTTCGTGCAGCCCGGTTCTTTCTTCGCACCAGCCTTCGCCGCGTGCGACAATCTGGAACCGGTTGACCAGGTTACCATCCACCCATGCGCGATCCCGATTCCATTGAATATTGGCCAGGCCGTGTTCGATATGAATAGGGCGGGGCTTTCCGTCCAGTCCCACGCGGTCCCAGTCCCAGAGCTTGAAGGTAAAGATATAGGGAGTTGCGCTGATCTCCAGCACCATGCTGTTTTTTCCCGAACAATGCACGGTGCCGGCTGGGATCAGCACATGATCGTGCTTCTTTACCGGATAGGCATTGACATATTCTTCAGCCGGGAAGGGGGCACCGCCATCCTGCGCGGATTTAAGGTCGAGCGCCAACTGTTCAGGACAGACTCCTTTTTGCAGGCCCAGGTACACCACAGCATCAGGCATGGCATCGAGGATGTAATAGCTCTCGTCTTGCGTGTAAGACATGCCGAAGTGCTCCTTGATGTAAGTCTTCAAGGGGTGCACCTGGAGCGAGAGATTGCCGCCCTCGACGGTATCGAGAAAGTCGAAGCGGATGGGGAACTCGGCACCGAAGCGTTCGATGATTTCCTGTCCTAACAGTTTTTTCGACTGCTCATGGACGAGGGAAAGCGCCGGCGTTTCGACGACTCGATCGCCAAAGCCGAAACGCAGACTGTTCTCCTCCGGCACGCAATCGAAGCACCAGGCAAAGTTGGGTGGCTCCGGCGGCAGGTCGCAATGGTGGCGCATCCACTCGCCACCCCATACTCCGGGATCGAAGAATGGCACGACACGAAACGGCCTCGTCGCAGCGTGGGCCAGAGAAGCTCTATAGTCCTCGCCGGAAATCATGGATGGCCGGCCGGCAAGATTGGTGTCCATATAGTAGTCGAGGCCGCCATGCAAACGATGTTTCTCAGTATCGGCGGCGCGCCAGTCGACGAAGTAACCGCGTTTGTACAGAGCCAGAGCGGAGTCCGAAGCATTGCTTCCGCCCAGGCTGGCTGAGCGATGCGAGCGCTGGCGCTGCTGGATCTCCCATCGCGTCACGTCGCAATGCAGCAGAAGTTGCCATTGCTCGGCGACGTAGGCCGCGCCGGTTCCATACACCAGCACGACACCGCCATGTGACTGTGCAATCTCGCGACGCATCTGCGCAGTTTTCGCCGGATCGAAGAAATCTTTCAGCTCCCAGGGTCGCATCATGCCAAAGACCGGATCGTCGCCCAGCCAGGGATCCAAAAGGGCGGTAATCTCCGCTTCGGACTTGAGCGCGGCTTCCGCATGGAAGAGAGCGCTCGCATGTAACGCCTGCAAACCCGCCCGAATCTCTTCGCAATCAACGCCGGGGTAGCATTCGGCGGCCACAACAAACCTTCCGTGTGCAGGCAATCGACTCTTCAGCTCATCGACGATCTCCGTCCACCCGCTGCGACAAGCCCGGGTATCTTCCGAGACGCGAATCGTCGGGTACTTGTCGTAATTTCTGTGCCGATTCATGTCTGGCCTCGCAAGAGTGGGAGGGCGCCAAGCAAAGCTGCCGATCCATCCAGGGCAGCCGGTACGATGCGGACAGGATCCTTGCCCTGCCAGGCGTGGCGAGCAACATAGTCCCGGATTCCCGGCAGAATCAATTCATGGCGCCGCATCACCCCGCCTCCGAAGAGGATGGCTTGAGGGTCGTAGGCATGAATGAGGGAGACGGTCAGCGCTGACCAGACTCCGATGCAATGGTCGAGAACCTCACGAGCGACGCAGTCACCGCGTTCTACAATACTGAACAACAATCGGAAATCGATTGGCTCCTGCGTCCTGCCGAGAGCACTCTCCCAAAAACCATCCCACTCCCGGCAGATGAATGGAAGGGATGAAGTAGATGCCTCCGCATCGCCGCAACCGCGGTTGCCGCAACTACACAGCCTGCCCTGCCAATCGACTCCCAGGTGGCCGGCTAACCCTCCCGCCCTGCCGCCGACGGAGTTCAGCAGTTTGCCGCCTAGCATGGCAGCGCCCCCGATGCCCGATCCCAGCGTGACCAGTACGGCATCGTCGAAACCTTTCGCGGCGCCCGCGAAGTGCTCCCCAAGCAGGGCCAGCCGCGTGTCGTTTTCCACCACGCAGCGCAACCCGAAGGTCTGTTCCGACCAGCCGGTGAAGTTAAAGCCGACCCCATCGTCGTATTTTCCGTTGGTTGCTGCAATGGCGCCGGAGCGATCAACCACAGCACAGATACCCACGGCCACACCGGATAAAGCCGATGGCTCGATCTCCGCCTCCATCAGCAGGAGCCGGACGATTTCTTCAACTTCCAGCAACACCGGATGTAACGAGGCCCTCTTGACCTTGATTGTCTTCGCCAGGACCACCCGGTCGTCACAGACGATTCCGCATTCCACGTGCGATCCGCCGATGTCGATCCCGATTGCCGTCTCGCTCATCCCTGGTTCACGATCTGGGGCCGGCCGTTACGTCGCATCACCCGGACACTGAACCCCTGTTCGTCAATCGTTGCGTAATCGTGTCCGGCGTCGCTGGGCCAGCAGGCCAGAAATCTGAGTGGCTCCTCTCCGGTATTAATAACTCGGTGCGCTGTGTGACCCGGAATGTAGTGAGTTGAGCCCGGCGTCATCTCCTGCACAATTGTCCTCCGCTGCTCGTCCATAATTAACAGCAGACCTGTCCCCGCGATCGTCGCATAGAACTCAGCACGGTCGCGTTTGACATGGAAATGCCCGCGAGTCATAAAGTACTCATCGCCGACGAGGCCGGGAAAAACGGTCGAATTGCCACAAAACAGCCCGCCCTCGAGGCCTTCCGCCACCGGTCTCCAAGATTCCACTTCATAAACAACAGTGGCGCTATCGATCTTCTGTCGTGCCTCTTCGTTCTCAAAGACCTGCGCCATGGCGCCTATTGTCTTGCAAATGCGCTCAATGCGAGTATCTTGACCCATGGAGCCGCTGTCGAAATCGATCCGCATCGGTGCTGGGAACTTGCTTTGCCCATTGCCGCTGGAGGTTTTCATACGACCTGATTGTAGAAAGGTTGGGTACCTCTGGCAAGCTATTTTGCTCGAAATATTATTATTCGAGCAAATAAAGCATCGACAAATTATTATTTGACACATTTTTATGCATTTTGTTTAATGGTATGCACTCGTCGGACAATCATCCAGGGTTAGCGATCCTGACTGAATGGAGCACTTCCACTGCCTCTTCCCGCACACCGATTCAGCTCGATTTATCCCGTTGCGGCGACTGCAGCCATTTCCGGTCTGCTCTTCGGCTTTGACACGGCTGTGATTAACGGTGCGCTTCTTTCGTTGCGTACCGAGTTTGCGCTTTCTGAGGTTCAAATGGAGTTTGCAGCCAGCGCTCTGCTTTACGGCTGCTTCTTCGGTGCGCTGGCCGCAGGTTATCTGAGCGACCGCTTTGGCCGCCGCAGCATTCTCAGAATCAGCGGTGTTCTCTTTCTGCTATCGGCCGTCCTGGCGGCGCTCCCGCATCTATTCACTGAGTTCCTGGCGGCGCGCTTTCTGGGCGGACTGGGAATCGGAATCGCTTCAACGGTTGCGCCGCTCTATCTTGCCGAGGTTTCTCCCCGCAAGATCCGTGGAGGCATCGTAACCCTCAATCAGATCGCCATCGTCAGCGGTATCCTGGCCGCCTACCTCACTAACTGGGGATTTACCGTTTTCGGTGCGGATGCATGGCGGTGGATGTTCGGCTCTGCGGCAGTGCCTGCTCTGGTCTTTGTGTTCTGTCTTGGTCTCGTTCCTGAGAGCCCCCGCTGGTTGCTCCGGAAGGAACGCTTCGCGGAGGCAGAAGTGGCAATGAAAATGATCGGCGGTGTGGGAGGACATTCGACCCGCGTGGATGAAATCCGCCAGGCCATCGCCGAGGAGATTCCCGATCCGGGCTGGATGCGCCGCTTGCGCCGTCCCCTGCTACTGGCCGTCATTATCGCTTTTCTGCAGCAGGCAACCGGAATCAACACGGTGCTTTACTATGGCTCGCTGCTTTTTGTGGCGCACGGCAATAGCGGCAGCGATCAACGTGCTTTCGCAGCCAATGTTTTGCTGGGAGTGATCAATCTGCTTTTTACCCTGGTGGCGCTGGCGGTGATGGATCGCATCGGCCGCCGCGTTCTGCTGGCGGGTTCGGCTGCCTTCATGATGGCCGCGCTCGTGCTGCTGGTCTTTGCCTTCCACCAGGTTCATCTGAGCTTTCCCCTGATCGTCGGCAGCACAATGCTCTACGTTGGCGCGTTCGCAGTGGGACTGGGACCGGGAGCCTGGGTCTATATCTCCGAGATCTTTCCAACCAATGTACGCGGCCGGGCAATGTCCATCGCGACCTCTGTCCTCTGGCTCAGTTGCATCATGGTCTCCAATTCGTTCCTCAGCTTGCTTCACAGGTTTGGCCCCGCGCTGACCTTCGCCGGCTATGCGACAATCTGCGGTGTTGCTGTGCTGTTCTTTTTCCGTCTTCCGGAGACGCGCGGCAAATCGCTTGAGGCGATCGAGCGTTCCTGGGCACCGCTGGCAGACGACTCCACGGCGAGGGGCGTGTTGCGACCGTGAAATGGAAAGGTGATGGTGAATGATGACCCGAGCGGGATTGGTCCAATCGATCGCTATTTTCATTTGCGCGGGAATCCTTGCCATTTTGAGATCGAGTCCAATGAGTGCACAGACCAATGTGGATTCACAGCCGGACAGCTACGCCTCGAACAATTTGCCTCCCGACTCGCGCTTCAAGGCGGACATCCTGTTGGTAGTGGCGCACCCTGACGATGAAATTCTGGCCTCGGCGTACCTGGAGCGCGAGATTCTCGATAACCACAAGCGAGTTGCCGTGGTGTATGGAACGCGCGGAGATGGTGGAAACAACCAGGTCGGTCCGGAGCAAGCCGCGGCAATGGGCCTGATCAGGGAGATGGAGGGCCGACGCGCAGAGAGCGCCCTCGGTATTACGAATGTCTGGTGGCTGACCGGCCGCGACACGGCAAGCCAGAATGTGCTGTACTCACTTGAGAACTGGGGCCATGGTTCTTGTCTTGCCCAGCTGGTGCGCATCGTCCGGTTGACAAGGCCTGCGGTGATCCTGACGTTTCTTCCCGATTTCACGACGGGCGAGAACCATGGCGACCACCAGGCTGCCGGCGTATTGGCCACGGAGGCATTTGACCTGGCCGGTGATCCAACTGCGTTCAGCGAACAAGTATCTCCCGTTACAAATCCTGACAAGAGCATGAACCTGACCGAAGGTCTGCGGCCCTGGCAGCCGGAGAAAATCTATTATTTCTACAACCCGACTCACGACATTTTCGCCGGCCAAGGCCCGCAGTATTCGTCGAAAGATATCTCGCCTGTACGCAATGTGAGCTATGGGATGCTTGCGGCCCAGTCCTTCGCGCTGCATCGGACGCAGGGCGGGGATGAAACGCAGCGCGCCATCGATAGCCACACGCTGGAAACTTCGCATAGCGAAGGGGCGGAATTGGCAAGGGATAATGATCGCTTCATATTCGGGAGGTCGCTGGTGTCGTCGGGCGTGATGGATGACGTGTTCGCTGGCGTCGTACCGGAGGGGATTCCGTTTCAGCGCGCGCCGGGATTTGCTCCGGTTCAATATGCGAAACCTACGCTCGAAATTGGGGATCCGTGGAATTTTTACCATGAGTTCTGGCAGGCGCATGGCCTGGACCACCTTGCCAACGTCGTTCCATTGGAAATTACGGTCAAGGTTGGCGGCGATCCTTTGATTATTCCGCTGATCATCGTCAATCCGCTCGAAAAAGCAATCAACGTATCGCTCGCGGTGCAGGCGCCCATGGGATGGGACGTGAAGCCGTTGCTTCCGGTTTTGGTTGAACCGCACACGCGCTATTTCGTTCGCGTGCGAGCCACGGCACCGGCTACAAAACTTCCCGGCTGGCAGCAATTCACTGTTTCCGCGAAGAGTGACGGAGAGAGCCTGGGAACGGTGCCAATCCGCGCAGAACTCTCTACAGGCTGGGTTGCGCAGCAGTAACATTTGCCAGGTTCAGCAACAGAACAACTTGAGGAGGAAAAGCAGCATTATGAGCGCGAGCGTTGGGCAAGACATACCCGGATTGCAGCACATTCGATTTGACGACTCACCGATGGAGCAGCTCAATCCGCTCATCGGTCGGCAGATGGCGTATGGCGAACGGGCCATGCTGGCGAAGATCATTTTGCGCAAGGGCGCGCGGGTACCGGAGCACAGCCACGAGAACGAGCAGATTAGTTACATGCTTGCGGGTGCGCTCCGATTCATCGTGCAGGGAAGAGAGATCATTGTTCGCGGCGGTGAAGTGTTGGTGATTCCCTCTAACACGCCGCATAGCGCAGAGGCGTTGGAAGACACGGTGGATCTGGATATCTTTTGCCCACCGCGCGCCGATTGGATCAATAAGACCGATGCATATCTGCGCAAGTGATCTCAATTCGCGGAGGCGATCTCAGGGCCGGCTTCAACGCGGCGCCAGGTCCGAATCACAAACCCCGATAAGCGCCGCCGTCCACGAGGATGGTTTGGCCGGTGACATACGAAGCACGCTCTGAGGCCAGCCAGACTACCGCATCTGCAACTTCTTCGGGGAGTGCCAGGCGGCGCAGCGGAATATCAGCGGTGACTTGCGATTCATATTCTTGGGCGCTGCGCCCAGTAGCCTTTGCGCTGGCTTCGGCCAGATCTTTGACGCGGGCGGTTGCTGTGTAGCCGGGCGCTACATTGTTCACAGTGATATTGTCGGGGCCGTACTGAGTGGCGAGCGAGCGTACCAATCCCAGCACTCCGACTCGAACCGAGTTCGATAGCACCAGTTCCAGGACCGGTTGCTTCACGGCGATAGAAGTGATGGCAATCAGCCGGCCCCAATGCCGTTGCTGCATGTGTGAGAGCACCGCATGGGCAAAGGAGACGGTGCTGCGCAGGTTAAGTTGATATGCGCGATCCCAGTCCTCCATGGTGGTTTCAGCAAACGTCTTGGCGGGCGGGCCCCCGGCGTTGGTGACGCACACGTCGATGCGGCCATAATGCCGGTGAACTGCATCAGCGAATTTGCGCACGCGGTCGTCCTGGCTGACGTCGAAAGTTTCGGTGTAGACCTCGACGCCGTGCAGCCTGCGCACCTCTTCAGCGGTTTCGCGCAGCGCTTCGGGGCCGCGCGCGCAGAGCGCAAGATGCGCACCTTCGGCGGCGAGCGCGAGTGCAGTAGCGCGGCCGATTCCCTGGCTTGAAGCTGCCACCATGGCTATGCGATTGTCCAGGCCGGTATCCACGCGATTCCATCCTTTCCAGAATCTCAAAGAACGGCGCAAAAACTAATGTTAGCGTCTTCCGGGCACTCTATTTGTTTGGTTGCGCCGATGAAGGCCCGGCAACCTTACCTGTACCTGCTTTTGCAGACGCAACCGGTTTTGGATAATAGAGAAGCGTTCGAATAATATCGAGCTCCGCGGCAACCCTCGATCCATCTGGTTTGAGAATCCCAAGAAGATCGTCGTGCGGGCCGGGGAACTGCGTGGTCCATGACATCCATGCAAAGCCCATGCCCTGCTGGTTGCCTGAAAAGGTCGGCCCTCCCTGCGCACCCATTTCACCGTTCAGATACTTGTCCAGCATGTTGGCCCAGTCCTGGTCGTCCGGATTATTCCGAAAACCCGTGCCGCCCTCGCCGTCCCAGACAGGAGCGATGTTTTCGGTTTCGAGAAATCCAAAGGATGCGTTCATTGCCTTGATTGCGCTTGGGCTGCTGCTGGAACCATCGAACAGATGAGCTATGTCCCCGATGGAATCCGCGTAAAGGTGTACATCGTAAACCACCTTATCCTTGATCGAGACTCCGTTGACAGTGAAGACAATAGGGAGAGTTCTTACGCCGGTGCAGTCGCCCCAGGGCGCGCTGCTGAATGTGACGCCGTCATAGAGCGTGGCCGGCTTATAAATCGAAAGCGGACACTCGGCAAAGATCAATTTGGAAGAGTCCTGGGCAAGAATGGCCGAGCCCACAGTTTCAAACATCAGGTGGATATCGCGATTGCTTCCACCGCCCCAGAGCGAGTGGCCTGGACTGGCGATCGGCTCATTCCACAGGTCGTATCCGATCACCGTGTCATTGTGCGCATAGCGGGTCGCGACGGAGACCCAATCGCTTTGATACCCCTCCTGCGTGGTGTGGCCGGGATCCTTGCAGCCGTCGGTTCCATCGGTAGCGCCGCCAAGGTCGTACCATAGCCCGTTCGACTGTTGGGCTGCGCAATCGTCGGTAAAATTCACACGCGTTCCAAAGTCACCCTCGTTGTCGTGATCGTCAATAATCACGCGCAGCCCGTCTTTTCCCGCGGCGTTCACCACCTGGTCAAGCGTGGAGAGGAAAGTCTTGGTAGCGGCATCGTGGAGAGAGATGTTGTTGAAGTCGATGCGAATGCAATTGAACCCCGTGGCGGCAATGGCATCTACGTTTGCCTGAATGCCTTTGATTGGGGCGTCGACGTTGGATAGCGGCCCATCCTGGTGGTTGAGGCCGGGCCAGTAGACGCACGCCAGCCGAACCGGATTTTGATGGCGATCGACGATCTGATTTCCAACCGTATTGAACATCCCTGGTGGGAGTTTGGATCCGTTTTGACCGGAAGAGGTTTGCGCCGAAGTGCCGACAATGGCCAGCGCAGTTGCAAACGTGGCAAAGCAGAATGAATAAATGCTCTTCATGATGACTCCCTCTCTAAACGGGTGAAGACGGTGGTGCATTCTCCACGAGAATTTCACCGGAAAACACGGGCAGCGTGAGGCAATGGGATGCCCATCTCCACTTCATCGAACTGCCACACCTGCCATCTGGAAAATGTCGTAAGGTCCCTGGTTCTGGCGGATGAAAGCCTCTGCTCTCGTGTAGCCGCTTTGCAGGCCGCGAAACCTGGCAACGGAATCCTGCAATTCGTAATAACGGTCAGGAGTCTGGCTTGCATGGGCAAAACAGGCAGCGCGCTTCATCGGTTCTGTTTCTGAAATGTCGACAAAGTGCGTGGGACCGAACTGCAGCGTGTCTTCGCCATCGGAGACCTCGTAGTAGTAGAGCGCAAAGCCGTGTTTCGACTCCTTCCAGGCATCGTAAGTGAGCATGGAAATGGCGCGATGATCGCGGTGATTGTCGATAGGCCACTGGTTGAAAACGGCATCCGGTTTTTCCGCGTCTAATATTTTCTGAAACGCGTCATAGTGGTCGTTATCCAGGATGGCGTGCCCGTTGATTTGGCCGGCATAAACTGGCCGTCCCCTCAAGATGGAGCACGCCCTGGTTGCTTCCGCAATCCGTGTAGGCGCCGGGGTTGGCGGCCATGCACCGTCATTCAAATACAGCAGCACCGCCTCGTGGCCCAGTGCCGTGAAGCGTGCAATTGTGCCGCCGCAGCCGTATTCGGGGTCGCCGGGATGTCCACCCGTCACAATGATCTTCAGCTTTCGCGCTGGCTGCACCGTGGTAGAGGAAGTCTGTGCGCCCATGTTGATGGCCGCGGCTCCAGCGACGGCGCACGAGGTGAGCTTCGCAGCGCCAAACAGAATGTCACGTCGATTGATCCCCATAATTCACCTTATCTTTCGCTTGAAGGAGTGATGAAACTCAAACAATACACCGAAACGAGTTGCAAACGAGTTCAAATTACGAAAAGTTTTAATACTTTTTGCCACGATAGAGCAAAAATCTGCGCGACAGAGCATAAAAGTGCCATTTTTCTGCTTGACAACCGCTCCAGAGGGAGCTTAACGTGCTTGGCTGAGAAGCTGGTGTACCGGTAAACCATCTCAGAACAAGCGTGCTGAAGCCGCGACAGGATCGCGGTGCCCGGCGCGGTGAAGATTGGGCCGGAGCATCAAGGTGGGGTTGAGTGGACTGCTGAAATCTTGTTCGAGTCAGGAAAGGTAACAGCCTACCTTGATTGAAGCGAGTCTGATGATCGGAACAGTCTTCATGGTTCTCAAGGGAGAGTTGTGCGGGTTCACACCACATGAGCAGCGGTTTGTAACCCGCCGCAGAAACCAGGTTTTAGCTTGTCTGGGCGTCCTCTCTTTAGCCGTCGCAGGTTCGGCGGCCGGAGCGCAGTCTGCGCAGACTTCAGCTTCTGTACAGGTCCCGGAATGGCAAGTAGCGCCAGGTGGTGGGCTGCTGTCCCGCGGATACCTGGGAACTTCGGGAAATCAAATTGTCGATTCTTCAGGCACGCCGCAGCGGTTTGCGTGCGCCGGTTACAACGAGCCCGGACCCGATATCGCCGCCGATATGGCTGGAATGAAGCGGGCGGGATTCAATTGCGCCCGATTTCCCTTCGACGAAGCAGCGTTGCCATCCACGTTCAAGATCATGGACACGATCGTCGCTGCTGCGGCACCGCTGGGGATGAAGGTCGTCTTCGACCATCATGTGGACGATGCGGTTGATTTATGCGGCGGTCAACAGCAGAATGGCCTTTGGTATGACTTGGGCGAAGGATCGAACAACACTGACGGCTGCGGCAACAAAGGCACCATCACCCGCGAAAAGTTCAGTGCTGACTGGGTGATGGTAGCCAGGCATTATGCCGGGAACAGCACGGTAATAGCCTTCGATCTGGACAATGAGCCGCTGGTGCTTGGCGAGCATGCGGCACCCATCACCTGGGGCACAAACGGCCCTACAGACATCCTGAAGATGTTTGAAGAAGTCGGTTCCGCGATCGAAGCCGCCGATCCCGGTGTGCTGATTGTTGGCGAGTGCCCGATTAACTACAGCGGGAAACTGTTGAACGGCCAGCCCGAGGGTTCCAAAGGAATCATGGATTGCAGCAAGGCCCTTTCCATGCCAGTCGCTTTAAGTCCCGCCGCTCCAAAATTTGTTTATTCGATTCATGACTACCCCAACATTGGCCCCGATAATGAAGGCCCTTCCATCGCGGACCGGAATGCCGCCTGGGGATTTCTGGAAATCAACAACATCGCCCCGGTGTGGGTCGGCGAGATGGGTTCCAGTCTTGACAGACCACATTCCGATGGCGTGACCGTAGCGCAGCAATCGGCATGGGCTACTGCGCTTGCTGCCTATGTGAACGGAGAGGCGCCCGGCGGGCCGGGATTCAGCGCTCTGCAGCAGCCTATCGGCACAGATTGGTGGGCGTGGGGTGACCTGACTGGACAAACTCCGGACGGAACCATGCAAGGAACTGTGCTGCGGTCCGCACAACTCGCGATCTATTCGCAAGTTCGCTTCATCAAAGTCGACGTTGCCACTCGGCGTTCCGCGCTTTATGGGTCTGCATCCGGCCGAGGCGCCTACTTGCTGCCGAAAGGATGGTTCACGACCAGAGGTGCACAAATTGTGGACGAACGCGGGAATCCGATCCGGATAGCGTCCGTCGGAGTACCGGGTAACGATGGCGTGGACGGTGCGGCGCGTTTTCTCCACTTCGTCAATTACCAGGCGACGATGCAGGGAATGGTGGCCGATGGCATCAACGCCATGCGCATTGCATGGTCTGACTTGACGCTGAATGCCTTCCCCAAGCCGGGAGCGATCAACTACGACCTCAATCCCGATTTGAAGGGTCTCAACAGTCTGCAGGTCATCGACAAACTCGTCGATTATGCCGGGATGATTGGTTTGCGCGTCATATTCGACCATCACACCAACGATGGCGGCGACCATGGCTGGGGCGGCCAACAGACCAATGGCCTGTGGTTCGACAAGGGTCCCGGCTCAAACGGAACGGATGGCAGTAACCCCGGCACCATTACTCAGGAGCAGTTCGAGGCAAATACGCTGGCGCTGGTGCAACGGTATCGCAGAAATCCTACGGTGATCGGATACGACCTGGACAACGAGCCGTTGAGTCATGGCGTAGGCGGCGTATCGCTGAACTGGGGACAGGGCGGTTCGACAGACATCTGGAAGATGTATACCGAGTTGGGCAACTCAATTCTGGCAATTAATCCCAAATTGCTCATCATCTGTGAAGGTCCTCAGACCACTTCCAACTCCGGAAATGGCATGGCGGGCATTGGACCCGAAGGCGATCTTACTGCTGTCGGCGGTGTGGGTGGCGTTGCAGCAAAGCCGGTCAAACTAAAGGTTCCGCATCAGGTGGTTTATTCGGTTCACGAATACGACACCAACGTTTACGACTACGGCGCCAACGATCAGCCGTCTACGTTGATTCCCCACATGAATGCGGACTGGGGCTACCTCTATACGCACAACATCGCGCCGGTTTGGATTGGCGAGATGGGCTCGAATCTGGACAAGCCGCAGGACCGGATCTGGGCGCAAGCGCTGCTTGACTACATGAATGGCAAAGACGGAGCGCGAGGTGGGCCAGTATTCAAGGGCGAGGACCAGCCGGTGAGCGGGAGTTGGTGGCTATGGGGCAACTTCCCCGGCGAACAGACCGACGGCACACTGGAGAGCGATTGGGTAACGCCGCGGCGGGACCAGCAGGGAATCACCGATCAATTGCTTTTGAAGCCGGCGAGCCGAAACTCTTCGACAGCGAAAAATCCGAATCGCCCCATGCGTAGAAACGGGGAATGACAGGGCGGCAAGGTGGAAAAAGTTTGTAGTGCACGGCAAATATGCAGGAGAAGCTAAATGTCCAATGCAGATTTGCCTCAGAACTGAGCGACGGAAGTATTCGAGTTGAATGCTCAACGATTGACGAAGTATAACCGTGGAACTTTTGGGAGGCAGGGATGCGCAATTTGATGCGATTCTCTTACGTGCTCGCGCTCGTGCTGTGCGTTGGTACAGCGCTGGCTCAAAACTCGAACTCGGGCGATATTCGCGGAATAGCGACCGATCCCACCGGCGCCGTAATTCAAGGCGCCACTGTGACTGTGACCGACAACGACAAGGGTGTAACCACCACATACCTGACCGATCAAGCAGGCTTGTACGATACGGGCTCGATCGTCACCGACCATTACACGATCACGTTTACCAAGTCGGGCTTCGACACCTACGTGCGCGGACCCATCACGTTGAATAATGAGACGCTCACGGTCAACGGAACCCTGAAGGTCGGGTCCTCGACTGAGACGGTTACGGTCACTACGGATGTTCCTTTGCTTCAGACCGAATCTGCAACGCAGACGACAACCCTGTCTGAGCATGAGATGCAGGACCTCCCCAATTTTGCGAGCTGGGAGAACTTTACTACGCTCATGCCCGGCTCGACAGGTACTTCGGCGCCCGGGGCGCAGGGAGGCAATAATCCCGGCCAGGCAGCGTCGGTCAATGGCAACGCCGTTTTCTACAACGTACTAGGTGATGGCGTCACCATGTCCTTTCCGTCCAACGGAAACTCTTATGACTACAACTTCGATACGTTGCAGGAAGTTCAAATGGTCTCGAGCGTTCCGTCGGCGCAGTATGAAAACGGCGGCGCGATCTACAACCAGATCAGCAAGGGCGGCGGCAGCCAGTTCCATGGCGATGTTTTCGACTACTTTCAAAACAGTTACCTGAATGCTGCGACCTACGCCTTCGGCCAAGGCTATATCCCGGCCTTGCGCGCCAACTACTACGGAGGCTCATTCAGCGGCCCTGTTCCGATCGGCGGATTGAAAAACAAGTTGTTCTTCTTCTTCAACTATGACCGTCAACAGTACTACGGCGGCGCCAACTCGGGCTTCATCACCGTTCCTACCACGGGCGATGCTTCCATCGCCGGCGGGAACCAATACAACATGCTCGCCGGCGATTTTACGGGCCAGCCCACAATCTATGACCCGACGACGCAAACCATTAACTCCCAGGGTGTTTTGGTGCGGCAATCGTTCGCAAGCGAATACGGAAACGGCAACAAGATTCCCAGCGGCATGATTGATCCTGTTGCGCAGGCAATGGAGGCGTATTTCCCGAAGCCCAACGTTGCCAATCCGGTAGTAACCAACGGCATCACCACCAACAACTACTTCTACAACTGGGCCTCAAACTCGCCAGGGTGGGCGTATTTCTTCCGCGTGGATTATGACATCACCTCAAAGAACAGGTTCACGGCGACGGATTACCATAACGTGTCGAGTTCTCCCTATTATGGAGTAAGCATTTGCCCGATTGACTGTTACACGGCAAATGGCGATGGCCGTACTGCCATGATCTCCGATGTGTGGACTTTCAACCCGGATAAGATCAATGAATTTCGTTTCGGGTTCACCAGCCAAAACAATCTCTACATACCTGAATCGGTCAACCAGGGCTTCCCGGCCAAGCTGGGATTGAAGTTTGCCGAAGCAAACCTCTTCCCCGAAGTCTACATAAATGGGGCCTGCTGCTTTAACGGCAATATGGCGCCGACGAGCAATGCCATTCAGCATCAGCTTCTGTTCGAGCCTTCCGACGTTGTAACGATGATCAAGGGCAGGCACGTTCTCCACTTTGGCGGTGAATTCCTCGACCAGGAAATCAATACCACCTACTGGGGCAACATCGATGCCGGGCAGGAAAACTATAGCGGCGTGTACACCAACTCGACCCAGGGCGACACAACCACCGGTGAGCCTTTTGGGGATTTCCTTCTAGGATGGATCAATTCCTGGAGTGCTGCCAACACGCCGGAATTCTATCCCAGGATGAAGACGGTGCAAATGTTCGTGCAGGACGATATCAAGCTGAAGCCAAACTTTACCCTGAACGCGGGCTTGCGCTGGGAGGGATGGAACGGCATGTATGACGCCCATGGCAACGAACGTTCGTGGGATCCGACGGTAGTCAATCCCGGCGTCGATCCTAATGGCAACTCAAACACACCGGGCGCCATGTGGTATGGAAGCACTCACGCCAACGGACGCACCAAAGTTATCGCCCCGATTTGGAACACTTTCATGCCGCGGTTTGGTTTCTCCTGGCAGTGGAACCCGAATACTATCGTCCGTGGCGGAGTCGGCCTCTATGCCTATAACTACAACGAGGGCCCAAGCGCTTACGGCGAACTCGGAAGTGAGTTAGGTTCATCGGGCAATGAAGGCGACAACACCAACGGCATTCTGCCGGTGGTGATTCTCAATCAGGACGGCACCGTGAACGACCAGGGAAGCTCAGGCACCAGCATCGCCGCCACTTATCAGGCGGCTCCCACCGGCCCTGATTCCTTGAATGGGCAGAGCGTGAGCTATGCTTATTATCACGAGCCGCTGTCAAAGATCTGGCAGTACAATCTTGAAGTTCAGCGCCAGTTAGGCCCCAACATGGCCGCCAAGGTCGCTTACGTCGGCAGCCATGGCTTCGACCAGTTATTTGGCGTCGACCTTAACCAGATACCCTTGGCCGACCTTGGCCCCAACGATACTAACCCTCCGACCGATTACCGGCCCTTTCCAAATTTCCAATCGATCGGCGGAAACAAGCTCATTGGCGTATCGAATTACAACGCTCTTCAGACCACGATCGAAAGGCGCATGAGCTCAGGACTGCAGTTCAACTTCAACTACACCTGGTCGAAATTCCTGAATGAGACAGACGCCTGCGCCTGGAACTGCGCAAGCACCTATTACCAGAATGATTATGATGTGCGCTCGGCCTATGGGCCTGCGGCGTTCGATGTGCGGAGCATGTTTAAGGGACGCGTCGTCTACAAAGTTCCCTTTGGCAAGGGTCAAAAGTTCCTGAACAACAGCGCCATTGCGGATGAAATCGTGGGTGGATGGCAAACTGCGGCCACGATTCAGTGGCAGACGGGCAATCCATTCACGGTTCTAACGGCCAACGACAACTCGTTCAATCAAGATGGCGTGCAGTTTCCCAACGTTGTGCCGGGTGTGAGCCCCTACACCGGCGCTCACCAGATCGGCCCCAACGCGAACTGGTTCAATGAGGCAGCCTTTACCCAGCCTGCTGCCGGAACCTATGGGAATTCCGGAAGGAACACGCTGCGTGCTCCGGGATACTCAAACGTCAACTTCTCGCTGGGGAAGAACTTCAACATCTGGGAGAAGACCGTATTCCTGCTTCGCATGGATGCGGCCAATGCGCTGAATCATCCCAGCTTCGGTCAGCCGAACACGAATTGGGGTCCCGGCCAGAATTCATCCATCACTTCGGTAACGGACGGCGGGCGCTCAGTTGAGATTATCGGGAGAATCTCCTTTTGACCTGATGTGACACCATAATTCGAAAAGGACGGCGAGTCATCGCCGTCCTTTTCGTTTCAAAGTTTGAAAAGTAAATAACGACAGGAGCTAGGGCCTGTACCAGAGCGGTTCCGTAGTTGCTATAGCCGATTCCAGTTTCTGCGCAGGGTGGATTTTTCTTAATGAAGAATCCACTTGGCAGTCATGGCTTCGGGACACAATAACTGCGGAGCCGCTGTAATGCCAAGCTCCTATTTGCCTGTCTCATCTTCATCCTCAGCTTTGTTATCGAGTTGTACGCGCATATTTTGAAAGAGCGTACGCAGGTTCTCCTTCATCTCCTTGTATTTTTGATATTCGGCAAGCTCGTGTTTGGCTTCTTCCAGCTTTCCCCGTTGGCGATAGAGAGTGCCAAGGCGGTAGTGTGCGGTATAGTTCGTGGGGTCGATCTCAACAGCGTGTTCCAGCAGTGCGAACGCCCGGTCGCGGTTATCCATCGATATCAGGATTTTTGCCAATCCGGTGCAGGCATCCGCGTCGTCCGGCTGCATCTCCACGGCTCGCGACTCCGCATCGTAAGCCGCCTTCAAATCGCCGCGCCGCGCCGCAACTTGGCCCAGCATCAACTGTGCTTTTTCGTCCTGCGGATCTGCAGCTAACGCCGCCTTGAACTGCGCTTCGGCCTCCGCTTTCAGTTTCGGATCGTTGGATTTGTAGAGAACCGTGCCAAACTCGAAGAGCAAACCAGGCAGTTTTGGGTTCAAACGGATCGCCTCCCGATAATTCGCGATTGCGGGGGCCTCGTCTCCATGACGGATGAGTTCACTTGCCATCGCCTGGTGCATTTCCGCGCTGTTGGGCGCGGCCATCGCCAGAGTAAGAAGCGAAGTACCAGCCACTGCCGAGTTGAGGCGGTAAGACAGAAGCAACAACCCCGGATCAGTGGGTTGTGACTCCAACATTACCGAAGCTGCGTCGGCTGCTTTCTCAAGTTCTCCACTGGCTGTGTAGATGTTGACCAGCGCATTGCCAACTTCCATCTGCACTTTTTCGCCTTTCAGATGAGGCAAAGCAGACTCAAGGTCGGTTCGCGCAGTCGTTTCATCTTTGAGCCGGACCTCGGCCAGGCCCAACAAGGCTTGAATTTTCCACAAATCGGGTTGTGCCTTGACTGCGATTCTCAAATGCGGAACTGCTTTCTCCATCTCGCCTCTGAAAAAGAGAAGAACGCCAAGATTAGCCTGTGCATCCTGATTGGTTGGATCGAGCGCAAGCACAGCTTCAAGTTCAGGAATGGCGAGATCTGGGCGCTGTTTACCGAGATCCTGTCGGGCATTTTGTAAATGCTGCTGGACCATGTCGCTCGTACCAGGCGCATTTTGTGGCAGCGCGGAGAGTGACATGGCCGCGAACAGAAAAGCGAGTACTGTTGAGTTGATGGCCATGGCAACCTGATGATACCGCAGGCCACGAGCCGCAGAGCATACGATTAAGTAGAATCGCGAACCACTAATTTAAGTGGGATAAAAGTTCTTCTTGGCACGGCTTTTGTGTTCGCGTCCTGTAACTCGAGTATCTGCTGGGTAGCTTCAGCCGCGAGCCCGGGAACGTCCTGATCGATTGTTGAAAGCGGTACCTGCAGAGTGTTCCAACCGGACAGGCCAGACAGGTTCGAGACCCCTATGAGGGCGATCTCTCCCGGGATTGCGAGACCCGCTTCCAGCACAGCTCTTTGGGCACCCGCCGCAATCACGTCGTTATAGCAAAACACCGCATCAGGACGTGACTTGAGCGCAAGCAGTTTGTGCATTGCCGCATAGCCGCATTCTTCGCCTCGCTCATCTCCCGACTCGACGGAGATCACGAAATGAGAATGAATGACGCGCCCACGACGCCTCATAGTAGCCTTATATCCGGCAAGGCGCCCTCGCCCCGGGGGCAGAGAGGGTATGCCAATGTGAGCGATGCGGCGATACCCCCGCTCAATTAGATGTTCGGTCGCCAATTCTCCGATCGCTTCATTGTCTGAGCCGACAAAATGCGAGTTCAAGCCGCGAAGAGGCCGGTCCAGAAGCAGGTGAGGTACGCACGCCTCGCGCAAGCATCGGGAGATGCTGTTCGATTTTGCAAGCTGGCTCGAAGCAAGCACAAGGGTATCGACATTACGTGCCAGCAGCGCTTCAATTTCCTGCAACTCCAGTTCCGGATCCTCGTCAGAGGAGGAGAGAACCAGGCTGTATCCCTTCTGGCGAAGATTACGCGCAAGGACCTTTGCGATGGCCGCAAAAAAAGGATGCATCAAATCGGGTACGATCATGCCGATCAGGAATGTGCGCCCCGTAGCCAGGCTGCGCGCGGTCAGATTCGGACGATAATTAAGCTCCTTGGCGCGCTCGAGTACGCGTTTGCGCACGGCAGTGCTGATCCGGCCTTGGTTGCGCAGCACTTTCGATACCGTAATGACAGACACGCCAAGGTCAGCCGCAACATCTCTCATGCGAATTGAATCTCTTGTCCGGACTGACATTTGTGCGTGCGACCTTTACGGCGAAAGTAGCTGTGAATCATGTCAGAGCTGTCATTATGTTATTCCGTTGACAGGACTTTTTGAAGAACCTAATATCGATTGAACATCAGTTATTTAATTTGCGCGCGGACTGCACAGAGTCCTGTTCGACGTTACCGTCCGGTGGTCGCAATGACCCCATGTAAGGCACGGGTGAAAATATGAATCGTCGTTCGTTTGCAAGATTGGCCATAGCGGGCGCAATTGCGACGGCAGCCGGCAATTGCCGGAGCGAGCTTTTAACAGCAGCAGATGGAAATGGCGCCGACGCGGGAGATAGTGACGATTTAAAGGCCCGCTGGCAGAAGCTGGACGATACCATCCGCGGCTGGTGGGCCGGCGATTTGCACTATGCGACTGAGAAAGAGATCCGTAACGATCCCGATAAGACCTTAATCTATCTTCCTTTCCCTTACATCACTGCCGGAGGCTCTGAGAGCGCATTTCCTGAGATATATGGCTGGGATACTCAATTCATCAACCTGGCACTTCTCGCTCACAATCGTCCCGATATTGTGCGATGGAATATTCTGGATCAGCTTTTCATGATCGAGCGGTTCGGCAAGGTTCTCAATGGGAATCGTACGTTTTACCTGACCCGGGGCCAGCCGCCGCTGTTAGCTTGGAGCGTTGAGAACTACTTGAACGAGCACAAAGACGACGATGAACTGGCGCTGCTCGCCTATTCCAATCTGGAACTTTCCTACACGGGATATTGGAAAGGTCCGGATCACATCACGCCCGTCGGACTTTCAACATGCCGCGACAGCGGGACCGGATCGGATCTAAGTTCGACCGAAGGTCCTCAGTTAGCGGCGGAGTGCGAGTCCGGACTGGACTTTACTCCCATCTTCGATGGGGACATCCGCCGCTGCGTGCCACTCCATATCAATTGCGCTTTGATTCGGCAGGCCATGGTGCTTAGCGCACTCGCGGAACGATTTGGATGGCATGACAAAGCTGAGAAGTGGAACAGAGAAGCCAATGAACAGGCGGATCTGATCAACCGCTACTGCTGGGATGAGAGCCAGGGGTTCTACTTTGAGTATGATTACGTGCGCAAGATGCGGCTTTCGTATTATTCGTTGAACGGATATTGGCCGCTGTGGGCGGGTATCGCCTCAAAAGCGCAAGCCGCGCGAGCTGTCGGCCATCTGCAACGGTTTGATCATACTTATGGCTTGACCTTCACTGACAAGGACTATCCAAATCCGCATCCCGAATTCAAGGCACTCGAGTGGGCTTACCCCGAGTCATGGCCGCCACAGCAGATCATCGTCGCGCTATCGTTAAAGCAGTACGGATTTCCTGAAGTGGCGCGCAAAATCAATCGTTGCTACCTTGAAAACGTCGTGACGACCTGGGAAAAGACGGGAACCACGTGGGAGCGATACAACGGGGTGCAGGGTGGACACTGGTGCCCTGTTGAACGGACCGAGGTTGCCCGGCTCCACGGGTGGTCTTCGTCGTCGGCGGTTGTCATCGGCCGGCTCTTGTTCAACTAGCAAATTGCAGAGAAGCGATTCGACGGGATTATGCAGTGGCAACTGCCGCGGGTGCACATTCGACTGCACGCAATGCCATGAGGATTGTGCGTGCGGAATTCTGATAGCGGCATAACCGAAACCATCTGGCAGGAAAAACCGCACACACTAAAACTGAAGACAAAATTACATTAGTTTTGAGCACAAATAGAGAGGACCATCCGCACGGCAAACTGTAGCGTGGAAGACGCGCGCAACGTGATATTTGCCGGTATTCTGGGAACCAGCGGCTACATTTTAAGCAAGCGGTGCGAACGGACTTGCAAGGATGGCGCAGATTCGAAAGCAATGAGGCTAGGGAAGTGAACAGACGGAGCTCAATCAAACTAGTGGTGGCAGCAACGGGTGGCGTCTTGCTGCAAGCTGGTGAAGTCGGGCTTGGGGAACCGCTTCCGAAGCCACCTGTTTCTAGTTCAGCGTCCGCGGCTGGCCACGCCCGACCGGCCTTCACTCCGCTCCGGTTCGGTGAAGTCAAGCCCGGGGGCTGGATCCTTGCACAGATGCGCCGCGATCTGCAAAAGGGCTTTGCCGGATGCCTGGATGAGCTATGCCATGAGGCGTCAAGTGATATCTTCGCCTCCGGCCGCAACCGCCCGGGAAAGTCGAACAATGGAAATGCCGCCGCCGACTCCTGGTGGAATGGTGAGAGCGAAGGCAACTGGCGCTGCGGCCACATCATGCTTGCATGTCTCACCCAAGATTCGCAGGCGATGGCCAATGCCCACGCGTATGTGAAGCATATCCTCGCGTCGCAGGACGCCGACGGCTACATTGGCATCTTTTCTCCCGAGCTCCGGTACGGGGGCAACGGCGAACTGTGGACGCAGACCTGTCTTTTTCGTGGCCTGCTTGCCTATGCCGCAGCCAACTCTGACGAACAAGTGTTCCGCGCCGTAAGGCGCGCCGTTGATTGCACCATGGCAGGGTATGCGATGCGGAGCAGCGTCAACCTTACGCAACACGACGCAATGTACACCGACATTCTCGAACCGCTGTATGCGAAAACCGGTGACAGCAAATATCTGCAGTTTGCCTTCAGGCTTTATCGTGAGCGGGCGAACTTGGCGCAGTTCTTCCGTCAGCCGCTCGTCGACCAGAAGTTTCAGCGCTGCTATGCGGATGGTCACGGGGCCACAGTAGCAGAGAGCATGCGTATGCCTTTCTGGTTCTGGACGGCGACAGGCGACCGGGAGTATCTGAAGATGGGCGTAAACGCCATTGCGGCCATGAACGCCTTTACCATGCCCAGTGGTGCTCTAGTGAGCGAAGAAAACGTCGACGCTCCGCCGCATCCATGGAATGTCGGTTACGAGTATTGCGCCATCCTTGAGCGGCAATTCTCGCTGATCAATGCCGGGCAGAAGACTGGAGATGCCGCTTACTTCCAAGCCGCCGAGCATCTCTGGTTCAACGCTGCGCAGGGTTCGCGCGAGCCGGATGGGTCGGCGATTCTCTATTGCTCCGAAGAAAACCGGCTCTCAGTTCACGACGAGATCGGTAAGCGGCAGCGATTCTCGCCCACGCACCAGCAGATCGCCGTCTGCTGCGTGCCCAATTCCACTCGTGTTGCGCCGTATTTCATCAGCAACGCGTGGATGCGGCCGGCGGGGCCTGAGCCAGCTCTTGCTGCGACGCTCTACGGGCCATGTACTGTCCAGACAAGGCTGCAAGGTGTTCCCATCCACATTGAGGAGCGGACGAAGTACCCATACTCAGGCGATCTGGAAATGATCTTGCATCCCGAGGCGCCGCTGCGCTTCTGCCAATGGCTCCGCGATCCCGAGTGGTCACGGGGCACCGAGATCGTTTGTCCAGGCGCAGACATTCGCCGCGCCGGTTCCTTCTGGCAAGTCCGCAAGCAATGGAACGCTGGAGATTCGATCTCTATCCGTTTCAAACAGACCGTTCGCGCGCTTCCGGCACTGGACAACGAGTTCGCGCTCCAATGTGGTCCGCTGATCTATGTGCTGCCGGTGAGCGGCGAAACTGAAACTGTGAAGACATACGCCCGGCTTGAGTTCAAGGACTACTACGTCAACAAATCTCGGGATGCGGAGTTCGATCTTGCGCTCCCCGCCGATAAGCGTGCCACGGGATTTGGCTTTGTGCCCGGATCGGAAGCGAACGCCGACCCCGACTATCCGCTCGACAATCCCAGTGGGTTTCTCTCGGGCAAGATGCTTCTCAACGATGGCGCACCGGCCGCAGTTACGCTGGTGCCCATGGGCGCGAGAAACACGCGCCTGCGCCGGGTCACCTTCCCCATGGTCAAACGGCGGCAAAACCTCTAACTGCGCCACGAAGCTGGCGGGCGGCCTGCGTCCTATGAAGTTCGCGGAAACATTGACACACCGAATTTGTTGCAACCATAGGGCACCAGCACAATCCTCGTGGGTGTTCCTCTCATTAACTTGTCAGGAAGCGGCTGCAACTCCGTCGGCGTCCACGCTACTTCGTGCGCATTGATTCCAAGTTGAAGCGGGGTGGATGGACTCCACTGCCACTGATCGTAAGAAAAACCGGATACGCGGAAGACTTCGGCTTCGCTGGGGCCGGGCATGCTGCCATTTACGTGAATCGCGTAATTCGACTTGATTCCGGGAACTTCCCGATTCGGCGATTCCGCTGGAATTGGAAACGAAAACAACAAGGGCCCGTAGTAAACGGAGGCGTACGGATTATGAATGTCTTTCAGCTGGGAGATTGCGCGGCTGCGCCGATCGCCGGTAAGACGCTTTGCAGCGCAGCGTCCTGCGCTGAAGATTTCCTGTGGCCTGCCAAAAGAAGGCCTCCACTGACTGCGGCAGAGGTTCTGAGGAACTCACGGCGGGTAATGCTATTCGGCATATTTGTCGTTCCTCTTATCTCGATTCTTCCATCAGCATCGAAGCTGCCTGCGGCAGATCCACAGAAAGAGCCAGGCCATGAGTGGAAAGAACACGTCCCGTCCACTGATCTTTCCATTGCGTTGCACCCCAGCTTGCCGGAATCTCGAGGACCGCGTGGCGTGACAAATCCGCGTCGTCGCGAAGGCCCTCTTCCAAATTGCCGGCCAAAATGCGGATGCGTCCGTCGATCGTCCGCCAGGCGGCGATGTTCATGGTTTGCTTCAAGTCGCTTTCTCTTGCGTGGAGGCAGGCTCGCTGTTTGAGCAATTCGTTCATTACGCCTGCAGCCAATGCGTATGGAGTGCCGGTGTTTCCCCATATCCACGAGAGTGGCTTCCCCTCAGTCGATCGCAGATCTGGCGGGTTCCATACCATTACTCGTTTTTCTTTGGTAGCCCCCAGCGTCAGCTGTGGAATGCCGTCAGCGGTGTAGATCACCTGCGACGATGGCGAAGCCTCAATGTGCTGTGGATAGCAGAAAGAGTTGAACGATGCCTCAGAGCCCTCAACAAATCCGTCTGTTCGGGTCGCTCCGCGGCAAAATTGAACCTCGACGGGCTTAGCGTCAAAATCTCCTCGCAGTCCCGCCAGCGCCGCCAATCGCGGATCGATGCCGCTGGCCGCGCTGCCAAGCAGAGCGACTGGTTGTCCTGCGCTGATTAGCTTGACCAATTCGCTCAACTGCGGGGCTGGAAGATGAACCGGAGTCTGCACCACAAATAAGTCGGAGCGGACCTGCGGGAGCCACTCCATGCGCGTAGCGGATAGGATGGGGACAGGCCACTTGATCAGTGAGCCAGCCTGCTCATCGAGCCACTCGTTAATTTGTCCGTCGGGGGATGCATGCTCGGCTTGCCACTGCATCGCAGCTCGATTGTAGACAAGGGTCGGCCCCATCACGTCGCTCATATGATGAGCGTCGGCCACGGCGTCATTGATATTTGTGGTGAGGAACCGGACGTCGTTCTCACCGAGCAGGCGCTCGCCCTGGTTGGCCCACGAGATGTAGCTCCCCGCTGGAACTTTTAATCCTTGAGGCGTCTTCACGGCCGCATGGGAATACGCCCAGATGCCCCAGCGCAGCTTTTCCGGAGCGGTGTGAATCACATCCCAGCTCTCCCACGCGTCGAAGGTCTCCACCAGGGAGTAATGCCGAACCTTGGTGTCTGCGAGGATGGCGGCATGAGTGAGCATGTAGGCAAGCTGATAGGTCCATCCCTTCGTCGGCGCGTTCCAGAAGGCGTGATCGCGCACCCCCACCTCATTCCATGCGCCGGCCCAGGTCTGGTCGACCCATATGTCAAGATAACCCTGCCTGGCCAAGGCTTCCAGATCCAGGCCATTTGAGCGCCAATCGGCAATCGCGCTGGCGCCGCTCGAATACATCATCACGAGAGCGGCGGGATTTGCCAGTTTGGTCTCGCGCACCAGGTCTTCCACGTCCTGCCTTGCTTTGTGGATCACTGCTGCCGACGGAGCCACCGGCCCCCAAGGCCCGCCGCGCTGATATGGGAGCGGCAACCCGAATGAGTCTCGCAACATGATTGCGTCAAGACCCAAAGCGTGCGACAGACTGCCCCATTGCGCAGCGAATGCCTGGTGCACCGGCATGCCTTCCGGAATGCCGTCAGGCAATCCGCCCAGGGGCCTGTCGTCAGCGTGCAAGTGCGCACCCGGATCAAAGTACCTGCCAACATCAAAACAACCTTCCTGGTGAAAGGAGGATTTTGTGAAGGCCTCAGGATGGCGCTTTACCCATGCAGCCTCCTCGCCATATGCATTGGTCCACGCATACGTCAGAATTCCGACCTTGAAACCCCGTATGCCAACGCTGGCTGCCTCAGCTTTCAGCGCCGCAGAGAGATGCTTCACGTCGCCATATGTCCAGGGGTCGTAGCCGCGCCTCTTGATTACGACAGGGCTGGCGAACCGCTCCTCAAAGAGCTTTTCACGCTGCGCAGTCGTGCCGGTCAGCATTTTATGCTCATCGACCCACTGGCTTTCTCCGCTCCCGGTGGGCAATGAGATTCTCTGGTCGGGATTACCTGACCATTCCATCACCGGACCTACCGTCCACCCCACGTTGAGAATCACGCCGCGGTAACCACAAACGCCATCGAAGAGTGGACGAAATCGATCCCAGAACTGGCTTACGCTGCTGGCCTTATCGTGCTGCTTGAACCAGTAGAGATCGATCTCCATCCAGCGATCGGTCTGAATGCAGGTCTGCGGAGCAGTCGACGCGAATGCGCTGAGCGGAATCGTAGCCGGCAGCATTCCCGGCAAAACCACAACCGCTAGAAGACGAAGGAGCCATTTGAATTGCGGAATTCGAGACATTTTAGTTCAGTGGATTTCGATGTTCGAGGCCTGGTCAGAGCGAACCCTGATCGTCGTCACAGCGCCAAATCTGTCCTTAGCGCTGGTCCATGCGCCTGGACCTTCCGTATCAAACTGCTCTGGCGTTGCTTTGGACAAACTGCGGCACTCGCGCCTTGAATGCGCAAGGCATAGGCGCGCAGAGCCGGACGAGAGTTGTCCCCGGTTCTCTATTTATGGCACGTCACCCAGCAACGATAAGATCCTTCAGGTTTCCATTGCGCACCATCCCAATGCGATTCTGCTTGCTGCTGTTTCTCTAAGAAAGCTAAGTCCGTTCATCACACTTTGCACCAAGACTCTCTGGCCATCATCAGAATTTGTCGCTGGCGCCAACTTCAAAATGAAAATGTGGGCTAGAATTCGTCGTACGCGATCTGTTGAGCGGAAACGCCGAAGCCTTCAATCATTCGAGTACATGCCTTGATCATCATGGGTGGACCACACAGGTAGAATTCGATGGCGCGCGGATTGCCGTGACTTGCGAGATATTGCCCGTGGACGACGTCGTGTATGAAGCCTGTGAAGCCGGTCCAGCTGTCTTCGGGCAGCGGCGAGGACAACGCGACGTGAAATGAGAAATTCGGAAGCCGGCCAGCTAGATCCTGGAAGTAGCCGTCATAGAAGATTTCTTGCCGCGATCGCGCGCCGTACCAATAGCTGATCCTGCGGGCGCTCTGGCCGGTTTCAAGCAAATGTGAGAGATGGGCGCGAAGGGGAGCCATGCCAGCGCCGCCGCCGATGTAGACCATCTCTCGCTGCGTCTCCTTAATGTGAAAATCCCCGAAGGGGCCGATGCCGGAGATGATGTCGCCGGGTTTGAGGCTGAAGATGTAGCTCGAGCCGACTCCGGGAGCGCAGTCCTGACCCTGGGGCGGCGTGGCGATACGAATGTTGAAGCACAAGGTCCGGTCCATTGCCTGATTGCTGGCGAGCGAATAATTGTTGCGGCGGCCTGCATCCGGGTTTCGGGCGATGAAATCGAAGATATGCTGGCGTTCCCAGACAGAGGCGTAGGGCTCAGGAATGTTGAAATCGTGGAAGCGAATCGCGTCGTAGGCGGGGATATCGAGCTGCAGGTAGTCGCCTGGCATGAAGGCAATCTTCTCCGAAAGATCCACGGGTTCAACGACCAGTTCCTTGATGAAGGTGGCGACACTTCGATTGCTGAGAACGCGAAAGCGATAGGCATGCGGCTCACGGAATCCAGCGCCACCGGGGCGGGCGAGATTTATGTGGAGGGAACCGTTGCGCTCCTCGATGGGATATGTCGCCAGACCACGACAGACAGGAGCACGAGCAGGTGAGCCGTCGTCTAGATGAAAGCGTCCGTTGTGTTTCGCACACTCGATCATGCTTCCCACGATGAGGCCTTGGGAAAGATGGGTGTTTCCGTGAGTGCAGAAACCATCAGTGGCATACAAACAGCTCTGCGCGTCCCGATAAAGGGCGTAGGTCCGGCGGTCATGATCAAAGCGAAGCACTTCGCCGTGTCCCAAGGCGGAGGTCCTGCAGACCTCGATCCATCCCTCCGCGTCTGGCTTTACGAGCGATGATTGAAAGGTTGCCCCGGAACGGTTCCTGGACTCCGGGAGCTTGCGTTTGATGTGGTATGCGGGGTCTTTCGCCTGCCTGAGAAGGGCAGGGCCTAGCTCGCTCCAGGCGGCGAAAAGACTCGGATAGGGTGCGGGGCAGTCGTCTTTGACAGCCGCGTGCAATCTGGGCAGCGCATGATAGGGCACCAACGGGAACATATGGTGTTCCACGTGATAATTCATGTTCCAGTACAGAAACCGGTGAACAGGATTCATGTAGACCGTTCGACAGTTAAGGCGATGGTCGATGACATTTTCAGCCAGCCCTGCGTGCTGCGTGAGGCCATAGGTGACATACAACCACGAGCCAAATAGATTCGGCAGGCCGATAAAGAGCAGCGGTACAATGCTGCGAGTGCCGATAGAAAGTGCGATAACAGCAGCGTAGATGGCCGCGTGGACCCAGGCTCTGCGGTAAACCGCCGGAAACTCCGACGCGGGAATAAAAACTCCTTCTTCCGCCGCCATTAGGCCACAGCAGTGGAGCAGAACCCGCTTAAAATATTTCGGGTAGACGCGGAGATTGAAGAACGACATGGCGATCGCAGCCAGGTCAGGCGGGCGAGGCACGGCGATTTCAGGATCGCGCCCCACAATAATCGTGTCACTATGGTGGCGCACGTGGCTCCAGCGCCAGACCGTGGACTCGCGCATGACCATGAACGAAGCGATTTCATAGAGTACGCTGTTCATCCAGTCGGTTTTGAATGCGGTGCCATGACCGGACTCATGCCAGCGCGAATCCGAGGTGGACGCATAGAGCACGCAGTAGATGGCATAGGGAAAGATGACCCAGACGGTATGCAATAGCGAGATGACTGCGAAGCCGCTCGTAAAGATGAGGGCGAACCAGAGGATCGTGTCGCGAATGGCAGGGCCGTCTCGGCGCTCGAGAAGGCTGCGCATGGTTTCGCGCGGCACGGCGCACTGATACCACTCGGCCTCGGCAAGCCCGTTCTCGACGGCCAGAAGAGAGTTTTTGCCGGTGAGGCTATAGTCGCGGAGGAGCCTTGAACTGGAGGCGGCGTTTGAGGAACTACTCATTTCCAGCGGACCTCCTTGGGAAGAGTTCATTACGCGACTTGAAAAGCGTAGGCCGTGGTTTCGCGCCGCGGAAAGCCGGGACGCAGGATGATATCGCCCATTTGCGGGACATTAGCTCCGTCGGGATAGCCTTCACACTCGAGGCAAACGCCCGCGTGACGCGCGTAAGGTATGCCGGACTTTCCGACTGCGGATCCGTCAAGACCGGAGCCGGAATACAGTTGCAGATAGTCCGCAGTGGTGGAAACTTCGAGCGCGAGCCCGCTACCCGGATGAAGGAGGCGGGCAGCCGGGGTCAACTGCGATTCAGCGCGCTGCTGCGAGGTCCGGCGAATGCAATACAGATCGCCATGGCTACCAATCAGAAGCGGGAGAACGTCCCCGAGATTGCGCGATCGGCGCAAATCATTTTCGCGGCCGGCAACCGGTTCCAGACGGCCGAGAAGGGCCATGCACTCGTCGGTCGGAACATATTCGCTGGAATGAATCTGAAGCTCGTGATCCGCAATTGATCCTGCGGCTTCTCCGGCGAGGTTGAAGTAGTGATGAAAGGTAAGACTGAACGGGGTGGCGCGGTCCGCGCTCGCTTTAGTTTCTACCAGCAAGACATTGTCGTGCCTGACCGTGAAGGCAACCACGACATCGACCGTGCCGGGATAGCCCTCTTCGCCATGCAAGCTTTTGTACATGAGGCTGAGCGAGGGTGCGTGCGAATCGTTTTGGGGGCAGGCGTGCCAGACCTTCGTACTGAATCCCGCGAAGCCGCCATGAAGGTGATTGGGAGGTTCGTTGCGCGCGAGTTCGTACGTATTGCCTTCCAGATTGAACCGGCCTCCGGTAATGCGACCGGCGACTCGGCCGATCACGGCGCCGACATACGCGCGATCCGCCAAATAGGAGTCGATGTTATTAAATCCCAACACCACATCAGCCAGGCGGCCATTTCTGTCAGGCGCCTTCAACTGAGTGACAATTGCTCCGTAAGTAATGACTTCAAGCACGAGGCCGCCAGCCCCGCACAGCGTCCATGCCTCGACGGATTCGCCTGACGGAAGATGCCCAAAAGCTCGTGTAGTCAAGGGGAAGGTTGCCATGGCCACCGGCCGATTCTGCTTCACGATGACAGAGACGCCATCGCCTTGTCTTCTCGACAAGTGATCAAAAGTTTTCGTATATTGTCGTAATGCGGGTGAACCTGAAACTCGATCGCGAGTATGACGGTTTGCTTTACCTGGCAGAATCCGCACGAAATTTACAGAGAATCGAATCCCATCACCATGCTGAACTGGAGTTGAACCTGGTTGTCCAGGGAACCATCACCTACGTAATGAACGGCTGCCGGTTTACGTTTTCGCCAAGGACCATTCTGTGGCTTTTTCCCGAGCAGGAACATCAATTGGTGGACCGGTCAGATAACGCGCGGTTTTACGTGGTGGCGTTCAAGCCTTCTCTGATTGACAAATCGTGCCATACACCCGCATATGAGGAGCTCAAGCGCGCACCAGATCAGGGCGATCACATTCTGAGCACGGTGCTTGACCCCAAATCCTTCGATCTGGTTTGCAAGGTATTGGATTCATTAATGCATAGTTCGCTGGATGCGGATTTGCTGAACCGGGAGGCCGGCTTCGGTCCGGCGTCGAATTTTCATTTCGCGCACCACGACCCGGACACGCTGAATGCGGGGCTGCATTATCTGCTTCTGCTCTGCTGGAGCAAACAGTTCAGCGGCCAGTCGCGACGCGATGCTGTTGCTTTGCATCCGGCCGTGCGGCGTGCGCTCAAACTCTTGAGCGAGGACGAGAATGAGCAGGACTTGGTCGAACTGGCAAGGGCCTGCGGAACGAGCAAATCGCATTTGAGCCGGACATTTCACCGCCAGATCGGCGTGCCTCTCAATCGCTACCGCAACTCCCTGCGACTGGCACGCTTTTTTGAGCAGTACCGTCAGGCTGACCAGGCGACTCTCTCAGAAGCGGTATATGCTGCGGGATTCGGAAGCTATGCGCAGTTTTATAAAGTCTTCACCCAGGCATATGGGTGCGGCCCGCGCGAGTGCCTGCGGGCCAAGCCAGCGGGCAAAGTACGGTAAAGTACCATGGTTACTCTTCTTTGAAGCGGATCACATGGTTCAGGCCCATCGGCAGGCGAACCAGAAACTGCTCCACCAAAGCCTTGTGATCGTAGGACGCCTTGCACAATCATTCGGTCTTGCGGAACTTTACCAGCTCGCTGGTGAGGGGAACATCATTCGCCACTTTGATTCGAAGCAGCGCTTCGAAAGGTTCCATGCCGGTGCCGAGTGGTATGTCAAGCCGGTGAAGAAGATCTTTGACTGAATCGGGGTCGCAGGCAAAGTCGACCGCAGCCTGGGTGCCAACGGTCGATGCACCTGCAAGGATAAGCGTCCAACGGGAACGATCGAGTCCGTGGGTCAAGGTAATTACTGCGTAGTCGACCTGCATCGGCTGCGTTTCCGGCGAGGGGAGATACGTGGGGTTCTCGCCCGGCTGTGGCCGCAGATCGATCACCGCCTGAACCCAATCATTTTGTCCCACTTGAAGCCGCCTGAAGGCAAAGCCGCTATTCTGAGGAATCTCGCCCAGGGTGAGATTCTCCGTCGGTGAACCCACAAAAATCAGGTTATTCTTGCGAGCATCGTCGAGAGTGAACAAGCCGCCTCTCTTGATTTGAATTTGCCGCCCTAAACGAAGGAATAGGCTTTCCAATTCCTCTACGCCCATCACTTCCCCAATTCCGGTGTAGTGTTGCGAGATTTGATCGCGAGGGTCTTTTGAAGGATCGTAATACCGCATCCCTGTAATAGGATTTCCAACGAACTGTGCATTGCTGAAGATAACAAACGGGACCTGTGAGCCCTGGAAAACGGCCCCCAGAAAGTTCGCAGGCTGGGAGGAGCCGCCAGGGCTGCTTGATTGCCCGCGGTGTCGGATGAGCTTGGTGATCGATGAGAGACAGCGATCAAAACGCCAGCCGCGGCGAGAACGCAGATGAGTGCGGCAGCGCCAACGAGCAATGTGAGTCGCATCCCATTCCGCGCCGGTATCGAAGAGGGGGCCGGGGTGCTTAACTGCAATGGATCTGTGGTTGACGTAACGACCCGTTGCCGAAATGAAAGGGAGTAAGCTCCTTTGGGCACCTCAACTTGAATGGGGTCTGCTGCGCCTACCGTTTGGTAGTGTTCCGCCAGCTTCGAGCGGAGGCGACCCATCTGTACGCGGACCCCCGAGTCGGCCTGGGGATCGAAATCCGCTGGACGACCGAATACCTGGGTTGCAATTTCGTACTCCTTCAGATGGTCTTCCGGGGAATTCAGTGTATGCTGCGCGAGGAACTGCAGCAACTTGCAAAGCGCTTCACTTCCCGAAAGAGACGGACTCCTTACGAGCCGGTCGACCTCTGCGAGACAAATTTGCGGATCGATAGAGCCGGCCTTTTCACTTTCCTTCGGGTGGGTGTTTAACATGGCGGTAACAACCGTGTATCGCTATCAAAAATAAGTTGGTTGACGTCCGTAACCTGTTTCCTCACTGTTGCGTTAACTCGATTAGACATCAATGGAGCTTCCCAACGTCGAGTTTATTCCGCATCCTTTTCTGCGTTCATCAGGATACGCCGCGAAAACTACCGTGAGCAAGGCGGAATTGGGCGGTTGGAGCGCTCGGCGAGGCCAAAGATGGGGACACATTCAGAAAAAGCCGAACGTTGAAAAGGTTTTCAGAACATAACGGAGACGCTAAAGGCTTTTGGCTGATTCGGAATTCTATAGCGGAAGACAGGGTCTTTACGCGTCAGGCCATACCCCAGTCGCCCCAAGAATTTCCCTGGGCGGCGTTAGCTTTCCCGAGGCTTTTAACAGACGTGAGGGGTCCCGAACGAGTTCGAAACTTGCGAGTGCTGACATCGGATGTCAGTGAGAAATGCTCAGAACTACTACCGCCGCGGGCCGAAACTGATTAGATCCGACAAGGCGGAGGCAGTCAAAATTCCAAATTGACCGGTGACGGTTGAGAAAGGTCAAGTGATGCGAGGAATAGGAATCAAATTCTGCACGTTGCTGTTTGCGGTGTTGACGGTTTGCGCATTGGCTTACGGCCAGACAAGCCGGGCAACAATTACGGGAACCGTGAAAGACTCAGCAGGAGCAGTCCTGCCCGGGGCCACCGTCACGGTTGCGAATCAAGACACAGGGGTGACGTTTACCAGCCCCACGAACGGAGACGGCGTTTACAGCATTCCCAATCTGCCTGTGGGTGTTTATACGCTTGAGGTGCGCCACAGCGGCTTCAAGACCTACACGCAAACCGGCATTTCACCACTGGCGAGCCAGGAGGTGAGAGCCGACGTAATCATGACCGTTGGAGCGACAAGCGAAACGGTCACAGTGACTGCTGCGGCTCCGGCTATGGAATCGCAAAACGCCACTGAATCCATGACCCTGGAGACAGACGCGATCGAGGACCTGCCGCTGAACGCCAGCGGGGGTCGCAACGCTTTCACTCTTCTCATGGCCTCCGCTCCGAACGTGTCAGAGTCGTCGGTTACGCTAGGGGGCACTCAAAGCTGGATTGGCATGGCGGGCGGCCAGACCTTTACCAACTCCCTGTTTATCGACGGCACCAACGCCAGCGCCGCGGGAAATCAGGGATACAATATCCCTCCGGTTCAGGAGGGTATCCAGGAAATGCAAGTTCAGACCAACGTGACCGATGCGGAGCTCAGCCAGACGGGAGGTGGAGCGATTGTCTTTGCGCTCAAATCCGGCACCAACAAGTTTCACGGCTCCGCGTTTGAGAATCTGCAGAATCAGGTTCTGAACGCCAATCAATGGATCGACAATTACTACAACGTGCCTCGGGCACCGTATAGTTTCAACGACTATGGCGGCAGCGTCGGTGGCCCCTTATGGAAGAACCACACCTTCTTCTTCGGCGACTTTGAGTATTACAATCAGACCAATAAAACCCTCAATCCCACTGGGTCAACGGTTCCGCTCACCCAGATGGTCACCGTGAACGGAAATGGCAATTACGATCTGAGTCCGCTGCTCACCATGGGTGCGAGCACGGGCAACATACCAAGTCCGAGCGGTGGCGGGCCATAGATTACCCCTGCACTGGCAATCCATATCAATATGGGCAAGTCTTCGATCCTGCAACGTGGACTACGGTCGGTGGCGTAACTTGCGCCACGCCATTCGCCAATAACCAGATTCCGCAAGCTCGGGTCGGCGCAATATCGCAAAATATTGCCGCCGCCTACGCCAAATACTACGCGCCGAAGCTCAACCGCATCATCAGCGGAAATTTCCCTTCGAATGCCGGCACTCCTTTAGAGGACGAGTACAGAGCCGACGTCAAGGTTGATCACAATTTTTCTGAGAAGCACCGCATCAGCGCTTCCTTTAACTATGGGAACGTCCTCAGCAAGAGCGGGGAGACTTTCCCGGCAAACGTAGGCCCTTTCAGCGGTTACTTCGACAACGGTGAAAACAACTATATTGCCCGCGTCGTCGACAACTACACGATCACGCCAAATCTCATCAATACCGCCTCGGCGAGTTTTAACAGGCAGGCTACTACGCAATCGCCCACGCCCGGGCCCGACTACACCGGGGCGTCAGGTTTTGGGCTCTTTGCCAGTTCGCCGAATTCGTTCCCCCTCGTTAACTACGACAATTCCGTCAACGGCGTCGGTTTCAGCAGCTTCGGCGAATCCTGGGATATTTACTGGAATGACAATGCGTATAACTACGCCGATAACTTGCAGTGGCAGAAGGGCCGTCACTCCGTAAAATTCGGATGGCAATGGACAGCCTGGCAGGAAAACGCAGACAACTACCAGGAAACCAGGGATGAATATGATTTTCAGAGCCAAGCGGGCGGCCCCACCGACCAGGGACTGACGCCCTACGTCGGAAGCAGCTTTGCTTCGATGATGCTGGGAACGGCGCAGGATGCCTACATCGAGCCGACCAATTACTACATACCGCGGCAGAAGTACATGGGCCTGTTCGCGCAGGATGATTTCAAGGTCACACCGAAGCTGACCCTGAATCTCGGTTTGCGTTGGGATCTCACGTTACCCATTCGCTGGCCGAATGCGGCATGGGAGAATTGGGACGTCAACACCGTCAATCCCAACTGGGCTCCATACGGCGGCGCCTGGGTCTTCTCCCAGAATTCGAGCTCGACTTTTGAAAAGGATATCCCGCTTTACCAGTTCGGTCCCCACTTGGGCGCAGCGTATTCCGTTTCGCCCAAACTGGTTGCCAGGGGATCTTATAACTTAACCTACGTGCCGGCCAACTCCGTTGGCGCCGGTGCTGCCGACTACTATTTGGGCAGCCAGGACCCGCTGAATGGTGTAGGCTGCAGTATCGTCAATACCATACCCGGCAGCGATGTCTACAATTGGGAATCGGCAGCTCCCTGCACCCCGGCCGCATATCAGAAGACCAGCTCCAGCACGGCCTTTGGCGACGCCGGTGCAAACATCATGGATGTCCTGCCGGGCGCCCTCAAGCTGGGCCGCACGAACACACTCTATCTCGGCGTCGAATATGAAGTAGCCCCGAATGTGGTGCTCGACGCGCGCTACCTGGGCACATTTGGCAGAGCATTGCAGGACTACAGCCAGGGCCGCACCGCAAGCTTCACGCCCGACTGGAACACCTACAATGCAGTACTGCAGAGCGGCCAGGTCAATACAACAATCAACAGTGCTGCCTCTGCTGCGGCCGTTTCTACGAAGGCCGGAGTCACAGTGCCGTATCCATTCGCCGGCTTTAACGGGCCGGCCTATGCGGCCATTGCTCCTGAACCGCAGTTGGCTCAGTATAACTTCGATTTCGAGGAAATTGGAACCCAGCTTACCTGTCCAAGAGTAACTATAACTCCTTTGTCGCGGAGTTGAAGGTCCGAAATACCCATGGCCTCTTCGTCGACTGGAGTTATACGATCTCGAAGTACACGTCCAATAGCTCATCCGATAGCTGGGGCGTTCCCACGAACTTCGGCAATACCTGGGGTACGGACTGGCAAAGTCCCCAGGACAACGAAATGTGGCCCGTTGCAGACGATCAAAGGCAATTGGCCAAGGGGTATCTTACCTATGACCTGCCGCTCGGCCGTGGAAAGGCATGGTTGAACAGCCCTTCAACAGTCCTGAATGAGATCGTGGGCGGTTGGACCTTGGGCTACTACGGCGCCTACGGCAGCGGCCTGCCAATGAGCGATGTTCGCTCCTCCTATCAGTTGCCGTATTACTTCGGAGGCTGCGACAACTGCGGGAACGGCCAGAGGGCTTTCTTCGCGAACGGAGCTACAGCCACCAGCATGAAAAACTTCTTTCATAGGTCATCATTCGCCCCAGGCACCCCTACGGCCGCGGGTAACAACGACTTTAGTCCGAGTGCGTTTGTCAGCGGGACCCCAACGAGCCCGTTTGGCAATACGCCGCTCTTCTTCAACAATTGGCGGTGGGACCTGGCTCCCGCTGCGGAGAACATGAGCCTTCTCAAGCACTTCAGCATCGGGAGCGAAGGCCGCTACAAGGCGGAGATACGCGGAGGCTTTTTCGACGTGTTCAACCGCCATTACTTCAACGCACCTGATATGGGTATCAATGACAGTACATTCGGCGATGTAACCGGCGTTGCTTGGGCGCCGGGACTGCAGTATTCCAACCGTGTGGGCCAGGTTGGCGCACGCTTCGAATTCTAGCGCCGTACGCTCTTTAACCATTGGACGGGCGCTGCAAAGCGCCCGTCATTTCATCTCCACATTCATAACTGTCTTCAAAGAATGGTAGTCGTGTATTGCAGCACTTTGTTTACGACGGCCCATCGAGATACTTTGTGCGAACAAACTGTTCCCTTCGCGGATAATTCTCTCGGTTATCCAGTCTTTGTCAATTCTCCGAAGCGCGTCGAGCCCAACTTATGAAGTTAGTAACCTAAAGGTCAATCATGTCAGAACTGTCACGCCGGAATATCCTTCGCACCGGGATCCTGGTTTCAGCCGGTCATTTGCTTCCAACACCACCTATATTTGCCGCAGAAGGCGGCTCCAACGGCAGCAAGCTCGATCCAAATATGCAAGTGTCAGACCATATCTCAATAGGCTCCGCGGCAGACGGCGTCTTTAACTACCTGATCGCAAACAGCACCTGCAATCCAGTAAGCACTGACTTCTGGCGCAATCCTCACGACTCAGGTCTCACACCCGATCAGAATGGATGGCAAGGTGCCCAGTCAATTCAAAGCGCAATCATCAACTACGAAGCGACTAATCAGGCGAGTTATCTCAAAGTGGTCCGCGACTTCTCCAATTGGATTGAGCACACCTACAGCGGCAAGGACAACCTGGCTCTCTGCGAGACCTATCCCGGTTGGGACATGGCAACCCATCAACCCATTGGAAAACCTCCCTCCCATTTCTGCATCTGGTGCGATGACTCCGGGTGGGTTGTGAACCTGTATTTGCAAATCTATCAGCATGCGGAGAAAGAAAAATTCCTCAACATCGCATACCAAACCCTGGTCAACCTGGACAAGCAATGGGCAGTCGACTTTCAGCGGAACTCCCGTGGGTTGATGTATTACGACCATCAGGACCGATATTCCATCTACATGTCTGCCCAAATCATTGGCGCACTGGGCTTATTTGACGCGCTTCGCACTGTGGACGCGCAAAAAGCAAGAAACTGCCTCGCGATCGGGTCGAAATACTATAACTTTGTCGAAAATTATCTGCACAGCTCCGGCCCTGGCCGAAAGAATATTGCTGGAGCTGAGTTCGGAGTGGCACAGGATCTGTTCGAGGAAGAGTGCAACTTTGGATACGGCGACAAGATACCCCCTCCAGATGCAAAGTGCACATTCCACCATGACCTGTTCACCTCCACGCACATGATGATGACTGCAGCTTACGCAATGTTTGAGCAAGCTGAAAAGGCGGGCGGCGATGTCAGCCAGGTCAATCCGGAGCTTCGAGATTTCAGGGCCAGGGCCATTCGGGCCGCCGATGCATTTATCCGCGTTTATCCCGATGGCTACGTTGAACAGGCAGCCAATGGTTCAGGCACTGTAGTGATGAACCTCTTTGACACCAATGTGAATGGCTTCGGGTGCTATTGGTGGACCAAATTCGTTGTTCCCTTGAATCCGAAACAGTACGGAGGTGTCATTATCCGGACGGCGAGGGAGATCATCAATGAACAGGGAGCCGGTGACGTCTCAAGCCCTTGCTGGAACTCGACGAACTGCACCTTCGATCACTCTCACTCACCATTTGGAAGCAAGCCTGAGTGGGTGACGGTACGCCAGGCCGGTGCAGCCAGTATGATTGCCGCGGCAAGGTGGATCGGGCAATTGCATCCAGAACTGCTTCACGGCTGGAGCAATGACCCGCGCACCTCAGTCAAACAAAGCTGAGCTTTGAACGGTGAGTTGGCTCGAAGAGCGGTGCATCGAAAAGAGAGGAGTGACACGATATGCGGGAAGATCGCGCCCAAGACTTGTTCCACTCCAAACTATTGACCTTTCGTGCGGGCAAACGACCCGCCGCGAGGCGCCACTTTCTGGCAGCATTTATCGCTCTGGCCATGTCTGCGTCATGCGCGGCCAGTGAGCACCCCAATTTCCAAAACATTCGAATTGAAAATCTGCAGCCGCGACGCGACGCCAATGGCGAGATTCTTGACGCGCATGATGGCTGCCTCAAGTATTTTGACCGACGCTACTACCTCTACGGGACTGCATACGGAAAAAGCGCAGGCTACAGCATCAACAACCGCTTTCGTGTTTACAGTTCGCGCAATCTAAAGGATTGGAAATTTGACGGCGAGTTGCTCGAATCTCCTCCTGTCGGTGTCTACTATCGTCCCTATGTCGTCCACAACGCGGTCACGCACAAGTATGTACTTTGGTACAACTGGTATCCCGCGCTATGGGAGGGGAAGGCGGGCGTGGCGACCAGCGATACCCCTGTGGGGCCATTCAAGATTGTAAATATGGGAGTCAATGTCGCAGGACACGCTGACCGAATCGGCGACGGCAGTTTGTTCGTCGACAGCGATGGCACTGGCTACTTCATCTACACCACGATTGGTCAGAACCATTCAATCCGAATCCAGCGTTTGACCCCCGACTTTCTTGGTGTGACAAACGATACGAGCGGTGTGCTCGCCCTCGGTTGCGAAGCACCGGCTCTGTTCCGCAATCGCGATCGCTATTATGCCTTGTTCGACTCAACCTGCTGCTTCTGCTCTTCCGGCAGTGGCGTTCGAGTTCTCACCGCATCCAATCCCCTTGGACCTTATTCCGAAAAAGGGAATATCAATCGACAAGCCGACGGCCGGCCTCTTGTGACGGCGCAGCAAACGTTTGTCGCACAGGTTCTCACCCCGGCGGGCCCAGCATTTTTGTGGATGGCGGATCGATGGGGCTCAAGGCCCGATGGCGTGAAGGGGCACGACCTTCAGTTCTGGAGACCACCATTGCGTTTCACTCTGGACGGAATGATTGAGCCGATCGAGAATACCTCGAAGTGGTCAACCAAGATCCAGGTTGGCACGAAGCAAGACTTGGTCAAACATCCGTATATCTGGCCGAAAAAGACAGACCCGCATCCGCTGAAGATCGACCCTTGCACCGGAGCCCCGCTCGCGGAAGATGAGTGACGATCGCGGTCAGGCCTTTCCCGAAGGTCATGGATGGTTCGCTGGGAACAACAAGTATGCTTCTGGTTATTCCGCGTAGCGCTATGGCCGGGCTTTCGTGAGGACCGGCAACAATCCGGAGCCGGTTTCTTATTGACGATTCACATAATTCCTGACTAACGGTACAAAGAACAGCGATGATACGAACGAACATGGTGGTGTTGACCCTCGCTGGTATCTGGCTTGCCAGTCCCGTCTCCGAGGCCGCACTGCACTCCAAAGAGCCGGTCGATTATGTTGCGCCGAACATCGGGGGCATCGGCCAGTTACTCACTGCAACCCTCCCTGCCGTTCAGTTTCCCTACGGAATGGCCCAGCTTTTTCCCATCACAACACCGGGAATCACAGACCGCTATCTCGCCGACAAGATTTTTGGCTTTCCAGCCGGCCCCGCCGAACTGATGGCTTCCGTGGGTCCAATCGGCGCCTCTCCCGATGAGTACGCATCGGACTTCGATCACGACTTTGAAGTGTCGACGCCCTATTACTACGAAGCGGACTTGTTGACCTGGGGCGTCAAGGCAGAGTGCACCGCAACCCCTGAAGCGGCTTACTACCGCTTCACATTTCCTGCGAGCAAACACTCCCACCTCAAGAGCAGTGGGGAAGCGCCCCGGAGGATGCACCGCCGTCGCTATCCGGAGATGTCGCACAGTGAAACATTCTTATCACAAACGGCCAGGAACGGCCTCATCTTGCCCTCTTCAGAAGTCAAGGGAGATTGCTGAATGAAGAGAAGTCGATTCATCGTTGCCTTTATTCTTTTCTTTTCATTCGCGGCCATGCCGCGCGTTAACGCCCAAGTCATAGCTGTTACTTCTCCGGACTATCGCTCCGATGTACACGGCAAAATTCCTATCCACGTTAGTGCCGTGGGATACAACAACCCTCTCAAAGCGAAAAGCTGGCTGCCGGGCGGTCAATATGGCTCCGACTCAACCGTAGCTTCTATTTCGCTCGACGGCAAAGGCTCCGGATCTTTCGACTTCCACGCCGATCGGTATCCGCACGGGCCGATTATGGTACGCATTACTGGCAAGCGCATTTCCGACGGTTACGTCGACACCTGCTATCTGCAGCTCTATAACACCGGCGGAGTGCCGTGGAATGAGGGGATTCCCAAGGCAGTACCTCCTGGAGCAGCAGGAATGTCACTGGTTTTCGAGGATGATTTCGATGGTCCCCTCTCTATTTCCGGGACTGGTTATGGGGCGCGATATGGAGCACACAAACCTGACGGTCTCGATTTCAGCCAAATACCATTTTCCGATCCGACGCAGGATGGCCCCTTTTTTCAGCGTGATACCTACCTCATCATCCGTGCCAACGCTTTGAGAAACACAACCGGGCTGATCTCATCAATCAACTCGCGAGACGCGACGGGATTCACGGTAAAAGCTCCCTATTACATGGAGTGCCGCTTCATAGCTCCGGATGCAATCGGAACCTGGCCGGCGTGGTGGACAATGACCGATGAATACAAAGATGGCAAATGGGGCGACAAGAGCGACGAACTGGATATCATCGAGGCCTACGGCGGCGATGGCCCCAAGCACCCAAACGCCCCGAGAGAGTATATGGTTACGCCCCACATGTGGGGATACCATACCGCAAACATCATCGACAAAGCCAATCCTATCGATATGCGCAAAGTGGGCGGAGGCGGCGGATGGGCAGATACCCCCCATACTTACGGGTTGCTGGTAACCGCCAATACGTTCGTGTTCTACCTCGACAACATTGAAATCTTGAGATTGCCTGCTTCACCTCTCGCCGTGCACGATCCCACGTATTTCATGGTCAATCTTGCCACAGGCGGCGGATGGCCCGTGGATCTCTCCCGCTACGGAAACATCGTCGATATGTACGTGGATTACATCAGGGTCTATCACTAGTTCTTTGACCGCGCGATTTTGTGCTTTCCCACCCTTTCCGCGATGGAACTGCGGAAAGGATGGGGCACCCACATTGGTGCAAATTTAAGCGGTCAGAGACCTAGTACCGCGACTTCGTGATTTCGTAGTTGCGCCCATGAATCTGGGTGCCCCAAGTCCCTCGCTTTTGGGGACCTGGGAAATCACGAAACTACGCGGTCGCAGTACTAGCTGGCGCAGAAGCGAACGTAGATTGTTCAGGATCGCGGAGAGAAATCGAAGAGAACGAAAGATGCTGCAGAAAAGGTTCATGATCGCTGTCGAGACGCCGAAGATGGCCAATCGGCCACTAATTCTTTTCTTAATCGGATGGTTGCTGTTCAACGGCAGTGCGTGTGAACAGGGAATGACCGGTCGATGGTCTACCTATGGCAAGAAGATGTGGAACGGACATCGGGAACAAGCGATCATTGTGCTCAACCAGAATGGGAGCGTAATCACTGGAACCTTCGAAAGCCTGACCGGAAAAACGAATGTTCGTGGAACAATCGCAGGAAACCACTTTGCGATTTATGCGTGGGATCAAAAGGCACCGGCCCTGGTTGGCGATCTTCTAAACGCCGAATTGCGCGGAACCATGTTTGGGCGGCCTTTTGTAGCGAAGGCTGCTCTGCCTCAAGACGAAATCCCCAAGGTCAACTACATTGCGCCGCCGCCGCTGCACGTTGTGCCCTTTAACGGTCTTGCCAGGACTCCGCCAATGGGATGGAACAGTTGGAATTACTTTGGCGAAAACGTGACGGAATCTGACATCCGCGCTGCGGCCGATGCGCTTGTGTCCAGCGGCATGCGCGATGCTGGCTACATTTATGTAAACATCGACGGAACCTGGGAGGGCAGCCGCGATAGCGAAGGGCGCCTACTGCCCAACCACAAATTCAGAGACATAAAAGCGCTCGCCGAATACATTCATTCCAAAGGACTGAAGATTGGTATTTATTCGTCACCGGGTCCCTACGACTGCGCTGGATACCTAACCAGCTACAGTCACGAGCAACAAGACGCAAATGAGTTTGCAAAATGGGGCATCGACTTTCTCAAGTATGACTGGTGCAGCGCAGAGAAGATCTACCGCGACGACCAGATCCGGGCTGTTTATCAAAGAATGGGAGATGCATTGCTGGCGGCTGGTCGGCCAATTGTTTATAGCCTTTGTGAGTACGGCAAAAAGGACGTGGAGAATTGGGGCGCGGCTGTTGGTGGCAACCTGTGGCGCACTACGGACGATGTTCGCGACTCGTGGGACAGTATGATTGCGAATGTCGAGAAACAAGCTGCATTCGCTCCCAACGCCGGTCCGGGACACTGGAACGATCCCGACATGCTTGAGATTGGCAATGGCGGCATGACCGCTGACGAATACCGTACGCAAATGAGTTTATGGGCCCTGGTTGCCGCGCCGTTGTTGGCTGGTAACAATCTTCAAAAAATGACCGAAGGGACGAAGTCAGTTCTCTTGAACAAAGAAGTCATCGCGATTGACCAGGATCCGCTGGGCAGGCAGGCTATCCCTGAGCGACAAGGCGATCTGGAGACATGGATCAAGCCTCTTGCCGATGGAGGAGTGGCGGTGGGCGTTGTGAATCTCGGATCGTCGCAAAAAATCGCAACAATCCGGGCCAATGATCTGCGCCTTGGTGGGCCCATAAAGCATGCGCGCAATCTGTGGACGCATGATGAAGTGCAATTCGTCGGCGAAATATACTCAACTACCGTCGCGCCCCATTCCACCTTGCTTTTGAGAATCTTTTGTAAGCTGGACTGATCGCGCCGCCGCATTTGTCCCAGAGCACCCAACTTTATGAGGTATCGCATCAGTTTATGAAGAATCACATCAACCGGCGTGATTTTGTAAAGCTAGGGGCAGCCGCGACTCTCCAGCGCCGGCTTGCGTTCGCCATACCACCCACGCCAGCGGAAGAGATCTTTAGCGACCGGACCAAAGAAGCCGGGATCGACTTTGTGCATTTCAACGGCATGTCAGGCTTCCATTTTTATCCGGAGATTATGGGTTCCGGCGTCGCGCTCTTCGACTATGACAACGATGGCGATCTCGATATGTTCATTGTCCAGGGTGCAATGCTTGGCCCCATCGACGCGAGCAAGGCCATATATCATCCTCAGTTGCCGCTTCGCGGCCGGCTGTATCGCAACGATTCGGTTCGCAACGCAGACGGCACCAGCACGCTCAAGTTCGTTGACGTGACGGAAGAATGCGGGATCAGAGCCGAGGGATATGGCATGGGAGTTACGGCCGGGGACTTCAATAACGATGGCTGGGTCGATCTCTACATCACCAATCTCGGCCACAATCAGATGTGGCGCAACAATGGCGACGGCACATTCACCGATGTCACCGCAGAAACAGGCACCGACGTTGCGAGTTGGAGCATATGCGCTTCCTTCGTCGATTATGACCGGGATGGCTGGCTCGACCTGTTTGTTGCCAACTACCTCGATTTCAGGTTTACCAATCTGACCAAGTGTCTTACTCCCAGTGGAGCTGAAGATTATTGCAGTCCCTTGACATTGAATCCTTTGCCCAATCGCCTGTTCCGCAACCGGCGCGATGGCACATTTGAAGACGTCACTACGCGTTCGGGAATCGGCGGCGAGTTTAATGGCGCGATGGGAGCCATCTGCGCGGATTTCAATGGCGACGGCTGGCCCGACCTTTTCGTGTCCAACGACAGCCGTCCCAATGAACTGTGGATTAACCAGCACGACGGAACCTTCAGGAACGACGCGCTGGCCGCCGGCTGCGCCCTGAATCGAGATGGCAATCCGCAATCGTGTATGGGAGTAAATGCCGGCGATCTGCTCGGCCACGGCTTTGAAGATCTGGCGGTGCCTACCATGGCCGGGCAACACGCCGACCTGTATGCCAACAACGGCAAGGGGTGGTTCGACGATATGTCTTACCAGAGCGGCATCGCTCTCGCCACACGGCGCTACACGGGATACAGTGTTGGCATGCTGGACTACGATAACGACGGATGGTTGGATCTGTTTTTCGTCAACGGTGCGGTGAGGATCGTTGAAGAGCAAGCCCGGAAAGGCAGCCTCTTTCCGTATGCTCAATCCAATCTTCTGCTGCACAACCTTGGCAACGGACGATTTGAGGACGTCAGCAGCCGCGCCGGAAGCGCATTTTCGCGTTTGGAGGTAGGCCGCGGCGCAGCGTTCGGCGACATCGACAACGACGGAGGCATCGATGTCGTGATTGTGAACAACAGCGGTCCCGCGCGTCTTCTAATCAATAACCTGGGACATCGCAAACCATGGATCGGAATCCGGATGGTGGGCGACAAATACCATCGCGACATGCTCGGCACGCGGGTGGCTGTTTTTCGGCGCAACGCGCCCACGCTTTGGCGGCGTGTCCATAGCGATGGCAGTTATTGCTCATCAAGCGACCCACGCGTCTTGTTCGGACTGGGAGATGCTCCCGAAATCATCAAGGTTCAGGCCCACTGGGTCAGCGGACGAGTCGAAGAATGGAGTGGCCTGCCGCTCGGAAAATACACCACGCTGCGTGAAGGCAGCGGTACGACGAAAGCTTCGCCATGATCAAGGCCCGTCATCAGATCGTTCCGGCACTGATTGCGGTCATTACGGCGAACATTGTCGTCCATTCGAATTCATCTGCGGCGCAGAGTGCGCCTGCGCCTCGTCGCGACGGCCAAGTGGATTTGCTCGAAATTCCTCAACCTGAACTCACTGGCGTCGACCCGCCGGTCGAGGAACAAGTCCGCGCGTCGCAGGCTGCGCTGGCAGCCACCATAGCTTCGCCCCATGGTTCCCGCTTCCGCGAGGCTCAGGCCTTTGGCAGCCTTGGGCAAATTTATCAGGCTTACGGCTTTAATGACGCCGCGCTCGCCTGCTATACGAACGCCGCTCGCCTGAATCCCCAGTCTTTCCGCTGGTCTTACTACCGAGGTTATATAAAGCAAAAAAATGGCGACGCAGAGATCGCGGTGCTCGTCTACCAAAAAGCCCTCACTCTCGATCCAACCAATGGCCCGGCCCTGCTGCGTTTGGGGAGCCTGGAACTCACCGAGGATCGCACCGATGCGGCCCGGCAGTACTTTACTAGAGCGATGACTCAGCCAAATCCCTCGGCCGCTGCGTTGACCGGATTGGGCAAGGTGGCTCTACTCGAGCGCCAGTATAGCGTCGCCCGTAAGTATTTCAGTGAAGCTTTGGCCCGCGAGCCTCAAGCGTCAGGTATTCACTATCAACTGGCCATGGCTTATCGCGGTCTGGGCGACCTCGCTCACATGCAGGAGCAATTGCAGGCCCGCGGCGACGTGGAACCCGCAATTCAGGATCCTCTGCTGGACGAGATCGACGCCCTGAAACGTGGTGTGCGCGGCCTGATGGAACGCGCCGGCGCAGCCATGAAGGAAAACCGCTATACCGACGCAGTTTCCCTCTATCGCCAATTGATTCTCCTCAACCCCTCCAATTCGCTTCCCTATATGTACCTGGGAATTGCCTTGGCCAAGTGGGGCAAGCCTGATCAAGCGCTGAAACAATACGCGCATGCTTTGCAACTCGACCCGAGCAACGCCAACGTGCGCTACAACATGGGGATTCTGCTTGTTGAAGGCCGGAAAAAGGAAGAAGCCATTGCGCAATTCCGGCAGGCGATTCAATCAGATCCGGGACTGGTAGCTGCTCACCTTCATCTCGCCAACCTTCTCATGCGCAATAGAAAAGACGCCGATGCCGAGCGGGAATATGGAATTGTTGTCTCGCTTGAACCGCAGGATGGATTTGCCCGCTTAATGCAGGCTATGGCGGCGATTCACTCGGGCGCGTTTGCTCGGGCAAGGTCCATTCTCGACGAGGCCGCCGAGGCACTTCCCGGAGACGCGGACATCGCGAACGCGCTGGCCAGGGTACTGGCTGCCGCGCCCGATCCGGCAGTTCGCGATCAACGTCGCGCGCTGCGCATCGTCCAAACTCTCGTGAACAACCAGCAGGGCGACCCCTTGGAGGTCGGAATCACTCTGGCCATGACTCTCGCCGCGGTGGGCCGCTTTCAATAGGCCGCCGGCTATCAACAGGCGATCATCAAGCAGTTGGAGGCCTCAAGGCAGTACGATCTTGCGCGGTCCCATATGTGGTCCCGGAAGTTCGGGTGTTTTCTTGCTGTGCAACGGGATTCGATGGCCCAAATCGAGGCGCCAACTGTAGGAAGCTTTGTACCGTTGATGGCCAGGGCCCCTACAAACGCGCAGGCCGCTGAAATGGCAAGGTCGCTCGAAGAGCCGGCATGGGCCACGTTACTACCCATTCCCACCGTCGCAACTAAGAATCCAAATTTTCAATCCGGCGCTTTCTGGCGAGGAGATTCGTGGCCAGCGCCGAGCTTCCAAGTTGCTTCAGGGCTTCTGTCGTACGGCTTAGTTTCCGCTGCCAACCGCGTTGCCGATGCCTGGGTCGGAAATGCCATCAAGGTGGGAATCTCAGAGCGTTACGATTCGCTTTCAGGTGCGCCACTTGGGGTCGGCGGCCTCGGCATGTCCGCGACGATTGTGACGATGATGATCGACGGACTGACAAGCAAATATCATCTACGTTGCTCTCAAGTGCATTGAGAAGCGGGATCTCCGACGCCGGCGTCAGACGCAGATCGAAATCCAAAATTAATGGGGACCGTATGATTCGGTGGGGATCGTCGCAGTGCTGGTGCGCGCCGATGTTCGTTTAGCCTTTTGATTTCACAGAACGCAAAGTTGACAGAGGCCGCGAATCTCTTCTCCCACTGGCGCGGCTTTACCCCCGTTAACCTCCTCGGCGACTACATGTCGCCGTTTGAACGCCTTCACCCGCAAGAAAACTCCCTCCGCTTCCGGCGGGAAGGCTTAATCAAGGCTCTTCCGGCAAATCAGTGAGTCGCAGTTTTACTTCGCGGGTAGTAACCGCTGGCGCCGCGTTCGCGCCGGTGTAGTTCCCCCAATCAAGATCGGGATAGGACCAGAAGTTATAAAGGCTGAATGTTACTTGTCCATTGGGCAGCACTCCGGCACGCGTCGCGATCTCGGCTTCGCTTTCCGCGCGCACCCTGATGGAGCCACCAGTCAGAATGCAGGAGGCAAACCAGATGTTCTCCTTCAGAGAACGAAAATCGTTCGACGCCTGCGGAGCATGGTCTTCCTTGCCAAAGAGAAAGAAGTCGCCAAGGTCCTCCGACCACGGCCATTCCGGCTTGGCCCTGTAGCTGAGCACCGCGTGGCTCGGCTGTTTAAGGGCGACTCCCAGTGGACGACCAATGTGATCCTCGGGATATACCGACCACAACGAAGCGCGCTTCCAAGCCAGCTTCTCGACCGTGGATGGCAGAACATACGCAATGCCGCAGTGGGAATTGCCCTGCCCATCACCTTGAAGCCGATAGCTAGTCGTCATCAGCCCCGCTCCATCAATGGAGATTTCAAACTCGACCGGAATGCTGTCGATGCCCTCTCCCTGCTTGCATTCTCCTGAGGTATATATCCTCACCACGTCACCATCCATTGCGGCTTCGAATTTCCTCAGCAGCCAGTTCCCCGTGAGGGGCCCCTCTCCCAAATCAACGTACGGACCGCCGGCAATTACCTGTTGATTGTCGAAATCGGCGCCGGTAATCAATCCTGTCGCCTGGCCGAATACTATGGAGTAGCGCACGCCCGTTATTACGAAGCGATCCCCACTCTTTTCCAACTTCACTGGAGCAGGATTCGGCGTCTGAATAGACGGCTTCGACATCCCGATGGGAAGCTTGAATTGATCGATCAGCACGCCACCGGTAAGAAAATCCAATTGCACTGTGTCCCCGGGCTTCCAATGTCGTGATGGGATTTCCAGGTACCCTGACTCATGTGGCGGCACATTGATATGCACCACCTGATTCTTCGCCTCTCCGCATGACCAGCGAATTCCAATCTCATCCAGGTCGGTGTGATCGAAGGCATTGCGGATAGGAATGGCAAGCGGGCTCCCATCTTCAGGAGTCGGGATGGGCCGATCGTCAATGCGAATCGGGGAGTAGGCTTTTCTGGTCAGCCAGTACTCCGGCTTCTCCCGTCTCCATCCGTCGATGACTCCCCAGGGACCGTACCCAACCGGTCCATCCGGCAGCAGAAAGATCTCGTCAATGCCGGCCCAGATCGATCCGCCTAAACATCCGTCAGACGAAATGAACTTGTCACCGAACTGCTTGATGCTTTGCGCCCAAAACTCGCGAACACCCGGGTCGCGCCGCAGAGTGGGCAGGTTGTAGCACGAGACATGCGCAAATTCATCGTTCAGAGCAGGGTTCGTGCCGCTGTCCAGATTCGAGTTCACACTCGCATAATGCTTGCTGTATAAGTCGACGGGCAGGGGCAGCGGAGCCGTGTCGGGATAGCTGAATATTGTCGGCCGGCTTGGATCGTGTTCGGCTGCGAACCGGTGCTCGAGAGCGAAGTTGGTTCCCCATTGGCTCTCGTTGCCCAGCGACCAGAACAATACCGAAGTATGATCGCGGTCGCGAGCAATCATTTCCGCGAACTGGCCCAGGAAGCGTGTCGTGAACTCCGGATCCGAAGAAGGGCCATTGTCCACATTTGACCAGCACACCGCCGCCTCTTCTTCCACGTAGATCCCATACCGGTCGCAGGCATCCAGAAATTGCTCCGAGGGTGGATAGTGGGAAGTGCGGACAAAATTGATGTTACCCGCGCGCAGAAGCTTCGCATCGATCTCGTCGAATTCCGGTGGAACCGCCCTGCCGGAGATAGGGTGGATACTATGACGGCACACTCCGCGCAGCTTCACCGGCCTTCCGTTTACCAGCAGTTGGTTGCCGGCACGCTTGACGGTGCGAAATCCAATCCGCCGCCGGATCGACTGCGTAACCATTGAGCCGATCACGAGCGATACCTCAAGCACGTAAGTGTTGGGGTGTTCGGCGTCCCATCGCTTCGGCGAAGAGACCACAATGTCGCCAGTTGCCGATTCGCTTTGCGGAACGAGTGGAATCGTAGCTGGCTGCAAGGCCAGAGTTTGCCGGGAATCGTCGGTCACCTTCAATTCCAGCCGTCCGGAAGCGAGGTTGCCGGCGGGTAACTCTGCGGCAATATGGATACGCCCGTCCTGGTACTTGTCGTCCAGCGCAGTTGTTATGGCAAGTGAGCGAAGATGCGTGCGAGGAACGGCGTACAGGCGCACATCGCGCAGAATTCCGCTGATCGGATGCTTGGCGTAATAGCTGGCCTGCGAGATGTCGTCGCTGCGATCCGTCACTCCGACCACCAGGTTCGCTTCTTCGCCCGGCTTCACATGGTCGGTGATCTCACAATCCCATGCGGTGAAGCCACCGAAGTGATCGCGAACATAAGTTCCGTTCACCCATACCCGTGCATAACTGTAAACGCCGTCGAAGCGGAGGAAGATCCGCTGATTCGCAAAGTCGGCGGGAATACGGATCGTTCGCATGCACGGATATTCGCGATTGGGTATAACTGAGAGCCCCTGAGTGGCGAATTCATTGGGGATGGCCATCTTCGTCCAGGATGACGCATCGAGCGCGCTCTTCCAGAACTCCGCGGGCGGATCCATGATTACTCGCCATTCACCAGCCAGGCTCATTACCGGTTGCTCGACGCCGGCAACTGAAGAAGGTACAGGAACCAGTGCTGGAACTGCAGCGTCGCCAGGAACGTCACCGTTCAGGATGCCTGCACCGCGCATAAGACGCGCGTTTGACGCGAGGCATAGCGCGCCAACGGCTTCAAAAAATGTCCGCCTGTTCACCCGGTTCTCCCCTCGATGCGCGGCCAAGCAGTGAGACGCGCGCAGAATTCAGGTATTACCATCTCTTGTAGTCCGGCCAGAGCCTAAGTCCTGCTCCGCCTTGCTTTCAAGATAAACGGGTTTGCTTCCGCTCATCGCTTGCGATCCGAAATCAGATCTAGTCCGACACGGTGGAGATGATCCAGCATGGCCTTTTCTGCCTCTTCGCCATCGCCCTTCAGAATCGCGTCCACAATGGCGTTGTGCGCTTCGAGCATCCGGTTCCGATCAGGCGCGCGCGCACCTGTGATCTGACGGCTGCGGTGCAGCAGGCGCGTCAGTGCACTATTCAGTTCGCTGAGGATGGGATTTCCCGCTGCTTCGATAATGGCCGTATGCAAGAGATGATCGTGCTCGGCCACTGAATCCCAATCCCTGGATGCCTGCACTTTGACGCGCTGCGTTTCAATGCGCTTCAGATGTGCTTCGGTCGCGCGCGTTGCCGCCAGTTTGGCCGCCTTGGGCTCGAACATCTTCCGCACCTCCAGAAGATCCAGCATGCTGAATTCCCTCGCTCCCAATTCCACCTTCGCGGGCCATCCGCTGCGCAAGCCATCGAGAGATTTCAGATAAGTGCCGTCGCCGCGGCGGCTCTCCAGAACATCCAGTATCGTCAGCGCCTTGATGCTCTCGCGAATCGCAGGTCTCCCCACGCCTAGTTTTTCAGCCAGGGCGCGCTCTGTGGGCAGAACCATTCCGGGAGCATAATTGCCGCTTTCGATAAATGACTTCAACAAAGAGAGGGTGTCGGCCGGGCTGGAGCCCCGGCGTGCTTGGTTTCGAACCAACTGGTCCGACCTGATGGCTAGCTTCTTTCGCATAACCCGCCGCATTCTGAAATACCATTCCCGGGAAACCTTTATGCTGAGCCCATTGTAATGCGGGATTTGATTAATGGGGACCACCAAAGCATTTTGCAGACCTCGGATTCCCCCGCTTTGGCGAAAAAAGGATTCGCCGACGAGCGCTCTTTCGGCTTGACAGAAGGCGTCCCAGTCGCCACAATGCCAATTAACATCAGATTGGTCTTACCTGAGACCTGCGTTAAAATCTCGGACGTTTGTGCGAAGGAAACGGGTTCCATGCGCATTACGCAAGTCAAGAGCTGGCTGGTCGAAGGCATTAAATATAACTGGGTCCTCCTCAAGGTCTACACAGATGCCGGGATAACCGGCATCGGCGAAGGCACCAACTGGCCGGGGAGTCCGATGGTCCTAGAAGCCTGCCGGCATGCCGGAGAAACCGTCGTCGGAGAGGATCCGACCCGCATTGACTATCTTTGGACCAAGCTCTATCGCGACTTCAACTGGCTGGGGCAAGCCGGCCCGGTGCTCTCCGCAATCAGCGCCATCGACACCGCGCTGTGGGATATTGCGGGCAAGCGCTCCGGTCTGCCCGTTTACCAACTGCTTGGAGGAGCCTACCGCAAGCAGATCAAGCTTTACGCCAATTATTGGTTCCTAGGTGGAACGGGCACCCCCGAGGATTATGCGGAGCAGGCCGTGAAGATGAAGCATAAGGGTTTCAGCGCCTGCAAACTGGACCCGTTTGCGCACACCAATTACTGGTACGGCGAACATCAGGCGGACAATCTGGGACTTACTGAACCACAGAAGAAAATCGCGATAGACCGCCTGGTTGCTGTGCAGGATGCAGTCGGCCGGGACTTTCCTATCGCTGTCGAGACTCACGCCATGTTAAATGGCCCGACCGCTGTCGAGATGGCGCAGCGCATTGCCGCGGCGGGTATCAACTGCATGTGGTACGAAGAGCCGGCCGGCCCCGAGTTCCCCGACGAAATTGCGGCCATTCGCCGCAAGATTTTCTTGCCGGTGTGTGTCGGTGAACGATTGCATTCGCGCTTCATGGTCCGCCCCATCCTCGAAAAACACGCCGCCGACATTCTCATGCCCGATGTCACCCGCTGCGGAGGGATCGGGGAGATGAAAAAAATCGCCACGATGTGCGAGGCGTTCAACATCCCCATCGCGCCGCACAACCCGAACGGCCCCGTTTCAACCATCGCCGCGGCCCACGTGATGGCTTCCGTGCCGAATTTCTTCCTCCAGGAATATATGGTCACCGATGTGCCATGGCGTGATGAGGTCCTTGATAAGCCGCTGCCTGTGCATAATGGAGTCTTTGAATTGAGCGACGAGCCAGGTCTGGGCTTTGACCTGGTCGAGAGGGAATTGGAGAAGCATCCGGGCGTCACGCAACGGCGCGCCGGATTCTATGTGTAGAGCCAAGCGTGGCTCCACGGTACGAGAAACATGATGACACGAAGAAGCGTGAATCCGGCTCAGACCGAACAGGCAATGCGGATGCCGGCGTTGCTTTTCGCGCTTGCCTTCTTGCTGATGGCTGGCAGTGCCAAGGCAAGCACAAGCGGCTCGGACGTGGCGCCCACCCCACCGATGGGCTGGGCCAATTGGAACAGTTTGGGCTGCAATTACGACGAAGGAACCATTCGAGCCATTGCGGATCGTCTTGTCTCTAGCGGAATGAGAGATGCGGGCTATAAATATCTGATCATCCAGGAGTGCATCGTTCCCGTCGGTCATCGCGCTCCGGACGGAACCCTATTGCCTGACGCGCATAAATTCCCAAACGGCATTCCAGCCCTTGTTGCTTACATTCACGCTAAGGGTTTGAAAGCGGGTATCTACACCGACCTCGGTCCAAAAACCTGCGCCAATTATGAAGGCAGCTACCAACATGAAGAACAGGACGCGCAGACATTCGCGTCCTGGGGTGTTGATCTCATTGAAGAGGATTTCTGCTACAAGCCCACAGGCTATACAGCGGCACAACTCTACACGCGAATGCGCGATGCCATCGCACACACCGGCAGGCCGATGTTCTTTTACATCTGCGACTGGGGAAGCGAACTAGCATGGACGTGGGCGCCGAGCCTGGCCAATGCCTGGCGAAGTACGGGCGACGTGGGCGGTCCGGGACATGCCGATTGGAACCGCATCGTGCGCAACTTCGATCTGAATGCGATTCATGCGGCCAGCGGCGAACCCAACCACTGGAGCGATCCTGACATGCTTGAGGTTGGCGTGCCGGGCATTTCCCAGCTCGAGGAGCAATCATTATTCAGTCTCTGGGCCATGTCCGCTGCGCCGCTCTGGGCGGGCAACAACCTCGTCACGATGTCGCAAAACACGCTGCAGACGCTGACGAATCGCGAGGTAATCGCCGTTGATCAGGATCCCCTCGGCCAGCCCGCAACCCTGATAACAGAAGAGGATCCCGGGTTGCAGGTATGGGCGCGGCCGCTCGCGGGCGAGCAGTCTCCGCAGGCCGTTTTGCTTTTTAATCGCAACGCCGAACCAGCGAAGATGCATATCCAATGGGCGGACCTCGGCATCTACGGTCCCGCGGCGGTGCGCGATCTCTGGGCGCATCGCGATCTCGGAATTCTTCCGAGCGAATACACAGCGACTGTGCCTGCCCATGGCAATGTCATGTTGCGTGCCGTCCCTCTGGGCAAATAGTCCCGGCATTGCGCAGATTTTCGCGTTTTATCCATGACTGTTCTTATCCAGGACTGATGGAGATGAGATGAATACCAAGTCAGACCATCAATTATTTGAGGAGATGCGCGCTTATCTATTTACCGCAATCATCGGGGACGTTCTCGATCTGCACGGCTACCATCATCAATTCCTCATGCCGGAATGTCGGCCACTCAGTCCGGGTATGGTAGTGTGCGGACGCGCGATGACAGTTCACGAAACTGATGTCGCCGACCCCGCCGATTCGCTTGTCGATCCACCCTTTGGCTTGATGCTTAAGGCCCTCGATTCGATGTTGCCAGACGAGGTTTACGTTGCGTCTGGGTCTTCTCCGTCTTATGCGCTTTGGGGAGAATTGATGAGCACCGCCGCGCACGCGCGTGGAGCCGCCGGCGCGGTGCTGGCTGGTTATACGCGCGACACCAATGGAATTCTGGAGATGAACTTTCCGGTCTTCTGCTACGGGAGTTATGCGCAGGACCAGAGAGGCCGCGGACGCGTGGTGGATTTCCGCATTCCCCTGGAGATCCACGGCGTTAAGGTCAACCCCGGCGACATCGTTTTTGGCGACATCGACGGCGTTGTCATTCTGCCACAGGAAATCGAAACCACTGTCGTGACCCACGCCCTCGATCAGGTGAAGAAAGAGAAGGCCGCCAAAAGGCTTTTGCTCAGCGGGGCCTCTGCTGAAGCCGTGTTCTGCGAGACGGGTGTGCTGTGATGTCCGGGGAACCTATGGGCACGCGCTTGCACGCGACACTCATGAGTCTGAGTCGAGGGCTGTCAGCATGCGCGGCGCAGACAAACGGAGCCTCGCGAACATGATTACCGGTATTGGCCTTGTGATCGTTGCGGCGATTCTGCAGGGTATCCTCCTGCTGCCCATGACGCGCACGCGCGATTGGAAATGGGAGCACGTCTGGTTGGTCTTTTCGCTCGCGGGGATGATCGTCTTTAACTGGATTCTCACCTTTATCTCACTGCCTCGTCCGGTGGCGTTGTACGCGGCCGTACCCTTGCGCGAACTTGCCATCCTTGCCGGCTTCGGACTTGCCTGGGGCTGCGGAGCCGTGTTGTTCGGCCTCGGCATGGAAATGCTTGGACTCACTCTCGGCTATCCGGTCATTATGGGGCTCAATACGAGCGTTGGCACCTTTGTGCCGCTGCTCTGGCTATATGGTAGCTCTATGTTTGCCGGCCGCAGGCTCTTGATTGCTGCAGGAACCGCAGTCACAATTGCTGGAATCTCCGCGTGCTCGTTGGCCGGCGCGCGGCGGGAATCGGCCGCTCATCGCACACGCAGCGTCTCGCATTCACGATTTGTTCCCGGCCTTCTCATCGCTATTGCCTCCGGGTTTCTGTCCTGCTTACCCAACATTGGGCTCACGTTCGGAATCAATACGCTTCGCTCAGCGCGAAATCTCGGCGCTTCTGCCGCGTTCGCAAGCAACGCTGTGTGGTTCATCTTCTTCAGCTTTGGCGCCGCGGTCAATCTCGCTTACTGTTCCTGGCTGATGGTGCGCAACCGCAATGTGCATGCACTATTCGCCCGGGAACAGGCCGGCAATTGGTGGTGGGCTTTGGCGATGGGCGCCATGTGGATCGGCAGTTTCTATCTCTACGGAATCGGCACCGCGCACCTCGGCGTCGCCGGAGGAACCATCGGCTGGCCCATTCTGGTCTCACTCTCCATTGGTGTCGGAGTCCTCTGCGGGCTCGGAAAAGGAGAGTGGCGCGGCGCACCCGATAATGCGAAGACCCTTCTCTGGAGCGGGCTCGCTTTGATTCTATTGGCTGTCCTCATCATTCCGTTGGGGAGCGGGTCATAACAGGAAAGGAAACCGCTATGAGATACGCCAACAAAGTCGCCATCGTAACCGGCGCCGGTTCAGGGATAGGGAGAGGGATCGCCGAATTCCTCGCCGAAGAGGGAGCTTTCGTCCTCCTCAACGACATTCGCGCCGAGGCAGCGGAAACATCGAAGAAGATAATGACTGACAAGGGATATCGAAGCGAAACTGCCATCTGCGATATCAGCACGAAGGACGGAGCCGAGTTAGTGGTCCATGAGGCACTCCGCTATGGTGGGCGTCTCGACCTGCTGGTCAACTGTGCTGCTCGGCAAATCATAAAGCAGGTTGAGGATCTCGAGGTTGATGAATGGGACACCGTTCTCAATGTGAATCTAAAAGGAGCCTTCGTGTGCTCCAAGGCAGCCTTTCCCTCCCTGGCTCAACATCGAGGAGCCATCGTAAACATTTGTTCCGTCCACGCTCAGGCGACAATCGAAGGGTTTGCTTCCTACGCCGCATCAAAAGGAGGCATTGTCGCGTTGACTCGCGCCATGGCCATCGAGTTCGCTCCAAAAGGAGTGCGCGTGAATGTTCTTAGCCCTGGCACGATCGATACGCCGCTTCTGCAGGCATACTTCGATTCATGCCCTGACCCCGCAGGCGCCCGCTCAGAGTTGCTGAAGTTTCATCCAATCGGGCGATTTGGAACACCTCGTGACATCGCAGAGATGGTCGCATTTTTCGGCAGTTCGCAGGCTGGCTTCATCACTGGAACAGAGATCGTCGTGGACGGCGGCATGACGGCGCTGCTCTTCAGACAGTAGCTACCAATTGACCGGGGGAGCGTATCGGTGAAGCTGGTCGGTTCGTATTGGTGAGGATGTAAATGAAATAGTCTTACGGCCCGGCGCAGGTTACATGCAGGCGCTCGTACGAAGGAGTATGACTCTGTGACGGCATCGATCAACATGCGCTACGTCGCTTTTTTGGCCAGTACCGCCGCGTTAGGCGGCCTGCTGTTTGGGTTCGACATCGCCATCATCACGGGCGCGGGTCCATTCATCACGCGGGAATTCGCTCTGAGCGACATTGGTCTCGGCTGGGCATTCAGTTCTTTGCTGTTTGGCTGCGTGCTTGGATGTTTCATCACTGGGAGACTCGCAGACCGTTATGGGAGAAAGAAGCTGCTTGTAACCGTTGCCGTGCTGTTTACCATCACATCGATTAGCACTGCGTTGGCACCCAGTTTTGCCGCCTTTGTTACGGCTCGCTTTCTCGGCGGTTTGGCGGTTGGTGGCGTTTCTCTCCTCTCTCCCATGTACGTGTCAGAGGTATCGCCACCTTCTATCAGGGGACGCTTGGGGACCCTGTACCAACTGTCAATTGTGGTTGGCATCATTATTTCCTATAGCATTAATTTTCTTCTTCGCAATACAGGCACAAACAATTGGAGATGGATGTTTCTCACCGGAGTCGTGCCATCGGCAGTGTTTCTGCTGTTCGTCACGCTTGCTCCTGAATCGCCGCGATTCCTGGCCATCACCGGCAAACTGAATGAGGCCTTTGTCGTGCTTGAACGCATCGGAGGCGCCAAAAGCGCTCAGGATCAGATCTCCGACATCACGGCAACCATGCACAAGGAAATGCAGTCCTGGCGTGGACTGTTACGTCCCGGTGTGCGTCGTGCGCTTTGGGTCGGCGCAGGTCTTGCGATCCTGATTCAGGTCTCTGGAATCAATACCATTGTTGACTATGCCCCCGCGATCTTTCAGTCGGCCGGCTGGAAAGTGGATGGCGCGCTCGCCTCCACGTTTGTTGTTGGGATAACAGAATTCGTGTTCACTGTCGTCTCTTTGTGGATGATCGATAAATATGGCCGCAAGCCGCTTTACATTGTTGGGTCGCTCGGCATGTCGATTTCTCTGCTGGCACTCATAGTCGCTGTTCTTGCGGGCCACTTTCACGGACCCCTTGTTCTCGCGTTCGTTCTGATTTACCTTGCCTTCTTTTCTTCTTGCATCGGGCCCGTATTCTGGACGTTGGTTCCCGAAATCTTTCCCAACGATGTGCGTGGGATGGCCATGACCGTGCCGGTGCTCATCCAGTGGGTCGCGAATGCGGTTGTCGTTCTCTTCTTTCCTTTTGCATTTCACGTGATTGGTAAAGCGTTCACCTTGGGATTCCTCGCGCTGATGGCGCTCGCGCAAGGGATTTTCACATGGCTTTACGTACCGGAAACCAGGAACAAACGGCTTGAAGAGATAGAAGAATATTGGACCATTCCCAAACGCGTCCTGCCAGTTGAAGACATCTGAATGACACAATCTCATTTCCGCCGGTTGAATTCGTGTACGGCATCGAGCATGGCGACGATATTTTCAACCGGAGTTGCCGCTTGCACATTATGAATCGTGTTAAAAACGAATCCGCCACCCGGCGCGAAGATCTCGCATCTGCGTAGAACCTGTTCGCGGACTTGAGCAGGCGTTCCGAAAGGAAGCACTCTTTGTGTGTCTACGCCGCCACCCCAGAAAACCAGCCGATCTCCAAAACTCGCCTTCAGTTGCTCAGGGTCCATTCCAGTCGCAGAGCACTGTACCGGATTCAGTATGTCGATCCCGGCGTCGATGAACGATGGCAAGAATTTCGACACCGCACCGCAGGAATGCTTGAACGTCTTCCATTGTGTGCGCGAATGAATCCAGTCGTTGACCTTTTTGTAGTATGGAAAATACAAGTTGTTGAATGTCTTTACCGAGCAGAATGCAGAAGTCTGCGTTCCAAAGTCGGTACCACAGATAAAGACCGCCTGCACAATATCGCCGATCGCGTCGTGGATTTTCTCAAGATTCTCAAGGGCAATCTCACACTGGCGCTCAAATACCTTATGTACGTAGTTCTGCCGGCTGCTGGTGGAGACATACCATTCCGTAATGTCGCGTATGCCCTTCGGATGCTTGAGAAATGGCGCCGGAACCAGCGCGATATCGCCTAACGCGGTTCCACCAAAGGTTGCGATCACACCGCGTCCTGATGCGGCAGCCGCCCGCGTGGCGCCAACAATGTGGTCGAGATCGGCTTGCGAAATGGAACTGAAGTCCTCCAGATTGTCTTCCGGATTGAGCTTATCTTCGTCGATCGGACCCTGGCGGACAATGCAGTCAAAAAAATAGCCGCCGCTCGGCATGCGCCCGCTCGGCGGGACAGTCATATCGCCTTCGGGGTAGATCAACGTGTTCCCTTCGGTATCGACCGTCGTATTGAAATCCCCGGGAACCAGGACTTCCAGCCCGTTCAATCGCCATGCCTTCCAACCTTCTGCCGGGAAGCCAAACATGGTAGTGCGCGAGACGGCGCCAATTACATCGAGCCCCATCGCGTCCTGCAGATCTTCTTCCAATGTTCCCAGCATTTGAAACGGCTCGTGCACCCGCACTGGCCGCTTTTCGAGACCGTAATAATCGCGCAGCGCTGCCACGCAGCTCACATGCACGCCCGTGGTCGCCGTTCCACCGAAGTCGATCGGTATACGGTCCGGTTGCTTGTGGTTGAGCGTGGCGATCAGCCGCTCACGGCTTGCCGTCGTACTGGCTAAAGTTGCCATGTCGTTCACTCCCTTGCCTTCGATCCTTTGTGCTCACTCGCGGTATCCACGGGGTTACTGCCGCCGGCCGCTCGCCTTGCTGTTCTCAAACCGCAGTTCTCACTTCCGGAAAGATCATGCAGCTTGCGTATTCATCCTCGAAGCCCGGACTGGCGGCAAGGCTGACATGCCGAATATTCGGCAATGCCGGTTCCTCCGCAGAAACAAGCAGAATCTTTGCGCCTCGCAGCGCCGAATTGCCCGACGCCTGAATGATCCTCCTGGGCGCTTCAATCAAGCCAATGTCGATGGCGCTGTCAATCCCGATATAGTTGCCGAACGCGCCGGCAAGATAAATGCTTTCAAGATCGCAGGCCTGCGCCCCGAGATCTCTCAGCAGCAGCCTGAACCCCGAGGCGATGGCTCCCTTGGCCAACTGCAGTTCACGAATATCGGACTGAACGAGAACCACCGAATCCTTTACCGGAAACAGCTTTGTGCCATTGCGGATGCGCCCGGAGGGCAGGATGGCCCCACATTCCAGACCCACCGCGACCGCATCCACCAACCCACTGCCGCAGATGCCCCGAGCTTCCACATCCCCGATCACGGTCGCCTGCATGCTGCCATCAGTGAACGAGACGCGAGAAACAGCGCCCGTGGCCGCGCGCATTCCCATGCGGATGGAGCCGGCTTCGAAAGCAGGCCCCGCCGCCGTTGAGGCGCAAACAATTCCGTTGCGGTTGCCGATGGCGATTTCGCCGTTCGTGCCCAGGTCGACAAGTGCAAGCAGATTTTCGGCGCGGGTCATCCCAACAGCAAGAATTCCCGCAAGAATGTCTGATCCCACAAATCCGCCCACGCAACGCTCAAAGCGGATGCGACAGTCCGGCGCCAGGCTCCAGCCCACATCAGCCGGCTTGAAATGCTGAACGCCCAGATGCGGCGACTGGAACGGCACATGGGAAAGCGGTTCAACATCGAGCCCGGAAAACAGATGGTGCATCACCGTGTTGCCGACCAGGACGACCTCGATAATCTCCCGCTCGCAACCGCAGGCAAGCCTCGCAATCATCTGCCCCAAATCAAATCGCACTACCTGAGTTAGATCGCTTCCTGACAAGGATGCCTGGATTCTACGCATCACGTCGGAGCCGAACGGAGCCTGAGGATTGAGACCGGTCTCGACCGCGAGAACGCTGCCTGCAGCCATGTCGACCAGTTGCGCGGCAATCGTGGTGGTTCCCAGATCGATGGCAATCCCCAGGCCGGACTTCCCGGCCGCTTCGAAACCGGCGTTATCAGTGAGCACATCCATCTGCCACTGGCCGCACTCGATAACCAGCGGCATATCCGCCCGCGCTTGGCAGGCGAGCCGCCATCCATCAGTAAGTTCATGCGATGAAAAAACCAACCGATCGAAATCGGTCACCGGAAGCGATCCCGCGAGAACACGGACGCGGCAGCCGCCGCACTGTGCCGTTCCTCCGCATGGAAACTCGAGGCCGTACCGCGAAAGACAGGCGGACAATGAAGCGCCGCGCGCCACTTCCACCTCTGCGGACAATGGCTCCAGCCGAATTCGCACGCTCTCGCTCATATCGCTTCCACGATGGCTTCGTTCTGCGTGCCCCGCACGCTTGCGCCCGGAGGCACAACCAGAAAATCGGCCGCATCCCACTCTCCATTGACAAGGTGCTCCAGCAGAGTAAGCGAACCTTTGACTTCCTCAAAGGTCCATCCTTCCTTCTCAGCTTCGGCGCGCGCCTGGCCGCAAAAATCCTCGTCAGATTGAACGCCAGTCGTGATATAAGTCAGCCCGGAGTAGTGGCGCCGAAACGCGTTGAACTGTTCGAAGAGATAGTTGCCGTTCTCCTCGCCATATTGGGAGATAAGTTCCTCGCGGCTGCGCCGTTCCCCAATTTGGCTTTTTGCAGAAGAGTTGGCCGGCTGCAGGGTCTGATCCAGAACTTGGTTTTCAACCCATCCCGGAGAACGAAAATAAACTCCCGGATGCGTGTCGAAGTAAGCCTGGTACCGCTGGCGGCTGCCCATCAGCAGCCCAATGCAGTCGTGCGCCCGGGGAAGCACGAGTTGCGTCTTTCCCGCTCGCAGACCTTCAGTCCCTCTGCCGCAAAACGCGTATCCCAAAAGGATGGCATCATATCCCGCCTCGTCCGCAGCATCAATCCGCTCTTGCAGATATGGACGCATCGATGCACCAAGATCGTGCAACCCCATGGTCAGCAACTCCGGGTCAACCGAGTTCGGGGACCGGGAGAGGGCATGGCTTATCTCGCGAGTAAGCACCTGGCAATGGATCAGTTTAAGATGCATGACTTCCTCACCGGGATTCGTTCAAAGCCCGCGCGTGGCATGATCGCGGATAACAACAGCACCAGACTATAAGCCGTAACTGGCCTTATCGTAGAGGCTTTCATATTGCGGCTCCAGATCGAATTGTCCGTTCCAGCGCAATCATTTTGTTTCCGCAAGAAGACTTCTTACCAGGCCGACCGCGCCGCTTGCGTTTTCACTGTAGCCGTCTGCTCCAATCTCCTTGGCATATTGCAGCGTGACCGGCGCACCGCCGATCAGCACTTTAACGCGGGTGCGGACACCCGCTGTCTTCAGCGCATCAATGGTTGTCTTCATGGCTGGCATGGTCACAGTAAGGAGCGCCGACATACAGATAAACTGAGGTTCTTGCTCCTCGATCGCGGCGACAAATTTCTCCGGCGCCACATCCGTGCCCAGATCAATCACTTCAAACCCACTTCCTTCGAGCATTGAGGCGACGATGTTCTTGCCAATGTCGTGCAGATCGCCCTTCACCGTCCCGATCACCACCTTGGTCGCCAGCCTTTCGCCGGAAGACACCATCAGAGGGCGAAGCAGGTCCATCGCGCTCTTCATTGCACGGCCGGCCAACAGAAGCTCGGGGACAAAGTATTCTTCTTGCTCAAACAGACGGCCCACTGCGTCCATGGCGGGCACCATCGACTCGGCGATCAGTGTCATCGGTTCCACGCCGGCTGCGATCTCCGCCTGCGTTACGGCGTGCGCCTTTTTTGCATCGCCATTCAGAATCGCTTCGTAAAGTTCCTTCGATTGAGACATGATTCACACCTGCAATGTTGAATTCCCTGGAACAGGTTACATAAAGCTCACTTTGAAATGGCACAGCGTAAGCTGTGCCGCAAACGTCGCGAAATGTCCGGACCTTCGCGCCTGAATCATGCGGCCTCGGCTGTGGTGTGCGTCTGGGCAAACGTCACCAGAGCACGCAGGTTCTCGTGTGGGGTATCGCGCACAATTTCACACCCAGCTGCAACAATCCACTGAGCTCCCGACTTCGGCTGCAACGCTTCAAGCGCATGCGTGATCGACTCGGGCGTGCCGTTGCGGATGTCTCGAACCGGGTCCAGGTTTCCCGCCAGTGTCTGCTGCTGCCCGGTTTGGGATCGCGCCTGTTCCATGGCTACCGGGTAATCGATATCCACCATGTCGCAACCAAGCTTGCCAATGCCGTCGAGAATGCGGCGCGTGTTACCGCAGATGTGAAGACGAACCCTTCCACCGTTCGCATGGATTGAATCCACCAGCCGCTTTTCTCGCGGCCACACAAATTCGTTGTAAATCCGCGGCCCTACCAGCGATGCTGCTGCGTCTCCAATCCCGATGATGTCCGCCCCAGCGCGAATCTGCTCAACGGCAAAGCGGATCGCAGTCTCGAGCGTGAGGTCGAACAGGTCATGCACAAATGCCGGGTCGTCTGAAAAATCAGTCATGAGGCGGCTGATTCCGCGCAAGTCTGCTGCTTCCGCGCAAGGACCTTCCACCCATCCTTCGACAAATAATTCCTTGCCCACGCCGGCGTGCAGCGTCTCGACGCCCCTGATGCGATCCAGCATGCGCCCTTCTGTAAGCGGGTCTGGGGGGTTCAAATTGCTGAGGCGGGACTTGTCCATGAGCAATGCATCGTCTTCGATGATCGCCGGCGGCCGGTCTTCATACCATTGGATATGCGTGCCCAAATCACCTGCTTCGCGGGTTGGATCGGAGATCGTCGATACATAGTCAAGCCCGAATATTTCGGCCGTCTTGACCTGCGCCTCCGCGAGGATCTTGTGATCGCGAACGTACTGCCCGTAGGGGACCCCAAGAACGTCGGCGGCAAACATCATGGTGATTGGCATGCACGGAAGATGGTCTGGCTGCAGTCCGGTAAGAACCGCAAGAATCCGTTCACGTCCCTTTGTCATGTGCACTTCTCTTCCTAAACCTTACCCAACTCAGCCCAACTCCTCAGCAAGGTTGGCAATTGAAATTTCACGTTCCATCGTGAAACGCGCCTGGCGGGGATCGGACTCGGCCTGCAGACGATCTGCGACGTCCTTATGATGGCCAAACCACTCATTCAGCGCCCCTATCAATTCCCAATTCAACGCAGCTCGGAGTCAAGTTTCCCAACTTTCGTCGGTTCCTCCCTCCCAACCTGTACACAAAAGGGGCAAAGCCGCGGCCGACGCCACCCCCCGTCGAGCGAGTGCACAAGCCACGCGAGATCGAGAAAATTGTCCTAATTTACCGAATGACTTTAATGCAGAATACGGGCAGATCCGCTGGATGTCTTCTCAATGCGTGCCAAACAGTAATCGAATATTGTCCGGATAATGCCGACACTGAGCAAAGGGACTCTGGGTATTTGGCAAATTCATCAATGCAACGCGGCGCCCTGACGCTGTGACGGAACATCACCGAATTATTGCGATAAAACCAGGCCGTGAATAGACTGCGGAAATCGGGGCGCATGCGTCAAGCCACCTCCAATGTTTTCAAGGGGTTTTGAGGCTCTTTGGAAAACCGCCCTTTCTGTCTGGAGACTCTCTGGAGACTCGGAATCGCCGCCTCACGAACCCACTGTCGGGCAGTCAACAAGTGCTAACTTCCGGATGGTTACTTCTTAGTAGATGGTGATCCAACCGCGACCCAGAATTAGGCTCCTCCTTCGGAATGCTAATCCCTCGAAGATCCCTTACAACCTTGCGGGTCAAAGCGTGACCGAAAGCGGCTTGCCATCGAAGGTGACTCTTTTGGTCCCGCCGCCCGGCGCCAACCGGACCTCTATGGGAATCGGAGTTGGCCGCATCATGCGAGCGCCGGCAGGCAGTCTAAGCGCGAGCCTTCGCTGCGCGTCACTCCAGTGCATTTCGATTCGCATGAATTCTCCATTTCGAAAATTGAAACTCTCCCCATCGTCTTCATACAGGAAACAGCGTCCGTCAGTGCCTGGATAAACTGTCAGCGTCAGTGGTCCATCTGCGGCTTTGCTTGTATATTGTTTGACCGGTCCGGAGGGAACGACTGCCCCGGCGCGAACATACAATGGCATGGTGCTCAGATCGACGCTGCGCACAATCTCTCGCCCGCCCTCCTGCTTCTCGTTGGTCCAAAAATCGTACCAGACGCCGCGAGGCAGATAGAGACTGCGGCTGGCCGCGCCCTTCTCCACAACGGGTGCCACGAGAATGTCTCTGCCGAACAGGTACTCGTCTCCCCGTCCCATAGCCTGCGGATCGTCAGCATAGTGCAACCATAGGGCGCGGATGATGGGCAAGCCTGTTTCGCAGGTCTCTTGAACGGCCGAATAGATATAGGGCATGAGCCGATAGCGAACCTCCAGATACTTTCTGCACACGAGCTCGATGGCCGGGTTGTGCAACTCTTCGGGAGCAGGATGATAGCTGGGCGTTTCGGGGTAGCCAATTTCTCCGGTGTTCCAGCCCCACGGGAGATGCAGCCTCCAATCGCGGCCATGAGAGCGAAACAACGGACAGAACGCGGCAAACTGGAACCATCGCGCGTATAACTCGCCCGTGTACTCCTCCGTAGGAATGAAGCCACCTATATCAGTCCCCCAATAGGGAATGCCGCTCAGGCCGGTATTAATGGCGTTTGGGATGTGCGTCTTCAGTGTTTCCCACTTCGATAAGACATCTCCCGACCAGAGAAAAGCGGCGTAGCGCTGCATTCCCGCATAGCCATTGCGATTGAGCGCGTAGACCCGTATGTTAGGTCGATACAATTGCTGGCCGTCGAAGTACATTCGATTGCGCGCCAGTCTCGACGGCGCATCCAGACCGTCCCCCTGGTCAGGCCACCAACCGTCAACGCCAAGATCGATGAGCGGCTTGTGAGCGGGCCAGTAGCAGCTTACTTGCCGGTCCGGCGGCCAATGACCATCCGCCGTCCTGCCGGTGGGTAGCGGCGATGCCGTGCATTCGTCGCTCACCGTACCGGTGAGATGCCGGCCTTCGAGCACGACATGCAGAACGACCTTGAAATGCTCGTCGTGTAACTGCTCGATCGCTTTTGGAGGGTCGGGAAATGCCCGCGCATTCCAGGTAAATTCGCCGTTATCCGTATTCCAGCCGTTGGGACAAAAACCGGTGCCAAGATAGATCATGGCATCGCATGGCAATTTCTTATCTCGAAATATGCGGGCTTCTTCGAGAATTTCCTCAGGAGTGCCAAGGGTTCGATGGGACTGTTGGTACCCCAGCGACCATAGCGGAGGCATCTCAGGAAATCCCGTGATCTTTGCGTACTCTTGAAGAATCTCGGTTGGATCATTCGTGCCCATGACAAATACGTCGAGGGGCATAGCGGAGCCCGCTGCCTGCAGCCGTCCTTGCTTTCCGGTGAGATCGAAGGAGCCCAGCGGCGCATGGATGAACATGCCCCAACCTTTGGTTCCAATCAGAAATTGGATTGGAACCCGGGCCCCGTGGGTGCCCAGTTGATATCCGCCCTGTCCACTGGTCATGGCGTCCTGATTCCCGCGTCGATCGAACTGCGGACCACCCTGGCCCAACCCGAGCAGGAGTCCGTCCGCAATCAGAAAGCTCAACTCGGCCGTCTCCTGGTCGACAGACAACTCCTGAACCACTTCACCATTCTTTGTTTCAAAGCGAATGGTAAGCGGTTGCGACGAGAGCTGGATCATCAAATCCCCGGAACGCACCGTGCGAGATGCGGAAAGAGATTGGATGCGCGCAACCTGCGCGGTCCATTCTTCTCGGACAAGAGCGCCGTCGGAAGGCAACGGCACAGGGCTGCCATTCTTGATGGGCTGGATGGTAATGCGCGCGGTGCGCGGACTTATTGAAGAGACGCAGATTTCGACCGGTGTGGAGGCGATTACGATCGGCGTCCCTGACTCTGCGGCTCGCGCAGGCTTGATCGGAGGATTAATCAACGCCATGGCGCCAGCGGAAACGACTGCCTTGAGAGCGTCTCTGCGGCTGAACTGGTCATTCATCGAAGAACATTCCCCTGTCGTCTGTACGAAATCTTTGTCGTTCGTGCCTGAAGGCCTGATTGTCGCGTATCTCTTGCAAGCTGAAATCCGCCAAAATCTCGACTCAGCGATTTCCGCCGCTTGGAATCAGGGCGGCGCCTTTATGGTTCGCCGTATTTGTTTCGAGGAGCCTCGACCGGAAAGCGGGGCGCGGTCTCTGGCCAAAGGTGATACAAAGTTTATACAGCAAGATACAGATTGTATACAACGTTGTATTCTGTATGCGTCCATTTGTTTCCGGCAATGCGCAGCTACCGGCTTGGTGAGAAGCGCAGCGAATGTTACGTTTTCTGGAAGGCGACTGGATCCCTTCAGACGCCGATTTCCGGCGGTGGACGGGGCTGAAGACAGCAGAGCAAAGTCAGGATCGAAACCAAGATTCCCCGCAAGCTATCTCGCAGATGCTTTTGAAACGGTGACCCGATGGCGACGCCTTTGAGAGAAGCCAGGCAACCTGTGCAGTCAGGAACCATCGAGGCGCGATGGTACTTTGTTGTGCTGGTCACCGCGGCGATCGCCATCAGCTATTTCGACCGGCAGACGCTGCCTGTGGCTATTTCGTCGATCGAACGAACAATCCCGCTGAGCGATCAGCAGTTTTCGTGGCTGCAGTTTGCGTTTCTCATTCCTTATGCCGTGATGTACGTGGCAGGAGGGAGGCTGCTGGACGCGATGGGAACGCGGCGCGGATTCCTTCTGATCATGCTGTGGTGGTCCGGCGCGTGCGCGCTGCACGGATTGGCCATGAACTTCGGTTTTCTGATGGCTGCGCGCTGTTTGCTGGGGATGGGCGAGGGTGGAGGATTTCCCGCGGCAACCAGGGTGGTTGCGGAGTGGATTCCAATCGGCCGGCGATCGACGGCCATGGGCATTATCAACGCAGGGACTGCAGTGGGCTCTGTGCTGGCGCCGCCTCTCATCGGGGTCTTGCTTCTGACCAGCGGATGGAGAATGGTGTTTTTCGTCTCAGGTGCTATGGGCCTGGGATGGGTGATGTGGTGGTATTTCGGTTATCGCGGCAACAGCCAGGCATCGCGAGCGACCCTTGATGCACGAACCGTTGCGCAGAAACCTTCGTTCTTCGACCTGGTGAGCATGCGCCCGGTGCAGGTGCTCATCTTCGCTAAATTCATGAGCGACTCGGCCTGGTACTTTTACCTCCTCTGGCTGCCCAAGTATCTTTACGACGCGCGCGGCTTCGATATAAAACAAGTGAGTTACTTTGCATGGATACCCTATGCCGCATCCGGGATCGGGAGCTTTCTGGGAGGTTGGTTATCGAGCGCACTGTTGAGCCGGGGGCGCTCGTTGGATTTCTCGAGGAAGTTCGTTCTCGGCTTGAGCGCGCTGTTCATGCCGGTCGTGATCCTGGTGCCGCATGTGCCGGTTGCGTGGGCGCTGGGTCTGTTCAGCGTAGCGTTTTTCTGCCAGCAATCCTGGTCCGGGTTGATCATGACGCTGCCGGCAGACATCTTCCCGCTCTCCGCGGTGGGAACGATCGCGGGACTGATCGGATTTGGCGGAGCCATTGGAGGCGCCATTTTCGGCCTTGTCGCGGGATATTTGCTAAGCCGGGGATTTGGCTACAGCACGCTCTTTCTCATCGTTGGCACTTTTCACCTCGTCGGCTTTTTTGCCATCCTGCTCGTTGGCGGCACGGTGCAGCCGCTTAAAACTCGTGACCCGCACCCACAAGTGAGCCCAATATGAAGATCACTGAAGTTCGTACGCGCGTTGTTCAATGGCACGGTGAAACCACGCCGCTGCCTCCGCATTTTTGCACCAATCCCATGGACCTGGTGATGTTCCGCGAAGCCTCCATGGGCAACTTTGCGTTTCACGGTTGGGTCCTGGTAGAAATTTTCACCGATGCCGGACTGGTTGGTCTCGGCAATGCGGCCCTGTCTCCGCTGGTGACGAAATCATGCATCGATCACTATCTCAAACCTCTGCTGCTCGGCGCGGATCCATGGGATATCGAGTTCCTGTGGCAACAGATGTACCGGCGGACCATGGCCTTCGGGCGCAAAGGCGTGGGCATGACCGCAATCAGCGCAGTCGATATTGCGCTGTGGGATCTGTTAGGTAAATCTGCCAGGCAGCCTGTATACCGCCTACTCGGTGGAAGAACCAAGAAACGCATTCCCGTCTACGCGAGCCGCCTCTACAGCATGCCGCTGGATGAACTGCGGCAGGAGGCGCAACGATATCGCGATCAGGGATACACGGCCATGAAGCTGCGCTTCGGATGGGGCCCCATCGATGGCGCGGAAGGCATGCAAAAAAACGTTGCTCTGGTGCGGGCGGTTCGCGAGGTCATAGGCGACGGCATCGATCTGATGGCCGATGCTTACATGGGCTGGACTCTGGACTACGCCAAGCGCATGCTGCCATTGCTCGAGCAATTTCACCTTCGCTGGCTTGAAGAGCCCGTAATTCCAGACGACACGCGGGGCTACAAGGAACTGAAAGCCTATGGGCGCGTCCCCATTGCCGGTGGAGAACATGAGTTCACCCTCTTTGGATTTCGCGATCTTTTAGAGGCCAACGCACTCGACTATATTCAGTTCGACACCAATCGCGTAGGAGGCATCAGCCAGGCCCGTAAAATTGCGGCGCTTGCTGAGGCGTATCAGGTACCAGTGATTCCCCACGCCGGCCAGATGCATAACTACCATGTCGTGATGGCCAGCCTCAACTCTCCGATGGCGGAGTTCTTTCCCAAAGTCGATGTGGAGGTCGGCAATGAACTTTTCTGGTATATCTTCAACGGCGAGCCCGAGCCGATTGATGGCACCATCGATCTCGACGAGAACATGCCGGGTCTAGGCCTCACGGTCAACGAAGAATCTTTGCGCCGCTTCAAGATCATCGAATAGAGACTGTAAATGTCATGATTCACCTTGTGCAGATACACAACGGCTTTTCACGGCGCGTCGCGTTGGTTGAAGAACCAAAACTTCGCTGCCTCACTGAAGTCGAGAGCGTCTACGAACTGGCGCAGCGTTGCCTGAAAGGCGGGCGCGGTCTCAGCGATGAGGCGTTGGCCCTCGCCCGCGGCGAAACTCTCTCGTACGACGCGATCTACGCAGGAACTTCCAATTGGCGTCTGCTCGCACCCATCGATGTGCCAGGAGAGCCATCGCGCCTTCTGGTTTCAGGAACCGGGCTTACCCATCTGGGAAGCGCGAAAGACCGGCAAGCCATGCACGCTGCCGAGTCATTGAAGGCCGCAGCAAAGGTTGCGGAAGCGGCCGAAACGGTCACTGACAGCATGCGAATGTTTCAGTGGGGTGTCGAGGGCGGTCGCCCCCAAAAAGGCGAAGTCGGCTCTGCGCCGGAGTGGTTTTATAAAGGCAACGGCTCGATTCTGCGCGGACCGTTCGAGCCGTTGACCGTGCCGCACTTTGCGGAAGATGGCGGCGAAGAGGCTGAGATCGCGGGAGTTTACATCATCGGCGACGACGGCGCACCTTATCGCATCGGAATGACTCCTGGAAATGAGTTCTCCGATCACAAGTTTGAGAAGCGCAATTATCTGAATCTCGCAGGCTCCAAGTTGCGCACCTGCAGCGTGGGGCCGGAACTGATAGTCGGCGCCGACTTTAGATCGGTTGATGGCGAGGCTCGCATTCTGCGCGGCAGTGAGACCATGTGGTCGAAGGCCATTGCGACTGGCGATGAAAACATGTGCCACAGCCTCGCCAATCTCGAGCATCATCACTTCAAGTTTGAGAGTCATCGCCAGCCGGGCGATGTACATGTACATTTCTTCGGCGCACACTCTCTCAGTTTTGGCGATGGCGTGGTGCTGCGCGACGGAGATTGGATGGAAGTGCGCTACCAGGGCTTTGGACGGGCACTGCGCAATCCGATCCGCATTGAATCTAAGGACGCGAGTCGCCTGGTATCGGTGCGCTCGCTCGCCTGATGGACGGCAACGAAGGGAGACGGAAGTGGATGAAAATGTAGCAATACTCGGCCTTGGCACGATGGGTTCCGGGATGGCGGCTAACTTGCTCAAGGCCGGAATTTCACTGACCGTATACAACCGCACGCCCGCCAAGGTGCAGACTCTGGTGAGCACCGGCGCGCGCTTTGCCGCGACTCCGGCGGAGGCCGCGAAAGACGCGTCGATTGTTATCGGCATGTTGGCCGACGATTCGGCTTCCCGCGCAGTGTGGACAGGCAATGACGGGGCGCTCAGCACCGTGCGGCCGGGCACAGTGCTGATTGAATCGAGCACCGCCAGCCCCGCATGGATTGCAGAACTTGCCGGCCTCGCGGCTCAACACGGAGCGGAGTTGCTGGATGCTCCCGTAACGGGAAGCCGCGTGCAGGCGGCGACGGGCCAGCTTACATTTCTGGTCGGCGGCAGTGAAACTGCGCTGCAAGCGGCGACCCCGGTGCTGAAAGCCATGAGCAAAGAGATTGTCCACCTCGGCCCAACCGGCAGCGGAGCCAAAATGAAGCTGATCAACAATTTCTTGTGCGGAGTGCAGGTCGCGTCTCTCGCCGAAGGCCTGGCATGGATTGAACAGAGCGGCCTCGATCCGCGCAAAACCATGTCGATTCTTAAAGCCGGCGCTCCCGGCAGCCCGTTGCTCGCCGCCATCTCCGATCGGATGATCAATCATAATTACGCGGTGAACTTTCTGTTGAAGCTGATGGCCAAGGATATGCGCTATGCGCAGACCGAAGCGGCTACCTGCAACGTGAATCTGACCACCGCCGCAGTCTCACACGCACTCTTTGAAAAGGCAATTGCCAGTGGTTATGGCGATCTCGATATGGCATCGGTGATCGAGCCGCTCCGAACTACTCAGTGACCACTCCCGATTTCAGAGCCGAGAAGAGCAAGCCTTCATTTCGCATCGATGGCATCATAGTCAGGCATGTGACCGGTCGAGGGCCTGGGTACCTACCCCTACCCCCGCCACCCCCCCGGGGGTTCCTGCAAGGTGGTGATTTCAGGACGGTTGCCGGGACGGTTCTACCCCAAGTACCCTCCTTTGACGAACTTAAACCTCAAGCTTGTGAAAAGAAGGAACTTGTGAGGGAACTGGATGAGAATGACCATGGCTACGGCATTTTCTGAGATACTGTGTCCTCCCTAAGCACAATTCAAGGTCGCTGCTCCCTGTTGGTCGCATCGACTCGGGCGTTGCGGCTTCGGGATACACCTTCTCAGAAAATGCGATGAAGTCGAAAATGGCAAATCCCGTCGAGTCACTTGCTTTCAAGCTTAGCGAATCGGCTGAGAAATCGAGCAAAGGAACGGCTGTCGCAAGTGGCTGAGGAGCCTCGAGTTGACGAATTTCCTAGGGGAGCGGGCTTGACCGATAAAAAGGGGGTCCGATGGCCAGCATTTCTCAGAGCGCGACAGGCTGGGAGAATTGCGGGCAAGTGCTCGTGCCAGGTTCCCTGGTCGATATGTCCATTCAGGTAGCTATTGCGCTGGTTCACCGGAGTCGACAAGCCGGTAACGGTATTGCTCGCGCTCTTTCACTGTTGCATCCTGACGAAGTTGGGCGAGTCGTTTGAGCAAATCGGGGATCTCGCCGGTTTGGCCGCTTTTTCTGAGCGCCTGAATGAGGTGATAGACCGAGGCCTGGTCGGTTGGATCAATCTGGAGCGCCTTGTGGCATTCGGCGACGGCTTGCTGAAAAGAGCCGGCCTGCAGATAGATCTTGGCCAGCACCGAGTGGGCAGGTTCCAACTCCGGTCCGAGTCTAACCGCGTTTTGTGCCGACCGCATCGCCCTCTGGAATTCCGTAGTGCCCGGGTCGGCGCCCCTCTCGATCAGAACATCAGCTTCCAGATAAAGCAGGATGGGATCGTTGGGCCTGCGTTTGAGTTTTTCTTCGACGTTGGTCAGAGCGCGATCCAGGTCGTTTTGTTGAACGGCCGAAAGTTCAAGCGCGGCGGTACTGAGCGACTGATTGGGGTCGAGGCGATAAGCATTTTCGAAATCTGACTGCGCCTTATCGTATTGGGCAAGTTGCACGTGAAGCACGCCGCGGGCAAAATAGAGCGCCGCATCGTTAGGATGCAGGGCGATGCCGTCGTTGACCACATTAATGCCGACCAGGAAAGACTGGTGTGCGGATGCGATGGCTGCGAAATCAACATAAAGCTGAGTCTTGTCGGGGTTAAGAACGATGGCCTGCTGTAGTGCGTCAACTGCCTTTTCGGTTTCGTGTGCGTCTTCGTAGGCCGACGAGGCAAGCTCGAGCGCATCCGCATCGCTGTTGCCCGACAGCAGAGGGGCGAGCGTCGAGAGGGCATCCTGGGGCTGGTGCGCCATTAGTTGCAGGCAGGCAAGCAGCCGCCTTTCGTGCTCGTCGTCGGGGTTCTGGGCGAGAGTGCGCTCAAGCAGGGGAACCGCGTGGTCGGGCTGATGGAGGCGAACCAGGCAAGTGGCCCAGGCATGCAGCGCTCCCGGCTTGGTATCAAACAACGAGCCAGTCTTCTCGAATTGATTGACGGCTTCGGAGCAGTCTCTCTGCTGGTACTCGAGCACGGCCAGCATGCCGTGTGCGATTTCGTCCTGCGATTGCAGTTTGAGCAGGCGTTGCAAAAGCGGAATTGCCTCGGGGCTGGCCGAATCGAACTCAATCTGCGCGGCGCCGTGCAAGGCCGGCAGATAACCGGGATCGATCTTCAGCGCGCTGCGATAGGAGATCAGCGCCTGCTTTGTGTCGCCAAGCCCAGCCAGCGCGGCACCCTGCATGGCCCACAATTGAGCATCGCCCGGCGAGGTCTGAAGTGCGGGCCGCAGCATTTGGAGCGCCTTTGCATATTTGCCGCTGCTCAAAGCCGCAGCAATGGATTCCGCGCGGTCGCCGGTTTGTGCCGACGCGCAATGCAGGAGCGCGGCGACGATGAGAGCAGCGAATGACATCTTCAGCCAGTGCATGATTCAGGAATCCATCTTCTTAGTTGCTCTTCTCGCACAGTTGCGCCCCTCCTGCTACAGAACTCTCGGCAAATCTCACTCGCAGGAGAGTACACGGGCAGTTCTAAGCATAAGGCGATTCGCAGAGAATTCTGCTGCAACCCAGGAGAAACAAAAAGGTCCTGCCGCCTGTTTGCAAGCGGCAGGACCCGTTGCTTCGGTTGCAGCAGGGGCCTCGGAAGGTTGCGGAAAGACTGATTGCACTCAGCGAAATTCGCCAGGACCTTCCCTCAGGGGTTAAAACCCCGACTCATTTTATCGACCTTATTGGCACGGATAAATCCGTGCCCTTTCAAAACGGCGGCACTCGTCGAATTTTTCGCGGCCTGCTTGTACTGCGACCGCGTAGTTTCGTGATTTCCCAGGTCTCCAAAAGCGGGACCCGGGGCACCCTCATTGATACAGAATCAAGTTGTCAGAGACCTAGAAGCTGAACCTTCCGCCAAGCTGCCAGTAGCGCGGCAATTGCTGGGCAGTCGCCTTGCCGAACGTGCTGTTCAGATTGGCCAGGTTGGAATCGAAGCCGGTGAGATTCACGCGGTTGAAGAGGTCGAAGAATTCAAAGCGCACCTGAAAAATAATCCCCTCCCGTAGGGTCGTGTTCTTGTAGATATTCAGGTCGCTATCGAAATAATTAGGACCACGGAACTGCATGGCTTTCTCGCTGCCCTCCGACCCGAACGTGGGCGTAGTGAATTGCCCGGAGGTGAAAACGCCCTTGAGAAAAGCGCTTTTCGAATGTCCCTGCTGGTAGTTCGTGACATTCGGGTAATCCAGCCCTCCGGTGACGACGCTGGCCAGTGTGTTGCCGGTCTCGCCGTCCACGTTGTAATCGCCGCTCCCCGGGCCGAACGCCATTTGCATTACATTGGCCGCGGACGGGCAACCCGTCGGGTTATCGCTGGAGTTGGTGCCGTCGGCGCACAGTGCAACAAACGGGGCCTCGTTCGAGACGAATTGAGGATAGCCGGATTGGAAGACGGTGGTTCCGCTGGCTCCCCATCCTCCCGTGACCAGCCCCACGGCGCCATTGCCGCCGTTGAGTCCCTTCAGTTCGTAGTTCAACGTGAGCGAGAAACGATTGGGCACATCCCAGGGAGACGGTCCGTAGTACGTACCTGGAGTCGCCTCAGCGGGATAGTTACTTGCGTCGTCCTTGGACTGCGCATGTGTATACGACGCGTCAACGAAGCCGCCACGTGCAAAGCGTCCATTGAAGTCGAAGAACACGCTCTCGTAGTTGCTGTAGCGATCGTTGGTAGTGTAGGTAATCGAGCCGAAGTAGGGATTGTACCGAGTCGGCGTCAAGCTGTTGTGGGTGTAGAGGTCGAGGGCATAGGCGTTGATGGTCTGGCCGTAACTGACAATTCCTGCCGTATCGCCGCCTCCAACCATGTTGTAGCCGTGCGATCCGGCATAGCCCACGCTGGCAGAATAACTGCTCCCGAGTTTCTGCTGGAACGTCGCCGACCAGATATTGGCTTTGGGCGATTCCAGGTGGGGATTGACGCCGCCGATGGCAACGTTAGCCCCCGCAATTCCATTCGCGGAATTCAGACACGGCGGCGACGAGCACAATGCAGGGTAATCGCCCGCGGTGTTAAAGCCGAACGGGGGCGTGTTGCCGCTGCCAAGGTTAAAGTATGGAGAAGGCTTTCCAGGTGTCGGGTCCAAAACCGCTGCGCTAAACGTTGGTTCGACTTCTCCCGGCGGACTGCCGCGGAACTCCTCCTGCACGTTAGCCTGCGTCAGCCAGTCGTTGTAAATGCCGAATCCGCCGCGCAGCATTGTATTGCCGTGTCCGGTCAGGTCCCAGGCAAAGCCGAATCGCGGACTCCACAGATCGGTGACCGCGCCTCTCAGTGCCTTCGGCGTAGCCTTCACATACCCGCTCGCTATCCGGTCCCCGAGTGTGGTTCCTGTGCCTAAATAGAAGTTCCCGAACACCGTGCTATTGCTATCGGACCATGGGTTCCCGCTGTCGTCCCAGCGCAAGCCCAGGCTCAGCGTCAGGTTCTTTTTTGCCTTCCATGTATCTTCGGCGAATACACCCCAGGTTCGGGAAGCCGCATCCCACGACCACAACTGCGCCTGCGCGGTGGTGGGATTGTAGTACACGTGGTTTTCCGACTCCGGGGTACTCTCTGCCAGGTCGAGCAGATTATTGAAGCTGAAGGTGGGCTGGGACCACGGACCCTGGAAAGGCTCTACATCGTTCCCATACCAGCCTTCGTAGCCGAACTTCAATGTGTGCGCGCCGCGAACGTGGGTCAGTACATCGCGCCAGTGGTAGTTGTTCTGGATGAAGTCGCCCTGCGCAAATCCGGTTCCGTATCCGAGACCCATTCCGCTTACGCTGACATCGGGAACGGAGTAGTTCGGAGCGTTCAGGCCCTCCAGGCCCTGGACCCGGCTGGCGCCGAAAATGCCTTCATTCACCCAGGTAGGAGAAAATTGATGCACGTAGTTGAACTGGAACGCGCGTTCATAGTTGTTGTTGGTGCCGTTGAAGGCGGGAACCGCCACGGGCGTACCGTAGGACAGCGTGGTGCGATAGACGCTTCCGTAAATCCTGTCTTTCGCCCAATCCTTGTCGACGCGAATGAACCACTGGGTCCCATTGCGATAGGACGTAGCGGTGTAGTTGCCCGAGTCCAACATCTCCTGAGTGCAGGGAATGTCGTCGACCTCAGACGGCTCCGCTGAGCATATTGGATTTCCGCTCGCATCGTTGCCGAAGTATTGCTGCGCATTCGCGATTCCCGCAACATTGGCCAGATGCTGAGGAACGTAAGCGCTCATGATCCCGGTTCCCACTGTATTTGCCAGCGGAACGGGAAGGCCGGTGGTGTTCTGCGCCCAGCTGACGAACGTCGGATCGGGAAAAGAAAGCGCGCCGCTTGCCGTTGTCGCGGAGCGCAGTGGCTCAATCGCAAAAAAACCGTAGAGCTGGTGGTGCGGAATGATCGGCCCGCCAAAGGCTCCCGACATATTGTTGCTTCGGAATGGCAGATATTTCGGTCCCGAGAAATGGGTCAAGGCCCACATCTGCTCGGTGTAGAACCAGTCGGCGGCTGAACCATGGAACCGATCCGTGCCGGACTTGGTCGTCATCACTTCCTGTACGCCCGTGGCGCGGCTATATTGCGCGGAATAGGTGTTCACCTGAACGCTGGCTTCCTGAATGGACTCGGGATTGGGCGTCAGGTTCAACACTCCCTGACGAATCCCGCTGGTCACGTCGAGGCCGTCAACGACGTACATATTCGACATCTGGCCCTGGCCGTTGGCGCTTGCGTCCACCTGAGTTTCGGTCGAATAGTTGTCAGGGGCCGACCCCGGTGTACCGGCCGAACCGGGCTCGCCGCCGCCCGCGGTTCCCAGGCCAGAGACTCCTGGCGCCAGCGTAGTGAGTGTGACCATATTGCGGCCCTGGATCGGCAGTTCGCCCACCGTCGCGTTTTCCAGAGTCATTTCATTGCGGCTGTCGGCCGTGTCGATGACCGGGGTCTGGGTAGTGACGACTACATTCTCGCTGACTGCCCCGACTTTCAGCGTAATCGGCAGGTTGACGGTTTGTTCGGTCAGCAGGGTTATGTCGGCTTCGGCCTTGGCGAAACCCTTGGCCTCGACCGTAATCCTGTACGGAGCCGGTTCCAGGTTCACGAAGAGAAAGTTGCCGGAGCCGTCGGTAGTTGTAGCATGGGCCACCTGGGTGTTCTGGTTTACGATGCGCAGCGCAGCACCGGGAACTGCTCGCCCGCCTGGGTCCTGCACCACGCCTTGCACGCTGCCCGTGAACTGCGCAAAGGCCGATGTGCACCCCAGAACCAGCAATAGCAACGCATAGAATCCGAGTCTACTTTTTGCCCGCATTCGGTGCCTCCTGAATCGTCTGGCAGTAAGTGAGAGGGCTGAGAATACGTTTACCCGAGGAGCGCTGCAACCAGGGGGCTTTCGACCGGGTAACGCACATTGAATTTCATGTTGGACCCTAAATCTTGTCGCATCTGCACTGTAGACCGTCTTCAAAAACACAGGCAATGGGTCAGATGTACTACGAATGGTTGGGTCGAACTTGCACCGAAAGTTTGGGGAACGATCAGGATTGGTTTTATTTCACTCTGATTGCCGGATAGCTTCCGGATCGCCGGTTACAGGACCGGAACCCAAGAAATCACACGATTTACCGATGCTGCCCGAGTTTTGTAGGCGCTTGCCGATTTTTCTTTCCAACCTCGTCGCATCCGAGTGATCATCTCTGATAGTTTGGGGGGCAAATTGGATACGACGGCTCAGGAAAATCGTCTGCGCAAGTTTGCCAGTTTCTTCAAAAGCTACATGGGGGTGATGCCATTGGTCACTGCCGCAGTAGCACCGTTGCTTACTGTGTTCAGGGTTATGCCGGTGATTGAGTCCGACAGGACGACTCTCGCCACTTTTTCAGGGCTGTTGGGATTCCTGATGGTCGCTTGGATCTTTTACGCCAGGAGCACGATTGTGCGCATGATGATGCCCGGAGCGGCGTTTCCCGTCTCCAAAAGTCGTGACGAATTGGGCGTTAGCGTCGGAACGTATGAGGCCCACAGACTCGGTGTGTATAAGCCCCGCCGGCTGCGGAGGATAATGGGCGACCTGCTTCCGTTGGGTCTGATCGCAATGAGCGTGTTCTGCTACGGCTATTATTTAGAGTTTCTCAATGACGCAATCAGTATGCATATCTCAAACGAGGACGTCACCATGAATGAAATGTTACGACGTCTAGGAACTTCCTACCCAATTCTCAATCACGGCGGTTTACAGGCGTCCTACTTAGGCATCTTCCTTTTCTCCGAAGCCGCCTTCGTGGTCATGGCGCTTCGCGAGTACGCTTATGGCGTGCTTCGTATTTCAGAGGCCTCGGTTCTCAGGCAAGAGGAAGGTTTAGGTCTGGTGACTGCGATCGGAGCACCTTGTATCCCCGAAGGGTTGGAGCCCAAAATCGAAGAGGTAGGCGAATCAACCACCAAGTGAAGGCAACCGGCGGCTGAGGGATACGCTCACGCCTATTTACTTGTAGAGGTTGATTCACTCAGAAGGGCGACTCGATTGAGAAAAAGCCAGCTTGACGAGCGCTCGAAAGCGACCCCACCCAACTGTGAAACCGGCTTAGCCTCTGCTCCACCCGCGATTTTGCACAATTCCCACACCTTCGCGGAAGGTAATGAGCTGATTTGCGGGCACGTTCTTCAAGTCTTCGCGCAGGCCGCCTGGCCAGAAGATCTCGACGTCGACGACCTTGGACTCGCCCACGCCGAAGTGGAGGCGCGGATCGCAGGAAGAATAGTAACTGGATTGGCTCACTCTTGCCCGAGCCTGTACCTTGCCGCCGTAGTGAACCAGCACGCGCGCCCCGATGGCGCTTCGGTTCGACTTCACTCCTTCAAGGAAAATCTTGATCCAGTTCCGATGACCGGAAAGATCGTTGCGAAGCAGGGTTGGCGGCTCGTTCATGTTGACGATCACAACGTCAACGTCGCCGTCGTTGTCGAAATCTCCAAACGCACAGCCTCTCCCCGAGTGGGCCTCAACTATTCCCGGTCCTGCTTCGGCGCCGAGTTCCTCAAAGGTTCCGTTGCCGAGATTCCTGAATAGAATGCGCGGAGTCTTATAGGGATAATCGGCCAACACCTTCTCAACTTCAGGGTAGACACTGCCGGTGACGATGAGGACGTCAGGAAACCCATCGTTGTCGAAGTCTTCAAGTCCGGTGCCCCAACTTACAAAGCGGGTTTCGACCCCAATTTTCGCAGCGCGCGTGCGATCGTCGAAATTGCCCGTGCCATCGTTGCGGAAGATGCCGCAGGTATCGCCCATGAAATGCGTTTTGAATAAATCCAGATGGCCGTCCAGGCCGTAGTCGCCGATGCCGACGCCCATGCCGGCTTGCTCCATGCCATCTTCACTCAATGCCACGCCGCGTAACACGCCCTCTTCACGGAAGGTGCCGTCGTGGTTGTTCATGAACAGCAGGCTCGGCGTCGAATCGCAGGCCACAAAGATATCGGTCCATCCATCTTCGTCGAAGTCCGCGGCCACAACGGTCATGCCGTAACTTTCGGTGGCCGACGCAATCCCGCTCTCTTTGGTCACATCGGTAAAAGTGCCATCGCCGTTGTTCCGGTAAAGCAGGTGCCGCCCAGTGGGCAAACCACGCGGGCCGCAGTTGACAGGGATTCCCTTCCAGTTGCACGTGGAAGCCGCTCCTGGTTGAGGCGCCTTGGAGAGATCGAACCGGATGTAGTTGGAGATGAACAGATCGAGATGGCCGTCACGGTTGTAGTCGACAAAGCTGCAGCCGGCGCCCCAGCGCGTTTCACCCCGCAGCAGTCCCGCCGCACCCGTTACATCGGTGAATGTTCCGTTGCCGTTGTTGCGGTAGAGCCGGTTCTCTCCGTAATAGGTGCAGAAAATGTCTTCGAACCCGTCATTGTTGTAGTCGCCGATGCAGACGCCATTGCCCCATCCAACCGCATGCAGGCCCGCCTTATCGGTTACGTCGCTGAAAGTTCCATCCCGGTTGTTCTTGTATAAGCGATTGGTCGCTTCAGGCGGAGCCCCCTCAAGCCGTGTGCCGCAAAGCAGGAAAATGTCCATCCAGCCGTCGTTGTCGTAGTCGATGAATGCGCATCCACAGCCGTTGGCCTCAAGGATGTACTTCTTTTTGTCGATGCCGCCATAGATGGTCGGGATTCGCAGCCCTGCTTCGTGGGCCACGTTCACAAAGTGTGCGTCGAACGGGCGGCCGGAGGCGGGAGGACGAGCCTGAGGTTTGACTCCTCGTGAGGCGATGCCCTGTTGCTCGGCAAGAGCCATCCACTCTGCGGGAAACAAAAGCGCGCCTGTAGCGGCAGAGACAAACGAACGGCGGGTAATCTTCATGCGGTCCTATTATGTTTTTGCGCTGTATCTTCCGTGGTTCCGGACCGGCCCGAGCGCCGCAGCACAATTCCTTGCTCGAAGAGCGGAAACGAGTGCGCTGTCCTCGCTGCCTTGTTGAGCCGTGACCGTTCCAATGCAGGGGCCGATCGTGAGGAGAGCCCCGAGTCGTGCTCGCCTGGTCATGGCAGCCATTCTATCCCACGCGTTGCAAGCGCCCGATATGCGCATCGCACCCAGGGCATTCGCATTTCAAGATATGAGAAGGATTTGATTTGAAAGGGCACGGCTTCAGCCGTGCCGCAAAAAGCTACAAGGAAGATGCCTGGCCTTTAGGCCCTGAGGGACGGGTTTGAGCTGGCAAATTCATCCCTCAGCGGCTAAAGCCGAGGCCATTTTTGACCTATCCATCGGCACGGCTGAAGCCGTGCCCTTTCAAAGCCGCCACGGATCATGATCCTAAATCCAAATGCGATTACCCTGCGCAACGCGCCTGCGTGTATTTTTACGCTTGCACCTCATGATAGAGCTTGTATTGTTCCTCTTGAATCGCGGCAAAAGGCTTGAAGACAAGAGTCCCATTGTCGGTTTCCACACTCCAGGTGCTGGAACCCCGGGCGGTTTGAGCGGCTGCCAGCAATCTGGATCTGCTGAGCGGCGAAGGCGGGCGTCCCAGCGCGAACAAAGCAATCGGACCATGGACCGGGGCAACAACGTCGGGATGTTGCGGGTCAACCGCTTCGAGAGCGGTCGTCATCTCGAACTCCATTTCGATGCGGTCGCCGTCGTTCCAGGTGCGGGTAATCGCGGCGAAGGTCCCGGGCGTCAGAGGTTCATCGATGCGCCGCCCATTCACTGCTACGGTGGTCTTCGCTCCTGCCCATGCAGGCACTCTGAGGTGTAATGTGAACGACTCTTGTTTGTCAGTGGAGACTTCAATTTGTGTGGCCGGCTCATAGGGGTAGTTGTTGCGCTGAGTTAACGTAACGCGAGCGCTCTCGCGAGTCCAGGTTGCTCGCGAGGGTACGTAGAGGTTCACGTAGATTCCATCGGCATCGCGGAAATAGGAGCTGATGCCGTAATCGGCCGTGATCTGAGGAAAGGTCCCGGAGCAACATGGCCACTTGTCTTTGTAATAACCCTTCATGGCAAAGACGTGATTGTAGTCGGAGTAGTAGAAGGCCGTGCCATCGTTCTTCATCGGTTTGGCGCCGAGGATGGTGTTCAGCAGCACTTGCTCCATGCTGTCGCCGTAGCGACTGTCGCGCGTGACGCGAAGCAGATAGCGCGTGATCTTGAAGTGCCCGTAGGCGCCGCAGGGCGTCTCAAAACTGAAGTGGGTTTGCTTCAGGCTTGCTCCCATCTCCCCGCTGCCGGGTTTGCGGAACAGCTCGTCAGGTCCCCAGCCGCCGGTTGCAAAGCTCTGCGTGTCGCGCAGAAACGCGAAGCCGTTTTGCGCAGCAGCAAGATGCTTCTTGCTGCCCAGGGTCAGATACGCCTGCATGGCGCTTGAGAAGGCGTTGACGTGGCTGTAAGCGTGCTCGCCCGGAAGAACGTTCTGCCCCTCCGACAAAGGATTGAAATAGGTATCGTCTTCCAGGAACCGGACCGCGAGATCGTGGTAGCGATCGCCGGCCCCGCGATGATAGGCGAGGAACAGATTCTCGGGCAGCGTGTAGGTTTCGTCCCAGCAATAGGCCTCGTCCTTCTGGGGAATCGCATATTGCTCGGCGCGGGACATGGCCTTGGGCGGCAGATGAGGCAGAACCGCATCGGTGGCGGCATCGAGCACTTTGAACGCCATTTCATCGCCGGCGAACTCATGCGCATCGATGAGGCCGCAGGCGCTCTTATCGAACGTGTAAGCCGGGAGGTGATATCCGTCGTAGAACTTTGTGGTAATGGTCGGTGCAAAGGCACGCACCAGGCGCCTCACCTTATCTCGCGTCGGTTGCGAACCGGTGACGGCATAGGCGCGCGCCAGGCCCGAGAGGTACTGCCCGAAACTATGCCCGGGTATGAAACCGTGAAAGGTTCCGTGGGGATCGAACTCCGGCGAATTGTCGTACCATCCGCCCATGTCGTCGCCCGGAGCGGGTTGACCGGCTCGCTGACGAAAGGGCTTGAGAAGCATGTCGTCGTCGAGCGCCAGAAACAGCGCGTGGTTGGCCTCAAACTGCTGGCGCATGGGGCCATCGAGAAGTTCAATCTCGTGGTATCCGAATTGATCCAGCGGAATGGCGCCGGTGCTCGCATCCGCGGCTTCTGCTTTGCGAAACCGGGTCGCCGAGGCGATAGCCGTGGCCGCGCCCAATTTGAGAAATGCCCTGCGTGTAGGTCGCATCTTTGGGATTCTCCAGCCTTTCATTCAAAAACTAATCAGTTTGCGTCGCATGCCCAACGCTTCTTGCATGCACCGAAGGCTCTATGGCAAAACCAGAGTTATCGTCAAGGAAACTCCCACCCGGCGAACAGAAACCACTCGCCTGGGAACCCCGGGGGTGGTCGCGTTGACCTCAGAATGTGGCTCCAGGATGCATATGCTCTGCCTTTGCAATAGTCGACGAAAGATCAATCTAGTCGATGGCGGTGTCTTCGACGAATGGTGCAGATGTACTATATTCGCTGGTCATCGATGATTGATCGAATCGTTTTGTTTTTGCGAGCGGAAGCGCGGTCGCGCCATCGTCGGCCTTGCAACGAGGATCATATCGCTATGGGCCGGCGAAGGGATTGCGCGGTTGTAAGCCACAAGGCGCGCTGGGCGCTCAGCCAGCCATTGCATGCTTTCTTCATGCTGGCTGCGCTCGCGGCGTGCGGATGCGGGCAGAAGCACCCCGTGATTGCGGTCATTCCGCGCACTTGCGGCACCGCGCTATGGGAACCGGAGCACGCAGGTGCTGCGGCCGTGGCGCGCGCACGCGGCCTTGAAGTCTACTGGAACGCGCCCATGCGCGACGACGATATTCAATCGCAGATCGCTCTCATCGAGAAGTCGTTGAAACGAGGGTACGCCGGCATCATCGTTTCCCCCATCGAAACGCTGCCCATGCGCACTCCGATCCGGCGGGTTCTTGCCGAAGGCATTCCAGTGGTAGTTGTTGGAACCGAACTCGGCGTGGCCCCCGGACCGAAATTGACTTACGTGCTGAGCGACGAGCGCGCTGCCGGAGAGATGGCGGCGCGCCGCATCGGGAGCATCCTGGAGGGCAAGGGTTCCATCGCCATTCTGGGCATCGATCCGCAATTGACGAGCAACATGGAGCGTGAACGCAGTCTCGAGGCGACCCTGGCGCGCGAGTTTCCCGGCATCCACGTCGCGGTGCGCCAGTTTGGTCTGTCCAGCGTCCCGCAGGAACAGGAAGCCGCCGAAGAGCTGTTGGCGAAAGAGCAAAAGATCGATGCGATTGTTGCACTTTCGCTGGCCTCGACGCGAGGGGTTTATTACGCGCTGGCGGAATTCGGCAAGGCCGGCGTCATCAAGCTTGTTGGTTTCGATCAGGATCTGATTCCGCCGATCCGAAACGGCGGCATCGATTCCGTGGTAGCGCAAAACACATACGCCATGGGCCAACTGGCGATGGACGTGATGGACCGTGAGCTTCACGGCAAAGGCGGCGCGACGGTGCTGGAAGTGCCACCGGTTCTGATGACGCGCGAAAATGTCGACTCCGCTCAGATTCGCCAGATACTCAACCTGGCGTGGTGGGCGCCGCGATGAAATCGATCTTCACCTGGCGAAATCTGGTGATCGCCGGCTCAGCCCTTGCGGCGATCGCATTGCTGGCCGTCGCTGGCGTCTTCGTGTTTCGCTCCATCGCCCGCCGCGGTCCTTTCAGCGGACAAACTGTTTCGCTCGCAAAGCAGGATAACTGGCAGGCCTTTGGAGGCACCTGGCAATATGCCGACGGAGTGATGCAGAACAACTCCGACGAGCGCGGCGCCAAACTGATGAGCGGTCCCACCTATTGGTCGAACTATTCGATAGAAGCCGACGTACTTTTGCTCGGCCAGTATGGTGACGCCGGCCTCATCATCCGCTCCACCGACGAAGAGGAAGGGGTGGATGCATATCACGGTTACATGGCGGGTCTGCGCGATCTCGACAACACGCTCATCCTCGGGCGTGCCGACTACGGATGGCGCGAGTATGCGGCCAAACCGGTCACGCCGCGGGTGTACGCGCAGCAGTGGTACCACGTCAAGTTCCTGGCTTACGGCTGCGACTTCGCCGTTAGCGCCACGGCCCCCGACGGTCAAACCACCAGCGTCGCAGTGCAAGACCCTGGCTGCCTGACGGAGGGCCGCTTCGGGTTCAAGTCGTACAACACCGGAGCAGAGTGGAGAAACGTTGAGATTCGGAAAGCGACTCGCGAGGACCTGGTCGCGATGACCGGTGACGCACGTCCGGCGATCGCCACTCCAGACGCACTCCCGATGGGTGCGGCGCCGGGATCCTACGACCACTACTTCGAGCCGATTCAGCGCGATCTCCTGGCCCATCGCACCGACCTCAACGCACAGCCGATCAGCAGCCTCCGTCTCCTCTCTCCCGATGTCCCGGCTGCGGTCACCATTCATGGCGTGGTCACGCTCACCTCGCCGGTGCTCTTCGTTCAGGATCCCAGCGGAGGCCTCGCGATCAGTGACAGCCATGCGCATGCGCCGCTCCAGATCGGCGATGAAGTCGAGGCCAAAGGAGACGCTGAACTGCACGACTTCAGCTCGCGGCTACGCGACGCCGATGTGCGCCTGCTTTGGTCGCACACCCCCGTTCCGCCGGTCGCGGTCACCGCGGCCCAGGCTGCCACCGGGGCCTTTGACGCCGAGTATGTAGAACTTCAGGGGCGTCTGGAACATAAGGACGAAGCTCCCGGGCACACCCTGGTGCTTACTCTCGATGACGCAAGCCAGTCGTTTCTGGCCATCGTGAGTGAGGCGGGACAGGCGGAGAGGCTGCGCACGCTGAAGGAGAAGAGCCGTCTGCGGCTGCGCGGCATCTGTGTCGTGGATTCCGACTACACCCACGATTTGACTTCATTCGCGTTGCTGTTGCCGTCGTTCAACGATGTCGAGGTTGTTGACGGGCCACCGTGGTGGAGCGCCGGGAACATTGTCGCTATGATCATAGGCCTGCTGCTGCTGGCCCTGGCGGGACTCAGCTGTTACTTCCTGATCGAACGCTGGCGCATGCAAGCCGTTCTGGAGGAGCGGGGACGCCTGGCGCACGAAATGCATGATACGCTGGCGCAGAGCTTCGCCGGGTTAGGTTTCCAGCTGGAAGCTATCCGCGACGAAGCCAATGAAGGGTCGAACATTGTGCCGCAACTCGATGTAGCCCGCCTCATGGTGCGCAACTCCCACGAGGAAGCGCGACGCAGTATCGCGATGCTGCGGCCGGAGAATCTTGAGTCTGTGGGTTTGCTGCGCGCAATGGAGAACTGCGCACACCGCATGGTGAACGGGACTTCGTTGATCGCGGTTCGGGTTTCGAGCGAAGGCAGCGAACGTGCCATTCCACTGCGAATCTCTGACACCCTCATGCGCATCGGGCAGGAAGCTGTCGCCAATGCGGTTCGTCATGCCCATCCCGCGCACCTCGACATCTCGCTCGTCTATCTCAAATCAGTGGTCGAGCTGGTCATCAAGGACGACGGCTGCGGCTTCTCGCTCACCGGCGAGATGGCGGGCTTCGGCATCTCGGGAATGCATAAGCGCGCCGACAGCATCGGCGCCACGCTCACCATTCACAGCGCGCACGGAAGTGGAACCACCTTGCGCGTGCACGCACCCACTCCACCCTCGTTCTTCCGCGCATTCTGGATTCGGATGCAGAACTCCTGGAGAAAACGATCCGATGGAAATCCATACAGATAAAAAGCCGATTCGCGTGCTGATTGTCGACGATCATCCGGTGGTTCGTGCAGGATTGACAAGCTTGTTGCGAAAAGTAATCGGGCTGAAAGTTGTCGGGGCCGCACACAACGGTGAGGTGGGCCTCGACCTCATCCGCCGCTCGTCAGTCGATGTTGTACTTCTCGACCTGCGCATGCCCAAGATCGGCGGCATCGATTTACTGAGCATGCTGCGAGAGATTGCAAGCCCCCCCGCGGTTCTCATTCTCTCCAGCTACGCGTATGAAGAGGAGATCTATCGCGCTCTGAAAGCTGGGGCACGCGGCTATCTCTCGAAAGACGCCTCGGGAGCCCAGATCGTTGAGGCAATCAACACCGTGAACGCGGGCGGCAGGTACCTTTCCGAAGATATTGCGGGACGTCTTGCCGAACGCGAATCGCGCTCCAGCCTCAGCTCCCGCGAGACGGAGATTCTGGAGATGGTTTCAAAGGGGCTCACTAACAAGGAGATTGCCCGCGTGCTCCAGATCAGCCAGTATACGGTTCGAAATCACATCAACCACATCAGCGCCAAACTCGAGGTCGGGGATCGTACCGAAGCCGTCGCGGTGGCCATGCAACAAGGCATCCTGAGCCCGCGTTGAAATTCTGTTATTTGAATCCTTCCTCTTCCGGCCGCGTTGCTGGCTGCGGCGTGCATTGCCGGCACTTGTTCCCAGCGATTCCACGAGGCTCTCCTGATTGCCAGCAGGGCATCGTGCCGTTTGGTCAACTCCGCAAGCATGATTCCCATCGCGGGTTGAGCGAGAGATAATCTTCACCATGCGATTCACTTTTCGAATTGGCATGTTGGCTACGCTACTGGCCGCACATTGTTCGCTCGTTGCGCAGACGGCGTCCGCGCACACCAATGCAGATGGGATTGAACCCATTGCTTCTGCATTGCAGGCGGGTCAATTTGATAAGGCGCTCGAGTATCTGCAGCCAAAGCTTGAGCAGAATCCGAAGAACGCGCAGTTGTGGACCTTGCAGGGTATTGCGTTCTCCGGCAAAGGGAAAAAGAAGGAAGCTCTAGGTGCCTTCCTCCGCGCCTTGCAATTCTCGCCCGATTATTTGCCGGCTTTGGAAGGAGCCGCGCAAATTGAATACGAGAACGACAGTAAAGACACAGCTGCGATGTTGCAACACATACTTGAGCTGCACCCGGGTGATCCAACCAGCCACGCGATGCTGGCAGTGTTGGCTTACCGGCGCGGCGATTGCACGACGGCGGTTTCGCATTTCGAGCAAAGCGGATCGCTCCTGGATTCCCAGCCCGCGGCTTTCGAGCAGTACGGCGATTGCCTGGTCAGGCTGAAGCAGACTGAAAAAGCGATTACGGTGTTTGAACACGCTTTGGATCAATCGCCGAACGATGTAAATGCACGTTACCGGCTTGCATCCGTCCAGTTGATTGCAGAGCGTCCCAAAGATGCTATCGCGGCCCTCCAGCCGCTGTTGCAGAACCAAACGGCGGATCCCGATGTTCTCGAGTTGGCGGCAGCAGCCTATGAAGCTGATCAAAATACTCCTGAGGCGGTCCGCATTCTTCGCCAGGCAATTATTTCCGATCCTCATAATGTCGATCTCTATGTTGACTTCGCCACCTTGTCTCTCGACCATCAGTCTTTTCAGGTCGGGGTGGATATGGTCGATGCCGGACTCGAGGCAGAACCAAAGGCCGCGCCTCTCTATGTAGCGCGCGGCATCCTCTACGTGCAACTTGCACAATACGACAAGGCGGAAGCCGATTTCGAGAAGGCTGATGCGCTCGACCCCCGGCAGTCTTTCTCTTCGGCTGCGGAAGGATTGGCTGCCCTCGAACAGAACGACCCTGCCCGGGCCCTGGCTACGGTGCAAGAGAAATTAGCTCAAAAACCCAACGATGCCATTCTGCTGGATACAGAGGCGGAACTTCTTGCCCAGCAAGGCGCGGAGCCAGGCAGCGCCGAGTTTCAGCAAGCCGTCAAGTGCGCAGAAAAAGCAATTTCACTGCGTCCCTCGCTTGGAACTGCGCGCGACCTTTTAGCAAAACTCTACCTGCAGTCAGGACAGAACGAAGCAGCCGTCGAGCAGAGCCGCAAAGCCCTGGAGATTGATCCCAAAGACCAGGCCGCGATTTATCACCTGATTCAGGGGCTGCGCAAAAGCCCGCGCCAGGATGAAATTCCTGACTTGCTCAAGCGCCTGGCCGCACTCCGGATGGAAGGCACTAAGGAAGAAAACGAACGTCATCGTTACAAGCTGGTAGAACAAGCACGCCCGTTAATGGACAAACAACAGCCTTAGGGGTGCGAACCAACAACGCTCGAACGCACCAGATGAAGCTTATTGTCTGTGAGCCCCGCCCCAGCGGCTATGAATGCCAATCCATCGCCGCCCCAGCGAACCAGGTTCGTGACAATTGGATAAGCAATTTGGGGGAAGGCTAAAGTCCCGGTAAGAATATTCGACTTCATGCCATAAGAGGAGACGACGATCGCGGTGCTGTCGGTGGATTAGTTTTGCTCCCCGATTGAGCAGATCTCTCCAAGCGAAGTGTCGAGCGTGAAGCTAAAGAAATTGGGAAAGGATGTGGCGTTGTGCCGGTCGACAAAAAGTGAGACTGCGATCACGTTCTTGCCGGGGTCCGGCCCGTTCTCAAGCGGGCCTGTAGCGCCGGCCGGCGTTTCAATTCGAGCTATTGAAGCGATAGAACCAAGGGGTTAAGATGGCTCAATGGCAGCCTCAGCCGATCCAATCAAAGTCCTGATTATCGATGACCACCCGGTGGTGCGGCTCGGATTGCGGACCTTGTTGGAGAGCGAAGAGCACATCGTAGTTACAGGTGCAGCGGGCTCAGCTAAAGAGGGAATGCTGGAAGTCGAGAAAGTTCATCCAGATGTTGTCCTCATGGACTTGAGAATGCCCGAGATGGAAGGTGTTGAGGCCATCAGTGAATTGCGGCGCGTTGCAGCCGACATCCGGATCCTGGTTCTGACTAACTACGACGAAGATGACTATATTTTTCGGGCTCTGAAGGCTGGCGCGATGGGGTACATTCTCAAGAACAGTCCGCAAGAGGAAATTATTCGTGCGGTCGAGATGGTCCACCAAAATCAATCCTGCATCCCGCCAAACATTGCAAAACGGCTGACTGAAGCCATTGCCCGAGAGGAATTGAGCCACCGCGAACTCGAAGTGCTCAAGCTTGCAGCCGACGGGTTGACCAACAAGGCAATCGCAGCCCGGCTCTTTATCAGCGCCAAAACAGCCAGGAATCATGTAACGAGTTGTTTGTTCAAACTTGGCGCCTGCGACCGGACAGAGGCGGTTACAATTGCCGTCCGCCGGGGGCTTATTCGGTTCTCAAAATAGTCAAGCCGGGGGAAGCATTCGTCAGGGTCGCTACAAGTACGAGGCACGTCAACGGTGCACCGAGCCATGGTTGCTGCCATGCGAAGGGGCGCCCTTGAGCCAGCGCCTTATCGCTGCGCCCAGACGATTCGGGAGCCTTGGATCCTGGAGTGCAGCTTTAACGCGCACCTGAGTGCCGTGCCCCGGTGCACTTGAGAATTGCACAACACTTCCGATGCCGCGGGCACGCTTCTGCATCCCCTGGATTCCGAATCCTTCTGCTTCTCTCGAATAAGTGAATCCATTTCCGTTGTCTTCAACAAACAACTCAACGCTGTCCTCTTCAAAGTTCAACTGGATCCTCAATACAGTTGGATTGCCGTGGTTCAGTGCATTCGCTATTGCTTCCCGGCCAATGTGCAAGAGCGCATCGGCAAGCCGCAGGCGCAAAGGAATGGAATCTCCATGCAATTCCGAAATTGTTTCCACCTTGTTTCTTGCGGTTTTACGTGCCACCTCAGTTAGCACTCCAAGAAGGCCGCGCTCGATCTGGGGAGAAGCGATCCCGAGGAGAGCGATGGTTCTGCTGGCTTCTTCATGGCAACTGCGGACGAGCTGATAGGCAAGGTTAAGCTGATCAACAATGCCCGTAGCGTCGAGGTATTCACCACGCACAATGCTCGTCCTTATTCCCTGGATCTGGTACCCGATGCCAGCGAATCCCTGCGCCATGGTGTCGTGGATTTCATGAGCCAGGCGCTCGCGTTCACGATTGATGGTGTTGGTTTTCCAGCTCGCAAATCTAAAGTAGGCAAGTTGGATGAGCAGTGCTGCACCGAGTACGCCGATGAATAACATGCCGACATGCCACGGAGTCCACCAAGGAGGGCCATTGACGATGATCGGATGCTGCAAGTACGCCGCATGCTGCTCAAGTTCGTGGTAATCGTTCCACGTCGCCGGCTCTACGACCACGTTGCGCCACTCGGCATTGGCATTCAATGTGCGCAAGCCGAAGCGTCCGCTTTTGATGCAAAAATTCTCTTCGTACGCGATCCACGCGCTTTGATGCGTAGCCAGGTTGGTAACTGAACCGGCAAGATTGCATCCAACCGCTGTGACTTGCAGGCGATACCAGGTAAATGGGCGAATCCCTCCGGGCATCGTTACCGGCCGGACCTCGAGCCAGGAGTAGCTTGCGCGGCCGAACACCAATGTCCCATCCAGACTGCGCAGCCCAATAAAGTAGCCGTCGTAAGAATCAACTCCCTCTGATTCGTCGTTGGACCGAATAATGACGCCCATATCGGCGGCCGGACCCTCAAACCGAATGTCCGTGCTCACGGTGTAGTTGCTCCAGTAATTGGAGCCCGCGAGCAGCTTGGCTCCTCGTTCATAAGAATTGGATCTCACTGCGCCATCGGCAATCTCCCAGCTGCCGCCGAACCCGATCCATTCCTTGAAGTTGGCACGCTGCAAGACGTACACATGAGCGGGCACTTTTGTATCCACCAGCTGCCGATGACGCAAGAACCGAACTGCGAGCGCGATTCCGGAAATGACCAGAACACCCGCTATGAGCTTCGCCGGCGTCGCGTGAGGCAGATGCATGATTACTCTCTCCCGTGAATTCAAACGGTAAGCAGATTGCTTCGTTCAGTCGCGTATTGGGTTTCGATATCGAGAGACCCGGTGGTTCCCGATATGCATTTCGGAATGTCAACTAGCCTGCCGTGCACCGCTCCCAGTCAGCATCGTCACGATCATAACCTTGCCAGGCGGCTTGGTAATAGGTCTTTTGCACCATTGCGAATTGGTTCTCTAGCCCTATTGTCAATGGCAATTGACCGCGCCTATCATCGGCTCCTGTAACTGGGCGAGAGAAGAACTTGTAAATGTTTACACGCAACTAAATCACTGACCGGGCTCTGCACGAATCACAAATTCCTGAACATCGTTCGATTTGAATGGAGGAGGACGCATGAAACAGCGCAATTGCGTGCTGGAAGTGTGCGAGTGCTCTGCTGCAAGAGAAGTTGGATGGCTGGTTCTCGCGGTGATATTTCTCATCTTGCTTTCAGGCTCGATTTACGGGCACGCGCAGTCTACAACGAGTAGCCAGGTCAATGGCACCGTAACTGACAGTACAGGTGCCCTTGTTATTGGCGCGAGTGTTACTGTAACGAATTCTGCAACCGGGGTCGCCTATCATGCGGTGACCGATAATCTCGGCGCCTACCACGTAACCGACTTGCTGCCGGGGACCTACACGATGGTGGTTACGAAAAACGGGTTTGAAACGCAACACATCAAGGGTATTACGCTGATCGTCGGGCAGTTATTCCAGCAGAACATTGCATTGGCCGTCGGTCAAACCGAGCAAACCGTTTCAGTGAGCGCTGCGGCTCTGCTTCTCAATACGGAGTCATCGCACGACCAACAGCTCATTGAGAGTCAGCAGATTGACGACATGCCCTTGAATGGCCGCGATTACCTGCAACTCGCGCAGCTCGATGCCGGTGTTGTGCCCGTCTCCGGTATCTCCGGCATCAGCTCTCCCGCTTCATCATGGGCCTCCGACTCCGGCGTGGTAGCGGTCGACGTAAGTGGCCTGAGAGAAGACGACAACAGTTACCTGTTCGACGGGATCGAGACGCGCAACGCCTGGTACGGCGCCGCCGGCTTGCAGCCTGATCCGGATATGGTCCAGGAATTCGTTATGGTCAATTCGGCTGCCCCGGCGCAATACGGAGTGGGTGGTGCATTTTTCAACACGGTCACGAGGTCGGGTACGAATCACTTTCACGGAACCGCGTACGAGTATCTCCGGAATAATGACTTCGATGCGAGGAACTACTTCGATGTCACCCCGGGCGCCCCGGCTTTCCATCAAAACCAGTTCGGAGCAAGCGTGGGTGGGCCCATCAAAAGAGATCGGATGTTCTTCTTCGGCAACTATGAAGGGTTCCGCCAGCTTGTTCCGAATGACGAATACAACCTGGTACCGAATTCCGACCAGGAATCCGGCAACTTCAGCGCCGACACCCAGCAACTTTACAACCCCTATATCCTCGATTCCTCATCGCCGACCGGCTACGCTCCGCTGAAGGGCAACCAGGTGCCGCCGGGCTATTTCAGCGCGATCGGACAAAAGATATTGGCCCTCTATCCGTCCCCCAAGGGTTCATATCTAAATGGCACTGCCAACTACTTCAATGTGGCAACAACAACCAATAACTGGAATCAGTTCAGCGGCCGGGTTGACTACACAGTCTCGGCCAAAGACACCGTTTTTGGGCGCTACACCGGTAACTATCAAACTGTGACGGCGCCTGGGATGACCACGTACAACGAGCAGATTTTTCCCTCGGCCCCAAAGAATTTGGCCATTGGATGGACGCATATCTTTTCTCCTCGCCTCGTTAATAACGTCCGGTATGGCTGGAGTCACACAGCAGTTGGCGTCGAGCGGGCAGATGGTTTCGATACTACTGCTGCCAATCCACTGGGACTGTTCGACGAGGAGGACCAGCCGGGATCCGACGGTCCTCCTTCAATTGGCGTTAATGGATACGGCAATCCCGGGAATGTGAGCGGTACCGACCTGGTCAGGGAAGGGCTCAACATGTGGACCGAGTCCCTGATGTGGGTAAAAGGAAACCACCAACTGACGGCCGGTGTGGATATTCGCTACGAGCCCATGTATCTCTATGAGGACTGGTCGGCAACTTCAATCGGTTTTAGCGGCGTGTACAGCGGAGACCCGGTCGCCGACTTGCTGATGGGTGTCCCCAATTCGACAAGGACTTCGTTCGGTGGCCCCACCATGAATCTAACCGGTTGGTATCAGTCCTACTACGTCGAGGACACTTATAAGGCAAATCGCAAGCTGATACTCAACTATGGAGTACGCTGGGAGCATCGTTCGCCTCCGATCGAGGCCAACAATCGCGTCGGCAGCTTTGATATCGCCACTGGCCAGGACCTCACTTATCCCGATACGAAAGTACTTGGCCTGGGCAGGAATATGGTTAAGCCGGTATGGACTAACTGGGCGCCCCGATTCGGCTTCAACTATCTGCCCTCCCAGAGGATCAATACCGATATCAAGGGCGGATTCGGAATGTATTACATGCAACCGAATATTAACCAGTATGAAGTTGAGGTAGATACAACCCAGCTTTACGAAGTTGACCAATTCAATAATCCCGCCGTCGGCGATCCTCTTGCATTCAACTTGGATGGCACACATGGCGTGCCGGGAATGTACTCAGCCGCGATGACCAGCGGAAACTTTTCCGCAGGCGGTCCTACAGTTTCATTCATCCAGCCGAACGCGCCTACCCCGTATGCCTACGAGTGGAATTTGACCGTCGATCATACCGTCAAGAACTGGCTCTTCGAAGTCGCCTATGTTGGAACTTCGGAGCGTCATTACGAGGAGCGCAATGAGATCGATCCTCTCAATACAAGTGGCGTTGCGTCTCTCTATGCCACCTGCGGAACTCCGCAAAACCCTGTCGGTTGTTATAGCGGCGTGCAAGAGAATCAAGAGACAGGAACTTCGAACTACGAAGCTCTCATTGCGCGCACCGAGAAGCGGTTCAGCAGCGGATTCTCCGCGGCTGTGAACTATACGCTTTCAAAATGCCTCGGCACTCCTTATCAGGATGAGTTCGCCTGGCACGTTGACATGCATCTTGACTACAGCCACTGTACCGAAGACATCAACGACATCTTCACCGCCAACGGCATTTACGAACTTCCGTTCGGGCATGGCAAAATGTTCTTGAACAGAGGCGCCATGGCAGACGCATTCGCAGGCGGATGGAAGATAGCCGGCATTGCCACGTTGCGAACGGGTCCCTGGACGACATTAGGAAGCCAACAAAACATCGGATTCTTCGATGGTGCATTACCCGATCTCTCGGGGCCGATTAACAATCACTCGTTGCACGGAGACTTGGGCAGGCACGGGCGGCTCGGACCCTACATCAATACCCAGAATGTCATCAACCTCACTGCTGTTGGGGTGCAAGGCAACTCGGGAACCCATACCCTTGAGAACCCTGGCTACCAGGATTATGATGTTTCCGCATACAAGACCTGGAAATTCGGCGAGCAACCCAGCCTGAGCTTCCGTGCAGACTTTTTCAATGTCTTCAACCGAGTCAACTTCCAATCCATCAGCACCTACGATCTCGCCAACAATTTCGGCGATGTCTCGGCTGCTTACCCGGCGCGTGAAATTCAACTCAGCTTGCGATTCAGTTTCTAATTCCATGTTGCAACTGCAGACACCTGTGGCGCGAAGTCTCGCTCTCATTGTCGTCCTCGCGGCTGGCTGCCTCACTTGCAGCCCAGCGGCGCGGGCGGCAAGAGGGTGGAGTGCCGAAGCACCGCAGGTTCACTCCAAACCAACCAGGAACTGCCCATCGCGCGATGATCTGGATGCAGTCCTGGGCAAGGCCAGCGGCCTCATGCAGCAGAGACGCTTTCAGGATGCGGCCGATTTGCTGCAGCCGTTTTCCGGCATGAATTGCGATGCCAGGGCCAGTCTGCTGCTGGCAGCGGCCTACGAAGGACAGGGTGACGAGGTACAGGCGACAACGGTGCTGCATCGTGCTCATTCAGTCTGGCCATCGAATAACAGTGTCGCAGCCTCGCTTGCTCGCGAGTATCTCGCCAGCGGAGACAAGGACCGGGCAGTAGAAGCGCTGGCTCATTTTCACGGAACTGCGCAAACGCCCGAGCAGGAATTGGAAATGGCTGTTGTTGTGTACCTGTCAGGCCAAAGGCTTCTCTCAGCGCAGACGGTGGCTCAAAAGGACTACAAGTACTATCCATCAGTCCATTCGTTGTTACTGCTAGCGAACACCTTGCAGTTACAGGGGCGTTACCCGGATGTTAACCGCATCCTGGGAAGCAAGCGAGGGCTGTACGCCGGCTCGCCGGAGTTTCTTGTTACGTTGGCGGAAAGCGAATCGGATGCGTCCATTTACCAGGCGGCGCGCGCAGACCTGCAACGCGCGATTACTCTGAACCCCAGGATGTATCAGGCGCATTACCTTCTCGGCAACGTGCTGTCCAGGCTGAATGACGCGGATGGCGCAATTGCCGAGTATCACCAGGCAATCGATCTCGCTCCCGAACAACCTCGAACATACTATCAACTTGCCCTCGTGCTGCGGTCTAAGCAGGATGATGCCGGCGAACGTCAGGCGCTCGAACAGGCACTGGCGGCTGACAACCGCTATGGACCCGCGCATTGCGAAATAGCGAGAATGCTGCTCGATGAACATCGTCCGGCCGATGCAGTCGGTCATCTGCTTTCGGCGATTCAGTACAATCCGCGCTTTGAAAAGGCGTATTTCCTGCTTGCCAGAGCGTATGCCGAATTGGGCGAGAGAGACAAGAGCGAAGAAATGGTCAAGCGTCTGGAAGCGGTGAGAGCGGAGAACCGTCCTGGACCAAACGGCAAGATAGTGAGCGACTCACCCGAAGGTGAACTGACAAGCCAATGATCCGCGTCGACTACAGCGCAGAAGGCCGGCAATCGGCGCAAATCCCAATCTTTGCACCCCAAGGCTGCACTCAACCGGAATGCGCGTCTTCTCCGGTAAAAGATCGAAAGAAAAATGCCACGATGAAGCTCATAGTTCCGAGACACTCTCGATATCCATTTCGAATAGCGCTCACCTGCTTGACGCTCCTGGTGCTTTGCTGTCTTGGCGAAGCTCAACAAACCAGGTGGACAGAAGAGCAGGCCGATGCATGGTATGCGAAACAGCCTCCACTGATCGGGGCAAATTTTCTGCCGTCAAACGCCATCAATCAGCTTGAGATGTGGCAAGCGGAAACCTTCGATCCCGTAACCATCGATCGCGAACTGGGCTTTGCAGAAAAAATCGGCATGAACACCATGCGTGTCTTTTTGCATAACCTCGTCTGGGAACAGGATCCAACCGGGTTCGAACGGCGCATCGACACTTTCTTGTCAATTGCGGCAAAACATCATATTCGGCCCATCTTCGTTCTCCTGGACTCCTGCTGGGATCCGTATCCGAAACTCGGGCCCCAGCATCCACCCATCCCCGGCGTCCACAACTCAGGCTGGGTGCAGGCGCCGGGGGCACAAGTGCTTTCTGACCCCGCGCAATACCCGCGGATTGAGCGCTACGTAGAAGGTGTCATCGGCGCTTTCGCCAACGATCCGCGCATCCTTGCCTGGGATTTATGGAACGAGCCTGACAACCCCAATCGCGGCTCTTATGAGAGCAAAGATCCCAAAGACAAACGCGAGATTGTGCAAACCCTTTTGCCGAAGGTCTTCGCCTGGGCTCGCAGCGCGCACCCAATGCAGCCCTTGACAAGCGGCTTGTGGTCCGGAGATTGGTCATCGGTCGCTGCCATGAACCCGGTGGCGCGCATCCAATTCGAGCAGTCCGACATTATCACCTTCCACGATTACAGCTGGCCGGAGCAATTTGAACAAAGCATCAAACATCTCCAGGCTGCTCACCGCCCAATCATCTGCACCGAATATATGGCACGGGGTAATGGCAGCATTTTCGATACGATACTTCCTGTTGCTCACCGTTATCACGTCGGCGCTATCAATTGGGGCCTTGTAGCCGGCAAAAGCCAGACCTATCTGCCGTGGGACTCGTGGCAGCGTCCCTATGTTCTCGAGAAACCCCCTATTTGGTTTCACGATATCTTCTATCCGGATGGAACCCCCTACCGTGAGCGGGAAGCGGAAATCATTCGTGAATTCGCGAAAGGGCAGTAGCGCGGTGTTCAATCAGATGGCGGAGAGCTTTCTTTCGCGGCTTCAAGAGTTCAACTTCATTGTGTTGACGAAAGGCGTGCCGATTCGGATCGATCGAAGTGATAACCGATTCGCGGGTTGAACACACGACCGCATGAGCGCCTCGCAGGCATCGAATGGTGGCAGTTTACGATAGTCTTTTGGGACTGATCCAACCTCAAATTATCCAATTCCGGCCACAGAATGGGCTCGTCGCCAAGTTTCTTATAGTGTTTATAATAAATAGCTTACTTATCACTTCCCGATGCAGAAAGTAAGAATACGTCCGGAAATCAGATGAACGCCAATGTTTATGAGTGTTCATGCAGGTTTCTCGAAAACGCTCCCTCTGCCCGGAGACAAACTGGAGACTAGGAATCGCCGCCTGTCTAACCCAGTTGGGCATTGCAAAGGGTTAACACCCCAAGGGCCACCGCTCGTTGGATGGGAATCCAACCGCAATCCGATATTCGGCTCGCATTCGCAAAACTAATCCCTCGATGAACGCCTCAGCGACGGATCGCTACAGCGAAGTCTGCCCAATGTCAATCGTGCGTCATGCGACGCCTTCATTCCAGATTCCTCCTTTTCCCGGGGATTTGGCATTCAAGACTCGCATCGCTCTCGATCTCCTCTGTCTTCACAGTAAGCCAGGCGGATGCCGACTCCAGGAAGAACGCACGGTGAACAGAGAAATGGCGCTGCGCGGTAAATGTCAGAAAGCGTTCACGGCAGTAAAGAACTCCTGCTCATCCATGTATCCAATGCCGCACCAGTACACCGGCCAATTCATGATGGTGATAGGATTATTTGTATTGTTTCCGGAGTAGAAAGCGCCCTGGTATTGCGTCTTTGCCACGCCCGATGCCTGCAGAGCAGGGAACAATTCCAGGAGCGACGTGGCGAGAGGGCCTTCGAGTTCATAGGCTTGTGAGAATGTGTAATAGCTGCGGAACGCGACAGGCGTGGTCGAGAGGTTGCAGTTTACTGCGGAATAGTCGAATGGGGCGAGGCTCACACCATCCAATGTGAAGATCTTGTAGGCCGGGTTATTGCCAAAGTACGGACTGATGCCCGCGGTAACCGCCAGCGCAACTCCCGGCGAGATCAGCCGGAATTCGTCCATGTGCGTATGACCAGCTAGAGTCATAGCTATCACGCCGGGATACTGTTCAATGATGCCCATGAACTGTTCCTGATTGTTGTCCGTCCACATCATCGTGGCTGTCGTGATCTGGCCATTGGTGTCATTGGGCGACGCGGCGGTTGCGCTCTCAACCGCTCCAGGAGGCGCGTGCATCAGCAGCCAGACCTTCATGCCGGCCGCACTGGCCGCTGCGAGTTGGGTCTGGAACCATGTAAATTGATCCGCAATCATGGTCGGATCGGCAGTAAGACCCGGGGAGAGCGCGAACGTGTTGAGCGAGATGATCATCAGGTTCATTCCCGCGGGTTCGACAGAATAGTAGCCGCCATTGGTAAGGCTGTTGATAACATCCTGCTCATTCCCCACGCCATTCAGTGCGAGTGTGTATAACTGCTGCGCGTTATTGGCAAGAAAATTGCTGTCTGGCCCTTCGTCGGTATAGGAATCGCAGTTGCCCAGCGTAAAGTAGACGGGCGTGGCGCCCATGGCCGTCCTGATCTGCTGCAAGACATATGTGAGTGTCTTGTCGACAAATGCATCTGCATCGGCGTTTGTCTTGTTCACCGTATATGCCAGGTAAAGAAGGTTCATGCCGTGTCCAAGAAAGTCGCCTGTAAACAGGACCGCCGGGCTGGTTCCCAGGTTCTGCTTGATGCTGTCGAGCGTCAGGCTCAGCAGCGTATAGTTGGTGTCGGTTAAAAAGGCGGGAAGCGCGCTGTTCCCCGCGGCAGCAAGGATCGCCGGCCACGCGGAGGCGTCCGCCGCATCGAGTTGCGTCACCAGCGCTTTATTCGCTTTCGTTGTTGAAGAATTCAGAGTTGGAGTTGCGCTGCCGGTCTCAAACGGATCAATGAATGGCTGGAAATGCACATCGGAGAAAACGGGTACCGAGAAGCTACTGGAGCCGGCAAAGTTGGAAACTCCACCGCATCCGCTAATCAGGCCGGCGCTTGCCAAGCCTGCTACCTCAAGAAATGTTCGGCGTGATAACTCTGCCATTCGAATCTCTCCCTTTTTTGAAGACTGCTGTCGCACCATGTCTTAACGACAGGGTCAAAACTGCGGCGCCGTTGCCGGCAGTGCGGTTGAGCTGATTCCTTCGCACGTTGAGTTATCTACCGTCAGGTTGCCCGCCGAATCGAGTCTGACTGTCCAGATCGAGTCGTAGTCGCCCGATGCCCAGTCGGCGACTGTCTGGCTGCTGCCGTAGCTCTTCAGGAGCGCGTCGACCAGGGGCGCGAAGTGTTCATGTTCCCAAGCCAGAAGCACCTTGTGATTGGAGAACTGCGGACCGTTGAAGAAGAAGTTGATCGTATTCGCGGTGACCGTCGAGATATCGTCGAGCTCGAAGTCCGACACCAGATGAAAGGGGAGGTTGTTGGCGACGGCATACGGTTCGGCGGTCAGCACTGGCCGTACATAGGCCCATCCAGAATCTCCGGCTGGAGTGATCTGCGCGGGATCGATGGAATAGACCTGGTCGGGGCTGATTTTGCCGCTCAGTGCATTCGGTAAATCGAGTGCCCGCCATTGTCCTGCCGCAACGTAATTGCCGTCTTCCCATGATGGCGTGGGATGGGCCTCTGCGTGCCGCATCAGGTAGAGAGTTTCGTTGGTGTTGGTCACCGGGGGATTGGACGAAGGCGCGTAGATATTGAATTGGGGCGCCTGACAGGCAACGCCCGCGAGCGCGGGAGGCGGCAATATCGGGTAAGACGGCGGCGGTTGCAAGTTGCTGTTGTAAGTCGTCAGGCTCGCCGTGCCGGAGGGAGTAATGGAGATGGCATAGACAAAGTCAGACCCCTGATAACTGGAGGGAAGGGCCAGCCCATAAGAGTGCGCGCTGTTCGCCGCGGCCATAAGATTCTGGGAGGCCGTCCAGGGTGCAGAGAAAACGTAATAACCCGGAGTGCCGTAACCGATCACCGTGTTTATCAAAGACTCGTTGTCGTTGTTCTGATCGGTGAAATCAATCCCCTGGCAGCTCTCACAAGCGATAAGTGGAGCGGCAACGCCCGGAATGGCCTGTCCCTGTGCGTAGCCGGCATTGATTGGAAAACTATTCGCCGCCACTAGAGCAGGTCCCGCCGGAGATTTGTCGAGCGTAGCGACA
>CAVSYM010000016.1:0-50245 GCA_963732165.1 uncultured Acidobacteriaceae bacterium
AACCGCGACAAGATTCAGGCATTCCTGGAGACTGAGTACCATGTCTTCGGGGACATTCCTTTCACGCTCAGGATTGGTGAATTAAACTCCGATTTGGCTGCCGCATGTAAACGACATGGTGCGGTATCCAGCGCGTTCATCACTGCCTGCAATCCCAACGGCAGGCCTTTCGATGACTCCGCAATGCGAAACGCCATACTGCGTTGCGACTCGGACTCACTGAACGAAATCTAGATTTCATTGAAGGAGTAGGACAGCACCCATCGAGTGGATGGCCTGGCGAAGCTAGCTTTCTCATATTTGGTATCGACCAGGAAATGGCCAAAGAACTGTCGAGTCAACTACAACAAGATGCATTTGTTTGGTCTGGCCCTGACTGGGTTCCACAGTTGATCTTGTTGCGATGAATGAATGGGCTGGTCTTCCAGCTATTAAAGCGAACGACCGAGGGGATTTGAATCCAGCTTGCCGCCCTGACCTTCCGTCGAATGCGGCTAAAAGGAGCTAACACGTCTCGCGAATTCAAGTTCAAGTTTGAAGTTGGGCGTGTCTCAATAACCATTCGACGCATAAAGGCGGAGCAGAGACGTGCGTCAAGGAGGAATTCGAAATGACCGTAGGAGACTTGAGAAACGCGCTTGAGAACCTTCCCGACGAGATGCCTGTTGTTTACGCTTGGACGTGGCTCTCGCCGAGGGATTTGTGCATTGGGCGGCGCAGAGGGAGTGATCCCGTTGAGTGTTTTCTGCTTGACGGAAATCTCTCTGCGAAAGCGCAGAAATTCGGGAACACGATCCTCTGGCAAGATGCTGATCAGTTACGAATGCCACCACATTAGGCGACATTTGCGGCTAAACTCCAGAGTGAGTGTTCTTGTTCAGCGAGACTTAATTAGGACAGAGAATCAAATGAAGACTTCCGGAACGAAAGTCGAGGTGGTTCCGCCGTGGACTGCTGTTTCATCGGCGGACATTCAAAATGCACTTGACTCAAAAATTACTCAAACCATGGGTAGAAGAAAGTCAATGGGCAAGATTGACCCGGATTCTCTGCCCAGCATTCGAGAAGCGCTAATCAATGTGTTTGGGAATGACGAAGCACTTAAGAGTGAAGCCGAGGATACCCTTGAGGGCGAGAACCCGGAGAAGGTTCTCGTCCCATTCTTAGGGGCAGAGCCGCAGTGGGTAGTTCGCTGTTCGGTAACAGATAGCATGACAAGTGGCAATTGGGGTCTCAAGTGGTTTGTTATCGGCTCACGTGGTTACTTTTACTTTCACCCGGACTTCGGCATTGGGGATGAAAGCGAGTGCCTCCCTGTCGTCGGCGTATGGGAGCCAGCTAAAGATAGGAGCGCGGGTTTGGCTACTCTGAAAGACGCCTATATCAACTACTGGGAGGATTTCGCTCTTCCGCCCTTCATGGGACAGTGGGCGCGAGGGCCGAGTGACTTTCTGGCAGACGCTGTCGGGGCTATCCTCCAGCAAACGCCATCTCTGTGGTCCGATGTTCTGGATCGTTTGCGCCGGGACATTGAGGAGGACGACACCAGCGGCAGCTTAGTCCGTATCCTTGTGGAGCAGGCATCCATTCTCACCAAGGTAGAGCAATCTTCGATTTCGAACATTCTGAACGAGTTCCTCGCCGAGTGTGAAATTCCGGTCAGGAAACTAGGTCTCACTGAACTTGAATCGCGAGTTCTCGTTGCTGCCTTCGTCGCACGAATCGGGATGGGTGGATTCTGAGTTCCCATCGAAGGCGTGGGCGAATAGGAGACAACGCGGCCAAGGTAAGGGTACCTGATATGTCCATTGACACTGAGACATTTGACTCGCTATGGGCTTATTGCACAGAGAACAGGCGATTGGTGCCCATGCCCCAAGAATGGGCAAAGTTGCACACCATGTTGGCGAATCGGCGGCAGAGGCCGAGTGGTGGATGCGAGCCACCAGCTCCGCTGATTCTGGCAGCATGGCACTGCACAATGCCTATCGAGAAGCAACTGCGTTTTGAGGAACACGTTCGATGGGCTTCCGAACAGAACCAGCTTGATGAGGTTGGGGCATTCCTCCGTGCATTGCCTGAAGAGAAGTGGGCTCACTTTGGCGAGGTTTAGAGGAACTGATTGCTGCAACGGGCTCACCGGCTGAACTTCCCGGAAGGTGCCGAGGTCGGCAAGGTCATTGGGGCAGAGTCTAATCTGCAATATCAAAGAGGACGCAGACGAAAATGAAACGTGTACAGGCTTTAAACGAGATTGGGAAAGCATACCGTTCTCATCGTTCTGGATCACACATCCATCGGCGCAATCTTTCGACCTAATATTTTCAATTTAGTTGACCAAGGTGGTCTAAGGTTTTCGTCAGAAAAACTCGGCTTATTGGAGGAGGTACCAAAATGCCCACCGGTGGCTATTATTTGGTCGGTGCAATGGGTCTTGTACTGGTGCTGTTGGCGGTCCTCCAATATCTAAGGCGGAAAAACCCGATCCAATTAGGAATTGTTCTCCTCTCGATAGGAGCCTATCTTGCACTGGTGGCTTACCTCCACCAACAACCCTTATCTGTAGAAGCCAAGGGGCCCGAAGAGGGTCCACGTTTTTGGGCAACCATTGCAGCTTTGCTAGTTTGCATAATCCTTGGAATGCTTGCTGATGCCATGTATTCCTGGCTTGGCAAAACTCCGGCTCAACGCCGGAAACCGATCGATTGGCCTAGCATGATTAAACCCCTCTTCATTTCTCCGTTGATCTTAATTCCCACTGTAGGTGCGTTTCAGAACGCTAAGATCGATCTAACAAGGCTCGGCTTCGCCTGGCTTATGATCTTGCTTACTGCGTTTGAAAAGGGCTTCTTGTGGCGGCACTACTTGAGAAAGCCAGTGGGTGAAGTCCCAAGCGCGTCCAACCACGGCTAGGACATCGAATGAAACATGTATCGTTTTTTGCGATCACAGTCGTGCTGCTGGCCACGGGCCTGAGATTGCAGGGCCAGTGCGCTTCCCCGAAAACAATCGAAGACGGAGTTCAGCTTTACCAAAGGCCCGGAATTGCTGCTGCAACCCCGAGTTTCTGGGACGAATTTAAGAGCATGTTCAATTTTTGGAATCCTCCTCCTACGCTCCCATTCCAGCGGAGCATCGGCTTTCTTGTTGGCGTGAGCGATTACAAGAACCCGGGTTTTAAGAAGCTTCCGGGTGTGGAGAATGACCTAGATGATATGTGCAGATATTTGTTGTCCAAGGGCGGTTTCGATCTAGTTTACGTGGCTCGTGGTCCTGCTGCCACACCAAAGACAATCAACTACTACATGATGGATTTTTTTCACGACGCGAGAAACTTGGGCGCAAATGATCGTTTGCTCTTCTATTTTTCGGGCCACGGGGCCGATGATGAAGGCGGGGATCCTTACCTGCTTTTTGGCGGAGCTAGCCCTGGAAACTTCGGAGATGAACAGGTACTTCCCGTGGACTCTTGGGAAAAGTGGAGCAATCGCGTTCCGGCGAAACACGCACTCTTTATATTTGATGCTTGCGTTGCTGGCGAAGCCATGCCGAAAAGCAATGGAGAGACAGAAAAAGAGCGGGCCCAAGGGCTTTTGGCGACCCTTAGCGGCGATGGCAGCCGAACTGTTGTAACAGCCGGTACGTTAGATCAAGCAACTTGGTACGCGAACGAGAAGTCGCTTGGTTATAGCGTATTCACTAACAGCTTGCTAGCTGTTTTGCAGTCTGACCAGAGTGGACCTTTGATGTCCATCGATGAAGCTGTGGAGAAGGCGGCCCAAATCACCGCTGCCTATACCCACGATCGAAAAGTCGCGCCCGCGATACCTGATGTCCGGCGTTACGAGACATCTAAACGGTCTGGCCGATTCGCTTTCCTGAATCCAAATGCAAACGATCGCTCTCTGCCAGAGGCTCTGAAGGGGGCTCTCACCAATAAAGGGGCAAGTGCGCCTTCCTCTGAGCCTGAGACGGTCCGTGCGTTAGAAATGACGACTGAGCTTACGCGGGTTCAAGATGATCCAGCCTTGTCGCTGTACCTCGGGACGCGTGCCATGGAATTGTCTGAGGATTCACCACCTCCAAACTTAATCTACTCGGTTGTGAAGTCTTTGAATCGAGGGGCCAGCTACGCGCGGTTTCACGCCGGAACTTTTCCAGACGGCATTGCTTGGAGCCCGGATGGTAAGACACTCGCCTTTGCGAGTAACGGTAATGCAATCAGTTTGTGGAATTCAGACACTGAAGGGGTCATTCGCACCCTCTATGGTCACTCCGATTATGTGCAGAGTGTAGCCTGGAGCCCGGATGGCAAGACACTCGCCTCCGCCAGTTCTGACAAAACGATTCGTTTGTGGAATCTAGGTACTGGAGAGGCCACCCGTACCCTCTCAGGCCACTCCGATTATGTGCAGAGTGTAGCCTGGAGCCCGGATGGCAAGACACTCGCTTCCGCCAGTTCCGACAAAACAATCCGGCTCTGGAATCCGGAGACAGGAGAAACCATTCGCATTCTCGCAGGTCACTCCGATTCTGTGTGGAGTATAGCCTGGAGCCCGGATGGCAAGACACTCGCCTCGGCCAGCTCCGACAAAACGATTCGTCTGTGGAACCCAGATACCGGAGAGACCATTCGGATCCTCGCCGGTAATACCGATTCTGTGTTGAGTGTATCGTGGAGCCCGGATGGCAAAGCATTGGCCTCCGCGAGCAACGACAAAACGATCCGTTTGTGGAATCCAAGTACAGGAGAGACTATTCGCACCTTCGCAGGTCATTCCGCTCCTGTGCTAAGTGTAGCTTGGAGCCCGGATGGCAAGACACTCGCCTCGGCCAGCTCCGACAAAACGATTCGTCTGTGGAATCCAAGTACAGGAGAGACTATTCGCACCTTCGTAGGTCATTCCGCTGCTGTGATTAGGGTGGCCTGGAGCCCCGATGGCAAAGCCCTTGCCTCCGCGAGCAACGACTGGACGATCCGTCTGTGGAACCCCGAGGCCGGTGAGACTATTCGCACGCTCTCAGGTCACTCCGATTCGGTGCTGAGTGTAGCCTGGAGCCCGGATGGCAATGCATTGGCCTCAGCGAGCAACGACAAAACGATCCGTCTGTGGAATCCAAGTACAGGAGAGACTATTCGCACCCTGTCAGCTAATCCCGGTCCTGTGTTGAGTGTAGCCTGGAGTCCAGATGGCAAGACACTTGCCTCGGCGAGCCATAATACGATCAGTCTGTGGAACCCGGAAACGGGAGCTATCATTCGCACCTTCGTATGGAACCGAGCTACCCGGGTGTTCAGTATAGCTTGGAGTCCAGATGGTAAAACACTTGCCTCGGCAAGCGATGATGGGACGATCCGTTTGTGGAACCCAGAGAGTGGAAACACTATTCGCACCCTCTCAGGTCACTTCGATTTTGTGTGGAGTGTAGCCTGGAGCCCGAATGGCAAGACGCTCGCCTCGGCGAGCGCCGATTCAACGATTCGTCTTTGGAATCCGGAGACCGGAGAGACCATCCGCATCCTCCATGGGCGTTCCGGGGTAAAAAGCCTGGCTTGGAGTCCGGATGGTAAGACACTTGCCTCGACGAGCCACGACGGGACGATCCGTCTGTGGAACCCAGATACCGGAGAGAGTATTCGTACCCTCGTATCGGAACCAGATTTCCTCGGCGGGCCTCCCGAGATGTTAAGTGTGGCGTGGAGCCCGGATGGCAATACGCTCGCCTCGGGCAGTATCGGCAACACGATCCATCTGTGGAATCCGGATACCGGAGAGAGCATTTGCGCTCATACCGGCCATTTTGGTCAGGTATTGAGTGTGGCTTGGAATCCGGACGGCAGAACACTCGCCTCGGCCAGCCAGGACAAAACGATCCGGTTGTGGCCTGGGAGTAGCGACGAATTGCTGAAGCAAGCAAAAGAAGCTATACGACTTTATTCTCCGACCCCTGCCGAGTGCTTAACCTATTTCAGTTCGGAATCCTGCCCTCTGCTACGCTGACCTTTTCCCCCTCGGGCGGTTTCAAAAGCAATTAGGCAAGGGAGAAATGATGGCTGGAACTGCAACATCTCCGTCACGCAAATGAAGTCTTTGAAGTGATCATGACCCAAAACCCAAAAACTGGTGTAAAAAAGTCCAAACGACACTCGCCTTCAATCCAGCCAGAAACGCGACAAAGGGGGCAATGATCCCAACTATCCGCACCCATGCCTTGTCGTATCTGGTAAAGAACTCTTGCAAAAAATCCATGTATCCGCAGAAGTCGTCACCCTTGAAACTGTTTCTAATGAAGACCCTATCATCTCCATCTCTCCTGACTGAATCAATCAGTCCGTCAGCAATACAAGAATCCAAGAGGGAATTGATCTCGTTAAGTTTTTTGCTTTTGTATTCTTCTCCCCAAAACTTTTTCCACGGAAAACGAGATGCCGTTTGTTGGGCGAAAGCACCTTTGACAACTCTTACCTGTTTTCCCATCAGGACCCAACCATCGCCCTGCTTCGTTACGTGTCGCAAACACTCTTTGTACAGTCGGCGGATTAAGCGCCACTTTCGGAATAGTCTGAGCATGTCACGAAGGATATTCTTTTCAGGGTCCCGAGCCAACGAGACAGGACAGCGGCGTGGGTCATCCTGCACAGAGACGAAGAAAGCAGACCATAACCCATTGTGATTTGGTGAGTGAAGCGGATTCCCATCTCTGTCCATAATCGAAGAGCCCCGGTCGAGATGGCCTGAGCACTTCGTGTGTCTGGGCTTAGTTATGCTTTAGCAATGTCCTCGGATTTGGCTCACAAACGTTGCTGAACCGGCGGGAGCCCGAACCCCTTAGTTATGTTTTCATTGCTGAATATGTTCCCCACCGTCCCCTAGTGTCCAGCGTTGTCCCCCAGAATGATCAGGGCCGGATATTCCCAGCCTTTTTACTGTATATAAGTGATTGACTCTAAACCGCTTTTTAAATTTCCGCTTGACAAAGTGGTGCGGAAGGCGGGACTTGATGCCTTTGCACTTATTGCGGCATACTCCGGAGCCCAGCGCCCAATTGCCTGTCGCCCGAGGCTACCATCTGTGGCGCTTTCACTTTATGGTTATCAAACTTTCGCTTTTTGGGGTCAAAGTTTCACCTTTCGTGCAAACCCACACGAACAATGGAGAATGGGTCATGGAAGTGCGCGTGCAATTGAAAATTTGCGAGGGTTGCGGAAGCCTTTTTTACCGCGCCCAAACTCAAGGAAGTATTTATTGCCGAGGTTGTGAAACAAAACTGAAAGATTTTCCAACGCCTGAAACCCGCAAACGCAGGGGCCGGCCAAGCCGGAAATCCCTGGTGAGGGTTTGGGCGGTGGCTGAAGCTACTGGGGGTGCTCGATGAGCGCAGCCCTCCAGTTGCCCCGGTTTTTCGGGGCTCAAATCAAGCAGGCGGAATGGCGTGAAAGACCCAGCAAGCCGGTCATGCCGGTCGCACACAACAACCTCAAAACCAAAGAGGCCGACGAAGAAGATTTACCGATAAGTCTGGCGTTTTACCGCAAGCACACAGAGAGCATGTTGCGCCGCTATCTGTACGCTTCAATGCAGGTGGGCAGGGCACCGTCCATCTTGAGCGAACCGATCGCACGCGGGTGGGCGTCGAGCCGGCCGGTTCGAACCTTCGAGGACGCGGTTATCTTTGTCCTCGACATTGAAAAATGCCTCGACCGGCTGGGGTCACTCGACCGGCAGCTCATCAGCCGGATCGTCCTCCAGGAATACACGCAGCCTGAAGCCGCGTCCCTGCTGGGAATGAGCACGAGAGCCGTCTCGTACAAGTTCGCGCAGGCCCTCGACCGGCTGACGCAAAAACTACTCGATACCGGGCTACTGATGATACCGCCCTCATAGAGCAGTCTTCGATAAAGCAAGACAAATGGATGTCGTTTCCAAACAAGCACAAAAATGGGTGCCCCATCCTAACCGCGTATTGTGCGGTTAGGGTGGGATACCGCGGAACCCTCCAATGCGTTGTCATCGTGAGCGTAGCGGGCCACGTCTTACGCGACTCGAGTAGTCGAAGAATCTGCGGCTGCCCTTCAGGTTTCCGTACGGTCGAGCGCTCGAGGAAAATCGGCAGCCTACCGAACCCGGTCTGCTATCGTTGACGCGTTGCGCATGTACGCCTGAATTTGCTGCCGTGCGCGACCTTCGAGGTCCATCACCTATGACTCGCGTCAATCTATTCGGTCTGTTTGCTCTCTCGCTGGCATCAACGGCAATCCTAGCCCAGAACCCCGCGCCCACCACAGCCGCAGCCGCACCCAACTCCGACACCAGCTACATCGACGCGCAGGGTACCGCACATGTCACGCGCGTGGTTCCCGTGCCCCAGACCATCAGTCCCGAGGCGCAGCGCTCGCTCTCGCAGCCAGTCCCCGACCAGGGACCGCCCGAGTCGCTCGCTCAACGCCGCGCCGGAACCGACGCATACACCGCCCGCGCCCGCGTGGAGTGGACGAAGATTTGCCCTAACACGATCGTGGAGACGAAGATCGCAGGCGTGCCGGTCCGCATTGTTACGCCGGAAAACATTTCCGAAGCCAACAAAGACAAAGTTCTGGTCGATCTGCACGGCGGCGGATTCAACTCCGACTCCGGCTCGTACACCGAGTCGATTCCGATTGCGTATTACACAAAGATCAAGGTCGTTGCCGTGCTCTATCGCCTCTCACCCGAGAGCCCGTTTCCGGCCGCTGTCGATGACTCCATCGCCGTCTACCGTGAACTGCTGAAAACCTACAAGCCCGACCACATGGTCATCTACGGAACATCGGCGGGCGCAATCCTCACCGCCGAAGTTGCCGCGCGCATCAAGCAGCTTGGCCTTCCCATGCCCGCCGCGCTGGGCGTCTTCAGCGGCATGGGCGACTTTGCCCGCCAAGGCGACTCGCAATCCCTCTTCGCCCTGCGTGGATTATCCGGCCATCTCGACCCGCCCAAGCCGGGCACACATGACTCGGAGTACGTTGCACAAACCGATCCCAAAGACCCGGTACTCTCGCCTGTTTACTCTGACCTTCATGGCCTGCCGCCCACTCTCTTCGTCACCAGCACGCGCGACCTGCTGTTGAGTGGAACGGTGAACTTGCATCGCGCCTATCTCGAGGCCGGCGTTGACGCGCACCTCGTGGTCTTCGACGCGCTCACCCACGCCTTCTGGTACGACCCCCATATGCCCGAAGCCATCGAAGCCAACCACATGATGGCCGATTTTTTTGTGAAGCATCTGGGGCGGTGACAATTGTTACGCCTTGAGAGAGGCGAGTATGGCAATCGATTGGGAGAACATTGCAAGACAGGTCGGCGGTCTCGAGCCCGACGGCAGCGAGCGCACTGTCGGGACCGACGGTGGCCGAAGAGCCATAGAGCTCATTCTCGGCGAGCAGAACATTCGTGAAGCTGTAGACCACTGGGCAGACCAAAAGCCAGGCGAATTCACGGCCGAGATGGTGCTGAGAATTATAAGGTCGACGGTCGCGATGGAGCGTTGCTACGAAATCTACAAGAACGAACCGGATTCCCGTCGTGCCGGCGCAGCCGTATTCCTGCTGTATGAGATGGCGGATCCCCGTGTGCTTCCATGGGTCCGTGAATTCTTGGACGACAAGAACTTCAGCGTTCGCTGGAATGGCGCCATGGCGCTGCAGGAAATTCTCCGTGGCCCGGCGAATGACGATGACATTGCACTTGCCAAGGGACTGCTGAGCAAAGCAGAGTCAGATCCAGACGAGAGAATTCGAGAACGCGCAGCCGAGATTCGACGCCGTCTCAAATCAGATCCCAGCCTTCAGCACCTGGGCCTATAAGCCTAGGGCGCGGCCAAAGCCGCGCCCTCGTCCTGATCCCTGACCCCTGATCCCTGACCCCTGATCCCTGCCTTTAAACCACTTCATTCCGCTTGATCACCTCGCGGTACCACTCGGCGCTCAGCTTGGGATACCGCTTCTCCGTCTTGAAGTCCACGTAGTGAATGCCGAAGCGCTTCGAGTAGCCATCGGCCCACTCGAAGTTGTCCATCAGGCTCCACAAGAAGTAGCCCTTGATTGGATACCCCTCGGCGACGGCCCGGTGCAGATTGGCGATGTGGTTGCGCAGGTACATCACGCGGTCGATGTCGGCGACGTGGCCGTCCGGCGTCAGCACATCGTCTGACGAGCAACCGTTCTCGGTGATGAACATGGCCTTGGGATGCCACAGGTCGCACACGTTGCGGATGGCCCAGTAGATGCACTCGGGGCTGATGGTGATCCATGGCGAGTACATGCGCGGATACGACTTTGGGAACGGCTCAATCTTGAAACCGATCGGCGTGTCGGCGGCAGCAACGTAGCTGGGGTTGTAAACATTGTGGCCCACAAAATCGAGCGGGCTGCCGATGGCGGCAAAATCTCCGGCCTCAACTCTGGGCGCATTCGGGCCAATCGACCGCAGATACTCATCAATATATTTGCCCTCCATCAGCGCGGTCAGGAAGGGCGCATTCATCAGGCGCGTGGCTCGCTGCGCGGCGCGGATGTGCTCGTCGGTCTCCATCACCGGCACAAACACCTGCGCGTTCTCAGCCAGTCCCACCTCGAGCGGCCCTTTCGCGTTGGCCCTGATCGCCTGCACGCCCAGCCCGTGCGCCAGAATTCCGTGATGGCGAATCTGGCACACATCTTTCATCGGCAACCTGAGCCCCGGCGCAAACTGGCCGATCTGGTAGCCGAGATCGGTAAAGCACACAAACTCGTTGGTGGTCATGAAGTGCTTCACGCGGTCAGAAAGCTGCTGCGCAATGTAGGCCGCGTAATCTCCGAAGGCCAGCGAAGTCGAGCGCGACTGCCAGCCGCCGGGCAGCGCCGCGGGCAAATCCCAGTGGAAGAGCGTAACGTAGGGAGTGATGTTGTTGGCCAGCAGCTCATCGATGACGCGGTTGTAGTAGTCGAGGCCCGCGGGGTTCGGCTGGCCCTTACCTTCAGGAAAGATGCGCGACCACGAGATGGACATGCGGTAGGTCTGCACGCCCAGGTTCTTGAGCAGCTGCACGTCGGTCTTGTAAAGGTGATACGAGTCGTCGGCCACGTCGCCGGTTTCGCCGTTGTGCGTCTTGCCCGGCGTGTGACTGAAGACATCCCACACCGACGGCCCGCGCCCGCCATCCTTAGCGCCGCCTTCAATCTGGTACGAGGCGGTGGCGCATCCCCACAAAAACCCCTCGGGAAACTTGCGGCCAGAATCATGATCGGCATCGCTGCCGGCCTGGCCGAATGCGAATCTGGGTGCTGAAGTCGAGGCAAGCGCGGCTGCTGCTGCCACGGTCTGGCCAAATTGACGGCGAGTAAGGTCTTTCATCGTGCGGGTCCCTTTCAGTTGGGAATCATCGCTACATGTTTCCCAATCGACGTTTGTATCAGACCCGACGAGACGCGGGCAAATGCCCGAGTAAATCGAGTTTGCTTACTCCGCGCCCTGGCCCATATACACAACGCCCGCCTTCATCACGAATTTCACATCCTGCAGCAGCTTCACGTCCTTCAGCGGGTCGCCGTCGACGGCAATCACATCGGCCCATTTGCCGGCGTCGAGCGAGCCCGCGCGGTCGGTCCAGCCCATCAAATCTGCCGCGTTCACCGTCGCCGTCTGGATGGCCTCGAGCGGCGTCATGCCCAGGTCGCGCACGTATACCTCGACCTCGTGCGCATTCAGCCCGTGCGGATACACGGCTGCATCGGTGCCCAGCGCAATCTTCACGCCCGATTCGTACGCATGCCTGATGTTCTTCTTGGCCACCGCGCTCACGTCGATCATCTTCTGGTGATAGAACGGCGGCAGATGGCCGTACTCGAGCATCCAGTCTTCGAGATAAAGCGTAGGCACCAGGTAGGTGCCGTTCTTCTTCATCACCGCAATCGCGGCATCGTTAATGTAGCTGCCATGCTCGATCGAATCCACGCCCGCCTCGCTGGCCCACAGAATGCCCTGAGCGCCATGCGCGTGCGCCGCAACCTTGCGGCCCAGCCGGTGCGCGTCGGCCACCATCGCCTGCATCTCCTCGAGCGTGAACTGCGATGCCTGCGGATCGTCGCCCTTCGACAGCACTCCGCCGGTCGCGCAGATTTTGATCAGGTCGGCGCCGTACTTGATGTTCTCGCGCACCTGGTGCTGCACCGCGGCGATGCCGTCGGCCACGCCGTCACCCACGCGGTGATACTCAATCGGCAGCAGGTTTTCGTCGCAATGCCCGCCCGTGATGCCGATCAGCGGCCCGCTCACCTGCATGTGCGGACCTGGAACCTGCCCGCATTGATGGCGTCGCGCAGGTCCACATCCACAAACCCCGACGCGCCCACGTTGCGCACGGTCGTGAACCCGGCCATCAGCGTGGTTCGCGCGTTCACCACGCCGTTGATGGCCTCTTTCGCATTGGTCTGCGTGAGCTCGTAGTAGGGATCGAAGTTGGGCTCCATCGTCAGGTGCGTGTGCACATCGATGAGGCCGGGCAGTACTGTCATACCGCCCAGGTCGATCACCTTGTCGCCCGGCTGCGCAGGCGTTTCGCTGGTCGCCGCGATGGCTGCGATGCGGTCGCCGCTCACCACGATGGTCTGCGCGTCGAGGGTCTTGCCGTTGTGCACATCGAGCAGATGGCCGGCGCGGATGAGGGTTCTTGCCGCCGGCGCGGTGGCCTGCGCAGAAACATGCCGGCAAGACGCCGAACCAAGCAGCGCAACCGCCGCGAACAAAGCAATACCTCCGCGCCATGCGAACGCGCAGAATTTCAAATGCATCGCAAACCTCCGCATCGCAAGCCTCCGCATCGCAAACCTCCGGGGAGCCGATTTTTGAGTAGGCAAAGTGTAGCACGCTGGCTGCTGTGAATCTCTCGTGAATTATTTGTGCCGCTCGTTGACGCTGCGCAAGTGCCGAACTACTTTCACGTCCATGGACAATCTGGACTTCGATCAACTTCTCAAGACGTACAGGGCCGCCGTGGATCGCTGGGTCGACGCAATCCGCGCCGAAGAGGGGCTTGCCACAGAAGACCACTCGATGGTAGCGATGGAGCACTGGGACGACGCCGACTTCAAAGTGAGCGACGCAGAGAAGGAAGCCAAAGCAGCCCGCGACGCCTACAAAGACGCGCTGCGCGAGAAGAACTACGGCTTCTAAGGCATTTCTCTTTCAGATATAGCCTTGGCAATTGGAAACCGCAACTTGAGCGTGTCGGCTCCGCTTAAACAGAAGGAGAAATGCTATAGACGCGAAGAGAAAAAGGCCGCAGCCCCTGCCACGGCTGCGGCCTTTTCGCTTGCACGGAGTGGCCAGGTTTCCCGGGCTACTCCGAGATGACGACCATCGAGTAGGGCGACCCGATCGACCAGGCAGCGTCCTGTGTCACCGACGTCGGAGTCACGGTAAAGACGTACAGCTTGTTGTCCGGCTTGGAGATGGCATAAAGGTGGTTGCTGCTGTCCCAAGCCACTTGGTCGACAGGCGTGCCGCTCAGCAGGGTCTTGTAGGGCGTGAGCGGGCCGGCGCCGTTGACCTTGTAGATCTCAATTCCGTTCCCGGCTCCCGACACGCCCGTCTGTTCGCCATCCGCATAAGTGACGAGCATGTTCCCTGACGGAGAGAACGTGGTGTAGGGAAAGTCGAACGGCGAAGTCGGCATGTTGCTTGAAGTGTTGGTGCTGGAGAGATTCCCTTCGGAATTCGCCGTAAAGACGCCCAGCTGCGGCGGCACCGTCCAACCCGGATAAAGCTGAACCGCGAAAGTATTGCCTGCCGGCGACGCGTCGAAAGCAAGAGGAACGTAATAGTTGTTGGGGTCTGTCGGGACAGTGACCTTCATGTTCGGCTCATATTCGAGCGTCCCGTTGCTCTCCCGCTTGAATCCCAGATAATACTCATTTTCCGGAGGGCCCCCGGCCTGGTAGAGAGCGTAAGCAAACGTTTCATTGCGCAGGATCGAGGGAAGACTGAAGCCGGAGACGCCGCCGCTTTCGGCATCGAGCGGTCCCGTGATCTGCGTCTCTCCATCGAACGAGAACGACCCATCGCTGTGGATAATGTAGGTCTGGTACGCCCCGCAGGACTCGTTGTCGTTGAAGCCGTCGTCGAGCATTACATAGATGTATTTGCCGGTGTGGTCGAGCACGGCGCCGTCTTGTCCCTGGGTCCCGCCGCCGCATTCACTGCCGGTGTAGTCTAAGACGGGCTCCTGCGCCAGTTGCGATCCGAGGGCGCCATTGGATACGACAGGGTACGAATGGATCAGGGCCTGGCCCAGGGTGAAGAACTTGGTGGGCGTGCTGCCGACCATGGCTCCCGCCGGCTTGAAGGGCGAGCCGGCGATGGGGCTGAGGGCGCCGGTGGAAGAGGCGCGGAGGCCGTACACGGCGCCCGACGTGCCTTGGACCTGGATATATACATACGCTGCGGTTGTTGAAGTGGACTGCGCACTGGCATTTGGAACAACGGCGACTGTGGAAATGAGCACAAGGGAAGCGGCGAGGCCGAGGCCCCGGATAGGATGCGTCATAAATAATCTCCTGCGTGCAATGTAATTGCGCCAGCGAGAGCGCGGTTATCTGGATCGCCGTGCGCGGCAGTTGTCAATCGGCAAATCGAGCGACGCGTTCACCATGCCGCTGTCGCGCACAGCGCGGACCGTCATTTCACAGTGACATCGAGTGTCGCGTACGCATGGACCCCTGCGGTATTCTCCGCGTCAAAGGTCAGCTTGTAGCTTCCCGCCGCCAACGAGAGCGTCTGATCCATCACGCTGCTATCCTCGTTCAACAGCTTGGTGTTCCCATTCCAAAGCGAGAACCGGTACACGCCTCCGCTGACGGTCGCGGCGGCATTGATTGACACCGGCGATGTAACCGTGCTGCCCTGGGCGGGAGAGCAGACGTTCACACCGTTGCTGGGGGGCGCAGCGCAACTGCCGCCACCCACCGTGATATTGCGCGTCACGTATTCGTGCACGTCGGAAGAATTTTCCGCGTCAAAAACCAGATCGTAACTCCCGGGCGCCAGCGAGAGCGACTGATGCATGATGCCGCCATCCTCGTTCAGCAGCTTGGTGTTTCCATTCCATAGCGAGAATCTGTACACTCCTCCGCTCATCGTCGCGGCGGCGTTGATCGAAACCGGCGACGTGGCCGAAGCGTTCTCGGCGGGCGAGCACACGTTGATGCCGGCGGTGGACGGAGCGGTGCAGGCACCGCCGGTTGGGGCTGAGCTCGGGTTCGAGACCACCAGCGTATAGGGCTCTGCGATGGAGACGGAACTATCCTCGATCGCCGATGTCGGAGTCACGGTCAAGACGTACAACTCGTTTGTCGCGTCGGCAGTCTGATATTCCGAGCTGGAGATCGCGTACAGGTGGTTGCTGCCGTCCCACGCCACTTGCCTGATTGTTACCCCATTCAACAAGGTGGTGTAGGGAGTCAGCGGGGCCGCGCCGTTGAAGTTGTAGAGCGTGATCCCGCCTCCAAGCGTGCCCCAGTTCGCAAGCAGTTCGCCGGAAGGAGAGAATACTGTCTCCGGCCCCGACACCATGGGCATATTGCTCACAGTATTCGTGGAGGAAATGTTCCCTTGGGAATCCACCGTGTAGCTCGCCAGATACTCGTTGCCTCCGCTGTCGCATTCGCCCACCTGAGCAACAAGGTAATTGCCGGTTGGGGAAGCGTCCGGTGAAAAGGGGCACCAGCCGCCGTCCGGAGCGTCCCCCGGGCCCGTCTGACTGAATTGCAGCCACTGCAGTTCCCCCGAGCTTTCCCGCTGGAAGCCGTTCATAGTCACCTCGTGGCCGCTCACCTCCGTGTCATAGCCGAAGGTCTCGTTTCCCAGGATCGAAGGCAAACTGAGAGAAGTGGATACCGGTTCAATGTTGATCCCGGTTTGGTCTATGTCTCCAAGGAAGGTGAAGTTACCGCTGTTGCCGATTGCATAGCTCTGGAACGCCGCGCAATTGTTTGGGCCGTTCTGGAGCAGGACGTAGACGAACTTCCCTGAATGGTCGAGCTCTGCGCTGTTGACATTCTGGTAGCTCGCATCGCTCGAATCGCCGCAATCGCCGCCGCCGTAGTTGTAGACGTCCGTGTCGCCCATCTGCGATCCAATGGCGCCGTTGGATCCGATGCCGTAAGAATGGAGTTGCGTCTGGCCGAGGGTGAATAATTGGGATCCGTTGCTGCCGACGATTGCCGAGCCGAGACTGAACGGCGAGCCCGAAATCGCGCTCAGTTGCCCGGTTGAGGATGCGTTATATCCGTATACGGCCCCTTCCGGGCCACCAACCTGAACGTATACATTAGCTGCTGTGGACGATGTGGACTGCGCACTGGCTTTTGGAACAACGGCGACTGTGGAAATGAGCACAAGGGAAGCGGCGAGGCCGAGGCCCCGGATAGGATGCATCATTGGTATTCTCCCGCGTGTAATGTATTGGCCTGCGCTTCAAATTTTCTATATAAGGGACCCGGAAAGGCAGCCAACCAAGCCGGCCGGCGAACGGACGAGCACACGGTGGCATTGGGATTAGAGGGCGGGGGTACGATGAAGCGTTGTCCCGAGCGTTGCAAGCAGTTGAAGCATTCGCACAGGTTTTGTACGCTCTCGTGAAAACCGGCCGCAGTTTCTTGTCGCGTCGCAGCGAAACCTGCGGACGCTCGGGGACAAAAAAACCGCAGCCTTTCGGCTGCGGCTTTTTGAGCGGCTGAACGAGTCAGCCGGCAAATTACATCTCTCTTACGCCCTCAACAAACGCCTTCAGCTTGCGGCTTCTGCTCGGGTGCCTCAGCTTGCGCAGCGCCTTGGCTTCAATCTGCCGGATGCGCTCGCGCGTCACCTGGAAGCTCTGGCCAACCTCTTCGAGCGTGTGCTCCGCTGCCATCTTCAAGACCGAAGCGCATCTTGATCACCCGCTCTTCGCGAGGCGTGAGCGTGCGCAGAACCTGAGACGTGTACTCCTTCAGGTTCACGCTGATCACCGCCTCGCTAGGCGAAACGGCCTGGCGATCTTCAATAAAGTCGCCCAGGTGCGAGTCTTCTTCTTCGCCGATCGGCGTTTCGAGCGAGATGGGCTCCTGCGCGATCTTGAGCACCTTGCGCACCTTGGCGACCGGGATATCCATGCGCCGCGCAATCTCTTCGCTCGACGGTTCGCGGCCCAACTCCTGCACCAACTGGCGGCTGGTGCGGATGAGCTTGTTGATGGTCTCAATCATGTGCACCGGGATACGGATCGTGCGTGCCTGGTCGGCAATGGCGCGGGTAATCGCCTGCCGGATCCACCACGTTGCATAGGTTGAGAACTTGTAGCCGCGCCGGTACTCGAACTTGTCTACAGCCTTCATCAGGCCGATGTTGCCTTCCTGAATCAGGTCGAGGAACTGCAGTCCGCGGTTGGTGTACTTTTTGGCGATCGAAACCACGAGTCGAAGGTTGGCCTCGATCAGCTCGCGCTTGGCCTGCTCGGCGTCCATGTCGCCCTGGATCATTTCGCGCTGCGTGCGCTTGAGCTCGCCGATCATCACGCCCGCGTCGCCCTCGATTTTTTCGAGGTCGGTGCGGCAGTTCTTCTGCTGGCGCCTGTACTCCTTCTTCAGCTCCTCGCTTTTCGAGGCTTCATGCTTCTGCTCGAGCGAGCGAATCTGCCGCTCCAGCGTGCGCATGGTGTCAACGGTCTTGTTGACCTTGTCGAGCAGCCGCTTGCGCTCCATGGGTGTGTACTTCAGCTCGCGAACAATCCGCGAGATGTACACCTTTTCGCGAGCGATGGCCCAGCGCAGCCGGCGCGACTCCCTGACCTTGGCCTTGGTGGCCGGCAATTCCAGCTTCTCGTCAAGCTGCGCAATCTTTTTCTGGTGCTTCACCAGCGTGTCGGTCCGCGCCACCGTGGCCTTTACGCGAGTCTGCACCACTTCTTCGGTCAGCTCTTCCTCATCGAAGACCACCACTTCTTTCACGTTGCGCACGCCGCGCTTCAGGTCTTCGCCCAGCGCCGCAATTTCCCGAATCACGATCGGCGAACGCGAAATGGCCTTCATCACCCTCATCTGGCCGCGCTCGATCCGCTTGGCAATCTCGACTTCGCCCTCGCGCGTTAGCAGCGGCACCGTGCCCATCTCGCGCAGATACATGCGCACCGGGTCGTTGGTCTTTTCAAGAGTGCCCGGCGTGAGGTCAAGCTCAACGTCCTCACCCTCTTCGAGTTCGAATTCCTTGTCGCCGGGAAACTCAGGCCCTTCGCGCAGATCGATGCCCTGGCTGCCGATCGTGGTCAACAGATCGTCCATGTCATCGGCCGAGCTGATGTCATCGGGAATCATGTCGTTCACGTCGCCGTAGGTAAGGTAGCCCTTCTCCTTGCCGGTTTCGATCAGGTTCGTAATGTCATCTTCAAACTTGTCGTCAATCGCCAACTGTTTTCCGCCCTCTTCAATCCGCCGGCGAACCCCTCCGCGCGGCGAACCGATTGAATTCTTGCCTTGAATCCGCACGCGGCAGACCGCAAGGACTTTGATGCCGCGAGCCGGGCCTTTGCCCTGAAAACGCTTCGCAGCCACGCAAACTTACTTTCGCCGAAACGCTTCCCGGCGCCGGGAATCTTGTCTTGCCCGCGCAATTCCCCTGGTAATTTAACCCAGGGCGCAGAAAAGACACGTCCCCGCTCATTTCATTTCTTGTGCTCGGAACAGGATGCAATCGCCTTCAGGTTTGGCCTGGTTAGCCCGCGAGCCGCAGCTCATGTGTGGGGCAAAGGGGGCGCGCATCCCTACAGAGACTTCAAGAATAACACAGTCTATCTCGCTGAAAAAGCGAAAAATGAGGCAATATTCGGCCCCAACATGTCACCGACAGACTGCCAGGATTGGACTTGCTCGGTCCCTGCCGGCCAATTTCCCTCTGGCGGCCAAATCCTGTTCCTGTTGATTAGACGCAGCAAGGCGGCATTCCGACGCAACTTGCGGCTGTTCCTTCGGGTTCCTGGGGCGCCCGATCTCGTTGCCCCTCGGAGTCAATCCAGACCTGCAAACCTCTCCGCTGGATAATTATCTAAAATACCTATTTTACAAATAGGTATTTTAGATGTAAATTGCTTTCTATGGCTAAGAATCCCGAACACCGCGATCTCTTCCCCGGCGCACTCGAAATCATGATCCTGCAATCACTTCGTTTCAAACCAATGCACGGCTACGCGTTGGTAAAGCACCTCAAGCAGGTTTCTGAAGATTTGCTGCAGGTTGAAGAAGGCTCGCTCTACCCGGCCCTCCAGCGCATGCTTCGCGAGGGCTGGCTGAAAGCTGAAACCGGAGTCTCGGCCAAGGGCCGTCCAACGCGCATCTACCGCCTCACGGACGCGGGTTTGCGCCATCTGGAGCAGGAAGTGGCCAGCTTCGAGAAGATGTTTGCCGGTATCACGCGCGTACTTGCCTTCGCCAGAGCCTGAAGATATTCGAGCTTCGCCAGGAGTCTTTCTCCATGCCCCTGTTGTCCCGGCTATTTCACCGCCAGCGCCGATACAACGACCTCTCCGTCTCCATCCAGGAGCACATCGCTGAGCGCGCCGATGAGCTTGTGGAAGAAGGCATGCCGCGCGCCCAAGCCGAGCAAACTGCCCGCCGCGAATTCGGTAACGTCGCGCTGATTGAGCAGCGCAGCCGCGAAGTGTGGCAATGGCGTTGGCTGGAACAAATCCGCGCCGACCTTAAATTCTCGTGGCGACAGGCCCTCAGTTCTCCGCGCTTCACCGTCGCGGTCATTCTTACCCTGGCCATCGGAATCGGCGCGCAGACAACCATCTACAGTGTCATTCAAGCGGTCCTTATCGATCCGTTTCCCTATCGCGACGCAATGCGCATGGTGCATTTTCACCTCTACGACAAAGATCCGTTTCCTGAAGATCTCACCCTCACCGGTGCGCAATTCGTTCAGTTCCAAAAGTCGCCGGTGCTTGATGGAGCCATCGCTCAGGATCCATTCACCATGGCTCTCACCGGCAGCGAACTGCCTGAGCAGCTCCAGGTCGGGCGTATCACTCCCAATGCCTTCCCGTATCTTGGAGTTCCCACTCTCCTCGGCCGCGCCTTCACGGCATCTGATACGCCGCGGGTCGCAGTGCTCAGCAATCATTTCTTTAAATCCCACTTCGCCGGCCGCAGTAACGTAGTCGGGCAAACCCTGCAGCTCGATCACCAGGACTACACGATACTCGGAGTAATGCCGCCGCGATTCGCGTGGATGGGAAGCGATGTATACATCCCGCTCATTTACTCATCTGCCAGCCTGCAGATCGCCAACGTATTTGGCCGCATTCGCGCCGGGGTGAGTGACGAAGCAGCCGAGCAGGCGCTCCAACCCATGCTCGACACCTTTCAAAAAGAGACGCCGGCCAACTTTCCGCAGCGCTTCAAAGTGCATGTGGTGCACATCAACGAAATCGCAATCGGAAGATTCAAAGGCGTTCTGGTAATTCTTTTTGTATCGGTTTCATTTCTGCTTATGCTGGCATGCATCAACGCTGCCATTCTGCTGGTGGCGCGCGGAGAAGCGCGGCGGGCGGAGATTGCAATGCGCAAAGCCCTGGGCGCAAGCCGGCGTCGAATCGTAGCGCAACTGCTGACCGAAGCGTTGCTTCTTTCATGCACGGGGGGAAGTTTTGGCGTGCTCGTGGCATTCGGCGGCATCCGGCTCGTCCGTTATTTTATTCAGCCGCTGCCCTCAATGTTTCCCGCTGAATCGGTCATCGCTCTCAGCGTTCCGGTTTTGTTCTTCAGCCTGTTCATTTCAATCCTCACCGGCTTGCTTTCGAGCCTGTGGCCGGCGGCTCGCATTTCGCGAACCAATTTGCGCCAGGCCGGCGATGCCGGAACTCAAAGAGTCGCAGGCAAAAGAGGCGCGGACAGAATCTACGGCTCTCTGCTTGCCTGCCAGGTCGCATTGTCAATTCTGCTTCTCGCCTGCTCAGGCGCTACCCTGCGCAAGCTATCTCAACTCATCCACGCCAACCTGGGTTACGCCCCCCACAACCTCTCTTCGTTCAGCATTGAACTCCCCATGGGCGCCCACAATCAATGGGCCGACAGGATTAATTACTACGAGCAGATCAGGAAATCGATTGCAGCCGACCCTGACATAGAAACAGCGGCGATTGGCACTTTGCCTCCCAGCAATATTGATTCCACCCCGCTCACCATCCCCGCGCTCCATAACCTCGCTGGACACGTGAATTCGCAGCAGGTGAGTCCCGATTTTTTCACCACGCTGCGCATCCCTTTGATCGAGGGACGAGTTTGGAGCGCCGCTGAAACGTCAAGCGCCGCGCGCCTGGCACTCGTGAATCAGGCCATGCAGCGCCGCTACTGGCCAGGCTCCAATCCCATTGGGCAAACCATCGTGCTCAATAACGGCATCGCCAATGGAAACGAATGGAAGCTTGTGGCCCCCGGAGATAACCAGCGCTTTCAAATCATCGGTATCGTGGGTGATTCGCCCAACCGTGGCCTGGGCGAGCAGGTAGCGCCTGCGGTTTACCTGCCCTATTCCATGACTCCGTATGACGGCGTGAGTTTTGTGCTCCGCACGCGAGCGGAATCGGCAGGGCTGCTGCATTCAATCAAGGAGCGTGTCCATGCGGTCGACTCCAGCCAGGCCGTCGGCGATCTCGTAACCGCCAACCAGATGCTTGAAGGCGATACCCTGGGCAGAGAGCGGTTTGTAGCCGGCCTGTTCTCGGCATTTGCATTTCTTGGGCTCGCATTCGCTGTCAGCGGCCTGTACTCCGTTCAGTCCTATCTGGTCACGCTTAGAAAGCACGAATTCGGCGTGCGCATCGCATTAGGAGCGCAGCGCTCGCACATCCTGAGGCAAGTCACCAGGTCGTCAACCATTGCGGTTCTGGCCGGAACAACTTTCGGAATCTCTGCCAGCCTCGCGCTGAGCAATGTGTTTGCGCAGTGGACAAGCGGCAACTCTCGCGATCCCCTGATGCTTGCCGCCATTGCTGCGCTTTTACTTATCGCCGCGGCATCAGCTTCAATCGCCCCCGCCATGGCTGCAACTTCAATCGAACCCGCCAAAGCACTGCGGGCGGAATAGGAACTCAATGCCTGAGAGGAGGCATTTCATCAGAAGCATCCGGCAAATCTTCGGGCGTCGCGAACGTTACCGCGATCTCTCCGTCTCCATTCAGGAGCACATCGCTGAGCGCGCCGATGAGCTTGTGGAAGAAGGCATTCCCCGCGCGCAAGCCGAGCAAGCCGCCCGCCGCGAATTCGGCAACGTCGCCCTGATTGAGCAACGCAGCCGCGAAGCCTGGCAGTGGCCCGTCGTCGAATCAATCCTCTCCGATCTCAAGTTCACATTGCGGCGCCTGCTCAAGGCGCCGGGATTCACCATTGCCGTGCTGCTCACGCTGGCCGTCGGCATCGGCGCCAACACGGCGGTGTTCACGGTTGTCGACAGCATTCTGCTCAAGCCGTTGCCTTATCCGGATTCAGACCACATCGTCTCGCTCTCGCTCGATGCGCCTGGCGCCGGCGGACTGGCAACCGGCGGCCTCAACCTCTCGCCGTCCATGTACCTCACTTTTTCGCGGCACAACCACGCCTTCCAATCCCTCGGCATCTGGGTGCCGCGAACATCCAACGTTACCGGCGTAGCCCAGCCGGAGCAGGTGCAGATGGAAGGCGTCAGCGATGGAGTGTTGCAGACTCTCGCGGTTCCGCCCGCCGTTGGCCGCTGGTTGTCCCCGGCTGACCAGAATCCGCAAGGCGCAAAGACCGTCATGCTCGGTTACGGCTACTGGCAGCGCCGTTTCGGCGGCGAACGCACTGCCATTGGCCGCGCGATCAATGTCGATGGAGAAACCCGCACCATCGTAGGCGTGATGCCGCGCGGCTTCCGCATGGTCGATCAGGAGTTCGATATCCTGGTTCCGCTCGCTCTCGACCCCACCAATCAAAAGCTTGGCGGCTTCGGCTACTACGGCATCGGCCGCCTTAAACCCGGGGTCACGCTGCAGCAGGCTAACGCTGATATCGCGCCGCTCGTCAACGTCTGGATGGACTCGTGGTCGAACGGCCCCCACACCTACCAGCATTACTACGACATCTGGCACATCACACCCAACTTTCGCCCGCTCAAGCAGCTTGTCGTTGGCGATGTCGGCAGCGTGTTGTGGCTGGTGCTCAGCACCGTGGGCCTGGTGATGCTTGTGGCCTGCACCAACGTGGCAAACCTGCTTCTGGTTCGCGCAGAGTCGCGCCACCAGGAGCTTGCCGTTCGTTCCGCACTTGGCGCCGGCCGCGCGCGCATTGCGCGCGAGCTTCTTGTCGAGAGCCTCGTCCTCGGCCTCATTGGCGGCGCGGTAGCCATCGGCGTCGCTTACGCCGGCCTGCGGCTTCTCGTCGCCATCGGCCCGGCGGAGCTGCCCCGCCTCAACGAAGTCGCTCTCGACGGCCGCTCGCTCGTCTTCACGCTCCTGCTCTCGGTACTCTCCGGCCTGCTCTTCGGCTCAATTCCGGCCTTCAAATACGCGCGCTCCGGCGCTTCGCTCAAGCTGGGTGCTTCCAGCCGCACGGCCAGCGAAGGCCGCGCCTTTCGCCGTTCGCGCGACATGCTCGTTGTTGCGCAAGTGGCCATGGCGCTGGTGCTCATGGTCTGCTCGCTGCTCATGATCCGCACCTTCGCCGCGTTGCGCAGTGTCGAGCCGGGATTCGCCGACCCCAGCCACATTGAGCTGTTGAGCGTCTGGATTCCAGATCTCATCGCCGCCGATCCCCACCAGGTGGCGCGCATGCAATACCAGATCGAACAGAATCTCGCCGCAATTCCCGGAGTTACTTCGGCCGCGTTTGCCGCCGACGTCCCCATGGACGGCAACGATGCCAACTGGGACCAGATTGCTGTCGAAGGAAAAACGTATGACGGCGGCGAGGGTCCGCTTCAACTTTACAATTACGTCTCGCCTGGATACTTCCGCACCATGGGCACACGCATCGTCGCCGGCCGCGACTTCACCTGGGACGACCTCAACAATCTCGGCCCCATGGTCATCGTCTCTGAGAGCTTTGCACGCGAGAGCTGGGGCTCGGCTGCGGCGGCCATCGGCAAACGCCTGCGCCAGTACAGCTCGTCCCCTTGGCAGCAGGTTGTCGGCGTGGTTGAAGATGTGCACGTACATGGCATGGACCAAAAAGCTCCTGCGATGGTCTATTGGCCCACGATGTTTCCTGCCCGCTTTTCAAAATTGCCGCAAATGGGCGGTTTGCGCTTTGTCTCGTTTGTCATGCATACCAGCCGCGCCGGCACTGAGGGCCTTCTCACCCAGATGCAGCAGGCTGTGTGGTCAATCAACTCAACCCTGGCGCTGGCCCCGGCCAACTCCAATTTGCCGGTCGGCTCCACAGGCACTCTGCAACAGCTCTGCAGCCGCTCCATGGCGCGCACCTCATTCACGCTCGTCATGCTGGCCATTGCCGGCTCAATGGCCATGGCGCTCAGCCTCATCGGCATTTATGGCGTCATCTCCTACGCAGTCTCCCAGCGCACGCGCGAGATCGGCATCCGCCTCGCGCTCGGCGCGCAAAAAGGCCTCATGCGCTGGATGTTTGTGCGCGCTGCGCTGGTGCTCACTGCATTTGGCGCGGGAATCGGCCTCTGCGCGGCTGCCGCGCTGGCGCGCTTGATGAAGGCACTGCTCTTCGGCGTCAGTCCGCTCGACCCGCTCACATTTGCCGCAGTCCCCATCATCCTGGCGCTGGCTGCGGCCGTGGCAAGCTTTCTGCCCGCCAGCCGCGCCGCCGCTGTCAACCCGGCCGACGCGTTACGAGCGGAGTGAGCGCGGCAGCTAGTGTCTGACCGCTTAAATTTGCACTAATGTCGGTGCCCCATCCTTTCCGCAGTTCCATCGCGGAAAGGGTGGGAAAGCACAAAATCACGCAGTCAAAGAACTAGGTCTCTGACCGCTTAAATTTGCACCAATGTGGGTGCCCCATCCTTTCCGCAGTTCCATCGCGGAAAGGGTGGGAAAGCACAAGATCACGCGGTCAAAGAACTAGTGTCTTATCACTAAGGTCCGCATCATAAATGAACTGTCATCCTGAGCGGAGCAGCTTGGGCCCCCGATGTCCGCTGCAGCGGACGTTGGGGTAAGCGGAGCGAAGGATCTGCGGTTGTCCTTTCAAATTCCAACAATCCGAAAGAAATACAAGTAAGATTACTCCCCTTGCTCGCCCGCGCTCCTCATCCTCCGCAGCTCGCGGTCGATATCGAGCTTCTTCTGCGTCAGGATTGCCACCTCAGCGTAGTCGCCGCGCCGCTCAGCCTCGGCAATCAGCCCACGCAGTTCCCGCTGCCGGTTTTCGAGCGTGCGTTCTTCCAACTCCTGGATCGCGCTGCGCACCTCGCGCTCCTCGGGCGGTTTTGCCTCGCCCAGCAACACCTCGGCCAGCAAGGCGCGCTGCGCCTCATCCTCCACCACATCCATCGGATCTCGCGCGCCCCGTCCCGCTAGCGCACACAACGCCGGATAAGCCGCCAGGTGCTCGAAGTATGCCGCCTGCTGCTGCACCGCCTCTGCCGCGAGCCTGCGCCCCGCCTCAAACTCGGGATCGGTGACTGCCAGCGCGCGCAGCAGCACCCGCTCCACTTCGGTCAGCGAAGTTGCCCGCACCTCAACCCGGTCGCGCCGCCTCAGCGCAGCTTGCCGCAACTCCTCGCGCAGTACCGCCGAGTCGATCCCCAGCTTCTGCGCCGCATCCGCCGCAAACTGGTCCCGTGCCAACTTTTCAGGCATGCGCCGGATGTGCGGCAGCAGAAAGTTCATCGCCTTCACCTTCTGCTCTGCGCTTCCGCCGGGAAATGCCGCCCGCGCCCGCTCAATCAGGTAGTCCGCCTGCGGCCTCGCCTCGCGAATCGCTTTTGTATACGCCTCAACGCCTCGCTCTCGCACGTAGCGGTCCGGGTCGAGTCCGCCCTCCAGCGTCACAATCCTGATCGAGAATCCCTCCTCGGTCAGCAGCGCAATCGACTTCTCCGCCGCGTTCGCCCCCGCCGCATCGGGATCGAAATTCACAACAACATTTTGCGTGTGCCGCTTCAAAATCCCTACCTGCTGTTCGGTGAACGCCGTGCCGCTCGTGGCGATCACGTTCTGCACTCCGCGCAAAAACACGCTGATGCAATCCATCTGCCCTTCGACCAGCAGCGCAAATCCAGCCTGGCGAATCACGCTCTTCGCCTTATCGAGATTGAACAGCACATGACTCTTCGAATAGAGCGAAGTCTCCGGCGAGTTGAAATATTTCGGTCCCGCCTTCTCGTCTGAGCCTACGGTGCGCCCAGTGAACGCAATCACTCTGCCGCCCTCGTTGGCGATGGGAAACATGATCCGCTTGCGGAACCGGTCGTAGATTGGCCCACGCGAACCATCGTCCTGCTCTTTGCTGTTGAACAGGCCGCTCGCCCGCAGCGTCTCATCGTCGGCCATGCTCTTCAGCCGGTCGCGCAGGCCATTGAAGTTATCAGGCGCGTACCCGATCCGGAATTTTTCTATTCCCTTCAGATCGAGCCCGCGGCCGGCAAGGTATTCGCGCGCCAGCGCGCCCTCAGGCCCGCGCAGCTGCTCCTCAAACCACGCCGTCGCCGCCTCGTGCAAATCCAGCAGCTTCCCTCGCATCCGCGCTTCAGCAGCCTGCTCAGGGGATGAAAACTCCTGCTTTGGCAGCGGAATTCCGCACTTCTGCGCCACCGTCCGCACCGCTTCAGGAAACGTGATGTTTTCAATCTTGCCCACAAACGTAAACACGTCGCCCGATACCCCGCACCCGAAGCAGTGAAAAAACTGTCGCACCGCATGCACGTTGAACGAGCCGGTCTTTTCTTTGTGGAAGGGGCAGAGCCCCACGTAACTGGTCGCCCCGGCCTTGCGCAGACGAATGTACCCCTCGACAATCTTCACAATGTCGGCCTGCTGCTTCACGGATTGAGCAAAATCAGTCACAAGGCAATCTGTACTTGAGCATACGTCTACGGGCCGTGGAGCCCGGTGTGGAAGGAGTGGATCGTCAGGCAACTTCCCGGTTAAATTGAACCATCAAATAGATGCTGAGAGAGCTGTCTCACTTCTGCCCGCCTGTTTTGCATGCTTCATTTGTCTGTCGCGTGGCTTTTGGAAAATCGAACCGGGAGCGCGTCGTCGTTGCCTCGTACGCTCTAAATCCCGTTGGAGGTTATACACGATGCAGATTTCATCTTTCCGTTTTTTCTCGTCGCTAGGCGCCGCCATTCTCATCCCCGCGTCGTTCGTCCCGTCGAACCTTCAGGCCCAATCTACACAACATCTGGTCAGCCCCTCTGACCTGCAGCAGGCAGCAGTCGACGCCTCGCGCACCCGGCAGCAAAACCTCGACACACTGAATGGCTTCCTCTCCACTGACAAGGCGCGCCACACCATGCAGTCGCATGATATCGATCCGCAGCAGGTGAAGAATGCCGTCGCCGGTCTCAGCGATCAGGAACTCGCCCAGCTTGCCGCACGCGCGCAAAAGGCGCAGGCTGACTTTGCAGCCGGCAACATAGGCGATCGCGACCTGCTCATTATTCTGGTTTGCATCGCGGCGCTTATTCTCATCATCGTTGCCGTGCGTTAAAGGCTCGACACAATGCCACGCCGCATTCAACGCACCTTTTTTTGCACATTAATTTTCGTACTCCTGTTCTCCGCATGTGCCTTCGCTGTCGCCGCCGGAACTGCCAATCTCTGGCTCGACGTTCCCTTTGTTGCGCAGACCAAAGATGGCTGCGGCGCCGCCAGCATTGCCATGGTCATGCAATATTGGGACAAGCAAAACGGCAACGCCGCGAACCTCGAAGCTGACCCTGCCCGAATTCTTCGCGCGCTCTACAATCAGCCGGCGCACGGCATCTATGCCTCTGCCATGGTCGGCTACTTCAAGCACCATGGCTATCGCGCCTTTGCCTTCAATGCAAATTGGATCGACATTGAGCGCCAGCTGCACTCTGGCCGCCCGCTCATTGTTGCGCTCAAGCCTGGCTCCGGTTCGTCGCTGCACTACGTTGTGGTTGCCGGTATCGATGAGCCGGCGCAGCTTGTGCTCGTCAACGACCCCGCCGAGCGCAAGCTGCTCAAAGAAGATCAAGCCCAATTCGACAAGGAATGGCAGGCCACCGGCCGCTGGACCCTGCTCGCCGTCCCTGCCGCGAGCGTGAATTGATTCGTCTCCGGCGCGGGACGATCGCCGCCGTTCTTCTTGCCGGGGGCTGCGTACTTGCCGCTCAATCGTCTCCATCGCTCAACCCTTCAGCGCAGCAGCTCGAGCAACTCGCAACCGCGCAGCGATGGAATGAAATCGTCACCCGGCTTCAGCCCATCGCCTCCCGCTCCGCCGCCATGGATTACTACCTGGGTCTCGCGCTCGCCGAGCTCGGCCACCTGGCCGAAGCGCGCAAAGTTCTCGTCTCCGGCAGCCGTCTTGCACCCTCCGATTCGCGCTTTCCCGATGAACTGGCCGGCGTCGCCTTCCGGCAAAAGGACTCCGCCGCAGCTATCAAATACTTGCGGCAGGCGCTTCGCATTGCACCCTCAGACACCTATGCCAGCAACTTTCTCGGCACCGAGTACTTCCTTCAAGGCAATCTCGAAGCTGCATTGAAGTATTGGAATCGTGTGGGCAAGCCGTACATAGCCGAGATTCGCGAAGACCCCACGCCCCAGATCAACCCAGCACTCCTCGACCGCGCCTTCGCGTTTTCGCCTGCATCCACACTTAGCGCGCCGCGGCTTCTCCGCTCGCAGCAGCGCGTTCGCGCGCTCGGTGTCTTTCAGCAGTTTCATTTCGATCTCAACGCCCGCACCGATGGCAACTTCGATGTCGTTATTCGCGCTCATGAACGCAACGGACTGGGCGGCAACCGATGGGAAGATCTGGCCCTGTTCTTTCAGGGCATTCCCTTTCAGGAAGTCCATCCCTCCTATTTCAACTTCCATCGCGAGGCCATCAACTTTGATTCAATGGTCCGTTGGGACCCGCAGAAACGCCGCATCGCCGCCGACCTCTCCGGCCCCTTTGAGTCCGGTTCTTTTGATCGCGGCGCCAAATACCGCTGGCAGTTCTCGGCCGATCTACGCAATGAGAATTGGGCCATCCGCAATGGCTTCACCGGTCCCGCCCCGGTCCTCGCTGCCTTCAACATGTTGCAGCAGCGGGCCGCCTTTCATCTAGACTCATTCACCAGCCCCGGCTTCGCCTGGACGGCCGGCGCCGAGCTTTCTCATCGCAGTTTTCGCAGCGTGGCTCCTGGCGCACTGCTTACCCCGCAAATGCTTGCCTCCGGCTATCAGCTCAAGCAGCAGGCCCAGTTCACCGCCACGTTGTTGCGCGTGCCCGAGCATCGCTTCACATTAACCACCAAGGCCGCATCCGATGCCGCGCGCCTCTGGTCCGCGACTCCTCAGACATTCGAAAAGCTCGCCGGCTCGCTCGCGTGGCATTGGTTCCCGCAAATCAAGGGTGACGATTACGAAACCTCGCAGCAGTTACGCGCCGGCAAAACCTTTGGCCAATCGCCGTTCGATGAGCTCTTTATCCTCGGCCTCGAGCGCGACAACGACCTGCCGCTTCGCGCCCACATCGGCACGCGCGACGGTCGCAAGGGCAGCGCCCCGCTCGGCCGCGACTACCTTCTCGAAAACTGGGAACTCGACAAGGACCTTTACGCCAACGGAATCCTGAAGCTCCAGCTCGGCCCCTTTGCCGACATCGGCAAAATCACCGATCCCGGTACTTCGCTCGGCTCGCATCAATGGCTCTTCGACACGGGAGCCCAGCTCAAGCTGCGCGTCCTCGGCGCGGGGCTAGCCTTTTCGTACGGCAAAGATCTGCGCACCGGCAATAACGCCTTCTACGTTCGCCTGATTGAATAAGACTCTGAGATGTTGAGGCTTTGTAACAGTCCGCCACCGGCGTCTCCGACCCACGATGGATGAAACATTGGGTGCCCCATCCATCGAGCGTCTTTTGCTCGATGGGTGGGAGACCACAAAGGCCGACCATCGACAAATCCCGTCCTTGTTTCTTATTAGTCCTTCACCGGCGTCACCGACCCGCAGGGGGATGAAACTGTGCCCCATCCATCGGACGTCTTTGTTCTTGTCCGATGGGTGGGAGTCCGCAGAACTCATCCTTTTTTTGTTGTACCTGCATTTTTGTTTCTTTCTAGTCCTTCACCGGCGTCACCGACCCGCAGGGGGATGAAACTGTGCCCCATCCATCGGACGTCTTTGTTCTTGTCCGATGGGTGGGAGTCCGCAGAACTCATCCTTTTTTTGTTGTACCTGCATTTTTGTTTCTTTCTAGTCCTCCACCGGCGTCACCGACCCTCAGGGGGATGAAACTGTGCCCCATCCATCGGACGTCTTTGTTCTTGTCCGATGGGTGGGAGTCCGCAGAACTCATCCTTTTTTTGTTGTACCTGCATTTTTGTTTCTTTCTAGTTCCCCACCGGCGTTACCGACCCGCAGGGGGATGAAACTGTGCCCCATCCATCGGACGTCTTTGTTCTTGTCCGATGGGTGGGAGTCCGCAGAACCCATCCTTTTTTTGTTGTACCTGCATTTTTGTTTCTTTCTAGGGAATGAATCTACTCGTGCCGATAACTGCGGAAAAACTCCATAGAAGCTGCTGTTTTGAAAGGGCACGGACTCATCCGTGTCTGGGCTGAGCCTGCGGCCCGTGAAATCTCATGAAAATCCGCTTCAGCAGCGGAGACGTTCTTTCCGTACTTTGAGGCGCATTTTCGACCCTGCCGATAAACCCATTAAAAACGGCGGGGTTTTAACCCCCGGGGATGTTCTTCTGAAACCTCGCCAACCTCGCCGAGCAAGACGAGTTTTTCCGCAGCCTGTTTAGCTCATGCGCGACGCCTTTCACGCGGCAACATCATTAATGACACCGCCTCAAATACCTATCCCGAGTCCCGCCGACGGATGAGGCCCGGGATAACTCGACTCAGAATCAGGCATTCGCGTCACAGTTTTACCGCGTAGCCATTGCGTGCTCTTCCACCCACTTCCTGGCTTCGGGCGATTTCATCCATTCGCCCGCCACCTGTCGCGTAGCAACGTTCAGCCGGTTCCACACATTGATGGTGGAGATGGCGAGCAACAGGCCGGCCAGTTCCTTTTCGCCAAAGTGCTTTGCCGCTTCGTTCCAAATCGTGTCTGGAACCGGATCGGCGCGGTCGCTGAGCCGCGTAACGGCCTCAGTCAGCGCCAGAGCCGCGCGCTCGGCATCGGTAAAGTAAGGCGCGTCGCGCCACGCCGCAACCGCGAACGAGCGTTCTTCAGTTTCGCCGCTTCTCTTCAAATTGCGTGCGTGCATATCCACGCACACGCTGCATCCGTTGATCTGGCTGGCGCGCAGGTGGACGATCTCGGTGAGCGATTTCGACAAGCCGCTCTTCTCGGCCAGCGTGCTCAACGACTGCAGTGTCTCCATCGCTCCGGGAATGAGCATTGCGGGGTGATTCATACGTGCTTTCATAATTTCAAAAACCTCCTTGGGGTCTATTTCCGTTCGTTACGATGACGAATGAGAGCGAGACGATGTGACATGGACTGAAGATCGATTTCGCAATATTTACTGTGGCGGCGTCAGTGTCTGCAATCCAGAATTTCCAACACCACGTCACATAATCGTGAGCTCGATCGTCATCACCATGACGGCACGCGAGCGGAGAAAAGGGACGGGCAAACGGCGGCCGGAGAAGCCGGGCCGAGATTTCTGAAATCTAATGCCTTAAGCCTGTAGCCCGCTCGCGCTTTCGCCGCGGAGGTCTGCAGATGATGTCAAAAACCGCTGCCTATTGGATCGCCACCGCGCTGCTCTGCCTCGTGTTATTCGGCGGCGGCGCCGCCAATATCGCGCACGCCTGGGGCACTTTGGATGTGATCGAACGGCTCGGATACCCGCCTTATATCCTGTCCATTCTGGGTGTTTGGAAAGTGCTGGGAGCCATAGCCTTGCTCGCGCCCGGGTTTCCGCGCCTTAAAGAATGGGCCTACTCGGGCGTCTTTTTTGAGATGACCGGAGCGGCCGCATCCCACGCCGTATCCGGCACCCCCGCTTGGAATATTTGGGTAACCGTTGGCTTTGCGCTCCTCACCGTCGTCTCCTGGGCCCTTCGTCCGCCCAGCCGGATCGTCGGGACCCTCTTTTCACGCAAAGCCTATCCTGAGATGGCCAACGCCGCACCGCAGAAAGCCGGGGCGAATCCTGAGAGAATTTGACTGATGCAAACGAGCGATTGGCTGGCCGAACAGTTTGAGCAGAATCGCGGACACCTGCGCGCGGTAGCCTATCGCATGATGGGTTCGATGAGCGAGGCCGACGATGCCGTCCAGGAGTCGTGGCTGCGGCTTATGCGCACCGATGCAGACCAAATCGACAATCTAGGCGGATGGCTCACCACCGTTGTAGCGCGCGTCTGCCTCGACATGTTGCGTTCCCGCCAGTCGCGCCGCGAAGAATCGCTCGATGCGCCTCCCGCGCCCGGCTCCGCTCCTCCTGACCCGCCTGCCGCCGGCCATCATCGCAGCGATCCTGAAAATGAAGTAATGCTGGCCGACTCTGTCGGTCTCGCGCTGCTGGTCGTGCTTCAGAAACTCACGCCAGCCGAACGCCTCGCCTTCGTCCTCCACGATATGTTCGATCTCGGCTTCGATGAGATCGGCGGCATCCTGGGCCGCTCGGCCGTCGCAGCCCGGCAACTCGCCAGCCGCGCGCGCCGCCGCGTGCGTGGCGGGTCTCCCGTTTCGAATCCAACTCACGCTGAGCAGCGGCGCGTGGTCGAAGAATTCCTGGCCGCTCTTCGCGCAGGCGATTTCAACGCCCTCGTATCGCTTCTCGATCCTCAAGTGATTGTAAATGTCGACGCCGCGTCGCTTCCACGGGGAATGCAACCCGAGATGCGCGGCGCAGAAGCATGCGCGCGTCAGGCAATCTCCACGGCGCGGGGCGCCAAGCTGGCACGTGTGGTGCTCATCAACGGCGCATTTGGCCTTGTTATTGCGCCGCGCGGCCGGCTCTTCCGCGCGATCCAACTCACCCTGGTCAACGGCAAAATTGCGCGGCTCGTTGTCACCGGCGATCCGGAGCATCTTCGCGCGCTCGACATTGCACTGCCCGCCAGATGATGACCGCTGCAAACTCATTTCTCCGCTTAACCCCGGAGGGAAACTGGACGCGCTCGAACTCCGGACGCCCCAGTTCTTGAGTTTGAGACCTGGGACAGTACGAATCCGCAACCCAACACCCGTGACCCCCATCACCGGTTCCCTTGCATTCAATTTCCCCGTCTTCCGCTACGCTTGATTCAGTCATACAGAAATACAAACCATGAATAACGGCGCGCCCATGAAGGGCACGCCGATCTCAATTGCGGCCATCCCCGCGGATTCGCGCGGTAAATGCACCTCCTCAATGCAAAGGAGTCACAATTTAGGCACACACCAATCGAGGAACAAATGAATCAATGCTCGATCGCCTCCTCGCGGCAGCTCCATTGCGGAGCCGCCGGACAGAGGTTCTTGTCACTCCGCACGCGTGACCGCGGAGCGGTGGCCGGGAATGGCGGAAGAGATGGCCGAAACCAACGCAAGTAATACAAGCAAGCACACTGATAGGTCAACAGACAGAAACAATAGCTCCACGCGCAAGAGCAAGACGGTAAGCGCACCCAGGTCCGAAGCGGTAGCGCCCTCACCTGAAAAGGACTCTCCACAAACAGAAGCGCAGGACTCGCGGCAATCGAACACTCATGAAAACGAGCCGAAGCTCAGTTTCCGCGAGATGCTCGAAAAGGAAGTCGCCGAACGGTTCCCCAAAATCATCGAAGGCTTGATGAAGGGCATCAAGCAGGGCAAGCCGGGCGGCGCCAAGGTCTTGTTCGATGCAATCGTCAAACTCAGGTCCGAGCCGGAGAAAGCTGAGCAAGCCTTGGAATCGGGCGTCAGGATTAGCGATCTGCTTGGACCTGGCTGGCGGGATCTGATGGAAGCTGAAGACCCGGCCGCAAGCGAGCCCACCGAAGACGGCATCGACGTCGGCATCGGCGTTCGCGAACCAGAATAACCATTGCCCAAGGCGTGTTTGGCGGCGCGCTTTGGGCACCCCACCCTGGCTCTCCCTCCTCTGCCAGGGTGGGGCAAGATTTCAAAAACACATGCCCCGGGGCTGTGCAACGGTGCAACCGTGCAACTGTGCAGCCCCCTACCAACTGACAAGCCAGGAGCTAGAAGCTAGCGGCTAGAAGCTGCCTTTTTCCAGCTTCCCAATCCGTCCATGCGGACCAACAACATAGGGCAGCGAGAGCGCATTCCAGCTGCCGTCGGCGTCAGCGGCTTCATGCATCTCCGTATCGGGATGCACCGCTCTCCAATTCCGCCCATCGTCAATAGAAACATCCGTCCCATTCGGCCCAACCGTGATCCAGGTCTTAGTCGCCTCGTCGTACGCAACCGCTGAGCGATAGCCATGCGGCGGAGTTTGAGCCGCGGTCCAATGTTCGCCACCATCACGTGAGTACGCCGCGGTTCCTTGAGAATCATTTGGCTTCGTGTAATCACCGCCGACAACTACGAGGCCATCGTAATCACGGGACTCAATGGAATAAGCGCCGCTGGTTGCGGATCCGGCACGCAGCGGAAGTCTCACTGCATGAAATCGCGACCCGTCGTTACCGTCACCGTCCAGGAAGAAACGTCCGCCGGCAGGCCCTCCCGTTATAAAACCAATCGCGTAGCGCTCATCCACCAGCAGTGAGGAATTGCTCGCAGCAAACGCACCTTCACCCGGCAGCGCGCCCAGCCCCTTCCAAGCAGATCGCTTCCCGTTATCGCCCTGCCAGTCGCTTTGCCACGTCACGCCTTTGTCATCTGTTGTCCAGTAGCGAAAACTTTCGTTCACAGGATCGCCTATCAGATAGCCGTCCTTGTCGAAGCGGTTAAGGATCATCGCATCCCAAAACCCATCCTTATCCGGATTCGTAAACAACAGCTTCCACGTCTGGCATCCATCCGTCGTCTTATACAGCCGCGACAGGTCGCCCGTCCCGCTCGACATCACAATTGCCGTATTCGCATCGAACGCCTGAATGCCGCGAAAATCCAGCTTCTCGGCTCCTGGAGGAACAGTGCATGGCTGCCACAAATATCCGCCATCTTCGGTTCGCAGCACGGTCCCATTCGTCCCGCTCGCCCACGCCACGCCGCCGCCCACGTTGTCGATGCCCCGCAAATCAGCCGTCGTCCCCGAATTCAGAATCTGCCACTGCGCACGAAGGGGCGCGCCCACAAATCCAAGAACGCAAGCAGCAAACGCGACAATCCAGATTCGTCGACTCATACCGAACAGTGTAGGCCAAAAGCGGGGATCGGCACGGATAAGTACCGCCGGTCTCCTGACCGGCTGTACTGGCGGCGTCCCCGCCGCCAGCGTGCGTGTGCGGGTCTGGAGACCCGCACTACTGCCGATCTGGAGATGGGCGCTACTTCTGCCCTCCGCCGCTACCCCTGAACTTTTCCCACCGTCAAAACGTAAATCTTTGCATCCCAAACCTCCGCGCTTTGCGGATTAGGAGATAGCAGCGATTTATGAGCCATGACTGGCAGCCGGAATTCGAAAAACTCGTTGACGAACACCAGTCGATGGTCTTCTCGCTGGCTTTTCGCATGACCGGCGACCGCGGACTGGCCGAAGAGATTGCCCAGGATGTTTTCCTTGAGCTTGACCGGAGCCTGGGCAGGATCGAAAGTCCCGAGCACGCGCTCAACTGGCTGCGCCGCGTGACGATGAACCGCTCGGCCGACGCGTTGCGCCGCCAGCGAGTGCGCGGCATGGATCTGTGGGTAGAGATGGACGAAAATCACGGTGCGCGGTCTGAACCGCGATCGTCTCCGCTCGGTGCAAGACTTGAGGGCCTGCTGGCGACATTGCCCTCTACGCAGCGCGCCGCATTGGTGCTGCGCTATCAGGAGGGCCTGACGCCCGATGAGATTGCGGTGGCGCTGGAGTCGCCGCTGGCCACGGTGAAAAGCAACCTGCAGCGCGGATTGAAACTGCTGCGGGCCAAGGCCGAGAGCAATTTGAAGGAGTACATCCGTGGGACCTGAGCCGATGGACAGTTTTGAACACGAACTGCAACAAGGGATGTTGCGGCTGCCGGCGCCGCCGGGATTGAAGCGCAAGATCCTGGCCCGCAAGAAGGTTCTCGACGCGGAAAGAACGCACCGGCGCGTGGTCTTCTGGCAGCGCCTAGCAGCGAGCATTGTACTGTGCTGCGCGGTGGGCGGCGGCGTGACCTGGCACAACGTACAGCAACGGCGCAAGGGCGAGGCGGCGCGCCAGCAGGTAATGGTGGCACTGCGCATTGCCAGCCACGCGCTCGACCAGATGAATGCGCAACTAGCGGAGCACGACGATGGCAAATAGGAAAAGGAGATCGATGAAGAGTTCAATTGTTGCAATTCTGTTGGAAGGCGCTGCACTTGTTTTTACGGGGCCGGCGCTTGCCTTGCCGGCGATGGCGCAGACTTCAGGCGCGCCGGCGCAAACCTCGGGCCTGCCGCTGCCCACGGCCGTTGAAAAGCAACTCGAAGCCAAGGCCTCAAACGTCACCGAGGTTACGCTCGACAAAAGCATGCTTGGCTTCGCGTCGAAGTTCCTCGACAAGAAGGATTCCGACCAGGCCAGCGCCAAACAACTTATCAATGGGCTCGACGGCATCTACGTGCGCGACTACGAGTTCGACAAAGAGGGCCAGTACTCGATGGACGATATCGACAACCTGCGCAAGCAATTTGCCGGCGGCGAGTGGGTTCCCATGGTGCATGTGCACGAAAAGAAATCGGGCGAGTCAACTGACGTTTTGGCCAAGATGGTGAACGGCGAGTCGCGCGGCATGTTCATTCTGTCGGCCGAGCCCAAGGAACTGACCATCGTGCTTATTCTCGGGCCCATCAAGATGGATCAGCTGGGCGAACTGGGTGGCCTTGGCGGCCTGGGCGCGCTGGGCGATATTGACAAAACCGTCAAAAAGGCCGACAAAACTGCAACCAAGGGCGGTGGAGAATGAAAGTTCTGGCGGGGATTGCAATCTGCGCAATCGTGCTGATGGTGCCGGTGGCCGTGCTGGCCGGCGGCAGCAGCGGGTTTGACAGCGTGGTGACCACGCTCGAGCATCGTTACCATGCTCACGCCACGCGGATTCCGTTCGTCGGCCTGATAAGCCTGGTGGCGCACAAGGCCACCACGGGTGGAGTGTGCGGATTGCATGTGGCCGAGTTCGACAACTTTAACGCGCAAGTCGACGGCGACGAACTGAATAACATTGTTGCGGAGAAGCTGGGCACCGGCTGGTCGCGCATGATTCGCGATACCAGCAAGCATGGCGCCGAGCAGACGCTTATCTTTACGCGCCCCGACGGCAACCGCATGGGACTGTTTATTGTCGATGCCGACGACCACGAGATGGACGTGGTGCAGATTTCCGTCGATCCCGATCATCTTAATCAGAGCATCGACAAATACAAGCACCATGATGGCGAAGGAGATAACGCCGATCACGAAGACAACTCCGGCGCCGACTCCGACTAGCACCTTTGACCGCTTGGATTCGTACCAAAGTCCATGCCCCATTCATTCGGCATGTCGCCGTGGCGACAAGCCGAATGGATGGGAAAGCGCAAAACTAACCGTTCTGAGCTCATGATTCTCGCGCGTTTGAGTCGCTGCGCTGAACTCCATCCCGCCCTCTACACTTGAAGCAGCATGACCACCGCCGCACATGCGTCGGCCGCGCAATATCGCGGCCGGCTCGCTCCATCTCCCACCGGCTACCTGCACCTCGGCCACGCACTCACGTTCCATGCCGCGTGGCAGCGCGCCCGCGATGCAAACGGCACGCTGGTAATGCGCATGGAAGATCTCGACGCCGAGCGCAGCCGCGCGGTTTACGCCGACGCGGCCCTCGAAGACTTGCGCTGGCTCGGCATCGACTGGCAGGAAGGGCCAGATGTTGGTGGGCCATTCGCGCCTTATGCGCAGAGCCGGCGCGGCGATTTGTACCTGGCCGCGTGGCGCCGATTGTTCGCCGGTGGGTTCATCTATCCCTGCCGCTGTTCGCGCAGAGACCTTGCTTCAGCACTGAGCGCACCGCATGAAGGCGACGACCCCGACGACGAGCCTATCTATCAAGGTACTTGTCGGCCAGGAACCTGCCGCCCTGCGGCACCTTTGCTTGGAGCAACTCCTGAGGCCTCGTTGGCGGCCGCAGATTCCCCCGGCCCAATGAACTGGCGTTTCCGCGTGCCCGACGGCGAAGCGATTGAATTCGTCGACGGCAATCTTGGCCCGCAGCGCTTCGTTGCAGGCGCCGACTTCGGCGATTTCCTTGTCTGGCGTCGCGATGGGGCCCCGAGTTACCAGCTCGCTTGCGTCACCGACGACGCAGCCATGCAGATCACCGAAGTGGTGCGCGGTGCAGACCTGCTCAAATCAACGGCGCGCCAAATTTTTCTCAATCGCGCGCTGGGCTGCGCAAATCCCGCATGGTTCCACTGCCGACTGGTAACCGACGCATTCGGCAAACGTCTCGCCAAACGCCACGACGCGCTCAGCATTCGCGCTCTGCGCCAACAGGGCCTCAATCCCGCACAGGTGCTTCAAAAAAACTTCTGCTCAAGCTGACTGCAGCTTCTCGCCGTTTTCAGGCACTTCGCTCTCCACGCGCTGCTTCAGGCCTTCCAGATCTCGGCGGATCGCGCTCTTCATAAAGTACAGGATCGCAGCCATGAAAAAGTAGCGCCATTTCACCTTGAAGTCGGCTACGCAATGGACTTTTGCGCCTGCTGGATCGGCATCGACGCGAAAGCGCCATTCGGCGGACTTGAAGAATCGCGCATTGCCCGTGCCGCCCGTCAGTTCCACGGTGCAGCCCCGCACAGGATCGATTTCCTTGATGCGGTATGACATTCTTCCCCACTCGCCCTGCTTGTCATTGCCGCGAGCGTGAGCCAGTGTATCGAACTCGAATCCAACACCGGGGGCTGCTTCAGACTTTCCTTCGGTGCGCGAAACTCCGCGGTCCCAATGCGACACCTTTGAGGTATCGGCAAGATATGCCGACACAACATCGGGCGGACGATGAACGACGATGCTCGACTCAAGCAGCATGTGACACAGCAAGGTTAGCAGCAATCGTTGATGACCGAAATTGCTTGCCAGAACAAGCGGAAAAAACAAGGGGCTTCGCATCGCGGAGCCCCGAACCGACCACTGTCCCGGTCCCGCACCCTTACGCGTGCTTGATGAACTTGCCCGACTGCAGTTCGCGCATCGCGGTCTGCAATTCGGTTTGCGTGTTCATCACGATCGGCCCGTACCACGCTACCGGCTCTTCAAGCGGCTTGCCGCTCACCAGCAGAAACCGAATGCCCTCCGGCCCCGCCTCGACCACAATCTCGTCGCCGCGGTCGAACAGCACCAGCGAATGGTTTTTCGCGTCGTATACAGGCTGCGCGTTTGCGTCGACAGCCGACTCCGTCAGCACCGCCTGCGGGGACGAAGCATCTCGGAACGTTCCCGCGCCCGCAAAGACGTAGGCAAATGCATTGCGCGTGGTCTCAATCTGGATGCGCTTGCGCGTGAACGGCGGCACGGAAATATCGACGTAACGCGCGTCGACCGAGTATTGTCCTGCAGCCGCGCCCTCGACCGGCCCCTTCTGGCCCCAGAACTCACCGCAGATGATGCGCGCCTTCGTGCCATCGTCTTCCGTCACTTCGGGGATGGCGGCAGACGGAATGTCCTGATAGCGCGGGTCAGTCATTTTGAGCGCCGCGGGCAGGTTTGCCCACAACTGGAAGCCGTGCATGCGCCCGCGCTCGTCGCCCTTCGGCATCTCCTGGTGCAGAATTCCGCTACCCGCGGTCATCCACTGTACATCGCCGGCCGTCATGCGCCCCTTGTTGCCCAGGCTGTCGCCGTGCGCAACCTCGCCGGCCAGCACGTAGGTTATGGTTTCAATGCCGCGGTGCGGGTGCCAGGGGAATCCGGCCAGATAGTCGGCAGGATTCTCGTTGCGGAAATCGTCGAGTAACAGGAACGGGTCGAACTCGTGCGTCTTTCCGAACCCGAAGGCGCGCTGCAACTTCACGCCGGCGCCCTCAATGGTGGGCTTGGTTGGGTAAATCTCTTTCACGGCTCTAAGGGACATGGATAGACCTCCAGCGACTCTCGCATGGTATCAATCGAGCGGTTGAATCGCATGTCTAATAGATGCGCGAGCGAGATATTCGTTGCAACAGGTAATTTTGCGGAAGAACATTCTAGCGGCGCCGGTGGGGTTTTCTCAAAAGGAGACGTGCATCTGCTTATTTTTCAGCCAGGCCGCCATTGACGCGGCTCGCAATAGCCTGCGCCTTATCCAGCATTGCGTCCAGATCTGCGCGCTTGAAAAGCCTGCCGTTGAGCACAACCGCTTGAATTGTGCGGGTGTTGTGAATATCGGCGAGGGGGTCCTTGTCGAGTAAAACCAGATCGGCAATTTTGCCGGATTCGATAGTTCCACGGCGGTCAAGCTGCCCCATAAACTGAGCCGCATTGCGCGTCGCGGCTTGAAGCGCGGCAAGAGGAGGTAGTCCTGCCTCGACAAGCAGCGCCAGCTCATCATGGATGCTGAAACCAGGAAAGCATTGAGGATTCATGGCGTCAGTTCCGGCGAGAATGGACACGCCTGCCTTGTACATCGATCCCACGATCTTCAGCGATTCGCCGAATTCCGAACGTGTCACCTTGACCGTCCAGACACGTGCTACGGGAGGAAAATCCTTCCAATATCCAGCTTCGAATCTCGCTTGATCCGCCTCGGGCAGATACTTCAATCGAGAGTCATCTGCAGGCGGTGGGTCTTCGGTCTGTGCCTGCAGCAGGGTGAGAGTAGGACACTGCCAGGTATCATTCTTAACAAATCGCGCGAAAAGGGCCTGGGCGGTGGCATCGTCGTAGGTGTCAACGACGCGCTGGTGGAGGTCGTTGATGCGTTTGCCGCTGTCCATCTTCTGCGCCGTGGTAGCGTGCGGCGCTCGAAACGTTGCCTCCTGTTTGCGTAATTCTTCGGCGATTGCGTTTTCTTCCTTTGAACAGCTCAGGGCCACCCTGGTCAGGTGCTCGATACTTTTCTGTCCGGCGTCGGACGCATCCTCGGCGCTTATCGATTCCGGCACATGTCCTTCGAACGAGATGCCGCGCTTGCTGGCCTCGTCTGCGATCGCGTAGTACACGCTGCGGGGCAGTTTGTCGTATACCTTGATGAAATCTGCGCCGCGCTGTTGCTGCTGGTCGACAACTTGCCTCCCCTGCGCGTCATCAGTGACGACAATGGAGTTGGGCCAGCGCGGATTCGCGCCGTCGACGACGGGACTGCCGAGATAAATAGTCGGCGACGGATCCTCGTTGGAGACCTGCGTCGCGCGCCACGCGTGAGCGTCGGGCGGCCCAAACATGTCCCGAACGCCAACTACTCCATTAGCCAGAAAAAGAAGGTGCGTCCATGGGGCGCTGCTATCAGCCGTCCCGTGCGCATGCATGTCCCACAAGCCGGGGATGAGGAACTTGCCGACGCCATCGACGACCACGGCGTTTTTGGGAATGTGCGCTTTCTTCGAACGGCTCACTGCAGCAATTCGACCGCTCTCTACGATCACGGTCATGCCCGGCTTGGGCGGACTGCCGGAGGCGTCGATAACGGTGACATTCTCGATCACGAGGGATTGAGACCGACCCCAACCGGCGCACAGCAAGATCAGTAGAACCAGTTGCAAACTGAAATGCCTGCAACGTGTATTCATGAAACGTGGCCCGGCGGGCACAAGCCGCGAAACAGGAATTCGAGTCATTTCAAAGCCACCTTGCCCGCCAGTATAGCTTCCATCTGCCCGATCGCGCGGATCCGGGCCTTACTGCGCCTTGATGAACTGCACCTCGAGGGTAAGGGTCACGTCGTCACCCACCAGGAAGCCTCCGGTTTCGAGGGCCGCGTTCCAGGCCAGCCCGAAGTCCTTGCGGTTGATCTTCGTGGTGGCTGATAGGCCGATGCGGGTGTTTCCCCAGGGGTCTTTTCCGGGCGCGCTCGGGCCTTCAACGGCAAAAGATACAGGCCTGGTCACACCGTGAATAGTAAGGTCGCCGGTCACTTCGTATTCGGCGTTGCCCTTGCGCACCACCCTGGTCGATTTGAAGTCAAGCGTTGGAAACTTCTCGGCGTCGAAAAATTCCGCGCTCTTAAGGTGTCCGTCGCGCTGCGCGTCGCCCGTCACGATTGTGGCAACGGGGATGGATGCCGCGATGGTTGACAGGGTGGAATCGACCGTATGCTCGGTAAGCACGCCGGAAAGGCCGGAAAAACTGCCCTTCACGTTCGAAATCATCATGTGCTTTACCTTGAACTCGGCTGCCGAGTGGGCGGGATCGATGTTCCAGACGGTAGTAGCGGTGGTGGAAGCGGGAGTGGCAACTGCGGTGTCGGTCATAGGGAATCCTCCTTTTGAATTTGGAGCCCGGTTGTGAATGCCGGAGCGCCATACATTTCGATAGGATGCGGCTGAGTATTTATTTGTTTCAACAACTATTGTTATAACTTATAAAATTTCGCTTCTGATCCGGCTGCTTATGCCGATATATCCCTTATGGCGGCTGGTTCCCCCGGCGATGGGGGCAGTCAACGGCTGTTTTACGCCGTCTTGCCGCTTCAGGCCCAGCGTCACACCGCGTAAGACAGGTCCTACTCCGCGGCGGCCAATGTCTTACGGCCGTCTTACGCCAGCCGCACATGCCGTCTTGCACCAAGATGCTAGCAATTAACCGTTAATTGGCCTTGTCTTACAGGCTCCCCCAATCGACTCTCCACTACCCAACACGGCTGCCGTAATCTATATATGTCGCGCCGTCCGGTCGCGCTCCGGAGCTCGCCTTGGTCGAAGTCAACTCCTCCGATGTTCTGGTAATCGTCGACGTACAGAACGACTTCTGTCCCGGTGGCGCTCTGGCCGTCCCCGAGGGCGATGCCGTCGTCTCGCCTATTCATCGCATCGCGCCCCTCTTCTCGCATGTTGTCCTCACCCAGGACTGGCATCCGGCCGATCACTCTTCCTTCGCGCGCTCGCACGCCAATGCGCAACCCTTTGAAACCATTCAGCTTGCCTACGGTCCCCAGACGCTGTGGCCGCCCCATTGTGTGCAGGGGACGCCGGGAGCCGACTTTCATCCCGCTCTCAACCTCGCCCGGGCGGAGCTCATTCTGCGCAAGGGCTTCCGGTCACAAATCGACTCGTATTCCGCGTTCTTTGAGAATGACCGCACCACGCCGACCGGCCTGGCCGGCTATCTTGCCGAGCGCGGCCTCATCCGGGTCTTCCTCGCCGGTCTCGCTTACGACTTCTGCGTCGGTTACTCGGCGATTGACGCTCGCCGCCTGGGTCTGTCTGCCTTTGTCATTCGCGACGCCTGCCGGGCCATCGATCTGAACGGATCGGTCGCGAATATCGAAACCGCCTTCAACGCTGCCGAAGTTCAGGTCATTTCGAATGCCGGCCTCGGAAGCGCTTCAGCAGCGAACTAGAATGAATCAAGGCGCCAATCGTCGAAACGCAAACTTTCGGGCGCAAACTTCCGGAATTGACTACCTCTCTCATGTCGCGCAACTTCTACATCCTGGCTGCCACGCTGGTGCTCTTCGCGCTTATTTCAGCGGGCATGGCGCTCGTTCCGTCAAGCTTTCAGCCCGGCCTGCCGGCCAACGGCTCGCTCTGGCGCACGGTGGCGCTCCTTCTACTTCTCGCGGGGCTGGTTTCGGGACTCGTCGGAATCATGAGCCACCTGTTTGAGCAGGTCGACCGCCGCAGTGAGGAAGCCCGGCGCCAGGCCCGCAGAAAACGCCGCGGAGAGCGCTAGAGTCTGTTATTAACTTTCCCGCAGGCAGCGTTGCGAGCGAAAATCGCGCGAGACGAGGCGGAGGACGAAGGCTTTGGCGGGTCCAAGGCCGAGGACGGCTACGAAGTATCGCACGATTTGCGCCGCAACCCTTCGGGCTGGGGCCAGTTTTCCCGATTTCGTTGTCGCTCGTCGCTAGCAGACACCCGGTATGCGTCCCTCCTCGCTCCTAGAACTCGGAAAAACTGGCTCCCAGCGCTGCCTACGCGAAAGTTAATAACAGACTCTAGACTCCGACTTCACAGACCGGTCGTGACGGTCATTCCGGTGCGGTTGACTGCTGGCTTGAGCTCTCTCCCGCCGCAAGGGTGCGAATGTGTACGGTGGCTCCGGTTTCAGGAACCGCGCCGTCGTTCACCTGCACCTGCGTCGGCTTGCCCGGCACCAGGATGCGGACCGTCGCTTTGCTGCGGCCGGGAACAATGAGGCGATGCGTAACCGGCGGACTTGCGGCGCTCACCGTGACGGGCACTTCGGCAGAAGCGTATCCGGAGTTCGCAACGTCGACCGCGACTAGCGTGTTCCCCGCCGCGGCAGCTTCAGGAAACACGCCGTCGATGGCCAGATCGGGCAATCCCTTGTCGGCATTCACCCAGTCATCGAAGAACCAGGAGAGATCGCGATTCGAGGCGCGTTCCAGCAGCTTTTCAAATGTCAGCTCGGGCGCAACGGAGTTGTTTTCAATTTTCGACGCGCCGCCGGCTCCTGGCTCATCGATCGCCGCGTAGTATCCGCGCAGCGCAGCCGAGAGCGCGCTATCGCCGACCATGTCGCGCAGCATCCACAAAACGTAGGCTGCCTTGGTGCGGTAGTACACCGGCGACCAGGCTTGCGCCAGCTGCTGTCCGCTGCTCTCACCGGGGCTCGACGGCTCGGCAAGCGCCAGCGCCGAACGCCCTGACTCGAGCGACTCGAGTGCGCGAGTGCGGTTAAATTGTTTTTCCAGCCACAGCGTGCCGATGAAGTAGGCCACGCCCTCATCAAGCCACGCCGGTTTCGCTGGAAATGGCCGAGCGGCAGCGGCCGCCGGCGCGCCTGTGATCCAGGCCTCAGTGAGCGCGTGGGCCAGCACAGCTCCAAGCCTGGCTTCGTCATCTTGCCGGATGGGTGTTGCCAGCAGCGCGCCCGATTCAAAGGGCGCGTCGCCGGGGTCAGGCAGATCGAGAACGATGAGTTCCGAAAGCGGCTTCGCGCCCAGCCATCCCGCCACGAACGGTGAAGCGGCGGCTGCCGCAGTGGTCCAGTTCTCAAGGCTGCCGGCATCTGTTTCCGTCGTCCAAAGCGTTGCATCGGTCGCCGCGTGAGACACTCGCTTTGCCACGAAAAGACTGGGCGCCGTAAAACCAAGCATGGTGTCGCCCGTGTCAGCGGTCGCAACGCCCGGCACACCCTCGACCGGATTGGGCGGATCGGCCACGTTGAGCGCCACTGCGCGGCCATTCACCAGCGCGATCGACGGCGCCTGTCCGTGCGGAAACTCATCGGTAAGCCGCAGCCTGAAGTGCGCACCCGCAGTGCGCAGCTTCACCTGGCCCACCTCGTCGAAGAGCCGCGCGCCATCGCCCAGAATCACCGGCTCGGCCGCCACTGGATACCACACAACGTTTCCAAAACCGCGTAGCCCGGTGAAGTCGAGGCCGATCTCGTCCCAGTCGGAGTGAAGCGCAAGATCGCTGGGCGTGCCGAGTGTGGTGAGCCGCTGCGCATTGGGCGTGATTGTGCCGAAGTAGGTCGCGTCCACTTCGATCGTTGCCCCGGCGGCAAGCGGCTGCGCAAGCATGACGGCGGCTTCATGCAGTTGGCCCGTGTGGTCAGTGTCGGAGTTGAGCGTGGCCACGGTGAACGGCACGTCTTTGCCATCCAGGTGAATGCTTTGCCACTTGAGTATCGAAGAGATCTCAAGAGGAAGATGCGCGAGCGGAGCCTTGCCGTCGTTGCGAATCTTCAGAAGCGCGCGTACGGCAATGTTGTTCTTGACCGGATCGAGATGCACGTCGAGATCGTAGGTGGCGAAAGTTACTGCATCGCGCTCGGCGTCGCTGGCAGTGGGTGCGGTAACCTCGGCGCCTTGCGACGCAGCCGGACCGATAGTAGTTGTCGTCGCGCCGTTCTCATCCGTTGAGCGCGAGAAGATTACCTTGCCGTTTGATTGCTCCGGACTCGTCGGTTGTTGCGACGGCGTTTGCGTCTGTGTCGGCGAAGGCTGTGACTGGGGCGCGGTTTGCGGGGCCTGAGCCTGTACAGGGAGCGATCCCGCAAACACGCCAAGCGCTGCAACGGGCGGCATTGCATGCAGCAGCGTCTTGGAGAAGAAAGTTGGAAAAACTTGCAAAGTCTATGAGCCCAGACCTTTCTGTTTCTTGCGTGCCCTACCGCGAGGGGCAGCCTCTTGGACAGGATTCTGGGCGGAACGCAATCGTCTCTGACGAAACGCCTCGTACAGCACCACCGCTCCGGCTGCAGAAACGTTCAGCGAACTCACTCCGCCGGCCATCGGAATCCGCAGCAGATGATCGCATGTCCGCTTCACCAGGTCGTGCAGCCCCGCGCCCTCGCGCCCCAGCACGAGAACAATGTCGCCGGTCAGGTCGAAGCGGTCGTAGTCGGTCGATCCGCGCTCGTCGAGACCGATCACCCACAGGTTCTGTTGCTTCAACTCTTCAAGTGCGCGCACCAGGTTCACGACGCGCGCAATGCGCAGATGTTCGGCCGCACCTGCGCTTGCCTTCACCGCGACCGGGCTCAACGGAGCCGCGCGGCGCTCGGTCATCACCACGCCGTCAACGCCTGCGCCGTCGGCCACGCGCAACAGCGCGCCCAGGTTCTGCGGGTCTTCTACACCATCGAGCGCCAGCACCAGCCGCGCCGCTTTCGGCTTGGCCGGGTCAGGCGCGAAGAAATCTTCAATCGCCAGAAAATCCTGCGGCCGCACGATTGCAACCACGCCCTGGTGCGCAGCGGTCTGCGCCACTTGCGTCAACTGCTCGCGCGACTCCGACCTCACGCGCACACCAATCTCCCGGCACTGAGCAATAAGCCGCTCCAGCCGGTCGTCGTGGCGTTCGCGAGCCACCAGCACATGATCGAAACGGCGCTTGCCGGCACGCAAAGCTTCTTCCACCGGGTGCAGGCCGTAGAGAACGTCCATGTTGATAGTTTAGTGGCCGGAACCCAGAAGCCTAATCGCGGGCTTCGCGCTTACGCCGATTGCATTTCGTCGCATGCCTCTTCTACGAGCTTCCTGATTCCGGCGAGGGCACCATTCGCACTCGGGGCAAGCCAGGAGAGCAGCGGAAACTCGGTGCAAAGCCCCACATGCTCGCCATCTTCGGGCGACCAGGTTACCCGGTAATGATACCCATCGCTTGCCTGTTTCATTCCCGCTCCGATATCAAAGCAACTGATTAATGAATTCTGTAACAATTTCTGCCGCCTGTCGAGGTTTTCGCTGAAGCAACAAATGTGGACCCTCAATTTTCGCGACCGTCACATCATTCCTGATCGCAACAATCTCCTCAAGGCTGCGCACTTTTACCACCCGGTCATTCATCGCCTGAAGATAGAGGATCGGAACCGCAACCTTCGCCAGCTCTGCCCGCGCGTTACATTGTGAAATTGAGGTCAGTCGCGAGGCGAAGACCTCTGCGCTCATCGACAGCACTGCGGCCTTGACCTCTTGGAGCAATCGCAGCGGCGCCGCCGGGCCAAGTAGATTGCGCCTGACCACCAAATCGGGCATCCGCAGTTTCATTCTGCGCGGCAGCAAGAGCGCACCGAACTGCGGCAACCACGCAAACTTGGGACATGTTATGAACCCCGCAACCAGAATCAATGCCTTTAGTCCGGCTGGCTGTGCGGCCGCAATCTGCACCGCCAGCGGAGTCGAGAACGATTCAGCCAGCAGCACAAACGGTTCCGACACCGGCAGCCGCTTCCTGATCAGCTCCGCCAGTTCGGGATATGAGAGTGGCAGGTTTGCCGGGTACCGGACCGGAATTGCCTCAAAGCTCTCTGGGAGTGCCTCAATGAACGGTTCAAAAAGCGAACCCATTCCATCCATTCCAGGCAGCAACACGAGTTTTCTATCCGCAGATTTCTCAGTCATCTGGACTCATCGATAAACTACCATCTCCAGGCCGAGCCATTTCTGCGGCATACTGATACCGTCACGACCCGCATCCCATGCCCAAAACTCAGAAAAAGACCTTCACAGCCCTTCTCGAGCCCGACGGCACCGCGCTCAAGTGGACAATCGCCCGCTTGCCCTTCGACTTTGCCAAGGCCTGGCCGGAGCGGCGCGGCCGCAGGGTGAAAGGCGAAATCTCCTCGCTGAACGCCGACAGCGGCGGCTTCGCCTTCCGCACCTCGCTTTTTCCCGACCGTCGCGGCAAGGGCGAGGTGCTGCTGGTCAACAAGAAGATGCAGAAGGGCGCGCACGCCCGCATGGGCGACAAGGTCCGCATTGTGCTCGAGCCGGATCTCGAAGAGCGCGAAATCCTGATGCCGCCCGAACTTGCCAAGGTGTTCAAAGGCGAGCCGGGGCTTCGCAAGTGGTTCGACGGCCTTGGCGACTACACTCGAAGGGCCTTTTGCGCCATTGTGGCCGAGGTCAAAAGCCCCGAAGCGCGCGTGAGGATGGCGGAGCGGGTGGCGGAGCGGCTGCTGCTCACTTTGGAAGGCGAAATCGATACGCCCCCAATTCTGAAAGCGGCTTTCGCCCGCCAACCCCTGGCCGAAGCCGGCTGGCAGGCAATGACCCCGGCCCAGCGGCGCGGCCATCTGATGGGCATTTTCTACTACGAGACGGCCGAAACCCGGGGACGTAGGGCTGCCAAAGCGGTCGAAGAGGCCCTCAAGGTGGCCCGCCGCAGGCTTTCGGCACCAAAATAGGTGCATTTTCCAAGTGAATCGATTTTTCTCTCGTCTTTGGGACTGCTCTTGTCGTCTAATTGATTACGATGACCTTCGCAGCGGCAAAGTCATTTCTGATTTCCGGCGGCGCCGGCTCCATGGCGGCAGCGGCCGACGAAGAGGCTAGGCAGCAGAACCTTGCGGTTGCGCAGGGATTGAAACGGCAGGACGCCGGGCTGCTCGACGAGCTGATTGTGAAGTATCAGCACCGTCTCATGCGCTATCTGCTCTATTTAACCGGCAATCGCGAGCAGGCCGAAGACCTTTTCCAGGACGTCTGGATGCGGGTTCTGGTGCGGGGTGGGCAGTTCAACGGGCAGGCGCGGTTTGAGACCTGGCTTTTCACCATCGCCCGCAACATGGTAATCGATCTACGCCGCAAGCGTACCGCGTCAAGCCTCGACGAGCTTTTCGAGGCGGGTAGCGACGAAGACCGCCCCATGAGCTTTGAAGTTGCCGACGGCGAGCCCACCCCTTTTGATCGCGTTTCAAACTTCGAGGATCGCGAAGGCATCGCCAAGGCGTTGCTCGATCTGGACACCCTGCATCGCGAAGTGCTGGTTCTCAGGTTTTATGAAGAGCTCTCGCTTGAAGAGATTTCAAAGGTTACAAAATCTCATCTATCTACAGTAAAATCAAGGCTATATCGCGGCATGGCGATGATCCGGCCCAAACTGGATCGCGCCGGCCTACGGCTGCGGGAGGCGGTGTGAAGTCTGCCGGGATGTCAGGGAACACCGGTTCAGGGGCTGAGAGCGACCGTGACCTTCTCGCCGCCCTGGCTGGTACCCAGGCCTCCAATGAGCGGGCCGTTGCCTACCGGACCCGCCGCGTGGTCGCTGCTTCGCTCGGGGTAATGCAAGATCAAAAGCAGGGCATGCGGCGCAGCCGTTCGATGGCGCTTGTGTCCATCCTGCTGGTAATTCTGGCCATGGGACCCTTTGTCTGGCGCGTAACCGACGATGTGGTCGGCGGCGAGCATTGGAGCGACATGGCTACCCAGACCAGCCTATGGGTCTGCATCCTCTTGCCGGCCGTTTTAGCCGCGGCACTGGTGGCCGGATGGCTCCGCCGCGAACCCTGACCATCCCTTCCCCGGTTTTTCAGCCTTCGATTTTTTCATTCCGGCACCTTTTTGTATCAACTTCCAATTTTCCTGTTCCGTCCATTGAAATAGGGATAATCTGTTCTATACCCTATTGGAATCTTCAAGGAACGCAAAAGAAACCG
>CAVSYM010000017.1:0-87968 GCA_963732165.1 uncultured Acidobacteriaceae bacterium
GGGATTCAGAGCCGCTATCTGCCCGATACTCGCGATGTGATCGTCTATTTGCCGCCGGCGTACGATAGCGACCCCGAGCAAGCCTACCCCGTCCTCTACCTGCAGGATGGCCAGAACCTCTTCGACCCGCGCACCTCCTACATTCCCGGCCGTACCTGGCAGGTTCGCGAGCACGCCGACGAAGCTATCGAAGCTGGCGAAGCCAAGCCTCTCATCATCGTCGGCGTCTACAACACCGGCGACCGGCGCATTGCCGAATACACGCACGAGCGGGACTGGCAGATGGGCGGAGGCGAAGCCGAGGCCTATGGCCGCCTGATGACCGAAGAACTCATGCCCTGGATCGCCGGCCAGTATCGCGTCCGCACCGAGCGCCAGCACACCGGCGTCGGAGGTTCGTCACTAGGAGGCCTGGTTTCGCTCTTCCTCGGCCTGCGCTATCCGCAGTTTTTCGGCAAGCTTGCCGTGCTCTCGCCCAGCGTCTGGTGGAACCACAAAAGCATCCTCGGCTACCTGAACGAGCGCGCGCCCGAAATCTGGGAGCGCCCGCGCCTGTGGCTCGACGTAGGCGACCAGGAAGGCCGCCGCACCTTTGACAACGCCGAGCAGCTCAATCGCCGCCTCGAGGCCAACGGCTGGGTGTCCGGAGACACACTTCATTTTGAACGCGTGACGGGTGGAACCCACGACGAAGCGAGTTGGGCGCGGCGGGTGCGGCCCATGCTGCGATTTTTATTCCCCGCAGGCTGAATTCAACTAAAACCGCCTGGGGAATGGATTTGCAAGGCCATCGGAACCCCTCCGAGCCCGCCCAAAACTTGCCCAGAACCCCGTTTTCGGCGATACTTAGATGTTGTGTCTTGTACGGCCGCGCATCTGTGCGGGCCTCGCGTTTTGGCTGCGCCACCGGCGACGGCCCTTAAAACCCACAAGACCCCAACAGACAAGTTTGAAAGGAACCATACTCCGTGGTAATGATTCGTTTGGCGCGCGTTGGCGCCAAAAAGCAGCCCTACTATCGCATCGTGGTTATTGAAAAGGACCGCGCCCGCAACGGCCGTTCCATTGAAGTGGTCGGCACCTATAACCCCCGCACCAGCCCGGCCAGCGTCGAGCTCAAGCATGAGCGCGTTGCCTACTGGCGCGGCGTTGGAGCGCAGCTTTCGCCCACCGTTGCAAAGCTGGTGGCCAACGGCTCAGTCCCGACCACCGCTCCCACTCTCACTCCTGCTCCGGAACCGGCTGCTGCCCCTGTTGCCGACACGGCCGCAGCCTGATTCATCTTCCCGTAATTCGACCATTTCTGGTCCCGGAGTAGCGCCGTAGAGTACCTTCGCGCATGGAATCTGTTACGGCAGCCAACTGTCGCAAATCCAACTTGCTCACCGAGTTCCTATCTGGCTTATACTAAGTGGTCACGAGCCGGTCGAGCATTTTGGCAATGTAGAAGGTCAGGGGCAAGAGCATGACCCAGGTTGATATGGTTGAGGTTGAAGAGTTGGTCCGCGAAATCGCACGGGCCCTGGTGGATGAACCCGCAGCCGTTGAAGTAGAGTCGGTAGACCGGGATGAGAACACCGTTCTCAAGCTCCGCGTGGCGCCCCAGGATGTGGGCAAGGTAATCGGCAAACAAGGCCGCACTGCCCGCTCGGTCCGCACCATCCTCGGGGCGGTCAGCATGAAACTCCATCACCGCTACACGCTCGATATCCTCGAAGAGGACGACGAGGAGTAGCATGGTTGGCGGCTCCCGTCTCATTCCGAATTTTGGAAAGCCAGGTTCGGAGCCGCGATGACTGCGCCCCCGACGACTGAGCCTAATGAGCCCAGCCCGTGGGCCGTGCTGGCGCATGTCCGCCGGCCCCAGGGCCGCAAAGGCGAGGTCTTCGCCGATATCCTTACCGATTTCCCTGAAAAGTTCGCCGAGCGCCGCCGTCTCTGGCTGGTGCGCGACGGCACGGAGCGCCCCTTCGAATCCGGGTGCTCCAGATCCGGGGTCCCCGCGGACAGGTCTTCGTTCGCGGGGTGGAGATCCCTCGCATTTTGGGACCTGGGAGACCGGTTCTACTAACCTCAAACCCCCATTAGAACTTCCCTTCGAAGTCCATCTCACCAACCACTGGCTTCACAAGGGAGGCATCGTTCTCCACTTCGAGGGCGTTGACTCCATCTCCGCCGCTGAGTCCCTGAAAGGCCTCTACATCGCCATTCCCCGTGCCGAGCGCGCGCCGCTGGCCGAGGGTGAGGCCTACATTGACGACCTGGTGGGGTGCCTGCTGGTAGACGTTGCGCAACCCGAACCGCGCGTCGTAGGGCCCATTGAAGACGTGGACCGCAGCGCTGGGCCCGTAGCGCTACTTGTAGTGCGCGGACCCCATGGAGAAATCCTCGTCCCATTCGCAAATGACTACCTTTGCCACATCGATCTCGAAAGCCGCCGCGTGGAGATGGCGCTGCCCGAGGGGCTCCTGGATTTGAACGCCACCGAAAGCTGAGAGCTGATTTCGAGCGCCCCAGCCGGCTCCCACGTCTATCGACCAAAGTCACGGTCGAGGCCGGCGATATATTCTTGAATGCAAAGCGGCGCCGGTTTTTCGCCGCGAGGCGCGCCGAAGGGTACAAACCTCAGGTTGATCGAGGAGCAGGCAGGCACATATGAAAGCAATGCGACCCGCGGCGGCTAGCGCCTATACTCTTTTGGCCTCGCTGATTGTGCTGTTCATCGCTGGCTGCGGCGACTTCTGGCAGAACCCTGGCGGTACTTCAACTGGAACTACGGCGAGCACCACCACGCTCACCGCCTCGAATTCAAGCATCACCGCGGGCAGCTCCGACACGCTGACAGCGTCAGTCTCACCAACCGCGGCCACCGGCACGGTTAATTTTTTGAGCAACGGCAGTTCCATCGGCACCGGGACCCTCTGTTCGGGTACGGCAACAGCCAGCCCTACATTCGCTACGGCAGGTTCTTATTCCGTCACCGCCGATTACGAAGGCGACAGCACCTACGCATCCAGCACGTCGACCGCGGTTACCATCACGGTAACGGCTGCCGCTGCGGGCTCATCGCGAACCGGAATCTTCGGTTCCGCAACCACAACCCGCACAACCGATCTCGTACTCAACACTGCGAACTCGTGGACCGTGGAGGCAAACTTGCATCTCCATAATGTTGCGGCTGTTGTGCTCAATAATGGCGAGGCTCAGAACATCGACGGCGGCGGGCACTGCGTCTTTTATTCCGGCAAAGTGTTTTTTGCTGCCGGCTACCCAGGCTACTTCCGGCTTGTCTAATGCGAACGGTGTCTATGAGCTTTCAGATGGAGGATACTTGGCGCCAGAGGGCACCACGGACCTCGAACTGCGATTGAGTGATTAAGAGCCGTATACGCCGATAATGTCCGAACAAAACTTTCACTTCTTGCACCCCTTCACTGCCGCGCCTTCACTGACCACTGACAACTGCCCACGAGACAACTGCTTCACAGCGGCTTCCAAACCCCGTTATCCTTCACCGCCAACTGGATCGGCCGCGGCGCTCCCTTCGGCGGCAACGTCACCTCGATCCACAGCTCCTGCCCTTGCTTCAACGGCAGCGGACTTGATGCGTATCTCTGAAATGAAGAAATCGGTGACCGAAATCAAATGCATCTGGTCGCACGGGGCGTCGTTTTCTGCCCAAACCTGCTGACCTTCGTTGGGATTATTGTTGCCCTCGATACGCACAGCGATCAGGCGATTATTTTCAACCTTCAGATTGGCATTGAAGTTCACGCGGCTCCTCGCACTACAACGGTCCCGGCTTGACCGCCCCATTGATGTCGCGCGGAAACTGGGCGTGGGTCGCCGAGGGCAGAGTGCTGCCGCACCCATCCACTTCGAGATGCGTGCTCAGGTAACGGCTCCGCATCGGCATCTCGGGACTGTAGGTACCGCCCGCGTCCACACCCGCGGGCAGGTCTCGCGCTCATACAGGTATTTGCCCGCAATCGAGAGCACCAGCGCCAGCTGAATCCCCAGCACCGCAATCGCCGCCGCAGCTCATCTCAACCCGTCCGATCTTCATTGCTATTCTCCTTCGCTGTCTGCGGGTGCCCACCTCTACACTGGGTGCCCCGGGTCCCTCGCACTTGGGGACCCGGGAGGGAAGCCAACCCCGCTAACTCCGCCGTCTTTCCTCATTCCCGCCACAATTCTTCTCCTCAGTTTTTCGAGCGCCCATCCTCCGGCAAGAAAAAGCATGCCCAGCCCGATCAATCCCAGCGAGCGGCCGAACTTGTCCATAATGTCGCTGAAGTAGAACCACGCCACCGTGATCGCGAAGCCCACAATGCCGAAGTTCACCAGCAGTCGCGAGCCGATCCGCACTCCCCACCAGCTCAGGAACACCGCAAACCCCGCCACCAGCGCATGTGCCGCCAGGCTTGGAATGGTGTGGTGCCAGGTGTAGGTATTTCCATGGCCATAGTTGTAGCTGTCTGTTTTGAGGATGTAGCTCCACGGCAGCGCAATGGTGAGCCCGATGGCCGCCGCAATCGGAATCAGTCCCTTGTGCCCGTGGAACGCCGCGACGACGAGCGGCACCGCTGCAATTGCGATCCACGCCCACACACGCAAACCCCAGGGCAGAAATGTTTGATCCGAAGTGAACGAGGTCCAGTTTTCAAGCATGAGCACGACACCCGTAATTGATGCCACCACCGACACCGCAAAAAGAATGCCCTGCACAACCTTGCGCCGTGAGCCCACAAAAAATGTGAGGTAGAGAACTGCCCACACAAACAGTATGCGTCCCTCGTAGGTCCACTCGCCGATGTGCCTGTCAGCGTGGTATCCAAACTCCGAAAGCATCCACGCCGGTACAAGCAGCAGCGCCAGCGTCTGCTGGGCCTGGTCGCGAAGCAGCGCCCATCCAGCCAGTGCCGCAATTGCCCACATCAACACGGCTGCCGGCCAATGCTCGTTGATGTTGAAGATCTGTCCGGTCAGCGCAATCGCTGCGCCGGTTGCGATCGTTCCCACTGCGTGCAGCGCCGTCCCCAGCCCGTAGTACTTGTCGCGCGTCAGCCCGCCGGCCACGTGAAATACAGCGACCATGGCGAGCACCAGCGCAAACCGCGCCCCAGGGCCCATCTCGTCCCAATGCGCCGACACAAACAGGACCACGCCGCAGGCCAGCAGAATCGCGCCCAAAATGAGCGCCGTCACGCCTTGCCAGCTGATGCGCGCAGCCTTCTTGCTGCCTGCGCCGCCGTCGTCCGCGGTGCGCGTCTTGTATTCGAGTGCCAACTCGTGACTCCTGATGCGCGCAGCCGTCACAGCGTCAAGCAAGCCCGCCGCTTCCCATCGTTTCAATTGCGATTCGATATCGTGCATCGTCTTCCGCCTTCTCCGGCGCCGTCTCCACGAGTTCCCAGGCCCGGACTCCGGCCTTCGCCGATCACTCAACGCGGCTCAAAATCTGTATAGATCGTTGCCCAACATTATAGGAACGGGAGCCTGGCGCAAACTAGCAGGCGAAGTGAAAAAGACGGGCGCGGGTCACATGTTATCCGCCGGGGCGCCCCATTCTGACGGCGCTTTCTGCCGTTAGGGTGGGAGACCACCCGCATCTTTCTACGATCCTTCACTCAAATCAAGTCTCGCCGAGCATCGACTCGCGCCGCGCCTTCACATCGCGCATCGGCGGCTGGCCGAAAAAGCGGCTGTACTCGCGGCTGAACTGGCTTGCGCTCTCGTAGCCCACTTCAAAGGCCGCGCTGGCCGCATCGAGCCCGTCAGACAGCATGCGTTCGCGCGCTGTGTGCAGCCGCAACTGCTTCTGGTATTGCAGCGGGCTCATCGCCGTCATTGAGCGAAAGTGATGATGCAGCGTCGAGACGCCCATCTGCGCCATCGCGGCCAACTCTTCAACCCGCAACGGCTTTTCGTAATTCGTGCGCAGCCAGCTCACCGCCTTGGCCGTGCGATGGCTCTGTTCGCCCAGCGTGGCAATGGCGCGCAGGTGCCGGCCTTCAGGGCTGCGCAGCAACCGGTACACAATCTCGCGCTGAATCAGACCGCCCAGAAAGGGAATATCCTCAGGCGCATCGAGCAAATCCATCAGCCGCAGGCAGGCGCTCAGCAATTCCACGCGCGTCTCGCCCACCGCCATTCCGCATGCACCGCATGGCTCTGGATGCGCGACAAACTCCTCCTGGCTAAGCAGCCGGCGCACCTCCGCCATCTCCAGCTTGAGCAACATGGAAAGCAGCGGTTTTTCTCGTGTCGCTGCAACCACCTGGCTCACTACCGGCAAGTCGACCGTGGTCAGCAGAAATGTCTTTCCATCGCACAAATAAGTAGTCTTGCCGAGATTAATGCGCTTTTGCCCCTGCACAAACAGCACCAAATTGGGCTCGTAAGTAGCCGAGTTGCATGGCGAGGGCTGGCTGCGACGATATAAGCTCAGCCCCGGAACCGCCGTCATCAATCCACCCTCGATGCCGACGGTGAAGACTCCGATCCTGCGCGCCAGTTCTGCGCGCATCTCCACGGCCGCCTGGTCCGGCTTGCCATCTTTTATGCGCGTCCCCGCTGTTTTCATCGCTCTTTCATCTCCCGCGTTTATCCCAGTTTCAAGGTATCGCTTTTTATGCCGCGAATGTGCACAAAAATACGACCCTCGACAGAATCAGGCAATAAATAGGAAGGATCGGGATACCGCCGCTTGGCCCGGGTTCGATAATCTCGTTCGTGGCATTGTTCTGCGCAGCGCTCTTCCGGTCTGCGCCCCTCAGCAACCCATTCAACCCCAAATCAACGAGGTTTTATGTACAACGCCAAATCGTATGCTGCTCCCAGCGCTACTTCACCCCTTGCTTCCCACGCCATCGTTCGCCGCGATCCCACCGATTCCGACGTGCAGATCGAAATTCTTTATTGTGGTGTTTGCCACAGCGATCTTCACCAGGTCCGCAACGAGTGGAGCGGCATGATGCCCACCGTTTATCCGTGCGTGCCCGGCCACGAAATCGTCGGCCGCGTCACCAAGATCGGATCTGCCGTGAAAAAGTTCAAGTCCGGCGACCTCGCGGCTGTGGGCTGCATGGTCGACTCTGACCGCACCTGCCCCGAGTGCAAGGCCGGGCTCGAACAGTTCTGCAACAACTTCACTCTCACTTACAACTTTCCTGACAAGCATCTTGGCGGAGTGACGTACGGCGGATACTCCGACTCGATCGTTGTGGATGAGCATTTTGTTCTGCGCGTTCCCGTCAACCTGAATCTTGCCGGAGCCGCGCCGCTACTATGCGCCGGCATCACCACTTACTCACCCATGCATCACTGGGGCGTGACCAAAGGTAAGAAGGTGGGCGTGGTTGGCCTCGGCGGCCTCGGTCACATGGGCGTCAAATTCGCGCACGCTTTGGGCGCGCACACCGTGGTCTTTACAACTTCGCCATCGAAGAAAGACGACGCGCTGCGGCTTGGCGCCGATGAAGTTGTGATCTCAAAAGACGCGAACGGGATGGCGAAGCATGCCGGCAGCTTCGACTTCATCCTCGACGCCATCGCCGCGGAGCACGACATCAACACCTACATCAATCTGCTCGCCCGCGACGGCAACCTGACGCTCGTAGGCGCGCCGCCGCAGCCGCTGCCTGTGGACGTGATGGGTCTGCTCTTCCGCCGCCGCAGTTTTTCCGGCTCGCTCATCGGCGGCATCGCCGAAACCCAGCAGATGCTCGACTTCTGCGGCAAACACAACATCACCTCCGACGTCGAGATTATTCCCATTCAGAAGATCAACGAAGCTTACGAGCGTTTGCTCAAGTCCGACGTGAAGTACCGCTTTTCAATCGACATGGATTCGCTCAAATCCGAGTAACAAAACCGGGTGGGAGATCAGCGCTCGAATCGTAGCGCCGGTCTCCTGGCCGGCTGTAGCGTGGGTCACCAGACCCGCGTCGTAGACCACGAATCCAAACCTCCGAGACTTCATTCAAAAGAACCGCCAGGAGCACGAAATGCAGAAACGCAAATTAGGTAAAAGCAACCTTGATGTTTCAACCCTCGGCCTCGGCTGCATGGGCATGAGTTTTTCGTACGGCGCGCCCAAAGACAAGAGCGAGATGATCGCGCTCATTCGCGCCGCCGTCGATCGCGGCGTAACTTTCTTTGACACCGCAGAAGTCTATGGCCCCTTCACGAATGAAGAGCTCGTCGGCGAGGCCCTGCAGCCAGTTCGCGATAAGGTCGTCATCGCAACAAAATTTGGTTTCAATATCGCTTCGGACAGCCGCCCTGGACGACAGGGCGTAAACAGCCGACCTGAACACATCAAGCAAGCCGTGGAAGGTTCACTCAAGCGCCTGCGCACCGATTTCATCGATCTCTTGTATCAGCACCGCGTCGACCCCGAAGTGCCGATCGAAGACGTCGCCGGCGCAGTGAAAGATCTGATTGCCGCTGGCAAGATCAAGCACTTTGGCATGTCAGAGGCTGGCGCCAACACCGTTCGCCTCGCGCACTCTGTGCAGCCATTGACCGCTCTGCAAAACGAGTATTCGCTGTGGTGGCGCAAACCCGAGGCTGAGATTATTCCCATGCTAGAGGAACTCGGCATCGGCCTGGTGCCATACAGTCCGCTGGGCAAGGGCTTTTTGACCGGAAAGATGGACGCGGGCACGACCTTCGCAAGCAACGACTTCCGCAGCACGCTGCCGCGCTTCACCGCTGAGGCGCTCAAGGCCAACCAGGCTGTAGTCGATCTGCTCAATCGCATCGCCACTGAGAAAAACGCCACCCCGGCGCAGATCGCGCTCGCTTGGCTGCTGGCGCAGAAGCCGTGGATCGTGCCGATTCCAGGAACGACCAAATTGCATCGGCTCGAAGAAAATATCGGCGCAATAAACGTCGAACTCACCGTCGCGGAGCTCGATGAGATCGATGCCGCCGCATCGGCCATTGAAGTGCAGGGCAATCGCTACCCCGAGCACATCGAAAAAATGACCGGCCTGTAGTGATCTTGGAAGGATAGCACGATCTCGACTAGCGTTCATCGGTCCGCAGCCAGCCCGCGACCACCCGAGCTATTGGCTACTGGCTGCTCCTACGCCGTCGCCCTCTGCCGCTCCTGCCCGCCCAGACGCACGCTCACAATCTTCGACACGCCCGGCTCCTGCATGGTTACGCCGTAGATCATGTCGGCACATTGCATCATGCGCTTGGAGTGCGTCACCAGCATGAACTGCGTGTCGCTGCTCAGAGATTGCAGCAGCTCCGTTAACCGTCCCACGTTGGTCTCATCGAGCGCCGCATCCACTTCGTCCAGAATGCAGAACGGGCTTGGCTGGAACTGGAAGATGCCCACCAGAAGCGCCAGCGCCGTCAGCGCCTTCTCGCCGCCCGAAAGCAGCAGCACATTCTGCAGTTTCTTGCCCGGAGGCGACGCTACAATCTCGAGCCCGCTCTCAGCCTGGTTGGCCTCGTCAGTGAGCCGCAAAAACGCCTGCCCGCCGTGGAAAAGCTTTGCAAACACCTGCCCGAAGTTCTCGTTGATCCGCGCAAATGCCTCGTCGAACTTGGTGCGCGAAATTTGATCGATCTCCCTGATCGTCTCCTGCGTATTATCGATTGACTCAATCAGATCGCGGCGCTGCGTCTCAAGGAACGAGTGCCTCTCGGCTGTTTCCTTGTACTCGTCAAGCGCCATCATGTTTACCGGGCCCATCTGCTCCAGCCGCTGCTTCAACACGCGGCAGTTCTCGTCTTCCGAAATCAGCTCGTCGCCAGTCAGGCGCACAATCTCCGGGTCGCCGCGCAGCACCTGCGCCTCAACGTTCACCTCGGCCAGGCAGCTCGCCTCAAGATGCTCCAGGTCCGACTGCAGTTTGGCCAGCTCCGCCGACCTCGCAGCTCGCCCCTCGCGCACCTCTTCCAAAGCCGTCCGTCCGGTCTTCAGTTGCGCTTCCATCGCGCTCAGTTGCTGCCGAAGTGTCTGCGCCTGCGCCGCTACCTGCTGTGCCGTCGCCAGCGCCTCGGCCCGCGCATCGGCCAATTCCTTCTTTCGCGTCGCGAGCTGAACATTTTCATTTGTCCGCTGTTCGCGCTCGGCAATCGCGCCGGCCCGCTGCTGCTCAATCGACTGCACCCGCCGCTCGAGATCGGAATGCAGCCGGTCAATGCGCTGGAACGCCGCTTCCGCTCCTCGCCGCCGCTCTTCAAGCCCAGCCAGCTCCGCCGTCAATTGCGCTGCTTCCTGCTGCACCACCTCGCGCTTTTGCCTCAGCGCGTCCAGTTGCGCCTGCAGCGCATCCAATCCCGCCTCGGCCTGCGCGTGCTCGCTCTCCAGGCGCGTCATCTCTGCGTGGTTGATCTCGATCGACTTCCGCTTGATCTCGCATGCGTCCTTATTACGCGCCGCCTGCACAGCCCAGTCCTCGAGCCTCCGCTCGATCCTCTGTGCCTCAGCCTCCATCTGCTTGAGCGCCGCGCCCAGGTTAGCGCTCTCACTCTCAGCCTGTCGCCGTTCCGAGCCCAGGTTCTCAAGCTGTGCCGTCAGCCGCTCTATTTCGCGAGTCAGCGCGATCGCTTCGGTCTCAGCCCGCGCAAGCTCCGTCCCCAGCCGGTCGAGCCGTCCCTCTGTCTCGCGCAAATCGCGCTTGAGCGCAAGTGGGCCCTCGCTCGCCGGCTTGCCGCCTGTCACCGTCGAGTTGTGAAAGCATTCGCCCTCGCGCGTCAGGAAATACGCGTGCCCGTACTGCGCCGCCAGCCTTTGCGCGTCCACGCCGGGGTCCACCAGGTAGCCGTGCTTGATCTTCGGCAGTATCGACTCCAGCGACTTATGAAATCCGTTCAGGACTTTGATCGCATCCCGCAGCGGCATCAGCCCCGGCTCGTGAATCACGCTCTTCTGTTCATCAAACAGCAAGCCCTGCGCGTCACTATGGATCAGGAACGTAGCGCGCCCATCGCTCGTCTTGAGCAGTTCCACGCCCTGCTCGGCCGCGCCCCAGCTCTCTACCACCACGTAATTCAGCTCTTCGCGCAGAAACTCGTCCACCACGCCTTCATGCTCGCCGCTTACTTCAATAAAATCGGCCAGCGTACCCACCGGCGCCATGTTCTCACCGAGCATTCCCGGCTTCAGCAGTTTGCGCACTGAATCGGTGGAGTAGCCGTGATTCCTGATCAGCGCCTGCAGGCTGTCGCGCCGTCCCGCTGCCGCCGCCTGTTCGCTGCGCAGCTGGTTGGCCAGCGACCGCTTCGAGTTTTCATCGGCGCGCCTGGTGTTCAGCTCATCATGCACTGCGGCAATTTCGCCCTCCAGCCGCTTCAAAGCGTCGCCGGCGCTCTCAAACTTGAATCGCGCCTGCCCCGTATCCACGCCCAGGCTCTCGAGTTCCTTGCGCGCCTGCGTCATCTCCGCTTGCAGCCGTTCCGCCTCGCGTTCAAGGGCCGCCAGGCTCTCTTCGCCCTGCGCCGTGTGGTTGCGGGCATTGCCGGCCATGGTCAGCAAATGCATTGCGTGACGCCGGTTGCTTTCAAGCGTCCGCTCTGCGGTAAACACCTCATCTGCCGCGGCTCTCGCTTCCTGCTGGCGCCCTTCAACCTTTTGCCTGAACTCCCTTGCTTCGCCCGCGGCAGTCTCAAGGAACTGCTTCTGCTGCGCGCTCTCTTCGGCAATTCCCCCCAGCTGCGCCCTGGTCTGTTCCAACTCCGCTCCCGCTGCCTCTACCCGCGCCTCAAGCTCCGCCACGCGCTCGGTGTTGCCGCGCTCGCGCTCAATTGCCCGCTCCAGCTCAACCGCAGCTTCGTTGGCTCGCGTCTGGGCGCTCTGTCCCTCGCTGTCAAGTTCGTATCCGCGTTCGGTCAATGCGTGCTGGCTTGTTTCCAGTCCCGCAATCTCTTCGGCCGACGCATTGATCTTCTCGGTCAAATCGGCGATCTGCTGCGTCATCGCCTGCTGTTCGGCATCCATGGTTGCCATGCGGCTGGCAAGCACTACGCGCAGTTTCTCCCGCAACTCATCGCGCACCGCCGCAAACCGTTCGGCCTTCGCAGCCTGGCGCTTCAGCGAATTCATCTGTCGCGTGACTTCTTCAAAAATGTCGTCCACGCGCGCCAGGTTCTGCTTCGCGCTCTCGAGCCGCAATTCCGCCAGCCGCTTTTTCGTCTTGAACCGCGTAACGCCCGCGGCCTCTTCGATAATCGTGCGCCGGTCATGGGGTTTCGAACTCAGCAGCTGACCAATCCGCTCCTGCCCGATAATCGCGTAGCTCTCCGGCCCAAGGCCCGTCCCCATAAAAATGTCCTGGATATCGCGCAGCCGGCACAGCTTGCCGTTCAACAGATATTCGCTCTCGCCGGTCCTGAACAGCCGTCGCGTAATCACCACCTCGCCCTTGCGCGGCGTCGAGTGGAATTTCCTTCGGCGAATCTTCAACACCACAGCTGGCTGTCCGTGCACCACCTCCGACTCCGCTATCTGCGGTGGGGCAGCGTCTTGGACTGAAACTGTGCCGTGGGTAGCGTCGCTAGCCTCCTGTTCCGAGCCCTCATCCTCAATCACCTGGCCCGGCTGTTCAGACGACACAATCTCCTCGGCCTCAGCCGCGCGCTGCTTCCTCAGTTCTTCTTCGTCCCAATCCGTCGGCCCATCGTGATCGATCTCAACTTCCGGCTCAACCGGTATCGGCCCCTCATACGCCTCGGGATCCACCATCGTCAGGCTCACCTCGGCCATGCCCAGAGGCTTGCGATCCCGAGTCCCCGCAAAAATCACGTCCTGCATGTGCGTGCCGCGCAGGGTCTTGGCGCTCTGCTCGCCCAGCACCCAGCTCACCCCGTCGAAGATATTCGATTTGCCGCATCCGTTCGGCCCCACCACTACGGCTATCCCCGTGCCCGCCACCGTCAAATCGGTGCGGTCGCAAAAGCTCTTGAATCCGAGGATGTGTATCTTCTTTAATTTCAGCATTTCAACTCCTGTTCGATGGGCTGCTTTCGGGTCGCGCGTTCCAAGCTGCAAAAACCGCTGACCGCAGCTTTTTGAAGCGCGAAAATCTACCTTCGAATACTGACTCTACGGACCCCGAAACGCGGGGTCAACGCCGGAAAAAGGTACCTTTGTGGATAAGAGGGGCCAGAATTCAGTGCCGTTTCGGCTCTGTAACGAACAGTAACCGCAAAGCACTGCGATGAGCAGGTCGGGAAGGAAGCTGGCCAACGTCGACCCAGTCTTTTTCGCAGGCCTTCTTCGATTTCTCCCCTTTTAAGACAACGATCCCGCAAGGGTTTGATATCTAACTACCTTGGCTACTTTCGTCTGTCTTTCACTGTTTGCGGGCGTGGAACAAGTCGAATTCACGAGTCAGTTGGAGAAAACCTAAGGTGCTCAAGCAAGCGGAAATCTTAGTAACCGCCGACCTTCCGCTGCGTGGGGAGCCTTTACAGCGCCTGGCTATCGGTACAGCAGACATCTTTGCGGGCCAAAGCCAGATGGGCCCCCTCATTCGAGATTTCGACTGGGCAAAAACGCCGCTCGGTCCAATTGAAAAATGGTCACCGGCTCTGCGTTTCACTGTTCGCTACATGTTGGTCAATTGCTTCCCCATGTTGCTGTGGTGGGGCCCCGACTTTCATCAGATTTACAATGACGCGTACATTCCGGTCCTGGGCGACAAGCATCCAGACCCCGGACTTGGCAGGCCCTTCCGCGAGTGCTGGTCCGAGGTTTTTCACATCCTCGCTCCGCTCGTGCAAACGCCCTTCGAGGGCGGCCCTCCCACCTGGATGGAAGACATCCTCCTTGAGATCAATCGCTTTGGCTTCGTTGAGGAAGCCCATTTCACGATCGGCTACAGCCCCGTTCCCGACGAAACCGCGCCCAACGGAATTGGCGGCGTTATTGCCAATGTGCATGAAATCACTGAGAAGGTGGTGGGCCAACGTCGTATCGCCGCGCTTCGCGATCTCGGCGCCGGTTCTCTCGAGGCGAAAACTGCTGAAGAAGTCTGTTCGCTCGCCGCATCCATCCTGGCGCGCCACACCCGCGACATTCCGTTTGCCCTGTTCTACCTGGTTGAAGGCCGCGGAAAGCAAGCCTGTCTGGCTGGGCACACCGGCATCGAAGGTGCAGCCGCACTCGCGCCCGAACGCGTCAATATCGACTCCGATGTCGATCCGGTATGGCCCTTCGCCGAGTCCCGCAACGGCCAGCAAATTGTGGTCGTCGACGATCTTGCCTCTCATTCTTCGATTGTTCCACTCGGCCCTTGGACTGACCCCCCGCAAACTGCGGCCGTCGTTCCCATCAAATCAAACGTCCCGCAACAGCTTGCCGGCTTTCTCGTTGCAGGCATCAGTTCGCGTTTGCGATTTGACGACTCCTATCGCACTTTTATCGACCTTGCCGCCGCGCAAATCTCCGCCGCCATTGCCAACGCCCGCGCCTATGAAGAAGAGCGCAAACGAAACGAGGCCCTGGCTGAGATCGATCGCGCCAAGACTGTCTTCTTCGCCAACATCAGTCACGAATTCCGTACCCCGCTAACCATGATGATGGCGCCCCTGGAGGATGCGCTTGCCCCAGGCGAGCCGCTCTCTGAATCGCAGCGCACTCGTCTTGAGCTTGTCCATCGCAACAGTCTGCGTCTGCTCAAGCTTGTCAACACCCTGCTCGAGTTCTCGCGCATCGAAGCGGGCCGCGTCCAGGCTGTCTACGAACCAGTCGATCTGGCCTCCGTCACCGCCGACCTGGCCAGCGTCTTCCGTTCCGCAATCGAGCGTGCCGGGCTCAAACTCATCGTCGATTGTCCGCCCCTGCCCGATCCCGTCTACGTCGATCGCGACATGTGGGAGAAGATCGTTCTCAACCTGATCTCCAACGCGTTCAAATTTACCCTTCAGGGTTCCATCGCCGTCACTCTCAAACCTGTGGGTGGAAAAGTGCTTCTCTCGGTAAGTGACACCGGAACAGGAATCGATTCGTACGACCTGGACAGAATCTTCGAGCGCTTCTATCGTGTCGCCAACGCTCGCGGCCGCAGCTACGAGGGTTCCGGCATCGGCCTTTCGCTCGTGCAGGAACTCGTGAAGCTCAACGGCGGCTCTGTCTCCGTCGAAAGCGAACCCGGCAAGGGAAGCGTCTTCACCGTCTCTCTTCCGTCGGGATCTGCGCACATTCCTCCCGACCGCATCGGAGCCGCACGAGTCCGGGCATCCATCTCTATCGGCGCCGATTCATTACGCGAGGAGGCTTTGCGCTGGCTTCCCAGCGAGCCCAGTGTAACCCCGGTTTCGCAGCCTGCGCCAATCACATCCACGAGCGTCCTCAATGCCCGCATCGTGCTGGCTGAAGACAATACCGACATGCGCGAGTATGTCGAGCGTCTTCTTGGTGGCTCGTATCGCGTTGAGTCTGTCACTAATGGCGCAGCCGCTCTCGAAGCCGCCCGTCGCGACCTGCCCGACCTCGTCCTGGCCGACGTCATGATGCCCAACCTCGACGGCTTCGGTTTACTGAAGGCATTGCGCGCCAGCGACCAGACCGCAGCCATCCCCGTCATCCTGCTTTCTGCGCGCGCAGGCGAGGAATCGCGTGTCGAAGGCATTAATGCCGGCGCTGACGACTATCTCATCAAGCCATTCTCCGCGCGCGAACTTGCTGCCCGTGTTGAAAACCACATCGCGCTCTCCCGATTGCGCCGCGAAACCGAGCAGCAAATCCGAAAAAGCGAAGAGCGATTCCGCGCCTTTGTCGCCGCCAGCTCCGACGTCGTCTATCGCATGAGCCCCGACTGGAAAGAGTTGCGCCAGCTCAGCGGCCGCGACTTCGTCGCCGATACTGAAGAGCCCAGCCGCTCATGGCTCGACAAATATATCTACCCGGACGACAAACCGCTGATGTTGGCAACGATTGAAAATGCCTTCCGCAACAAGAGTGTCTTTGAACTCGAGCATCGCATCCGGCGTGTCGATGGTTCGTTGGGCTGGACCTTTTCCCGTGCTGTCCCGTTATTCGATTCGAATGGAGAACTGGTCGAATGGTTCGGCGCCGCCACTGATATTACCCGTCGCAAACACTCTGAAGAGGCGCTGCTACGCAGCGAAAAACTCGCCTCGCTGGGTAGAATGGCCGCCACAATCTCTCACGAAATCAACAATCCCCTTGAGGCCCTTACCAATCTCCTTTACCTCGCACAGAGTCAGCACGGGCTCCCCAATTCCGCCTATCAGTATCTTCAGATGGCCGATGCCGAACTCAAGCGCATAGCTCACATAACCCGCCAGTCGCTCGGCTTCTATCGCGAATCCAATGCACCCGTTTCCACCTCAATCAATGCCGTGCTCGACTCCTGCATCGAGCTCCTGCGAGGAAAGCTCGTAGGCAAAAACATATCGATTGAAAGAGAATTGCGTGTCGACGTCACCACCATGGCGGTGGCCGGTGAATTGCGGCAGGTCTTCACCAATCTGATCTCAAACAGCATAGACGCCATTGACAAACATGGCTTGATTCGCATGCGCGTATCCGCAACCCACAACAAGGGCCTTAATGGGCGAAACTCCGTTCGCATCACCTTGAGCGACAACGGGCGAGGCATGACCTACGATGTTCGCAAGCGTCTCTTCGAGCCCTTCTTCACCACCAAGGGAATGGTCGGAACCGGTCTCGGCCTCTGGGTCACTCGCCAGATCATCGAAAAACACCAGGGCATCATCCGCGTTCGGAGTGTGGACAAAGGGCGTCGACGTGGCACCGTCTTCTCCGTCGTCTTGCCCATCAAGCCAGCCTCTCTCAAAACCCTCCCCACAGCCTAGCGCTTCTCCCTATCGCACCGTGCCCCCGACCGCCTTTCGAATCACTTTTTCCAGCGCCCTCAGCGCCTGCGGTCTCGGGAACCCCGGCCGGCTCGCCAGCCTTATCGTCCGGCTCGACCCGCCCACCAGCGGCCGCAGCACAATTTCCCGCTTACGGAATGAATCCGCAGCCAGCGCAGGCAGCAGCGTGGTCCCGTACCCCGCCGCCACCAGGTTCACCAGCGTGTCCAAAGTTGATGCCTGCATCGATGCAGCTATACCTGCTCGCTGTGTCCGCGCTCCGCAGGCCTCCAGCGCCTGGCTTGCCAGGCAGTGCCCGTCGGCCAGCACTAGCAGTTCATCGGCCAACATTTCCTCATCCACTTTCGCCGCTTTCGCCAGCCTGTGATTCTGCGGAAGCGCCGCCAGCAACGGCTCTTTGAAGAGCGTCAGCTCCGTGATCTCTGGAGCGTCTGGTGGCGTGGCAAGCAGAGCCGCATCCAGCCGATGATTGCGCAGCCCGTCAATTAACCAACGCGTCTGGTCCTCCCATAACTCCAGCGTCATGCCCGGGTACGCCCGCTTCAGCGGCTTCAGAATCATTGGCATCAGGTACGGAGCCAGTGTAGGAATTACGCCCAGCTTCAACGGCCCCACCAGCGGATCGCGCGCCGCGCGCGCTACCGCCTCCATTTGTCCGGCTTCGGCCAGCGCCCGCCGCGCATGCGCCAATATCTGGGCGCCCACCGGCGTCAAATCCACGCGCTTGTTCGTCCGCTCCAGCAGCATAACGCCCAGTTCATCCTCAAGCTTTTTTATCTGGCTTGAGAGCGTCGGCTGGCTCACGTTGCACAGTTCGGCCGCGCGCCCAAAATGCCGCTGCTCGGCAACCGCAACCAGGTACCGCAATTCCTGCAGATTCATAGCCCAAATCTCTGCGTTGATTAGCTAGATAGACGATGCCGCCGGATTCTACTCCGGTTCTCCGGCCAGGATCTCCGCCGTCCGTCTTTATCATAGTCCCAGCCAATCATCACAGTAGTAACAATCGATTGTACTTATCGTCCGAATCCGCATATGCTCTTCCTACTGACGTGGATTCCATCCGCGATCTACGATCCACGAACCTCTGGTTCGGCTTTCTCTCAGATTCTTCCGCACGCGGCAATCCCCAACACAAAGGGCGAGCTCAACGGCTCGCCCTTCTCGTCTTCCATCCACTGATCATCCACGACTGATGGCTGATTCCCGATTTCCAGCTCGTACCCTCGTTCCCTTGTTCCCTGTTCTTACGGCGTAAACAAGAACCCCCACGACGGATCGAGGTACACCCAGCGCGGGGCCTGGAACCAGCTTGTCGGCAACGCGGGAACATGCAGCAAAGTGTGCCCGCCGGCGCAAAACATTTCGGTGCCGTTCCAGCCGAGAAAAGTGTGTGAAGCGAGCCCCACCCGGGTCGGATTCGTGACCGGTCTCAGGCAAACCGGGCAGCGGTGTCTCTGGTCGAACAGCGCCCAGCTCAGGGCCAGAAGGCTGAAGGCGAACCCCGTGGCAAATTGCGCGAGCTCAGCCGTCGGCGAATAGGCGCTCGTGAATCCGTACGCCATCGCCAGCGAGGCGTAAAAGCCTATTGCGATCGCCAAACCCATCTTCGACGCTAGAAAGAGCCATCGAATGCACTGACGCTTCCACGACGGCCGGTGTGCGCTAAAGTTCGATTCGCCCAGCGAAACGGACACGACCGCGGGCAGCGCCAGAAAAGCCAGAAACAGTGCAAAACCGGCCAGCGAGCCCGGCCCGTTCGCCTCATCCCACAGCGCCACTCCCGCGAGGCTCCCCTCGTCTGGATCTTCGCCCGCAACCGCGATCGGTATACGATCGCCATGGGCCGCGAATGCAGCCTGCCCCCGCTTCGACAGGTGGGCAATCACAAACCCATTCGCGTCGCCGGTATCGGCTCGATCAACGACTGAGCCGAGCACCCACATCACCGGATTGCCGGGCAGCGGCAACGAACTCGATGGCGCCACGCCTGCAATCCGCAGCGTCTCGCCGCCGATCCGCAGAACGTGCCCAATCACCGCCGGATTCGCATCAAAATCGCGCTCCCACATCCTGTAGCTCAGCACCACCCCCGGCGCTGCACCCAACTCAGTGGCTGGTGATGTCCGCAGCAACAATGGCACGCCCAGAACCGAAAAAAAGTTTGCGCTCACTCGCGCAACTTGCATCGGCGCCATACTGCCGCCATCGACAACGACCCGCTCGCGCGCGCTGCGGTAGTACGAAATCCCGTCAAAAAAACGCTGCTTGGTCGCTTGCCAGTTGCGAAACTCGTCCGGTGAAACCGACGCGCTGGGAAGACTCGACGATTGGGCGTCCTCGATCAGCACCACTCCCGGCCGCACGCGATAGCGCGTTGCGTCTTGTTCGGCCCGCACACCGGGCAAGCTGCGCGCCACTACCGCGCACACGCACAGCGCGCAGGCCAGCCACAGAATGCAGTCGAGCGCAGTGCGATGCACCAGCTTCGGCCGTAGTGAAAAACGCCCGCGGAGGCACCACGCATCGGCAAACGCGCCCAGGCAGAACCCGACCCGCTCCGCTTCCATGCTCAGCACCGACCCTTTTGTCCGCGCTGTCTCGCGACGTACGTGCCACAGTTCGCCGCGCCACTCCTTGCGCCAGTCGCTGCGCCGCTCACGCGCGACAATCAGCGCCGCACCGCTCAGCAGACCGCGCTGCGCACCGAAAGAGAGGTTTCCAAGCAGGGAGCGCATCATGCCGGCGACTTCACCTCCTCTGAAGGAATTAACCGCTCCAGAAGCGGATACCGTTTTCGTGCGCCCTCAAGAGTCGACCTTCCAGCCGCGGTCAGATTGTAGTACTTGCGCGGAGGCCGCTGCTCGGCATCGGCAATCGCTTGCCGTTCCCACTGCGAGCGGATCAGTTCATCGCGCTCCAAGCGCCGCAGCGCTGGATACACCGTCCCGCTGGGCAAGCCGGTGATCTCCATCAGGTTGAAGCCGTACACGCTGCCGGCATTCATCGCCTGAAGGATCAGCGCGGCCGTATGCGAGAGCTTGACATCTCCAGCCATGCCGGCATTGTACCTATGTAGATAGCTACTTGACAATAGGCTATACTGAATGCTACATAGGATACGAAGCAAGTACCGGCAGCCATGCAAATTCCTCATCCTTCCGGCAGAAACTTCTTCAAAGGATATCTCCATGCTCGAGGTGCAGGGGCTTTTCCGAAGCTATCGCAGCATTCCCGCCGTTCAGGACGTGAGTTTCACCGTCGCCGCCGGCGAGATCGTCGGATTTCTCGGCCCCAACGGCGCCGGCAAATCCACCACCGTCAAGATGATTACCGGCATGCTGAGGCCCGACGACGGCCGCGTGCTATTTGATGGCCGCGATATTCGCGACAATCTGCCGGCCTATCGCAGCCAGCTCGGTTACGTGCCCGAAGAGGCGCACCTTTACACCTATCTCTCCGGCCTCGAGTACCTGCAACTTGTCGGCCGACTGCGCGGTATGAGTGAAAAGCCCTTGCGCGCCCGAGCCGCGGAACTACTGCGTCTCTTCGATCTCGAATCCTGGCAGCATTCGCCCATATCCTCATACTCCAAGGGCATGCGCCAGCGCGTACTTCTTGCCGCCGCGCTCCTGCACAATCCCAGGCTGCTCATCTTCGATGAGCCGCTCTCCGGCCTCGATGTCGTCTCCTCGCGCCTCTTCAAAGACCTTCTTGAGATCCTCGCCGAACAGGGAAAGGCGGTCCTCTACATCTCGCATGTGCTCGAAACAGTCGAGCAGGTGTGCACTCGCGTCATTGTCATCGCCAAAGGCAGGGTGCTTGCCGACGCGCGTACCGCCGAACTGGTCAAGCTCAACAGCCTGCCCAACCTCGAGAGCGTTTTTGCCCAGCTCGTCGAACAGCAGGAAACCCGTCGCATCGCGCAGGACATCGTCGAGGTCATTGAAGCCAGCCATGCCTGATACCTTCCAGCGATTGCTCTTGATGTCGGGACCCGAAGTGCAGGCGCTGGGCGCGCAGGCAAGTCTCGGCGAACCGGTCCCGCCCGAGCGCAGCCAGTTCGCGCACCTCGTGCGCCACTTTCTGGCCCGCTTCTTCAATCACGAAACCGCATCGCCCGATGGCGATGCCAAAACCAGGCTCGTTCAGATCGCATTCGCCGCGGGGCTTCCGCCGCTTCTGGTCGCAATCTACCTCTGGCCCATCTATCATCCATTGATCGAGTCCACGATGCGCCACCAGGCGATGCCCGGCGCCCCGCCGTACTGGGTGCAGGCGAATCATCACTTCTTCTTCGTGGTCTACTCGTTTGCTGTAGTCGGCATCGCTACCGTCTTTGAGTGGGACCTCTTTTTTCCCGACCTCATCGATCTCTTCGTTCTCACCGTGCTGCCCATTCCCGCGCTACGATTGTTCTCGGCCCGCGTGGCCGCTATCGCAATTCTCGTCGCCGGATTTCTCATCGATACCGGCGGCCTTGCTCCTCTCGTCATGCCTGCGGCCACCGATCCGCCCAACATGCCGCGTCTGGTGATTGCCCACATCGCATCGGTCTTTTCTGCTGGACTTTTTGTCTCGGCCCTGGTGCTGAGTGTGCAAAGCGTGGTACTCGCAATCTTCGGCGAGCGCATCTTCCGCCGCTTCGCCCTCGCCGCGCAGGGAATTGCCGTCACTGTTTTCACCTTACTTCTGCTCTTTTTTCCTGTCCTCTCTGAGCTCACTCGCGACCTTCTGCAATCGGGAAGCAAGAATATTTTCTTCTTTCCACCCTACTGGTTTCTCGGCATCTATCAGCGCATTCTCGATGGCCCTGCAGCGCAACCCATTTTTACGAGCCTGGCACGCTGCGGCCTTTTTGCATTGCTTGCAGCCATCGCGCTTGTCTTCGCCGCCTATCCTGTCGCCTACCTGCGCCGGACACGCCAGTTGCTAGTGGGCGCAAACAGTCGCTCTTCGCAGAGCCGGTTCTTCAACGGGCTGTTCGCGCCGCTCAATGCAGCCGTAGCCCGCACGCCTGCTGCCCGCGCGGTCTTTCACTTCATCGGTCAAACCATGCTGCGCGTACCGCGATACCGCATTTACCTCGTGCTCTACGGCGGCGTCGGTCTCTCCTGGGTTGCCGTTACCGTGCTCCGCCTTCGCGTCAGCCATCAGCAGCTTCACTTCGGCATCGATCCCGATGGCCTGCGTGCCTCGATCGGTCTCATCGTCTTCTGGATCGTCGTCGGCCTGCGCACCGCATTCACATCGGCAGGCAATCGTCAGGGCGCGTGGATCTGGCGCATGATCCACGGCGAACCGCCCGTACTTGCTACCGCGCTCGAACGGGCCGCAGCCGCCAGGCGCTGGGCCATGCTCGCGAGCCTCGCCGTCACCCTCGTCATGCTTGGCCTGTTGCGCATCTACGCGCCGCCCGAGGTCAAGACCGGCCTATCAACCGCCGCCCAAATCGTGCTCGCCGTTGCGTGCTGCGTTCTGGTCACTGACATCGTCTTTCTGCGCAGCGACACAGTCCCTTTTACGGGAACCCCCGCCAGGCAACAAAGCAACTTCGCGTTCACCGTCCTTGGCTACTTCATCTTTCTGCCGCTCATTATGGCCGTATCGCTTGGCTGCGAAATCTGGATGGAACGCGATATTCGCAATCTCGGCGTCGCCGTCGTCATCGCCACAGTCATTCACCTCTGGCTGCGCAAATTGAGCCAGAGCCACCTTCGCCTCTACTGCACCGGCCTCACCGTCGACGAAGACACAGAGCAAACCTACCGCCCGCTAGGCCTTATGCACTGACAGGGCTCGAGCCTGAACTGGCACGCATCGAAATTTCTGTCCCGTCGCGAATCAACTTCACCGCCGCGTTTGTCCAGCGTTCACCGTTCACCATTCACTGTCCACCGTTCAGCGTTCACTGTTCACCGTCCACCGTTCACTGTTCACCGTCCACTGTCCACATCCGCACATCCAGTCTCGCTCGTGAACATTCTGCTCGCCGGCTCCAGCACCTAAACTCTTTGTTTTCAATCGCTCTATTTCGGCCCGCCACCTGCAATAGCAGATGCAGAGTCCCTCCTGACTCGTGAATCCTGCCATCCGGTTCCTCGTGAGCCGGGTGGCAGGAGTGCATAAAGCACTTGCGTTCACGCCGTCTGTTTAGGTGATCGACAGCACAGGCCGCGACAACGATCTCGGCGTAGAAAGAGGCAGCACGATGCTCACGCTTCTTCGCGATCTCCGCTTTGCAGTTCGTAAATTCTGGCGTGCGCCTGGCCTCACTCTCGCCGCCATCGTTACGCTCGCCCTCGGCATCGGCCCCAACACGGCCATCTTCAGCATGGTGGACGGCGTCTGGCTCCGGCCCCTCGATATCGCCGACCCCTCACATCTGATCGTCATTCAAAGCGTCAATCAACACGCCTCCTCCGATTCCGAACGCGAAACCGGCTCCTCCTGGCAGGAGTATCAGGACCTCCGCGAGCGCGTCCCGGCCTTCTCTGACCTCGCGGCCTCTACCCGTCGCGGCGTAGCCATCGATCAGGGCGATGGTCTGAAGCTCCTGCTTGCCCAGGTGGTCAGCGAGAATTACTTCGACTTCATGGGCGCGCGTGCGCAACTTGGCCGCCTGCCCAGCCAGCAGGAGATGCTGCATGCCGACACCCCGGTGATGATATTGGGCTATGCAGCGTGGAAAAGCGTCTTCGCCGGTAATCCCGCAGTGGTCGGGTCCACGGTCAAACTCAATCACGGATTCGCGCACATTGTCGGTGTTCTTACTCCCGGATTTCGCGGCACCGAGCGCATGATCGATCCGCAGGTTTACGTCTCCCGCGCGGGCTGGGTCGTCTGGGATCCGGAAGAGCAGAAATCGCCGCGCTCGATTCGTCAATTCGACCTCTACGCACGCCTTCGTCCCGGCGCCACGCTCGATCAGGCTCGGCAACAGCTCCGTGCCGCCGGCCTTCAACTCGCAGCGGCATATCCCGAGTCCAACAACGGCCGCACCTTCACCGTCGAGTGGGAACCCCAGTCCATCGAGCACGGCATCAAGGTGCTCAGCTCATTGCTGCTCGCCATTGCTCTGGTCGTTCTGCTCATCGCCTGCACCAACATCGCAAACCTGCTGCTGGCGCTCGGTGACGCCCGCCGCCACGAAATTGCCACCCGCGTCGCCCTCGGCGCTTCGCGTACGCAACTGCTGCGGCAGCTCATCACTGAATACTGTCTTCTCGCAGCCGCCGGTATTGCCGGCGCTGTCTTTCTCGCGCAAAGACTGATCGCCCTCGTACCGTCGTTGATCCCCGACATTGGGTACCCCATCGGTTTCGATTTCCGCATCGATCTTCGCGTGCTGGCCTTCACCGTCGCCGCCGGTCTGCTTTCAGTTCTTCTCTGCGGTCTTCTGCCTGCCATCCGATCCAGCCAGGTCTCTCCACTTGAAGCGTCCCGCACGCGGGTTGCGCCAACCGGCCGCCTCAAAATGCCCGCGCGCAGAATCTTCGTGATTGCGCAGATATCCGTATCCATGGCGTTCATGATGGCCACCGCACTGCTGGTCCGCGCTCTGTTCCATATTGAGAACATGGATCTCGGTTTCAACCACGCGCAAAATGCTCTGCTTCTTGAAGTGGCCGTCAATGGTCAGGGGCCTCAACTGCAAGCCAGGTACCAGGCGTTAACCGATCGCATGAGAGCGCTGCCCGGCGTTCGCGACGCCAGCGTGGCGCGGGTTATGCCCTTCTTCGCACTAAACGGAGGCGGCGCTACACAGACAGTGCTTGCGCCCGGCGAAGTCCCGTCTCCCACCGCTGGAACTCCGGTCTGGTTCAACATGGTTGATAATGCCTACTTCCGAGTGATTGGCGTTCCGCTCATGCGCGGCCGCCCCTTCGATCGTCGCGATACGGCCGCCGGCCAGCGCGTCGCAGTTATTAATCAGACGCTGGCTAGAAAACTCTTCGGCACCGAAGATGTCGTCGGGCGAAGTTTCCGCCTCGGCAACGACAAGCCCACCGATGTCGAAATCGTCGGCGTCGCCCATGACGGTCGTTACAACGGCATCACTGAATCTCCACAGCCTTATCTCTATCTGCCGTTCACGCAGAATCCCACGTCTAACGCAGTCGTCATCGTTTCAACTGCGGGTAATCCCGGCAGCCTGGTCAATGCGGCGCGCAAAGCCGTCCGCGAAGTGGATTCCGGGTCCATCGTCATGTCCATTGAAACTCTCACCGACCATATGCGTCTTGCCACCTACCCCAACCGCATGGCCGCCTGGCTCACGGCCTCGCTGGGGTTGCTCGCGCTTCTTCTCACGGCGGTCGGACTCTACGGAGTGACTGCCTACACCGTCTCCCGCCGCACCCACGAAATTGGTATCCGCGTTGCGGTGGGCGCGCAGCGCTCCACTATCTTCCTTGGTGTGCTCCGCGATGGCATAAAGCTGGCACTTGCCGGCCTGGCGATTGGCGCTGGATTAGCCGTGCTGGTGGGACGCGCTATGAGTTCCATGCTGTACGGAGTCTCGCCGCTCGATCCACTGGCCTTCGTCGTGGTCTCGTCGTTGCTTCTCGCGGTTTCTTTCGTCGCTCTCGCCGCTCCGGCTCGCCGTGCCCTCCGCATCGACCCTATCGAAGCGCTGCGCGACGAGTAGCGACAAAAGCAATGGATGCTTATTCCAGGTCCCGCACTCCGAGACCTGGACCTGATCCCTGATCTCTGACCCCCGATCCCTGTTCTTCCGCCTTGCGCCCCCATCCCCGCGACCAATATCGTTGAAACAGCCAAGCCTATTCACGGCAAGCACACTATGGACGTTTTGAAAGAGCAGTTTGAAAAGCACTTTGGATTTCCTGCAGAGAAGGTCAAACCTCTGCAGGGCGCGCTCGGCGGCTCGGGCCGCGTCATCGTTCGACTGTCCGGCCGCGGTCAAACCGCCATCGGCATTCTCTATGGCGTGCGCGAAGAGAACACTGCATTTCTCGAGTTCTCGCGCCACTTCCACCACCTCGGTCTACCCGTTCCTGAAATCTACGTGGAGGACCTCGACCGAGGCGCTTACCTCGAAGAGGATCTCGGCGATACCACGCTCTTCGATTTCTTAAGCGCCAACCGCAGCGGCGAATCCGTTGCACCCGAGGTTCTCTCCGCCTATCGCAGCGTCGTTTCGGTCTTGCCGCGCTTTCAGGTCGAGGGCGGACGCAACCTTAACTACAAAGTCTGCTACCCGCGTTCGAGCTTCGATCGCCAATCCATCAACTGGGACCTGAACTACTTCAAGTACTATTTCCTGCGTCTCGCTGGAATCCCTTTCAACGAGCAGGATCTCGAGCACGACTTCGCGCGGCTCACCAAGTTCCTCCTCGCCGCCGATCACGACTACTTTCTCTATCGCGATTTTCAGTCGCGCAATATTATGCTGCAGGGCAGTCAGCCGCGCTTTATTGACTACCAGGGCGGCCGGCGCGGTGCGCTCCAGTACGACATCGCATCGCTGCTCTACGACGGTAAGGCCGATCTCGCGCCCGCGTTCCGGCTGCAGCTCCTCGACGAATATCTCGATTGTCTCGCCTCACACATCCCGCTCAATCGCGAGCGGTTCATGGAGTACTACTACGCCTATGTGTATGTGCGCCTCATGCAGGCCCTTGGTGCCTACGGCTTCCGTGGCTTCTACGAGCGCAAGACGCACTTTCTGCAGTCTGTGCCCTACGCACTCAAGAGTCTGCGCTGGCTGCATCACAACGTGCAACTGCCCATCGCCATCCCCGCGCTGCTCGATGCCTTTCACTCGATGCTCGGCTCACAGAAGCTTCAGGCTCTCGCCGCTCCGGCTGAAGGCCTCACAGTTCGCATCTTCAGCTTCTCGTTCCATCGCGAGCCGCCAATCGATGAAGAGGGCAACGGCGGCGGCTTCGTCTTCGATGGCCGCAGCCTGCCCAACCCCGGCCGCGAGGACCGCTTTCGCCAGCTCACCGGCCAGGACGCGCCGGTCATCGAATATCTCGATGCGCAGGACTCCGTGCAGCAGTTCCTCTCGCACGTCGAATCGCTCGTCGACTCGAGCGTCGCAAGCTACCAGCGCCGCGGCTTCCGCAGCCTCATGGTTTCATTCGGCTGCACCGGCGGCCAGCATCGCTCCGTCTATCTCGCCGAGCATCTGGCCGCGCACCTGCGCGCGCATAGCGGCGTTCGCGTCATTGTGCGCCACATTGAGCTTGAGAAGATGGGCCGCGCCGGCGAGGCTGCCTGAATGGTGCTGAATCAATGAAAGCGATGGTGCTGGCTGCCGGCCTCGGGACGCGCCTTCGCCCGCTCACCGACCATCGTCCCAAGGCTCTCGTCACCGTCGCGGGCCGCACCATGCTGGAGATTGCGCTTACCCGCCTGCGCGCTGCAGGAGTCACTGACGTCATCGTCAATGCGCACTATTTCGCCGAACAGATCGAAGAATTCGTGAAGGGCAGGGAAGACTTCGGCGTGCGCATTGAAATCTCGCGCGAGACGGACCTGCTCGACACCGGCGGCGGACTCAAACACGCTTCATGGTTCTTCCTTGAAGACGGTCCCGAACGCGACGCGCCCTTTATCGTGCACAACGTCGACGTGATCAGCACGATCGACCTTACGCGCATGGTCACCTTTCACAATGAAGCTCACGCGCTCGCAACGTTGGCCGTCGCCGCGCGGAGTTCGTCGCGCCAGCTCATCTTCAATGAAGAAGGACTTCTCTGCGGCCGCCGCGCCCGCCGCGATGCCCAACCGGCGCTCGTGAGACCCAAGCAACAGACGCAGCAGTTCGCGTTCTCCGGAATTCACGTTATTTCGCCGCGCATCTTTGCATTACTACACGAGACCGGCGCCTTTTCCATCATCGACGCGTATCTACGCCTCGCCGCTGAGGGTGAGAAGATTGCGGCATTCCGCGCGGATGAGTATTACTGGCGCGATCTCGGAAAGCCCGCAAGCATCGCCGCGGCGGAGCGCGAGATTGCCGACGGTGCCATGAAACAGTTGGACAATTGAACGATTGAATAGTTAACCATTTGGGGTAGTTGAACAGTTGAACAGAAGGATCGTGCGCCTCAGGCTTATCGCTGATCCGGCGGGCTAATTTTCATGCATTTTCCGCCGTGAGGAGTGCTCAATTAGTCCGGGCAAATTCAATTCCGCGCGCCGCCTGCTCGAACAAACTCATCCCCGAGACCCGGCCATGTTCGTCGCGGTGAAACACAATCACAAAACTGCTTCCCGTGCTGAATTCGTCGTTGGCGATGGGAGTCAACGTTACTGGCGGGTTGCTACGATTTTTGAGAGCCAGACTGTCGTGCTCGATTGACAACTGGATTGCGCCATCCAACTCCTGGCTTCTGTACTTGCCCGTGAAGCCCTGCAGGACCGCTTCATCCAGGTGGGCTTCACTGAATCGTTTCCCTTCGAAATACGTCTCGCCGTTCATGTCGAGTGAGACCTTCATCGAGTTCTTTGATCCTTCGAATGTGAACACATCCCCAAAAAGGTCATAAAACTGATTAGAGCTTTTGCGCCTCAGGTCTGAACCCCATGCTCGCAGGCGACCATCGGACGCGGTGAAGGAATAGATGGTATGAGTGCGCGGATCGAGATACTGTCCGGCGAAGGGAGCAGGATCGGGCAAATCTCTATCAACCGCCGAAATGGGGATCGAGCCGGACTGCATCTCGGTTTTGAGATAAATGTCGGCAACCTGGCGGGATTTTTCCTCAGGCTCTGCGCTCGAAACATTACAAAGGCAGATAACAGTGAATTTCTGTTCAGGAAACCGAAGCAGATCGGCACGGTACCCAAACATTGCCCCGTTGTGTTCGATGATGGGCAGGCCGCGATAATTCCCTGGGATGAGTCCCATGCCATAGGCGATTTTGTGGCCGTCGTTCAAAATGCCGGGAGTCTCCATCTCTTTGACGAGCCCGCCTGTGCCCAGACGGTTGGCATAAAAATTGTTGTCCCATCGCAGCAGATCGTCGACCGTGGTCAACAGGCCGCCGCCCCCGACTACCGCGTACGTCGTGGACCAATCAACCAGGAATTGTCCATGCGGGCCGGGGTCGTAAGCGGACACTCGTCCCGGCACCACCACTGACGCATCATCGTAAAACCTGGTATGCGCCATTCCCAGCGGGCAAAAGATGTTCTCGGCTGCATACTCCGCGAGTGTCTTCCCGGTGACGCGTTGCAGCACGACTCCGAGGAGAAAATAGTTTGTGTTGCTGTATACCCACTCGGTTCCCGGCACATTGTTCAGCTCTTTTTGCCGCTCGATGAGTTTCAGGATTTCGTTGGGCGAATTAAATTCGGCGACATCGTGGCCCGAAAAGTAGATCAGGTCGAAGAAATCTCGAAAGCCGCTGGTCTGGTTAAGCATTTGCCGCAGGGTGATGGTATGGCCGTAATCGGGTAGCTCCGGGATGTATTTCCTGACGTTTTCGTCGAGCGAAAGAAGGCCTTGCTCGGAGGCGAGCACGATGCTGGCTGCGGTGAATTGCTTGGAGACCGATCCTACGTAGAACACCGATTCCGGTGAAAGCGGCACCCCGAGTTCCAGGCTTGCGGCGCCATACGATTTCCGATATAAGAACTTCCCGTCGCGTATCACGCCGAGCGAACATCCCGGAGCGCTGGTTTGGTTATAGGGGGCGAAGATTTGATCTATTTCCTGCGAGAGATCCTGCCCACGCGCGAGGAGTGGCTCTACGAGAACGGCGAGGGCAAGGAAGGCAGAACAAGCCAATCGGACCATGCGTTGAGTATAAGTAGGTCGAATGATGGTTGTATCCGCTACGGGCAATTTGCTGTCGCCGGACCCGAAAATTGATGACATATAGTTTTAGGGGGCGATCGCTTAAGACGTCTGCATCATGGTGTTCTTTGGTTTTTATCAATCTGGCGAATCGGTATAGTACCCGGTGCGATAGCGAATGTTGTACCTGTCCGCCGTCGCCTTTGGAATGGTCAATTGAATTTGATGAAAGTTCGTATCCGGCACCTGGTTGCGCGGATAGTAGGCCAGAAAGTATTGCGTTCGCAGGTCCTCGCTCACCTCGGCAAAAGTCTTATCCAGCCCGTCGGCGCTCACATAAAAGCTCTTGCCACCGGTTTCCTCGGCCAGCGTGATGAGCGCGTGTTCGCCGCGCAGGTCGCGCCCGGCACTGGCTTCTATGGGCACGTCGATCAAGCTGTAGATCATCACTTCATTGCGTAGGGCTTGCTCCAAAGCCTGGGCATAGTCGGCCCCCTCGACCGTGTCGTCGTCGCCGTCTGAGATCACGATCAGGACTCTGCGTCCATGTTGCCGGCCGAGATGTTTTGAGCCAAGCACAATCGTGTCGTAGAACGCCGTGCCTCCCCCGCTGCGCAAATAGGCAATGCCGCGCTCGATTTTATTGGCGTTATTGGTGAATGGCGTCAGTTCTCGCACAACGGAGGCAAAATCCAACAGGCTCATCTCATCCTGCGGGCGCAAGATTGCATGTACGAACCGCTGCGCCGCGCGCTGTTCGACTTCCAAATCTTTGGCGACGCTATCGCTCGTGTCAATGGACAACGTCAGATTCAGTGGCAGGTTCGATTGCCGCTCAAAAATCGCAATCCGCTGCGCTCGACCGTCCTCGGCAAGGGAAAAATCATCACGAGTCAGACCGCCCACAATGGCCCCGTTCCGGTCCGACACGCCCACAAAGACGTTGACGAGCTTCACGTCCACATTCAGGGTGGTATTCTGTGCGCCCAGATGCGCGCTTGGGTTTGCCGTGAACGTCATCTGGGCGATGAGAGTGAAACCTGCCCATCGCCGGACAAAGCAACGAGTCATACAGAGTCTCTGGAGACACCGCAGCTAAACCGGTGGATTGCCCGGACCGCCCAGTGAGTCCACGTATTCGACCTCAACAAACGACGAAGGTCACAAGTCTCGTTAAACATCGGTGAGTACATTACGGCATAGGTTAATACGCCGCAACGGCGGGGCACCCGATTTTCGAGTTCGATTGATATAAGTCAGTTAGGGTTCTTGCTATCCCAGGACCCCAAATGCGAGGGACCTGGGGCACCCACGGTTCTTGCGCGCTCAGATTTGCAAGGACCCAAGTCTGTCGCAGAAAAACGGAGCGCCGGTCTGAAGGCCGGCGCTGCGTCGAATTCAAATATGGCAAGAGCCTAATTAGCCAGCACTGCCCGATATCGCACCTTGTTCTTCTTCACCTTCTCAATCGCTTCGTTGGCCTTGTTCATCGGGAAGAGTTCGGTGGTAGCCTTCACGCCGTGCCGCGCGGCCACGTCGAGCATTTCGCGTATCCGGTGCGGCGGGCCGGTGGGGTTACCGCTGATCGACCGTAGTCCCGAAATGAGCGGAAACGCGTGCACCGCAACCGGCGACGGCGGCACACCCACAAAGCACAACGTTCCCATGGGCCTGAGCGCCGACAGATACACACCCCAGTCCTGGTCTGCGTTCACCGTGGTCAGAATAAAGTCCAGCTTGCCGACCACTTCCTTCATCGCCTTCGATTCGCGGGAATTCACAAAGTTGTGCGCTCCGAGCGCCCGCACTTCTTCTTCTTTTCCGGCCGATGACGAAAAGGCCGTCACTTCGGCGCCAAACACGCGCGCAAACTGGATGGCGATGTGTCCCAGCCCGCCGATGCCTACGATCCCTACCCGCGAAGTCGGATTGATGTCGTATGTCCGCAGCGGATTGTAGACCGTAATGCCGCCGCAGAGCAGCGGCGCTGCATTTTCACTATTCAACGCATCGGGAATGGGAAACACGAACCGCGCGTTAGCCCTTACGCGGTCAGCGTAGCCGCCATTGCGATGTACGCAGGTCGCCTCCGACTCTGCGCAAAGGTTCTCCATTCCCTTCACGCACCACTCGCAGGTGCCGCAGGAATTCGATTGCCAGCCCAGGCCCACACGCTGGCCCACCATCAGCTTCTTTACGTCGCTGCCAACCGCCGCTACCGTTCCCACAATCTCATGCCCGGGGATGAACGGATATTGACTGATTCCCCAGTCGTTCGAGATCAGGTGAAGGTCGCTGTGACAAATGCCACAGTGAGTGATTGCAATCTCCACCTCCTGCGCACCCAGCTTGCCGGGTTCGTAGTGGTAAGGCAATAGTTCAGCGCCCGCTGCATGTGCCGCAAGTCCTTGAATTTGAGCCATCTTCGTCTGGAGTCCTTACTGGCAGGGATTAGTTCGCGAGCGTTCCGATATTTATCTGATGCGGCCTGTACGCAACGTGCTCATACCACCGCTCTTATTTCCCCCGGACTGGGGCCCGTTTTTCATTCCGGGGAGGTTCGCTCGGTTATCCTTCGCCCAGGTTATCTTTTCCGAACCGGATATCCGAAAGATTGCAACTCGGAGCCAGCTGTGCCCCGTTCAATTGAAATCAAGTATGAGTCCGCTGCCCATATTAGTTTAACCCGCCACCCGCGTCGATGTGCACATTCAGAATTTGAAACCCGCTTAACAATCCTCCGGCCGGCGCTTGGCCGGCCTCCTCCGCCGATTCCCCATTCAGACTGATGTCGTCGGCATTTCGCACCGGCTCAAGTGCATTCGCCATCGAAAGCGGCACAGCTGCCAGAGTATCGCCGTTCCAGCCCGCCTGCGCCTCGGGCGCCAGGATCGATACATAAATCCGGTCCGCTGCATGCGTCCGTCGCGCACGCTCCAGTACGCTAGCCAGAGTCGCCGACCTGGACCCAAGTTTGGGCTGGTTAAGCGTCCGGTCAAGCGTTGCTGCGTCTGACACAAGAAGTCGCACGTTGCCGCTCTCCAACCGCTCCGGCAGTTTGATTCTGATCCTTACATTCCGTTCCGCCTGCTGCCATGGTCGCAGCGAAGCTTCAACCTCAACCGTGTCGCCCGCGTGAACCATGTCGCTTGAAACCAGCCTTGCCGACTCCAACGCGACTGAAATTCGTCGTGGGATCGCTTCGACATGCAGATCAATCGAGCGCACCATGCCGCGGCGTTCGCCATTGGTGTAAATCGCGTTGAAGCGCGCTGCCGCCTCGGCCGCTACCAGCAACTGCGCCGAACCCGACTCGCCACCCGAGGCCCACGAATCGAAAGGAACCGGAGGAAAATCCTCGAGGTCGATTGTTCCCGTTACGTGGTAACTCATCTCCGACGTGCTTTCATTGCGCTCAAGCAGCGCCTCGTACAGCACAACTTCCACCGCCTGCGGGGTCAGGTCAGGCTGATCGAGAATCTCCACATTCACTTTGCCTGGCGTCCCTGCGCCTTCCAACGTGACGTGCATCGGAATCATGCGCGCCGTTGCGCCCAGCACGCCTCCGATTGCCGATTCGCGATCCTCGGTGAATGCACCCACCGTGGCGCCGGTATTGATGATCTTGAAGGCATTCAACGGCGAAGCGAGTGTGGCCACTACTTCAGCGGTGGTCATGGGTAGTGAAACCGGCCCCGACTGCAGAACCGGATGCCCGCATGCCAGCAGTTGCTTCGGGTCAATGTAGGTCACCGTGCAGGTGGCTGAAATTTCCAGATCGCCGCGCACCAGCAGGGCACTGATTGCCGATCCCGGCTCCAGCGTCTTCTCCGCCTTCTTGTCTGGCGCGTCTCCAGTCTGGCTCTCGCCCATTCCGCCGGCAGCAACGGTTTCGAGTCCCGGCATTTGAACATGGCTCCGCCAGAATTCGATGGCCGCCGGGCTGAATCCGCTCATCACCAGCGGCGTCTCCATCGGCTGCATCTGCAAGCCGGTTTCGGACAGCGCCGCCTGATCGCCGTCTTTTTGTTCCCTCGTCCCCACGTTCCCTTGTTCCCTGTCATCAGACCCCTGATCCCTGATCCCTGATCCCGGTATTGGCAGGTCATTTACCTCAAGCATCTGTTCAATCGGGGTAATACCCGCAATCGGCTCCTTGCTGAACTGGCCAATCCGGTACGACAGCGATCCCATCAATTTGTCGCCCACATATACCGGACTACCGCTCATCCCTTCCACTACGCCGGTGTATTCAGGTTTCGCTCCATGCAATCGCGCCAGAATCAGATCCTGACCGGGGCCGCGCGCTCCGCGCAGAATTCCCAGGACTTCCACCTGCATCGGTTCGGGTTTCGTACCCTCGAAGACGGTCCACGCTGTCGCCATCAGGCCGCGGTGAACCTGGCTCAATGGGAAAAACCCCCCGGTGCTCGCTGGTGGACCGTCAACGTCATTCGTTGCAATGCCGTCCTTTGACGCCGGAGTAAGTCCCCGGACCGGCACGATCACGCACAGAATCAATGCGGCCACGGCCCAGCCCATGCACTTTGCCCTGAGCTTGCCTCCGCATAGCTCCCGAGTTCCCATAACGCCGATTTCCACGTCTATAGAGTACAGCGGCGGCCTCGTCCCGGGCCGCATAGAACCAAGCCGGTCAAGACCGAGCAGCGATGGTACCGCCCGAAAGCTGACACCGGTCGGTCCGAACGACTATTCTTCTCAACACTGAGGTGGTCATGACAAATCCACGCCAATCCCCATCGGCAAGCCAGCTGCTCCGAACCTGCCTCCCATTATTGGGGTTTGCTGTTTTTGCTCTCGCGCACCTGAGCCCCGCATGGAGCCAGACCCCCGACCCCTCTCAGACTCAGCCGCAACAGCAGCAGCAACCACAACAACCGGCGCAGCAGCCCGACCAGACTACCGCGCCCGATGCGGGAGGTCCCGCCGGCGACAACGGTGTCATCGCAATTCCCAAAAAAAACCCAGACGATACGCCTCCGCCCGCTCCAGCGCCGCCAGCGCCCAAGATCACAAATCCCGCGGGAATGGGCAACGTCACCCTCCATGTCGATGTTCCCGAAGTCACGGTTGATGTGGGTGTATTGCTTGAGAAAACCGGCCAGTTTGTTCCCGGCCTCAAGCCGTCAAACTTTCGCGTTTACGAAGACGGCGTGGAGCAGAGGGTCGAAGGCTTCAAGCGCATTGAAGCGCCCATCACCGCACTCCTGCTCTGCGAATATGCCGCTCGCGGATGGGTCTTCCGCATGAACATGCTCAACGCCGCATGGGAGTTTACGCAGCAGTTGCGCCCCCAGGATTACATTGCACTCGAGACCTTCGACCTCAAGTCTCACATCGATGTGGACTTTACCCAGAACCACCAGGAAATCCAGCAGGCCATCCAGGAACTGGCCCAGGAATCCTACGCGCCGGCGACCTTTAGTGAGACCGATGTCTTTGACGCGCTTTACGACGCTTTGGATCGCCTCGACCGCGTTCAGGGGCAGAAGTACATCATCCTCGTCGCCACCGGCATCGACACCTTGTCGAAGCTCACCTTCGACAAAATCTACAAGCGCGTGAAGGAATCGCGCGACATTACCATTTACACCGTATCCACCGATGGCCTGGTGGAGGAGATGAGCGGCGGAGGTATGGGCATGCGCGCCGGCATGCGCGACATGACGTTTTTGCAGGCAGACAACGAGATGAGGGCCTTCGCCCAGTCAACCGGAGGGCAGTGGTTCAGGCCCGTCTTCCAGGGGGAATTGCCTGACATGGTGCGCAACATCAACTCCAACATCCGCGCCAAATATGAGCTCATCTACAGGCCCAGCAATGCCAAGCAGGATGGCACCTACCGCAAACTGCAGGTGAAGCTGGTGGACGATGAGGGGCAGCCGCTGCGCATGCAGGATGAGAAGCACAAGCCGCTGAAATACGACATCATCGCCCGCGACGGCTATCGCGCCAAGCAGGAAGTGGAGTGAGGATTCGCCGAACCAGGTCCCAGGTGCCCGGCGGCATGGTGGGAATCAGACATGCATCCCAACACTGATGGAATCCTCGAGTCCTCACTTTACGTGTCGAACGTGCCCCATTCTGCTCAGTTTTACGAGAAGATTTTTGGGTTTGGGGTCATTAACGATTTCGGCGAGCGGGGCTGTGCGATGAAGGCGGCAAAGCGCCAGGTATTGCTGCTGTTCAAGAAGGGTGGCTCGCGCGACATGATTTCGCCGCACGACGGCGAAGGTGAGCTTCATCTTGCCTTCGCGATTGCCGCCGCCGATTTGGCGAGTTGGGAAGCCTGGCTGGCCGGAAACGGAATCGTACTGGAAGAAAAGCGCGTTTGGGAATCAGGCGGCACCAGCCTCTATTTTCGAGATCCAGACCGGCATCTTATCGAGGTAGCTACACCGGGTGTCTGGTCGATTTATTGATGCGAGCCCGATTTCGCACTTGATCGATCGTCAATGCAAGCAATCAGTTGAATACCAGCGCACCGCTACAGCGGTTTCAGCATTGCTATACCCCGGAGCCGATACAGCTAAGTCGTCCCGACCCCAAGGAGGGGCGACCCCGCACAGAAGTTGGATTGGGTACATCTATCCTGGAACCGCTCTAACTTATCCATTCTGTTCTCCCGCGCCCGCTGACTCTCAGACTCGGCTCCGTTTCCCTATGTGAAACCACGGCTCGGCCCGGTGACTGTCATCACCTTTCAAGCCATCGTCCGAGCGCTATCATCTTCAATCGAATGGTCCCTCTATTCACGGCCCGCGGTTCCCTCACGGACCCGCCAGTATCTGGGACCCAAATACTTTTTCGAGGTGGAGAATGCTATTCGTTCCGGCTATGTGGATTGGTTGGATTCTAATTCTTGCTTTCTTTTTAGGTGCCAAAGTTTACGCGTCGCGCATCAGCCGCTACGAAGAAACTCAGCTGATCCTCGATGAATCGTCCAGCCAGTTGAAGACCGAGCAGGATGCCATTACGGGCAGACTCAACAAGTTCAGGCCGGTCCAGATGACCACAGTCTGGTTGCTTGGCGCGGGCACGCTTTTCGTGGTCGCTTACTACATCCACGATATGATCAACCAGTTCAAATAACCGGCCAAATCGCAATTTTGCACTGTAATGCGGCCGCTTGGCGCGCTGGTTAAGCCTGCGCACATTTCCGGGCGCAACCACCTCATGAGGTCCGGGTTCACACCCGCGCCGGCTCAATACTCGCACAATCCGCTCGAGCGCCGCTCTAGTGGATGATGTCCAGGTGCAGAAGAATGTCCCGCACGTAGTAGATGAGCACTACCCCGGTCATCGACACCACCAGCCACTGCGCCATCTTCAGCACGGGCTCAATCTTTTGAGCCCTGGCCACGATCGCGGCTTGTTCATTTTTTTCGTGTTCGAATGAGTCATCCAGAAAGATCTGGTCCTCTTCGTCGCGGGTCAGGTTCGACCGGTAAATATAAAGCGCCGCCGTTAATACGACGAACGCCGACCAAACCGACCACATGACTGGAACAAAGGTCATAACCCACCTCCCGGAACCTTGCGAAGGCTCCGAGCGCCCGGGTCAGCGGTTGGCTGTTCATCCCGGACCCGAGGACAGGGAGCCATCCGGTTGAACATCATAGTCCCATTTTCATTTCGTTGTCCCGGTAAAAGGTGCCTTTTTGTAACCCTTTTCAGGTAAACGGCCCTTCCGCCACTGAGTTTTCAGTCATTTGGCCGGCCCCGATTCTGCGACCCGGGAGCACATTAAGGCATCAAATAACCGTAAGATTGCCGCCTCAGGGCTTGCGTCGCGACTCTGCACGCAGATACTCTTGAAGGAACGGCATTCACATCAACCCACGGGAGAGACCATGGCAACCGTAACCGCAACGCCGACCGAGCAGGAAATCACCAGGAAACCGCCCATCACCCTCACGCCTCAGGCTGTCGCCAAGGTGCGCGAGATCATGGCCACGCAGGACCCGCTTCCCGCTGGTCTGCGAATCGGCGTCGTTGGCGGGGGCTGCTCCGGCTTCCAGTACTCCATGGCCTTTGAGAACCAGGGCGGCATGATGGACAAGACTTTCAACTTCGACGACCTGAAGGTTTTCATCGACGCTACATCGCTCATGTACCTGAACGGCTGCATTGTTGATTACGTCGAAACTCTCGAGGCCGCCGGCTTCAAGTTCGAGAATCCCCAAGTCAAGTCGACCTGCGGCTGCGGCTCCTCGTTCAGCGTGTAATTCGTTTCAATCTCCGCTTTCGACCGAAAAGCCTGCCCTCATCGGGCAGGCTTTTTTGCTTTGAAGATTTCGCACTTTCCTTTCTTGCCACGCGAGCCGCAGCAAAAGCCTGCGACCCATCGCCTGCGAGGCCTTGCCCATTTCTCGACATCGCCTGTACAGCCATCTATATTTTGATCACGGAGACTCTCGGCCAATGAGTGCAATTGTTCCAGCTAGAGCAAGCTACAATCTTGCCCTGCCGTTTTATGAAAACTCTGTCTTAAATCCGCAAGCCCTGGCATTGTTTGTAGCCGACTCGCGGTTTTCTTACGGTCAGCTGGCAAGCCTTGCTCGCCGTATCTCCGGGTGGCTCGACCTGAAAACCGGCCAGCGCTCGGGTAAGGTGGGAATTCTTGCGTCCCGCACTTTAGAAGCGTATGCGGGAGTGCTGGGAACACTTTGGTCTGGCGCAGCGTACGTTCCCATTAAACCCGACACGCCCGAAGACCGCGTCATCCGCATCTTGCAGCAGACCAAGCTTGACGCGCTGATCGTAGATCAAGCCGGTCTAAACCGGCTCTCGGAGCGTGTACTCGAATGCGCACCCGGGCGGATTTTGTTCGGGCCGGACGCGAAGCCGTCGCAGAGCGCTGCCGATTTCCCTGGAATTTGCCTGGAATCCTTTGCGGAATTATCCGACAAAGGGCCCGATCGCCCCGTGACGGTTGCGGGAGATGAGTTGGCATACATTATCTTCACTTCCGGCACGACCGGTACGCCGAAGGGCGTGATGATCGAAAACGAAAGCGTGTGCCAGTTTATCGAGATCATGCATCGGCGATTCGCACTTCGGCCTGACGATCGAGTGGCTGAAGCATCGGAGTTGACATTTGACGCCTCAGTCTTCGATATGTTCATGGCCTGGAGCTCAGGTGCGGCGCTCTATGCGGTGCCCGCCTCTCAGCTTATGGCTCCCGCGAAATTCATCCGCGATCATGAATTGACAATCTGGTTCTCGGTGCCCTCCACTCCTTCGTTTATGGGGCGGATGAAGATGCTGAAGCCGGGGGCATTTCCTTCGCTCCGGATTTCAATTTTCGCCGGGGAAGCGCTCGCGGTGAGTACCGCTCAGGCATGGCAGGTCGCCGCCCCCAATAGCATCGTGGAAAATTTCTACGGGCCAACAGAGCTGACAGTAGACTGCATCGCACAGCGCCTCGAAGATCCTCCTTACGTCACCCCCAATCGCGGAACGATGGCCATTGGAACCGTATTTCCTGGTGTGCGCGCCGGCATTGTGGACGCGGACCTCAAGTTCTTGCCGCGTGGCGAGGAAGGGGAACTGGTTGTGTCCACGCGGCAAGCGGCGCGCGGATATTTCCAGGATGCGGAACTCACCGCCGCTCGATTTCCCACACTGGACGGGGAGCGATGGTATCGTACCGGAGACCTGGCTTATGAGGACGCTTCAGGGACGTTTCACCACCTGGGCCGAATCGACAACCAGGTGAAGGTACTCGGCAACCGGGTCGAGCTCGAGGAAGTCGAGGCTCATTTACGCGAGATTCTCGGCACCGACATGGTGGCTGCGGTAGCCTGGCCTCTTGTCGACAGCCGCGCGGCGGGCATCGCTGCTTTCCACTGTGCGCCGGGAATAACCCGCGAGACAGCCCGCGAGGAAATGAAAAAACGTGTGCCTGATTATATGGTTCCTCAGCGGATCCATTACCTGGACACCCTGCCGTTAGGATCGTCGGGCAAGATCGATCGAAAGGCGCTGATCCGGCTGTTGGATGAAGCCAAGCTTTGAACGCGCCGCGCGAGGGTTCTTTTCCGATGCTATGTCAATCTTGATTTCAGCAACTCATACCCGGCCCCTTCTCCGTCAGCGGTCCTCGGAAGCATATCCACGAGCGCAATCTCACTTGGCGCTAACCCTTCCGGCAGGTTTTGGCGGCAATGCGCGGCCAGTTGGCTAATCAATTCGTTGCGAATCTTGGCCTGTCCGGGTGCATTTGCCAGATGCGCGAACTCCGATGCATCCGGCTCTGACCAGCCGATTGCCGGCAAAGCTATCCCATGCAAAGATTCCCTGGGGATAAAGAACGCATCGTAACTTCCATCATGCCGGCACGCCGTCCAACTGAGGAAGACCGCGAATCCCAGGTCTTCTTTATCCAGATCGAAAAACGCTTGGGGATGAATTCCTTCATCTACAGTCTGCTCGATCTGCTGGCGCAATGCCCCGGCGGCATATCCGGCATCGGCGGCATCAAGAATCTTCATGGCTGCAATATCCTTCTCGATCCGGCCGTTCGCTATGCATTTGATACCGATGGACCGGTCTGGATGCTGTCGCAATATTGAACGAATCTCGTCCAATCCCCATTTATGCTCAGTCCAATCGAGAAACTCACCGTTGAAGACTTCCGGACTGTCGTGGCCGATATGAAGAATCGCTTCATATCGAAAGCGTGTCATTTCGTTGTCAGCGCGGCCGCGAAGTGGCCTTATATCCACTCTCGAAATCTTTGGATTTCTACGGCGCAACGATAGAAAGTATGCCGGGGAGAGAACCAGTTCCGGTTCTCTCTCAACGCGCCGGCGAATCCGGTTACGAAGTTCTTCAGCCCTCAAGTCATCCGCGGCTTGAAACAATTCCACTGAAGAGGCAAACGCTTGCAACAAGGGCAGGCTTCTGACATCGCCAATGTAGACATACCCTCCGGGCCTTACGATGCCGATCGCGTTCTCCAGCACTTTCGTGAGGTAGTCCACGCTGGGAAAAAACTGCACGACGGAACTGAGCACCACTGTATCGAATGTGTTCTCGCTGAAGAGATCTAAACGGGCTGCCTGGCGCTCGACCACCTCAACACGTTTTGCCACTTCGGGAACTGTCCGCAATTGCTCCCTGAGCCGTCCCAATACGGCTGGAGACTGATCCACGGCAACATACCGCTCGCAGTGCGGGGCAACTCCCATCACCAGCATGCCGGTTCCGCAGCCAATTTCACAAACCGACTTCGGCTTGAGCCGCAGAATATCTCCCACGGTGTTTTCAACCCACTCATGCATCTGGTCGTCGGAAATCGCGCCACGAGTGTAGCTGCTATCCCATCCCATGGTGTTGAATCCAACAGATGCGGAGGTGGCTTGCCGCGAAAACTGGCTCAGATCGAAGATCTTCCGCCACTTGCCGACGATCTTTGAGTCTGCCGCCTCGCGACCCAGAACTTCGTCTACATACTCATTGTCCGGCACGACAAACGCGATAACGTTCTTGCCGTCCGCTTGAATGACCGCGGTTTCGCGCACGCCCGGGTGCGTATGCAACACGTCCTCAACCGCGGCTAGCCGGTTGGCTTGCTGGGCCTCTTTGTTTGGTCCGGGATCGCTGAAATTGTCAGTCAGCGTGTCCATCCATCTTTCTCGCGAACTTCAATTGAGTTTCGCGGCGCCCTCAGTGAGCGCGCAGATCGCGTCGATGCTGTCGATCCGCTCCTTGTCGAAACCGGCCTCTGCAAAATCAATCCCGAAATTCTCCTCCAGGAACACGACGATTTCGACAGCATCAATCGACTGCAAACGTCCGCTGAACAACAGGGATTCGCCATCTGCCAAAGGCCCGTCATCGCCGCTGGCGGTCAGCAGATTCTGCACAAATTCGCGTATGTCGGCTCTTCCTTTCATGTCGCTCCCTAGAAATGAATAAAGAACAAGCTCGCCAGATATCTCAGATGTTCTACAAGCGGGTACGCTCGCTCATCGGCGTCAAACACATTCAGGATACAGTAAAAGAATCCAACGCCCAATGCAGGTAATAGCCGCCCGCGGACAAAGCCGGCAGGTTTCGAATCGCGCTTGCGCAGTTGAGAAACACACAGCCCGGCAGCAAGAAACGCGTTGTAAAAAAATAATACCTGGTAACTTGAAATCGCCGTCCAAATCCCGTGATCCCGAACCACCTGCCAGTCCCGCAATAAGTGGTAGATTGAATTGCCGAAGAATGCGGCGGCGAATGTGGCAAAAATCAAGCGAATCCGTTTATGCCCTTTCCAATACCGAAGAAAGGCAGGGTAGAAAAAGAAATCGACAAGCAATTCCTTGAAATAGTAATAAAACCGGTTGAAAAACTCCATGACCGTTGTCGAAGACAGCGGTCGATAAGTGTTTCTCAAGGCCTTGAATCCGGCCATGCGCGCGCACGCAATGTACTGGTGGCCAAGAATTGTGAAGGCCATTATCAGTTCAAAATACGCCAGCAACTGGCTGGCCCAACGCAGATGCCAGGCTACCGGCGTCCCGCGCACACTCATCGCCATTGCCTGATCCGGCAGCGGAATGCCTAGATAATGGTGAAAGAATCCGTACCACAGTCCCTGCAGAATCGTGAGCATAATCGCCCACACCAGCAGCTTGAGACCCTTCAATTGGGAGATCGCAAGTTGCTCGCCATTTTTTGCTTCAATACGGCGAAGATATGCCGCGCCCTTGGGATACGGCGTATTGGTTGATCCCCAGAACGGATGAAACGTCGCAAACTCCAGCGTCCCATCCCGGCGCATATTGGAACTGCGATCCGTAATGGCGTAAGCAATGAACCACACGTAACTCGCCGCCGCGCTGACCAGTGCCCAAAGCATTTGTCCGATTTGCGCAGTGGCCGTAACCTGGCGGGCCAATACCATCAGCAGCGCCAGCCCGGAGAGCAGAAAAATCAGCGGCCTGCGGCCAAACAGCGACTTGGGCCACCGCATCGCGCACCAGTAAAGCGCCATCCCCAACCCCATCGTCAGGAATGACGCAGCTATAAGGAGGGGTTCATGATAGTTGGAATACACAACCAGGATCAGCGGAAAGGCCGCGATCAGCCAGCGCCGGTACTCCGGCTTGAATGTAATCAAGCCATAAGCAAGCGCGTATCCCGCATCGAGCAGCGGATCGCGCAGAAAAACCAGCAGGCACAGTGAGAAAAAGACGATGATCGTGACTTTGCCCGAACCCGTCTGCACAAACGAAACTACCTGAGGGTAGTTTTCCAGGCGAGGGATCAAACGAAAGTCCTTCAGGCCGCCGGTTGGTTTTTGCAAAGCCAGGTCTCTCCCTGCGTGCAGCGGTTGAGGTCTATCCTGTTGTTCGCGGATTGCCGTTCAGACTAAAAGATGCCGATTGCCCGTGTCAAGATCAGCCAGGAACCAGAACAGGGCAATCGCATTTGGATTAAGATCACGAACAGTCGCGGCCTTGAAAGGGCACGGCTTCAGCCGTGCCGATGGGATAGGTCAAAAACTGCGTCGGCTTTAGCCGCTGAGGGATGTATTTTCCCCGCTCAACCCCGTCCCCCAGGGCCTAAAGGCCAGCAATTCTCCTTGCGGCTTTTTACGGCACGGCTGAAGCCGTGCCCTTTCAAAACAAATTCTTCCCATACCTTGAAATGCGATTGCCCCGGGGAACCAGAAGTGCACTCAAGTTCGACTCCCGGCCGCGACGACTGCGCTCCGCCTGCCAGGCACCCCAGCTCCACCCGCGATTGCGGCTCTCGGTTCAACGTGTAATTCAGCTCCGGCAATCGATCTCAACGCAAAAGCCTGCCCTCATCGGGCAGGCTTTCGCTGTCTGGTGCTTCCGGCTTTCGCGGTTTTCTCTACCAGCCGTCCTCCGCATCAATACAGCCAGGTCGCCGGCAATGAGTCGAAGTCCGGCGGTCGCCATTCCGTTCCCATGTTGTCGTCGGTAATCAGCCGCGCTCCCCGCGTACGCTCCGCCAGGCTTTGTTTCGATTCAAGATTGCCTCCCGGCGTGTCCAGCTGATCGGCCAGCTGAACATCGCGATCGAGGACGGCGGCCTGCGCCGGGTCAGCCAGGTTGAACACCGGCTCGCCGTCAATGCGGAAATTGCTCAGCAAACTTCTCCAACGCTCCTTATCGAGTCGCAATGGCCCATCGCTCAACGCCAGAAAACTTGAGACTCGCAGTGCATCCTTGAACTCAGCAATCCCCGTGGCAAACACTGCGCGCGACCACGTCGTGTTGTAGTAAAAAATCCCGCCCGGATTCAGGTGCTGGTGCGCCAGTTGCAGAAACTCCTTAGAAAGCAGATTCGTGTTATTTGCGCGCCAGTTAAATGTTGTATTCATTACGATCAGGTCGAAACGGCTGTCTTTGTTGGCCAGCAGCCAACGCCGGCCGTCGTCGATGACGATATGGACTTTGGGATTATGCAAGAGGCTTGCTACTTCAGCATGCGCCGCGATGAGCGGCAGATAGCCCGGGTTGATCTCCACAACCGTGAAGTCTTCCACCCTCGGATCGTTTGCAATCACCTGCGCCCATGACCCCGAAGAGAGTCCGATCATCAGCACATGTCTTGGCGCCGGCGCCAGCGCCATCACGGCGTATGCCCGGTACAGGTAGTTGGAGTCGCGAATCAATCCAGTGTTAAAGCGCCCATCGTAGGAGCCACCCCCAAACACTGTCTCGGTTGGGTAATTGAGCCCGAGTTTGCCGTCGTAAACCGAGATCACTCCGCTCCTGTTCTCCATCACGGCTGAAAACCTCATGGCGGGGGTATACATGCTCTTAAACAGAAGCGGCTCATACATGCTCGAAAACAGGGGATGCGAGCCAAATGCCAACAACATGCAGACAGCGCACTCGGCCGCAAACACCGCTCTCCGCATTTTCCAGCCTGTAAACGCTGCGAACACCAGCGCGATTGCCAGCCCCATGCACAATAGAAACACCGAAGTCGCCTGTGTTGACCAATAATCCATTACCACAAATCCAATCAGAAAACTGCCCAGCGTCGACCCGATAATGTTGCTCAGGTATAGCAGGCTTACCCCCTTGCCCACCTTCTGTGAGGGATCGATAGATGCATGAGCCAGGAGTGGAAATGCCGCGCCAAGCAGGGCCGCCGCCATAAACACTCCCGCAAATGCTACCGAAAACAGCGCCGGAATGTGGCTCATCCACAGCGAAAGCGCCGGCCCCAGGAGGTATGAGGCAATTCCCCCCAACACAATCACTTCGGCGCCCGCGGCCATGGTGCGGCGAATGTCGTTTCCCAGCTTCGCCTGGCAGGCTGACCGCACCGACAAGGAGCCGTACGCAATGCCGAACAGGTAGAACGCCAGTACCTCAGCGAAGCACTTCGCCGTCGATCCCGTGGTAAACGAGTACAGCCGGTACCAGATAATCTCGTAGGCCAGCGCAATGAATCCTGTTGCGCCCGCCAGAATCATTCCCGCCCACAGCGGAATCGTCTGCTGCCGCTCTCCGATTGCCGCTGAGCTTTCTGTGCGCACCGCGGGCACTATCCGTCCCCTCTGCAGCAGCAGCGCCGTCACGCCCACGGCGACGTTAAAGCACACGGCCAGCCGTACCGTCCCCGATTCGCCCAGAAGTCGCATTAGGAAGAAGGCCGCCAGCAGGCACGCAAGTCCCGAGCCCAGCGTGTTGACTGCGTAAAGCAGACCGACTGACTCACCAACGTTCCCCGTGCGCCGCACAAAATGCTCTGAAAGCAAAGGCAGCGTGCTCCCCATCAGCAGCGTGGGAACGAGCAGCAGCGCGAATGCCACCGCCCCGGTTGTCAGCAGCGATTTTCCCGCCGTGTACATCGCCACCGTATGAAAAAGGCGTAGCGACAAGGCTCCGAAAACGCCGATGCATACCTCCACGGCGCCGAAGGCGGCCAGCAGCCTGATCCCCGGCCGCGACGACAGCGCTCCGCCTGCCAGGCTGCCCAGCCCCAGTCCCAGCATGAACACTGTTACCACCAGGGTCACGGATTCCACGTTGACGCCGAAAAGCGTAAACAGCGCCCGCTGCCACACAATCTGGTACAAAAGCGCCGGAAATCCTGAAAAGAAGAAGAGAAGGTAGTAATTCCATCCCTTGGGTAATGCCCGTTCACCGTTCGCGGAAGCTTCCGCCGTTAAACTACTGCTCGAAACTTGAGCGCTCATGCTCCTCCATCTCACCCTCCGCATCCCTGTATGGGCGCAGGCGCTCGCCTTGCCGGTCATATCGTTCCGCGCATCCTTACGGCAGTGAGTTTTGCGATGGATGGAATTATATACGGCGGTCTTGTGGGCTGGCCGCTGCCGGCACTGCCATCGCTGCCGTTCGCCTTATTGCTGAGGGTTCGTCGGCGTCTGCGTTCCCGGACCGGCGCTGAACGGCGTACTGCTGGTCTGCCCTCCGCCAAAGGTGTTGGTAGTCGATCCGAAACCGTTGTTTCCGATCGGGTTCGACATGTTGCTGGCCGGCGTCCCGATCATTCCAGTGTTGCCGCCCTGCATCATCGTCTCCATGGCAGGGTCATAATCGAATTCCCACTCGTTGTAGTGATCCTTCTTCTTGTAGATCAGCAGCGACACCTTTGGGCTGGCCGGCATTACGCCGATGATTCCCGCCCCGCCAAACGTCTGCCCCGCTGTCGTACCGGTGCTGCTCAAGCCGGTGGTCCCGCCTCCAGGAATCGGATTTCCGTTTGCATCGGTTCCGCCTGTTGCGCCGCTGGCATCCGTGCCCGTCGCGGTTCCCGAGTTGTCGGTTCCGGTTGTGCCCGGCCCGGTCGTTGAACCCGGCGTCGTAGTTGTGCTCGTACCCTGCTGGCTGTTGAAGATCGACCCCAGCGTTCCGTTCGCATTCGGCGTGCCGTTGGCTCCATTCAGCCCGTTGATTCCGTTGCCGCCGCTCGCGCCGATTCCGGCCAGCGTGCTGCCGGTTGCCAGTGGTTGCCCGAAGAACCCGTACACGATCGGCTGCTTGTTTTGACCGAACATGAGCGGCTTCCAGTCGTCTTTGCCCGTCATCGGGTCAATGTACTTCTTTCTCAGAAAGCGAATATCGTTGGTCTTCACCAGCGCGTCAACCGTGGGTGGATACGCGTGAAACTTCCGGTAGTAAAGCTGCACCGCGCGGATGTACTGTTTGCCGCGGTGCATGGTCTCCAACTCGTGGTCGCGTTGAATGGACCGTGTCATTTTTGGCACCGCAACCGACAGCCAGAGGGTGAGAATCGCCAGCAGAAAAACAACCGTCAGCAGCATGTATCCATCCTCTGACGGTTTGCGCCGCGGCACGCGCGACGAACCACCGCTACCCGGTCCACGCCCGGCCGCAACCGTATCGATCTCAACTCGCCCCGGCTTGTGATTCCCGTTTCGCATCTTTGTCGGTATAGACGAAAGTCTCCGGCGCACCGCGCCTCACTTATTGCGCGATCAGATTCAGTGTCTGCGTATTGTTGTAACTCATGTCGGTGACTTCAACATTAGTTGGTCTGATGTCGCCCACCTTGTAGCGGTGGTCGACGATCTGCCCTGCCGTTGCCATAAATATATCGTCGCCGTGCACAAAAAACGCCACCATCGACTTGTCTTTCCCTTCGCTGTAGCCGAAGTACTTTAAATCAATCGCCGGTGGCTTGGGTGGTGGAGGGGGAGTGTTCACCGTGACGTTCGGTGTATTAGGGCCGGGCCGCGCGGGCATGATCGGTGTCGGAATCTTCACCGGCGCCGATTCCGCTGAAAAAATATTCCTTCCGGTTCCCGCATACTCCACGTCTTCGCTCTGCGCCAGCAAGCCGAAGTGAATCGTCGGATCGATTCCCGGATTGCTCAGCTTCTTGGCTTCCTCGCCTGCCGTAGCCGGGTTCTGCACGCCCTGTCTCGCCGCCCGACCCGCGCCCGGGGCGTTTTGGCCAGTTGCATTAGTCCTCACGGTCGCCGCCGCAGGTCTCACCGGTGGCGGCGACGACGTCGAAAACTGGTTGTACATCTCATAACCCACGCCACCAAGCGCCACAACAATCAGCACCCCAACCAGCGCAATCTTCCCCTTGCTCGCGTTTCCCATCTGGAGGGCCACTTCTATTCGCCCTCCTGTGCTGCCGGCTGAGCCGCTGTCGCTCCCGACCCCGCTGGCGGAGCCGCCGGCAATCCGGAAGGCACGTCGGCCGGCCGCAGCCACGTTGAAAGCTGCAGCCGCAGACTTACCATTCCGCCCTGTTGCCCGGTCAGAGACATGGCGCGGATCAGAAAAAAGATCTGGTCGCGCTCCAGGCTGTTGATGAACTTCATGATCTGCGGATACTGTCCGGTGATTCCCGCATCCATCTGGATTTCGGTTAGTTCCGTCCCCGGCGCGCCCTGCGAGTATTCAAGCCGCGTGAGCCGTACTCCCGAAGCCACGCCCAGCGCCAGCACGCGGTCAGAAATCGACGAGTAATCAGGCGAGATACGCTTCTCCATGAACGCGTTCTTCTGTGCCAGGGATGCATCCACGCGCTTGTCGAGCCCACGCAGCGGCGCAGTCTTGATGTCGAGCATGCGCAATTGAGTCTGCTTTTGCGCCAGCACATCGGATGCGTGCGTATCGATCGCCGCCCAGTCCAATCCCACGCGGACGGCGAGTCCGACGGCCACCACGAGCAGCACCACAAAGCCCACATAGTGCCAGGTCAGCGCCGAAGTCAGCCGCTCGCGCCACGTTGTCTTGCGCTCGTCGCTCATTGCGGGCCTCCGGTGTAGGGTTTGCGTTGGCCCTGCTGATCGGGAGGCATCGGCGCGCCCACGCCCGTATACGGGCCGCGTCCCGGAGCCGGGCCCGGCGGTCGCCGGTTGGGTACACCCCGAATTGGTCCCGTCGGCTGTGGCCCAATAATCTTTGGCGACTGCGGCCCAACAACGGGTTCCTCTCTCTCGCTCTCCGCCGCGACCGCCTTCTGTTTCTTCCTCTCGGCCGCCAGTTCATCGGCCGTAGGCGGCACGTATTCCGCCTGCAAATCGAAGTTGAACCGGTTCGACGCACTTACCGGCTCCAGCGTTCTCGAATTCTGGTTGCCGGCCGATTCCGCTTCCTCGCCTACGATTCGCGGCGACTGGAATCGCTTCGATTGTTCCAGGTTCTTTACCAGGTTGTCGGCAAGGTCGTGCGGCCCGGCAACTCGCAGGTGCAAGGTAATCTGGCCGGTCTTCGATCGCTGTGGCTCAATCTGCGTTACCTGCACTCCGCCAGGCAACTCGGTTTCAAGGCTCTCCATCGCCATCGTCCAGCTGAACGCCTTTTCCTCGAACAACTGGTTCAGCTCGTCCACTTCCGTCATGAACTGCGCATTTTTTGGCTGGGCCATCAACGCTTCGTAACCCTGCCGCTCGTTATTTATCCTCGCAATCGATCCGTCGAGAGAATGCTCGTGCGCCCGCGCTGCCTCGGCCTTGCTGTGCACCAGGTGCAGACCTCCAAGCGAAGCCAGCGAAATCACCGCCAACACAATCATGCCGATGCGCAGCCGTTTCATCGCCGGTCCAACGTCGACAAACGGCCGCGTGGCCAGATTCAGTGTGATTTTCACGCCGTCGCCCCCGCCAGCGCGCCGGTCACTCCGGCAATGCTGCAATTTCCCAGCGAGGTCAATGTTCCGGAATCCGGTTTCGGCGTCAGCTCCACCACCGGCAGCTCAGTTTCGCCGAGCCAGGATGCAAACTCCGCTGCATCTCGATTGCCCGTGTAGTAGAGCTTCGTTGGCCGGGCTCCCAGCCTGTCTTCGTAGTAGGCGGTGGCCACCGCAACCGTGCGATCAATCTCCCCCGCCCGCTCCCCGGCATCTTCCGGCAAATTAATGTTCCGGTATAGCATCAGCTCCTGCCCGTTCGCGATCAGCGTAGTCATGCCACGAGCGCTCAGGTTTGCCGCCAGCACCGCCTCCATCGCATCAACCGTCTCAATCGCCGCCAGGCTCGACGGCAATACCGCGCCCGGTTCATACCCCGCGCCCCTCACCACCGCTTCATATTCGGCCAGCACCGGCCCCGGAATAATTGCGGCCAGCACCTTGCATTGCTCCTTGGTCTGGCTCAGGATCTGGTAGCTTACCCCCGCCTGCTCCACGTCGAATGGAACCATTTTGCGCAGCCTGAATCGCATCACCGGAAGCGCATCCGCTGCTTTCGCAGGCAAGGTATCGAAGTCCAGCATGAATACCCTTACCAGCGTGTCGGGCAACACCAGCGTAGCCACTCGCGACCGCGGCGAAACCTGGTCGAGCGCGGAGCGAATCGCGCTCGCCACAGCTTCAGGCGCGCGTAGATTCGTCTCTTCGATGCCCGGCACAACAAAGCCTTCAGGCAAACCTTCGAAGGCGTAGACTGGTTTTCCGCCCGCCGCAGGCAATGCCGCAGCCAGCACGCCCTCCGGCGTAATCTCTACCGCCGCCGGCGGCCGTCCGCCTGTCTCGCGCTTCAACTTCGCCACTTCCAATATCGAACTCATCCGTCTCTGTCTCTCATCGCCTCTGCTGTTCGTTCAACCGCTCACAAGCTGAGAGCTGAAAGCTAAAAGCTGAAAGCTGCCTTACCGCGACGCCTCAATAAACGTCACCTTGTTGATCTCTTTCAACGTCGTCAGTCCGCGCCTCACGCGATCAATCGCCGACTCGCGCAAAAAGGTCATGCCCTCCCTCTGAGCTTCTCTGCGAATCTCCGAAGTGGGCTTCTTGGCGAGAATGATTTCGCGAATCGGATCGGTCAAATCCAGCAGCTCGTGAATCGCCGTTCGTCCCCGGTATCCCGTTCCGCCGCACTCCATGCACCCCGCGCCCTCGCGGAAACCAAAACTGCGCCACTCCTCCAGCTCCAGGCCGCTGGTCATCAGTTCATCGTCGGAATAGTTCACCGTTCGCGCGCAGTAATCGCAGATGGTTCTTACCAGCCGCTGTGCCAATATGCAGTTGAGCGCCGAAACAAAGTTGTACGCCTCCACCCCCATGTTCAAAAAACGCCCCAGCACGTCGACCACGTTGTTGGCGTGCACGGTAGTGAATACCAGGTGGCCCGTAAGCGCGGAATTGATGGCGATCTGCGCAGTCTCCTGGTCGCGAATTTCGCCCACCAGGATCTTGTCGGGGTCGTGGCGCAGAATCGACCGCAAGCCGCGCGCAAAGGTCAGTCCTTTTTTCTCATTCACCGGAATCTGCGTGATGCCGCGAATCTGGTACTCAACCGGATCCTCGATGGTGATGATCTTGTCTTCGTCGCTCTTTATCTCGTTCAGCGCCGCATAGAGCGTGGTCGTCTTGCCCGAGCCCGTCGGTCCGGTTACCAGCACCATCCCATACGGCTCGCGAATATACCTTCTGAACTTGCGCAGATCTTCATCGGCGAATCCCACCACGTCGAGTGTCAGGTTCTTGAACTTCTCGCTCATCGACTCTTTGTCGAGTACGCGCAGCACCGCGTTCTCGCCATGCACGGTGGGCATAATCGATACGCGGAAGTCGATCAGCCGACCCTTGTAGCGCACGCGGAAGCGGCCGTCCTGCGGCACGCGACGCTCGGCAATATCGAGCTCGCTCATGATCTTGATGCGGCTCAAAATCGTCGAGTGGTGCTCGCGCGCAATCGGCGCCATAGCCGCCTGCAGCACGCCGTCGATGCGGTACTTCACAATCACCGAGTCGTCGTTGGTTTCAATATGAATATCCGAGGCGCGCCGCTCCAGCGCGGTGAAGATGGTCGTATCCACCAGCCGGATAATGGGGCTGATGTCTTCTTCGCTGGTCAGCTTTTCAATCGAGATGTTTTCATCGGAATTTTCTTCGCCGTTGAGAACGTCGAAGGTCAGGCCTTCGCTGGCCTCATCCAGTACGCGCTGGCTTTGCTCGGTCTTCTTCAGCAGATCGGTGATCTGCGAGAGCGTGGCCACGCGCGCCGAAATCCGCTGCCCCAGCAACCCCGCAATCTCGTCGAGCACCATCAGCCGCGAGGGATCGCTCACCGCAATTACCAGCGTGTCGGTCTGCTGCTCAATGGGCACAAAGTTGTACCGGAACATCAGCTCCACCGGCACCGTGCGCAGCAGCTCGTGCTGGATCTTGAAGTTCTTGAGGTCGACAAACTCGGTATGATAACGCCGTGCCATGGCCTCAGCCTGGCCGCGCTCGTCCATAGCCTGCGGAACCGGAAGTGTGATCACATTTGCATCGGCCATCGCTTATTTATCCTCCGGCAGTTTGGCCCAGCGAGAAGATGGGCAGGTAAAGCGAAATCAGAATGAAGACTACGACCACGCCCATGATGATCAGGATGAGCGGTTCAATCAACGCCAGCGCCGCGGCCAGTGCCGTGGCCACGTCTTCTTCAAAAAAATCAGCCACCGAATTCAACATGGCCGGCAGTGCGCCCGTCTGCTCGCCCACCGTGATCATGTCGGTGGCCAGCTGAAGAAACACCCCGGTCTTGGCCAGCGAATCGGCCAGGCTCTTGCCCTCGCGCACTGTGGTTATCGACGAGGTCACTGCCTTTGAAACTCTGCGCGACGAAATCGATCGCGCCGCCGTTTCCAGCGACGGCACCAGCGGCAATCCGCCGGTGAGCAGCGTTGAAAGCGTACGCGAAAAAAGCGCCACCTGGTACTTGAGCCAGATTTTGCCGAAGACCGGCATGCCCACGCGAAACCCGTCGACAAAATCGCGCCCGCGCTCGGTGATTGAGAACCGGTACAAGGCCGTCAGCGTTGCCGCCAGCCCCAGCAGAAGGTATCCAATGTTGTGCTGCATCCACTTGCCAAATGCCAGCAACGCCATGGTCATCGCCGGAAGCTTTGAACCCATCTGGTCGTAAAGCGAGGCAAACTGCGGTATGACCACCGTAAACATGAAAGTCATCAGTCCGCAAACCAGCGTCAGCAGCACGCCGGGGTAGATGAGCGAGCCCACCAGCTTCTTCCTGAGCGTCAGGGTCACTCGCTGAAAGCTCACGTACCGCTCCAGCACCTCCTGCAGATTTCCCGACCGTTCGCCGGCCAGCAGCGTGGTCGTGTACATCACCGGGAATCCGCCCTGCGCATCGAAGGCATTCGAAAGCGACTCGCCCGTTTTCACCCGCGCCGAAACGTTATCGAGCTGCCCGGCAAAATTCGTGTTCTTCTGAATCTTCCCCAGCATCTCGAGCGAGCTCAGGATTGGTAGCCCGGCTCGAATCAGGGTCAGGAACTGCTGGTTGAAGATCAGGAACGGCTCCAGCTTAACCTTTCGCTTTCCGCCCAGCCCTCCGCGCGACTTGACCGAATACACGTGGTAGCCGGCGTGAGCAAACCGCAGGCGCAGTTCCTCGGCTGAGGCCGCGGTGTGCGTCTGTTCCTGCACCCGGCCTCTCTCATCGGCCAGCTTGATGACGAACTCTGCCATGGCTTTACTGCGGTGGACCCCTCCGGAAAGCGAAGCGCACCGACCGTTCCTATCTGCTCTAGCCTAAGGGTATCAGTAACTTCAGACTATAGACGTCCGCGCCGCTCGCAACGTTCGGGCGACGTTGTTCCGCAAATCGGTGGCCGAGGTCCCTCGCGGTTCGGGGCCCGGGAAAACGTGATTCCGCAAAACTGGGTGCCCTGGGTCCCTCGCACTTGGGGACCCGGGAAGCCGCGCTGTCGTAACATGCTGCCATGCATTGGGCTGAATCGCACCGCCTGGCCATCGGTATCCTGGCCGACTTGCTTACCTTTGTGGGCGGGGTGATTCTTTCCCGCGACGCCCTTTTGCGGCTCCGGGAGCTTGGAAAACAGCGAATTGACGATGACTTTCGGCACCGGTTCGCAGGGCTCAATCTCACCGACCAAGAGTGGAAAGCCGCAGTCGTCTCGGTACGTTGGGCGCTCGCCGGCTTTCTGCTCATCGTAGTTGGTTTTTCCCTGCAACTTGTTGGCAGGATTCTGGAATTGGGCGCATAAAATACTTCATAAGATGAATGGCGGAATGGCGGATTGGCGGATTTTCCTCCATTCTGCTACACTGTATCGGTCGGAGGTTGGTCGGATGGCCACTACGCAATTCAAGCTGCCAATCGGCGCCAAGCGCCAGGTCACTATTCCCAGCAAGGCTATGGAACTGCTCTCGCTCCACCAGGGAGACGACCTGCTGCTTGAGATCGTCGGCGATCGCGCCGTGCTTTGGCCCGCGGTGAGTGTGGCACGTCACGAACTTCCGGAGGAGCTGTGGAGGAAGTTTTCAGCGCGCCTCGGCGCCAAGCCCACTGACATACCGCTGGACAGGTTTTTTGAAGAGGTTGACCGTGAGCGCGAAACAGCGAAGCGGCAGGCCGCACACGCACGCGCTTCTTCAGGCAATTCGCGCAAGAAGAGTCAACGCCCGGCTGCCGCAACCAAAGGCAAGTTGGCCGTTGAGAAAGCATGACCGGATCTCTGCTATCATCCCGCCATGCCTTGCAGGGTGAGCGTGGATACGGCTGTGAAAGCCGATATTCTGGACTGCGATGAAACCGCAATCGAGCAGATTCGCGCGTTTCTTTATGAGCTTCAGGAAGACCCGCTTCCGCCACGACGCCAACAGAAAGGCAACGCGGCATTTTATGTTCGGCTGCCCTGCGGCTATTTTGTTACATGGCAGGTTGAAGGCGACTTGTTGAAGATGGCCCTAACGCAAAATGTCAGTGGAATTACCGTTCGCATCGTCGGCGTGGGGAAGAGCAAGCCAACAAAATGACCCGCAATCCAAACACCCAAAAATCAGCCCGCCCCCGAACTCCCCAGTTGGCCGCCGGCCTGCTCGTTCTCATCTCCATCTGCGCGCTTGCTCCAGCCACTTTCATCGCCTGCCAGGCGACCCGCGCGCCAGTCACGCCCTACCCCCACGATCTATCCCAGGTCTCCTTTGCCGTGGCCGGCGACGTCATTCCCCATGAGGCAGTCAGAGCTGCTGCCGCCGCTGCCGGCGAAGGCGAGGCCGGCTGGGCCGCCCTGTTCTCGAACGTTGCCGACATTTTTCAATCCGCCGACTTCGGCTTCCTCAATCTCGAAACCCCGGTCGCCCCCAACCACTCCCACGGAACCAAAGCTTTCCTTTTCAATGCGTCCGTCGAGCTGCCCCAGGCCCTCAAGGCCAGCGGCATCAAAATCGTCTCCTTCGCCAATAACCACGTCTTCGATCAGGGATGGCCGGGCTTTTCCGAGTCCCGCGAGCATTTGCGCGAAGCTGGCCTGCTCTTCGCCGGAACCAGCGACAATGCCGCCACCGCCTGGCAACCCGTGATTACCGAGGCCAACGGTATCAAGGTAGGCTGGCTGGGCATGACGCGCTGGCTCAACGGCAATCGCAATCCAGACGACCCCAGCCAGCCCCACGTCAACTTCTTCCCTTATCCAAATGATTCTGGCGGCGCGCCCGGCGCCGACGAGGCTCAGGTTCTCGACGCCGTGAAGGCCGCACGCGCCCAGTGCGACCTGCTCGTTATCTCCATCCATTGGGGAGTAGAGTACGCCACTGCGCCGCGGCCCGAAGACGTCGACATTGCTCACAAGATGCTCGATGCCGGAGCCTCGGTCATCGTTGGCGCCCACCCCCACGTCCTGCAGCCAGTGGAGACGTACAAGACCCAGGACGGCCGCAACACCGTCATCTTTTACTCGCTCGGCAACTTCCTCAGTAACCAGTCGCGCAGCTACGTCGACGGCCTCAATCCCGACTCGAACGGCGAACCGCGCGACGAGCTCATCGGCCTGTTCTCAGCCGTTCGCCGCGACTACGGGCCCGCGGGAATCCGGGTTGAGCTGGGGCACGTCGGCATTCTTCCCGTGTGGGAAGACAACAACCGCAACGAAATCGCTGCCGGCCGCGCCAAAACGCCGATGATTCGCCCGGTTTTGATCGACCGCGAGATTCCTCTGATTCAGGCCCGGCTCGACGAGTTGAATAAGCTGGCTGCGCCGCCAACACCACCGGAAGGCACCGCGCCTTCCGCGTCAACGCCGCCGTCTCAATCACCGTCCGCAACCAACGGCCTCACGCCCGATCAGAAGAGGGAATTCGTCGAGCTAACCGGCCGTCTCAAGCTCCTAACCGATCGCCGCGCCCAGATCCTCGCCCGCACTGGCGATGAATACGTGATCGCTCCGCCCAAATTGCCCCTCAAACCATAGATCGCTGGCTGCAGATCGTCGAATCCGGAGGGAGCACGGGGTTTCAACCCCCGTAGAATAAATGCGAGTTTGAGTGGCCTTTGCAGGTTGCGGAAAAACTCAACGGAGGAGCACGAAGTGTTAGGGCATGACTTCACAGGTTGCGGAAAAACTCGGCGAAAGGGCAGGAAGTGTCAGGGCACGACTTCAGTCGTGCCGATAAGGGCAATAAGGAGTCGGGGTTTTAACCCCTGCGGGATGGTTTTTCGGGAACCCCGCTCCACCCATTGACTTTTTCCGCAACCTCTTCAGTCGTGCCGATAAAGCCAACAAAATGAGTTGGGCTTCAGCCCCTGCGAGACGATTTACTTGCCCGACTCGACTTTTTCCTGAGCCTCCCAAGGACCACATCTAGTTTTGTGTGATTGGGATAAGTTGGAAGCCGTATTTTTTTGCCTGCTGCATGAGCTTTTGTTGGAGCCTGTGTTGGTTTTGTATTTCCTGCTGTGCGAAGACCGTTTCATCGTAGGCGTGCCGGTTGGTAAGCATGTGGAAGACGATGCGAGCCAGTTTGTGAGCCGAGGCGGTGATGGCCTTGGGCGCTCCCAGTTTGGCACGCATGCGGCGATAGTATTGGCCCAGCCACGACTGGCTGCGGAACAGCGACTGCGCGGCCATGCGCAGCGCCCTTGCCACGCGGTTGCTCACCTTGCGGGTGTGCGAACTGAGCACTTTGCCGCCGCTTACGCGGTTGTCCGGGCATAGCCCCATCCACGAAGCGAAGGCTCCCACATTGGGGAACGCCGACAGGTCAGGACCCACTTCGGTCAACAACGTATGGGCGGTCAGCGCATTGAGGCCGGGAACTTCGGTCAGATCCACCCCGAAGATGCGATACAGATGACCGCGCAGGTCGAACTTCATCTCATTGCGCCGCGGCCTGTGCCGGTCTTTTGGATCAGCCAGTACAGCTGTATCCGGCCCGGCGCCGTCCGGGAATTCGCCCAGCATCTGCTCGATCTCCACATCGCAGCAGGCCAGCAGTTGCTGGTAGCTCCGATACGCGGTCACCGACTGGCGAAGCGTAAACAGATGTTCCCGACGGTAGTCTCCGACCAGCGACTTGGCGATCGTCTCCGCGCTGGCCTTGATGCGCGGGTCGCGCAACTGGGCCAGCTTCAGCGGGTTGCGCTCTCCGCCCAGAATCGCATCCAGAATCGCCATCCCGGTCGTCCCGCTCAGATCGCTGATGACATGGTGCAGTTGCAGGTTCATCTGATCCAGCGCCTTCTGCATGTGCTGCAGATGCACCGCCGCCATCCCCACCAGACTCTCCCGGTAGCGCATCAGCGACCGCACCGCGCACACCTGCCCCGACGGCCGGAAACTGGCCCGCAACAGTCCCACCGCGTGCAAATACTGCAGCCACTGACAATCGCTCACGTCCGTTTTGCGCCCCGGCACGTTCTTCACGTGCCGGGCGTTGACCAGGCACACCTTCATCCCACGCGCTTCCAGAATCTGAAATAGCGGAATCCAGTACACCCCGGTCGACTCCATGGCCACCGTCTCGATTCGGCAGCGTTCAAGCCAGTCCGCGGCCGCTTTCAAGTCCTCGGTAAATGCCGCGAACCGCCGCACTGGTTGCATATCCCGATCCGGGGGAACGGCGATGTAAATCTCCGTCGCTCCAATGTCCACCCCGGCCGCGTTCGGCTCCATCACCGGTGCCGCCACCAGCCCATGCGCCTTCCTTTTCTTCCTATCCTTCGCCAACACAACCTCCAGGCGTCATGTCAAACGGCCCGGACGATGCAAAAACACGCACTCTCCCAAACGGGATCGGCAGCCACAGGAAAAATAACCGCCGTCACCACTGACTCGAGCACAAAGTCCAGGACCACGCTGTTTAACGGGCTCCAATGGAAGCACCAATGGCTATTTCGGCCTACTTGCCGTCAACATGACAAAAGTAGAATATCCCTCAGCCAACTGGTCCTTCCCTCATCGACCCGCCATCCGCCGGTCGTTCGCTGTTCAGGCCCGGGTATTTTTCTATTCCCTCCGCAAAGAGCCATCTTCAACTGAAACTTTAAGGAACCATCAGGCTGCCCTTGCTTCGAAAAGACTTAAACCGAAAACCTTGCGACTGTTAATATTCACCCCATAATGGATTGAGACGTGACGATGCCAACACAGTCCGCCGAGCCGCATTTAAAGTCGAAGCACCGCAGCACCTTAAGTGTCCTTCTTCAGCTCGCCATCATCCCGGTTGCTGTCGGGGTGGCCGCGGTCGCCGTTCCGCTCAGCTTCGTCCCGCGCTGGCTGCAGGGGCATCGCGAAGTCTCATTCCGCGCGCTGCTCAAGTCACGCGGCCGACTCATCACCTGGGCTGAGTTTCTCTGCTCCATGCGCGACTCAGGCGGCACCTGCATCGAAGAAAAGTTCTCGCCCAAAGGGCCCGTCCGCTTCTGGTGGATCCAGGAGAACGTCTACGACGAATCGCCGCACGAGATCATCGACTGGTTCACCATGCGCAAGGGCCGCCGGGGCGACGCCTTCGTTCGCTGGTGCCGCGAGCGCTACACCAACGCCGACACCGGCTCCGCCGTCCTGGTCGACGCCACCTTCGTTCCCCGCCGCGAGATATACGCCCTCTGGGCCGAGTGCCGCTCCCATAAGGGCCCCGCTCGCTGGGTCGAAGTCGCGCCACCGGAGATCCTGCCGAGTAATCAACAGCCAATAGCCAGTAGCCAATAGTGAGTAGCCAACAGCTCGTGTCACTGCTGGCTGTCTCCTACTGGCTATTGGCTATTTACTATTGGCTGCTCTTTAGTACCCGTTCGCCACCAGCCACTCCGCCGTCAATTCCAACTCCGGCTTAGCGAGCATCTGCATGGCTGCCAGTTTCACCAGCACATCGGCCTCCACGTTCACTGGATCACCCACTTTCAACGCGTGCAGATTCGTTCGCCAGTACGTCAGAGGTAGAATCGCAATCGTAATTTCCTCGCCATCGAACCCGGCAATCGTCAGGCTGATGCCCTCAACCGCCACCGACCCCTTGTGCACCATCCACTGCCGCACGTTTTCAGGCACGCGCACCTTCAGCGTCCAGTCGGTTGTCTTATCGTCAAAGTCAGCGCTCGAACGCAGGGTCAAAGGTTCAAGGGAACGGAGCTCGCCGGCGCCATCCACATGTCCCTGCACCACGTGGCCGCCCAGTGGACTGCCCGCTGCGGTTGGCAGCTCAAGGTTCACCTTGGCCCCCGGCTTCAAGTTGCCAAGCGAAGTGCGGTCCAGTGTCTCCTGCGCCAGGTCGGCGTGGAAATACCTCGGATCCACATCCAGCGCCGTCAGACACACACCCGATACCGCTAGCGAATCGCCCTCGCGCAACTGCCCGGCAATTCCCGGCGCTTCAACGGTAATCCGCCGCACGCCCCCACGCTCGACCAGGCTGACCAGCGTTCCCGTCTGCTCGATGATTCCTGTGAACATGACTCTATTCTAAGCAAGTCAGCGAGTCAGCAAGTCAGCGGCTTGGGTGGCCCGTCCAGTGCATCAGAACCGGGGCGTGATGCCCTTCTCGCACATGTCGCCGAAGACCGACAAGAGATGGGTGAGGCTCAGCAGTTCGCGAATCTGCTTGCCATAGTTGATCAGTTCCACGCAACTGCCTGCCCTCTTGGCCGAGACGTAGAGGCGAACCATGGTTCCCAGCCCCAGGCTGTCGACAAAGGTCAGATCGGACAAATCCAACACTATGCGCTTGCTCCCCGGAATGAATTCGTGCACGCGGTCGTAGAGCGCGTCGCACACCCCCCATACCAGTCGCCCGTGGCAGTGCACAAGGTACACGTTGCCTTTGTGTTCAACATCCAATGTGAACAGTTTCGTTGCGGCTGCATTCGGCATATGTTTTTCCTTAACTTGGGGGTGGGAAAGGGGATACTTTCGCCCGATTGTCTCACGTGATATCGGTCATGGCACATGGAATTGTTGTGCCGGGGTTCCGGCCAGGTTGGTTCCACTCTCCGGCTTCGCAAAATACGTTGAGCATCTTGCGAGAATGCGGCTTGGGGCGCCGAGTGGTCGCGTTAAAGCTCGTTGCCTGCATGACCACCCGGCCCGTTCTCTCACTTGTCATCGGAATGACAACTACTTCTCATAGAATTTCCTGCAACTAAATAATCCGTTCTACGTCCAATCCTCGAACGCCGAACTCATCCGATAGCTCTACGCACCTGATACAAGTGAAAGAGGAGCGGTATCTTCCCCCGCTAACCGGACGCGATGAAGCAATTTGAGGCTTTCAGGCTCGACTCGGTCAACGGCTGTCTGTATCATGACAGCGAACAGATCGATTTGCCTCCGAAACTTTTTGCTGTATTGAACTTTCTGGTCGAGAACCCCGGCCGCCTCATCACCCACGACGAACTCCTCGACAAACTCTGGCCTGAGACCTTTGTCCAGCCGCAGGTGCTTCGCACCTACGTTCTCGAGCTGCGCAAGGTCCTTGGCGACGAGGCCGGCAATCCCAGGTTCATCCAGACTCTGCCCAAGCGCGGTTACCGCTTTGTTGCCTCGGTCACCGATTCTGATGAAACTATCTCCACTTCGGGAGCCGCACGATACTCCTCGCTGGCTATGCACGCCGCTTCACCCGGATTTGTAAACCGCACCAACGAGCTCACGCTGCTCGGCGCGGAGTTCGACCGCATTGCGCAAGGCAAACGCCGCGTCGTTTTCATTACCGGCGAAGCGGGCATCGGCAAAACCGCTCTGGTGGACTTCTTCTGCCGGCAGCTTCCCGCCGGAACTGTCGTCGCCCGCGGCGAGTGCGTTCCCAGCGTCGGGGCCAGGGAAGAGTATTACCCGGTGAATGAAGCACTCGGTCATTTGTGCGCCTCCGCCGCAGCCGAGGAATTGTGCCGCATCCTCGCGCGCATGGCGCCGGCCTGGCTCGCCCACATCGGCCGCCAACCAGTCGCCCCAGAACCATTAGTGCCTCAATCGCATGCCGAGGCTCGGATGCCGGGCGATCTCTGCGCGGCTCTTGAAGAGATCTCCCGCACCAAACCGCTGGTTCTTGTTTTCGAGGATCTGCATTGGGCCGATGCAGCAACGCTGAACCTGCTCGCCGCACTCGCTCGCCGTCGAGCGCCGGCCCATCTGCTCGTCCTGGCTACACTCCGGCCGCGCAGCATCGCGCCTGGGGCACAGCTTCGCGCTCTCAAGCACGATATGCTCGTCCACAAGCTATGCACCGAGGCAGCGCTCGAGCCGTTCCCGCGCTCGGCAGTCGCCAGCCTCATCATGGGAGAGCTGAATCAATCCGCCCTGCCTCCGGGGCTGAGCGAATTCGTGCACCATCACTCCGAGGGCAACCCGCTCTTCGCCATCGCCATTGTCGAGCACCTCATTGCGCAACAGATCCTGGTCAGCGCGGGGAAGAATGGCGCCGTTCATTACGAGATTCGCTCGCCGCTCAACAACCTCTCCTCCGAAGTTCCCGGCAAACTCGCCGAGATGGTGGAACTTGAAATCGAACGGCTCGCGCCCGACGTGAAAGAGTTACTTGAAGCAGGCAGCCTGATCAGTGTTGCGTTCCCTGCGTGGGCGGTCGCCGCCGCACTCGATCGAGATCCCGCCGAGGTTGAAGAGTCCTGCGATGCCCTGGCTCGCGACCTTCACTTTGTCGAACGCGCCGGCGAAGACGAGCTGCCAGGCGGCGCGCGCTCTGCCTTCTATGTGTTTGCTCACGAGGTTTACCGCGAAGTCCTCTATCAAAATCAATCCGCCGCGCGCCGCGCGCAACGGCATGTGCGCATCGCCGAGCGGCTGGCCCAGCTCTTCAAAGGCCGCGAAGCCGATGTTGCACGCGAGATGGCCATGCACTACGAAGCGGCCGGCGAGATGAAGCGAGCAGCCCAGGCTCTGCGCGCTGCCGCCACCCATGCCGCCCAACGCAACGCGCAATTTGAAGCCGCCGAACTCAGCGACCGCGCCGCGCAAATCGAGGCACGCGTGTAGTGCCTTCTTTTATTGGGTTCGTGCTTTGTAACAGTCCGCCACCGGCGTCCCCAACCCGCGATGGATGAAAAATTGGGGTGCCCCATCCATCGAGCGTCTTTTGCTCGATGGGTGGGATGCCACGAAGCCCAGGTTGCAAGCAGTCGGTTTTGTTTCCTATTGGGGCACGACTTCACAGGCTGCTGAAAAGCTCTCTCGGACAGGGTCTCGTATCAGGGCACCAGTTTACTCGTGCCGATAAAGCTTCAAAGAACACTGCGGGCTTTAGTGTCTGCGTGAGAACCTGCCTCTGACACGCTTTCCACATGCATATTGGAGGGAGCAGCAGCCTTCAGGCTGCTGAATGAAGCGTTAGATATCGACGCGGCTTTAGCCGCGGGCACTTTCCAGACATCTTTTGATGTCGCACCGAGTTCCCGCGCACACTCTTTAGTCGTCGCCGACTTTGCTTCGATCGATGCGCCTCTCGAGGTGCTGCATCCCATCGCGTTAAACACTGCCTCTCTACGTACCGATGAAACCCCGCCCTGTTATTTAACTGCGCTCGTTCATCTCTGTTGCTGCTATGCCGGAATCGGATCAATATCCAATTTCCTCTGAGCCCCATTGCCACTTCATTCGATTGTTGTAGCCGCGCACGTATATCCCAAACAACTTCGGTTTGCCGTCAAGAGCACCTTCAATAAACTTGACAAATTCTGGATAGGAACTTAACGACTTTCTTTGTAGGGGCGGACTAAGGTCGTTTGCAGTCAGGAGGTCTTCCCCATGAAAAACACGATTCGCTCCCTCGTCCTGGCGTCAGCTGTTTTGGCGACTGCAGCCTTCACCGTTCCGACCGCGATGGCGGCCACCACCCTCGACGTCCCGTTCGCATTCACCGTCGGAAATCAGATCTGCCCCGCTGGCCACTACCTGGTTGACCGCGACAGCAATGGCGCCGCCGTCAAGCTTGTCGGCGCAACTCAGAGCTTCACCTGGGGTATTCATCCCGGCGATCCGGCTCCTACCGACAATCGCGTGGTGCTCAAGTTCGACGACATTGGATCGGCCCATGCGCTGAGCGAGATCCAGTACGGCGCGCTCACCACTTCACGGCTCGACAGAAAATCGCATCGCCAGGAATCCGGATCTGAGATCGTTCTCGGCAGGTAATTGCCACTCCGATCCTCAAAGACTCCCCCAACCAATGGCGACTTGAGGGCGCATTCTGACTCCTTGCGCCCTCTCTTTTTTGCGTCGTTCTTGTATATCGGGCCGGCTACCGACAGACTTTTTTCTGATCTCAGTCCACTGTCCACTGTTCACTGCTCACTGCTCACTGTTCCCCGGCCACGGGTCCTTGAGCAGTGAGCACAGGCCCAGATCGTTGCCGTAGCGCTCCACTTCCACCGCTTCCATGTGTACAAAGCGCGCCATGCCGCGAAACGCCGGCACCGCATCTGAACCCATGATCTGCGGCGCGACGAAGAGATACACGCGATCCACCAGCCCCGCCGAAAGCATGGCCGTGTTTAACCGCGTACCGGTCTCGGTCAGCAGAGTCAGAATGCCTTCATCGCCAAGCACGTCCAGCACTTTGCCCAGCGGCACGCGCCCTGCTTCGGCAGGGAGCACTTCCACGCGCACGCCTCGCTTGCGCAGTTCGTCGATCCGAGCCTGGTCCGCCGATACGGTGAAGATGAGCACGTCGTTCTGTGCAGTTACTACCATCTTTGCTTCGAGAGGCATGCGCAGAGCCGAGTCGAGTACGATCCGCAACAGAGGCCGGCGACGGCGCAGTCCGCTGCGATCGGTGAGCCACGGGTCATCGGCAACCACAGTGTCGACGCCCACCATGGCCGCATCGGCCTGCCAGCGCAATGGCTGCACAGCCGCTCGCGCAAGCTCGCTCGTGATCCAATAAGGCGCGGCGGGCCCGGCGTTATGTCCCGGCGGCGGCGCGATGCGCCCGTCAAGCGACATGGCCACCTTCATCAGCACCAGGGGCCGCTTGTGCTGGCTCCAGCGCGCAAAGCCTTCGTTGAGCCGGCGCGCCTCAGCCTGGCGAACCCCCAGCGCCACCTCAATGCCTGCGGCCCGCAGCGCATCGGCTCCATGTCCAGCCACATTCGGATTCGGATCGATCGTCGCCGCTACCACGCGCTTGAACCTGGCCTCGATGAACGCCGCGGTGCAGGGTGGCGTGCGTCCCTGGTGGTTGCACGGCTCGAGCGTTACATACGCCGTGCCTCCATGCAACCGCTCGCCCGCGTGCTCTCTGGCTTCGCGCAACGCAACCACTTCGGCGTGGTCCACCAGGTCGTACTCGTGCCACCCCTCACCCACCACCTGGCCCGCGCGGTCCAGCACCACGCATCCGACTACAGGGTTCGGCGAGCAGAGCCCGATGCCGCGCTGCGCCAGCTCCAGCGCGCGCCGCATCCAGTAAAGGTCTTTCGTCGCCTGGTCGTTCATACCTGATCGCTCATGCCCAGCTAACCATCAACTCAGGGAACTATCAAGTTTACATGCCGTGGTGGCGCCCACGACTGGCTCTATTCGACAGGAGCAGATTGTCTGGACCGATAACGAGGCTTCTTCATCAGGTAGCCGATCGGGATCAGCAAGACGGTGAGGATGACGAGCGCGTGGATGGTGTCGATATAAGCAAGCACATTGGCCTGCTGCACCATCATGTCGTAAGTGTGAGCCATGGCGCCGCCGGTGGCTCCAGCCGGGGAGTAGCCCCGGGTCTGCAACATCCCGTTGAACCCGCGATCGAAGATGCCGTAGTTGGTTGAACCAGGATAGACGTGCGCGGCGAGGAAGTTCTGATGCACCTGCGCGCGACGCACCAGCATGGTGCTGATAAATGAGATTCCGAGGCTCCCTCCGATATTCCGGGCCAGCGCAGTGAGTCCGGAGACTTCGTTGTTTTTCTCCTGCGGCACCCCGACATAAGACATAACGCTGATGGGCACAAACAGGAACGGCATGCCCAGAACCATGATGACGCGCCAACTGGCAGCGTCCCAGAAACTGATGCTGAGGTTAAGGCTGGAGATACGCCAGATGCCGAAGCTCACCCAGGCGAATCCAAAACAGATCATAGCGCGGGGATCGATCTTCTGCCCAAGAAAACCCACGATGGGCAGAAGAACGATGAGCACCAGGCCCCCGAGCGACAGCACCATTCCGGCCTCGGTAGCGGTGTAGCCCATGATCTCCTGCAGATATTGCGGAATCATGACCGTTGTGGCGTAAAGCGACGCTCCGATCACCAGCATGACCAGCTGGGTCATGCTGAAGTTGCGGCTGCGATAGAGCGAAAGGTCGATGATGGGGTGCTTAGCGGTCAGCTCGCGCCATAGAAAAACGATGCAGCCGATCCCTGCCAGGAAAGCGCAGGTGACGATGAGGTGCGAGCCGAACCAGTCTTTTTCCTGCCCCTTGTCGAGCATGATCTGCAGCGCCCCGATCGTCACCGCGAGCAAGCCCAGACCGATGCCGTCGACGCTGCCGAGTTTCTTGCGGACGCGCTTGAGGTAGGGAGGGTCTTCAACGATGCGGCTGGTGAGTACGATGGAGAGAATGCCGACGGGGATATTGAGAAAGAAGATCCAGCGCCAGCTATAGTTGTCGGTGATCCAGCCGCCGATGGTGGGCCCGATGGCGGGTGCCACCACGACGGCCATCCCGTAGAGGGCAAACGCGACGCTGCGTTTTTCCGGAGAGAAGGTATCGGCCAGGATGGCGCGCTCGCTGGGCTGCAGGCCCCCACCCGCCGCGCCCTGAAAGATGCGGAAGAGGATCAGCAAAGGGAGAGAACTGGCGAAACCGCAACAGAAAGAAAAAATGGTGAAAGCGACGACACAGCTCATGTAGAAGCGCTTGCGGCCGATGCGGTTGGCAATCCAGCCGCTGATGGGCAGAATAATGGCGTTCGAGACCAGGTAAGAGGTAAGAATCCACGTGGCCTCTTCGTAACTGGCGCTGAGCGACCCGGCAATGTGCGGCAGGGCAACATTGGCGATGGAAGAATCGAGCGCTTCCATGAACGTGGCGAGCGTGACTGTGAAAGCGATGACCCACGGATTGAATCGCGGCTTCCATGTCTCATCGAAATGAAATTCGCTGTCGGCGTCCCGCGGTTTCGCAGAAGAGGCCGCGGTCGACTGCGCCATGCACGCTCCCTGGAGAGTTTTTCCTTGTGATGCGATTCCGGGACTGGCAGGAAGGGAAACAGTCCTGCTGACAGAATAAAGCAAACCGCGAGCCGCCGTGGTCGGCATCGAGCCGCCGAACTGGGTACATTGAACGGGAGGGGATTCCCTTCAATCAAGCCACCAGGGGCTGGACAGGATGCGGAAAACTCCTGCCTTAAAGACTCACGAGGCTTTGTAAAAGGGCACGGCTTTAGCCGGGCCGAAAAGGCGTCCAAGATGATTGGGGCTTTACAGGCTGCGGAAAAACTCGCCCAGGCACATTCGAACGAGGCTTTGTAACAAGGGCACGGCTTTAGCCGGGCCGAAAAGGCGTCCAAGATGATTGGGGCTTTAGCCCCTGCGGGACCGGGACTGTGGCGGAATTGCTTCGTTGAATGAGTCTTTCCACACCTTGTTGTTCCTGGAACAGCGAACTATTGATGCTGATAATGAGCCAGGACGGCAATCCCGATTGAGATCAGATAGAAAGTCGCTGACAAAGCAAGGAAAGCCACTCGGTCGCTAGTATTGCGGACTACACGGGTCTCGGATGTGTCCAAAGCAGCGCCCCTCGCCTTAAACAGGAGACAAAGCAACGCGGCCATAATCGGCGGGGCCAACACGACGAACACAATTAGCTGATGCGGCGTTAGCATCGCGCCACCTGTTTGCTTTCCGTCAATCATTTTGCAGCAGCGACTCCACAAAATCCGGCGCAGAAAACTCCAGCGGGTCTTCCATCTTTTCGCCCACGCCCACAAAACGCACCGGCAAATTCAGCTCGCGCACGATGGCCGCGCGCCTACTGCCCCGATCGAGCCTTCAATTGCAGCTCAACCAGCCGTACCTCGCTGGTAAAAGGGGTGGGCAACCCCCGCGAATAGCTCACGAAAATGGTCTGCCCGCCGTTTAGATCGTACTCCGCGTGCGCATGAGCGTCGTAGACATTACCGGACGCCGGCTGCTTCGCCACAAACGCCACCGTCTCGTTCGACCACGGTCCTTCGGGCGCCTGCGCAGTGCGAATCATCACGTTTTGCGAGAAAGGCGCGCTGTAGACCGCAACGTAGAACCCCAGATAGCTGTTCCAGTCAACGCTCAGAATGCTGTCGCCTTCAAAGACCGAAACGGCATTCGAATCCTGCGACGACCAGTTGCCGCTGCCTGCATAAAACATCCAGGCGCTCCGGTTCTGAGCTTGCGCGGGGTCGACCTTTGCCAGCCGGCAGCCCTCGTCGAGCCCGATGGTCGGCACTCCGCAGCCATAAACGTTGAGCACGCCGTTCACCATTAACGAAGCCGATCCAAAGTTTGGTTCGTTTTCGCCGAACAAAAGATCGGGATGGCTGCTCACAATCGGCGGATTCAGGGTAGGGCGCACCGGCACGGCAGTCAGATTCTGCCACGTTGCCACGGATTCGCCGATCCCCTGGAAGTTGAAATCCCCCGGTAGCGCGCTCACCACCTGATAAAAAATCAATGCCTGATCGGTGGCCGGATCGACGGTGACTGACATGGGCCACAACGCCCAGCGCGCGCCGCAAGGCTGCGCCTGGCAATTGTTCGAGTCGTGTGCAGCATTGAACGCTTGTTCCGCCGCCGTCTCAGGCAGAATCATCGTCGGCGCGCCCGAGGAGTCAGTTTTCTCCTTGAACCCCGCGATGCCGCCCTGCGCATTCAGGTCCGTTGTGTACGACCACGAGTCGCTGATCAGGGTAAAATCCTCTGCATTTGGCTTTGCCAGGAATGTATCGCCGTAGAGCCAAACCGAATTCCCATCGAACAGCGCGCTATAACCTCCATCGCGGCCCAGAATTTCAGGATTGGTTGGGATCGCGCCCAGGTCTGTAGCTTGCACAACGGTCAAACCCGGTGGACCGCTGTTCGATTCAACCAGAGGGGGAGCAGCGCAAATACCTGCCGCAAGGCTCATTCCAGACGCGACCAAGTTGAGCACCAGGTTGCGCATATACCGTCACCCCAGCAGCGACTCCACAAAATCCGACGCTGAAAACTCCAGCAGGTCTTCCATCTTTTCGCCCACGCCCACAAAACGCACCGGCAGATTCAGCTCGCGCGCAATGGCCACGGCGATGCCGCCCTTGGCCGTCCCATCGAGCTTTGTCAGCACAATCCCCGTCACTCCCGCGGAGCCGGTAAACTGCCGCGCCTGCTCCAGGCCATTCTGCCCGGTGGTCGCGTCCATCACCAGCAGCACCTCGTGCGGCGCCCCCGGAATCAGCTTCGCAGCAATGCGTCGCATCTTGTCGAGCTCGTCCATCAGGCCGCTCTTGGTGTGCAGACGGCCGGCGGTGTCCACATAAAGATCGTCAATCCGCCGCGACTTGGCCGCTGCAACCGAGTCGTAAAGCACCGCCGAAGGATCGCCGCCCTGCCGCGTCTTGATCATCTCCACTCCCGATCGCGAGGCCCACACCTCAAGCTGCTCGATGGCCGCGGCACGAAACGTATCGGCTGCGCACAGCAATGCGCTGCGCCCCTGCCCGCGGCTCCACGCCGCAAGTTTCCCGCTGCTCGTAGTCTTGCCCGTTCCGTTTACGCCGACAAGAAATGTCACTTTCGGTGGCGCATCGGGTGAGGGAATCGGCCGCCGCGGAGCCTCCAGAATCGCCACCAGCTGTTCCTTGAGCAGTTCCCGAAGTTCGGCTCCGCCATCGATTCTTTCGTGACGTGCCCGGTCGCGCAACGCATCCAGAATCGCGGTCGTCGTCGGCACGCCTATGTCGCTGCTGAGCAGCGCTGTCTCAAGCTCTTCGAGCGCAGCGTCGTCCACGATGCGCGTCATCGCGGCCAGGTCGGCGATCTTGGCGGAGAATGACTCGCGCGTCCGCGTCACCGCCTGGCGCATGCGGCTGAAAAAGCCGCCCTTCTTCTCGCCCTGCTCGTCCGGCTCCGGCTTCTCGGGTTCCTGGGTGCTGCCAAAAAGAGTAGTAAACGACATGATCTGTCTTCAGGATAGTGGATGCGACCAGGCTGTCCGAACACAGCCGGTTCCATTCAACCGACGGTTGTCGCAGTCCAGTACCCGTCAGTATGCGTTCGCCGCGAATCCGTCCCAGCCCCTTGACGAATCCGATATCCTTGAAATAAGGCCGCTTGGCCCGAGGACTCCCCTATGACTCCCCTTCTTGATGTTGACGAAGTCCACCCGCTTTCCCGGATCCTCGCGTCGCGCATCGCCATCATCGATGGCGCCATGGGCACCACCCTGCGCACCTACGGAATGAAGGAGCGCGATATTCGCGGCGAGCGGTTCATTGATGCGAAAAAGGACCTCTTGAACAACGGCGATCTCTTCTCGCTCACCCAGCCTGCCATGGTCGGCGACATTCACCATCGCTTCCTGATGGCGGGCGCCGACATTATCGAGACCAACACCTTCGGCGCCACCAGCATCGCGCAAAGCGAGTTCTTTGTCGACGATCCGCGCGAGCACGGCGGCCGCAAAAACCCCGAGTTCTACCAGAAGATCATCGACGACTCAAACCTGAAGACCCTGGCCTGGGAAATCAACGAGCAATCTGCGCGGCAATGCCGCGAGTGGGCCGACCGCGTAGCCAACGAGACCGGCCGCCAGCGTTTTGTCGCCGGCGCCATCGGGCCGCTCACCGTCTCGCTTTCCAACTCGCCCGATGCCGACGATCCCGGCTTTCGCGTTGTAACTTTCGACCAGGTCAAGACAGCCTACGCCGAGCAGGTGCGAGCCCTCATGGCGGGCAATGTCGACCTCCTGCTGGTTGAAACCATCTTCGACTCGCTCAACGCTAAGGCTGCTCTCGTAGCCATTCAGGAAGTATTTGCGGAGTGCGGCAAAAAGCTGCCCATCATGATCTCGGCCGCAGTCGGCCGCGGTGGAGAAACCATGATCTCGGCACAGACCATCGAGGCATTCTGGTACGCGGTGCGCCACGTCAAGCCGTTTTCCGTCGGCCTCAACTGCTCGCTCGGCCCCGACCTCATGTATCCGTTCCTTGAAGACCTCTCGGCCAAATCCGACGTTGCGGTCTCCTGCTACCCGAACGCGGGCCTGCCCAATCCGCTCGCTGAGACCGGCTTCGATCTCGGCCCTGCAGACATGGCTCGCTACTTAAGCGAATTCGCTCGCGCCGGCCTCATCAACATCGCCGGCGGTTGTTGCGGCAACACGCCTGAGCACATTGCTGCCATCGCCAAAGCGCTTGAAGGGTTGCCCCCGCGATCGATTCCAGTCGCCGAAGAAATCGAGACCGCGGCATGAGCCAGCCATCGTTCAAGCCACTGCATCTCTCCGGCTCGCAACCCTTCACGCAGCAGCAGGGCGTCTACATCATGATCGGCGAGCGCACCAACGTTGCCGGCTCGCCCAAATTCGCAAAGCTCATCAAAGACGGCAAATTCGAACAGGCCGTTTCCATCGCCCGTCAGCAGGTTGAAAACGGCGCCAATGTCATCGACATCTGCATGGACGAGGGCATGATTGACGGCGTCTCGGCAATGTCGCGATTTCTCCACATGCTGGCCAGCGAGCCTGAAGTAGCCAAGGTCCCCTTCATGGTCGACTCCTCAAAGTGGGAAGTCATCGAAGCCGGCTTGAAGTGCCTGCAAGGGAAGGGAATCGTCAACTCCATCTCGCTCAAGGAAGGCGAAGAAAAGTTCCGCGCCAATGCCCAAACCGTACTCCGTTACGGCGCGGCGGTGGTCGTGATGGCCTTCGACGAGCAGGGCCAGGCTGCAACCTACGCTGAGCGCATTCGCATCTGCGAACGCGCTTATCGCATCCTCGTAGACCAGGTCGGTTTTCCGCCTGAAGATATCATCTTTGACCCCAACATTCTTACCGTCGCCACCGGGATGGAAGAGCACAATAACTACGCCGTCGACTTCATCCGCGCCGCGCGCTGGATCAAGCAGAACCTGCCCCACGCAAAGGTCTCCGGCGGCGTCTCAAACATCTCGTTCAGCTTTCGCGGCAACAACAAGGTCCGCGAAGCCATGCACTCCGCATTCCTCTATCACGCCATCGCCGCAGGCATGGACATGGGCATCGTGAACGCCGGCATGCTCGAAGTGTATGAGGAGATCGACCCCGAGCTTCGCGAACTGGTTGAAGACGTTCTGCTCAATCGCCGCGCAGATGCCACCGAGCGGCTGGTCGAGTACGGCGAGAAGCTCAAGGCCGCGGGCGGAAGCGATTCCGAAGCCGTGCAGAAAACCGAAGAGTGGCGCAACGCCCCGGTTGAAGAGCGCCTTTCGCACGCATTAGTGAAGGGAATTGACCAGTATATTGAAGCCGACACTGAAGAAGCGCGCGCCAAACTGGGCCGCCCGCTCGCGGTCATCGAGGGTCCGCTCATGGACGGCATGGGCGTGGTCGGCGATCTGTTTGGCGCAGGCAAAATGTTTCTCCCGCAGGTCGTCAAATCCGCTCGCGTTATGAAAAAGGCCGTTGCTTACCTCACGCCCTTCATGGAAGCAGAGAAGGCCGAGATGGCCGCAGCCGGTCAAGCCGTCAGGACCCAGGGAAAAATCATTCTTGCCACCGTCAAAGGTGACGTCCACGATATCGGCAAGAATATCGTTGGCGTGGTCCTGGCCTGCAATAACTACGAAGTGATTGACATGGGCGTAATGGTGCCCGCAGATAAGATCCTCGAGCGGGCCCGCACCGAAAACGCCGACGTGATCGGCCTCAGCGGCTTAATCACTCCGTCGCTCGACGAAATGGTGCACGTTGCCCGCGAGATGGAGCGACTGAGCTTTAAACTGCCGCTGCTCATCGGTGGCGCAACCACCAGCCGCGCCCACACTGCCGTCAAAATCGCGCCGCATTACTCTGAGCCTGTTGTGCACGTACTCGACGCCAGCCGCGCCGTGCCCGTCACCACCAGCCTGCTCAGCGAGGAATCCAAACCGGCCTTCGTCGCACAGCATCGCGCCGAGTACGAGGCCCTGCGCAAGACCATCGCCACCCCACGCCCGCCGCTCGTTACTCTCGAGGTAGCTCGTTCCCGCCGCACTCCCATCGAGTGGCGCGCCGACGATATTCCCACTCCCTCATTCGCCGGCGTTCGCGTGCTCGACAAATTTCCGCTCGCCACTCTGCGCGAGTTCATTGACTGGTCTCCCTTCTTCCACACCTGGGAACTGAAAGGCGTTTACCCGCGCATCCTCGACGACCCCCGGCAGGGCGAACAGGCGCGGCTACTCTTCACTGAAGCCAACGCGCTGCTCGACACAATCGTTGAGAAGAACCTGATTACTGCGCGCGGCGTCTACGGATTCTTCCCCGCCAACGCCACCGGCGACGACATCGAACTCTACACCGACGAATCCCGCTCCAACATTCTCACGCGCTTCCATTTTCTGCGCCAGCAGCTCGATAAAGGCGCCAGCGAGCCGTGCCGCTCGCTGGCCGATTTCATCGCTCCAAAAAGTTGTGGCCCGAAGGGCAGCGGCGACCATATCGGAGCATTCGCCGTCACCAGCGGCTTCGGCCTCAAAGAACTCTGCGACAGCTTCCGCGCCAAGCACGACGACTACAACGCCATCATGGCCGAGGCCCTCGCCGATCGACTCGCCGAAGCCTTTGCCGAGTGCCTCCACAAACGCGTGCGCGAAGAGTGGGGTTACGGCTGTAGCGAAAAGCTCACCACCGACGAACTCATCCACGAGAAGTATCGCGGCATCCGCCCCGCCGCCGGCTATCCCGCCTGCCCCGACCACACCGAGAAGGGCACGCTCTGGCGCCTGCTGGACGTTGAAGCAAAAACTGGAATCACTCTCACCGAGTCCTATGCCATGTGGCCCGGCTCGAGCGTCAGCGGACTTTACTTCGCTCATCCCGAGTCGCGCTACTTCACCATCGGCAAAATCGATCGCGACCAGGTGACCGATTACGCCGCGCGCAAGCAGATGAGCATTGCAGACGTTGAGCGCTGGCTCGGCCCCAACCTGAACTACGAGCCGGCTAAAATCGTAGCGCCGGTCTCCTGACCGGCTGTCCTGAGGGTCTCCAGACCCTCAGGGTTCTACCACACCGATCCAAGAACCAACCCTCCCAATTCAAAAACGGGACATCCCTCAAAAAATCTTTTTCACATTTGCGTGGAATTATTTCCATTTGTGCGACAGTCTTCTTAGACGAATACAAAAAGCATGGTGGACCTCCTTGAACGGCCGGGGCGCGAGTGAATGCGATAGCGCTGCGTTCCCGGCCGTTCGTTTTTTACATTTGTGAGATCCCTCACAATGTATCAAGCACCCAACATCCTCCGGCCGCATTTGTAATTGCCTTGTAACATTCCTGCCGAAATATTTGCACCGTATTCTCCGCAGCTTGACCGTCCTTTCATCGCTTGCCCCCAATACTGCTGGCATGATCTCCGGCCCTCATATTGAAAGCGCGCTGAACCGGGATCTGCGGACCACCGCACTCACTCAATTCCCACCTCCGGCAGCTTCTTCATCTGCGTTTCACATTTCAGCCGAACTTGATATCCACGCCGAGGTCGGCGCATATTCTCTGCGCACGGCCCGCACTCGCGATGATCGCGAAGCCGCCTGCCGTCTGCGTTTCCGCGTCTTTAACGTCGAGCTCGGCGAGGGACTCGATAGCTCCTACGAAACTGGCCTCGACACCGATCGCTTCGACGCCGTCTGCGAACACCTCGTGGTCGAAGAAAAATCTTCCGGCCGCGTCGTTGGCACCTATCGCATGCAGTCCGGCGCCACGGCTGCGCGCAATCTCGGCTACTACTCCGCGCAGGAGTTCGAACTTAGGCCCTACGAACCGCTGCGCACCGGCATTCTCGAGCTCGGCCGCGCCGCTATCGATCGCGCTCATCGCACCCCCGAAGTGCTCACGTTGTTATGGCGTGGCATTGCGCAGTATGCTCACGGCATGGGGCTTCGCTATCTGCTCGGTTGCTCTTCACTCAACTCCGTCGATCCCGCTGAAGGCTGGCAGATGTATAGCCAGCTTCGGAATTTCCGGGTCGGTCCCGAGTTTGAGACCATGCCAACCGCTGCCTATGCCTGCCCCAACGAGCCGCAGGCCGTAAGCACACAGACCTTCGCCTGCAAAGTAACTCCCAAATCGCAAACGCAAGAGCACGCATCGCCGGCTGCACTGCAGGTAAAGGTTCCCAAGCTGCTCAGGACCTACTTGGCCATCGGCGCGCGCATCGCCGCTCCACCGGCCTTCGATCGCGAGTTCCGCACCATCGATTTTCTTACCCTGCTCGATCTTGAGATGCTTTCGGCGGCTGCGCGCAATCGCTTTCTGGCGCCCCTCGCTCCGTGATGTTGCGCCGCTGCCGACGCGCTGTGGCGCTGGCAATCGCGCTCTCCGCTTGCATAATTCGCTACTGGCTCGTGCGTCTGCGCGGCCCGCTCACAGCTGAGCGCCGTGCACTCTGGCTCCAGTCCGCATGCCGTCGCGTACTTGCGAGCGTTGGCGTACGATTTACGGTTGAGGGTCGACCTCCCACGCGCGGCCTCGTCGTCTCCAACCACCTCAGCTATCTTGATATCGCCATCCTCGCGGCAATCATGCCCTGTAGTTTCGTCTCCAAGAGGGAAGTGACTCGCTGGCCCTTCTTCGGCAAAGCAGCGCGTGCCGGCGGCACCATCTTTCTCGATCGCTCCAGCGTGGCTAGCGCCAACACCGCTGCGCGCGAGATTAGCGAACGCCTCACGCATGCCATCCCGGTGCTTCTGTTTCCTGAGGGAACCAGCACCGACGGCACTCAGGTCCTGCGCTTTCACGCCCGGCTCATTCATCCGGCCATCGAACTCGGCGCGCCAATCACGGCCACAGCCATTCGTTACATACCCGGCAACAATATAGAGGAACGCGAACTCTGCTGGTTCGGCGACGCCGGCTTTCTTCCTCACCTCTGGAAGGTGCTGGGAGTTAGCGAATTCTCCGCGCATGTTCACTTCGGCGAAACGCGCACCTACGCAAATCGCCGCATCGCCGCCGAAGAAACCCGCGCCGAAATCATCGCTATGCGCAATGCGGGCGTACCGCAATGAATTCAGGTCCGGTCAGCGCACTTTTCGGAACTCGCGTCCGCTCGGCAATCCATCGCATGGCGTTCGGCCGCATTCGCATCGCGCGAACAGCCAGCGCACGTCCGGCGCCACTCACCATGGCCCGCGAAAGCCACAATGCAAGGTTCATACCTCTCTGCAATTGGCCGTCAAGTCGAGCGTTGAATGCCTCCACGCGCTCGCCGCGCAGAATCATCTGTGCCGCAAGCGCGCCGCTGTGCAGCGCAATCGCCATCCCGTCGCCGGTGAACGATGGAATCACCGCAAACTGGTCGCCCACGCGCCACAAACCATCGTTGGCGCTGCCCAGATGCCCGTAAGGAATCGGCGAGATCGCCAACGGCCTCTCCCACAACAACTCCGCGCCCGCGAGCCGCATTTTAAGCTGAGGAATCTGTGCCGTCGCGGAATCGAGAGCCTCTTCGAATCCGCCCATTCGACGAAGTGTTCTGCGCTGCACCACAAAGCAAAGATTCGCAACATCGTGCTCAACCAGCGAGATCCCTCCATATCCCCCGCGAAACAGGAACAGCTCCATCGCCTCGCGCAGCTCTCGCGTTTGCGCTGCAGTCAGCCGCCAATGCATTTTGAATCCCACAAGGTCGGTCTGCCTGCCGCCTTCGCGCCGCCAACCGCGCAAATCATGCTTGCCGGTCGCGAGTACCACTGTCTGCGCGTGAATGCTCGATCCATCGCTCAGTTTCGCGATCGACTCGCCCCTGTCGTTTGCAAGCTGCTCCGCGCACACCCCGCGAATCAAGGTGCACCCGCACTCCACCGCTTCGCGAAGCATCGCCTCATCGAGCACATATCTTGAGAGCGAGAACGCAGTGAAGGGAAGTTCCGCCTCGGTCGCTCTACGCCCCGCGCACAGCCGCACCATACGAATCGGCTCCGCTCCCAGTGCAACCGGCGAAACGCCTGCGCGCTCAAGATATTCAACCGCCTCCGCGCTCAGAAACTCGCCGCACACCTTGTGATGCGGACCGCGTTCACGCTCAAGCAGCGTAACGCTGCGGCCTGCCCGGCCAAGCTCAATAGCGGCCATCGCACCGGCCAGGCCTCCGCCGATCACCAGGTTGTCAACCGATCGCAGCGTGTCGCTCACGACTGTTTGCTCCTCGTCACGCACAGCCTCGCCGGGGTATAACTCAAAATCGAAAACTCACCAATTGCAAGCCCCGCCCCCGCGCACAGCCGCCGCCATTCTTCAGGCCTGAACGCCCGCGCCACTGACACAGGTCCATCATGTTGTACAAACCTGTGCAGCCGCGCCGCCTTCGCCAGCAACCTGAAAAGCCGGTAAGGAGTCTCCGCGCGCGAAAGATCGTTCACAAACCACCCCAGCCTTGCATGTCTTTCCATCCAACCAATGAACCGCACAATTTCTTCGTCGTTGAGATGGTGCGTAAACAGCGAACTCACGATCGTGTCGACCGGCTCCCGCGGTTCATATTCAAAAACATCCGTGGCAATAAACTCAATTCTGCACTCCGGCGGCGTCGCCTCTTCGGCAATGCCGATCGCATCGGTGCTCAAATCCAGTCCAATCAACTGTACGTCAACCCGCTTTCTCTGTGCCCAGAGTGTAATCCTTCGCAGTGTCTCTCCATCGCCACATCCAACGTCGAGAATCCGCAACGGCCCGCGAGAGGCCGCAAACGTATCGAGCCAATCAAACGTTGGACGGTAGCCGCGCAGCCACGCATTTACGCGTGCAAGATCGCGCAGGCACCTGCGCAAATCCTCGCGGCTGCATGGCCCGTCCATCAGTTCGGACAACTCGGCAGGCTGCGCGCGCCGGCTCATGTCGGGCACATCATGCCGCATGAAAGAGCATCGTCTCCGCCGTCACTCCCGGGCCAAAACTCATTGCGCAACCCGGCTGTCCCGTTCGCGCCCTCTGCATCAACTCGCGCAGCACAAACATCACCGATGCCGATGACATATTGCCGTAATTGGCCAGCACCCGCCGCGATTCGGTCAACGCGTCGGGCCTCAGCGACAGCCCCTTTTCAACCGCATCCAGAATCGTCCGCCCTCCCGGATGCACGGCCCAAAGCTCAATCGCATTCACGTCGTGTCCCTGCGTAATTTCGCCGCCCGCTTCACCCAGCGTGCGCCGAATCTCTGCTGGAACCTGCCCCGAGAGTTGCATGTCGAACCCCATCTCCCGGATCTTCCACGTAATCAGGTGCGCGGTCTCGGGCAGCCGCAATGCCAGAAAGCTATCCAAAGCCAATCCGGTCGCCCGCCCGCTCACCAGGCATGCGGCGCAGCCATCGGCGAACAGCAGGAATGAAAGCACCTGTTCGAGCTCGGGCGTTTCGTGCATGTGCAGCGAGCACAACTCGAGATTCAGAATCAGCACGCACGCATCCGGCTCGCTGCGCACAATGTGACGCGCCGATTTGAGCGCATTGATGGCCGCATAACAGCCCATGAACCCGATCATCGTCCGCTCCACCGGCTGCTTCAATTCCAGCGCATCCACCACATCGAAGTCCAGTCCCGGCGCATACAGGCCCGTGCAACTCGTCACGACCACGTGCGTAATGCTGCGCCGTTCCTCTTCGCCGAGCGCGAGCTTCTTCAGCGCGCATCGCGCCAGTTGCGGCGCAAATCGCTCAAATGCCTCCATGCGCCGCGCGGTTCCAGGAAAACTGCCCGGCACGTAGATTCCTTCCGCGTCGTGCCATTTGCCGTCGGTTGACGCCACCGGCTCGATAAACGAAAACCGATGCTCAATCTGCGACATGCGCACCATGCGCCTGAAAAGGCTTCGCTCTGTGCCCTCAGGCACAAGCGTTTCGGCGAACGAAATAAACGCCTGGTGCACATCGTGCGGAGGCGTAGCCGTTGCAATGCGATTGATGTATGCGGTTGTCATGGCTCTCCTCAGGGGAAAGTAGGGGCCGTTTAGTGAGGATAGACGCAATGGGGGGGATCGCGTCATGAAAATGCACTGTAAATGTCATTACGCTGTAATTTCTGAGCTTTTCACCAGCCACGCAGTTCCTTATGCTCATTTAAGGCGCAGTCGGCGTCGAGAAAAGCGACAATCTCCATTCGGACGCAATGCAAGGAATAGGCCACCAACCATGACAACTGAAGATTCAAACAATGCTTCAATCACCACTAGCTCTATCGTCATCGATCAATTCTCGCGCCAGGCTGCTGGTTATGCAGCCTCAGCGACCATCCGCAACGACGGGCTGCTCGAGCGCATGGTGAATCTCATCGCACCCGGCCCAGCCGATGAATTCCTCGATGTTGCCTGCGGTCCGGGCCTGGTTGTCTGTGCATTTGCGCCGCACGTGCGATCAGCTACAGGTATCGATCTCACCCCCGCCATGCTCGCCGAGGCGTTCCTCGTGCAAGCCGAGCGCCGCCTCACGAATGTCTCCTGGATTAAGGGCGACGTTGCGCGACTACCCTTTGCGGATGACGCATTTTCTATCGTCACCTCGCGATACGCCTTCCATCATTTCGTCGATCCCGGCCGCGTGCTCAGTGAGATGGCCCGCGTTACACGTCCTGGTGGGACCATTCTGATTGTTGACAGTGCGCCTGCGCCAGAAAAAGCCAAAGCCTTCAACTTTCTGGAGTGCCTTCGCGACAACTCGCACCAGAAGGCTCTGACCCCTGGCGAGTTCGGGGTGCTTTTCGCAACAGCCGGCCTGGTCTTATCGCACGTGGAACACTTTCGCCTCGCCGGCGATCTCGACTCGCTGCTCTCGCGTTCCTTCCCACTTGAAGGTGACGAGGAGCGGATACGTGCGATGTTAGTGTCCGCGCTCGACGAGGATTTCCTTGACGTGCAGCCTCGTCGCGTGGACGGCAAAATTGCCTACGGATTTCCGATTGGAATTTTTAAACTCGTAAAACCGGAGAATTGAGCCGATGCTATCCCAGCAGCGCCATGGTCACGTGATTCACCACGAAGGCCGCGCCGTAAGCCAACGCCAGCATATAGAGGAACTGGACCGCCGGCCACTTCCAGCTGTTGGTCTCGCGCTTTACCACCGCCATGGTCGACGTGCATTGCATGGCGAAGGCGAAGAAAATCATCAGCGCCAGCGCGCCGCCCAGCGTCATGTCGTGGTGCAGCGCCGTCTGCAGGTTCAGCGCCTGCGTACTGGGATCGGCGCCGTAGAGCGTGCCCAGCGTACTCACCATTACCTCTCGCGCCAGCACGCTCGATACCAGCCCGATGCCGATCTTCCAGTTGAAGCCGAGTGGCGCAATCACCGGCTCGATAAAGTGGCCCATCCGCCCGATCGCGCTCGAGGCCAGCTCCGGCGCAGCCAGAGTGCCGGTTGCCGTGTGGATCACCGGCAAATGCGCCAGCACCCACAGCGCCATGGTGACGCCCACAATTACCGTGCCCGCGTTCTTCATAAAAATGCGTCCGCGATCGATCACGCGCAGCAACAGCGATTGCACAGTGGGCATGCGATACTGCGGCAGCTCAAGGATGAACGGCGTCTCGCTCGATTTCAGAATCGAGCTCTTCAACAGCCGCGCCGTCGTAAATGCCGCTACAAATCCGGCCACGTAAAGCCCCAGCATCACGATTGTCTGAAGGCCGAGAAATCCGTGCAGGTAATAAATGTGCGGCACAAACGCCGCAATCAGCAGCAGGTAAACAGGCAGCCGCGCCGAGCAGGTCATGAACGGCGTCACCAGGATTGTGGCCAGCCGGTCGCGCTTGTTCTCAATAGTGCGTGTGGCCATAATTGCGGGCACCGCGCAGGCGTAGGCCGAAAGCAATGGGATGAATGCCTTCCCGTTCAGTCCGATGGTCCGCATGACTCGGTCCGCAATCAGAGCCGCGCGAGCCAGGTAGCCTGAATCCTCAAGCACGCCGATAAACAGGAAAAGCAGCAGAATCTGCGGTAGAAATACCAGCACCGACGAGATGCCCTTCCAAATGCCGTCCAGCACCAGCGACTGCAGCCAACCCACCGGCAAAAGCGGCCGCGCCAAATCGCCCATGCGCGCCAGAATGTCGCCGAAACCGTCGGAGAGTGGCTGGCCGATCGAGAAAACCACTTCGAATACGCCAATCACCACCGCCAGAAAAAGCAGCGGTCCCCAAATGGGATGCAGCAGCACCGCATCGATCTTCCGCGTTCCCTCAACCGAAAGCGGCGCGCGATATCCGGTTCGCCGGCTCACCTGCGCGGCCCACGTATGCGCGCTGGCCGCGTTGCCAATCACCGGCAGCGTTAGCGGAGGGTGCGAGCCGGTTCCGTTGCCCGGTTGATTCAGAAACAGATTGATTGCGTTAAGGCCGGTTCCATGCACCGCGCTGATCTGCGCAACCGGAGCGTTCAACTCCCGTGCCAGTTCGAGCGAGTCCACCTTGCCGCCGCGCTGCTCCATCAGGTCGCTCATGTTCAACAGCACCAGCGTGGGCAATCCCGTGGCCAGCACCGGCGCCGCCAGCATCAACTGCCGCGTGAGGTGCTGCGAGTCAAGCACCAGCAAAACCGCGTCGGGCTTTGGAGTGCCGTGCATCGTGCCGGCCAGCACTTCCACGGCCACGCGCGCGTCTTCTGAGTAGGGGGTGAGCGAATAAATTCCGGGCAGATCGATCAGTGTCAGGTCGTCGCGGCCCACGCCGGCCATCACGCCCATGCGCTGTTCCACGGTCACGCCCGGATAGTTGGCCACCTTCTGGCGCAAGCCCGTCAGCCGATTGAATAAGGTGGATTTGCCCGAATTCGGCGGGCCAATCAGAACTACCGTGCGCAATTGGCCGGGCGCCTGAGGCCCGGCGGGTGGCTCAAAGGCCGGGGGCGCGCAGTAAGGACTCGACGGCCGGCCCTGGTTCAACCTGCCCTCGCTCTTGATCATGGCCGTGGTCACCACGATCCTCGTCCTGGGCATTCGCGAGAGCGCCGGACCAACGCCCTGCTGGTCATCATCAAGGTGACGGTCGTGGTGTTCGTGATCATCGTGGGCTGCGGCTACCTGAATCGGGGCAATTGGACGAAGGTGGCGGTGACGCAGCGGATGCTGCCGCAGGACCCGGTGATGCCCGATCTGGTCAAGAAGAAGTCTTGCCACGAGGCGACTGCCCCTCCCGCGGAGGCCCTGGTGCCGGGACGTTGGCGGCCGCCTATCGCGTCCGCTGGAGCCGCGAGCAGATCGAGCGGTTGCAGCGTGGCGGACAGGTCTCGCCCGAGGCCGGCAGGTTCCTCGTCGAGGTGACGAGGATGCAGAACCAGCTCGATCTGCCGCCGCAGGATGACGAGGTGAGCTGCGCTGGTCGCAGAGTTGCTGCCGGCGGCCGAGGCGGCGGGAAAAGTCACGCCTGAAATGGTCGATGCCTGCCTGAAGCAGCAGTTCCGGGCGAGCGGCCGGGCGGAGGCGCTGGTCCGGCATCTATCCGCCACGTATCGCCGGGAATGGGCCCGCAGGAGGCCCAGCGGCTGACCAAGGCGGGCCGACTCTCCGCCGCCCAGGCCGCGGAAATGGTGGCCGCCGTCAAGCAGCGAAGACGCCCGACCTGCCCCGCAGCGCGGCCGATCGGGCCGTGGTCGAGCAATTGTTACCCATGGTCCGGGCCGAGGGGGCCAAGGAAGAGACCGCCCACTGGGGCATGCTGGGCCTGCTGGGGCTGAATCGCTGGCTGGTGCCCATCGACGACGCCACCCGCACGCCCTTCATGCCCTACGGCCTGTCGGGCATCATGCTCGGGGCGTCGATCGTGTTCTTCGCCTTCATCGGCTTCGATTCGATCTCGACCCACGCCGAAGAGGCCCGCCGCCCGCAGCGCGACGTGCCCATCGGCATCCTCGTCTCGCTGCTGCTCTGCACCGTGCTCTACATGGCCGTGGCGGCGGTGATCACGGGCATGGTCCCCTATCCCGACATCGACATCAAGGCGCCCCATCGCCGCGGCCTTCACCGACAAGGCCGCGGCCGAGCACAGCCGCGACGCTCAACGCGGCCACGGGGCTGATCGCCGCCGGCGGCCTGGCCGGCATGACCAGCGTGCTCTTGGTGCTGTTCCTCAGCCAGGCGCGGATCTTCATGGCCATGGCCCGCGACGGCCTGCTGCCGCGGGTCTTCGGCACGGTCCATCCCCGCTTCCGCACGCCGCACATCGCCACGATGGTGACCGGCGCGGTGATTTGCGTGGTGGCCGCCCTGACGCCCATCCAGAAGCTGGAAGAAATGGTCAACATCGGCACGCTGATGGCGTTCGTCATGGTCTGCGCGGCGGTGCTGATCCTCCGCGTCCAGCGTCCCGACGCCCAGCGGCCCTTCCGCTGCCCGGCGATCTGGCTGGTGGCCCCGCTGGGCATTCTGGTCAACGTGGTGCTGATGCTCTTCCTGCCGCTGGACACCTGGCTGCGGCTGGTGATCTGGCTGGTGGTCGGGCTGGTGATCTACTTCACCTACAGCCGCCGGCACAGCCACTTGACGCCGGCACCTGCTGCACGAGATCCAGATGCCCCGCGACGAGGAGACGGGCACGTCGCTGGACCCGGAAGTGGCCGGCCCGTAGGCCGCGGCCGACCAGCCGGGGACTGGTCCATTTTTCGGCCAATCGGCGTTGCGTCGGCCAACCAGCTCGTTGACCGAAAACGATGGACCTGTCCCCGTTTGGGCGAGCCGGGGCAGCAAGGGGGACAGTCCCATTTTCGCGGCGAAAACGTCGGTATGTGAGAGCGAAGCACTGCCGGCACCGCGAAAATCGGGACAGTCCCCATGCGGGGACTTTGCAAAATCGCTGCCGGCTGTCTAAAGTATGAATGGACAGAGGACGCTTTGATGACATCGCGAGATCGAGTCATTCGCACGCTCAATCACCAGCCGGTGGACCGCGCCGCGCGACTTGTGGCTCCTGCACGGCGCCGAGAGCACGGGCCCCCGAGGCCCTGGCCGAGTTGAACCTTCGTTTTCCCAGCGACCTGGCGGAGGTCGAGTTGAAATCGGCTGCGGGCAGCGGCCCAAGCTGTCGCCCGGCCGGCCGGGACAATCCTACACCGACGCCTGGGGTTGCACGTGGCAGGTCGGTCCGCACGGCGAACTGGGGGCGTTGCAGCACGCCCCGCTGGCCGAGGCCGAGGAGATTGCCGACTACCAGCCGCCGGCGGAGCGGTTGGAGGCGGGCAAGTTTGCGGCGGCCTGCCGGAGTTGTGCCGGCACGCACCCGATTCACCCTGGCCCACAGCGACGTGCAACCGCTTGGCCGCATGCAGGCCCTCCGCGGCCCCGACAACGCCCTGGCCGATCTCAGCGGCGGCAAGAAAGAGGGCCGGACGCTGTTGGCCCGGCTTGACGGGCATTTCCGCCGCGAGCTGGAACTCTGGGCCGCCACCGAGGTCGATGCCGTGGCGATCCGCGACGCCGTGGGGACCGCCGCCGTGCGCAGCAGTTCCCGGCTCTGGAGGCAGGTCCTCAAACCTCTTTATCGCGACTACTGCCAAATCCTCCACGACCACGATAAATTCGCCTTCTTCTCCTCCGAAGGCAAGGTCGCCGAATTTTTCAACGACCTGATCGAAGCCGGCTTCGACGCCATCTATACCGCCGTGCCCACCGTCGATTTGGAGCAACTGGCCAAGGAGTGCCGCCGCCGCGTGACCTTCTGGCTCGACCCGGGAGTGGAGCGGCTGCTCGCCGCCATGCACCCACGACGATGTTCGCGAGGACGTCCGCCGGGTCCGCCGCCTCATGGATTTCGGCAGCGGCGTCATCGCCCGCTGCCCCTGGGCCCCAGGCACGCCGCTTCGCAACGTGACCGCCTTCTTCGAGGAGTGGATGACTTCCCTGCCCGCCGGGGCGTGAGGGGGGGCAAATTCGGAATTCGGAAGTCGGAATTCGGAGGGTGGCTAGCTGCGGGCGCGTTGCTCCGAATTCCGACTTCCGATTCCTCTCAGGTCCCGGCCCCCTCGCGGCCGATAATAGGGCCCGTAGGTCGGGCCTCGAAAGCGTTCCGCTTTTCTTGGGCCACGATCCCAATCGCCGCCTCCACCTTCCACAAAGGGGAGGCAGCAGGAAGAGGTATCCGGTCGGTGGGGGGGTATTCGGCGTAAAAGCCCTCTTGGCACCGCGCTGGATGTTTTTGCTAGTCTCCTCGGACGCAACAAGGCTACGGAGGGCCTTTCCATGCAACACGTTCAGTTCCATCTTCTGTCTTCAGGTCTCCTACTGGGCGTTGTCCTGCTGTCCGGGTGCGAAGCGCCCGACCATACCACGGAAGGCGCCGTGGTGGGCGGCCTTGGCGGGGCCGGCATCGGTGCCCTGATCGGCAACGCCAGCGGGCACGCCGGGGCCGGAGCGGCCATCGGCGCCGGCCGCCGGGGCCCTGACCGGGGCCGCCATCGGCAGCCGGCCAAGACAAGGCCGACGCCCAGCGCCAAGCCGCCATCGCCGCTGCCTCGCAACCCGTCGGGACCGTGACCGTCAACAACGTCATCGCCATGACGCAGCAACACGTGGACGACGGGATCATCATCAACCAAGTCCGCGCCGGCCGCATGGTTGTCCCGATTCAACCCGACGACATCATTCGACTGAAGCAGTTTGGCGTCAGCCCGGAGGTGATCACGGCGATGCAGGAATCGCCGCCCGTGCCGCGCGGGGTGGTCGTCGAGAAGGGCCGCCGCCTCCTCCGCCCGGGGTTGTCGAGGGCGGATATTACTACGGCCGTCCCCACTATTACCACGGCTATTGGTAGAGCGGCAGGTCTCTCCGCCTGTTCCGGTTGTTTCAGCCGGACCAGCATCCACTGCTGGGTCTTGTCCTTGCCGATGTGGATCAGCGCCGGCGCCTCGTCCTGGGTCAGGTTGTAGAGCCCCGTTTCGCCGACGGTGTTCTTGTTGTTTCCGACCGTCCAGGCGACGCGCTGCGTCTTCTTGTCCACGGCCCCCTGGATCGGGACGTTCGTTCCGCTGATCAGGTCCGAATAGTTGCCCGCGATAGCGCCCCGACTTGTTGACGGCCAATTGCATGACGTAGTGCGGGTCGGACTGCTCTTTCTGGACCAGGGCGAAGACGCCCAGCGGGATCCAGTCGTCCGCATTGGCGTCGGCGCGGGAGCGCTCTGGGCCAACGTGGCAGCCTGCTGGTAGTACTCGTCGGCCGTGGCCACCGGTTGGTTGCCGTAGTAGACCTGGTTGTCCTGGTAGGTGACGTTGGTGCCGTAGTTGTAAGCGACTGGCTGCACGCTGCGCCCCAGCCCAGCGACGCTCCGACCGCCGGCCAGGTGGCCGTCGCCCATGCCTGGCCGGCCGTCCAGCCCGCCGGCGCCCAGGCGCCGGGGTTGGCCGCATGCCAGCCCTGGCCGTACATGCCGGGGCCGCTATAAGCGGTGCGGACGGCGGCCCCGCGGGCGGCGTAGACGCTGCCGCTGACGGCCTCGGTCTGGTGGTATCCGGCGTAGGCAGCCGTGCCGGTTCTCGCTGCCGACATGCCATAGCCGGCGTCGGTTGGCAAGGCGACGTGTGCGCGCGGTACTGTAGCCCGCGACGCCGTGCGGCGTAGCGTGGCGCCGCCCGCAGCGTGATACGCGCTGCCGGAGCGAGTGCGTATCGCCCGGCCTCGGCGCCTTTCGCGGCCCCGCGGCGGCACCGCGCCCGGCCGACGGTTTCGTGGGTATAGTCATTGCCTTCCGGGCCTTTCACCGCGGTGCCGCTGACCTCCTTGCCGCCGGCGGCAGCGCCGTCCGGCCCGACGGCCGCCGTGGACGTCCGCCGTGCCGTGCGCGACGGTCGTGCCGCCGGGACCGTGGTAGACTTCGCCGCTGGACCCGCCGTGACAGCGCCGGCCTGCCGCCGTGGTAGCCGCCGCCCTCATGATATCCGCCGGCGGATAGCTCCGCCGCCGGCATGGGCGCCGCCGAAACCACGGGCATGGACGACTTGCGCCCCGCAACAGCGCCAAGGCCGCTGCCAACTGTCAAACTGATCATCGTTTTGTTCATAAGAGACACCTTTCAGGAAATCGTCGGACTATTTCGTCGATGGGAAAGCACGTCACTTGCCGGACTGCACTCTCACCATCTTGACCGGCGGCGATATCGGGAAGGCTCACGCCGTCCAGGGTGCGTTTCAGCGACTGCCAGGTGAAGCTGTTGGCGTCGATGGGCGTCACGATGTTGACCGCGGTGCTTTCGCTGCCGTCGCGAAACACGCCCGTGGCCTCGATGACCCACTTCGAGCCGTCCTTGGTCCACACGTCGTTGCCGAAGCCGCCCTGGGCGTCGAAGTGCCAGGAGACGATGCGCCCCAGCTTGGGATTCCAGCCGATGATCTGGCCTCCGGTCAACGTGGACTTGCCGTCTTTCGTGACGATGTAGGTGTTCTTGATGAAGTTCCTTTGCGCCATCCACTCGAAATGGAGCCGCAGCGGGCCGGTCTTTGGCGTCGACGGTCCAATCGCCGATCAGCCACTCGAGGTCCTTCAGGTAATCCTCGTTCGAGCCGGGCACGTAGGGGGCATCCCGCCCGACGACCATGATCCACTTGCCGTCGCGCCTGGCGTGGACCACGGTGTAACGCGATCCCGATGGCGGCATCGCCCGCCGGGCAATTTGACCTTGGCGATGCCCTTTTCCATGGCGATGTCGGGTCCCAGGAAGCGTATCGACTCGATGTTGACGGTCATGGTCGCGCCGCGATGCTCCTTGAACAGGTCGGCGTATTCCTTTTCGATCGCCGCGCGGCCGTGGTAGGACTGGCCCGACTCGTCGGTGTACTCGGCATCGGTCGCCCAGAGGGCGCCGACCGCCTTGGCGTCGGCGGCATTGAAGGCCTTGACGAAGTCGTCGGCCGTCGCGCGGATCGCCTTCTCGTCGGCCTCGCTTCCGATCGTGGCCGGCGGCAGTTCGCCGGTTTGGATTGTGCAGCCGCCGCTCGGGGCCGCGCCGGCCGGCTGGGCAGCGACAACGAAGCCTTGCTGGACGATCGCGGCAAGTGCCGCCCCGAGGAGCAGGATCGCCCCGAGGATGAATCGGACCTGTTGCGACGGCTTCTTCATGGGTAAACTCCCCTTTGTTGTTGGGTTTGCGTCCAGGGGGCCGAGAAGCACTGTGGCGTGCATTTTCAGCGCGTTTCAGCTGGAACGAGAGTGTGATCTCGCGGAGCTTTGCAGAAGACTGCCGATGCGCCGCCAAACTGACGTATTTTAGACATATTGTGTTTAGCACACATTCGCGGTAGCACGCATTCGGCCGAGGCCGACAAGATGCCTCGCGGGCGTCCCGAAGAGAAGCGGGATGCAGATTCCGTAACGCCTGTGATGTCAAGCAGTTCAGAGCATTTCGGATGGCCGGCCCGCCGCGATTGGCCTATAGAGGGGGCCGATCGGAAAGTGAGTTGCGGGCTGAGCGATCCACGATGGACACTGCGGGAGTTAGCGGGGCGAAAGAGCAATAGAAAGAGCAATGCGGGTTGCGGGATGTTTCCCCAGAAACGTATGCCAGTTAATGACCGCTCCGGCCAAACACACAGTCACGCCCCCTTGACGCTTCGCTAACCCATTTGCACCGTGCCGGGAGCCTGGGAAACGTCGCCTCATCGCCGGACACGAGCGAACGGGAATGTTGCTTTGCCGCCCGCACCGGGCTATAGTGTGAAAAAGTGTTACGGCGCTCTTATCCCGCCTGCCCCCGGAAACATCGCGGGGCAACCGCTCACACCCGATGCGAAAGGAGCCCGCGATGGGCCGCTTCTCTGCCACCGTTGTTCTTGGCGACGATGCTCTGCGGGCCGATCTGGGCCGCGGCAGCCGACGCCCAGCCCGTGAAAAAGTATTTCGCCCATCCGGCCGTCGAGGACCGCGACGGGGTATTGCGCCGTGGTATCGGGGCCAAAACGGCCAGGTCGACTTTCGCGTCCGCATCGCCGCCGAGACGCTCAAACGCTATCCCTGGGCCGACAAGAGCGTGGCGGTCATGGCGGCGACCGCATT
>CAVSYM010000018.1:0-60591 GCA_963732165.1 uncultured Acidobacteriaceae bacterium
CAGCAAGTCGGCGAATCAGCACGTCAGCGAGTGTTTGGCGACAGCTAAATGCGCGAGGAACAACCACAGATGCCGGGCGCCCCACCCTCGCGACGCCTTTGTTTTGGTCGCCAGCGTGGGAGTCCACGAGCCTATCCCGCGCAAAGCCTATTTTTGTGTTGCCACGCCAAAGCAATGCGTGAAGCCGTCATCGTCGGTCAGGAAGAATTCTGTCTGCCCGTAGTCCCGATCTTCGAGCTCTGAAACCTCGAATCCGAGGCTTTTCAAATGCTCCCGGGTTTCGTTGATGTTTGCAGGAGCCCAGTAGAGACTGATTCCGTTGTACTCCTCCGGCTTGACCGGATCGCCGGCACGCTGATTCAACCAGAACCACATCTTGCCTTTGTCCAGCATGCAGCCGATCAGCCGGCCGTCATCATACATCTCTCTGCTTGTCGAGAACCCGAGCCCATCGACCCACAGGCGCAGAGTTTTTTTGAGGTCCGCGCTCGGAATGATGGGGACACATGATTCAACCGGCATAAACGACTCCTTATTCTGCCCGCAATGCGTCCACCGGATTTACTGCTGCCGTTCGTCTCGACGGAATGTAGCTGGCCAACAAAGCTGCCAGGCACAACGCAATGCACGCCAGCACATACGTAACCGGATCCACCGGACTGACATGGAAAAGCAGCGACTTGAGCAACCGGGTAGCGCCCAGGGCCATCAGCAATCCGCATCCGATGCCGCACCCGGCCAACACCAGCCCCTGCCGCACGAACATTGAGGTGATGGCATTACGTTGTGCTCCCAGGGCGATGCGAATGCCGATCTCGCGCTTACGCTGCGAGGCTGAATACGCAATCACGCCGTAAAGCCCCACAATCCCCAGCAACAGGGCGATTCCGGCCGCAATCCCAAGCATCACGAGGGTAAACGACGTTCGCGAAATCGACTTCTGGTAGTAGTAGTCCTGGGTGTGGATGTCGGTAAGTGGAAGGTTGGCATCCACAGACCATACCGCCTGACGCACATCCTTCATCAGGCTTTCAGAACCCGCTCGCGGAGTGCGGATAGTAAACACCACGAAGCGTCGAACGGTGAACATACCGCCCTCAAAGTTCGAAAGCAAAGTGGGCCAGTAGGCCACAGTAGGCGCGTCCTTATTCATGCCATCGTCGTGCACATCGCCGATAACCCCGACAATTTCGCGCCAATCGTCCTTCGAGCTCACGCGAATGTGTTTGCCGATCGCATTCGCGGGGCTGCCCCAGTACTCGCGCGCAAAGTTCTCGCTCACAATGCCAACGGGCCGCTTCTCAAAGAGCTCGTCCCACGTAAAGTCGCGCCCCGCAACCAGGGGAATGCCAAGCGTCTTCAGAAATCCCGGAGCGCCGAAAATGAATTCGCGCAACGGCGGTAACGCGCCGCCCGCATAGTTTCGATCCTGCGCAAATACCGGGTCGTGCCAGCCGTTTCCATCCATAGGCACGGAACCGCCGAAGCTTACCGACTCGACTCCCGGAACTGCAGCAATTTTTTGTGCGATGGCCTGCTGCATGCGCAGGACGTCGTCGTCTTTAGGCACGTCGGCATCGGGGATGCCCAGTCGCACCGTTTGGATCTTCGCTGCGGAATCGTATCCGGCATCGACGTGGATCAATGCGCGAAAAGTCCGGATCATGAGCCCGGAACAGATCAGCAGCACGAACGCAAAGCTTACCTGGATCACCACCAAAATGTTGCGCGTGCGGTGGCGCTCACGGCCCTGGCTGGTCGTCCGGTTCTCGCGCAGGCCCGTTCCCACTCGTGTGCCGGCATATTTCAGAGCGGGAATGGAACCGAAGAGCAGGCTGCATAGCAGCGCCACCAATAGCGTGAAAACCAGCACGTTCATGTCGATGCCGATGTCGTGCAATCGTGGCAGTCCCTCAGGACCAAGCGCAATCAGCAAACGCAGCGCTCCCCAGGCAAGCACGAGCCCCAGCGCGCTGCCCAATACTCCCAATACCGAGCTCTCCAGCAGGAACTGCTTGGCGATTCGCCACGGGCTTGCCCCCAGGGCTGCGCATACCGCCAGTTCATGGTGGCGCGATTCGGCGCGCACCAGCAGCAGATTCGCGACGTTGGCGCAGGCGATCAACAACACCACTCCGATGCTGCCCATCAGTACCCAAAGCAGCTTGCCTACGTCTCCGATTACATCCTGGCTGAGCGGCCGAACGTTGGGACCTATGCGAGCCTTTTTGAAGAGGTCAATGCTGAATCCGGGTGGGGCTGGGAAAACTGTTGAGCACGATGGGCCACATACGGGCCACATCGGCGTTCGCCTGCTGCATCGTCACTCCACGCCGCAGCCGGGCAACACCGTCATAGCTGAACTGGCCGAGCGTAGTCTTGCTTCGATCCAGGCGAAGAGGCAGAAAAAGCGCGGGCGGCTCCCAATCGAGGAAGCGAAATTCCTTCGGCATCACCCCGATCACTTGGCGCGCTTTGCCGTCTACCTGAATGGTTTGTCCCACGATGGACTTGTTCGAGCTGAAACGTTTCCGCCAATAGTCGTAGCTGAGCATCACCGTGTCGGGTCCGCTTGGGCTGTCGTCAACCCGGTTAAACCAGCGTCCCAATTGAGGCTTGAGCCCGAGAATCGGCAGAACGCCATCGGTCACATCGAGCGCCGATACCTGCTCGGGGTTTCCTTGCCCCGTAACGCTCACAGAGTCTCCCTGATAGATGCCTATGTCGTCAAACACCCGGTTCTGCTCGCGGTAGATGAAGTAGTTTGACGGCGCCATATTCAGGTCGTCGAGATTCAGTCCCGGAGCCGTGTGCCACACTCCCACCAGCGACCCAGGATGCGGATAAGGCAGAGGCTTCAGCAGCACACCCTCCACAACGCTGAATACCGCGATGTTTGCGCCCACGCCCGCAGCCAGAGTAAACAGTGTGATCAGGGTAAAGACAGGAGCTCTCCACAGTCTGCGTGCGATTTGCCTGAGCTGGCTAAAGAAGGAAGTCAAGGCTGATACTCCTGTCGGTGCAAGGATGAGAGCAGGCGAGATTCATCTTTCAGACGCTACGCAATGCCGCGCGAATCGGTTCCGCAACGGAGGCGAGATTCCTGTTGGACGCGGCTCTGGCCGGGCCAAGCCGACTCAATGCGCTGACGGACTACTCCCGCGTCCGTCGCCCGAAGAGATTTTTCCACGCGTGCTGCTGCTTCGCGGGCCGATCCATGGCGTCGACATGCGGATGCTCGATGCGCTGACGTCGCTCGGCCCACTCGCCCGAAGAGAAAAAGTTTGGCCCCACTTCAATGAGCCGCGGAATCATCCTGAAGACGGCGACGCGACTCCACGGCTGGCCGTTTCTCATGCGGAAGCCTTTCTCGTTCAGCCTGGCGACAATCTCCGCATAGGAAAAGTCCTCCACCAGCAGGTCCATGATCAGCATCAGTACCTGGTGCTCTTGCGGGTCGGGCTCAAGGCGCCGGCAGTCGTCACTGACGCGCAGCCCGTAGGGAACATCCTCTTCGAACTCGCGCTCGGTTGGGGCCTCTGCATCGGGCAGCTCCCGTTTCCACTCGATTGCAACCATCTGCCACCCGGCTGTCGTGCGCTGCCGGATCACGTCGGGGCTGAAGGGCTCAGAAACGACGTCACGCATCCTCTCAAAATAGGGCATAGCTTGCCTCCAAATAAAGCCCGATGATGCATGGTAGGAAGCAATTCGGCGGCCACTGATCCGGAGCGGAGGGGTTTGCGCAAGTGTAAGTAAGGCAAGGCGATAGCCCGGTTGTGACATTGCAGGGTTTGGCCGGCCTTGTTCATAAACGCAAAATTCTGTCCGCTTTTGGACGGGGAAATCAGCGAGCGAGTGAGTCTGCAGGGGCCCAGGGTCCCTCGCAGTTGGGGGTCTGGGAAAGCACGAACCCCGGATCAACCGGCTTGATAAGAAACAAAACCGGCTGCTTTCAACTTGGGCTTCGTGGTATCCCACCCATCGAGCAAAAAAACGCTCGATGGATGGGGCACCCCAATGTTTCATCCATCGCGGGTCGGAGTCGACGGTGAAGGCTTGATATCAAACCAAGACCTATGCGTCCGGTTCTAAATGCCCTTGATTTCCCCGCCATCCATGCGGAGCGATGCACCCGTCATCCACTTTGCGGCAGGAGAGACCATGAAGCCGAGGAGTTCGGCGATCTCTTCCGGCTGCCCGTAGCGGCTGATGCCGGCCTCTTCGGGAAACATTTTCGTCGCCTCCTCAACGCTCATGTTGTGCGCGGGCGCCCACTTTTCGAGGAACGAGCGGCGGCGCCCGGTCATGACGGCGCCGGGCACGATGCTGTTCACCTGGACGCCGTCCTTGATGCCTTGTTCGGCGAATGCTTTGGCCAGAGCGGTAATGGCGGCGTTGGTCGCGGCAACGGCGGCAAAGGCCGGCTTGGGATCGAGCGAGGCGCTGCCGGACATGAAAACCACTGAGCCTTGCGCCTGCTTCAGCGCGTCCCATGCTCGAATCGTCAAGCGGCGGGCGCCGTGCAGTTTCAGCTCCATGCCGGCATTCCACTGCTCATCCGTCATCTCAAAAAGATCGATCTGGGGCACCGCGCCCGCAATGTTCAACAATGCATCGATCCGACCAAAACGCTCAAGTGTGGCGCCGACCACAGCCTCGGGTGCATCGGTCCGGCTCAAGTCGCAGCGCAACAGGAAGCGCTTCGGCTCCCGCTGCTTTGACCTGTGCGGCAACTTCCTCAAGCGCTTCGCCATTGCGGGCCGCCAATACAACCGCGGAGAAGTCGCGGGCCAGGCGGATAGCGGTGGCGCGCCCGATTCCCTGGCTGGCTCCCGTCACAATTGCGACACTATTCTTCATGATCTTCTCCCCGATATGCTGGATGGCCTTCGATTTCTTTTGATGTCGTTCGCAATCCAGATGCTGCCTTAACCAAGCGTCGCATTTGCGGCTTCCAGAATGATATCGACAACTTTTTCCGGAGCGGTCAGCAGTGGAGTGTGATCAACCTCGAACGATCGGATGGTTGCCTTCATCCGTTCTGCCATAAAGCGCTGCGTCCTGGGGTTAATCATTCGATCCTGTTCCGCGATCAGGTACCACGCCGGTTTCGACTTCCACGCCGGAGCGGGCGCAGGTTCCTGAATGCTCTTGACTGAAATCGGCCTCTGAACCGCCTTGGCCAACGCAATTTGTTCGGCCGTAGCGTTCTGGGCAAAGGCATCGGCGAAACCTTCATCCGGCATCCAGATAAAGCCGTCCGCGTCCGGAGCGAGCTGCGGCGCCTTCGGATGACTCTCGCCTCGATAAAAGACCTGGGCAACGGTCTCGCCTTCATCGGGCGCCAGGGCGGCGATATAGACGAGAGCCTTCACTCGGTCATCGTTGGCTGTTGCTATCACTGCGCCTGCGTAAGCATGCCCGGCGACGATCAACGGGCCTTCGGTTCTTGCGATGGTTCGCTTTAAAGCGGCAGCATCGTCGCTGAGCGATGTTAAGGGGATGGGCGCGGCAATTACATTCAAGCCGCGTTCCGCAAGCGGACCCATGACCGCCTGCCAGCTCGAACCGTCGGCCCACGCTCCGTGGACCACAACTACCGTCGCTTTCTCAGTAAAACTCATGATGCGAATCCTCTTGGTCGCGCAATGTGCAAGATGGAGAACGGTCTGTGTTTCGATCACGCCAGAGACTTTAAGATTTGCTGCGCGATGAAGTCGCAATGATCCTCTAGCGCGAAGTGGCCGGTATCGAGCAGGTGCAGCTCCGCCTTCGGAATGTCGCGCAGGTAGGCCTTCGCTCCTTCGACGGTGAAGAAAGGATCGTTCTTTCCCCAGACGATCAGCGTCTTCGGCTGCCGGGTTCGAAAGAACTCATGCCACCCATCGTAGAGGGCAAGATTCGATTGGTAATTGTGAAGCAAATTCAACTGGATAGCATCGTTGCCCGGGCGATCGAGAAAGAGCTGATCCACGGTGTATGAGTCGGGACTGATTCGCGATACATCTGTGACCCCGTGCGTGTACTGAAAGATGGTGGTCTCTTTCTTCAGCAGCTCGCGTACCGGGGTCTCCGTCTCCGGATTGCGGTTTGCCCAGAAGGGCTTCATGGGGTCGAAGGCCGGCCCAATACCCTCGGCATAGGCATTGCCGTTCTGGGCGACGATGCCTTCGATCGCGTCCTGATGCCTTGAGGCAATCCGATAGCCCACCGGCGCGCCGTAATCCTGAACGTAGATGCTGAACTTCTTCAGGCCTAGAGCCTTAAACAGCATTTCCTCGACGATGAGAGAAAGATTGTCGAAGGTGTATTCAAACGTTCCTGTATCCGGCGCGTCGCTATAGCCAAAGCCAGGGTAGTCCGGCGCAATCACGTGAAAGCTGCCTGCCAGCCGCGGTATCAGGTCGCGGAACATATGCGACGAACTGGGGAAGCCGTGAAGCAGCACGATGGTTGGGGCGGCCTTCGAACCGGCCTCGCGGTAGAACAGCTTGAGGCCTTGAACGTTCGCATAATGAAAAGTTGTCATGGTGATTTCCTCTCCCGGTGACGCAAGGTCCCGCTTACAAGAAGTGAGATTACTAGACACCGTTAAAAATGTCAATAACGGTGTTAGAGTTATTTGCGATATTTTAAAAGAGAGGATTATGCGAACAACATCTGAAGCAACGCCTGAATGGGTCGACGGATTCTTGTTCGTGGCGAACCGGCCGATTCTCGACTTGTTGAATACGAAACCGGTGCTTGCGGACGGGCCGACCGAACTGCTTCAGGATTTTCGTGCGCTCGAAAGATGGTTAATCGCTTCCGGCCAGGTGACTTCAGCCAAGGCTAAGACCAAGCTCCGAAGCTGGCGCAATTCATCCCAGGCAAAGGCCTTTCTTGGCCAGCTGATCGGATTTAGAGAAAAACTGCGGGAGGCGGTTGTTCGAATGGAAGGTGGATCTGCGCCGGGAGATGCATTCCTCGCAGAAGTGAATTTACTGTTGGTTCAGCATCCGCTCCCCGCATTGCTTCACAAGCGAGACGGGAAGGTCGCCCGCCAGACGTCGTTTGAACTTCGCCGGCCATCCGACCTCTGGGCTCCCATCATCGATGCTACGGCCGATCTGCTCGCGGAACCGGACTTATCGCGCATTCGCATGTGCGAATCGTGCGTGGTTCATTTTTTCGACACCAGCAAAAAAGGATCGCGCCGATGGTGCAGCATGAATATCTGCGGCAACAAACAGAAGGTTGCCGCCTACCAAAGGAGAAAGCACGACGGTGAGGGGCGATGAACCAGCAGTCCATCTTGCTGTCTTGCCGGCTTGCTGAGCCGCTGCTTGACGGGCAGATGCTCTAATCGAAGCAGCCACCGTGAATCAGTTGAGGTTCGATGTCGTTATTCTGGGAGCGGGCGCGGCGGGATTGATGGCCGCGATCGAGGCGGGCCGGCGCGGGCGGCGCGTCGCGGTGCTGGAGCGCGCCGAGCGTCCGGGCAAGAAGATTCTCATCTCCGGCGGCGGCAGGTGTAACTTTACCAACCTACAAACCCGGCCCGATAACTTTCTCTCTGCCAATCCCCACTTTGCCAAGAGTGCATTGGCGCGCTACACTCCGGCGGATTTTATCGCGCTGGTTGAACGACACGGCATCGCGTACCACGAAAAGACGCTCGGCCAGCTTTTCTGCGACGGCAGCGCGCAGCAGATTGTGGACCTGCTGATGGCCGAGTGCGCCCAGGCCGGCGTCCGCGTAATAACTGGGACTGCAGTGAGCGAGGTGCGCCGCAATGATTCGTCGGGCGAGTTCGCGGTGATTGCCGGCAACGATTCATTTACTGCGGCGGCGCTGGTGGTCGCGACGGGCGGACTGTCGATCCAGAAGATGGGCGCGACCGGCTTCGGCTACGAGATTGCGCGGCAATTTGGGATTCCGATCGAGCCCTGCCGTCCGGCGCTGGTTCCACTTTTGCTGGCAGGCGCGGAGCGTGAGCAGTTCGTTGACCTGGCCGGAGTCTCGGCGCCGGTGGTGGTGAGCGCGGGCAAGCGCAGCTTTACTGAGAAAATGCTGTTTACGCATCGCGGACTGAGCGGTCCGGCGATTCTGCAGATCTCGTCGTACTGGATTCAACCGAAACAGATCCGGATCGACTGGGCGCCGGGCGTGAATGTACTGGCGGCGTTGCTCGCGCCGAGTGCACGGCGCGACTTGACGTCAGCAAAGTCCGCACTTCGCGCGGCGCTTCCCGCACGGCTCGCCGACCGGCTGCTCGATGTGGCCGCGCCCGCGAGCTGGACCAATCACGCGCTCGATGAGCTGGAGCGGCGGCTGCATTCATGGACCCTCACTCCGAGCGGCACGGAGGGATACGAGAAGGCCGAGGTAACTTCCGGAGGTGTGAGCACCAGCGCGCTCTCAGCGCAGACCATGGAGTGCCGCAGCGTGCCCGGGCTCTACTTTATCGGCGAGGTGGTTGACGTGACCGGTCACCTGGGCGGGTTCAATTTTCAATGGGCCTGGGCGTCGGGCGCCGCAGCGGGGCGCGATATAGGGAAAAGGGAGTAGAAACTTCGGCCTATGCGGGTTCGTGCTGTCCCACCCTGGCGCAAGAACAGAGACGCGCTCCTCGAGGGGTTCCCAGATGGGCACCCGCCTGTTATGCACGGCGGTACAATTGTCGGCGATCCGTGAAAAACGCGATATAAGAGAATAGACCGGACTCAATGGACGCCACCAACCCATTTCGAACTATTCCCCGCAGTTCGATCGCAATTTTCCTGCTCTCCGTTTTCTTTATCTTCGTCGGCCTGGGGTTCGTTGGCGACATCATGGACATGGGTCGCCAGCCTACGCTGCGAATCGCCATCTCGGTTGTGATTTCAGGATTCTTCGCGGTTGGCTATACCGTCGCCGGTGTCACACTGCGCTCGAAGTTCTGGAAGGCGTGTCTGCCCCTGTTCGCTTTGCAGTTTGCGTGCAATGCATTGCTGATCCGTTCGATCCCGGACGGGCCCCACCTCGACCATTTGAACGTTGCCGAAACTGCGCGCCTGCAAGGCCGGCTCATATTTGACGGCCTCGCTGTCATCGCAAGTATCTGCCTGGGTTACACGGGACTGGTTTATGTATCGAGGAGCGAAGGCCGGCGCCATCTTCGTTCGCAAATGGAGAAGGCGGCGCTGGATAGAGAAATGGCGGCGGCGCGCGAAGTTCAACGCGTCATGGTACCCGAAAACCTGCCACACATCGACGGCTATGCAATCGAAAGCGTCTATCTCCCCGCTGCTGAAGTGGGCGGCGACTTCTTTCAGGTCATCCCGCTCAAGAGCGGTCGCACCCTTTCAGTGATCGGCGATGTGAGCGGCAAAGGCCTGAGCGCGGCCATGATCGTTTCAATGATAGTGGGCACGCTTCGCGCAGTGAGCGACTACACCGAAGAGCCGGCCGAGATTCTTGCCGGACTGAACCGGCGCCTCTGCGGCCGCATCCACGACGGCTTCGCCACATGCCTCATCGTTCGCCTTGAAGATCACGGTGCGCTCACGCTGGCCAACGCCGGCCACCTTCCGCCGTATATGAACGGGACCGAGGTTGCGTTGCCGGGGTCGCTGCCGCTGGGATTGGATGAGACCGCGAAATACCAGCAAACAAAACTAGAGATGGCCGTGAGCGATGTCGCGGTGTTTCTTACCGACGGCGTACCGGAAGCACAAAACGAAAAGCGTGAACTGCTTGGATTCTCCCGCGTGGAATCAATGCTGCAAGCGGGCTCAACCGCGAGGGCTGTGGCCGAAGCTGCTCAGCAACATGGGCAGAACGACGACATCACTGTGCTGCGTGTGGCGCGCGTGGCGTAGTGGCGCTTGAGAATTTGGATGGCCGGCGATCCCGACCATTTGAAACAGCTACGCCCCCGGTAGCAGTGCGTTTCGGGGCGCAGTCGATCAGAGGATGTAGGGCACCAGCGCCGCGGTCTGCCGGGCATAGGCAGCATACGTTTCCCCGAACTGGGAGCGCATCCACTCCTCCTCCAAGCGGAACTTGAACCAGAAGACGAGGAAGATGAGGGCGAAAGCGATGAATCCGCGCACCTGCGAAACTGCAATTGCCATACCAAGGAAACCGGCCAGGGTACCGGTGTAGATGGGGTGACGAACCGCGGCATAGGGACCGGTCTTGACCAGCTCGTGGCCCTGCTTGATGGTGACGGAGCGGCTCCAGTTGCGGCCGAGGTGCTCGCGCGCCCAGACGGCGAAAAGAATGCCGGAGACGGTGATGGCGGCTCCCAGCCAGAAGGGCCAAAAGCCAGACGGCCAGAGCTGGATGTAAAGCCAGTGCAGCGGGATGCGAGGTATGGAGAGTAAAGCGATCACGATCACGAACGTGAAGACGCGAAGGATGCGCGAGACCAGGGGCTCGAGACGCTGAGTGGTCTTGGTATTGATGGCTTTGATTTGCCAGTAGATAAGGAAGGCGATCCAGACAACGGGAAAGAAAGCTTCGTATAACCAAAGCATGTGGACCCTCCAAGTGCTAAATGTACTATGCAGGCGGGCCGAGGGAGTTCCAGTTTTACCGCGCTTTTGTTCACTTATTGTGGCTAGATCGATTTCTGAGTTGAAGTATCCGAGGCAAAACTTTGTAGCAGTCCTTCACCGGCATCTCCGACCTGCGATGGATGAAACATTGGGGTGCCCCATCCATCGAGCGTCTTTTGCTCGATGGGTGGGATGCCGCGAAGCCCAGGTTGCAGGCAGCAGGTTTTGTTTTTTATTAGGGCACGGCTTCAATCGTGCCGCAAATTGCTCCAAAACGAGGCGGCCTTCATGCCCGGAGGGATGTTTTTTCCGGAACCGCATCGAACTGGATGACTTTTTCCGCAACCTTTTTAGCCACTGAGGGATGGTCTCTTATCCGAAACGATATTTTGCACAAGATGTGAAGCCGTGCCCTTTCAAGACTGCATGCGATTCCGCAACAGCTCGTCGATGGCGTCGTAGCCAGTTGGAAGATCGATGCCTTCTGTTGCTGCGCCCGCCGCCAAGAGTGCCGCTACCGAGTCGGGCTGGCGGCGATATTTCCAGTACGAATCAGTGCACGCTCTCACCGCGAGCTGGAGCGCGGTACGGTTGCGTGCGTCAAGAGCGTTTACCGGAACGCCGGCTGCAATAAGTGTGCGCACCACGTCGTGATGGGCGCGCCAGGCGGCAACGTGCAGCGCCGTAGAGTTCGCTGTCAGTTCCCAGTAGGGATCACCTTCGGGCCAGAGCGCCGCAGCGGGCACGCCGAGCGTGAGCAAACAGCGCACGCCCGCGTCATTGTCTGCGCCCGCAAGGCGCGCCAGAAGCGAACCACCCATTTCGAGAAGCTGCGCCAATAACTGCGGTTGCGCTGCAGCAAGGCTGCGGGCTGTCTCGAGTTCGGCGCGAGCGCAGGCCGCGACCAATGCGTCGAGACCTTCCAATGGAAGTTCGAAGCCGCGCCGCTCAAGCGCAGCAAGAATATCGCCGCGCCCATGGTAAGCAGCCATCTGGATGGCGTTGCGGCCGTCGGCTTTATTCGGTAAATACGGGTCGGCGTTGCGGTTGAGGATCGCCTCAATCATCACCAACCCGTTATCGCGACGAATCGAGTGGTGAAGGAATGAGGAGTTCCAGCGCCCGAAATTATTGGGATCGGCGCCGTACTCGAGAGCAAGCTCCAGGCCTTTATCGTCGTGCCAATCGCACTTGCGAAGGGCTACGGTGGTAAGGCTTGCCTTGCTGAATCGGCCGCTGCGAAGCAGAATTTCGAGCACCGTGTTGTCGTAGCCCTCAGGCACGTGGTAGGGCGTCTCCTCGTCGTTAGGGTCGGCGCCATAGTCGAGCAAAAGTTGTGTCAGGCCCGCATTTTGCGCGAGCCCGGCGGCTCCGTAAATCGCATGCTTCAATCACTGGGCGCGGCGGTTGGTCAATGTATTCGGTCCAGCCGGTATTAGCGTTGGCGCCGGCCTCAAGCAGCGCTCGCGCAGTTGAGACGAATGCTTCGGAGCGCGCTCTTATCAATGCGGAGATAGCGCGAGAAACAAAGGTAGGTGAGCGCATCCCATTGGCGCGGTCCGCCAGTAGTTTTGGCAAGCGCCGAGTCGCGCGCCAGCCAGCCGCGAACGCCCGCCTCATCGCCAAGCACAGCGGCGCTGTAAATGCTGCCGGCGGCAACTTCGGGGTAACGCGCCAGAATCATGTCGGCGTGTTCGAGGGTGCCAGAGGCATGCCAGCCATGGCGTTCGACGCTGGCGACTTCAATGAATGTGTTGAGAGGATCGTCGAGCTCTTCAACGGAGCGAATGATGCGCAGCGTCTCGATATGTTTGGCGAAGGCGGGCCAGGATTCATAGCCGTGTTCGCGCGCGAGCACGAATTGGGCGTCGGCTAAAGTGATTGCATGCGGCCGGTCCGGAGCAAGATCGCGGAGGCGCGGATGATGCTTGCGCATGCGCGACGACGCGGCAGGATCGCCGGCGGCAACGGCATGGTGAAGTTCCTTGGCTTGCTTTTTGTATTGTTCGAGGTTGGGGCGGTCGGGCAGGATGCGGTCGGGCATACGAAGCTCCTTTCAAGCTGCGCCTGGAATGTCCGCATAGATCAGGCTGAAAGAAGATTCGCCAGGTTGTGGTGAACTAAGGTGGGCACGGCCCTTTCCGCGGACTGGATGCGCCCTTCGCGCTGAAAAAACATTAAAGGAGCGCAGGAGTTCGCGTCAAGAGGGTGCTTACGGATTGGCGGTGATTCGCCGGGAACCCTCAAAAACTGCTATCGTCCCGAGCGCAGTGAGGGATCTGCGGTTGTTCCTCATCACATTCCGTTCGATCACTTCGGCGTACGCTCTACCCATGCACGAAGGTGCCCTTATCGGCACAGATTGCTCGGCCTGACCGGCCGTCTTGCACGTGAGCCAGATCACAGCCCCAAACCGCTCCTCCTAATTACTGTTTGGGTGTCCGCGCGACGCCATGGCACTGGTGTGCGCAGCGAGGGGGTTCATTGCGGCGGGAACGGCTAGCTTTGGCGAGCGCGGCAGTTGCATTTGTGATTGCGGCGGTTTGTCTCGCCGCCTCATACGCGTCGTCCGGGCCAGCCGATAAGTCAGTCAAGCCGGAGTCTGCGGAGCTTGCGAAAATCATCGTCGACTACCCGCACGACGGTTCCATCTTTCCGCCCGAGATTGTGGCGCCTGTCTTTCGCTGGCGCGATGCGGATGCCGAGGTGAAGAGTTGGCGCGTCGAAGTGACCTTCACCGGCAGCGGCAAGCAGATCAAAGAGAAGACCGACGGACCGCCGCTGCAGATCGGCGAAATCGACCAGCGCGTGGTGGGCGACAACAACAAGCCGCCGGTGCTGACGCCCGAAGAGGCCGCGGGACACACCTGGACTCCCGACGAGAAGACGTGGGCCGAAATCAAGAAGCGGTCGGTTGAAAAGACGGCGACGATTACCATCACCGGATTCGCCGATGAGAAGCAGAAGCACGCAGTGTCGCACGGCGAGGTGATGATCGAGACGTCGCGCGATCCGGTGGGCGCGCCCATCTTCTATCGCGACGTGCCGTTGATTCCGAGCGAAGGCAAGAAGGGAATCATCAGCCCGCTGCCCAAGCATATGCTGGGACTGGTTGCGTGGCGCCTGCGCAATATCTCGCAGCCGCAAAGCCATCTTTTGATGACCGGCAGCTCGACGTGCGTCAACTGCCACTCGTTCTCGCGCGACGGCAAGACGATGGGTCTCGACGTAGACGGGCCCGACAACGACCGCGGTCTCTACAGCCTGATGTCCATCAAGCCGCAGACCACGATGAACGACTCGAGCATCGTGAAGTGGAGCACGTTCGAGGGTCCGCTGGGCGGCAATCTGCGCATCGGCTTCATGTCGCAGGTTTCGCCCGATGGCAATTACGTGCTGACCACGATTAACGATCCCAGGTCGCAGATGTCGGCCAATCATCGAAGCGATATCGCCGACCGCTATTACGTGATGAACTTCAAAGATTACCGGTTCCTGCAGGTCTTCTATCCCACGCGCGGAATTCTGGCCTGGTATAGCCGCGAGACCAAGCGGCTCGAACCGCTGCCCGGCGCCGACGACGACCGTTATGTCCAGGGGGGAGCCGTTTGGAGTCCCGATGGGAAGTACATTGTGTTTTTGCGGGCCGAGGCGCGGTCGGCGTATCCAGAAGGACACGAGAAGGCCGAGTACGCCAACGATCCAAAGGAAACGCAGATCCAGTACGACCTCTACCGGATTCCGTTCAACGACGGTAAAGGTGGAACGGCAGAGCCTATCGAGGGTGCGTCGCAGAACGGGATGAGCAACAGCTTCCCCAAAGTGTCGCCCGACGGCAAATGGATTGTGTTTGTCGAGGCCAGGAATGGAATGCTGATGCGGCCCGACAGCAAGCTGTTCATTGTTCCGTTTGAGGGCGGCAAGGCGCGGCCGCTGAACTCGAACATGTCGCCGATGAACTCGTGGCATAGCTTTTCGCCGAACGGGCGATGGCTGGTGTTTTCGTCGAAGGCGCGCTCGCCTTACACGCAGATGTATCTGACGCACATCGACGAAAACGGGAACTCGAGCCCCGCGATCCTGATCGACAATTCAACCGCCGCGAATCGCGCCGTGAATCTGCCGGAGTTTGTGAACGTTCCGCAGAATTACTGGCAGTCGCTTGAAGCCCCGCTGGCAAACTTCTTCCACGAGTTCGACACCGCGGCCGACCTGCGTCGCCAGGGCAAGCTGGACGAAGCGATCGAGCACTACAAGAAGGCGCTGGAGCTATCGCCCGGCGACGCCAAAACGCTCTTTGAAATGGGTGAGGCGCTGGAGCAGAAGGGTAATGTGGATGAGGCCGTGGAGCAGTATCGCTCCGCGCTGACGGCCGATCCAACCAGCTCGCGGAATGAAGCGGTGTACTCCGACCTGGGCTACGCGCTGGCGCGGGTAGGCAAGCTGGACGAAGCGGTGCAGAGTTTCGAGAAGGCGCTGGCTGCGACTCCCGGGGACCCCATGGCCCACGCCGGCCTGGGCGCCGCGATGCTCGATCAGGACCGGCTCTCGGAGAGTATTGAGCAATGCCAGATGGCTCTCGATGCGGACCCTGATCTTGCGCCTGCTCACAATACTCTCGGCGCTGCGCTGGCCAGAAACGGCGACTTGCCGGGTGCGGTAGAGCATTTGAACAAAGCAGTGGAGCTCACACCGGATTGCTTCGAATGCCAATTCAATCTGGGCCGCGTGCTGGCGGCGCAGAGCAGCTTTAATCAGGCACTACCACACTTTGAAAAAGCCGCCGAGATTAGCAGCGGTAAAGACGGGCAGAGCCTGTGGTTCCTGGCGCTGATGTTCAATGAGACGGGGCAGCCCGCCAAGGCAGTGAGCGCGGCAGAGCGTGCTCTCGCCAATGCTGAACAGGCCGGAGATGCGCAGATGCAGCAGACGATCCGGGAAAAAATCGTAGAGTGGCAGCGTTTAGCGCAGGATGGGGCCACGCAGTAGCAAGTCTACGAGTGAGTAGATCCGCTTTCCCAGGTCCCCAGGTGCGAGGGACCTGGGGCACCCGACGTGTGCGGCTGATCAAAGGATGCAGGGACCCGCTGACTTGCCGTCTCGCTGACTCGCTGACTTGCCGTCTCGCTAACTCGCTGACTTGCCGACTTACTGACTCGCTGACTTGCTGACCCGCTGACTCGCTGACTCGCTCGGCCCTAATTGCCCCTCACGCCTCGTTCCATATTCACTGAAATCTGTTGCAGTTCTCTGAACTCCGGCAGCTTGTGCAACGGGGCAAGGCGCGGATCGGCGAGCGCCTGGAAGAACCATGGGCAGCGCGCCTGGTTGGCGGCCCGGAGTTCAGCCAGCGCATGTTCGGTTTCGCCTAGCGCCACGTAGACCGCTGCGGAGAGCGAGTTCATCACGTAGCGCTCGTGACCCATCCATTCCATCCGCTCCAGAACCGACCGAGCTTCATCGCCGCGTCCGGCAACGGCCAGCGTGTAAGCGTGCGCCGCGGTTGCGGGGTCGAAGTAAGGCCGCCGGTGCTCCAGAGCTCCGGCTATCTCGACGGCGCGCTCCGCCTCACCATTAAAGGCGAGAATAATTCCCGCGTACATATCAACGCCTTCATGCAAGGGGAACTGCTCGAGCGCTGCCTTGATCGCATCTACGCTCGCAGCCGCATCGCCAGCCATGTGGTGAGTCCACGCCAACCGCGCGTGCAGCCATGCCGAGTAGGGATCGGCGCCGAGAGCGTCGTGGATGAGCCGGGCGGCCTCGTCGAAGCGCCGGCGGCTGAGCGCCAGCATCACGCGCGCGCGAGAGATCCATGGATCATGCGGTAAATGCCTGGAGCGCTCGAATGAGTCGAGCGCCGCACGCAGATCGCGATCGTAGTGGTAGCTCACCCAGCCCACTGCAGGCAGCATCGCTTCTCCAGTGCTGTCCTCGAATCCCGGCCTGGCTGCGTGGCGCACCAGGTCAACAGCCACCGCCGGCGAGAGATAGCCGTGAAATGCCTCGGTAATGGCGAGGTGCGCCAAGTCAACCCGCGCCGCAGTCAGCGAGGGGTCGAGTTCGCTGGCGCGCCCCAAATGCTGCACCGCGTCCTGCATCCGGTGCCGTTCCAGCGACTGCCACTCAAATCGCGCTCGCTGGTAGAGCTCGTACGCCTCGCGATTATGCGGCTCTTTCTCTCCGCCGCCGTCCGGTTCGTCCGAGGCCGAAATTGCAACCGCTCCACCCTCAAGCCGCATCGCAAGAAGCTCGGCCAGCTCCCTCTCGAGGCCTGGAATGTGAATCCGCTCCACCAGCACGTCTTCGGTCCACAGCGGACGCCCTTCTTCAACCTCGATCATCTCGGCGCGCATGCGATGGTGCGCGGGCAAAGCGCGCAGCGTGCCGGTCAAAACCATGTCGGCCCGCATGGCCCGTCCGATCTCGAGTGCGGTGAGTCCGCGCCGCGCGAGCGTGGCCACCGATTCCTTGGCGGCCAGGGTGCACACGGTGGGCCGTCTTCGGCCGAGGCGGTCAATCGCTCCCTCAGTCACCGCTCCTCCCAGATAGTCCGCAACTCCGAACTCGCCAGTCAGGGGAAGAATGGCCACATGCGGCAACCCCGCGGCCGGCGCACCCGTGACCTCATCCGCGTCGCTCGCAAAGCGGAATCCCCGCTTCAGGACGTTCTGGACGTGCTCTTCAGGCGCCAGCCGCTCCCGCAGCGACGCGATCGCCTCGTTAACGTTTTCAGCGTCGACGTGCTCGCCCTGCCCTATCGCCCGCCGCAACTCAGCGTGAGTAACCACTTTCCCCCTCTGCTCCAGCAGCAGTCGCAACGCGACAAGCTCGCCCTCGACAAGCTGCACCTGCTCTTCGCCGCGCAGCAGCGTTCCATCCGTCTCAAGCCGGAATTTGCCAAATGTGTAAGCCGACTTCCTTCTGCCCGCCGGCGTCGATCCAACGCTTTCCATCCTTACCAACGCTCTTCCGCGTTTCTCCGCGCTTGCCCGGCCGGTGATTTCGGCGCGAGAAGGCAGCAACTCACCCGGACCGGGCAAGCGGGAGCACGCTTGATGGGAGCGTTCGAGGAAAGACCAGCAGGAAACTCCGCAACAGCCAGCTCAACGCGACTCACCGGGTCGAGGCCCAACGCACAGGTCCGCAAACGCCGGTCCAGCTCGCGATGATTCAGCGCGGAGGACTAAAACCGAATTATTGCTAAAACAAACTTCGAAACGCTCGCAATCTTCTGGGGAAAAAACAACTCAAAAAAAACCGCAAGGCCCCGGCGCTTCTTCGAGCGCCGTCTCAATCGAGAATTGAGTTCATTATGCACAGTCAGAACGGGCGGGAAGGCGGCATTTTGGACAATTTCAAGAGCAAAGTAACCTATCTCGATTACTCGTTAGTTAATGGGTTTCTGGCGTTTCGGCAGACCGGTAACCCTATGTGTTTTGTATCACTTGTTTTCCACAGTCGGTTTTTTGAGCTATGTTTTGGGACGCAAAAGGTTTGGCGGCGCATCGGGACCAAAACGGGTAACCGACGGCCCGGATTTTAGTGCTTCCGTACCGTTACTGAAACCGTAAAGAACCCATAAAGGGAAAGTGACCACGGAAGCTAGTGAAGTTACATGGCGAGTTCTCGGCCCGTGCCTGTTGCCGCCACCTGCGTCCCCGACCCGGATGGGTGAAAAACCTGGGTGCCCCACCCTCGCAACGTTTTTGTTCTTGTCGCTAGGGTAGGAGACCGCAAATCTCGGGATAGCCACAGTCGGGTTTGTTTCTTCTGTGGGCAAGAGTTAACTCGTGCCCATACAACTCCCCCCCAAAGAGTGCGGGCTTTACAGGCTGCGGACAAACTTGTCATTGAGTAGTCTTGTAATAAGGGCACGGCTTTAGCCGGGCCGAAAAGGCCTTTGAAAGGAGTGGGGCTTTACAGCGAACGACCGGCGAATGGCGGGTCGATGAGGGAAGGACCATTTGGCTGAGGGATATTCTAGTTTTGTCATGTTGACGGCAAGTAGGCCGAAATAGCCATTGGTGCTTCCATTGGAGCCCGTTAAACAGCGTGGTCCTGGACTTTGTGCTCGAGTCAGTGGTGACGGCGGTTATTTTTCCTGTGGCTGCCGATCCCGTTTGGGAGAGTGCGTGTTTTTGCATTGTCCGGGCCGTTTGACATGACGCCTGGAGGTTGTGTTGGCCAAGGATAGGAAGAAAAAGAAGGCGCATGGGCTGGTGGCGGCACCGGTGATGGAGCCGAACGCGGCCGGGGTGGACATTGGAGCAACTGAGATTTACATCGCCGTTCCCGCGGATCGGGATACGCAACCAGTACGGCGGTTCGCGGCATTTACCGAGGACTTGAAAGCGGCCGCGGACTGGCTTGAACGCTGCCGAATCGAGACGGTGGCCATGGAGTCGACCGGGGTGTACTGGATTCCGTTATTTCAGATTCTGGAAGCGCGTGGGATGAAGGTGTGCCTGGTCAACGCCCGGCACGTGAAGAACGTGCCGGGGCGCAAAACGGACGTGAGCGATTGTCAGTGGCTGCAGTATTTGCACGCGGTGGGACTGTTGCGGGCCAGTTTCCGGCCGTCGGGGCAGGTGTGCGCGGTGCGGTCGCTGATGCGCTACCGGGAGAGTCTGGTGGGGCTGGCGGCGGTGCATCTGCAGCACATGCAGAAGGCGCTGGATCAGATGAACCTGCAACTGCACCATGTCATCAGCGATCTGAGCGGGACGACCGGGATGGCGATTCTGGATGCGATTCTGGGCGGAGAGCGCAACCCGCTGAAGCTGGCCCAGTTGCGCGACCCGCGCATCAAGGCCAGCGCGGAAACGATCGCCAAGTCGCTGGTCGGAGACTACCGTCGGGAACATCTGTTTACGCTTCGCCAGTCGGTGACCGCGTATCGGAGCTACCAGCAACTGCTGGCCTGCTGCGATGTTGAGATCGAGCAGATGCTGGGCGAATTCTCCGATGGCGCCGGGCCGGACACAGCTGTGCTGGCTGATCCAAAAGACCGGCACAGGCCGCGGCGCAATGAGATGAAGTTCGACCTGCGCGGTCATCTGTATCGCATCTTCGGGGTGGATCTGACCGAAGTTCCCGGCCTCAATGCGCTGACCGCCCATACGTTGTTGACCGAAGTGGGTCCTGACCTGTCGGCGTTCCCCAATGTGGGAGCCTTCGCTTCGTGGATGGGGCTATGCCCGGACAACCGCGTAAGCGGCGGCAAAGTGCTCAGTTCGCACACCCGCAAGGTGAGCAACCGCGTGGCAAGGGCGCTGCGCATGGCCGCGCAGTCGCTGTTCCGCAGCCAGTCGTGGCTGGGCCAATACTATCGCCGCATGCGTGCCAAACTGGGAGCGCCCAAGGCCATCACCGCCTCGGCTCACAAACTGGCTCGCATCGTCTTCCACATGCTTACCAACCGGCACGCCTACGATGAAACGGTCTTCGCACAGCAGGAAATACAAAACCAACACAGGCTCCAACAAAAGCTCATGCAGCAGGCAAAAAAATACGGCTTCCAACTTATCCCAATCACACAAAACTAGATGTGGTCCTTGGGAGGCTGCGGAAAAACTCGTCTAACGAGGCAATTTCGCCATCAGACGATTCCGCAGGGGCTGAAGCCCGCCCTCATTTGGCGAGCTTTATCGGCACGAGTAAACTCGTGCCCTGATACAAAACCGCGTCCCATGCGAGTTTTTCCGCAGCCTGTGAAGTCGTGCCCCTTAGCAGAGTTTTTCCGCAGCAAGTTTAGCCCCCGGGGGATGTTCATTCCGACATCCAGTTTCGCCGAGAGACTTTTCCGCAGCCTCTAAGGCCCCTGAGCGCCACTCTCGACAGGCTTCCGTATTACTTAGTCCGTGGCGAACCTTGAGCTGCGCCAGATCCGACCGCCGCCGCAATCACCGGCGCGTCCGTTTTCACAAACACCGAGCCCACTTTGCCGCTCGCTTCGTCCATCACCGCCAGCCGCACTGCTGCGGGCTTGGGGCCGGCCACCGCAACCAGGTGCGGCAATCCGCTCTGGGCCAGTTCCGCATATTCCTTTGCGGTCAGCTTCTGATCCACTGCGTCGCTCATGTAAAGCAGCGGCTTGCCGGTCTCGTCGAAGGTGCATACGCCCACGCGCAGGTTAACCTCGCGATTGCCGTTGCCCGCAGCGGTAAATGTGAGCGCGGCAGGGTTGATCATGAGATAGAACTTCATGGTCTGTTTGGGATCGGGAGGCACGCTCTTTGCCGCGAGGAAAATCGCGGTCGCATCGAGTGGGCCTTCGCAGGCAGCGCGCTGCAGGTCGTCGCCGGCCTTGTTCCGCTCGGCTCACGGTTGGCGAAGTAGCCCTGCCGGTATTCGAGATGCAGGCCTTTTACTTTCGTGTCGAGAATAATGCGGCGATACTCGCCGTTCCAGTCTTTCGAATCGGGATAATAGGCGATTTCATAAAACTTGCTGCTGTCGTCGACGGCCTTGTGGATGCAATCGGCCAGGTCGTTGTCGCCGAGGCAGACTGCGCCGCCCGTGGCGTCAGCAACTGAGTGCATGGTTTCCCGCTCGTAACCGCGCATTCGATCATCGCGGATTACCGCATCCTCCATATATTCCGGACCGTTAAGTCCAGGGATGGTTTCGGCCTCATAAAGATGCGGAGTCTGCACGCCGCCGATATTCACGGGATAGACGGCGACTCTGGAGTCGCTCAGGGCGGCGCTCAACTTTTCGAGTCGCACCGAGTAGTCGCGCTTGCCGGCGTCGGGGTCGAACATGCTTGCCCAGCCGTTCTTAATTGTCGCGCCTGGGTCCATGTCGGATCTTCCTCCCGTGGCCTGCCCAGCCGCGGTTATCTCGCTCATAGGAGCCAGTGCGATGGGGAAAGCCGTCGAAAGCCAGAGCAAGTTTTTCCGGCCAGGATAACCGGCTACATGCCCGCCAATCGCCAGCAGCGCCTCGATGGTTCTGATGACGCGCGAGTCCATGTCGGCCGCGAACGTATTCAGTTCAAACTCTCTGGCGGACTCGATTAAATCATGGGGGAACATCCCGGATTTCTGTTCCTCATTGCTCAATGAGTGTGGATCGTCGCGAGGGTCAACAGTTGCCAGCCCGACGCCGGCTGGAGTTGTCAGGTTCTTGAGGGAGGCCTGCAAGAGTCTCGGGTCGGTTGTAAAGTCCTGCACCATTTCGAGGCGCGATCCCAGCAGGAAGACGGCGACCGGTACGTCGGTCGGGATCTGCTGAAGCATCTTCAGCATCCGTATATGTACCTGCGACTGGTACTGCGGATCGGTGTTCAGGCCATCGACAAAAATGATGGTCGGCGGGATCGGCTCCTTCAGCGACTCGACCACGTTGGTGGAGATGCCCGCTGGAATCTGCGCCGTCAGGCCCGCATCGTGCACCTCCAGGTCAGCCATCGAGACTTCACGGAACGTCGCGATTTTCTGCTCGCGCTTCGCTTTGCTCTTGCTCGGCGTCTGCTCGAAGATCTGGAAATCTTCCGGCTTGAGCCCGGCGACATGGTTGCCCTTCGCATCCTTCACCACTACTTCAAGCGTGACCATGCGGCTGAAGCTGTGCACGGTCATGGAAGGCGCGGGTTGTTTCGCTGGAGCCTGATGGGAAACCGGTTTTAAAGCGGGGTTCTGTGCCGCGCACGGCAGGGCAATGCTGCAGGAGGCTATAAGGCAGCCGATGGATAAAACCCGCGGAATAATCCGGACGGTGGATCGAGACATCGGAAGCTCCTGACCGTTCGGATCATTATTCGCCTTCATTCAGGCCCGCGCAACAGCGAACCCCTCAGCCTCAATTTGTTACAAGCTGCGATGAAGTGTACCGCCGGTCTCCCGACCGGCTGTAGTGCGGGTCTCCAGACCCGCACCAATCACAATGTGGTTGCGAAGTCACGAGATCGGTGCACCAGGCGGAATTACATGCGGGTCGAAGCGAATACCAGAATCTTCTGGCTTGGCGAAGCTGTGAGGGCCGGGAGGCCCTCAGTACAGCCGGTCAGGAGACCGGCGGTACGCTTCGGCGGTTGCAAAGTCACGCGGCCTCAGTATTTCGACTTGATGGCGTATGTAAGCCCCATGGTGAACTGGAACGAGTTCGGCTTGGTGGGCGGAGTCGACGAGGTTGCTCCGAATGGCGCATCGTTCAAATAGGTATCGAGAGTGCCCAAAGAAAAACTGAAGCCCTTGAAGGCAGGGAAGGCCACCGTGTCGGTCTCGTTGGCCGAGTAGGCGCTCATCATGTTGTACGCGGGAATGTAGGAGACTGCCTGCGAGAAGCTCACCCTTTTTAAATTCGCAACATAGATCGCCGTAAAGGTCGAGCCGATCAGATCCTGATTCGTGTTGCCGGTGTTGGGGATGAACTGCTGCTTCTCGTACTGCAGCGTGCCTTTCAGGTCCGCTTCGTGTTTGGGCGATTTCATCACCGTCCATCCAAAGCCGCCGCCGTAGATCTGCTGTGCCTGCAAATCCTGCGAATAGTTGTGGTCGAATGCCACCTGCGCCAGCGCATAAACCCGCGGGGAAAAATACTCGTCGCGCTCGGCTCCGGCGTGAAAAATGGACGACTTGGTGACGATCGACGGCACTGGCACGTTCCCTGTGGCTGGGGGAGTTGCAGGATACGAATAGGCGGGCTGGGTGGTCTTGCCGTACGACTCGTTAACAGCGAAGAGCGTCTTGTTCTTCGGGTTGAGCCACGGAACCACCGGGACATCGCGCTCCAGGGCGAGCGCGCCCGAAAACGTGTACTGATCGGTGGTTGCCGAGACAATTGTCGCCCCGGCTGTTGCGGCGCCGTTCCATCCGGCAAAAAAGCCTGGCTCGGAAAGCACCTGCTTGCGCAACGTGGCTTCATCCATCACGTACTGCGCCTTGGCAACTGGAACAGCGGCAGGCGCGCCCGCGGCATTTACGGTCAGCTTTCCCTCGCTCACGTCCACCGTACCGGTGGGAATATTCGTGGCTGTATGTCTGCCATTGCCGGCGGCGCTTTGTTCAAGCGCGCCGAATTTCTCGGTCGTGTGCAGTTCCTTGATCTTGTCCCAGGTCAGCGTGACGTCGCCCAGCGATTCGGTATGGAAAGTGACTTTGCCGCCGATCTCGCTCACTAACTTGCCGTGCAGTGTGTCGCCATCGCTCAGCACCAGCACATCGGGCGGAGGCGCGGCGGGCTTCTTCTCGGGCTCAGCCTTTGCGGAGTATGCGAAGCCGGTGCCCAGGGCCAGTACCAGAAGTGCGCACGCGGCGCGGCGAAAAAACTCGGGATTGCGAAAAAAATTTGAATTCATTGAAATTCAACCTCTTGTCGGGGGAGTAATGCAATAGAGCCAGAGACTCATTGCTGTTGAATTCATTATCCCGGCGCTTAAATGCTCTGATGCGCGGGCTGCCTGTGAGCGCTGCAGCCCGGTGCATTCAACTGCTTGCCAGGAGGGCCTGGCGTCGGGGGGCGCCGGCTGCACGCTGCGCCGTTACGGGCGCGCTATAGAGAATGTAAACTGCCGCACCCATGCCGCGAAAATGCATTCGAATTGAACGGTTTCGCGCGCGAGTCGTCACTTTGGTCATGTTCCCATCGCACTAATGATCAGCCCTTGCGTTACGGCCTGCGGGCTTGCGCGTGCCGTACACTTGTTAGCAATGTTTTAACACTCAAACGTGTCTAACACTCAAAAGGGAGCGATCGATGCCCAAGACTGTTTCGTATGCCCAATGGTCACTGGAACCTTACTGCATTGGACTGAAGTTACGGTCTTTGCGCACTCAAAAGCGGCTCACCCTCTCGCGGCTTGCGGCTGAGACCGGGCTTTCGACAGCGCTTTTGTCAAAGCTTGAAACCGACCGGATGATACCCACGCTGCCCACACTGGCCACCATCTGCCGGGTTTACGGCGTGGGGTTGAGTTACTTTTTCGGCGAGCCTTCGCGTCACACTCTGGCAATAACGCGCAAAGCGCACCTGCAGGGAACGACTCGAGGGCCGGAATCGGTGAAGGTCACGCCGCTGAACGTCACCAGTTCGGGTTGCCGCATTTCGGCGCAGATGATCGAGTTTCCGCCCGGAGGATCGTCGATCGCAATCGACGCTACACACGAGAGCAACGGCCTGGTGTACGTGCTCGAAGGCAAGCTGCGGCTTGAGGCTGGAGGAATGCACGAGATTCTCGAGGCCGGCGATTGCGCCTGCATGGAAAGCGAGATGCCGCTCGCCTGGAGCGCGGCCGACAAGCATCGCTGTCGAGTGCTGGCTGTGTTACCGGCAGCGCCGAAAGGGAAGTAGGGACAGGGAAAAGCCAATAGTGAATAGCCAATAGCCAGTAGGGAAGTACCAGCGGTAATCTGTCGCAATCGGCTGGTTCCTATTGGCTACTGGCTATTCGCTACTGGCGGAAAACTTGCATCTTACGCCGCCAGCACTTCTTTTGCGAGCTCCAGCGCGCGGGGAAGCAGGACGTAGCCTTCAAGCTGAATGTGGTTGCTGCGCCGGCGTGCCAGCTCTTTCAGCCCATCGTAGAGCCCGATCATATCCGGGCAGGCGTCCTCGGGCGGCGTGAATCCGTTGGTATCGGCTTCGAGCTGCCGCAGCATCTCTCCTAAGGGACTGTGGCCCACCATCACCTCTTCAATCAGGCTCTCGGCCTGCGCCGCTGAAGACAGTGCAAGCGAAGGTCCGTCTTTCCTGCTGCGTTCGAGAGCCTCGATGTAGGGAAACACCTTGTTCTCAGTGTGGCTCATGTGAAAAGTCAAATCTCCCGACAGACGCCGCAGCTTCCGAGTAATCTCGATCAGTTCCGGGTTCATCCACCTGCGCGTGGCCATCACTCGTTCGCAGAGCGCATGCAGCCTGGGCATCTCGTCGCGGATAAAGCCGTGGTGCGTGCGGACAATGTATTGGATCAGTTCGCTGAGAGATCCTTGCAACAGGCTCGGCGCGGGTTCGCTGACTGCCTCTGCCGCCCGCTGGGACCCCAGGACCATGCCGGCCAGGATGCCTTTGTCGACCAATGGCCGCTCACCATTCTCGATGCACGGGCAAATCAGCAAACCGCTGTTCTCGTCGTTTGAACCAATATCGTTTAGCTTGGCGTGATCTGATCGGTAAGAAAAGATGGGACTAGGCTTGGTCATCTCTTCAACCTCCTGGGGAAATCTTCTTGAAAGTATCTGCAGAGTAGTCCGCAGCTTTCAGGTTGGTATGTGACTTATATCACTCATTGGGAGCTATTCCGGCAGTGTTCGCCAGTGGACGGCCGGTGGACGGATTTGTTCGATACTGAACATGAGGAGAGGTTGGCCAGTCACTCCTCGTGGAGCAACCCTTTCGAAATCAGTCGCTTTGCCGGGATAAGCCGGGGATAGTTTGGCCGCTGGAATGCAACACGTACAGTGTTAGCCCCGAGACTGTCTTCTTCGGAGATGTCATGCACAGCTTTCTTGAAGATCTGCGCTTCGCCGTCCGCCAGTTACGCAAATCGCCCGGATTCACCATTACCGCAGTTCTGAGCCTGGCCATCGGCATCGGCATCAACACATCAATGTTCAGCAGTATGGATGCGGTAGTGTTGCGCCCTCTCGCCGTACCTCAGCTCGACCGGGTAGTGGCCATTGCCGAGCAGAAGAAGAGTGGGGATACGCACTGGGTGGCGATGGCCAACTTTGAGGACTGGCAGCGTCAGAGCCGTTCCTTTGAATCGATGGCCGTGCGTACCAGCAGACGAGCATGGCGTTGACCGGTGCCGACGGCGCCACCGAGGTTGGAGCCGCTCTTACTTCGCCCAATTTCTTTACCGTTCTGCGCGCCCAGCCCTATTTTGGCCGCGTCTTTACGCAGGCCGATTCCCAGCCAGGCCACGATAGTGTCGTGGTTCTCAGTTACGGCTTCTGGAAGCGCAACTTCGCCTCCGATCCCAATGTGACCGGCCGCAGCATCGACCTCGACAAACACAAGTACCTCATCATCGGCGTGATGCCGAAGACCCTCAACTATCCGTCCGAGGCCGATGTGTATTTGCCCCTGGCGCCCACTCCCCAGCAACTGGCCAACCGCTCTTCCCATGATTACCTGGTTTTAGGCCGGCTGCGCGACGGCGTCACCGTGCAGCAGGCGCAGAGCGAATTGCGCATCGTTGCGGCCGGACTCGAGAAACAGTATCCCGGAACCAATCTGGATTGGACCGTCAGAGTTGAGCCGCTGCTCGACGACATCAATGGGGATTACACGCCTCTCTATTACAAGCTCATGATGGGCGCAACGTTTTTTGTTCTGCTGGTGGTGTGCGCCAACGTGGCCAATCTGCAACTGGCCCGAGGCGTTGCTCGCCGGCCTGAGATTGCCATGCGCACCGCGCTCGGCGCCAGCCGCTGGCGGGTGCTGCGGCAATTGCTCACTGAAAATCTGGTGATTGCAATGATCGGCGCCGCCGGTGGCCTGGCCGTGGGCTGGGTGCACCTGCACTTTACCGTCATTACCATGCCGGCGCGCATCGCCAGGTACATTCCGGGATGGGCGAACACCACGCTTAACGGGCGCGCATTGGGATTCTCGCTGCTGCTCGCCGTCGTAGCCGGCGTGGTGGCTACTATAGCTCCAGCCCTTGAGGCTCTCCGCGTCAATCCCGTGGAGCAGTTGAAGGCCGGCGGACGCTCCTCGGTCGGGGGAGGCCGCGCCCGCCTGCGCACCATCTTCTCCGTCGCCCAGATTGCTTTCGCCGTGGCGCTGGTCGTGGGCGCGGCGCTCATCTCCAAGGGCATGGATGCGCTGCTGCATCTTTCCGATGTGTACTCACCCCAGCATGCGCTTATGTTCAACGTCAATCTCCCCGAGTCTCGTTATGACGAGCCGGAGAAGCGGGCAGCGTTCGTGCGCGACAGCCTTGACCACCTGCGTGCCATGCCCGGCGTAACTCATGCCGTTCTTGCCAGTGCGCTGCCTTTGAGCGATAACGCCTGGCTGCAGGATTTTCAAGTCGAGAACCGTCCCGTAATGCCCGGAAAATTTCAAAGCGCCCTGCACCTTGACGTGAGTGACGGCTACTTCAACACCCTCCACATTCCCATCGTCTCAGGCCGCGGTATCAACTGGGGCGATGCACTTGGCTCGGTGCCGGTGGCCGTCGTCAGCCAGCGGTTCGTCTCGCAGTATTTTCCCGCACAGAATCCGATTGGCAAGCACATACGCACGGGCGGCAGCGACAGCAAAGATCCGTGGCTCACAATTGTGGGCGTGGCCCGCGAAACCGGCTACGGAATGTGGGATCAGCAACCGCATCCGGCTATTTACATGAGCGCGGCGCAGGAGCCGGATAATTATGTCACCTACCTGGTCTACAGCGACGGCGATCCGCTGGCGCTCGCCACACCGGCCCGCAAAACACTGGCCGAACTCGATCCGATATTGCCGCTCCAGGATGTTGAAAGCTGGGCGCAGTATGAGCGCGAGGCCCTTGTCGGCCTCATCTATGTCTCGGCCAATATGGGATCGGATGCGCTCATCGCCCTGTTGCTCGCAGCTATCGGCATCTTTGCGGTGATGGCCAACCTGGTGGGCGAGCGCACCCGCGAAATCGGTGTGCGCCTGGCCATGGGCGCCAGCCGCGAGAATGTACTGGGCATGATTCTGCGCCGTGCCTCGTGGCTCACCGGCATCGGGCTGGGCGTGGGGCTGGTGATGGCCTTCACGCTTGCGCACCTCGTTGCCAACCTGTTGCGCGGCGTCAGCTCCAGCGATCCAGTGGTATTCTCCGGCGTCACGCTGGCCATTGCCCTGGTTGCCATGGCGGCAAGCTGGCTGCCGGCCCGCCGCGCCGCCAGGCTCGAACCTATGGTTGCGCTGAGAGACGAATAGCGCAGCCCATTGCCCACGCGCCACTTCACCGCGCAATCACAGACTTCCGCCTTCTCGTCGAGTACCAATACCACGTGATCCACGCGGGCACGGTCCACAGATACCACGGCGAAATGATGTTGACGTCGTTGAATACTTCAATGAGAGCGGCCACATTGAGTACGGCCAGCACCAGGACCGACCGCTGCAACCTGGTGGCGCGGTAAAGCCCGGCGAGAATGAAGGGCAGCAGGATGCACTCGTCGGTGAAAAATCCGTACGGCGCGCAGACGTCGGAGACCAATACAACCACCAGCCCGTGCTGCATCCAGTCCCAATTGTCTCGGTGCCTCCTGAAGTACCAAAGGCCCCACACGCATCCCAGCACGGCCGGAATGAATTGTAGCCCCACCACATTGCGGTCGATGAGAAAGCGCAGCGCCACGCCGAATGTGGGAATGAAGACCTGCATGATTCGAATGCTGGTCATCATGCTGAAGTATTGCTGCCACACATGCGCGTCGAACAGTAGCGGAATGGCGCAACTGGCGGCGAGCGCCGCAGCAAAGCCCAGCAGCACGCGATACGCCTTGCGCGCGGCGATCCACACCAGCAGCACAAACGCGAAGACCAGGAACAGTTGCGGCTTGAGCATGCAGGGCAGCAGCGAAGCGCCCGCCAGCGCGGGCCGCGTGCGGTGCAGCGAGAAAAAGAGCACGATGCCCAGCAGAAGAAAGATGCTGAGCTGGCCTGCGATGAGGCACACGATCACGGGAGCAAAGGCGTAGCCGAATAGGTGGATGCGACTGTCGGGCCTCCCGTTGAGCCTCCAAAGCAGCCACAGCGCTACCGAAAGGCAGCCCATGATGAGCAGCCACCACAGAATGTATCCGGTTTTGGGACCCACCAGGGCAAGCCACAGCATGGGAAAAATGACGACCGGGGGGCTGAGGCTGATGTGCGGTTGCTCACTGCCCAGTCCCGCTTTCTCTTCGAGTTGAACGATGGCTGCAATATCGTACGGGTTTTCTCCATGAGAGAGCCGCTGGCCGATAACCCAGTACTGGATGTAGTCGCGTTTGGTCGTCTTCTGGTCGGTAATCGTCGCGTACTCGATAGCGCCGACGAGAACGGCGCCGAAGGCAATGATGAGCGCCGCGGCAACCACGCGCCACGGACTTCTCTTTACCGGAGTGCTCATCGTTTCGGCCAGAACGGGCTCCTCGCCCCAAAAGACTGATATCGAACTTTGCTGGAAGTTTCGCTTGGGCAGGTCCAATATTAATTGTTCCCGTCTCCCGATTCCATCGGCAGATGATAGCCGGTAGCCGGTAGCCGGTGGCCAATAGCCAATAGCCAATAACCAGTAGCATGATACCACTGACAGTAACTGATCTGAATGACACTGACAACTGTCTTTTGCGATTCTCCAGCATCGTTGCACTGCGCCGCACGCGGTACTATTTTCCCAGGCTGCTCTTCAATGGAGGTTCCGGTGATCCGAAAGATTCTGGTTCTGTGCGGCATCGTCGTTGCCATTTCGTGTTCGATCGCGCTTGCTGAAGACGCGCCGCACTTCCACTTTACTGAGCCACCCGGAGCCTATGCCGTTGGCCTCAATGTGGTGGAGCGGTACGACAGGTCCCGCACCTGGGGCCGACCGGTGGACATTCTGGGCAAGCCCATTGAGGGCGAACGAGCTCGTCCACTGCAGACGCTCATCTGGTACCCGGCGGAGAAGTCGAGTGCCGCAACGATGACGGTGGGCGACTATTTCAAGCTGCTCGAAACCGAGACCAGCTTTGGCAAGCCGCAACTGTGGGAGGGTTGGAACGACTGGAAAACCGGGCTCGCCGGGGCGATGAACGATCCGCTTTGGAGCGTCCGCGATGCAAAGCCTGTGGCGGGCCACTTTCCGATCGTGATTTACGCGCCCAGCTTTGGCAATATGGCCTGGGAGAATGTCGATCTGTGCGAGTACCTGGCATCGCATGGATACATAGTGGTGGCGACCGGCGCGCTCGGCGCAGTCGACCGGCCCATGACGAATGACCTCCCCGGTATCGATGCGCAGGCGCGCGATATTTCGTACCTGGTCGGTTATGCGCAGCGGTTGCCCAACGTCGATCCCGCCAACATTGCCGTCGCGGGCTTCAGCTGGGGAGGCATCTCGAACCTGTTTGCCGCTGCGCACGACAGCCGCATCACCGCGCTGGTGGCGATGGACGGCAGCATGCGCTACTACCCGGGGCTGGTGAAAGACGGAGACGTGCACCCCGAGCGCATGACGATTCCGCTGCTCTTCTTCACGCAGGGCGAATTCACGATGGAAGACCAGGCCCAATACCTGAGTGGCCCCCAAAACCAGGGCCCCAGCGTTCTGAATGCATGGACCCATGGCGACCTGATCATGGTTCGCATGCTGGGGATGACTCACACCGAATACAGCTCGGTGTACCAGCGCAACGAAAATACCTGGAAGCATTTCGACATCGACAAAAAGGCCGATGCTGGGTATCTGCTTGACTCATGCGACCACAAGATGTTGCCCCGGTTAACTCTTCGTAATACCTCAAAGTCCAAACGGCGCTCAAGGAAAAAGCCCAGCGAGAGTAGAATCTCGACTGGGCTTTTTAATAAGGCATTGGCTAGTGAAAGCTTACGTAATCAGGTCCCCAGGTAAGAGATTCGGCATGATCGCGAACCTCAAGGCGTACATCATCTTCTGTGACAGCGCGAAAACGCCTTGTGTGCCCGTTTCCGAACATCAGGAAAGTTGGGAGATACTCACGACACCAGGTACCGTTCATATCTCGCGTAAATGTGATGGCAGGGTATTCATCTGCCGGGATAGTGAAGCTATATCCACCCATTTCGCTGTTAACGATCTGGATTTCGCAGAACTTCAGCATCTCCATAATTGTCGGTTTCGGCATGTTGGAATTCTCCTTGTGGTTGCGAAGCAAAAACACGGAGAGACCAAAATGCACCAGCCGCAGCCAGAGTCTTGGTCTCCTTAAAATCAAGGGCTGCCAAAACGTCTGGACAGCGGTTTTACGATCCTCTCGAAGTTGTAGCCGAGAGGGGCCATACACGAAGGCAATCTGAAGCAAGTTCAGATATGCAGTCGCGTAAAAACCGAAAACCGCAGGCAAGCACTAAAGCCTGCCAAGAGTCAACAAGTATGATCACTGCTGACAGTAAGCAGTGTATGCTTCCTCGGATGACTAATTCAAGTGGGTACAGTTTGTTACCCAGTCGCCTTGCCTATCATTTCGGCAAGCTCTGCAGTCACCTTTTCCGGAGGTAGCTTCCGGGACGGCGTCTTTTCAGGATGAAGAATCTTGTCGAGAGGGACAGGCTCGATTGCAACTGCCTGTTGCGCGAGTCGGAAGAAAAGCTTCCCTCTATTCATCGACTTCCGCCGGTTAAACCGGAACGTGAACTCGTCCAAATAGTAATCCAGGTGCTTGTGGCTCACAGCACCCTGTAGGGTTCCCATTAGCCAGCGCTTCAGCAACGAAATGACCAAATGAACGCGTGGCAGCAACTCCGATGCTCTATTTTGGCTACCCTTCAAAACGGTTACCTGATGCTTAAATCCAAGCGATTCGACCTGTTGGTAGCCTTTCCAGCCATCCGTATGGATAGTGCTACCCGCTGCGACTGAATCCACAAGAAAGCGATTGAGGGTAGCCGCGGAAGCGTTCGGTATTTGACGAAACCGAATCCGTCCTATTTTTGAGCCGTCTTCTTCGACGGCAACAACCACCAGAGCCTTGTCTGCGCTCCCTCGGCCGCGCATTTCTTCCTCTGGAGCGCCGATGTAGCATTCGTCTACCTCGACCCTTCCTGTTAGCAGTTCTCGGCCAGGACGAACCATTGCCCGTCGCAACTTGTGCAACCAAGTCCAGGCAGTCTCATAGCTCCTGAGCCCAAGGATTCGCTGCAGACCCAGTGCGCTGGCACCATTCTTTTGAGTCGTAATCCACCACATTGAGCGAAACCAAACTGTAAGTGGAGTGTGGGTATCCTGGAAGATAGTGCCAGCCGTTACCGATGCTTGATATTTACAGGCTGCGCACTGATACAGAGTTTTGCGGATGGGCCAAGTCTCAGATGACTTGCCGCACCGCGGGCAGCAAAAGCCCTCCGGCCAACGTAGGCGAACAAGATACTCTCGACACGATTCTTCTGTCGAAAACATCCTTTCAAACTCCATCAAGCTTCGCGGATATTCTTCTATCATAAGGAGATACTATATATTGTGGTTACATGAGTCAAGCAGATACCCATCAAGGCCGATTATGGCCGTGAGGATGGCATTCCCGGTTATGCGTGGATGACGCGCTACACGCTGGCATATTTGAACGCCTACCTCAAGCACGATGCCTCGGCCATGGCCTGGCTCAAGAAGACGCCCGCTGAAAACGGCGCTCCGCAGCACTTCTTCAGCGCGAGCTTCCGCGAAGGCAAGGGCATACCGCCGACTTACGATGCTTTCCGGGCAGAAGTGGGCAAGAGCGGGTTCGACCACATCAAGGATGTCTACGCCGATTTCCACCAGCAGAATTCCGACTTCAAGCTGGATCGGGACACGATCGACACCTGGGGTTACGACCTGCTGTTGAGCGATCGTCTTCCCGAGTCGATTGACGTGCTCGAGCTGAACGCGCAGCTCTACCCTGATTCAGGCGGCGTTTACCAGAGCCTGGGCGAGGCCTACTCGAAAGCCGGCAAGAAAGACCTGGCCATTCAGAATTTCCAAAAAGCTCTTGAAAAGAACCCAAATGACGCGGAGTCGAAGCGCAAGCTGGAGGAATTGGAGAAGCCGGAGGCGGCGGCGCCGGCGGCAAAATAGGGGCCTAACACAGCCACGAGGTGTCACAACGGATGGAAAACCGGTGCACACTTTCGATTGGCGTGATGGCTCTCGCCATCGGCCTGCTTTGCCAGGGACAGGCGGGGCTCATCACGCCGCAGCTTCTCCAGGACTTGAAGTCGGATCGGTGGCAGGTCCGCCGGGACGCGTTTGAGCATCTCGCGGCGGTGAAAGACGGCGTACACCAGCCCCGCATCCAAGTACTACTCCTTCAGTTGCGTGAACGCGAAAACCAGGAGTCGGAGAAAGAGTCTCCGGACCTCGACGAGGATGACGATTATCTGGCGTACGATGATCAGTTGACCCCGCTGGTCCAGGAGATTGCCGAGACCACAGATAATCCCCGAGCTTGGAGAGCGCTTGTCTACATGCGCTACAGCGGCGACTCTGTATACGGAAACTGGATCGCTGCGCACCGACAATGCCTGCCCTATCTGCTCGAACAGGTCCACAGCAAATACTCACCGCGGCGAATGTACGCGATCTATGTGATCGCCTCGATGCTGGCCAAGGCGAAGGCCACTAACCCGTTTCCCCCGGCGCAATACAAGTCGCTGAAGGCCACTATTCGCCGCTTGGCGTTGAACGATATCGACCCGGTTGCGTTTTCGGCGGCGCAGGGGCTGGCGCTTACCCACGATCCGGGAGACGCGGAGGTCGTCGAGCGCGTGAGCGCAAGATTGGCGGATCCACGAGCGAGACAGATAATAGCCAAGGTCGCGCAGCAGATCCGCGAGGCCAACGGCGGCCAACCCAATCAGCCCCACGCGGCAGACGGCACTGGGCCAAAGAACTGAGCCGGGATTCATGATCGGACGCGGCCGGCCCGCCGCGCTTTTCGTTGACTCTACATCCGTTTTCGAGTATTCTGAAGACCTTGCGCGGTGTTGCGCCTGGGGTCTGTGCGATGGCTCCTTTCGCGGTTTAAGCCTTGAAAGGACAATGCAGTAAGACCGGACCCGGCTGGCAGTTTCCCTTACGGGGATTGCCGGAGACAGGCAACCGGCGGCCGGTTTTCTTCTAGTTTTCCGGCGCCACCCCGGCTCAGGATGAGCCCGCCCCCCGCAATCCTCACCCGAACAGGTTTGTTTGGAAGTGGGTAGAGTTTGAGGCCCGCGCGTTTTGCGTGGGCGGATTCGCTTCGCGCGAGCTTTTAGCTGCCAGCTCACAGCTTTCAGCTTTTTCCTGCTGGTGCGGAGAGGGTCGGGTTCCTGAAGCGGCAATTGCGGCAGGAAAGAACTAAAGGCTAAAGGCTGAGAGCTGATAGCTGTTATTTGAGAGGGCAGAAGAAAGATGTCGACCTTTGTTCCCAGCGGCAAGGATGTGAGCCGCAAGTGGTATGTGGTGGATGCAAGCGGCCAGACCCTGGGCCGGCTGGCCACCAAAGCCGCCAGTGTGCTGAGCGGCAAGCTGAATCCCCAATACGTTCCATACATCGATGTGGGCGACTTTGTGATCGTGATCAACGCTGAGAAGGTTCGCCTGACCGGCCTGAAGGCGCAGAGCAAGCTTTACCGGCGTTACACTGGTTTCCCGGGCGGGCTGCGCGAAGAGTCGTTCACGCGCCTCCTGGCCCGCAAGCCCGAAAAGATTCTTGAAGAAGCGATCAAGGGCATGCTGCCCAAGACCAAGATGGGCCGCCAGATGGGCTCTAAGCTGAAGGTCTATCGCGGAGACAAACACCCCCACGCGGCCCAGCAGCCGGTGGAAATGAAGATTGCGTAAGAGCAGCTACTAGCTGCTAGCTTCTAGCTCCTAGCTTTTGATTGCGGGAGCGAACATCCGAGGGAAGGCCGAGAGAATCGGCCTGCGCACGGAAGAAGCTGGAAGCTAGAGGCTAGAAGCTAGGAGCTAACGAAGAATGGCAGATCTGGTTCAGTATTACGGGACGGGGCGGCGCAAGAGCGCCATCGCTCGCGTCTTCCTGCGTCCCGGCACGGGCGAGTGGAAGGTCAACGGCAAGGCATTTGACGAGTACTTCGTCACCGAGCAGCAGCGCGTATCGGCCAAGCGGACGCTGGTAGTGGCCGAGCTGGCGCCGAGCTTTGACGTGTTGACCACGGTGACCGGCGGCGGCGTTGCCGCCCAGGCCGATGCCGTGAAGATGGGCGTTGCCCGCGCACTGGTTGAGTTCAACCCGGAGCTGCGCAAGATGCTCAAGGGCGAAGGCCTGCTCACTCGCGATGCGCGCCAGAAGGAACGCAAGAAGTACGGGCAGAAGGGCGCGCGCAAGAGGTTCCAGTTCAGCAAGCGCTAGGAAAGCAGCTTCTAGCTCCTAGCTTCTAGCTACTAGCTTCTTCACTGCTGGTCCGACGAGGTCGGATGGCGAGAAGGTGGTTAGGGAACGGACGAGCTAGAAGCTAGCGGCTAGAAGCTGAAAGCTGGTTTCACCAATCTCCCGCATAAGCGGGTTCAATTCGGGCGCCGGCATCGACCACCCGGATGCAATCCACGAAGGAGGCCCATTGGCCACGATCACAATGAAGGAGCTGCTCGAAGCGGGTGTTCACTTCGGGCATCAGACCAAGCGCTGGAATCCCAAGATGAAGGAATACATCTTCGGCGAGCGCAACGGTATCTACATCATCGACCTGCAGAAGACGCTCAAGCTCTTCAAGGACGCGTCGAAATTCGTTACCGAGCTGTGCGCCGGCGGCAAGATGATTCTGTTTGTCGGCACCAAGCGCCAGGCGCAGGACGCGGTGGCCGAAGAGGCGACCCGCGCGGGCATGCCCTACGTGAACCAGCGCTGGCTGGGCGGCCTGTTGACCAACTGGGTGACGGTGCAGAAGTCGGTGAAGCGCCTTCAGGAACTGGATGACATGGCCACCGATGGCCGCTACGATCTGCTGACCAAGAAGGAAGTCATCAAGCTGGAGCGCGAGCGCAAGCACCTCCAGGCCAATCTGGCCGGCATCAAGGCCATGAAGCGGTTGCCCGATGCGCTCTTCGTCGTCGACTCGAACAACGAGGCAATCGCCGTGAAGGAAGCGCGCAAGCTGGGCATCCCGGTGGTTGCAGTGGTGGATACCAACTGCGATCCCACGGTTGTGGATTACGTGATTCCAGGCAACGACGACGCGCTGCGCGCCATTCGCCTGTTCACCTCGAAGATCGCCGACTCGGCGGCCGAGGGCGTGAACCTGGTGGGCGACAAGGCGTTTGTCGACGAGACCCCCGTACCGGTCGAAGCCGCTCCTGAGGAGGTTGCTGTTCCTGAGGAAGTGGACCTTGAAGCGGTGCTGGGCGCAGGCATTCGCAAGGCTCCCGCGGGCGTAGTTCTCGACGAGGACGAAACAGCCGAACGCGCCCTCTAAGAAGCTTAGGGCGCGCAGGGCGCGTCCATTCGACAAGCGTGGCCGCCCACAAATAAGCGCCACGCTTTTCTTATGTTGAATGCTGAATGCCTCTTTACTACCAATCCGGCAAGGAGATCAGGAAGGGCGACAAGATACTTTATGCTGAGCGGTATTCCGGCGAAATCGAGTTTGTTGCTGATCCGTCTGTCGACGACCCGGCGACAAGTTGGTATGTCAAGGAATACGGCGGGGGAGTCATGATCCGGGAGCCAGTTGTTCACGGTTCAGTATTTTCAAGCAAGCCCGACGAGGACGATGAACTGGAATTTGTGTCAAGGGAAAATTGATCCGGCCTTGATCCCAGTTTTGGGCCCTCGACGGATGATGGAAAATGAGGAAAAAAGAAAAGAGATGACGACAGTGAGTGAGAAGATTGATGCCAAACTGGTAAAAGAGCTCCGCGAAAAAAGCGGCGCGCCCATGGGCGACTGCCTGAAGGCTTTGCAGGAGACGAAAGGCAGCATCGAAGACGCATTCGTGGTTCTGCGCAAGCGGGGCATGGCGTCGGCGCAGAAAAAGGCCGCGCGCTCGACCAACGAGGGAACTATCGGCACCTACATCCACGCCGGCGGCAAGATCGGCGTGCTGGTCGAGCTCAACTGCGAGAGCGACTTTGTGGCCCGCACCGAGGACTTTCAGGAGCTGCTCAAGGACATTGCGATGCACATCGCCGCGAGCGATCCGCGCTATGTGAAGCCCGAGGACGTGACCTCCGCGGATATGGAGCGCGAGAAGGAGATCTATCGCGCCCAGGCCGCGGCCACCGGCAAGCCGGCCCCGGTCATCGAGCGCATCGTCGAAGGCAAAATGGCCAAGTTCTATGAAGAAGTTTGCCTGCTCGATCAGCCCTTCATCAAGGACCAGGCCGTGAGCATCAAGGAACTGATCGCGCAGAAGGTGGGCAAGCTGGGCGAGAACATCACCGTGCGCCGTTTCGCGCGGTTCAAAGTCGGCGCAAGCGACTGGACCGTCGCGCAGACCAAGGCTCAAGAAGCGGCCGAGTAATTAGTTCCACATATTAACTTGGGTGCCCCATCCTTTTCGCGTTTTTTGCGGAAAGGGTGGGAGACCAGCTACCCAAGCGACACGGCCCGGAGCAATCCGGGCCTTCTTGCGTAATCGGATGCTGCAGGTTTTACAGAATCATGCGCAAAGCCCAAAATAAAGTCATGCTCCAAAGGTATACTGCGCTCGTCCTCGCGTTCGTTTTGTCTTGCGCTGCTGCCCAGGCCCAGTCAACTTCTCAGCTGCCCGACGCACCAACTCCGGCGACGGATACGCCCACGCTCCGCAATGTGCCTCGGAATCTCATGCATGACCAGGCCGGGATTTGGACCTTTCCCGTGCACATGAACAGCCGCGGGGCGCTGGAAGGAATTGTTCTTGTCGTGGCAGCTGCCGGAATTGGCGCCGATGACCGGCACATCATGCAGAATCATTTCCTTAACAAGAACACGAATGATGAGGCCAACACCGCTTCCGACGGCCTTACCGGCCTTTTGGGTGCGGCCCCTGCCGTCTTCTATGGCGTGGGCCATTTGCGCCATGACGATGAAGCGCAGCAGACCGGCGTGATGGCCGGCGAAGCTATTGTCGATAGCCTGGCCGTTAATCAGGTCATCAAAATCTGTGCCAGGCGGGAGCGCCCCACGGTGGACAATGCCAAGGGCAAGTTCTTCGCGAACGGTGTTGACTTCGACTCGTCCTTCGCCTCAAACCACAGCGTCGTTGCCTGGTCGTCTGCCGCCGTCATCGCCTCAGAGTACAACGGCTTGATGACCAAGATCCTCGTCTACGGCCTCGCATCCGGAGTCAGCGTGACGCGTGTCGTCAGCCGCAATCATTTTCCATCCGACGTTCTCGTCGGCTCCGCGGTGGGATGGATGATCGGCCGTTACGTATTCCATCGCCACAACCGTGGTCAGCTCTGATCGGAGGCCGCTCACCCCGGCCAGACGATTCGCGCCACGGTGATGCAAAATGTGACCGAAACCGCAATTCACGGGCGCGCCCGGTGGATGAGGGCGACAAGGCGGTCGGGAGCATTACTCCCAGGGGAGTTTTGGGAGTACCGCAGGCGCAGTCCGGAGCGACCTGCCGCGGAGCAATTGACGACAATACACGGCCGCAGGCAATGTGGCTGTTTTCAGTGGATGCCTGCGGCCTCTACGGCTTCGCAAACATCCAGATCGACGACTACGGCCGGAGCAATCGACGGGGGACGATCACGCTCTCTTCGCGTGACGGAAAACTCAAGCTGGGCAGCGGGACTGCAATATTGCTGCGCGTTTCGTAAACAGTTCTTCGGCCGCGGACGAAGTGAGTCGCCAGAAAGAAGGGCAGCCCGTTTGGGGCTGCCCTTCGCTGACTTGCCGACTCGCTCTCTCTACGGCAGGTAGTAACGGAACGAGGTGTAGATTTCGTTGTCGTTGCCGTGCCCGCCGCCGCCGGGGTTGGCGGTGCCGCCGTTGCCCGACCAAAGATCGCGCTCGAACCAGCTGTACTGCATGCCGTAGCGCAGTCTGCCCTTGGGGCCGGAGTAGATGTTGTACCAGTAGCCCGCGGTAACTTCCTGCACGTCCTTGTTCTGGGCGCCGCAGCTGCTGGGGTTGCTGGCGCCGGTCGTTGAGGAAGGCACCACTTCGATTCCGCAGCCCGACATGCTGGGGCTGCCGCTAATGTAGCCCGGGATGCCGTAGCCGATGGCTTTGCCGCCCTTCGCGCTGAGCCAGTACTCGCGGTAGACGTAGTCGCCGCCGTAGTTGAAGTACAGCATCAGCCGCTTGGTTGGGTTCATCTCCAGCGTGCTGAGAGCCGAGAAGGCGCGAAGTGGAGCAAAGGAACCGTCGGGACGAACGGTGACGTCGGCGATTGTCGACGAACCGTAGCGGCCAACGCCCTCGCCATACAGGCCCTTGAGGCCGATGGTCAATTTCTTGTCGAAGAGCGGTCCGCGGAATCCGGCGCCGATGCCCGAGCCTGTCACGGTGTTGTCGTAAGCTCCCGCCGTACCGCTGCAAGTGGTTGTGCCGGTGCTCGACGTGGTGCAGGTTTCGCCGGGATAAATCCGGTTGCGGAAGAAGCGGTCGATGTTGAAGATTTCCCAGTGACCCCATCCGGGCTCGAACGCCATCTTAATGACGAAATCGGGAGCCGAGTTGAACGAGTAATTGTTGGCGGAGTTGTAGAGGCCGCCCGAGTCGCCCGGTACCGCGAACAGATAGTTCGTGGGAAGGTTGCTGCCCGCCGGGTTCAGTGTCTCGGCGTTCTCAGCCGAGATACCAAGGAAGGCGCTCTTGCCGAAGTCCTTGCTCACGCGGAAGCTGTACTGCCGCGTCCACACGAAGCCGGCTTCGTACTGGGGGTCGATGGTGGCCGGCAGAATTTCGGTTCCGCGGGTCAGGCCCTGTGTGGTTTCCGCGGCCAGCGACCATCCCTGGCCACCGGAGAAGTCCCAGCCGCTTGTGGTCTTGGCGTCGGCCCACAACTGGCGCTGGCGCATGGTGTAGCTGTTGGACTGATTGTTGTTCGAGGTTGCGCCGGCGCTCAGCCAGTCTGCCTCGTAATAGCCGCTCATTGTAAAGTTGTCGAGCTTGCCCGTTGCCTTCAAAGCTACGCGCGACTGACGGCCGGAACCCTGCCACTCGCTGATGTTCGCATTGTCGGCGTTCTGCAGCGGAACGCTCGTGAAGTGGGTGTTGAGGCCATCCCCGATGGCCGAGCTGCGATACACGGTTTCACCCGCCAGGAAGCTGCCTGCCGGCGATAGCGTGATTCCCTTGTAGTGGATTACGTCGGGGTTCTCGATCGCCTTCTTGATGGTGGTCTGGGTGTCGGAGATCGACGAAGCCAGCGACGCCGTGTTCGCGTTGATATCCTTCACCGAGCTCTGCAGCGTGCTCACCGCGGCAGTGTTGTCGCTGAGCGCGGCAGCCTGGGCGTCGGCGGCCTGCTGCGCCTTGGCGGCTGCAGCCTGCGCGTCGGTCGCCTGCTGCTGAGCCTGCTTCAGTTCTGCGTCTTTGGTGTCAAGATCGCTCTTGAGCTGGTTGATCTGGCCCTGCAGTTCGCTGCGAAGCGCATTGATCTGCTCTTCCACCGAAGGCGGTGGAGGGGTTTGTTCCTTCCTGGTTGCGTGATGCTTCTTTGCCGCCCCATCGCCATCGCTGGCGGCATAGGCGGAGGAAACAACGAGACTCGCAGCACACATTACCGCCGCAGCCGTACACAGTTTGAAGTTCATCGGGCCTCTCTCTTTTTTGTTTGCGGTTAGGTCGCTCAAATACACACTGGTAGGAATGAATGCATCAACGTGCCGCATCCCCGGTCGTTACGCTTTCGCGTTGTCAACTTTCCCCATCGATGTGCAAAAAACTGAATCGAAGGTCAAGAAACAGCTACAAGGGGGGACAAAGCATTGCTTGCCGCTTCCACATCCAAGGCTCGCAAACTTTGATGAATATTTGACGAATTCACATATTTTTAATGTTGTTGATTTCTATGCAGTTTCCGGCCAAAACGCCTTATAATCCGGGCTTTTTTACGCAGAATTGTTCGACTCAAAGTGGGACTTCAGGCCGGGCGGTAGATTAATAAGCCAATATCGCTTTATTCGGCGCCGTGCGCGCTCAGCAGGTTTGCCATCAAACGGAAACTACCCGGAACAAGCTCGGTAAGCTGCCGGTACAAAGCGTAGGCCACATAGATGTAAGTGCCCTTTCCGGGATGCGCTACTAATAAACCCCCGCGCTGCGGGTCCTGTCCGGCGTCGGCGGTTTCAGTCAGCGCGGAGTATCCCGGATCCCAATGATCGAGGAATCCGTGACCGCGTTCCTCAACCCAGCCATCGAAGTCGGCTGCGGCGATTTTGTTGGGCCAGTTGAGCAGCGGGTTTTCGGCGTCGAGCAGCTTCACCGGCGCCTGCTCGTCCACAACTCGCTCCGCCATGCGGCCCATTTCGACCGGCAGCGGGGCAGGGAAGGTGCCGCTCTGGTACTGCACTATCAGCGTTCCGCCGCTCTTTACCCACTCATCCAGCCTGGGCTGTGCCGCGGTCAGCGCTTTGCGGCTTGAGTATGCGCGAATCCCAATCACAATCGCGTTCCAGGCCGAGAGGTCGCCCGACTCCAGTTCCGCATCGGTGAGTAAATGTGGTTCAACCCCCAGTTCCGCAATCGCCTCGGGAACCGTGTCGCCTGTGCCCATCACATAGCTCACGCGCAGCCCCGGCGCAAGCTTCACATCCACCTTGCGAGTGGCCAGTGTGGCCATCCTGTACTCGTTGTAAGGCCGCAGTCCCTGGTACCCGATCGTCTTCCAGCCCTCTGCGAAAGTCTTTCCGCCCGACTGCGCCACTGCCCCGATTGAATACGCTCCCGCACCAACATTCGGGGCTGTGACTTCAAACTTGAGCGGCTCGGTATTTCCTGCGCTCTTCAAATGGAAGTCGATCTGCGCCGGCTCGGACTTCCAGCCTTCGGGCAATTTCAAATCGACTATGCCATCGGCCGCAGCCTCGGAGTGCACTGTAACCATCACCGGCAGCGGCGATCCGTCGAGCGGCAGAATGCGCGCCTCAGGCTCAATGCTGACTCCAATTGCCGGCGTCACCACCAGCGGCTCGTAAATCCCGCCCGGCCCGGCAATGCGCTCCAGTGTCTGCACCACGCCGCCCAGGCGAATAGGCACGCCGTCGAAGCTGAACTCCGCCCACGCCTCGAGCGGCCACGGACCAAAGGAGTCAAGCCGAAGTGCCGGGTCGGAGACATCGTAATAGGGCTGCTCGATCGACGGCCGCGTGAAATAGGGCGCCGTGGGCTGCGCGTCGTCAGACACTGCCAAGGTAAATGTCCGGTCGTCGGTCGGCGCGTTCCCCGCCGCTTCATCAATCGCCCCTCCCGAGTTGCTGCCTCCCCAGCGGCTGCCATCGCGACTCTCCAGCCACACCCGCAGCAGCCGTGTATGACCCAGCCCCTGAGCGGTATGCACGCGCACCTGGAAATGCTGGCCTGGCGTTACGCTGCGCGCACTCTCATCGGCTGTGTCGCCGCGGCCGAAGCCACCACCACCGCCCGGGCGAGACACGAAGCCAATCAGGTCGAGTCCCAACAGGTCTTTGAACGCGATCTGAAATTCGCCAATCTTCTTGCCAAGCTCGAACTCGAGATCCGATTTTGCCTCCGCATCGAGGTCGCTCTGCTTCACGCGCGCGTACAGATCCAGCGTCTCGCGATAAACAGGCGCAAGTTTCTTTGCGCCCTCAACGCCGCTCAAGTCGCGGCGGTCGCTTGCATAGGCGCTTGTGCCGGCATCGATTTGCTTGAGCCCGTCGCTCAGCCATAACGGCGACGCGCCCTTGACCAAATTCGCGAGGCCGGCGATGTGAATATCGATATGCACTTTGGGGTTGTAGAACAGGCCGCCGCTTTCTGAGTAACGTCCGCTCGGCGCTTGAGCAGCCGGCGCAACCGCCCACAAGTGATATTCCGCCGTGTCCGGTCCGCTCAGCTCCGGGTTCGCGCCGCCGTACTGCGACTTCTGCTCGCCCCAGCCCTCGCGCGCAATCTGCAGATAGGTGCGGCCCAGGAACTCGTCCCATGTGCCCACCGGCTCCGTCACGTCGGTGCTCAGCGCGCCTTCAATCCACGCGCCGGTCACGTAGTTGTGGAACTTCGCCGGCGCCCACTTGCCCGTCGCGTAGTCAAAGATACCCTTATCGGTGATGGGCGCAAATGGCGAACGCGAATACACGGCCAGCGGCTGCCACGGCTCTATTCCATTCTTCAACTGATCGGGGAAGACCTTCGGATCGCCGGCCTCTTTAAACGCCTCCTGCGCGATCTCGCCTGAGACCTGGTGCTGCCCATGGCCGTCACTCACGCCGCCTACAAACGTGCTGACAATAATCTCCGGCCTTACCCGCCGCACCGCCAGCACCGCATCATATAGAACCCGATCGTGACCCCATTTCGCAAAAGATTCTTCCTGCGTCTTTGAGAATCCGAAGTCCGCCTCGGTGCCCCACAATTGCGATGCGCCGTAGTATTCGTCGGCCTTTAGCAATTCGTTGGTGCGGATCAGACCCAGCGCATCGTATTCCTCGGCGCTCATGGCGTTCTGCCCGCCCTCGCCGCGCGTCAGCGTCATCAACGTTACGCGCGCCCCCAGCCCGCGTGAGAGATAAGTCATCAGCGCGCCGTCTTCATCGTCGGGGTGGGCCACAATCACCAGCACGCTGGCCGTGGTGCCCAGCCGCTTGACGGTCTGTTCCAGGTCCGCGTAACCGCGATCTTCGGCGATCGGCAATGCTACCGGCGACGGTTCGGTGAGCGGCACCATTTCGAGCTCGCTCTGCGCCTTCACTTCGGGGTCTTGGGCGCGCAACGATGCCACGGTTGTGCCGGCAAGCAATAGATTCGCGGCAACCGCGCCAGCCAAGGGAAGGCGGCCAAGCAGAGAACGGACAACGGGAGAATGGGATAACCGAAAGGAGAACATGCTCACAAGCCAGTGTACAATCCGTGGAGCGCATTCATGCCCGAACCCGCGTCTCACTCCGTGAACAGCCCTACCCTCGAGCGCCGCATCAGCCTTCGCTCGGCCGTGCTCTTCAACATGCTCGAGATGATCGGCGTGGGCCCGTTCATCACTCTGCCTTTGGTAATCGCCGCGACCGGCTACCGGCTCTCAGTCTGGGCGTGGGTGGTGGGCGCGGCTATCGCGGTGGCCGATGGACTGGTATGGGCGGAACTTGGCGCAGCCTTGCCCCGCGCCGGCGGTTCCTATGCTTTTTTGCGCGAGATCTACTCGCCCGATGGCCCAGGCAACTGGCTCAGCTTTCTCTTTGTCTGGCAGCTTACATTTACCGCGCCGCTGTCGATTGCTTCGGGCTGCATCGGCCTCTCGGGTTTCCTTGCGGTCTTCTGGCCGGGTCTTGAATCGGCGCCAATCGCGGCGCTGCCCGCGCTCCACTACTCCAACTTTGCTGCAGCAGCGGCCTGTCTGCTGGTGACGGCACTGCTCTACCGCAATCTGAGCTCCATTACGCGGCTTGCCTGGGTGCTGTTTGCCGGAGTCATGGCAGCGCTCACCGGCGTCATCGTATCAGGGTTCGCGGAGGCCGCTGCAACCGGCGGGTGGCACATGCCCATCGCGCCCACCGCCGCGCTGGTGCCGGCGTTCAGCCGACTCGCGCAGGGAACTCTTCTGGCCACCTACTGTTATTGGGGCTACTACAACATCACCTTCCTCGGCAGCGAGGTGCGCAAGCCTGAACGCACTATTCCGCGCGCGATTCTCATCTCTGTCTTTATCGTGGCCGCGTTCTACGTGCTCATGGATCTGGCTGCGCTGCCTTCGCTGCGCAATGCCGCTACGCACGCTGCCGAATCTGCCGCTCTGCGCATGCAACTTGTATCCGATATCGCTCGCTCTGCCTTCGGACAATGGGCCGGCTACACGATTGCCGCCTTGATTGTATGGACTGCCTTCGCCTCGGTCTTTTCGCTGCTGCTCGGCTACTCCCGCGTGCCCTACGCCGCCGCGCGCGACGGCAACTACTTCCGTTTTCTCGCGGCCGTGCATCCTAAGCACGGCATTCCCCATCGTTCGCTCGTCACCCTGGGACTGGTGGCCTGCTGCTTCTGCTTCTTCTCGCTCGCACAGGTCATCACCTGGCTGGTCATCACGCGCATTCTGCTTCAATTCATGCTGCAACAGGTGGGCGTGATTGTTCTGCGCATCCGCCAGCCGGATCTGCCGCGGCCTTTTCGCATGCCTCTTTATCCTCTGCCGCCGCTCGCCGCCATTGCCGGCTTCATCTGGATTGTGGTCAGCCGCACCACCGCGTGGAGCACAATGGCCGGCGCCGCGATTATCGCCTCCACTGGAACTGCGATCTATCTCATTCGTGCGCGGATGCGGCGGGAGTGGCCGTTCGCCATGCGAAGCTAACACTGACCACCGACCACCGTTTACCGTTCACCGTTTTCTGTAACGCCCACCCCCACAGCGGAGTCTAATAATTGCAGCCGGAACTTCCCCGGTTTTGAGGTCACGAAATGCTCATCGGCAAACCACCCGACATCCCCTCGTCGGAGATTACTCCCCTCAAGGATTACCGCGCCTACCTGGACCGCCGCCGGTTTCTGAAGAGAGCGGTTGCAGTGGGAGCAGCGGCCCTCGCAGCCGACCGCATTGGGAGTTTGATTGCGCCGGGCGCAGCCTTTGCCGATACCAAATTGCAAACCGTGCCCAGCCCGCTCACCACAACCGGCGAGCAGCTCACCACCTTCCAGGACATCACCCACTACAACAACTATTACGAGTTCGGCGTCGACAAAACCGACCCTTCGCGCAACGCCGGCGCACTGCCCACGCGTCCCTGGAAGGTGAAGATTGAAGGCAAAGTCAACAAGCCGCAGATCTTTGACATCGACCAGCTGCTCAAAATGCACCCGCTTGAGGACCGCGTCTATCGCCATCGCTGCGTCGAGGCCTGGAGCATGGTCATCCCCTGGGTGGGCTACTCGCTGTCCGAACTCATCAAGCTATGCGATCCGCAGCCCTCAGCCAAATTTGTGCAGTTCGAGTCGTACTTCAACTGGGGCGTCGAAAAGTGGGCCAATGAGTCGCAGATCGCGTGGCCCTATGTCGAGGGCCTGCGCATGGACGAAGCCATGAACCCGCTCACGCTGCTCACCTTCGGCCTTTACGGACAGGTGCTTCCCAACCAGGATGGTGCGCCGGTGCGCATCGTTGTGCCGTGGAAGTACGGTTTCAAATCGGCGAAGTCGATTGTGAAAATCAAGTTTGTTGAGAAAATGCCCGACACCACCTGGAATGAAATGGCGCCTAACGAGTACGGCTTCTACTCCAATGTGAACCCCAACGTCGACCACCCCCGCTGGAGCCAGAAGCGCGAACGCCGCATCGGCCTGCCTTTCTATGAACAATGGCGGGCCACGCTCATGTTCAACGGCTACTCTGATCAAGTAGCCTCAATGTACACCGGCATGAATTTGAAGAAGAATTTCTAGCATCGGGAATCTGAAGATGGCGTCAAAACAGAAGTGTCATCCTGAGGGGAGTCCGCAGCGGCAGACGGAGTCGAAGGATCTGTAGTTGCTCTTTAACAGTCTGACTCGGGAGATAAGAACCGCGGCTGGCGGGGTTAGTAAGTCTGAGATATGCTAACTCGACTGAGTATCTGGGCGACTTTCTAAATCCACCTACGAAACTGGGTGCCCCATGTCTCGATTCTGAGACGTGGGAAACTTCAGGATTACGTTCTCACCTTGCTGACATGCTAACTTGCTGACTTGCTGACTCGCTGACTTGCTGACTCGCTGACTCGCTGACTTGCTAACTTGCTGACTCGCTGACTCGCCGACTTGCTGACTCGCTGGCTTGCTAAACATGTCCCGACCAATCATCATTCTCCTCAAGACGCTCACCTGGATCGCCTGTCTGGCGCCTGCCGCGTGGCTTACATGGGGCGCGATCACCAACAATCTTGGCCCCGATCCCACGGCCGAGCTCGCCTTTGCAACCGGCCTCGCCACGCTTCGCCTGCTGGCCATTACGCTCGCCATCTCTCCGATCCGCAAACTTATTTCGCGGCTCAGCTGGCTCATCCGCTTTCGGCGTCTGCTCGGCCTCTTTGCATTTTTCTACGCAACGCTGCACATGCTTACATGGCTTGCGCTCTATAACAACTTTGATCCTCATGCCATGTTGATCGACGTTACAAAACGCCGCTTCATTATGGCGGGCGCGGCAGCTTATCTGCTGCTGTTGCCGCTGGCGCTCACCTCAACCAACTGGGCCATTCGCAAGCTGGGCGGCAAAAACTGGAACCGCCTCCACATGCTCATCTATCTCGCAGCTATCTGCGGAGTAATTCACTACTGGTGGCAGGTAAAGCCGGGCGTGTTGAAGCCGCTCGATATGACAGTGGTCTTCGCAGTGCTATTGCTTATCCGCCCCGTAATAGCCCTCGCGCAGCGCCGCAAACCCCGCAGCGCGAATGCCTGATGGGCTACTGGCTGGCCTGCTGCGGCGGAGGCGGCTCAACCAGCGTCACCAGAACGTCGTTCATGTCGTCCTGCACGCTGAGCGATGTCTCCTTGTCCATGTATTTATGAATTTGCGGTGCGACCTGCGGCGCTGCACCTGAACCATCGCCATTCTGACCCCCGCCGTTCGAACCGCCTGTAACCTGTGCTGTCGCGCCTGCCGCTATATCCTGCGCGTTCGTTACCTGCAAGATATAGCTGCCGGCAGGCACGTAGTCAAAGCTGAAGCTGCCGTCTTTCAGCATCGCGGTCTGGCGCGCTTCTTCGCGGTCGTCGGCGTAGAGCAGATGCACCGTTGCCTGCGAAGGCGCGTGCGCGTCGGTGCCTGCGGTGATGTTGCCGGCAACGGTGAACAGTCCGTCGAGCGGCAGCACAATATCGACGCCCGTGTGCGTTTCGCCCGCGCTCACCTTCACAGGTTCAGATTTGTCGATGCGGAAGCCGCCGCCATAACAGAACTTCGGCGAAGCGTCTTCGTCCTTCACCGGCAGCAGCGCGCAGACTTTGTATTCGCCCTCAGGCAGATCTGCGATGCTGTAGCGGCCGCGCCCGTCGCTCTTCACATCGCTTGGCCAGCCATCATCTCCATTCGATCCAATCTTGATCCAATGATCCTGCGCTGTCTTTCGAAGCACCGCAAAGCGAATGCCGATGGCCGGGCTCGAATCGTCATAGCTCATGGTTCCGTCAATCTCGGCGCCGCGGTCGATCGACACGTTAATGTCTGTGACGTGCTGCGCCGCAACAGTGAGCTTTACCAGGTGATCTTTCCACTGGTCGATCTCGTCGATGAGTTTCTCGCGCTCCGATGCTCCGGAGCCAAGGCGATTTTCGTCCACGGCCAATGTGGGGTCGATGTACCCATCGAGCGTGGCAAAGGCGTAGTAATCGCCCGGCGGCACGGCCTCAAGCCTGAATCTGCCATCGAGACCGGTCGTGATGGTTTGGTCCAGGTCGATCGAGTTTTTGTCAGGGCCGGCCCCCGCTGTCTTGGGGTCGTAAGAAGGCAGAAGCATAACCGTGGCAAAGCGCGCAGGCTTGCCGGTGTCGGTGCACAACACAAGCCCGGTTACTGTGCCCTTGGTGGGATCGGGTTTGCGGGGCCCGTTGTCGTCAGGGCAGCCGCTCAACGCGAGACAGGCAATCCCGGCCACGCAAAACCAGCAGAGCAGTTTTACTCCCCGATTTCCCTCACGCTTCATCACTCAGGAAATTGTAGCGCGGTTTGCGCCACCGGGCGGTAGCTCTTGCGATGCAAAGGCGTCGGGCCCAGGCGCCGCAATGCCTCAAGATGTTCGGCCGAGCAGTAGCCCTTGTGCTTCGCCAGTCCATAACCGGGATACACCGCGTCAAGTTCAACCAGCAAGCGATCGCGATGCACCTTGGCCAGCACGCTCGCCGCGGCAATCGACAAGCTCGTTGCATCGCCCTGCACCACCGCCTGCTGCCGGCAGGGCCAGTCAATATCGTCGAGGGTGTCGAGCCCGTCGATCAGCAGATAATCCGGCGTCAGCGCGAGCTGTTCAACGGCCGTGCGCATGGCCAGCAGCGAAGCCCGGCGAATATTGATGCGGTCAATCGTCTCCACATCCACGGCTGCCACCGCCCACGCAATCGCGCCCGAGCGAATCTCCACATCGAACCCATTGCGCATTTTTTCGGTGAGCTGTTTTGAGTCAGTGAGGCCTTGCAGTCGGCAGCCTTTTGGAAGGATGACCGCAGCTGCGACGACTGGCCCGAACATCGGTCCCCGGCCCACTTCGTCCAGACCCGCAATACGCAGTGCGCCCGCGCGCCGCGCCGCATTTTCGAGTCGCCATCCGCATGCCTGGAGCACCGCCATCCATCAAGTATAAGAAATGGCTGAATCCGCGCCGGTGCAAAACGCGTACGGTCCGCCGACTCTTCAAAGTCAGCGGACCGCATGCCACCACCTTACCCAAGTTGTTCCTCAACCGCTCTTATCCAACATTCTCTGTCGGGTGCAGTACCCTGAAGCTCTGTCCGCCGTTGGCCCACACCAGCAGCAGAATGTCTTTGCCCGCTGGCACCGCGTGAATCGCGCTCACGCAGCTTTGCGGGCCGTCTACCGGCTTGCGGTCCACTTCAAGAATCACATCGCCCGGCGCCAGTCCCGCATCGTCGGCCGCGCTGCCCGGGCGCACTGTTTCAATCGCCGCGCCCTTCACTCGGTCGGGAATGTTGAACTGCTGCCGCACGTCGGGTGTAAGCTCGTCGAGCGCAATGCCCAGCTTGCCACCCTGCGAACCGCCCGAGCCCGAGTTTGAAGCTTCTTCCACCTGCTTCGCGTGGTACTCGCCCACCGTTACGTGAAGGGTCATCTCCTTGCCGTTGCGCAGAATGCCCAGCTCAATCGGCGTGCCCGGCGTCATCTCGCTTACCGCGACCTGCAGCGCGCTGGCGTTGGCCATGGTCTTGCCGTTCAGCGTGCGGATTACGTCGCCGCTCTTCAGCCCGGCATGATCGGCGGGCGAGTCCGGTGTCACTTCGCTGACGATTGCGCCCGATGCGTCGGGCAGGTTGAAGAAGTTTGCGTTATCCGGCGTCACCGCGTTCATGCTGATGCCCAGGTACCCATGGTGCACCGCGCCCGACTTGATGATCTGGTCCGCCGAAGCCTTCACCAGCTGCGCGGGAATCGCGAAACCGGCGCCGGCAAACGAGCCGCTGTTAGAAATAATGAACGTATCAATGCCGATCACCTCGCCGTGCGAGTCAACCAGCGGGCCGCCCGAGTTGCCGGGATTGATGGCCGCGTCAGTCTGGATGTAGTCGCCCGGCTTGCGCGCATCGTCGGAGTACGGATTGGGCCGGTCGAGGCCGCTGATGATGCCCCGCGTTACCGTGAACGGGAAGTTGCCGAAGGGATTGCCGAAGGCCAGCACTGTCTGCCCCGGCCGCAACTTTGTCGAATCGCCAAACGCAAGGCTGGGCAGGTTATGCTCGTCAATCTTGATGACGGCCAGATCGTTCAGCTTGTCCACGCCAACCAGCTTGGCGTTGAACACGCGGCGATCATCCATGGTCACGCGAATCTGTGTCGCACCGTCCACTACGTGGTCGTTGGTCACAATGTAGCCGTCAGGCGAAATAATTACGCCGCTGCCAATGCCGTGCTCAATCTGCGGTTGCGGCTTCATGCCCTGCCCGTTCTGGCCGAAGAAGAACTGGCGGAGTCCCGGCGGCAGGTCCTGCGGGCTCATGCCGCCAAAACCTTGCCCTCCGTTTTGCCCGCCATCCTGGCCGTCTTCAGCCTGGTCGCCCGTCACGCGCGACGTCACTGCCACGTTCACCACGCACGGCGTTACCCGTGCGGCTACTGCTTCCACTGCGTTGTCGAGCGCTACCAAAGGCTCTACGCTTGAGCTGTCGAGCGGACCCGCCATCGGCGCCGCATGCGCCGTGTAGTGGCTGGTCACAAATACAAAGCTCAGCACCAGCGTCGCGACGAGCCCGGCAGGAATAGCCAGCGCCTTCGCGATTGCTACTAATTGTTTAGTTGCTGCATTCATGTGTATCTCTCCCTGGGTTTTTTGAAGTTCAAAGTGCTTAAAGTTGAATTACGAACCAACCGTTGCCCAACGCCACTGCGTGAGGCAAGCCGGTCAAAGAATTTGTGACTCGCGGCATTGCCTGGCCGTTTGGCTTGCCAGTCTCCTGATTGCCGGATTGCGTGCTCGTTTGTGCGGCCGGCTGCGCGCCCGTTGGCTTGCTCTCACCCGGCTTGGTCGCCATTGTCAGAATCGCGGTCGCCTGCTTCGGGCCCGCCGGGTACACCCTGAAAATCAGCCGCGTGATCGTAATCCGTCCAGCGCTGCCGTCCGCGGGCCGCGCAACTATGTCAGGACCGTAGTCCGATATCACCCGGTCGCCCTGCACCTCGCCGCCGGTCTGCACCTGCTCATAGGCCGTCAGCACAATCAGTTCCTGCGGCACGGCCGTCTCATTATTCGCGATATCGGTAATCGGATCGGATTGAGTCGCCATTGCCTTCAGCGAGCTCATCGCAGCCGGCCCTGGCTTGGGCCCCAACGCGTGCGGCTCCGCCTTGCCAAGACTCGCCCGGCAATGCTTTGCGCTGCGCTCGGTCGTCTGCGGCATAATCGCCATCGCGTTAATCGCGCGGAAGTGCGAAGCCGCCATCGCGTCGGGCTCGCCCGGCTGCAGCGAAGCCGGAACCATCCCTGCCGTTTCCACCGTCACTCTCGGCTGCGCCGGCACATATGCCACCAGCTGCGGACAGCGCGCCAGCGCCACCGTTCCCACAACCAGCGCGCAACCCACCGCGCCCACCAGCGCCCGGCTAGCCACAGGATCAATCGCGCTCCGCCGCACCAGCAGGCTGTGCACGCGGCGCGCCAGCTCCGGCCGCCGCTCATAAGCACTCAGTGTCAGCGCCTTCGCGCGTGCTCCAAGCGACAACGACTCGGCCCTGCGCTCCATATGCCGCTCGGCGAGGCCTGCCAGGCAGGCCGCATACGCCCGCGGAGCCTGCGTCCGCCGCACCACGCCCTCGTCGCACGCCATCTCCCGCTCGCGGCATAACCGCCGCTCAACAAACATCAGCGCAGGATTCAGCGGAAAAACCACCAGGCACAGTTTCTGCAACAGATTCGTCCAGTCGTCGCGACGACGCAGGTGCTCAGCTTCGTGCAACACCACCTGCTCCAGCTCCTGCTGCGTCAGCCGCTCCAGCAGCCACTCGGGAATCAGGATTCGCGGCGCAAAAAATCCAATCACGCTCGGCCGGTCAAGCTCGCGCGTCGTGCAAAGCTCGAACTTCACTTGGCCGTCACTGCCTTCCAAAGCGAGGGTCGCACGAAGTGCTTCGCCCAAAGGGAATACCGCGCGAAGCGCCGGCCAGGTTGCGGAATAACTCGTCTGGTGACCGAAAAAACTCGTCTCGCGACCGTTTTGTAACAAGGGCACGACTTCAGTCGGGCCACAAGTGCTTACTTCCCAAGGCTGGGCTTTAGCCCCTGCTGTCTCTCGGGCAGGCAGAATCACCTTTTCATCACGCTCTTCCGCAAAAAGCCGCGCCTCAATCGGAGTCGCGTTCTTCCACAACCTCCGCAGCCTGAATGAATGATTGATAAGATCGGCGGCGCGCAGCAGCGCAATAACCAGCCACAGCGCCGCAATTGCCATGCACCAGCCGTCGCTCAACTGCAGCCAGGGATGCGCGAGCGCAGCGTGCCCGAGTAAAGACCACGACGCGGGAGAACCAAGGGAAGCCGTGCCAATATTTGAAACTGCGTTCGCCGCCATCAGCCGCGCCAGCGCCGGCACAAACGGCAGCGCAACAAGTACCAAAATCCCCGCAGCCCACGCCGCAAAACGGTGCGCCGCGGCAACTCGGGGAGCAAAGCGCAGGCACAGCGCCAGTCCTGCCGCCACCACCGCGCCCTGCCATAGCGCAGTCACCGCAACCGGCGCAGCCGCATGTGCAAACCCGCGGAACCCATCGGCCAGTGCGGCGCAAATCCCGGCGCCAAGCCCGTTCCCGAGCCCGGCGCCGGTAGACAACGCAATCAACGAGGAGGATATGGGCAAAGCCGGTATCATCACCGTTTGCCTCCATTTCTTTCGATGCTGCCCGGGCCGTCTTCGGTTCCATCGGGAGCAGCACCGGCAATCGCCGCTTTCAGCCGCTCCAACTCCTCGGGCGAAATCTCGTCGTCGCCCAGCAGGCTCAACAGCAGCCGCTCCCGCGAGTCGCCGAAGAACCGGCTCAAAACGTGTTTCACCTCGCTCCGGCTCGCCTCGTCCTCGGCCACGCAAGGCCGGTAAACAAACGCGCGTCCCTCCTGCCGGTGCTCCACGTAACCCTTCTGTTCCAGGATCCTTATCGTCGTCAGCACCGAGTTGTATGCCAGCGGCTCGCCATCGGGCAGCGCCGCCACCAGGTCTGTTACAGCCGACTCGCCCCGCCGCCACAGAATCTTCATCAGTCTCAGCTCGGCTTCAGTCAGCGTGTTTGATTTGCGTGGAGGCATGTTTTTCGTTTTCCCGATTCATCCCTTACGACTTTTCAGGCCGAGGCAAAACTTGTTCTTGCACAGGCCAAAGCGGTCTCGCACTTCCACAGACCAAGAGGTCTTGTACTTGCACTGGCCATGCAATCTCGTACTTGTGCAGGGCAAAGAGGTCTTGTATCAGGGCACGAGTTTACTCGTGCCGCAAACGCCACCCCAAAACCTTGAAGGGTACGGGCTTCAGCCCGTACATCAGCCACCTGAAAAATCTGCGGGCTTTAGCCTCTGAGGGATGGTTTTTGTCCAAATCGCCCTCATCCTGCATCCTAGTCCGGCCCTACATTCCCATAGACGCACCAACTAAAGTATTAGTTAGCCAGAGAATTGGAAAATCTCCAAGAGGCTTGAGTTAACACTCGACTTGAGCACATCGGGCGAGCGCCCGCGATCTCGGAGAGGTCAACTCACCACAATCTGGGGTGCCCCAGGTCCCTCGCTTTTCGGGACCTGGGAGAGCACGAACCCCTTCCCACTCCCACGACCGCCAGCCCCGGAGGGGCGGTCAACGCTAGCCCAGGGTGAAACCCTGGGTAACTCGCCAATCACCTGACCACGTCCCGTAGGGCCGCCCGAATCCAGCCCTTCCATTTTTCTCTCGCCCAGTTTTAGATTCTTTTCGCCTTACCGAGCCATCGAAGAAATGGAAGGGCTGAATTGTAAAAGCGTAGAGTATCAGGTAATCTGCCTACATGGATTCATGAAGGAATCCGCGAAGTTTCCGCGTAGAGAGTCTGGCTAATGGCTTGATTCTCAACGAGATTGGGAAAGCTAAAGGTAGAACAGACCGGAGAGTCTCATTATGGCAGTTGCATCACGGTCACGTGTTCTGGCGTACAGGTCTCCCAAGCCAACGCGCAAGACCTCGACCGCGAAGGCCGAGGAGGACTTCCTGGCAAGCGTGATGGTTACCGTTTCTGCTTCGCTTGAGGCAATGAGCGAGAAGGAACGTGAACAAGCCGTCGCCGCAGCAGAAAAGGCAGTTGCCCACCTTTCCTAGCGCTTCGGTGGTAGTTGACGGAAACGATTAAGGTGCGTTTTCCCGATTTCGCTCGCCGGATCGATACCAAGCGCTGTTAGAGCGTCCATAAATGCTTGCTCGTTTCGTGCCTCCACAGCCCTTCGCATTGCAGATTCTGCCCTCAGCTTTTGCCGGTCAAGATGTTTTCTTGATCCCGTATCCTCGCGCATTTGAGTAAGGATTTCGCTTCCCGGAACACCGGGGGCCTTATCTTCTTCTCGCATCCAAATGACTCTTATCTTTCTACCCCGTACTACTGCACGCCCACGAATTAATGCGAGCTAATACCGCCTGCCGTAAGTTCGCTTTGCGGTCCCCTCTCACCTCACCATTACCTATTCTGCTATTCTTTTTCCTTACTACTGGAGCAAGAGAAAATGGCAAAGAGCGTCAACAAAGTTATCCTTCTGGGCAATGTGGGCAAGGACCCTGAAATTCGCGCCACCGGCGGCGGCACCATGGTCGCTACCTTCGGGCTGGCGACCAGCGAACGGTCCAAAGACCCACAGGGCAATTGGGTCGATCGCACCGAATGGCACAACCTGAAGGCCTTCGGCCGTCTGGCGGAGATTATCCGCGACTACGTCAAGAAGGGCTCCAAGCTCTTCGTCGAAGGACGGCTGCAGACCAGCAACTGGGAAGATAAGGAGCACGCCGGCAGGAAGGTCTACCGCACTGAGGTCATCGTCAGCGATCTTTCGCTGCTCTCCGGCCGCGAAGAGGGCTCAGGCCCCTACAACCGGTCGAGCCAGGCAGGCGGCGCAACGTCGTTCGATCAACGCCCACCCGCCGGCGCCGACGACATTTCGCAGCAAGCCGAAATCTCCGACGACGACATCCCGTTCTGACTTTGCATTTCTCACGATCGGCCGATAGCCGAACTATCGGCCTATCGTTCAGTCAAGCTCGCTTCTTTAAAAACATCCTTCGACTCACCGCTCTTCAGCCACTTGCGACAGCGGCATGTTTGCTCGTTTATTCAGCCGATTCGCTAAGCTTATGAACAGATGATTCGACCGGGTTGCGCCTTCTTCGGCAGAAGCCGGTGATCGTATCAGTCCAGCGACTTTGCAAGTTTCTTTGTTTCAGGAGTTTGAGATTTAAGTTACTCAAAGAAGAAGTACTTAGCGTAGATCCGTTCCGGTAACCAGCCTCAATTCAGGAGCTTGCCCACAATCCCCGGGGGGCGGCGGGGGATAGGGGGTACCCCAACCGTTAGTACGCAGCACATTAACCCTGACACTCACGCCACATGTGAGAAAGGCAAACTGATTGCGGTATTTCGCCTTAGCGGAGGGGCAGCGGGATTGCCGACCGCGCTCGTGATGTGTATCACCGCGTTGCCCTCCCAAGCCGCCTGAGCATAAACTGCGACGGCTTTTCGGTTCTTTCATGGCCGTATCGGAGCGGCATGCGGTTTATTTCCCTCAGCGCCCTCGTGGCAGGGCTTGTCGGCGCGGGCACGGTGATTTTCGCCGTCGCAACGTCAGCCGTTACCGCAAACGAAACCTCAGCCGCCAACCAGCCAGTGCAAGCGGCCAGCGCTCCAGCGAAACTCACAATCGACTACCCGGCCGACGGCTCCATCTTCCCTCCCGAAATCACTCCGCCCACTTTTTTGTGGCACGAAGACTCCGTATCGGCAACGCGCTGGGTCATCGAAGTGCGGTTCGCCGACCACTCGACTCCTTTGCGCATCGATGCCGCGGGCGAGCATCAAACGATGGGCGAAATAGATCCGGAGGCGGGAACCGGCGATCACATGATTCCGCTCACGCCCGAGCAGGCCGCCATGCGCACCTGGAAGCCTGACGACCAGACCTGGGCGCGCATCAAGCAGCACTCGGTAAAAGCGCCGGCCACCATCCGCATCGAAGGTTTTGCGGACACGGGCGCGAGCCAACCGGTATCTGCGGGCAGCGTTACGCTCACCACATCCACCGATCCTGTCGGCGCGCCGGTCTTCTACCGCGACGTGCCGCTCATGATCTCGCCACCGGCGGCGAATGGCGCCATCCAGCCGCTGCCCACCTCGGCGCTGCCGTTAATCAAATGGAAGCTGCGCAACATCGGCCAGTCCGAAAGCCACACGGTAATGACCAACCTGCCCACCTGCATGAACTGCCACTCTTTTTCTCCCGATGGCAAAACCATGGGCATCGATCTGGATGGGCCGAAGAACGACAAAGGGCTTTACGCAATTGTGCCGGTATCGAAGCAGATGGTGATTGGCAACAAAGACACAATCAGGTGGAGCGCTTTTCAAGAAGACCTGAATGCGAAAACTCTGGCCCCCTCGGTGAAACGCTTCGGCTTCATGTCGCAGATATCTCCTGACGGCCGTTACGTGGTGACAACGATTGGCGCGCCCAAGCTGGGAAACAGCCACGACAAGGAACACCCCCAGTTCACGGCCGGGTTGTCGAATCGGATGTTCAGCACCAATTACCACCACCTGGACTTTACTCAGGTTTTTTACCCCATGCGCGGAATTCTGGCGTGGTACGACCGTGACGAGAAGAAGCTGAAGCCGCTGCCGGGGGCCGACGATCCGAACCTGGTGCAGGCGTGCGCCTTCTGGTCGCCAGACGGGGAATACCTGATTTTCAGTCGTGCAGTGGCGAAGGATCCTTATCCTGCCAATGGAGAGCGGCCGACCTACGCGAACGATCCGCGCGAGCCGCAAATTCAATACGACCTCTACCGCATTCCTTTCAATCACGGCCTGGGCGGCAAGGCGGAGCCGATTGTGGGAGCTTCGCACAATGGCATGAGCAATGACTTTCCCAAGGTGTCGCCGGACGGCAAGTGGATCGTCTTCGTTGAGAACCACAACGGATTGCTCATGAGGCCAGACAGCAAGCTATACATCGTGCCCTTCGCCGGCGGCAAGGCGCGGCTGATGCGCTGCAACCTTTGGCGGATGAACTCGTGGCACACGTTTTCGCCCAACGGCCGGTGGCTGGCTTTTTCATCGAAGGCGCGCTCGCCCTACACCCAATTGATGCTGACGCGCATCGATGCGAAGGGCAACGATTCTCCGGCGATTCTCGTCGAGAACACTACGGCCGCGAATCGCGCGGTCAATATTCCGGAATTCGTGAATATCCCCGAGGACGGTCCTGATCCGGGTATCGAAAAGATCGATCCGCAAGCGACCGAGTTCTATCGCGTGGCCGATGAGGCTTACGAGCAGATGGAGGGCGATCGCATACCGGAGGCGGTCGAGTTTTTCCGCAAGGCCATCGCCCTTGATCCGGAAGATGCGGGGGCCCATTTCGCCATGGCCACGGCGCTCAGTAAAGTGGGCCAGGTACACGAGGCGACCGAGCAGTACCAAAAGGCCTGCGTGTTAGACCCCAACAATGCGGAATGGCTCGCAAGCCTGGCCATATCGCTGGCCGTGAACGGCGACATGGATGCGGCGATTGAGAGCTGGCACAAGTCTCTGGCCATCGATCCCGCCAATGCCGAAGTGGAATCCATGCTGGGAGCGGCCCTGTTTCAAAGCGGCAAGCAGGATGACGGCATCGCCACTTTGCGCAAGGCGGTGGCGATGGATCCGAAATTGGCCAGCGCGCACAAAGAACTGGGTTTGTCACTGTCGCAATTGGGCCAGATGGATGAGGCGGTCGGCGAGTTGCAGACCGCGACTGATCTGAAGCCGGATTCGGCCGAGTATCGCTTCAATCTTGGCTTTGTTCTCAGCGTGAAGGGAGAGCTGAGCGAAGCGATCGATTCGCTGAAAACCGCGGTCACGATGAGTGGAGGCAAAGATTGGCGATTCCTGGCGGTTTTGGCCGGAACTTATGAGAAGTCCGGCCGCCCCACAGACGCAGCGCAAACCGTACAACAGGCGCTTGACGTGGCCGTGGCGCAGCACGACGACCAGGCGGCGGCACAATTACGAGGCGCGCTGGCGCATTACCAGCAAGAGCAAGCGCAACCGCCCGCGAGCAGAGCCTCGCTTTTGAATCGGCGTGGTTCCGGTTTAGATCTCGATCTTCACCGGCCAAGTCTTCCAGATATCGGCGCAGTAGTCGCGAATGGCGCGGTCGGAGGAGAACTTGCCCACGCGTGCCACATTCAGAATCGACATCCGCGTTCACTTGCGCGTCGCGGTAGACCATGCCCACCCGGTCCTGGCACTCGACGTACGCCTGAAAGTCGGCCAGCAGCATGTACTCGTCCTGGGTCAGCAGCGAGCGGCAGCGGCTCAAAGAGCGGCGGTCCCCATGCGAAAGGTCGCCGCAGCAAGAGAGTCGAGGATCTCGCTCAGGTTCGCGTTCGATTCGTAGTTCGCTCGCGGCTGGTAGCCTTGTGCCTTCCGCCGCTCCACTTCCGGCAGCTCAGGCCAAAGAGAAAGAGTTTCTTTGCCCATTTCTTCTCGAATTTCGATGTTGGCGCCGTCAAGCGTGCCGATGGAAAACGCGCCGTTCATGGCGAATTTCATGTTTCCGGTGCCCTAAGCTTCTTTGCCGGCCAGCGAGATCTGCTCCGACAAATCGGCGGCCGGGTTAACTCTCTGGCCCAGCTTGACGTTGAAGTTGGGCAGAAAGACCACCTTGATGCGGTCGCGCACCATCGGGTCGCCATGAATGACCGCAGCCACCGAATGGATGAGCTTGATAAAAAGTTTGGCCTGCGGTAGCCCGGCGCAGCCTTGCCGCCAAAATAAACGTGCGCGGCTGTATATCGACATCGGGGTTGTGCTGGATGCGCTTGTAAAGCGAAAGAATGTGCAGCACCTTCAGGTGCTGGCGCTTGTATTCGTGCATGCGCTTCACCATCACATCGAACATTGAGCAGGGGTCGACTTTAATGCCCAGGGTCTGTGAACTAATTCGGTCAGCCGTTCCTTCCAGTATTGCTTGATGGCGCGCCATTCGCGTTGAGTTCCGCGTCGCCGCCATCGACCGATTGAAGCTTGCGCAATTTTTCGAGGTTGTTAACCCAGCCAGTGCCCAGCCGCGACGGTAGCAGGTGCGCAAGCCGCGGATTGCTGCGCACCATCCAGCGGCGCGGAGTGACCCCGTTGGTCCTGTTCAAGAATTTCTCGGGGTGAAATCGAAGAAGTCGCGCAGCACCTTGGTCTTCAGCAATTCGGAGTGCAGCTCGGCCACTCCGTTGATAGCGTGGCTGCCAGCGCGGCAAGATTCGCCATGCGCACGTAGTGCTCGCCGTCTCGTCTATAAGGGATAGCCGCCGCACCCTGTCCTTATCTCCGGGAAATCTGGCGGAACGTTTTCGAGATGGCGGCGATTAATCTCTTCGATGATTTCAAGATGCCGGGGCAACAGCGCGCCAAAGAGGACTGACCGGCCATTTTTCCAGCGCCTCCGGCATCAGCGTGTGGTTGGTGTAGGAGATCGGCTTGGTGGTTGCGTTCCAGGCCGTTTCCCACTCCAGGCGATGCTGATTCACCAGCAGACGCATCAGTTCGGCCACAGCGATGGCCGGATGCGTGTCGTTCAACTGGATGGCGAAGCTGCGGTAGAAGGTCGGCGAGCGGCCGGTCCGACGCTTTTTGAATTTGCACGATGTGCTGCAGCGAGCAGGAGACAAAGAAGAACTGCTGCTCGAGCCGGAGCTGCTTGCCCTGTATCTCCTCGTCGTTGGGATAGAGAATTTTGGAGATGGTCTCAGACGAAACTTTGTCAGCGACCGCGCCAAAGAAGTCTCCAGTGTTGAAGCTCTCGAACTTGAATGAATCCACGGCCTGCGCCGACCAGAGACGCATGGTGTTGGCGGTGTTGGTGCGGTAGCCGAGAATCGGCGTGTCGTTGGGAATGCCGCGGACAATCTTTTCCGGCACCCAGCGCACTCTCACGTGACCGTCC
>CAVSYM010000019.1:0-78741 GCA_963732165.1 uncultured Acidobacteriaceae bacterium
ACGGGGAGAAAAAGGCATTTTCATTCTCGCCCCGATGGTCGGAAGACGAAGCACGAAGGATGTAGCGACCGACGAGCCGAGTGAAGACGCAACAACCGAGGGTCAGCGGACGCTGTACGGATTCCGGGCCGTCTACGTTTTTGACATCAGCCAGACCGAAGGCAAAGAACTCCCAACACTGACCGAAGTCAATGGCGACGTGAGCGGATACCGCGAACGCTTGTTCAAGTTCGTGGAATCGCAAAGTGTCGAGATCAGCTTCTCCGAGCGAATTGCTCCCGCGAAGGGTCTTTCGTATGGCGGGAAGATCACGCTGCTTTCAGGGATGCAGCCAGCCGAGGAGTTTTCCACGCTCGTGCATGAGATCGCTCACGAAATGTTGCATCGTGGCGACCGCCGCACCCTGACCACCAAACAAGTCCGCGAGACCGAGGCCGAAGCCGTGGCCTTTGTGGTCTGCCAATCTGTCGGGCTTCAGAACGGAACCGCATCCCAGGACTACATCCAGCTTTGGCACGGAGACGCCAATCTCCTGCGCGAGAGCTTGGAAGCCGTTCAACAAACCGCTGCCGTGATCCTCGGGGGCATTGCCCCCGAGCCAGCGGCACTCGCGGCAGCCGCATAACACGCCAACACCTGCACCGTTTGGTTTTAGGCCCGACGTGTGCGCTGAGTCCACGAACACCTAACCAAAGACACATGAGAGGAGAAAAGATCATGCCGAGTACGCAAAATGCAGTCAACAACCATGAATATCGCAGCGTTCCCATCACCGCGCTTGCGGAGTCACCAACCAATCCCCGCAAACGCTTTGATGCAAAGAGCCTCGAAGAACTGGCCGCCAGCTTCAAGACGCAAGGGATTCTGGCCCCTCTTCTGGTACGCGAACTGGAGGAAAGCAAGTACGAGGTTGTAGCCGGGGCACGTCGCCTCAGAGCGGCGAAACTGGCGGAACTCGAAAAACTTCCCGTCCGCATAGTCAAGCTGACCGATGCCGAGGCAATCGAGGCCCAGTGCGTTGAGAACCTGCAACGCGAGGACATCCACCCGCTTGAGGAAGCTCTGGGTTTCAAGTCGCTCTTGGAACTCGGAGAGCCTGTCTACACCATCGCCACCATCGCCTCACGCGCTGGCAAGAGCGAGGCGTATGTCTACGGTCGCGTTCGACTCGCTGACCTCATACCGCCCGTGGCCGAGGCATTCCTGAAAGACCAGATCACCATCGGCCACGCTTTGCTGATCGCCAAGCTCCCGGCTTCGCAACAGCAGGAGGCATTCTCGGCTGCTTTTCGGGGCTTGTGGACAAGCGAAGGCAACAGCCAAGTCCTGATTCCAGTGCGGGAGTTGGCAGCGTGGATTGAATCGAACATCTTGCTACAACTGGCGTCTGCGCCGTTTGACAAGCAGGATGAGACACTCGTTCCCGAAGCAGGTTCGTGCGCCAACTGTCCGAAGCGAACCGGATTCAACAAGCTACTTTTCCCCGACGTGCGTAAAGATTCCTGCACTTCGCCCGACTGTTTCCGGGCCAAGATTGACGCTTGCGTGAAAAAGACTCTGGAAACCAAGCCGCAGCTAATCCAGATTTCGGCGGCGTGGAATTCCCGCGAAGGCGCTCCCTTGGGACGGAATCAGTATGTGGAGTTGGAGATCAAGAAACCCAAGCCGAACGGCGCAAGCACCAAGCTCTCAGCCGTTCAGAAACCCTGTGACAAGATGACCGAGGCGATTGTCATGGACGGCGGCAAGCGCGGACAAGTCGTCAAGGTTTGTGCCGATCCAGCTTGCCGCATCCACCATCCCAACACGCCTTCTCCGCAGCAAGTCGAGCGGGAGCGGGCGGAGGAACGGAAGCGCATCGAAAAAGAGAAACTGGCCATTACGACTCGCCATCGTATCTTGGCTACGATCCTCCAACGCGTATCGGCTCCGTTGAAGAAGGCCGACTTGCTGGCGGTCGCCCATTACCTGATCGGCCATCTCTCCTACAGCCAAGTTCCGGCTCTGGCGAAGCGGCACAAGGTAGAGGCGAAGAAGGACTCTGCGTCCGCGCAGGAACTTCTGGCCAAGCAAGTCGGCACATATGATGAGTCCGAACTTTGCAAGCTGCTTCTGGAAATCAGTCTGCTGGATTCGGCTTATCAGCGATCCGCCGCCAGCCGCGACGACGTTCTCATGGACACCGCCAAACGCTATCGGGTGGACACCGAGAAACTACAGAAGGCCGTGACTGCGGAATTCGTCGCTAAACGGATGAAGAAGCCAAAGGCCAAACCGCATGGGGTAAGAAAGACAGCAGTTTAAGCCAACTGTTTGAGTCTTCCGGCGGAGTGCTTGTGCACTCCGCCTCTTTTTTTACCTGGACACGATTCGTGCCGTGCGGGAGTTCGCCCATCCCCAAAGGGACGGTGGCTTTATTTCAAAACGTCCCGAACTGCGTACCTGTTCTACGCCGTGGGAGTCGGCTACACCCTACATACACCGGGGTTGCTTGAAGCAGGCTACGAACTACTTCGTCGGCGCCGCCGTCGGCTCAGCCGTCGCCGCAGCCGTCGGCTCAGCACCAACGACCTTGAACTTCACATCCCGACATTTGCCGTTGTCTTTCGGCTCGCAGACTTTCATGTCACGCTTTTCTATCTTCGCTTGGAATGTGCCGGGCAGTAACATGTCTTTCGGGTTGTCGGGCACGAGTTCATAAGTGTTGCCATCACTGGCTTCAGCCATTATGTGCTCTGCTACTTTGTGGGACCAACCAGCGCCCATATTTCCACCGAATTTGGCAAAGCTGAAACTGCCGTTCTTGTTTTCAATGTTCTGCGTCTTCAGCACTTTGATACTCAAAGGATAGTTGTCCTTTGCGAACATTGGCTGAACGCTGAACGTCAGCAAGAGTAGGCCAAGCAGTTGTTTCATACGTCTTCTCCTTGATATTGCAAGATTCCTCATCCGACATTCCATCACGAAAACCGAGGCTGTGCCTAATTACGGAAGTCATGGCCGACTCTGATTGCAGGGAAAACAAATTCTGACGGGTAGCCCAGCGGTTCTTCTGCATTTCGGCAGCGTTTACACGTACACAAAGCCGTTGCATTCTCGTTGCACAGACGACCCCGCACACCCCCAATACCCACGACTATCGGTAGTCAGGGTCTGGTGCAACCAGTCCTCCCAAGTTTTATGGCGGAGGTAGCGTTGCTCATTGGCGAACTTTTCCAGCTTGTCTGGTGAGTCCAATTGCCGCTTCTTCATACGCCTTGGTCGCTTTGCGGAAGCTGTTTTGGTCGGCAAGGGCAGTATTTAACTTGAGGTTGAAAGCGTCGACCCCCCTGGTTCGCCCGCTATTACCTTGCGGACTACTAGTGACGCGGAAATCTGCAAGGGCCTCATCACAGGCAAAGAGTTTGCATCAGCATTCTGTTCCGTTCTTCTTTTCGGCTGGCGAATTCGAGACAGATAATTCTGTGCTAGAGAAAAAGTTCTACGCGGGAACGCCAGGCGCTCAGTTTTCCTGCGGCGTCGGCGTGACGGAACCCAGTACTCCAGAGCCGTATACTCCGAAGTCCTTCGGGTTCTGCCTATTGTAGATTTTGTAGCTGAGGTCTTGGTATGTTGTTTCGTCATCCGTCGCCAGCGTCTCCATGTAGTAGGAGTCGACGTTCAGCGATCTGCAATCAGGGAGAAACCGATTGCAGTAAAGGTGAAACGACCGGCCTGTATCCGCTCCGTCCGCCCAGTGGACTTTAAAAAGCAGGTAATGACGGTCTGGCGAAATCACTTCTTCATCGACCTGAAGTTCCGAGTCGTCCAGTTTGCTTCCCTGATACCGTCCTAGCCTTCCGTCCTTAAGGTTCACTTCAAGCGTCAGATCGCCTGTGTATTTCAGGTTAGGATTATCGACCAACCGTGCCTCGAAAGTCCCGCCCTTCGGCAGTTTGAAGCAGTCATCGCGGTCGGCACATAGCAGCGCGAAGTTGTTCGGGCTTGCTAGGGGCGTTCCGCCTGACCAGTGAGCCCGCGTCCAGCCCCCGATTACTTTGCCTTTTGTCTTTAGAGATGACCACGATGAGTCAATTGTGATGTAGGACTTCGCGTCGGTCACGGGTTGGGCGTTTACGACCTTCGTTTGTGGTTGTGCCGAGGCTATACCGACAAGAAGCAGCAAAAATAGGGCCGTAGCAATCAGAAAGATAGAGTTCTTCATAGCCTTTGTCTTTCAACGACGAATTTCGCGGCACAACATGCTGACGCTGAACCATTCAACCCACTGTGTTCCCGATTCAGTGTTTCTTATGTTGCTAGGGTGGGCAACTCTGTTCGCTCTTCCTCGCCCCGAAGCTGTGGCCTCTTAAGTCATTTGGCTCCGCTTCTCTGTTTACCCCTGCTCCAGAGTTCGCACCGACCGGTCATATCTTCGATTCTGCTATCGTTCACTTCCCAGAATTGTCGAAACCGCTTGGTGGATTGGCGAACTTCCACAAAACGCCGTACGGCGTCTTTTTGAGTATTGTTATACCGTGCTGACAGACACACACTTGCCGACCCGACTTCGAAGGAGTAGCCATCGCCACCATCATCGAGGATTTGTAAGGATGAGGGATCTATCACGACCTTTTTCTGTGCATTGCGGTGCCCTTTTGCTTCCCACACTGCTTTGGGGTGGGCCAAGGCGAAATATAGTTGGTAGTCATCCATCCCATTTGTGTACTCGTGAATTCCAAATTGCTTTGCATCCTGCCTAAACGTAGTTGCCACTGTTTCCCACGAATAGGCGTCTTGCCACGATGCCGGATCGGGGAGGTTGTAGAAGACAATGAAGAACTTCTCTTCTTTGGGCTCAAAGCAGACATAAGAGACATCGTGCTTGAGGTCATCCGTGACATCTGGGTCGTGGGCAGTAACCAGTTCGTCGAAGGATTGCTGCGCTTTTTGTTGTCCCCAGCAGGCAGAGAAAAGCCCGTGATGAGCAAGAACAGAACAGTTTCTTTCATGCAGTCTCTACTCCCACTCACGCAGGTTTGAGGTTGTGCTTGGCGGCGTGAAAAAGAGGGTACTAAGAACATGCTCGAACCTCGGTCTGCTGTTTTCAACGGTACTTCCGTAATCGCAGTCGGGCAGTCAGCTCAGTCGACGGGGCGATCTGCTGACTGTTACCAATCCCCACCCTTTGCTTTCGCCCCGCTCAACACATGCGGTGTTATTTGAATCCAAACAGTCTGAAGATGAATACGCCCAGTTTTCGGCGTCGTCCGCTCTTCGTCAGCGGGATGCCGATCGCTCTGGAAATTCTCGCCTTGAATGAGAGACCCCGATCAATCTCCAGATTGAAAAGCCGCCGAGGTTCAAAGGTTGACCTCCGTAACAATGTCAAAACTCCCAAATGGTGCGAGCCTAGCCTTCGAAAGGTACTTCTTCATCGCCTCTGCACCCTCCTCGTGGCGGGAGTGGATAATCACAATTCCTTGATACTCCCTCGCGGCGAGAGACCTAGCTACTTCCTTCCCCGTTCCCTTGAATATTGAGTTGTCGGCGTGCATCCAATGAAGGTCGTGGTCAAGGAAGACGACCTTGAATGGCTGCTGATCTAACGCTCGAAATGCCGCCTCAGCGGTTTTGGCGAACACTGCCTTGCCGCCATGCACCACCATTTTTGGCGCCCAGTTCGGAGTATAGGCAAATCCGAAACGAGGCTCGAGATTCCTGAAATCGGAGTTGGTCTTCGGGAATGTGGTATCCGAGAGCGGCAGGCTGGTACTCCAGAATGGATGCGAACCGGTCTGCTGCGCGACGCTTTCATCGTGCAGTAGATTGACGCTCTGCGAGAAGAACTCATAGCGCACGCCGAGGTTCAACGTCAGGCTCTGAAGCACTTTCCAGTTGTCCTGGAAGTAAATTGCATAGTCGGGTTCCTTGAAGGGGATTGTCGCATTACCGGCAGTAAGGTCGGTATGCGAAATTCCTTCAAGAATGCCGGTGATGCCGTTCTGGTAGCTCGCGCTGGTCACCCCGCCAGGCATGCGGAAAGCGGTGGACGTGGCCCCGGGGCCGAAATTGAAAGACCCGTTAAACCCGGCGGGGAAGACGTTGGGTGAGTCCTGATGGTCGAACTCGCCGCCGAAGACGATGCTATGGCGGCCCTTGGTCCAGTTTGCGTTGTCCTGCACCTGGTTCACTTTAACCACGCGGCCCTGCGGCAAGTTACCGGCGTAGCCATATCCAATCAGGCCGGTGCCAAGGGACACGGTCGACGTGCAAGGCGAGAAATCTGCGATCGTGCAGGTGGGGATTGCGCCGCCCTCAAAGCCAATCGTCGATTGCTGGAATGAGTAGCGTATCTGATTCAGGATGTGAGCAGAGAATGTATGCGTCCAGTCGGCTCCAACCTCGTGGGTAATGCCGTTAACATCCACCCATCCGGCGCCGACGAAGTTGCCGCAGCATGGCACCGTGGGGTTCTTCTGGTAGTTGTAACGGATGAAGATGCGATCTTTCGGCGTTAACTGGTAGTCGATCCGTCCGAGGTCTTCCTGGTCGAGGGTGTAGCTGGGCAGGGCAAGCTTGACTTGCGCCACTTCGATGTTGGCCGTGGAATTGCCGTCAGTGACGGGAAGCGTGCTGGTGTCAAAGCTGGTTGGGTTGCCGGCCGTAACTGAAAGAGGACCGTTCGCTGTCAGAGCCGCTACGCCCGGGCTGCTGGGGAAGGCGGATGCCAGTTCTTTCAGTCCGGTCGCATCGGGGAAGACGCTGCCTCCCGAGGTTATTGTGGCGCCGGTCGAATACTGATGGGTGAAGAAAGTGCCACCGAAAAACCAGAGCTTGTCTTTCAGGATCGGGCCGCCCAGCGTTCCGCCGTAGTTGTTCTGAACAAATCGAGGCACAAACGTCGGCGAGCAATTTGTCGTCACGCCTCCGCTGCACCATCCGAATTGTGGCGCCTTCTCCCCTTGTGTCAGTGAAGAGAGCCAGTCGCCGGTGTACATTTCAAAACCTGATCCGTGAAACGAATTGGTTCCGTTCTTGGTGATGTAATTCACCACCGAGCCCATGTTCCTTCCATATTGCGCGCTGAAATCGTTGGTGATGACCGAGATTTCCTGAATCGCGTCCTGGTTGGAGAAGAAGAAACTCGGGCCGGCCACCGAGTTATCGTTGTTCGACTGGCCGTCAATCTCAAAGTTATTGGAGCGGCCGCGCTCGCCGTTGGCCGAAAAGTTGGTACCGTTGGTGTTCGACATGCCATCGTCGTGGGTCATCACAACCCCTGGCACCACCAGGGCTACGTCGTCAAATCCGCCGTTCACGGGAAGAGTCTGCAACTGGGTCGTATCGAGAACCACTTCGCCCTGCGCCGACTCGGTGTTGAGCAGCTCGGCAGCCCCGCCCTCAACTTCGACGGTCTGAGACGTGGTACCCAGGCTCAACGCCAATCTGCCCAGGGGTGTGGCCTTGCCTGCTGCAACCAGTACGTGGCTGATTGATTTGGGACCAAATCCTTGCGCTCTGACCGTGACTGTGTAGGAGCCTACGGGTACGTTGCTGAACGCGAATGCTCCCTGCGCGTCTGAAGTTGTCTGCAACGTGATCCCGGTGGACTCGCTTAATGCATTTACGTTGGCGGCCGGGACGATCGCGCCGGTCTGATCGGTCACCGAACCCGAAATACCACCAGTGTCGATTCCCTGCGCGGCCGCCATTGTTCCAGCAGCAAGCAGAAGAACCAACGTCGATAGCCAGCAAACTGCAAATTGAAGTAGCTTTTGTCGTTGCATCGAATGCCTCCTTTGGGATGTAGCCAAAAAGCCGAAAAGAAAATGCCTCCCCAGCCTCAACAGACAAGGAGGCTGAGCGGGTTTTTCTTATCTGCGCTTTCTTGTGAGCGTGCGAAACCTATTGCTGTCTAGCAACTTGCTCCGGCTCGAAGGCATGGCATGCTATCGGTCTATCTGGCCTTGCAGCAGACAAGAGTCTTACACGGGACCTGGAACAAGGCCACTACCGCGACTCCATAGGCTCATCTTGCCGGATTCGTTCTGCTCAGGCGAACAAGGGAAGTTGAATCTAATCGCGCTCCCGGCTTGATGGGCGCTGCGCCCCGGATCCCCATAAAACACGTCCGGTTGAACAAGAGTATATTGCAATTTCTAAAAATGCAAAACCGAGAGCCCCGGGGAACCCGGGGCTCTCGGCTGTCGATCGGTTCTGTTGGCCGCCTTCGCAGCGGGTTTCGTCGCCGCCGAGGGCATCGATTTCTCCGGCCGGAAGGTCATCCCTCGCAACCACCCGGAGGGCTCGGTCAAGCAAGCAACGCCTTTATTTGTCGGAGCCGGTATTTGCCTGGGCCGGCTTAGAAATGGAAGTCGGCTTTCAGCTGCGCGTAGCGGTTGCTCCCGTAGTTATACCGGTAATCCTCGAAGGATCCGCCCACGTCATCGATCAGCGTGTCCGGAGTATCGAGGAACTGGCGGTTCAGTGCGTTGTAGGCGATTAACGACAGCGTCATCTCCAGCCGCTCAGAGAGTTTTGTCTCCTTTTGCAGGCTGACGTCGAAATTATTCCAGGCCGAGCCTTTCAGGGAGTTGCGGCCAACACCGATGTAGGGGTTATGACTCATGTCGGCGACGAGCTGCGTATTCCGCAGCCAGTGGACGGCTGAAGCCGTGGTCGGCGCGCAGGTTGCCCAGTTCTGGTATCCGGGTCCATTGCCGCAGATCGAACCGTCATCATAGATTCCAACGCTCGTAATCGGCGCGCTGGGGTTGGAAAGCACCGCCCGCGCGTTGTCGTATCCGCTCAATTGCCAGTTCGCAAAGCCCACATCGCTGTAGCTCTGCAATGCCGGCCCGTCCCCGAAGAACCCATACTGCCATGCGGTGATCGGTTGTCCGGTGTTGAACGTCCAGATTGTGTCGAGGCGGTAGCCGCTCAGGATCTTTCCCGTCAGGCCGTTTCCGTTCTGGTACCCCGGCAGCAGGTAACTGAAGTCGGAAGATCCAATGAACTTTTCCGAGTCGCCGCTGACAGCGCGTTCGGGCTCATCGGTATTAAGCGGGTTCTCTGCAAAGGCTACCGTGTTGCCGCCTTCGAAGGTGCTGAAAATCTCTGAGACGTTGTCGATTGCCTTACTGTAGGTGAAGTTCAGATTCTCAGAAAGCCCATGGAAATTCTGCGTGGTGATCTTCGCCTCCAGGGCGTCGAACAATGCGAAGGCGCCGTTATTGCGTTGACGCACATTGGTCAGGTTGCAATCCGGGTGGCCATAACCGACCGCGGTCGTGTCTGTACACAGGGTAGCCGGCGCGGCAGACGGGTAAACACTCTGCACATAGGCCAGATTGGGGTTCGCGTTGACTGACATGAAGTTGCCGACCTGGTGGTTGCCCACGTAGTCGACTTCTGCCACGGCGTGGCCGCCAATCTGGTGCGATACGCCAAAGAGCCATGACTCGGTGTAGGGATTGTGAAAGTTGGACGACATGGTTGTCTGGTTGCGCGCTCCGGGATTGATTCCCGGGCCGATGGGAAGATAGGGCAGGTCGAGAGTGCGCACTGCCGCACCCGATGCGCCCGACGAGGGCAGGCACTGTTGGCTCGACCCGCATCCGCTAATGGTTCCGAGGTTCACAACCGGTGCTGCCGTCGCCACGTTCAGGAACATGTTATAGAACGCCGGGTCGAAGTTGATCGAGAATCCGCCGCGGATCACCAGTTTCTTGTCGAATGAGGGGTTGAAGGCGAGTCCGAGACGGGGCTGGTACTGCTTCCAGTTATCGGGAGTCTTTGCCACGGTGCGGACATAAAGGGGAAGAGACATATCCCAGAATGCGGTCGCTGCGTTTGTCTCGCGCGCCACAGTTTCGTTGTGCAGCAGATTCACAGCCTGGCCATCGAACTCCCAGCGCAACCCAAGGTTCAGAGTCAGATCGGGGCGTATCTTGTAGTCGTCCTGGAAATAGAGTGCCGCGTCCGGCTCGGTAAACTTGGTGGTGAATCCGTTGCCGTTGCCGAGGTTGAGGTCATCGGTCGTGCCGGTGACGAAGTCAGAGAAGCTCTCAAAATTGAAGTCGCCGTTATAGTACGGCAGGAAGGGGTTGGGAGAATTCTGGTAATCCCATTCTCCACCAAAAAGAATGGTTTGCCTTCCGTGGCTCCAGGTTGTGTTGTTCTGAACCTGGGTCACCTTGACGGTGCGGCCCTGGGGTATATTGTCGGGATACCCGAAGCCAAGCATGCTGTAGGCGGTTCCACCCACAGTAGTGTGGCTGCCAATTCCAATCGTCGCGGTGCATTGGTCGGGCGTATTCACGGTGCAGTTTGACTGGCCGCCGCCTTCAAAGTCCAGAGCAGTTTGCTGGAACGCGTAACGGAGCTGGCTCACGATAGAAGAGGTGAAAGTGTGGACCCAGTCGGCCCCGACCGAATATGCAACATCGGGAACGTTATACCATGAGCCTTCGACGACGCTTCCGCCGGCATTAATGTACGGGTAATTCTGATAGAAGAAGCGGACAAACAAGTGGTCCTTGCCGGTCGGCTGGAAGTCCATCCGCTCCAGCAGTTCTTCGTCGTTGTAGAGCGAGGGGACCTTGCGGCTGATCTCGGCCATTTCGATATTGTCGGTGGTCGATCCCACCGTGACCGGCACCAGCACAGGTTCGCCCACTGGCGCCGGGTTGCCGGTCTTAACCGAGTAGGGCCCGTTGTTGACCATGGCCGCAACGCCAGGCTGGTTGGGGAAGTCCGATTGCAGTTGTGTGAGCCCGGTTGGATCTGGAGTTATAGTGGTCGTCCCGCTAAGCGAAATTCCACCGCCATTGCGATAGCGATTCCAGAGCCCGCTGCTGAAGAACCAGAGCTTGTTAGACAACTTGGGGACCGGACCGCCAATCGTGTAGCCGAAAATGTTCTGGTCGAAGCGGGGAAGGGTGGGTGGTACGCAGCCATCGGTTCCGGCTGCGACATTGGGAGCGCAGTAGCCCTGGAAGGGGGACTTTTGACCCTGGGCGAACGACTCGCCGTAGTTGTCTTCAAAGAATTCGAAGAAGGAGCCGTGGAACTGCTTGGTGCCCGACTTGGTGAGATAGTTGACCACCGAACCGGCGTTGCGTCCATATTCGGCGCTGAAGTTGTTGGTGATTACCTCGACACCCGTCAGCGCGTCCTGGTTCGAAAAGAAGACCTGCGGGCCTGCGACGGAGTTGTCGTTGTTCGACTGGCCGTCAATCTCGAAGTTGTTGGAGCGCCCGCGCTGGCCCTGGGACGAGAACCCGCCGTATGCGCCGTTGTTATTTGAAAAGCTGTTGTCGTGGGTGATCGACACGCCAGGCTGCAGCAGAGCAACCGTGTCGAAGCCGCCGCCAAAGGGAAGGTTTTCGATCGCTTCAGAATTCAGCGTCACAGAAAGCTCTGACTCTTCAGTGCTCAACAGCGGCGCTACCGCGCTGGCTTCAACGGTTTCCACGCCCTGGCCGATCTTGAGAGCCTCGTTCCCAAGCGCCAACGTCCCAACGGTCACGTTTACTCCGCTTACTGTCAGCTCGGAAAATCCCGTCGAAGAGATCGTCAGCGTATATACCCCGATCGGCAGATTGAGCAAATTGAATTCGCCGTCGGTTCGCGACGTCTGGGTGTATTTCGCACCGGTTGCGTTGTTGGTGAGCGTTATGGTTGCTCCCGCGATGACCGAACCCGCGGGATCCACTACCATTCCCGCGATTCCGCCTGTCGTAATGCCTTGACCGCGTGCAACAGGCAAGGTGGACAGGGCCGTTAACGTAAGGGCCGTGCATAGAGTCGGCATCAACAGGGTACGGCTTAGGCGACAGAGATGCAGATACATGGATCCCTCCTTGTAAATTGAGTCAACTGTAGAATTCGGAAAATGCCAGAATGCGCTTAGAGGAAGAAAATCAGGAATGAATGCTTCTTGGCCCGATCGGTGCAATCTTGCTTCCAAAAACCGCTTGAATGAGTAGTTGGGGGAACTACATTGAACTTGTATTTGTTAATATCACTCAAAAACCCGATTTTGGCTAGAATCTTTTCTATTTTTTCTGCGTCTAATTCAACGGGGGTGTGTATCCCCACTTCTGCATAAATACGTAGATTAATATGGGAAACCGTAACTGCTTCATTTGACTATCCCCACTTGCGGTTTAAGATTCCGCGAGCTCTTTCCATCAGTTCCAGTTGAACGTGAAAACCCGGCATCTCAACCGGGTTGAGATTGCTGACGAACCCCATCACTATGATGGGTTTCGTCAGCAGTCTGAGCCCCGGACCCATGGTCCGGGGCTTCGCATGTCAAACTCCAACACAGGTTAGAACGAGAACATGGCAACAATCCTGACGTGCCGATGGCCGGAAACCGTCGGGGCTGGATCGTCGAAGGTATTTGTGCCATTGTTGCTGAATTGGTCAGTATTGATTCCGCCCGCGGAGCCAGTTAGCGTCGTATTCTCAATGCCTGCTTCGCCATGATTGAACATGTTGAAGAACTCTCCGCGCAGGGCAAAGCTCATGCTTTCGCGAAGCTTGAACTCACGTGCGATATTCATATCCCACTGCTGATATCCGGGGCTGACGAGCATATTCTTCGACACCGGGTTTGCGGGATGGGTTCCGATCGCGGGAATGATCCAGTGAACCTGGTCGCGAGTCACAGTCTCGCAAGGATTGTAGGTCCACCAGAGGCTTGGACCGGAGCACAGCCCTCCGTCCGAGGACCCATAGAACCAGGAATCGTCGAAGGCGTAGGTCGCCATCGGCGCCTTGGGATTGCCGAGAACCGGCCGATCGTTGCTAATGCCGTCACCGTCGGTATCGTAACCGTCTTCAACGTTCTCCGGGCTGCCGGCCTCGAACTGCGTTACGCCGGCGATGGTCCAGCGGTTGACAAAGTTGCCGACGAGCTTCAAAGCACCCTCAGTGTGCCAGATGGGCGGCTGCCAGACGTAAGAGAGTACCAGGCGCTGGCGGTGATCGTAAGCCGACGGGGCCCAGTCAGTGAGCCTGCGCGGCGTGGGATAGCGGCTGAACTGGTACGACGATTCGTTGTTGAATGTGAAGATCTCCGAGCCGTCGTCCATATCTTTGCCATAGGTATACGACGCCCGGAAGAGAAGGCTATGACTGAATTTGTGATCGTACTCCACCCACAGCGCGTTGTACTCCGATGTAGCGGTGTTGTCGCGAACTACGATGCTGCCACGCGTCGGAACAGTACGATCTGCGGAAAACCAATCATTCACCCATGGATTAAGGTTGGTGTTTGCAAAGAGGTGATCGCTGCGCTCGCCCACGTAGGAAATCTGTACCGAAGATGCCCAGGGCAGCTCTTGCTCGATCGCAACATTCCATTGCAGTGTCATCGGTTTGAGCAGTTTGTTGATGATGGGATCGGATGTGTTGGTTGCAAGCGGGGTCGGGCTCAGATTTGCAAACTGCTCAAACCAGGATGCCGTTCCGCGGTTGCCGTTTGCCGAGGGGCTGCTGTAGATAACAGGAGAAGCGGCAGCCGGCGCCGTGGCCTGGATATTGTCCATGATGTTGGTGAAGAGCACGTCGTAAAAGTAACCGAAACCCGCTCTGACCACTGACTTATGCCCGCCAAATAAGGTTGGGCTGTAGGCGATGCCCAATCGTGGTCCCCAGTCCCTGTAGGTCGATTCTTCTTTGGTGCCGCACGCGTTGGTGGATGAAGGGAAGCACCCGATCTGGCCCAGGTCAACGCCCGGATAAGGGGTTTCAGGAGTGTTGAACGGAGAGCCGTTGAACTCGTAACGGAGACCGTAATCAATGCTCAAAGTCGGATTTAGCCGATAAGTGTCTTCGGCAAAGTAGTTCTGGTAATAAAAGATTGGCCGGGCAATTGGGCTTCCGAAGTCCTGAGCCACATCGTCGCTGCTGGGGCCGCCGTAATCGTCGACCAGGTTGGCGAGCCCACTGTAGGTAGCCGTGCCGCCGCCCACGACGGGCGTCGCTTGCGTGTCGGTTCCGTAAGAGAGGGACCCGTAAAAATTGAATGGAATTCCGTCCCGCACTTTGATGCTTGCCTCGTCGGTACCGACCTTGACGAAGTGTTTTTTGTGCGTCCAGCTCATAGTGTCCTGCAACTGAAAGGTGTCGTGGAACCGGCCCTGGGGAATGTTGCCCGGGATGCCGTAGCCGGTAAGGTTGCTAACCCCGACTGCGGGTTGGTTGTACAAAGGATTCGCAATGGTTGACGGCGGCAGGCCGAAATTGAAACCGATCCGGCCGTAAGAGAGGCGCACGTCGTTCACCAGGGTCGGACCAAAGACATGGGTCTCAACGATACCCGAGTTGTAGGCAACGCCATCCTGGTCAGAATCGAAGCCTGGAAGCTGACCGGTAAAATTGAATACGTCAAAGGGAGCGAGGAACGATGTCCTGATCATGTGCAGACGCAATGTGTCTTTCTGGCTCATCACGTAATCGCCGGTCAGATCAAGCTCAGGAGAGTTGGTATCGGCGCCAAGGTTGCGCTGAACGGTGCCGACTTCCACCGTTCCTCTATCAACCCCGGTTGTTGGATCCGGACCCAGGGGGATAGACGGCTGAATGTTATTCGGGTTGATCGTTCCCACAAGGGGGCCCCAGGCCGTAAGAAGATTGGTGAGGCGGGGATTGGAAGGCAGAGCCTTGAGAGTGGCAAGCCCGGCAGTGGTGGGAATAGCCAGGACCGCAAGGTTCGCCGATGAGCGGTAATAGTCCCACTGATACGAACCGAAGCCGAATAGCTTGTTGCGGATGATGGGACCACCAACGGCGAATCCCGGCAGGTTTTCGCGATATTTGGTCACCTGAGTCACGCCATTGAAGTGATCCGACTTATCGACCGTGTCAAGCGAATTGTTCTGCAAACGCTCGTAAACGGAGCCGTGGAACTGATTGGTGCCGCTCCTCAGAATGAGGTTTGAGACCGAACCGCCGCCGTGGCCAAACTCGGCCGTATCGCTGTTGGTGAGGACCTTGGTTTCCTGATAGGCCTGCAGGTTCTCCGGCTGCAGACCCTGACCGCCGATACCCGCGTCGTTGTTGTCCTGACCTTCAATCAGGAAGTTGTTGGCGCGAGGGCGTGCGCCGCCAACCTCAAAGTCCACGCCGTTGCTGAAGCCTCCCTGGGTGGCGGGATTGACGCCTGGCAAAGTCATGGCCAGCTCATAAGGGCTGAGCGACGCAATCGGCAGATTCTGAATTTCTGCTTGAGAAATAGTGCCGGCCAGCTCTCCGTTGTCGGTATTCAGCGTAGCGTTGTCCGCTGAGACCTCGATGACTTCACTTGTCTGGCCAACTTTGAGGGCAGCATTCGAAGTCACAATCGTGGTGGCCGGAACCACAAGGCCCTTGTGCACTGCAGTCTCAAATCCAGTGGCCGAGATCGAAATATCGTATGTTCCAGGTAGAACCGACTCAATGCGGTAGTCGCCCTGCGCATCGGTGTTCGTGGCGCGTACCGCACCCGTCTCGAGGTTAGTGGCGCTTATCTTTGCCCCTACCACCGCATTGCCGGCCGGGTCGGTCACGTTACCGATCACGCTACCGTTAGACGTTTGGGCGTTGAGGGTAATTCCGCAAGAAACAACCGCCAGAGAAACTAATATTCTCGTTATCAGACTTCGCATGGTTTGCCTCCAAGTTGGATAAGGCCGCGCGCTTCTCTTCACAGAGAACGCGCCGGCGTCGACGGATAATTCTTCTCCTTCTTCAAGATTCATGCAGATTTGGAACAACCTACCTGCGTGCAATTGAAGATGGGTGTCTGTGGTCTGGCTTCGTAAATCACACGATTACTAACGAAGCTGGCCCTCTTTTTTGAAACAGTTTGGTTAAAAGCTAATCACCTGTTATACGGATAATTGAGTCGGACGACTAAAGCCTGACGCCGCCAAGCACCCAAAATCACCGCCAATTCTGCCAAGTGTAGGAAAGAGTATTGAATTTTTATTGCCTTGTGTAAAGAAGAAAATAACATAAACAAACCGCAAATTTCATCTTTCCCAGGCGGTCGCGCCAGCGCCTCACGGTCCGGAAAATGCACCCTGAGCGCCAAACGGAGTGTTTACGACGATGGATTGAGTGTTTGAGGCGATAAACGGAGTGTTCTTTTATAGATAAAAGAACTATCTGGGAGCCCGCGCCGGAGCAATCTGGAACTGATTTCCTGGATGTCCTGGCAGCTGAGACTCAAATTCGCATCGGCATCAGCACATAGCGGTACTTGTACTCGGCTTCCGGGTCCTCGGGGCGCATCTGGCCGGCGGACTGGGAGTCTTTGAACTCGAGGCGCACCTCGCCCTCGTTGTTGAGCGCCTTGAGGAAGTCGAGAATGTAAACCGAATTGAAGCCAACCATGATTGGATCGGACGAGTAGGGCGTATCGATGGTGTCTTCGGATTCGCCGGCGTCGGCCGAGTTGGCGCTGATCTTGAGCTCGTTGCTGTCGAGGCGAAGGCGGACGGCGCCCGAGCGCTCGTCGGCAAACTGCGCGACGCGCTGGATGGCGCTGGAGAGCTCAGTGGAGCGAACGACCGCGAACTTGGTGTTGTCGCGCGGCATCACGGCCTCAAAGTTGGGGAATTGGCCCGACAGCTTGCGAGTGCTGAGCGTGCGATGACCGACGCGGAAGAACAGTGTGTGCTCGTCGTCGGCGAACTCAATCTTTTCAGCCTCGGTATTCGTGAGCAGCCCCTGCAGCTCCTGCAGAGCTTTGCGCGGGACAAGCACGCGCTTTTCACCGCTGATGCCTTCGAGGGCTTCGTTAGGCTTTTCGACCAGCGAGAGCCTGTGACCGTCGGTGGCCACCATGGCCAGGGACTCGGCCTTGAGGATGAGCAGCGCGCCGTTGAGGGTGTAGCGCGATTCCTCGTTCGAGATGGCGAAGATAGTGCGAGCGATGAGCGTCTTGAGCGTGGCCGCGGGAATGCTGGTGGCGGCAATCGACGGAAACTCGGGCACCTGGGGATAGTTGGCGCGCGCCATGCCGACGATTTTTGTGTTGGAACGGCCGCTGCGAATCTGCACCCAGTGGTTCTCAAGCAGCTTGATTGAGATTTCTCCATCGGGCAGCAGCTTGATGTAGTCGTAGAGCTTGCGCGCGGGGATGGTGCATGAGCCCGGTTTTTTGACCTTAACCGGCGCGCTGGTGCGGATCGCCTGGTCAAGGTCGGTGGCCGTGATGTTCAGCTGGTCGCCATCGGCTTCAATCAGAAAATTGGAGAGAATCGGGATCGTTGTCTTGCGTTCCACCACGCTTTGCGTAGCAGTCAATTCCTTCACCAGATCCTGGCGGCTTACAGTAATCTCCATTGCTGCCCCCTGCGCAGCCGGCTTCTCTAGGTCCGTTTCAACGGTCGGCATAGGCCAAGCTCTGCTCCAGAAGCCGCTCTGCACCCTCGCCTCACTCTACAACACCGTGCGGCTCGCGGAAAACGGCTGTCTTTTCTTCGTCTTGATTGTAGTCAGGTTTTCGTTTGCCTGCGCGTGGAAAACCGGGACAGAACTCTGAATTTCGAGGTTGGGTTGCGGAAGCGAGAGATGTGCGGCGGCTTTGAGATGGGATGCCAGACGCTGCGCGGCATTCTTGTGCGGGAATGGGGAGCGCGACGGGTGTGTATTTCGGGTTTAAGAGATTAAAGAAAAGTTAGTAGTACCCGTAGGTGAGAAGGAAAAGTAGGAATTCGTGCAAAGTCCGCGTGAGTACGGTGTTTGCGAGGTGGGCAGGTTTTCTAAATCGTGGTTGAGGAAATGAGGAGATTTGCAAAAGTGGGCAGGAGGGGTCGAGTAGAGTCCGTTGTTTCCCACCACTCCCACAGGGCATTCAAAACGAGGTGTGGATATGCAGAGGATTGTGTGAATCGGCCGTCAAAGAATCTTAGCTAGAGAGAGTTAAAGCGGGTGTAGGATTCACAGGTCGGGAAGTTTCACGAAGACCAGGCGAAGATGGATTCGGGTCTGCGGAGCAGGAGAATTATGCGTAAATGGTGGTGCCCGGTTCAGGTTGAATCGGTAGGGAAAAATAGTGAAGAAATAAATCCGAAAAGCATAAGGCGACTGATGGAGGTTACTTTGCCAGGAGCGACTGTCGTCTTAGCAATTGTGTTTTGGGCATCTGCATCTTTTGCGCAAGAGCCGACGGATCATCAAACCGCCGCGCAGTCATTTGAAGTGGCCACCATCAAGCCGGCTTCGCTGGACCAGAAGGGCCGATACATCACCATGCAGGGCACGAACCGCTTTGTGGTGAAGTACTACACGCTCAAGTTGCTGATCGCGGCTGCATACAACCTGAGTCCCAAGGAGATTCTGGGTGGGCCGGACTGGGCTGACGCAGATCATTACGACATTCTGGCCCTGACGCCAGGCACGACTCGACCGAGTCATGACGAACAGATGGCCATGTTGCGCACGCTGCTGACCGAGCGCTACAAGTTGAGCTTCCATCGTGAGGAAAAAGAATTCTCCATTTACCGGCTTGAAGTCACCAAGTCAGGATCGAAGCTGAAAGAAAGCACCGCGGCGCCGGACGATCCAGCGCAATTGATTTCGACGGTCTATCCGCAGCGGATCCATTTGCCGGCAAAGAATGCGACCATGAGCGATTTTGCGTCGCTGCTGCAGCGTGCGCTGCTCGACCGCCCGGTGGTCGACAGCACGGGCCTGAACGGACGATATGACTTCGATCTGGATTGGGCGCCGGATGAAACGCAGTTTGGGGGAGAAGTGCCGGTTGCGCCCGCCGACGCCCAGGCTCCGCCGTTTTTCACGGCCATCAAAGAGCAGCTTGGCCTTGAACTTGAAGCCACGCGCGGAAACGTGCAGGCGCTGGTGATCGACCACGCGGAGACGCCCACCGCTAATTAGCGGATCTTAGAATCCAGGTTAGAGACTGTCATCCCGAACCAAGTGAGGGATCTGCGTTTGTCTTTAAGGAACACTGCCCCTGAAACCATGCAGTTTTCCGAATGGCCGGCCACACAACTGCAACAATATCGTCGGCAGACTATTGTCGGCAGAATTCAACCCGAGGGACCGCCTGAGAGTTCCCACAGCAATGGGGTAGGCTCTTGAACAGGCTTTCAGAGTCGAACCCACACGCAACACTCTCTAATGTCGAATCGAAGAACGGTAGGACGTGATGGTGAAGGTCGGTCCACTTTTCGGGCTTATAAGAACGATGGACTGAGTTGATCTTCTCAAGATCCGTTACATCTATCTTGGAACCGCCGTAAGCACAGATAATTCTCAATAATTGTTTCAGAGAAAGTTCCACTCGATTCAAGTGGAATTCCACGCAAGCCAACCTGCCGCAAACCCTCGCGAACATTGAAGCCGCAGTTAGGAAAGTAAAACATGATGGTTGAGCGTAGAATAAAACTATGAAGAACGATTGGCGCAAGTTCAACCCCAAAGATCAAAATACTCATCCCAGAGACAATTCCCGCATACAGTTAAAGTATGCCGATGGAGTACAAATCTCTGGAGGATACTTGAAGGGTTATTTTCATCTTGGCGGTGCTATTTCTGCGGCTGCCGTTGGCCAGGTCAAACTCTGGCGCTACGCGGAGTAGTCCCAAAAGACATTCCGGTATCTTTGTGTTCCACTCGCCTCGAGCCAAACTTGATCAGGCGGCACGTTGGAACCAAATCCGTGACCGTAAACTTTTGCTTCCCTGAGCCATCCTGGCTCATTGTCCGCATGCCGCTGCTTCAGGCAGAATGCGTCATTGCCGCGCGACCGATTTGCATCATGAACCGACGCGCCGGATGGACGAACACAATCAGGTCTGAGCGGGGAGCCCAGGCGCGCTACTTCTTGGCGGGCGAAGCGGGTTTGGGGGCTTGGCCGAGGATGTTCTTGATAGAATCAGCGCCAAATCCCAGCGCAATGACCGCGACGATGGCGGCGAGCAGGTCGAGTTTCTTCAACTGATCCATGATGCCGGCTTCGAGCACGGCCAGGGCGGCTCCGAAGGCCAGTAAAAAGCGGGCGAGCTCGACGCCGGTGCGAGAGTTGGTCCATTTCGCGGGCGGATCAACCTGGACCACCTCGCCGAGGATGGCGCTCTCTCCCGGAGCGTCGGGGCAATGTACCTCAAGGGAGACCTGGGTTGAGAAGCCGAGTTTGTTGCGCAGCTTCATCTCTTTCTTGTCGATGGGATTTTGCGGCGAATGACGGTCATCGCTGCCGGCTTTGGGCGATGGCCCCGGAGAGGCAACGGGAGCCGCTTCGCTGGGTTTCGCGGGAATGCTTGGCTCATCCCCGACGAAGTAGTGGCAGACGGTGGCAGTATCCTCGAGCAACTCTTTGGGAAACGTCCACCTGAATACAACGCAGCGGAGGGCGGCTGCGTTCGCGTAGCGCGGATTGTCAAACGCCAGCGAGAAGAAGACGGGCAGGTATGGGCGGACGCGCAATGTGTCGTAGGCGATGCGCACGATCTGATCTTTCGGATCGCGGTGCTTTTTGATCTCGTCCAGCACGTCTCTCTCGTAGATGTCTTCGCGCATCTGCTGGACGAGGAGGTTGGCGCCGCGGAGGGCTTTCCAGGACAGGGTGCCGAGCAACTCCAGCAGGCGGCACTCGCGCTGCGTCAGGCGATCGAGCGCGGCTGCGCCAGGCGTTCCGCAACCGAGCGGCCCGGAGCTGGCGATAGTGGCGCGCACCATGGCGTAATCGAGTGCGATGTGGCCCGCGGTGATGCCGTGATCGATCGCAAACAGCATGGAAGGGACAAGCTTGTCGGTATCGTCGAAGGGCTGATCAAAGATGTGGAAGATGCCGGGCAGCGCGGCGCGCAAATCGGGGTAATACTCGGGCGGGAAGGCACGGAGGCGGCTTTTGATCTGGCTGAAGTTGTCGGCCACGCGCTTGGTCTGCAAGCCGGCGTCCTCAAGGTTGTCCATGTCGAGCTGCGCCTTGCCCAGGAGGTTGTTGACGGCGGCGACCGCGTCATCGCTCAGGTCGAGCGCGCCCAGCCGGGAGGCGGCGGCCTCCAGCGTCTGATCGATGAGGTCGCTGGCGGAAGGCGGAGCCGAGGTGGACACTACTTCAAATCTCCTTCGCAGCCGGTCCAGGCTCTCCGTCACAACCAGGCGCTTTTCTAGCTTGTCCATAGCGGCGGCGGCGGCATCGATCTTTTCTCCGGTGGAGATGGAGTACCAGTGCACGTCGTTGAGAGCCTTCTCAATCTTCTTGCGGTCCAGGCGCAGGAGGACGCGCAGGTAAGAGTTAATGCGGTTGCTGATGGTGCTGGTGCGGTCGGCCAGGGAACCGACCGTCTTTTCGTATGCGAGCTTCTTCTGGATATCAGGCAGGATGGCGTTGGATAGCAGCGATAACACCGCGCCGAGCAGCAGCAGCACCATCACGAAGCCGGCGAAGAAGACCTGGGTAGTACTGGGAGCCCAGCGGTCCATGGTAACGCTGACTGGCAGGGGCTGGAGATTGAAGAGGCTTGTATCGATGCCTGGAGGAGTGTGCGGCCGAAGCAGAAGCACGCCGTTGAGCTGGCGCGGCTTGAGGGAATCCACGTTGGAGTACACGTCGGAGGTAGGCGAGAGAATGAGGCGGGAAAGCCCGCCGGGAACCATGATCGCGGTACCCGAGCCTTCCACCGTGCCGCCGATCATGAACTTCCAGTCGAGGGTAACGTAGTCTTTGCCGCTGTTCTTGAGCGCGATGACGGCGGTGCGCTTGAAACTGTAGGGAATGGGATTGTCGGCCGTTCCTTCACCTTCGAGGCCGATGTTCAGGGGGGTGTCGACGGCAACCAGCCGGAGCACCCCCACGGGAGTACCCTGGTTGAACATCGCGGCATGAGCGGTCAGCGAAGCTGTGAAACCGTGGAATTCAACGATCGCTTCAATGGACTGCTTTGGACCGAGTGTCGGGGGCAGGTTTCCGCCGGAATCGAGCGAAAAAGTGATCTTGGGCGCTTCGATCTGGGCGTGTGCTGTGTCGTCGTAGAAGGCTCCGACGGTGAATCCGAGCGGGACGGCGGTTTGACCGTCGTTGACGATCTTCATCCGCTGGGCGCCGTTGCCATCGCGAATGATGGCGGGCTCATGTGCTTCAATCTTGATCTGCGCGGGAAGGACGGTCGCAGCCATGAGCGGGCAGACGAGCGTGAACCAGCGGCTAAGGGTTAAGAGTGAATACCAAATCGAGCTTTTTCTCTGATTCCCAACGTCCATGGGGCGCCGCCTTCCTTCAGTGCGTTAGGCAGAAATCCTGGCTGCCGCCGCGAGATATGCATACCACACGAATAGGGATATGGCGAAAGAATAAACTCAGCTCTGGGTTCCGGTTGGATGGTCGGCAACCCGGAGGTGCCACCAATCCGGAGGTTACGCTTGAGTAAGAGGGTTCGGTTAGAAAGAGCGTTCGTCCCCGGCACTTAGGTTGCGGGGCAGGAATCCAGCCGACAGTGTTCAGAATCAGTGCGGCGAGCAACGGACCCCGGCGCTGATTTTATACTTAAGCTTCCATGTCCTACGCCGCGGCCATTGAACAGCTGAACACCATGACGCCCGAGCTGTATGCGAAGGCTGGGCAGCCGCGCCGAAAATTCTCGCTCGATGAGATCGGAGTGCTGCTGGCGGAGTTGGGCAACCCGCAACACAGATTCCCTGCAATTCTGATTGCCGGAACCAATGGGAAGGGGTCGACTGCAGCCACGCTGGCGTCAATCCTGAGCGCTGCGGGGATTCGCACCGGCCTTTATACCTCGCCGCACCTGGAGCGCCCCAACGAGCGCATTCAGATTGACCGGCTTGAGATTGCAGACGACGATTTTGCGCGCCATTTCTTTCGCGTCCACGACGTGGCCCAGCAGCTTGTGCTTACCGGGCAGTTGCCGCAACTGCCAAGCTTTTTTGAGATCCTGACGGCGCAGGCCTTCTTGTATTTCGCCGAAACGGGCGTGCAGATTGCGGTGCTTGAAGTCGGCATGGGTGGCCGGCTCGATGCCACCAATATTGTCGATCCGCTGTTCTCAATCATTACCGACATCTCGCTCGACCACATGGAGTGGCTGGGGCCGACGATCGGCGCCATTGCCCGCGAGAAGGCGGGAATCATGCGCCGGAATGGCACGTTGATCACACTCCCGCAACATCCCGAAGCCAACCAGATGTTGGGAGAGGTAGCAACCGCGTTGAACGTTCGCGGGATAAATGCCGCGCGTTATATGCCGGGTCCGGGCGATGCCGCAGATGCGTACACCGTCGATGCCCTCGGCACGCAGATTGAAGTCAACTCACCGCTCAAAGGAGCCCATCAGCACCGTAACCTGGCGCTGGCGATTGCTGCCGCGGTTGAGCTCGCTGAGAGGCACAGATTCCCGGTAACTCCGTCGGCGATTGCCGAAGGCATCAGGCTGACGCGCTGGCCAGGGCGCTTCGAGCGAGTGAGCAGCGGTGGCCTGGAGTGGATTCTGGATGTAGCGCATAATCCTGCCGGCGCATGGGCGCTGCGCGCGGGGCTGCGCAGCCTGCTCGGCAATAAAGGCGCGAAGGTGCTGGTCTTCGGCTGCCTGCGCGATAAACCGATCGCCGAGATGGCGCAAATTCTCTTTCCGCTCTTTGAGCAGGTGATTCTGTCGCCCATTCATTCCAGCCGCGCGGCCAGCATCGACGACCTGCTTGCGGCGGCGCGCGTCACGGGCACAAGCGCCGTTGCGGCAGACAGCGTGAGCCATGCGCTCGCGACCGCAGAAGAGCTTGCGGCCGGCAGCCCTGTTGTTGTCTCCGGCTCGGTGTACCTGGTGGGCGAGGCGCGAGCGTTGCTAATGCGCGCAAGGCAGCAACTATGAATGTGCGCCGCCCCAATCCTGTGCCCCGGTTCTACCGCTGGCGAACGAACCTGGTCCAGACCCCTGCATTGAGCATCGTGACAGGTTTCTGGGGATCGCTTGCCCTGCTGGTTTCGCTCTTTGAAAAAAGCGGACGCATTCAGCACCGCATTGCGCAAATGTGGGCGCGGATGTGCGTCTGGATCTCAGGCTCGCGCGTGACTGTGCGCGGCGCTGAAAACCTCAGCAAGCACCCCGTGGCCGTCTACGCGTCGAATCACACCTCGTACATGGATACGCCTGTGGTCTTCTCTTCGCTACCCTTTCAGTTCAGGATTCTGGCCAAAAGGGAGCTTTGGAAGATTGCGTTCATCGGCTGGTACCTCGAACGCTCGGGGCAGATACCTATTGACGTTGGCAACGCGCATACGGCGCTGTCGAGCCTGGGCGCGGGCGTAAAGGCATTGCGCGCAGGTATGCCGCTTTTCGTATTTCCCGAGGGGGCGCGCACTCCCGATGGGCGGTTGCAGGCATTCCTTTCCGGCGCGGCGTTCCTCGCGATTCGCGCGCAGGTGCCGCTGATTCCGGTGGCGCTCAGTGGCGTGTACGATCTGCTGCCCATCCACACGCACCACATCTACCCGAGCGGACTGACGCTGAGCGTGGGAGAGCCGATCGACACCAAAGGAATGACGGTGCGCCAGACCGACGAGCTAACCGCGAGACTGCGTTCGGCAATAGAAGCCATGCTTGAAACGTCACGTCACGTTGACCGCCAACCACTTTCGGTTGCGTAGAACCGGCCTCTACCGATCGAGCGACACTGTCCGCTGCGCGCGGCCCTGGTCGTCCAGCAGTTGAATAAGTGGTCTGCCTGTTGCATCTACGCTTAGCGCGAGACGTTTGCGCCCTTTTTCGTCGTTGAGGGTCAATGCCACGGAGCCGTCGGCTGTGCGTCCCAACGATACTCTCCGCGTGCCGGCTGGATATTTCTTCTGAAAGTCGGCCCAGGCCGCGGCTCGAGCTGGACCGTGCGGCATGCTCTTGATGCGCTCGGATTCTTCAATGAGCTCGGGAGTGATGGGCCTTTCCGGCATGTCGTTCAAGGCAATTCCTGCTGTCCTCTCGCCATTCGACAGACCTGTATCGAGGGCAATGGTCTGGTCCTGGTCATATTGGTCAAAGCTGAGGTGGCTGAAGCTCGACGGCCCGTCTTTGCTCGCCGTGCCGCCGTAGATCAGGCCGCCGTCTTCAGTACCTTCATCGTTGATAAAAAGCATTCCGGCAGAATCTTTGCGGCTGGCTCGCGCAACTTCGTGACCGTGGTAAAAGTCCCCCGGAAATTCGGCGCGGTCAGAGAGGAACAAACGCGGCGTTCCGTCGGGCTCGACCACATCGATGCGATGGACAATAATGCGGTCGAATGTTGCGACGTTACCGGCGCCATGCACCGTATGAACAAAACCAAAATAGACTGTAGCCGCAAAAACAGCCGTGATGCCGGCCGAATATATGCTAAGAAATCGTAGCTGGGTGCGTATTCGCATTCGAGGGTCTCCTGAAGGTGCCTGTTTCAATTATGATGCCGGATTTGTTGTCCACGCAGATTTCGCGGAAGATGAATCGTGGAGGTCCGCAACGATGATAGTCGAGATGCGCACATACAAGCTGAAGCCCGGCAAGCGTGACGAATTCCTCGCCATCTTCCGCCGCAAATCCCTGCCAGCGCATGCCGAGATCGGGATGAAGATTCTCGGCCCCTGGCTTTCGATCGAAGACCCCGACACGTTCTTCTTCATGCGCGGCTTCCCCGACCTTGCGTCGCGCGAGCCCATGAAGGCGAAGTTCTACGAGGGAGAGCTCTGGAAGACAGAGCTCGAGGAACTGTTGATGCCGATGATCGAGAGATACGACGTGGTGCTGGTCGACGACGCCGAAGAGTTGATTCGCTGGCAGTGAGCCGCAGGCTTGAAGCTCCCTTACACTGGAATTACCCATGACCGTGCGCATCGCCATTCCCGAACCGAGCAGCGACGAGGAATACAACGGCCGCTCACTGCCTGCGTATGTTCAGGCTCTGGAGGCGGCGGGCGCTGAAGCCGTCGTCGTCAAGATCAAGCGGGCGCAGGAACAGGAACAGGAACAGGCGCCAAATCGGCTCGCGGGCGTGCAAGGGATTCTGTTGCCCGGCAGCCGGTTCGATGTCGATCCCGCGCGATACGGTGAGGCGCCTTCACACGAGTGCGGCGAGACAGATGCCGCCCGCACGGTGGTGGATGAGCTGCTGCTGCAGGATGCATTCAATTCTAAAAAGCCCATCCTGGCCATCTGCCATGGCGCGCAGACGCTGAACGTTTGGCGAAACGGCTCGCTGATCCAGGATCTGGATAGCGTCTTGAGGACTCCGGTGAACCATCGGCCCGGGCGCGCCGTGGTTGAAGCGCATCCCGTAAAGATCGCCGAGGGCTCACGGCTGGCGGCGATGCTGCCGGCGGGTTCGGCTTTCGAGACGCAAGTGAACTCCAGCCATCATCAGGCGATTCGTGTTCCAGGTGTCAAACTTCGCGTCACGGCGGTTTCGCCGGCCGACGGCGTCATTGAGGCAGTCGAGCTGGATTCAGCCGACCATTTTGTGGTGGGCGTGCAGTGGCATCCGGAGCGAACCCGCAACGAAAGCGCGGTTTCAAGGTCGATCTTCAAGACGTTTGTTGAGGCAGCTGGGGTTTGGCAGTCGGCACATGTCGAAGATTCAGCGACCGTGAGATGAACAACGCACTCGGCGACAGGATCAAGAATGCGGTTAACGGCGCGGGACTGGGACCATTGGACGATGCGGCAATTGATCGATTGAGCGCCTATGTTTCGCTTATTCTTCGCTGGAATACCCGCGTCAACCTGACCGCAATCCGCGATGAGGACGGGATGATATCACGACATATAATTGAATCTATTTGTGTTAGCGTTCACTTGCCGGGAGGTATCGGTGCCCTGCTTGATTTTGGATCAGGGGCTGGATTGCCTGGAATTCCAATTGCAATTTGCCGCCATGAGATCCAGGTGACCCTTGCCGAATCGCAGAACAAGAAGGCCGCGTTCCTGATGGAGGTGGTTCGGATTCTCAAGCTTTCTGCGAAGGTCCACTCCGGGCGGGCGGAAGTGCTGAAGACTCAGTTCGACTGCGTGACGCTAAGAGCCGTAGACAAAATGGCCGGTGCAGTAAGGTCCGCGGCGGGGTTGGTTGCGCCCGGTGGATGGCTGGCGTTAATGACCACGGCCGGCGATGTTGACCAGCTCGAGACCGCGTCCGGCGCCGCGTTCACATGGAAGGAGCCGATCTGCCTGGCGGGCGGCGCATCTCGCGTGCTTCTGATGGGACAAAGGTGAAAGACTCCAAGCATCCTGACGGGGCCGGGGCGACTCAGTTGCCCTTGAATTCGGGCTGCCTTTTCTCAAGAAATGCCCGAATGCCTTCCTGGTAGTCATTGCTGTCGTAGACCTGCCTGCGGAGAGCCTGCAGCCGCTCATAGGTTTCGGGATTCAAGGGATGGGCATTGGCCAGGACCCGCAACTCCTCCTTGAGAACTCGTAAGACGAGCGGAGACGCCTGGGCAATCTGCATTGCAATGTTCATCGTGAAGGATTCAAGCTCTTCCGCAGGGACAACGTGGTTCACCACCCCCGTGGCTTCGAGTCGTTTGACTGAGACGGGCTGGGCGGTAAAGAGCATCTCCTTGAGAAGATGAATGCCGGCAACCTTGACCAGGTTGAGTGTTCCGTAGAGGTTGTAAGGTACGCCGAGTTTGGCAGGCGTAATGGCGAAACTGGAATCGGAGGCGGCGATGATGAGATCGCAACCAAAGACGAGTTCGCATGCACCACCCCACACTGAGCCTTCAACCATGGCGATTACGGGCAAGGGGAGCGTCTCAATTTTGCGCACAAGTTGGCGCAGAGGGTCGTTGTATGTGAGCGGGTCGCGGCCGTTGGTAGGGAGTTCGCTGACGTCGTGGCCGGCCGAGAATACCCGGGCGCCTTTGGGGGCGCGGAGAATGACCGCCCGTATGTCTTCCTTCTCAATCTTGTCAATTGCCGCGGAGATGTCATTAAGCAGGCAGCTGCTGAGGGGATTCACGCGGCGGTGATTCATGGTGATAGAGCCAATGCGATCGGCGATTGAAGTGACTACATTCACACAGTAACTCCTTGTGGCCGAGTTGATCGTATCTTTACGAGCGCAGTGCACATGTGATGGCCATCGCTTGAGCTTAGGTTGACTGTTCCACGTGGAACAGATGGACAGATATGGGAATCACTCTGTTTCAAACGTTCCACGTGGAACAGAAACAAACCGCACTACCGTCGCGCCAGGACTCACGCAGAAAATCCACGTCAAAAAAAAGCGTACCTCGGTCGAGCTCAAAAGCTGCTTTTTGAAGCTTCATGTCGACCATCGATTTTCGTCGATAACATCCGAGTTTTCCACTTTCGGCCGACTCCCTGAGTGGCAAACTTCCAGTCCGCTCTTGTTCCAACAAGTCTTTGTTATAGAAGCAATTGCAGCACTTCTTCGGTAAATCCCTCCGGCAGCTTTCCACAGCTTGTCCGAGTTCTCCACAGCGAAAATGCCTACCCTCTTTCTGCCGCTCCCGTTAGTCTTGATTGCCATGGGCAGAATCCTAGGCGTGGTGAACCAGAAAGGTGGTGTGGGCAAGACCACGACCGCGATAAACCTGTCCGCATGCCTGGCTATTGAAGGCCTTAATGTGCTCCTCGCCGACTGCGATCCCCAGGCAAATGCCTCATCCGGACTCGGTTTTCAGCGCGACGACAATCGCCACTCCATCTATGATGTGCTGGTGGGCAACAGCGCCGCCGATCAGGTCATTTTGCCGACAGATGTCGATCGTCTTTCGCTACTGCCCGGATCGAAAAACCTAACCGGCGCAAATATTGAGCTCGCCGGCCAGGAAGATCGCGCAACCCGGCTTCGCGATGCCCTGGTGCCGGTCCGCGACAAATACGATCTGGTCATTCTCGATTGCCCGCCAGCCCTCGATCTGTTGACTCTGAATGTCTTATGCGCGGCCGAGACCCTGATGGTGCCTATGCAGGCTGAGTACTTCGCGCTCGAGGGCGTGTCTGAGCTGATTTCCACGCTCGAACGCGTGCGAGCTGCGTTCAATCCCGAGCTGACAATCGAAGGCGTTCTGCTTACCATGTATGACGACCGCACCAATCTGGCGCAGCAGGTTACCGAGACACTTCGTGAGCACTTCCGCGACAGGCTATACCGGACTGTTATTCCGCGGAATATCCGGTTGGCCGAAGCGCCAAGCCACGGAAAGCCCGTCGCGCTCTACGATGGAAAGTCCCGCGGTACCGAGGCCTATTTCGAACTTGCAGGCGAGTTTATGGCCCGAAACAACATCGTGGCTCCCCGCAGCCGGGAACGAAAGGCTGCAATCTCAGAAAAGCCGGCGGCTGAAGTTCGTTTCTGGCCTTACTCTTAGAGCGGCCGGCTCGCTTCCCGGTCCGGTTAGCTCGCAGTCCGAAACTGCCAGGCCCTGAATAGATTGAAGTCCGTTGGCCCCATTTGGGCCCCAGTCCAGAGGAACACATTCGATGACCACCCCGACTATTGACACCAAACGACGTGCCCTGGGCAAAGGGCTTGACTCCCTGCTGCCGCGCACCCATCCTGGCCCCGCCCCAGCGGTTGAGAATGAAGGTGGCCGGCCAAGGGAGATTCCCATCGAGCTGATCGACCGCAACCCTTTCCAAACCCGCGGCCAGATGAATCAAGACCAGCTCGCCGAGCTCGCGGCATCGATCACCGCGAACGGCGTCGTTCAGCCGGTCCTGGTTCGGCCGCTGGCGGGCGGCAGATTTCAGCTGATCGCCGGCGAGCGACGGTGGAAAGCCTCAGAGCTCGCAGGCAAAAAGACAATCCCGGCAATCCTTCGCCAGGTGTCGGACGAGCAGGCGATGGAGATCACCATCGTCGAGAATCTGCAGCGGGCCGACCTGAACCCGATGGAACAGGCGCGAGCCTTTGAACGGCTTTCGCGCGAGTTCCACATGACCCAGGAACAGATGGCGCAACGTACCGGCAAGGACCGGGCGACGGTTGCCAATTTTCTGCGGCTGCTCAAACTGCCAATGTCGGTGCAAGGCTTGGTCGAGGCAGGTGAATTGACCTTTGGCCATGCGCGGGCGCTGCTGGCCTTCGATCATCCCGAAGAGATTGAGAAAGCAGCGAAGCGTGCGGTTTCACTTTCGCTTTCTGTTCGCCAAGTCGAGAACTATGTGCAGGGCCTGATCCACCCCGAGCGCAAAGCGAAAAAGGAGCCCGCGCCGGAGGAGCAGATCGATCCCAACGTGCGCGACGCCCAGGAGCGATTGCAGAGAGCGCTCGGGATGAAGGTGACAATCGAGGATAAGAACGGACGCGGCCGCGTGATTATTGAGTACTCGCGACTCGAAGACTTTGACACGCTCATGGAGCAGATGGGCGTAAGCGATCGCGGGTAATTCCCGTCAATGCAAGGGCGTTAACCGTCTTGATTCTCGTTGGTGGAAAACTACCGAAAATCATATAATCTGATTCTATGCAGACCCGCTCCATCAGCGTTACCGAGGCGGCGCGGAACTTCTCCGATTGTGTGAACCGTGCCCACTACCAGGGCATAACCTTTGTTCTGCATCGCAACGGCGTTCCCGTTGCCCGCCTTGTTCCTGAAGCACAAGAGCAATCTGCCCCTGCCCGCAAAACTCCTGCCGCGATTACTGGCGAGCCCGCCGCAGTCGAAGCCACTCCGTCGACGCCGGCCAGAAGCCTCTGGTAAGGATCGACGACAGCCTTCTAGCGCGCATTTCTTACGGCCTCTTGCACATGCTCTGAGAAATGCTGGTGATCGGCCCACCTCTCAGTCAAGCGAACCCCCTTTAGAAGATCGTTCAACTCACTGCTCTTCAGCCACTTGCGACAGCCGTTCGATTGCTTGTTTTCTCAGCCGATTCGCTAAGCTTGAATTCAGGTGCTTCGACTGGGTTACGCCTTCTTCGGTAGCAGCCCGCGGTCAGGCTCATTCAGTTCCGTTCGAAGTCCTTCAGTTTTACGAGTTTGAGACTTATATTCTTGAAAGGAGCCTACTTAGGGTCGATCTGTGCCGGCAACGATCCTGAAATCACGAGCTTGCAGAAACCCCTGGGGGGCGGCGGGGGCGGGGGGTGGGGTATCTCCCGCACAAGTTCGGCACCGTACGTGTCAGTTATCCCATCGGTGAGAAATGCAGGCTAGTGCTTGACCCATCCATACTTGCCCGCTTCGAAGCTGCGGCGATCGAGCCGTGGCAGCGCCCGCGCCACTTTGTCGGGAATGAGCGAATAGTGTCGTGCCGCGATGAGCAGCTCCGGCACGCACCACACATCTTCTTCGGCGGTCATCCAATTCTTGCCGTCAAGGCGCCTCAGGTTCACAGGCGCGGAGTAGCTGCGCAGGGTGCGCTCGCCGCGCAAATTGTAGTAGTGCTCAAAGTAGCTCATCGCCAGCTCGCGCAGAGTGCGGTAAACGGGCGCACGAAAGCGGAGCCCTGCGAAATTTGACTTGGCGATGCCGCCCCACAGACCCTGCTCGCGGTAGAGAGCAACCACGTGGTCGTCGTCGCGCACTCCTTCCAGATCCATCAGCAGCGGCGGATGCCCGCTTACGCGCAAGGCCGCGGCGGCCACCAGCGCGCCCTCCATGCAGTGGCCCTTTGCGCTCGCGCAGCACCCGTGCCGGCGACCAGGCTGTGTCGGCGTACTGGTACTCGAGCGCGTCGATAAACTTCTGGATGCGCGCCGGCGTCTTCAATGCGCGCAAGGTGCGCAGATCCGCCGGCGACAACCCGAAAATCTTGCGCCGATCCCGTCGTTTCGCGCTCTTCGACGGTCCCCTGGCGTTCAAAGGCAACGGCAATCTCCTTGAGGCGAGTCCCGGAGATTATAGAACTCCCTGCGACAGCGTCGTCGCACGAACCCCGGCCGCGCTGTGATTATTTCCCTTAAGCAGGAATTGAGATTGCGTCCAAAGCCCTCGAACAGGACGCCTCCACCGGAAACTAGCTTGTCAGCCCTGAGGAAGTAGGGGCCTTTAGATTCTTCAAGTGCGGGCAAACAGGCGCGGCTCCAGCCGCGGGCATTTCTCAGAGCTCGTCAGAAACGGAAGCGCTGCAGCCGCGCCGTGCTTGAGCAACACGGGCTAGCTCTTTCCCTTGCTCTTGCGAGCCGCGGTCCCGGCAGCCACTTTCTTCGTGACCTTTTTGGCCGCAGGTGTTTTCGCAGCGGGTTTGCTCACAGCCTTCTTCGAGACGGACTTTTTGGGAGCTGTCCTCCCAATCTTCTGGGCGTCCTGGGCGGGGGCCTTGCCTCGCGCTGCACGCGTCTTCGCCTTCAGCGCAGCCTTCAGCTCTTCATCGAACTCCGCCGGCGTGACGGGGCGAGCCGACTTTCGCAGCCGTTCTATATCGTAAAAAGCGCGCCGCTCCTTCAGGAACACGTGGACCACAAAATCGACGTAGTCGAGCAGGATCCATTCGCCCAGCCGCCGCCCCTCAACCGAATTCGCATAGGCGCCAAACTCGCGCTTGAGGCGCAGCTCAATCTCGTCGGCAATGGCAATTGCCTGCCGGTTGTTTGTCGCCGATGTGACGAGAAAAAAATCTGACAATCCCGAGTCAACGGGATCGAGTTCGAGTATGCGCGTGTCCTGGCCTTTCTTGTCTTCGCAGACCGCTGCCGCGGCCTGAACCAATTTGCGCGTCTCTTCGTGCGCCGGTGAACTTATCATTCGTTCTGACCAATCTCCACATTCAATCGTATCGCGACCGTTCACAAACGGTAAACACTCTGCACCTTGACCGCGTTTATCAATAAAGCGCATGCGCCTTCACGAATGCGGCCACCGCTTCGGGAACCAGCCGCTCGTCGCTGGAAACACCCGCCGCAACCTGTTCCTGCATCCGCATCCGGGAGCGAACCTCGGTCGCGCTGATATCCCAGTTCAGCCCAGGCAGCAGGTAGAACTCCGTTCGCTCTCCGGCCTTGTTCCGCACCTCGAACACTTCCACTTCCACGCTGCCCGCTGCCCGGCCCCGATCTGGCGTTGCCTCAATCGCAAGTCCAGCCGGCAACGCCCCTTTTACACCCTCAAGCCGCTGGCCCGGGCGCGAAGCAACTATTAGTGGCGCCGCAAAGGGAATTTCGCTCGCTCGATGCCAGTTTCTCAGATTCAGGAATGAATCCGCGCCCATCAGGAAGTACAGTCTGCACGCCGGACCCAGCTCCGCCCGCAATCGCTCCAGCGTCTCAATGGAGTAGTTGGGCTTGCCTGTTGCATTCGGCGCATCCGCAAGCGATATCTCGAACGCCGGCTCGCCCGCAATCGCCAGGCGCGTCATCGACAAACGGTCTTCAAAACTTGCAGTGGCCCCGCTGCTCTTCAACGGCTGTGCTCCGACTGGCGCAAAGAGCACCGTGTCCAAATCCAGAGCAATTCGCGCCGCCCTCGCTACGGCCAAGTGCCCAAAATGCGGTGGATCGAAGCTTCCACCAAAGAATGCAACCCTCCGTTCCGTGGCGTCCGCCTGACTCATGCAGACATCCTACCAGCGGCAACAGACCGCAGCGCCCCCAGAATCAAACCGTACCGTCTCACTCCGATAAAATCGAAGTCATGCGCTATGTCCTCCTCGCACTCGCGCTTGCGGGAGCCGTGGTCTCTTCCCTGGCCCTCAAAGTTCATTACGATACCGGCACTGAGCCTTGCTCGATCAACGAGCACTGGGACTGCGGCATTGTGAACCACAGCCGCTTCTCCCTCATCGATAACATGCCGGTCGCCGCTGTAGGCATCGCCGGTTATCTTGTGCTCGCCGGCCTGGCCTTCACGCGCTGGCGCTTCGTCAACCTGCTCGCCACGCTTGCCGGCTTCCTCTTCGCCTTCCGTCTCTCCATGATCGAGCAATACGCGCTCGAGGTCTGGTGTCTCTACTGCGCCATCTCGCAGGCCATCATCGCCATCATGCTGCTGCTCAGCATTGCCTGGGTCGCGGCAGATTACTTTGCCCTCAAGCGGGCGGCGGCCAGGCCCTGAGCCCGGCGGCCTGCTGCGACTATCGTCACAATGCTTGCGTTGTCGCCGCTGATAAACTTGAATCAGGATCATGTTGACTAGTTGGTACGCGCGCTGGATGTACAAGTGGGAGACCCGCCTCACCACGCGCGACGAGAATCGCGTGGTGCGCCCCCTCGAATGGGGCTTTGAGTGGATTGCGCCATTTCTCGAGTCGCATGGCTTCGCCTCCGCTATTCCCGGTCCTGAGGTTGAGCGCGACCCGGCCGCGGCCGAAGCCGCCATGGTCCGCATCAACCAACTGCTCATCCGCCACAGCGAGAAATTCTTCGGCTACGAGCGTCCAACTGACTTCCGCCTTGAAGAACGCTACCCGCAGCTTTTTCCAACCAACGTGCGCCCTGAGACCCTGGCGCAGGAAGCCGAATTGCGTGAACGCGCCGAGCAGGGCAAAATCCCCAAAGCGCAATTCCTCCGATTCACCTCGCCGGAGCGCACTCCTTACCCCGAAAACGACCTGGTGAATGCGCGCTGGTACCCGGCGCCCGAGCACAAAGATCCCAAGCGCCCGCGCCAGGCCATTATCGTCATGCCTCAGTGGAACGCCGATGCATTCAGCCACAACTCGCTCTGCACCATCTTCAATCGCATGGGAATCTCGGCGCTGCGGCTCTCAAAGCCCTATCACGATATTCGCCGGCCCAGCGAGCTGGAGCGTTCGGACTACAACGTCAGCGCCAACATCGGCCGCTCTCTCTCCGCCTGCCGCCAGGCTGTGGTCGATATCCGCTGCTGTGTCGACTGGCTCGAGGAGCAGGGTTACGAGCATTTCGGCGTACTCGGCACCAGCCTTGGCTCCTGTTACGCCTTTCTGGCCAGCACCCACGATGCGCGCCTGAGGGTCAACGCTTTCAACCACGCATCAACTGCGTTTGGCGACGTCACCTGGGCCGGCCAGAGCACTCGCCACGTGAAGCAGGCACTGGAAGAGGCTGGCCTTACCCAGGACCGCGTGCGCGAACTGTGGGCAGCCGCCAGCCCTTGCTACTATTACCCCAAATTTGCCGGTCCCTGAATCCGGCGGACCTTTGAAGCGGGTGCTGATGGTGTACGCCAACTACGACCTCACATTTCCCAGGGAGTACTCTCTCCAGGTCGTCGACGCATTTCGCCGTTATGGCGTAAATTTTGAGCCACGCGTTCTGCCCTGCGGCCACTACACGACCGGCGAAACGCCATACAAGTTTATCGACGGCTGGTACATGGGGTCGTTTGTCTACCGCGCCTACAAAGCCCTGCGCGAAGAGAAAATGGCCGGGCTTTCCACGTCTTCTTCGCAGGCCGCGGAAATTGAGGAAGAAGCAATCACGCGTTAGCGCACTGTCGCCAGTTTCATCTTCAACAGCTTCGCCGGGTCGAGATAGGCACCCTGCCAGCGCACTGCCCAATGCAAATGCGGCCCTGTCACGCGTCCAGTTGCACCGCTCCTGCCCAGCAGCTGACCTTGCGCCACGCGCTCGCCTTCATGCACATCGATGCGGCTCAAATGCATTGAGATGGTGAACAGTCCCAGCCCGTGATCGATCGCCACGCAGTTGCCCTCGTAGTAGAGCGGCCGCGCCAGCACCACGACGCCGCTGTTCGCTGCATGCACGGGAGTGCCAGATGCCGCGCGAAAATCCATCCCCTTGTGAATGCTGGCCAGTTTGCCGTTGAAGGTGCGCCTCACGCCAAAACTGTCAGTGGGCTGCGCCTTTACCGGCGCGATGAAATCTCCTCTCCACTCGGGCTCTGGCAGACTGGCGCCAAACACTCTCTGCTTCAGCGCAACCTCTGCTTCGATCCGCTTCAGTTCATCTGGGCCCGGCTCAACAAACTTTGGCTCAACATTCAGTGTTTCGATCCGGTAATGCGCCGCATTAATCTCGACCTGCTCGCTCAAATCACGTGTTTCGCCGCCCGCGCCCTTAACGTCGATGTGCAGAGTTGAAGTTCCGACCGGCGCCTCCACATCCGCGCCTGCCAGCGCCATCCACGAGCGCCCATCCTTCGCGCGAAAAAAATCAATCTTGCGTCCCAGCCAATCTCCATCAACTTCCGCCGCGCCTCGCGCTTCAACGCGAATCAGCTCGGGCGAGCCGGCCACAACAATTGCGGGGGTGAGTGTCACCTCGCTCGACTGCGTCTGTGCTGCAACTGTTACCGCGCACAGCGCACCGCTCAAGAGGGCAGCAACGCGCATCGAGGTCACAATAGTCACTCGCATCGCTTCAAGCAGACGCGCGAAGATTCCTGCCCCGCTTCGCATTTTTGCATCACGAATCTCCCCCGGAAACCCACTTAGAAACAAAATGGATGCGATGTGCGCTGCACCCGCGCCCTAAGTTGACTTAGTTAAGAAGTCGATGTCGAAGCCCACCACTTACTCATCAATTTCTGATTAGTACCGCGACTTCGTGATTTCGTAATTGCGCCCATGAATCTGGGTGCCCCAGGTCCCTCGCTTTTGGGGACCTGGGAAATCACGAAACCACGCGGTCGCCGTACTAGCGATGCTCTTTCCGCTACTCCGGCCTCGGATGCTTTGCCTTCCACGCAGCCACGCGCTCTTCAACATCTTCCAACTCATCGGCAGTAATGCGCGTGCCCACGTTCTGCCGGTTCGCTACGTACTGGTCCTGATCAGGACTCTTCACCGCAGCTGCAAGATCGAGCCAGTAATACGCCTCCACATCGCTGCGCGGCACGCCCTGCCCCAGCGTATACAGCATTCCCAGCGCCCCCTGCGCACGCGGATCGCCCTGATCGGCGGCCTTGCGATACCACGCCGCGGCCTGATCCGCATCGCGCGCAAACAACTTACCGCGGCCATCGCGATAGAGCCTCGCAAGGTCGAGTTCGGCAGTAATATTGCCTTGATTTGCCGCCTTCGTGTACCACGCGACGGCCTGTTTATAATCGCGACCCGCAGAGCAACTATCGCCCACCTGGGCCTCGGCGGCGTCGTCGCCCGCGTTGGCCTTGGCCAGCACAGCCGGATCGATTGACGGGGGCGAGCCGGCCGTTTGTCCCAGAGCACGGAACGCAACTCCTGCCAGCACACTCGCCGCGATCCATCCCAACAAATTCGTTTTCACAAGAGCCTCAGGCTTCAACGCAACAATCCCTTCGTTTTCAGTGTACCCACGCAACGCAATAAACGCGTCCGCCATTTTTCCCCATCCATTCCTGAGCCGTCTTTTGCACGGCTCCCGAATCCGCCATACTAGCCCGCTTTTGCCGTAGAATTCTCTTATGACTGACCGCATGTCGCTCACCCTTGCCCAAGCCGATCCTGAGGTCGCCGCCGCTCTCGACCAGGAAACCCTCCGCCAGCACGAGGGGTTGGAGATGATTGCCAGTGAGAACTTTGTCTCTGAAGCTGTGCTTGAAGCGGCCGGCTCGGTGTTCACCAATAAATATGCCGAAGGCTACCCCGGGCGCCGTTACTACGGTGGATGCGAGTATGCCGACGTGGTCGAGAATCTCGCCCGCGATCGCGCGCGCCAGTTGTTCGGCGGCGATCATGTGAATGTGCAGCCGCACTCGGGTTCGCAGGCCAATGCGTCAGCCTACGCGGCAGTGCTGCAGCCCGGCGACACTATCCTGGGGCTTGACCTCTCGCACGGTGGCCACCTCACGCACGGTCATCGTCTCAGTTTCAGCGGCAAACTTTATCGCACCACCTTCTATCACGTTCGCCGCGACACCGAACAGATCGACTACGACGAAATGGAGTCCATTGCGCTCCAGGAAAAGCCGAAGGTCATCATTGGCGGCGCCAGCGCTTATCCGCGCCTGTGGGATTTCGAGCGCATGCGCCATATCGCCGACAAAGTAGGCGCCTATTACATCTTCGACATGGCCCATATTGCCGGCCTGGTCGCGGGCGGCGTGCATCCTTCGCCGGTTCCCTATGCGCACATCACCACTACCACCACGCACAAAACCCTTCGCGGGCCTCGCGCCGGTCTCATTATCGTCGGCAAAGACATGGTGATCGGTTCAAAGCCCGACCAGACCCTGAGCAAAGAGATTGACCGTGCCGTGTTCCCAGGCCAGCAGGGCGGCCCGCTCATGCACATCGTCGCCGCCAAGGCGGTCGCCCTTGCTGAGGCGCTGCGCCCCGAGTTCCGCACCTACGCCGCGCAAATTGTCTCCAACGCCAAGGCCCTCGCCGAAGCCTTGCAGGCGGCAGGTTTTCGATTGGTATCCAGCGGGACAGATAACCACCTCATGCTTGTCGATGTGTTCGAGAAAGGCATTCTCGGCTCAGAAGCTGAATTGGCCCTGGGCAAGGCGGGCATCACGGTCAACAAAAATTCCATCCCCTGGGACACCAATCCTCCGCTCAAGCCATCGGGCATTCGTGTCGGCACACCGGCGCTCACCACGCGCGGCATGAAGGAGCCCGAGATGCGGCAGATCGGCGCGTGGATCGCCAAGGCACTCGAGCAGCGCAACGACGATGCTGCCCTCGATCACATCCGCGGCGAAGTCGCGGAGCTTGCCAACCGGTTTCCGCTCTATGCGTGGCGGCGTGCCCCGGCTGCGGTCAGCGCATGAACGAGCGAGTTATTAATTCACTAACGGTACGCAACTTTTTATTGCGAGCTTCCACCTACGCTGGCTAAGATATCTGGCCTGGAGACAAATCTAGAACTGGACACTTATGCCGGCGTGATGTATCTGGGCGCATAAACACAGCGTCTGACTAAGAACGCCTACAGGGATGGCTCACACAAGTCATCCCTCTTCTGTTGCGCGGATTCAATGCAACTAATGAAAGGCTATGCGCGGGTAACTTATACCCAGGGGCCGGGCTGATTACTAAGTGCGTCAACCTGACTGAAAGTTTTGTTCGCAATTCGTAGTCAAATCGCTCTATCTTCCTATATTCTGTAGCCATGGGAATTGATACGATTCTTGCTGAAATCGATGCGGAAATTGCGCGGCTAACTGAAGCTCGCGCACTCCTGGCCAGTATGGGTTCTGTGGCGCCGGCTGCGACCAAAGGCAAAGCCTTAAAGAAAGCCGCAAAGAAGGCCGGAAAGAAGCGTGTACTGAGCGCAGATGCTCGCAAGCGAATTGCGGACGCTCAGCGGAAGCGTTGGGCCGCTCAGCGCGCCAAGACAAAGGCCAAGTAACTATCGCCTGCATCTGCGCCTCAGACCTGCCCCACCCCGCTCATCACCAGCATGCGCGGCTCAGTCATTTCTTCGATCGCCCAGCGGACGCCCTCGCGCCCCAGCCCGGAGTCTTTCACGCCGCCATACGGCATGGGGTCGAGCCGCCACGAGGGCGTGTCGCCCACGATCAGCGCGCCCACCTCGAGTTCGCGGAATGCCGTAAGTATGCGGCCAGCGTCGCGCGTCATCAATCCCGCCTGCAGCCCATACTTCGAGTGGTTCACTTCGGCCAGAGCATCCTCAAAGTCGTCGTAGGGCTCAATCACAACCACTGGCCCAAACACTTCTTCATCGCGCAAATGCATGCCGGGCTTTGTCCCGGTAAGGATCGCCGGCGTAATCACCGAGCCCTTCCGTTCGCCGCCGGCAACCAGCTTGGCCCCGCCTGCAACCGCCTCTTTGATCCACTCTCCCACCCGGTCGGCTTCTTCCGGCCTGATCATGGGTCCAACCTCGGTGGCCTCATCGGCCGGGTCGCCGGTTGCCATCTTCGCAGCGCATTCAACCACCTTCCACAGGAAAGTTTGAAAGATGCTGTGCGATACAAACACCCGCTGTACGCTGATGCACGACTGCCCTGCGAATCCAAATGCCGCATGAGCCGTGCGCGCCGCAGCCTCGTCGAGCTCGGGCCAGTCGTTGTGCACAATCAGCGCCGCATTGCCCCCTAGTTCAAGCAGCACTCGCTTGCGGCTCGAGTGCGCCTTCAACTCCCACCCCACCTTTGCCGAGCCGGTAAAACTCAACAGCTTTACCCGGTCTTCCTTCTCGGCCAGCCAGCAGGTGTCGGCGTTTGAGAGCGGCAGAATCGCCAGCGCCTCTTCGGGCCATCCCGCCTTCAGAATCAACTCGCCCAACGCCAGTGCTGTAAATGGCGTTTGCGGCGCCGGCTTAAGAATCACCGGGCAGCCTGCGGCCATGGCCGGCGCAACCTTGTGCGCCACCAGGTTCAGCGGAAAATTGAATGGCGTGATGGCCAGCACCGGGCCCACCGCAAACCGATGCACCAATCCCCAGCGTCCTTCGTTGCCCTCGGTAATGTCCAGCGGAATGGAATCGCCGCCCAGCCTGATGGTCTCTTCCGCGGCCGTTTTGAAGGTCAACACCGAGCGGTCGACTTCGGCCCGCGCCATCCGCAGGGGCTTGCCGGCCTCGGCCACAATCAGTTGCGCAAATCGCTCCTTCTGCTCAATCAGCGCGGCGGCAATATCTTCAAGAATCTCTCGGCGCTTCCAGCGTGGCAACGCGCGCGTGCGCCGCAGGCTGGCCGCCGCGTGATTCACGGCCTGGCGCGCGTCGGCTCTGCCGGCAATGGTCGCGCGGCCCACCAGGCCCTGGTCCCACGGCGATCGCACCTCCAGCGTTTCGCCGTCAGTCCACTCCTTTCCGCACAGCAAAAACCCCGTAGGCGATCCCGGACGCATTTTCATTTCTATGCCGCTTCCTGTTTACCCTTCCATGGTACAAGCGCAAGGCGGTCGGTTTCCGTCGACCAAAAAATCGTCAGCCCAAAGACTCCAGAAAGGCAACCGCAGTCCCGTATTCATCGCAGTTGCTCAAGACCAGCATTCACTATCCGCGAATCACATATCGCGCCCGCAAATCCTCGCCGTACCACATGATGTAGTTGGTGCCCCATGCGTTGTTGAAGAGACACGAGTGGATGCCTCTGCTCAAATCCGGCTGGTCGTTTGAGTAAATCAACGGATTGCGTTCGCCCAGCGCCACTACCGGCGCATCCAAGGTCTCCACCGCAAAACTTGCGCCGGCGCCGCTCCACGCGAATCCTTTGTCGAGAGCGTGCATGTGACGATTGCCGTTCTCCACCACGTCGAAGGGTGAAACCGCGTGGCCCGCTTTGTCGAGCGACCACCCGTGCACGTCATCCACTATCGGATTGAACGTCAGCCAGAATGCCTCGGGCATGCGCGTGGCCGGCTTGCCGCGCCACGAGACGTCGATATGAAGTGCGGGCTCGTCGTTTAGCAGCCAGAGATCGACCGTTACATTCTTTGGATACGCTGCGCGTCCCGATCTGATTGCTTCGTCATCCTCGGGAAGTCGCAAACGGATGCTCAAACCATACGCTCGCGGCACCCTCACTTCATCTACGACCGCCTCCACTGCATGCCACTCCTGACTGCGAGCCCCAAATCTGTCAATATTCGGCTTGCCAAAATCCTTTGCGGCCCAATCTGCTTTTGTCGTCAGGTAACTGGACTGATAGCGCCGGTAGTCTTCCTGGGAGAGCGTCTGGTAAGTAAACAGAGCAATCGGATTCTGCTCGCTCGCCCACTCCCGCCCGGTCGCCTTGTTGCGCAGCCTTGTAATTGCGCCCGTTTGCGGATCGATGCCAACCACAAAATGTGCCGTCTCAATCGGCTTGCCAGCATTTGCAGTGGATCGCCGAGGCATCAGCGATGGCACTGGAACCCCTGTTGAAATTGCCGCCGCCTCTTTCCGCAGCCCCTCCGGCAGAGTCGCGACTCCTTGCAGCAAATCCTGCCGTTTCTCGGTCCAGCTGAACTCCACCACCTTGTAGTTCTTCGTATCCAACATCTTTGCCAAATCAGCCGGCAGATAGTTATCGAAATCCAGCCAGGTCTTCGTATCCGTGCCCCACGTGTGCTCAGCCTCAAGCAGCACATGCCGCAGCAACTGCAAATCGGTCTCGTCGCCAACCTTCAAGCTGCCCTGCGCAATCCACCCCTCGCGTAGCCGTGCTAACGCTCTGAACCGTGCCACCTTGAGCGGATCGCTCGCGCAGCCGTAAATCCATGTGTCGCCAATCTCCTGCGTCACCACGGGCAGTTTTCCGCGGTAATGCTCAAGCGCGTTTGCCATCTCTGACAAGTTCGACGCCTTAATCTCCGCATTCGGGAAGCGCGCCGCCAGTTCCGCGTGAATCTGCGCTATCTCCTCTGCCGTGTGCGGCCCACTGTTGTCGCCGCGCACCGCGGTCACCAGCGCCAGGTCCGATCCCGGAACCACGGCCACGTCGCCGTACTCGTGGTGATACATCATCGCCAGGCTCGCGCCCGCGGTGTCCTTCCACAAAAACAGCGGTGGCAGCTTTGCTGGAGTCGACCCGCCGTTCACGCCAATCTCAAGAAACGTGATTCCACCCCGCTCGAGCGGACCAATGATTCCACGCGTGTGGCCGGGCACGTCCGTCATCTTCGCGCCCGTAGTCACGCGTCCGTAGCGCTTGTCCAGCGAACGAGTCAGCGTCAGGCTGCCCTCAATCAGTGAGGGCGAAAGCATCTCGGTCTGCCACGTAAACGGCAGCCCATGCCACGCGATATCGCCGCGCTCAATCGCCTCCTCCATCGTCTTTTTCTCCGCCGGCCGTGCCTGTTCAAGGTACTCGAACAGCAGCCACGATCCCGTGGTCCACACATAGCGTCGCTTGCCGCCGGCGTTAGCCGTTTGCGCAATTTCGATTGCTTGTGGAAAGAACTTCTCGAAGTACCGTCTATGGACGACGTTCCATTGTGTGTCGATGAACCCCGCGTCAAAGTGACATTTGAACATCACCAGCACGCGCTTCACATCCGGATTGGGCGTCGGCTCATCGGCGCCAGACGCAAACGGCGCCGGCAAAAGCAATCCGGCTCCGGCAGCTACGACAGTTTGTACAAACTCACGGCGTTTCATTTCCGTTCCTTCTCTTCGAACCGGGGAAGTGTACCACCCAACACTAAGACGCGATAAACTCCTTCCATGATCCACGACGGCCGCAGCCGCAAACTCCCCTTCGATCGCGACGAAGCAGTGGCGCATCTTTGCAAGTCCGACACTAAACTCGCAGCGCTTATCGACCGCGCTGGTGAGTTCACTTTGCAGCTCGATCGCTCCGCCTCACCCTTCGAGTCGCTGCTCGAGTCAATCCTCTACCAGCAGCTCCACGGCAAAGCCGCAGCCGCCATTCATCGCCGCCTGCGCGAGTTCTTCGGTGGCGACCCCACGCCGCAACAGCTCATTGCCACGCCCGACGAGCCGCTCCGTGCCGCCGGCGTTTCGGGAAACAAAATCAAGGCCATGCGCGACCTGGCAGCCAAGACGATCGACGGCACCGTTGCCTCGCACGCCGCCATTAACAAAATGTCCGACGCCGACATCGTCGAACGCCTTACCGAGGTGCGCGGAATCGGCCCCTGGACCGTCGAGATGCTGCTCATCTTCCGCATGGGCCGGCCCGACGTTCTGCCGGTTACCGACTACGGCGTGCGCAAGGGTTTCGCGCTCACCTTTCAACGCGTGCCCAAATCGCGCCCCATCGAGGCTGCCGATCTGCCCACGCCCGACGTCGTGTTCAAGCGCGGCCAGCGCTGGGCGCCCTTCCGCTCCGTGGCAAGCTGGTATATGTGGCGCGCCTGCCATCTCTACAAGAACACTCCGCCCGCCGGCCGTTCCGCGCGCTGAACAAGCCTTCCCCAAATTTCGCCGTAAAATGACTGAGCAAGGTCTAAGCGTTTTAAGAAACATTGGGTGCACAGATTGCTAGGTTCGAAAAGTGCATCCAAATCAGTAAACGCCGTGAACGCGGCCTGCGACAGGAATCCTGATGGCTCCAATCAATCGTTATATTTGCATTCACGGGCATTTTTATCAGCCTCCGCGCGAGAATCCCTGGCTTGAGACCGTTGAAACTCAGGACTCGGCCGCTCCCTACCACGACTGGAACGAGCGCGTTTGCGCGGAGAGCTACGCCGCCAACGGCGCCGCGCGCATTGTGAACGGCCGCAATCGGATCATCTGCATTGTCAACAACTATTCGCGTATCAGCTTCAACATCGGGCCCACGCTCATGAGCTGGCTTGAGCAGAATGCGCCGCGCACTTACCGCATGATCCTCGACGGCGAGCGCACAAGCCGCAAGAATTTTCGCGGTCACAGTTCGGCCATTGCGCAGGTTTACAACCACATGATTCTTCCGCTCGCGAGCCCCCGCGACCGGCTCACGCAGATTCGCTGGGGCATTGCCGACTACGAACGCCGGTACGGCCGGCCGCCGGAAGGCATGTGGCTGGCCGAGACCGCCGCCGACACTGAATCGCTGCGCCTGCTGGCCGAACACGGGATCAAGTTCACCATCCTCGCTCCACATCAATGCAAGCAAATACGCCCACTCAATGATCCGGCGGCCGCATGGACCGTAACCGCCGAAGCCGGCGTGGATACTACGCGCCCCTATTTAATGCGCTTTTCTTCGGGCGCATCCATCGCCGTTTTCTTTTACAACGGGCCCATCTCGCGCGCCATCGCATTTGAGGGGCTGCTCAACTCCGGCGAAGCGTTTGCCGCGCGCCTCAAGACGGGTTTCAATGACCGCAGCGAGCCGCAACTGGTGCACGTTGCCACCGACGGTGAATCGTACGGCCATCATCACAAGTATGGCGACATGGCGCTGGCCTTCGCCCTCAACCTGCTTGGCAAAGACAAGACCGTTCGTATCACCAACTACGCAAGTTTTCTCGAGCGCTTTCCACCTGAATACGAGTGCGAAATTGTCGACAACACCTCGTGGAGCTGCGCGCACGGCGTGGAACGCTGGCGCTCGAACTGCGGATGCAACGGCGGTCACGCCGGTTGGAACCAGCAATGGCGCGCGCCGCTGCGCCAGGCCCTCGACGGGCTGCGCGACGCGCTAATCCCGTTGACTGAAGTAGCAGGCGCAAAATATTTCCGCAACGTGTGGGCCGCGCGCGATGCCTACATCCAGATCATTCTCGACCGCACCGAAGAGAATGTCGACCGCTTCCTGTCAGCCCATGCCACGCGTACCCTTGATGCCACCGAGCGCGTGCACGCCCTGGAGCTGATGGAGATGCAGCGCCACGCGCAGCTCATGTACACCAGCTGCGGATGGTTCTTCGATGACATCGCCGGCATTGAGACGGTACAGGTCATCGCTTACGCTGCGCGTGTTCTTCAGCTTGCGCGCCGCATCTTCGGCGAACCTGTGGACGCGATTGAAGCAGCCTTTACGGCGCGCATGGGCGAGGCAAAGTCGAACGTGCCTGAGGCCGGCACCGGCGCCGATATCTACAAAAAATGCGTTGCCACCATGCAGCTCTCGCTCGAGCAGGTGGCTGCGCACTACGCCATCAGTTCGGTCTTCTCGTCCTATGCCGACGAAATCGATCTCTACTGCTATCGCGTGCGGCGCATCTCCTACGAGATCTTCAACTCCGGCCGGGGACGCCTTGCGCTCGGGCGCGTGTACATTACCAGCGCGATCACCGGCCGCGAGCAGGCCTTCTCGTTTGCGGTTCTCCACTTCGGCGATCAGAACATTACGGCTGCGGTCAAGCCTTACGTCGACTCCGACGCGCCCGCCTTTGAAGACTTCGCCAGGGAGGCCGCAGGCCACGTGCAGAGCGCCGATTTTCCTGAGGTGATTCGCCTGCTCGACCGCTTCTACGGTCACGCCGATTACTCGCTCACCTCGCTCTTTGGCGACGAGCAGCGCCGCATCGTCAAGCTGATTCTCAGCTCCACGCTCACCGACGTTGAGACCTCGCTAACCACCATTTACCAGAATCACGCCAGCCTGCTTCACTATCTTTTCGAGGCTGGGCTTCCCAAGCCGCCCGCTCTCACGCTGGCGGCGGGGTACGCCATCAACGCCGGCCTGCGCCGGACTCTCGAGAACGATCCCGTCGACCTGGCGCAACTGCGCTCGTATCTCTCGCTGGCCAAAATCGACCAGGTGCCGCTCGATACCAGCACACTCTCTTACATTGCCGACCAGCGCATGAAGCGCGCCATGGCCGATCTGCAGGCCTCCGCGGGTTCGGTTGAGTTGCTCGATCGCGCGCTGGCGCTGGTACGCGCGCTCTCAGAGCTCCCTTTCAATTTGAACCTGTGGCAGGCGCAGAACATCTGGTACGAAATCCTGCGCACCTCCGGCTCCGCACTTACTTCGCTCGAGCCGGAGCACCGCCCGCGCTGGGACGCGGACTTCGGCGAGCTGGGCCGCAGCCTCACCATCGACATCGATTCGATCCGCGTGGAAGAAGAATCCCGTGCCAAAGCCGCGGCTGCGGATTGATTTGCATGCTTTAGCCGCCGGGTATATATATCCCTCAAGGATTCTGGCGTTAACTGGTTTGTTTTCAGGTGATCGGCGGCGCCTGGTTGCCGCAGGTTCCTGAAGGCACAAATCTTTTATGACAGATTCCTTCGAATCAATGGTTTACGGCTTTTGGGAGCCGTTCAGACTCTTGACAAGTCAATAGTAGCGAATCCGACGGAAATAACCTGCAAAGTCGCGGCTCAAAAAAATAGCCGAGATTTCAGGAGGTTGCGGCGGGAATTGAGGCTGAGCGGCTTGATGGGAGAAGGGTACGAGAGGCGGCTCGCGCCAAAGCCAGCGCCGCAGATTAGGGCGGTTCCACGGTTGGTGTGTCCGGGCAGGGATTTAAAACCCCTTGCTCCATGCGCGATCTCCGATTTGCAACTGTAGTACTAAGCAAAACAGGAACCCGCTTCGGGTCCCCATGTCTCTCGTCCGCTGGGGCGGAGGGAGGCTGGAACGCAAGCTGACCTGCCGACCCGCTAACTCGCTTTGAACAGCTTTCCGCCCTTCACAACGAACCGTTCGCCGCGCCACACGATAGTGTTGCCGGCAAACCCCGCGGCCCACAATCCAATTGCCGTCAGGTCGCGCAGCGGCAGCAGCCACAGCGACGGCAGTACCTGGTGATCGCTTAACACTTCTGCTCCAACTGTCATGGCAAGTCCCAGGCGAAGAAAAAGGCTCAAGCCCAGAATCCATAAGCTCAAGGGGCTCAACCCGCTGGCAATCAGATTGATGAGCGCCCACGCAAAGCCGTACGTAACCACCAGCCCCGCGTAGCCGCCCGGCCGCGCATCGCGAACCGTGCGCAGCCAGCGCAGCTGGTGGTCGATGTAGCTGCGCCAGTTGTACGCCGGGACCGCCGTCTCCACCACCGCCGAACTCAAAACAATTAGGTAGCCGGCCTTTGAAATCCGCGCGCCCATTTCGTAGTCATCGGCGAGCTGATCGACCAACCCCTCGAGGCCGCCGGCCTTCGCTAACGCCTCGCGACGCACGGCCAGCGTGGAGCCGAGCCCGTAATGCAGCCCGCCTTCGAGCAGCCTCGAAAGCAGCACGCTGGGCTGAAAATCCGTGGCGATGCCCAGCGCTTCAAACTGCGAAGCCAGCGTCGCGTGCGCGCGCCCGCGGTAGAGCGCTGTCACCATGCCGACTTCGGGGCCTGCTGCAGGCGCGGCGAAGCCGGCCATCACCTGCTCAAGATAGCGCGGCCCCACCGTGATGTCGGAATCGTTAATGAGCAGATAGTCATAGCGCGCGTGCCTCGCCACCTGGATCAGCGTGCTGACTTTTCCGTTGGTCCCGAGCTGCTCAGGGCACTTGAGCAGCTTGATCTCCCGCTCGGGAAACTCGAGCTGCAACCGCGACACGGCCACAGCTTCAGGTCCATCGAGCGAGGCAACGCCAAACAGCAGTTCGTATTCGCCGGCATAGGTCTGTTTGCAATGGCTGCGGAAGGCGTCCATCATGCCGGGATCAATGCCCTTGAGCGACTTGAGCACGCTGACGCCTGTGGTGAATGCCGGATGCGGGCGGCGCCGTTCGGCGAGAAAGAGGCGCGCGGCAATGAGCGCGGCCAGAAAGTATCCCATCCCCGCCACGGCCAGAACCGTAGTCACTATCTCCACAGCAAAGGCCAGGGCGTGCGGCATCACAGAGGTAAGTTTAGCGGAAGGGCAGCTCAGCGCGCGCAGGAGCGACCGAAAGGCAGACAAGGTCCGGAAGATGCAGGCCCGTGGGTCGGCAGATGAGCAGTTGCATTGGAGTATACTAGAAGGTAACTACCGGACAGGCGGTTGGAAATCCGGAACTCTGAGATCCGGCATCTCAACCTGCAGTATTCATCGTCGCGCTGCCGACTTGCCGACAACGCGGCAAAAAATTTCGTATAATGAAAGAAATAGGGTTCATTTATAGATATTGATCAATATTGGACAGGAATGCAGCCTAAACATAGGCAAAAATTGGTAAGAACTGGCCGTACTTGCGGTCATGTGCAGTGACTTCATCCCCAATGTTGTGCCTGTAACACGAAGTTTGTCACGAAGCTCTGGAAGGTCAGCCATGGCGAAAACCATTGGCTGGAGGGCTATGCACTGCACAACCCACTGGCGAAGGGTTCGCCAATAACACATTTGAACGGGCCGGTGGGCTGCCTCAATCGTGCATCTGGCTTTGTGCAGGTTTGCTGCAAGCGGAGGTGTATGCCATGCGCGCAAGTCCTTACCGATGTTTGGCGTTTCTCGCTGTCGCAAGCTTTTCGCTGTCGGCATGGGGCCAAGTCTCCCCAGCGCAGAACACTGCATCCGACACCGACGCGTCGCGCAGGGGCCCGCAGCCCTATAGTGCAGAGTTCACCGTTTCCACGGTGAAGACACTGGCCGATGGATCGACTATTACCCAGGAATCCACCGAGGTTGAAGCATTGGACGCGCTGGGCCGCACCATGATCGCGATTACGTCCGTTCCGACATCCAGCGATGAGCCCGCGACGACCAAGGTCAGTGTTTTCGACCCGGTAGCTGGGACCAGTTTGCTTTGGAATTCTCAAAGAAGCGTAGCCACCCTGACAAAGAGACCTTTGCCGCAATCGGCAGCCGCGTCCTGCACTTCAACGAGTGACAGCGTCTCTGCGGGCGGGACTCAAGATGGGCCGTTAAGCAGCAGCGGAAACGAGGGGCCTGGCGCGCCCACTGGACTCAGCGGAATGACCGCAAGAATCACCGGAGACGCGCAGCCTACGCACGGGAAAGCCAGTACGACGTTCGAGAATTTGGGTACGCAGACAATTCAGGGGTTTGAGACGCGTGGCAGCCGGATAACGCAGACGATCCCGGCAGGGGCGATTGGCAACAATGAGCCGCTGGTCAGTACAAGAGAATCCTGGCAGGCGAACGTGCAGGGGATTGCTCTGACGATACGCGAGGTGGATGACGACCCCCGGATTGGCAAGAGGGTCACGGAACTGGTGAAATTCACGCTGGGCGAACCGGACGCGGCCAGTTTTCAACCGCCGGAGGGGTACGAAATTGTGACTCGTCAGACGCATCCTGTTGGTTGCCAGCAAACGCCGACGTCTTCGCAGTAGCCGCCGCAATAAAGCGCTGCCTGGACCGGCAAAGATCTGATTGTTTTCGCAGCCCAGAATGTTCAAAATCTGAGATCTGAGCAAAAGTCGTAACGGGAGTATTACGGGATCCGCAGCGCCGCCACAGTCATATCGTCGTGCTGTTCGGCGCCGTTGGCGAAGCGGTCGGCGGCGGCGGTCAGCAACCCCGGCAGCTCTTCCAACGGGGCGCGTCCAAATTCGGCCAGCGCGCGCTCGATTCCGGTATCTTGCCATAAGTCGCCGGCGGGGTTCATCGCCTCGGTGAGGCCATCGGAAACCACGACCAGCGTTTCTCCGGCCTTAAGCGGAAACCAAAGCTGCCGATAGTCGAGAGCGGGTAGAAAAGCGACAGGAAGCTCGCTCTCCTCAAGCCGTTCCACCGCGCCATCGGAGCGCACCAGATATGGCCAGACGTGGCCGGCGTTGACATAGTGGATCCCCGAGCGGTCGGCGGAAACTATGGCACAGAAGAGCGTGGAGTAGCGCTCCGGGGTTGAGCACTCACAAAGGGTGCGGTTGAGGTCGTTGAAGACCAGGCCCAGATCGGCGTCGCCGCGCCGCAACAAGCTGCGCAGCAGGGTCTGGATGCTGGCCATCATGACCGCCGCGGGAATGCCTTTGCCGGAGACATCGCCCACTGTCAGCGCAAACCGGCCGTGGGGCAGCGGCAGCAGATCGTAGTAATCGCCTCCGATGGATTGGGCCGGGCGGCAGTAGCCGGCGCATTCCAGGCCGGCCACGCGAGGCGGCAGCCCGCGGGGCAACAAGCTCGACTGCACTTCCTGCGCCAGAATCAATTCGTGCTGCATCAGATGCGCCGCTTCAGTAACCCGGCGCAGGCGCTCGCTCTCGATTGCGCTGGCGGCAAAGTGGGCCAGCAACCCCAGCACCTGGGAGTCGGCCTCGGTGAATCCCTCAGACTTGTTGAGCAGCTGCAGCGCGCCAATCACGTTGCCTTCACAAACCATCGGTACGCAGAGAACCTGCTGCACCTGATAGCCGCCTGCCGAACTCAGGTTGCGGAGTAGGCGATCGTCGCTGCCGGCGTCATTCACGATCAGAACCTGGTTGTCGCGAACACAGGCGCCGACCAGTCCCTGGTCGATTTGGATGTACAGCGTATCGACGCCGTGAGCTACCTTGGTCCAGAGCTGGTTTTTCTCCTTGTCGACCAGCCACAGGCTGCAGCGATCGGCGCCGATCAGATCGCGGGCGAAGTCCGCGTTCAGGCGCGCCAGCTCTTCGATTTTGCTCTCGCGGCTGATGCGCGCGGCATGCTCGAAGATCGCCTGCGTGATGCGATCCGATTCGATTTTTCGATTGACGGTCTTCGGGCTCAAATGTGAACTCTTAATCCCGGGAGCGTTCCCGGCGACGCTCGTCTGTGAGAGTAACGGTATACAAGAGTTCGGCTTGCTTTGTAAAGGCGCGGGGCGAAAGCTACTTCTTGATCTCGGTAATCGTGATCTGATTCGCCTGTGGCGTACCGAAGAGCGGTTTGTTGCGCCGGTCAGTGATAAACACGTCGCCAGGTTCGCCGTAGCAGGAGAATTGAACAACATACTCCTCGTGGCACGATCCGGTCAGCACACGGATTGGAAAGGTGGAACGAACCTCGACTCGATGGTATTTCCGATTGGAGAAGTTCATACTCTGCCCCGGCAGGAAAGAGTACGATTCGACGACAGTGTTCGGCTTTCGCGAAGCCATCACCTGGCTGAGGTGGTGAGCTGGGATGACCGATGATCCGATCAGGATGACCGAGGACGCAATAACGGCAGCTGCAAGGCGGCGTGCCCAAAGGGAAGCGTTTTTCATGCTAGAAATCGTAGCATGAACCGATTTTCGAAATTTGCATGATTGGGCAAAGCCGGTGCGGGTGCGGACGCTCTTTTCATATTCTCGAAATTCACGTTTATCGAATTGCTTGCGACATGGGCCGCCAGGCGGCTCGTGGGGTGCCGCACCTCAAGCCGGGTTGAACTTAATAGAACAGATACTTGCGCCAGCGGTCGTCGCTGCGGCCCAGCATGCGCATAATCTGCCGGCTGGTGTGCAGGCTGAAAGGCCGCGGCTCGCGCAACAGAATCATGTCGTCGATCTCGTTCAAGAGCCGGTTGCCCTTGTGCCGGTTGCAGCCATGGCAGCACGCCACCAGGTTCTCCCAGGTCGAGTTGCCTCCAAGCGAGCGCGGAATCACGTGATCGAGCGTGAGCTCGCTGGGCGGCAGCGTATCGCCGCAGTACTGGCAGGTATTGCGGTCGCGCAGCAGGATGTTCTTGCGCGAGAGGGCGCGGGTCTGATGCGGAATGCGCCGGTACTCAAGCAGCCTGATCACCGATGGCATGGGGATGTGGCTGCGCTGCGCGTGCAGCATCAGGCCATGCTCTTCTTCAGTGCGCGCAATGCCCTTCAACACCAGCACCAGCGCGCGCCGTGCCCCGCAGATGTTAATGGGCTCATACGACGCATTCAGCACCAGCACCGGCATTTGCAGAATGTGGGTTGACTGAGCACTGTACGTGCCGGCCGCGTGATCGGCGGCCATCGCCGCGGCCTTGGCAATCGCTTTCTGCTTGCGAGCATGAATCATGGCTTTACCCAGTGACATCGTTTTCCCTCGTAAGAACAATCGTTGCCGGTCGAGTGAATGAAAATTCCTTGATAAGTTCCGATGAATCCCGATGAGTCCAGAACAGTTGTTGCCGTTCGCGTCTTGCCTGTTCTCCCTGGCAGGTCGTTTAAATTTCGGCTCCGAAATCGGAGTCGCCGAATCCCGCGCCCATCGCGCTTTCTCCGTCCATTTCAACTTCGTCAGCTTCCATTCGCTCCGCATCCGGGGCGCCGCGACGTTGCGCTCGGGCCAGCGTCGCCACCCAAACCGAGGCTGCACCAGCCCGCACGAGTGCCTGCGCAGCCGCCCGCGCCGTTGCGCCCGTGGTGAGAATGTCGTCAATCAGCAGGACGTGTTTTGCCGTAACCGCTCCCGCGTCCGCAATTGAAAACGCGCCGCGCACATTCTGGCGCCGCTGGCGCGGAGTGAGCCCCGCCTGGCTCCCAGTGGACCGCAACCGCAGCAGCGTAGTGGGTGCAAGCTTGAGCTGCCAAGCGGGATGGGTCTTCCTTAATTCTTTCAGCGCCTCCTCGGCCAGCGCGCGTGCCTGGTTGAATCCCCGCTGAGCATATTTGCTGCGGTGTAATGGCACGGGAACCACCAGCATCTCGGCCGGCGCCTGAGCGGCCAGCCTGGCGATGGCCTGCGCCAGCATCCCGCCCAGCACCTTCGCGGCCGGATGCAGCCGGTTATATTTGAGCGCGTGAATCGCCTCGCGCATTCCGCCGTCGTACAGCCCGTAAGCGACGGCCTTTGTAAACGGCGGCGGCGCCATGCGGCAGGCGCGGCAAAGGCTGGAGTAGCCGGCCCGGTCGAGCGTATCGCCGCAGCGCGAACAGGCAACGCCGTCGAGCACGGGAATCCCGGCCCAGCAAAGATCACAGATTGGAACAGAAGAAAGGCGCGGCAGGGGAGAGCCGCAAAGGGAGCAGGAGGCGGGTAGGAGGGCGCAACTAACAGCATCCACGGGACTTCGCAGCACACGGGCCACTGCGCGCCACCGTGTGGTCTCCGATGGCGGGACGTCGAACGTCAGTGAACCGGAGTCCCTGCGGAAGACGCACCTCAATTCGCCAAGCGCGAAAAAACGCTCTACGCGCCCAGTATAGCGCATTCCTCGATCCGGAGCCTGCAGGTGAGTCCAAAGGAATCGGGGCGAACCCAGGACTATCACTTCGGGCTCATATCGAGCCGTTCAGTCTCTGGCGCCCGCCCCGCTATTAATAAAAAATCAAACTTCGCCGGACTTAGCGACTTCCATGACCCGAGTGAGCGTGCTCGCGATCCCGTTCAACGCGCTCCTGGTCGGCTGCGCGCTGATCCGCCTCCTGGCGTTCACGTTCGCGTTCGTAGTCACTCTTGGCGTCGCGGGCGGCGTCCTTCACTGCGCCCACGACCTTCTGCGCTTTGCCCTTGAGTTGCTGTGCGGCGCCTTCGGCTTGAGCATCGGTGTCGCCAGTCCACTCGCCTACCTGGCGCTTCGCACGTCCCGCGGCATCGTTGATTGCACCTTTAACACGGTCCTTATCCATAACTCCACCTCCGTGGGGTTCCACATCTGTTTATCTAGCGTTTCTGTATCTAACAACGTTGAAAGATGCCCACTCATTCGAGGGCCAAAACGAGCGCCGTCGAAACCGCGTCTTTAAACAACGGGTCTGCGTCCCGAGATCAGCTGGATCACCAGCACCACGAGCGCAATAACGAGCAGGATGTGAATGAATCCGCCCAAGGTATACGACGTAACAACTCCCAGCAGCCATAGCACAAGCAGAATCACAAAAATTGTCCAGAGCATTCCACGCCTCCTGACTCTTCGTAACCAATTACTCTTCGTATCAAAACAATGCTTCGTTCCCAAGCACTCAACCTTTGACGCCGCGCCGTTCCGAGGGGTTGTTCGAATCGGAAAACACTTCCTGGATCGAGCATATCCATTGGCAGCGGCCCGCAAAACCGCGGCGCAATGCAACCACACGGTGGTCACGCGCATCGCCAAGTCCACGCTCAAAAGTGCTTGATTGGCGAGGGTTTTGCTCAACTGCGCAGGTAGCCTCAGCAAGGCAATCCGGCATCACAGCAGAAGGTTAATGCGACCGCGTGTTAAGCACCAAAGCGGCGCCGAAAGGAGGATGAAATGCTTTTGCTGATCATTCTTATTGTGCTGATTTTCGGATTTGGCTATGGCGGATACCGGGTGGGACCCGGATGGGGTTATTACGGGGGAGGCGGACTCAGCCTGATACTTACCATCATTGTCATTCTGCTGTTGCTGAAGGTAATTTGACTCGCTTGGGCGAATCGCGCAAGAAAGAAGGCCACACCGGATTGTGACGGTGTGGCCGAAATTTCTTTAATGTCCTTGTCAAGAACGCGCTTTAAAACACACCGGCCATGTAGGCTTCGCCGGCCTTCGCGTTCTCGTCCCTGGCCCCGCTCTCAGCCAGCACAACCGGCGAAAGCGTAATGACCGGACACCCGGCGTGCGCCAGAACCTTGTACACAACGCCATGCCGCGTGATGGCCGCAAAGGCCGATGCGCCCTGGGCGCCAAGCACAATCAGATCGGCCTGTTGAGCGCGGCTCTGGTAGAGCAGCTCTTCGGTCGGGTCGCCGGGCACAACAATTGTCTGGATAGCGATTTTGCCCTGCAGCTTGTCGGGAACCATCCTCAGCATCTCGGTCTCGACATCGTCGAGCGAGCGGCCGGCCAGGAACTCAGCCCGGTCCTGCGACCTGATCACGTGCTGCAGAATAAGCCGCGCATTGTGCTGGGCGGCCAGTTCTGCGGCAAAGGCGGCCACCAGGCTGCTCGTTTCGCCCAGGCTGGCTGCACACAATATCGACCGGATGGCGAAATTGCGGTAGGCGCCGTCCACAACCTCGGGCCCGACGATAAAGACCGGCACATTCGCGGTCCGCAATACCGCCTCGGCCACCGACCCCACGAGTATTTTGCCGATCGGACCCGGCGAGTGCGTTCCCATCACGATTCGGTCAATTTCGCGCTCGCGGCTGAAGGCCAGAATCTGGTCGGCGGGCAGCCCCGGGCGGACCACAACCTCGCAGCGGAGGCCGGCCTCGCGAACGCGGTTGGCCAGCGGCTCAAGCTGTTGTTTTTCAGCGCGCGCAGCGGCGGCGTAGTCGTAATAGCGGATGCCTGACGTCTCGCTTGATGCAACTACCAGCGTGTCATAGGCATGGAAGAGGATGAGATCGGCGCCGAACTCGAGGGCCTGCGCAAGAGCAAAGGAAAAGGCCTTCTCGTTGGCGGGAATCTCAGAGGCAAAGAGGATGGCGGAGGGTTTGCTCCAACCCGGCTTCATTACAGCTGCCATGGCAACCTCCTGGGAGGCTCATTCAAACTATTGCAAAGCGTTTTCTGTCGAGCGGTGACTTGTCGCACATCGCAACGTGATTTAACTCACTCAAAACGATTCGACTTACGGTGGCTCATCCGACTCGGGATTTCGTCTCCCGCCGAATCGACGCACCTTGACGCCAATTCGGTTACCGTTGCCTGATTGTGTCTCGCTTTCCGCCATTTGTCCAGTTACCCGGCGGGTACCAACGTACCTGCGCGTCGCGTCGAGTGATCCCAATCACATCCAAAGCCCCTCGAATCCTGATCTTCTGAATGCGAATCGTGGCCCTCGGGAGTTTGACCCTCCGGTTGAGAGGCTGCCAGATCTTTCGGCAGCTATTGAGTTTTTCTTTAACCGATCCTTTTCCTTCCCGGCCTGTGAACCTGCTTCCCCGCCCGGCTCGCTGCGATTTTTAAGGAGGCCTTATGCAGCCGATGATGCACAACATTCCCGCCCGCGGCGGAATCGACTACGACGAATCCCCATTTCTGGCCATCTGGGAAGTCACCCAATCCTGTGACCTGGCCTGCAAGCACTGCCGAGCGGCCGCGCAGCCCATCGCGCACCCCGACCAGCTGACCCACGAAGAAGGCAAAAACCTGATCGACCAGATTGCCGGCATGCATATTCCCATCTTTGTCTTCACCGGCGGCGACCCGCTTAAACGGCCCGATGTTTACGACCTCATCCGCTACGGAGCCTCAAAAGGCGTCCAAATCGCGCTCACCCCCAGCGCCACGCCGTTGCTCGACCGCGAAGCCATTTTCAAGTTAAAAGAGGCTGGCCTGGTGCGGCTCGGCATCTCGCTCGACGGCTCAACCCCCGAGATTCACGACAACTTCCGCGGATTGCCCGGCGCATACGCCCGCACCATCCAGGCCATCGAGTGGGCCAGTGAGGCCGGCATTCCCATCCAGGTACACACCACCATCAGCCGCCACAACGCCCACGACCTCGACAATCTTTGCAATCTCTTCGAGAAGCTCAACATCGTGATGTGGAACGTCTTTTTCCTGGTTCCGGTGGGCCGCGGCCAGCTCGACGATCTGCTCAGCGGCGCGGACTTCGAGCGCGTCTTCGGCAAGATCTACGAGCTCTCGCAGCGCGCCAACTTCCAGATCAAGACCACCGAGGCCATGCACTACCGCCGCTACCTGCTCCAGCACAATTTGGAAGAGCGCAAAATGGGCCACGGCCACGGTGCTGCCCGCCCAGGGTCGACACGACCCGCCGCGGCTGGAACCGCCACCTCAACAACCGGAGCGGGTCTTGTATCAGGGCATGACTTTAGTCGTGCCGAAGAAGCTGCTAATAAGAATGATGGGGCTTTAGCCCCTGCCGCCGCCTACAATCCCGGCGCACCCACCACAGACGCCGCAACCCGCAACCATAGCTGGGCCACGCGCCGCGTCAACGACGGCAAGGGCTTCATGTTCATCTCCCACACCGGCAACGTCTACCCCAGCGGATTCCTGCCCATCCACGCCGGCAACATCCGCGAAACGCCGCTGGCCGATATCTACCGCAGCGCGCCCATCTTCAAGGCCCTGCGCGACACCAAGCAGCTTGAAGGCAAGTGCGGCGCATGCGAGTTCAAGGAGATTTGCGGCGGGTCGCGGGCGAGGGCATATGCGTTGACGGGCGATCCGCTGGCGCAGGAGCCTTGCTGCATCTACCAGCCCAAGAACTGGGACCCGGAACTCGAGCAGAAGGCTGAGGCGTTCAAGCAATGGGCCCCGGCCGAGCACCTGGTTACGTTGTGAGCAAATCCAGAAATCCCTAGGACGCGGCAGGCCTGAATCCCGGAATGGATTCGGGCCTGACTCTTTTGCCATCGGAGATGGCGCGACCAGGCACCGATATTTCATGTTAGTCGATCCAATATTCAATTAATTTGAATATTGAATGCAAATGCCTTAAAATCAAATCGTGCTTCGGCCACTCGATCTCGTCGTCCTGCTCAAGCTGTCCCTCGAGGAAGGCAGACCTCCCTATCTCCAGCTCGCCCGCGACCTCTACCTTTATCCATCTGAGGTCTATTCGTCGGTCAAACGGGCCCGCGCCTCGCAACTCCTGCAGGGCCCTCAACTGGACGACCGGCTAAACCGTTCCGCTTTCCTCGAATTCCTGCTGCACGGAGTGCGGTATGCATTTCCCCCGGTCAGAGGAACCCTTACCCGCGGTGTTCCCACTGCTTATGCTGCTCCGCCGCTAAGCCTTTCCATCGCGCCGGGTACCGATCCGCCACCAGTCTGGCCACTGAGCACGGGGACAGTGCGCGGCGTCAGCTTCTCTCCCTTGCACAAGAATGCTCCACGCGCGGCGCTGGCCGATTCGCGGCTCTATGAATTGCTGGCTCTGGTTGACGCTCTGCGTGACGGACGAGCCCGCGAACGCGTGCTGGCCGGCAGCGAACTGACGAAACGAATCGGAAAGGACGGTCGTGGCGCATCCAAATCTTGAACTCCTTGAACAAGCTGCCGAAGCGCTTCGACCCCTTCTCTCAGAGATCGTCTTTGTTGGCGGTTGCGTAACTGCGTTACATATTACCGATCCCGCTGCCGCACCCGTGCGAATTACTAACGACGTCGATGTAGTCTCTGAAATTACTTCATACGGCGAATATGTGGTCTTTTCAGAACGGTTGCGCGGCATGGGATTCGAGGAAGATGCCAGCGATGGAGCGCCCGTTTGCCGTTGGAGACGTGGACCCCTCATCCTCGATGTGATGCCTCTCGACGAGAGAATCCTGGGCTTCTCAAACCGCTGGTATGCCGACGCATTGCGCTCGGCCGCTGTTATTCAACTGAAATCTGGTTTGTCTTTGAAGGTAGCGCCTGCGCCTCATTTTCTTGCCACTAAGCTGGAGGCATTTCGCGGAAGAGGGAAAGGAGACTATTTTACAAGCCACGTTCTTGAGGATCTGATCGCGATAGTTGACGGACGTGAGAGCATCGTCGACGATGTAACTTCGGCCCACGATGGACTAAAAACGTTCATTACGGAGGGCATCCAATTGCTCATTGCGGATCCGCGATTCATTGATGCGTTGCCTGGCTTCCTGCTTCCCGATGAAGCAAGTCAGGGACGTGTGACGCTGTTACTTGATCGGCTTGGGAACCTGGCGCGGCTCCGACGTAGCTCGGTGTGAAGGCCACTCTTTCGTAGAATGGGCGCGAAATCAACGCGCTCTCTTAATACCCAAAAGCCATCCCTTACTCCCATCGAAAAACCTTAGCCGAAACCGCCGTAAACAGCACGAAGGACACCACCAGCGCGGCCACATCCACAAGGTGGGCCGACCATGGCTCGCCGACCCAGATGCCTTCGAGCAGGTTCACGGCGTAGTTCATCGGCGTCAGGTGCGCGAGAACGCGAAAGACCGGCGGGAATGATGCGACGGGCACAAACAATCCCGAGAGTCCGACCAGGGGGTACAACACCACCGCTCCGATTGGCTGCGCGAATCGCGCCGTGGGAACGATGCTGGCGATGACAAATCCAATCGACAAAAGGCTCACGGTACTGATTGCCAGCGCAATGGTGAAGGAGACGATCGGAGGGTGAACATCCGGTGGAATGTAGCGCTTGCCTGCCAGAAACATCAGCAGTAATGACGTTACTGTCAGCAGCAGCTTCACGAGCACGTGCGCGCTCAGGATGGTTTGCGGCCGCAGCGGCGTGGCCCGCAGCCGCTTCAGGATGCCGCCCTCGCGGTAAATGGAAATGATGGTGACCAGTGAAAGCACTGTGCTGACCACAATCAGGATCGTTGCCATCACTGGCAGTCCTACTCGCGCAAAACTGCTCATCGAAGGCGCCTGCGCGCTGGAACCGATCATCCGGCTAACCACGACAAACACCAGCACCGGCACCACGATTGTTCCGATGGCTCCCAGCGGCTCGCGCATGAAGACCTTGGTCTCGATCCAGGTCAGTTTCCAGATTCCACGCAGCATCGTATTTCTTTCTACTCGCGAATAGAGCGCCCGGTCAGCTTGAGAAAAACGTCCTCAAGGTTGGGTAGAATGGCACGAAAATCGGTCACCCGCACCCGATTCTCCGACAGGCAGTGAATCACTTCAGTCACCAGGTCGCCGCGTCCACAAATCGTAAGCTGATTCCCGTTGCGTTCCACGCTTTCAACACTCGGAATCTTCTCGAAGCGTTCGGCAGACTCTGGATCGCTGACTTCAAGCACAACCGATCGTTCGGGACAATGCCGCAGCACCAGGTTCGCGGGCGTGTCTATGTCGATAATTCGTCCGTGCTCCATGATGGCCACGCGGTCGCACAGTTTTTCCGCCTCTTCCATCAAGTGCGTTGTAAGAAAAACCGTTTTTCCCCGTTCACGAATGCCGCGTACCAGCTCCCAGATCGCGTGGCGCGCCTGCGGGTCGAGCCCGGTGGTCAGCTCGTCCAGAAAAACTACCTCCGGATCGTTGATGAGCGCCAGCGCGATAAACAGCCGTTGCTTTTGGCCGCCGGAAAGATTCATGAACCAGGAATTGCGCTTGTCTGTGAGGCCGAGCTGCTCCAGCAGCCGATCGCCATCGAGCGTTTTCTTCCGATAGAGCGAAGCCCACAGGTCGACCGCCTCCCACACTTTGATGCGCTTCTGCAACTGCGCCTGCTGCAGCTGCACGCCGATGCGGTTTTGCAGCTTGTAGACATCGCGGAAGGGGTCGAGTCCGAGAACCACGATGGAGCCGCCATCGGGCTTGCGCAGCCCTTCAATGCACTCCATGGTGGTGGTTTTTCCGGCGCCGTTTGGCCCGATCAAGCCGAAGATCTCACCCTCGTTTACTTCAAACGAGGCCTCGGCCACAGCGACCGTCCTGCCGTAGCTCTTGCGGACACGGGATACCTGAATGACAGGGCGCATCATATTACCGGGACTGATGCGCAGTGTATATCAGTGTCCTTCCGCCGCCGCGTCCACTTTCCCTTTGAAACGGCTGTAAACAAAAACCACGTAGGTCACGGCGAGCGCCATGCCGAAGAGCCACCACGCCAGGCCGACCGCAAGCGTGTGCGGGCCGCTGATCGCGCGTTCGAGCGTAATGTCGTTGGCCGCGCCGGTTGTGGCCGGCAGCAGCGTGGGATAGAGCGCCCAGCACGCCCCGGCCAGCATGAAGAACAAATACGCGCATGAGGCAAGAAAGGCCTTCAGTGCTCCACCATTGCGCGTCCAGAACAGAATCAAAGCCAGCGAAGCTACCACCCCCACCGGAACGATGTAGGTGAATGGATAGTGGTTATAATTGTCCAACCCGGCGGGCCTTACCGCGATGGTCGCAATCAGGCTCACAATGGTGAACGCGAGCAGCGCAAACCATAGCCGCTTCACAGCGCTCCGCGCCCGCTCTTCCAGTTCGCCTTCGGTCTTCAGCACCAGCCACAGAGCCCCGTGAAGCGTGAGCGCAACCAGCGCCACCAGGCCGCCAATCACCGTGTACCAGTCGAGGATCCCGGGCTCCAGCCCCGGCGTCCAGGTGGTCCACAGCGGCAAAAAGAAGTAGCCGTTTGCCTGGAGCGGTACGCCGCGAATGACATTCGCGAGGGCCGCGCCGTAGAAGATCGTCAGCAGCGCGCTTGCCAGGCCGAAGACTCCGTCGAGCAGCGTCCGCCACACGCCCATGTCGATATGGTTGCGCAGTTCCAGGCTTATGCCGCGCAGAATCAGCAGCCACAGAACGATCATGAGCGGGAGATAAAAACCCGAAAACGCCGATGCATACAGTAGCGGAAACGCGAAATAGAGCGTGCCGCCGCCGGCCAGCAGCCAAACTTCGTTGCCGTCCCACACCGGGCCGATACTGCGCAGCGTCGTCGCGCGCTCGTCTTCATTGCGCGCCAGGAAAAGGTGCAGCACGCCCACGCCCAGGTCGAACCCGTCGAGCACCACGTACCCGACAATCATGACCGCAACCAGCCAGAACCAGATAAAACCCATCATTTTGAAACTCCCATTCTTCGGTGGAGCACGAAGTCAAAGCTCACATTCGTCTGCCGTGACACTTCTTGCCTGCTCGCAGCTTGAGAGTCAATTCGCAAGGCAACCCTCAAGGCGGCCCCGACTCTTAATCCGCGTGGGCCGCTGCGGCCTTCGGCTTTTCCTCCGGTCCCTGCGCAATCTCGCGGTAAACCAGCACCGTGAACAGCAGCCCCAGCAGCGTGTACATGCCCATGAACCCAGCAGCGTAAACAAACCGTTACCCGCCGAAACCATGTCGCTGTAGCCCTCGCTGGTGCGCATCAATCCGTAAATCAGCCACGGTTGCCGGCCCAGCTCGGCGGTCATCCAACCGGCGGTATTGGCAATATATGGCAGCGGAAAACTCAACAACAGCGCCCACAATGCCCATCGCGCGCCAGACAATTTGCCGAGCCACAACAACACGGCACAAACCAGCATCAACAGCACAAACCAGGTCCCGAGGCCGGCCATGATGTGGTAGCTGTAGTAGAGCAGCGGCAGCGCTGTTGGCCACTGGTCGCGCGGAATCTGATCCAAACCCTTCACCTCGGCTTTGGTGGTGCCGTAGATCAGAAAGCTCAACACGTTGTTCACCACCAGCGGGTTGTCAATCTGCTGGGTCTCCTCGTTGGGCTGGCCCATCAGCACGATGGGCGCGCCAATCTCGGTTCTGAAGAGCCCCTCCATCGCGGCAATCGCCGCCGGCTGGTTGCGGGCTACATATTTGCCGCTCAAATCGCCGGTCGGGAAAATAATCATCACCGTCGAAATCGCGCCGGCAATCACACCCACCTTCAGAAAAATCTCAGCGTACTCGCGCCGCTTGCCTTCGAGCAGATAAAACGCGCCCACCGCGGCCATCACAAATGAGCCCGTCACCACCGCGCCGGTCATATTGTGCGCATACTGCAACAGCCCCCAGGGATTGAGCAGCAACTGCCAGAAACTTATGACTTCAAAGTGGCCGTCGGGCATTCGTGTGTATGAGACGGGGTGCTGCATCCACGCATCGGTCACGATGATGAAGAAGCCTGAGATCCACGAGCCCAGCCATACCATCACAGCCGAAAACCAGTGCATGGTCTTCGACAGCCGTTTCTCGCCGTAGAGAAACAGCCCCAGGAAGGCCGATTCGAGGAAGAAGCTGAAGACTCCCTCCATGGCCAGGGGCTGGCCGATCACGCCGCCCGAGAGCCGCGAGAAGCGCGCCCAGTTGGTGCCGAACTCGAACTCCATGGGGATGCCGGTGACCACGCCGAAAACGAAATTGATGGCGAAGATGCGGCCCCAGAAGCGTGCGGCGCGATCCCAGTTGTCGTCGCCGGTGCGCAGCGCCACGGTCTTGATGGCCACAATCAGCAGGCCCAGTCCCATGGTGAGCTGCGGAAACAGGTAGTGAAAGGTTACAGTGAAGGCAAAATGAAGGCGATGAATTAATTCGGCACTCAATGAGAGCCTCCCGTCAGGCAACGCGACCAGGGCAAAATGGATTCGACTCGGAACGGCGGGCCCGGAGCGATGCCGGAACCCGATTTCACCCGCTGCAGCTACACAAACGGCTCTGACTGTCAGCGATGCGAGCCGCCCGGCTAGTGATATAGATCACATGCAATACTTGCCCTGCGCCTTGATTCTATTCCTGTAAGGTGCTTCTCCGGGTCGTTGCTGCCCCAGCTCTTCGAAGTCGATTCCCGGAATGTGTTTTCATGGTGAGGTCATGTCTCAGATTCGGATAGCGATCGTCGGCGGCGGAATTGCAGGCCTGGCGGCCGCCTATGAACTCGAGAAGTCGCGCGCCGCCGGCGAGCCGGTTGAGTACACGCTCTTCGAGTCGCAGCCGGCGGTGGGCGGTGTGCTGGCATCTGAAATTGTCGATGGAGCGGTCATTGAGAAGGGCCCCGACTCGTTCATCACCGAGAAACCTGCTGCCGCCGAACTATGCCGCGAGCTTGGAATCGGCGATCAGCTGATCCCCTCGAACGACGCGGCGCGTAAGACTTGGATCGTCGTCCGCAACCGTCTCGTCCCGCTGCCCGACGGCCTCATGTTTCTCATTCCCACCAAGCTGGTGCCGACCGCGCTCACGCGGCTCTTCAGCCTGCGCACCAAGATCCGCATGGCGCTTGAGCTGCTGCACCCTCCGCGACCCAGCGAACAGGATGAGTCGGTTGCCGCGCTGGTCGAGCGCCACTTTGGCGCCGAAGCCGTCGACCGCCTCGCCGATCCGCTGCTCAGCGGTATCTACGGTGGCGACGCCGCTCAGCTCAGCGCACAGACCGTTCTGCCGCGCCTGGTTGAAATGGAGCGCAAATACGGCTCGCTCACCCGTGGCATGCTGGCCGCGCATCGGCAGATGACTTCCCGGGCAAAAACCTCCTCCAAAACGCCAAACCGCGGAGCGGCGATATTTACGGCGCTTCGCGGGGGAATGCAGCAGATGGTCGACGCCATCGCTGCGCGTCTCGATCCCGCGTCCATCAGGACCGGCACAATCGTGAATGCCATTGCAAGAAACGACGCGGGCTGGCGCATCACCGCCGGCTACGGCTCTGAGGATTTCGATGCTGTGATTATGGCTTCGCCGGCGTGGGTTGCGGGCTCGCTGCTCCGCGGGGTCGACGCCGAACTTGGCGACGAGCTTGCGGCCATCCCATATTCCTCGTCGATCACCGTCAACCTGGTTTACGACGAGGCAAAGCTCGGCGCGCTGCCCGAGGGCTTCGGGTTCATCGTGCCCGCCAGCGAGCGTCGCGTCATGCTGGCCTGCACATTTGCGCACCGCAAATTCCTCGGCCGCACCCCGCCCGGCAAGGCCGTCTTCCGCGCCTTCCTGGGCGGCATGAACAACGAATCGCTACTACGCGAAAGCGACGAAGCTCTCGTCGCCGCTGTACGCCGCGAGATGACGGAGATCCTCGGCGCCAAGGTCATCGGCCCAACCGCCGAGCCCGATCACGTGCAGGTTTCGCGCTGGCGACGCGCCATGGCGCAGTATGCCGTCGGCCACAAAGACCGCATGGCCCGCATCAATGCGCGACTTGCCGCACTGCCCGGTCTGCGCCTCGCCGGCAACGCCTACGACGGCATCGGCGTTCCCGACTGCATACGACTGGGCCGCAAAGCCGCAAAGGAATTGGTTGCCGCTGTGCGGCAACCAGCCCAACAGTCCCACTAGTTCTCTGACCGCGTGATTTTGTGCTTTCCCACCCTTTCCGCGATGGAACTGCGAAAAGGATGGGGCACCCACATTAATGCAAATTTAAGCGGTCGGAGACCTGGAATGGGTGCCCCGGGTCCCTCGCATTTGGGGACCCGGGAGACCAAGCTAACTCCGCTAGCCCCGCTAACTCCGCTCGGGGCGGAGCCCCCGCTATACTCATCCCATACCCATGCCGGCCGGCACGCAAACCTTTCTCTCCACCATCGTGGCCTCAACGCGCTCCATCGTTGCCGCGAGCAAGATGAGCACTTCGCTTGCCGATCTTGAGCGGCGCGCCACGCAGCACCATCCCCGCGGATGGGCTGCAGCACTGCGGCGCCAAGCCGCGCTCGGCCCCGCGGTTATTGCAGAAGTCAAAAAGGCATCGCCCTCAAAGGGCCTGATCCGCGCCGACTTCGATCCGGCCTGGATCGCGCGCCGTTATCGCGCCGGCGGCGCCGCGGCTCTGTCTGTGCTCACTGACGAGCCATACTTCCAGGGCAGCCTGCGCAACCTCGAGCTGGCCTCGGCAGCCGTTCCGCTCCCCTGCCTGCGCAAGGACTTCATCGTCGACGAGTACCAGATTGTCGAAGCACGCGCCCATCGCGCTGACGCTATTCTGCTCATCGCGGCCGCGCTCACTAACGCCGAAATGAAACACCTTGCCTCGGTCGCCGACGGCTTCTCTCTCGACGTGCTGGTTGAAGTTCACACCGCCGACGAGCTCGACCGCGTGCTCGACTGTCTGGGCGAAACCGGAGCCCATGCCATCGGCGTGAATAACCGCGACTTGAAATCCTTCGAAGTTGCTCTCGAAACTTCGCTCGCGCTTATCGAGCGCATCCCGTCAAGCGTCGTCCGTGTCACCGAAAGCGGCATCAATAGCGCAGCGGACATCGCGCGCCTGCAGAGCGCCGGCTTCAACGCGTTTCTTATCGGCGAAAGCCTGATGCGCCAGCCCGACCCCGGTGAAGCGCTTAAAGACCTGCTCGCCAAGGTACCCCACGCGGAATGAGCCTCTGGATCAAAATCTGCGCCAACACCACGCTCGCCGACGCGCAGCTCGCCGCCAATGCGGGAGCGGATGCCGTGGGTTTCGTGTTTGCACCCAGCCCGCGCCAAATCACTCCTGCGCAGGCAGCCTCCATCATTCCTCACCTGCCCGCCACGCTCGAAAAGATCGGCGTCTTCGTCGATGCATCTTTTGACGACATCGCGTCGACAGTCGAAACCGCGGGCCTCACCGGCGTCCAGCTTCACTTCGAGGCGACTCCCGAACTCTCAGCTGAATTACGCGCTCGCTTCGGGCCAGGCCTGCGCATTCTGCACGTCGTGCATTTCGGCGCCGAACAAAACACTCGCCAAGAGGGTGCATTATCGAGTCTCGTATCAGGGCATGACTTCAGTCATGCCGAAACCGACCCGCTTTATGAAAAAGGGGCTTTCGCCCCTGAGGGAATCTTTTCCGACTGCAGCATCGATGCGGTCCTAGTCGACTCGCGCACAGCTACCGCAGTCGGCGGCACCGGCAAGACCTTTGACTGGCATCTTGCGGCCACAACGGTCCTCCAAAACGCAAAAGCACGCGAGCGCCTCGTGGCCGCCGGCGGTCTCACACCCGACAACGTTGCCGAAGCCATCGCTGTTCTTCATCCCTGGGGCGTCGATGTCGTCAGTGGTGTTGAATCCGTGCCCGGCCGCAAAGACCACACCAAGGTTCGCGACTTCATCGCCAATGCGCGCGCAGCCTCAAAGCCATCATGAAACGCTACATCCTTACCGGAGCGCCCGGCGCCGGCAAAACGCTCATCCTTCGCCAGCTTGAGTTAGACGGATTTGGCGTTGTCGAGGAGGCGGCCACCGATCTCATCGCTTTGTGGCAGGCGCGTGGCATCGCCGAGCCCTGGCACGAGGATTTCTTCATCGACGCGATTGCGGAGTTGCAAAATCAACGGCAAACGCGCGCAGCCTTTGAGCCGGTGGCGATTCAGTTCCACGACCGTTCACCCGTCTGCACCGCCGCTCTGGCATCCTACCTCTCCCGCCCCATCACCGGCGGGCTGGCTCGTGAGCTCGACCGAATTCAGGCACACTCCATTTTCGAAAAACAGGTCTTCTTCATTCGCAACCTAGGATTCATCAAAAACACCGAGGCGCGCCGGATCAGCTTTGACGATACTCTCCGATTTGAGCGGACCCATGAGGATGTTTATCGCAACTTCGGTTTCGATCTTGTTTTTGTCGAACCGGGAAGCGTGGTAGAACGAGCAGCCGCGATCAAGAGAGTTTTGTCTCTGCCAGCAGTTACGCCATCGATAACACTCATGCCCGAATCGACGTAACGCAATTTCACTCGACGTCGCGGCGAGGCTGCGCAACAATGCTCGCAGAGGTCGTTCCTCAATGCCCAAATCTCCAGACCCCGAGCGCCAGCTTGCCGGCTTCATGGCCAAATTCACTCCCCAAGTAGCCGAACTCGCCGAAGCGATCCTCAACAAGATGCGCAACCGGTACCCTACTGCCCTTGAGCTTGTCTACGACAACTACAACGCCCTCGCCATCGGCTTCTGTCCCACCGAGCGTGCCTCAGACGGCATCTTCTCCATCGCGCTTTATCCCAAGTGGGTCAGTATCTTCTTCCTCCAGGGCGCGCGTCTCCCCGATCCGGCTGGCATCCTCAAGGGCAGCGGCAACGTGGTCCGATACATCGTGCTGCCCAATCCTGCGATGCTCGACGACCCCGTCGTAACAGCCCTCATGAGCGAGGCCGTCGCCCGCGCCCGCGTCCCCTTCAATCCCAAAGGCGCGCACAGGCTCATCATCAAAGCTGTCTCCGCCAAACAGCGCGCCCGTACGCCGGCAACTGCGACTGCCAAACATAAAGCAGGGAAGAAAACCGTCGCTTGATCTCTCGGCACTCGTTGCCGCCACGGCGCCGCCGGCTCATGTAACCTTTTGCGTCTGGCAGGCGTAAAACAGAATGCGGACGACCGCGATTCGTCCCGAGCCGAAACGCAATTGCGTCTTCAGCAGCAGAAGACCGCCTCAAGCTGCCGGGCAATCGCGGTACTCGGCACGCTCTCTCCATCCCCCGGAGGTTGTCTCATGGAACCGTTTCTTCATCCCATCGAAAAGCCGCAAGGCCTGGTCACAAAACTCGCCTACTTCGGAACTCGAAAACAATTCGGCAAAGTGCCGACGCCGGTAAAGGTCATGTTCTCGCGCATGCCCAGCGCATTCGGCCTTTTCATCTCGAAGATTGCCAGGCTCGACAAAAAGCTGGAGCTGCCCGTCGAGGCGCAGATGCTGGTTCGCGAGCGCGTAGCCCGCATCAACATATGCGAGTTCTGCATGGATATTGGACGCTATTTCGTTATCAAGTCGGGACTGAACGAAGACAAGTTCGACGCCATCAACGACTACACCACAAGTCCATTGTTCAGCGATGCCGAACGCGCCATGCTCGACTACGTAACCGAGTTGACGCGCGACAAGAACGTCAAGCCTGAGACCTTTGCGCGGCTGGCCAAACACTACTCCGAGCGCGCCATCTGCGACATTGTGTGGCTCGTCGCCAGCGAGCACGTTTATAACATCACCAACATCGGCCTCAACATCCACTCCGACATGCTGTGCGACATTGCAAAGAGGAAAAGTTGAGAGGCGCTGCGTTTCAGCGGCGGCAGGGCCTGCGCGGCTCATTGCACGCTTCCGGCCTGCTCTTTCACGCTCGCCGAAGCCGCCGCGGGCACCGCGCCAAATCGCCGTTCACGGTGACCGAATTCACGCACTGCCTCGTCAAGATCGGCAGCGTCGAACTCCGGCCACATGCGGTCGGTGAAGTGGAACTCGGCGTACGCGCACTCCCACAGCAAAAAATCCGAGAGCCGCTTTTCGCCTCCGGTGCGAATTAGCAGATCCACAGTGCCGCTGCGCGACGTCAGCTCCTCGTCGATCAGCCGGGCAATTACCTCCGGAGCATCGGGTCTCCCTGCTACCAGCGCGCCGGCGGCCGCGCGCGTAATCGACTCGCGTGCGGAGTAGTCGATCGCCACGCGCAGAGTCAGCCGCTTTCCCGCAGCCGTTGCGGCCTCAGTGTTCGCAATCGCGCGCAGCAGAATGCCGGGAATGCGGTCGCGTCTGCCAATGGCTTCAAGCCGCACGCCTTGATCGCGCAAGCGCGCACACTCGATGCGCAGATAAGCTGCAATTAGACTCATCAGGCTGCGCACCTCGCTCGGCGGCCGCCGCCAGTTGTCAGCTGAAAATGCATAAACCGTCAGCGTGCCGATCTCGAGCTCCGCGGCCCGCTCTACCACGCGCCGCACCGCCGCAACTCCGGCGCGATGCCCGGCCACGCGCGGCAATCCCCGGCGCGCGGCCCAACGCCCGTTCCCGTCCATGATGATGGCCACATGCAATTTCTTTTGGATTTCCAAATCCATTGCGCAACCTCCACTTCAAAACAGCAATTCAAAGAATTTCTCAGTTTCAAGCGAGAACGATCGCGTCCTCTATGCCGTCCCGCGTGGAACAATGGGGCCTGACGCGGGATCCGCCCGGCCAGGCGAAGGCAGCGAGCCATACCAGTCAATCGATCGCGAAAAATACATTGCCGCTGTAATCGCCAGGAAACTCGCAATTGCACCCACCAGCAGGGCGTTGTCCTCAAGCCGCAGCAGCATGTATATGAGCGAATAAAGCAGGCTGAAAGCCACGAGCGCGCGGAATCCCTGCAGCCGGCTCACAAAAATCCAGCCCGCATTGGCCGAGAGCAATATAACCGTGGCCGCTCCGGCGATCAGAAATCCAAGGTCAAATCCAGTTCGCTCAGCCAGCGACAGCAGCAGCAGGTAGAAAATGATCTGCGCCACGCCTAGCAGAATGTATTGCGCGGGATGAACGCGCTTACCCGAGGTCATCTCGAACACGAAATAAGTGAGAAAGATCAGCCCCTCGAAAAGCAGTACATATTTGAGCGCTCGATCCACTGAGTGATAGGGGTCCACAAGTTCGGTAAAAGAGACGCCGAGTGCCGTCGCATCCAGCCCGGTAATGGTTTCGCTTGTTCCTTCGGCGCGCACCCCGCGCGCGATAAACGGGACCGACCACTCGGCGTTGAAGCCCGCTTGAGATACATCCAGGCGCACCGGCAGAAATCCGCCGTCGAAGCTCGGCGCGCTCCAGTCGCCGTGCGCCACCAGGTGCGTCGTCTTTCCGTAGGCCAGTACCGCAAGTCGCTGCGCCCCCGAGAATCGAAGTGCAGACGTAACCTTCACCTGCGCATTCGGCTTTACGTCGTCGCCCGCCTTCACGCCAAAGAGCGTGAGCCTTAATTGCTGTCCCTGGTCGCCGATAGTAAGGTTCTGCGCGGTCTGCGCCGGCGCCAAGATGCCGGTTGCTCCATTCGCAGTCATTTGTCCGTCGCCGAGCGCACCGCGGGGATCGCTCACGCCCACCACAAATTCCGCTCGACTCCAGTCGAGCACTGCGCCTTGCGGCGCGTCCGTGGGAACTCCGGTCAAATCGAAATCGCCGTCGAGCTTGAAATCCGCCTGGAAGACCGGCACCTTAAAGATGGCGCGGTGACGCTCCTGTGTCGTGCTGTCAACTACGGCCGAGGCGCGAGCTGGAAAGACGAGATAAATACCGTGCATCGTCTGGTCGCTGGGCGACTGCGGCGGAATTGTGTAAGGTATAGCCAGCGTCGGGCCAAGGAATGTCTGCCGGCCGCCCACCACGCCACTTATCTCTTTCGTCACGTCTTCGGCCCGCCGCGTCCTTTCCCTTACCAGCCCCTCCACAAAGAGCGCAGGAACAATCATCAGCAACGCCAGAAAACAGATGACTATAAGTTTTACTCCCATCGACCGCGAAAGGGCCTTGATCTCCAGAACCGGATGCAACGCGGATAGATCGTTCACGCCTGTTTCTCCTTTCGCAATCAACTTTGCCACGCAAAGTGTGCAAGCGCGTCGTTACTTTGCAGCGCAAAGTATTTGGATGCACACCGACTTTGCGCCGCAAAGCAGATGCTCAAAAAATTTTCTTACGCCCGGGTCATAGCCAGGTTCCCCGCAACCCTCGCCACAGCCTCGTCCTTTGCGCCCCGGGCCGCGTCGCGTATTACCTGTTCCAATGTCTCGAGATACTCGATGTACCGCGCTCTCCCCGAGGCCGTAATCCTGCAGATTGTGAGCGGCCGATTGTGGTCGTGCTTCTTCACAATCTCAACCAGCTTGCCTTTTTCCAGCACACTCAGATGCCGGTTCAAATTTCCGTCGGTCAACGCGCAAAGCTGCTTTAGATCTCCAAACGCCAGCCCCTTCGGATTCGTCACCAGCGACGTGAGCACGCTCAACCGCGCCCGCTCATGAATCACCCGATCGAGACCCTCATATGCGAAACGGCCTTCAAAGGCGAAAGGCGTCTCGCCGCCGCGTCCATTCCTCGCTGCCTTAGCACTCATCGTTGCCCTCCTCCCGCCGTGCATCCTGGTTGAAATAAAGAATGCCCGCCACCAGCAACTGGCCGCCTCCGAAAGGGATGCCCATCGCCAGCGGCGAATATGCCCGTGCATCTCCCAGCGCCACGCAGATGAGCCCCGTGGCCAGGTACCACAATCCAGCCGCCAGCATTGGCCGCGGCAAAAACCGGCAAGACGAAAACACGCCCAGGCTGAAGATCACCTGCCACAATCCCGGTAGAACCCACAGCCCGGCCGGCCCCGATCGCATCAACGCTACCGTCAGCAGCGCGCCCGCAATGGCCGCGGGTAAAAACTGTTCCACTGCCATCCGGATCATCTCGTCGGCCATGCCCGAGTGCACCCGCTGCGCGCGATTCACGGTCTGCACCGCAATCAGCGCGCACGAAAGCACTGCCGTCGTCATCCAGATTCCCAGGTACACGGCCACGTGGTCGGCCGCGTCCGGCAGCCATACCGCCTGCGCCCCAGCTGCCGCCATTGCCAACGCCGCGGTCGACGCCAGCGTGGCCGCGCCGTAGCCCCGAAACTCCGTTGCCCGCGCCATCTGCCGGCGAATGCTGCTGATCTCACCCAACGCCCGATCAAGCTCTCTCATACGCAACTCACTTTGCATTGCAAAGTAGAACATGCCGCTGCCAATGTCAAGAAAAAACCTTCAACCTCGCAAAACCTCCAACCATGACGATTGGCTCTGCCACGAAAAACCTTCCCGAAGAACGCCATGGACCGGCGCGGTCGTCGCCCTGTACATTTTCTTTACGCAAAGCTGCAGGCCTCTTGCGTCCGTTGTCAAACGCAGGTATGCAGCAACCCGTTCATTCAGGGGAGATCTGCAATGCAAACCGATGGTCGATCGATCAAGCGTCTTTCGCCACTGGCTTTAAGCCCCGACGAGTTCCGGTCGCTGGGCCATGAACTCATCGACCACATCGCCGACTTCCTCGAATCATTGCCCTCCCGGCCCGTCACTCGGGCGGAGTCGCCCGTCGAGATTCGCAAAGCACTCGACGCCGGACGCACGCTGCCCGATGAAGGCACTGACCCCGCGGAACTTCTGAATCGCGCCGCCGGCCTGCTCTTCGACCACTCGCTGTTCAACGGGCATCCGCGTTTCTGGGGTTACATCACTTCCTCGGCCGCGCCCATCGGAGCCTTGGGCGATCTGCTCGCCGCTGCCGTCAACCCCAACGTCGGCGCCTGGCCGCTTTCGCCCATGGCCAGCGAAATCGAGGCGCAAACCATTCGCTGGATCGCTGAGATGCTCGGCTACCCCGCCGACTGCGGAGGACTTTTCGTCAGCGGCGGAAACATGGCAAATATTGTCGGCTTTCTTGCTGCACGCCAGGCCAAAGCTGGCCATGACGTTCGCACTGCCGGGCTCGGCGGCGCGCCGCTTCGCGTCTACTGCTCAAGCGAAACGCATACATGGGTTCAAAAGGCCGCCGACATTTCAGGCCTGGGAACCGCCGCGATTCGCTGGATTGCAACGAACGATCGCATGCAGATCGATGTCCCGGTCCTGCGCCGGCAGATTCAGGCGGACCTCGATGCGGGCGACCGGCCCATCATGGTGATCGGCGCCGCGGGAACCGTTGGCACCGGAGCCGTCGATCCTCTCAACGAGCTCGCCGCCGTGTGCCGCGAGTTCAATCTCTGGTTTCACGTTGATGGCGCATACGGCGCGATGGCGGCCGCTCTGCCCAATGCTCCCGCGGAGTTATCCGGCCTCGGTCAGGCCGATTCCATTGCCGTTGACCCGCACAAATGGCTCTATGCGCCGCTCGAGGCCGGCTGCGCGCTGGTATGCAGTAGCGAGAAACTGCGCGACGCCTTCGCCTACCATCCGCCCTACTACCACTTTGAAACCGAGGCAATCAATTACTTCGACCTCGGGCCGCAAAACTCACGCGGCTTCCGCGCGCTCAAGGTCTGGCTCGCACTGCAGCAGGCCGGCCGCCAGGGCTACATACAGATGATTTCCGACGACATCCGTCTCGCCGCGGAACTCTTCCAGCTCATACCGCAATACCCTGAACTGCAGCCCCTCACCCAAAGCCTCAGCATCACTACTTTTCGATTCGTACCACCCGATCTCGCATCGGGAGAAGAGGAGGCCGAAGAATATCTCAACCGCCTGAATACCGAATTGCTTACGCGTATACAGAACAGCGGAGAGGCATACATTTCAAACGCCATCGTGCACGGAAAATTCGCCCTGCGCGCCTGCATCGTGAATTTCCGCACGATGCGCGCCGACATTGAGGCGCTACCTCCACTCGTCGTCCGGCTCGGCAGGCAAACCGACGCGGAATTGCGGCCTGCAAGCCTGCGCCTCAACCAGTAGCCATTGTCATTCAATTGAATTACAATTGATTTCGAGGTCGATAGTTATGCCTGCAAATGCGCTCGTCCAAACCCGAATCGATCCTGAAGTAAAAGAACGCGCCGCCGCTGTCCTGGGCGAAATGGGAATCACGGTTTCAGACGCGGTCCGGATTCTGCTTACGCGTACCGCCAACGAGGGCACACTGCCGTTTTCCCTGGCCCGCAACGCCGCCGAGCATGATGCATGGTTCCGCGCCCGCGTGCAGGAAGCGCTCGACGATAAACGTCCTCCCGTTCCACACAAAGAGGTTGAAGAACACTTCGCAAGGCGGCGCTTAGTAGCAAAGGCGAAGTCAGGGCCAAAACGACTGAAACGTGATAACCACCACTAGAGCAAGGAAGATCGCGATGCCGAGGCACCCGCATATCAGGAGCATCCATCCCCAGATTACGAGGGACCGCGCAAAAACAGGTTCGCTCTTTTTTCCTGTGCCGAAGGAGCCGAACATTTTTGGGGAACGAAGGGCCAAGAACCAGCCGAGTCCAATCTGCCCGAGTCCGAGCAACAGGCTGACGTAAAGGCCTACAGTCACTTCTGCAATCGGATGATCGCTCATGAGTTTCCAACTTGGGGATCGACATCGGCCATTCTACGCCTAGAGCCTGTTATTAACTTTGTGGAAAGTTCAACGAAATCAGCAAGTTGCAGCAATTTTACCGCATCCGACTTTGGTTTGCAAGTACTCTGAAATCAGCAGCTTGCGGAAAAGTTAATAACAGGCTCTAGTAAACTCAAAACTGTTCTTTGTTTCGGGTCCAGCAGGAGCTTCCAATGGCCTCCATCATTCTTCCGGCAAGTCCCTCTGAGTCGCGCCCCGGGCGTTTCGGCGCTTACGGCGGCCGCTACGTGCCGGAGACGCTGATGGCCGCGCTGCTCGAACTCGAGCACGAGTACGAGGCCGCCAAGGCCGATGCCGCCTTCCAGGCCGAGCTCAACTCGCTTCTCGCCGACTACGCCGGCCGGCCCACGCCCCTTTACTTCGCCAAGCGGCTTACAGAAAGCTGCGGCGGCGCAAAAATTTACCTCAAGCGCGAAGACCTGCTCCACACCGGCGCTCACAAAATCAACAACGCGCTCGGCCAGGGACTGCTGGCCAAGCGCATGGGCAAAAAACGCATCATTGCCGAGACCGGCGCGGGCCAGCATGGCGTGGCTACGGCCAGCGCCTGCGCGCTGCTCGGCCTCGAGTGCGTCATCTACATGGGCGACGTGGACATGGACCGCCAGGATCTGAACGTGAAACGCATGCGTTTGCTCGGCGCTGAAGTGCGCGGCGTCAGCTCCGGCTCCAGGACGCTCAAAGACGCCATCAGCGAGGCAATGCGCGACTGGGTCACCAACGTTCGCACCACTTACTACCTGCTCGGCAGCGCCCTCGGCGCGCATCCTTATCCCACCATGGTGCGCGACTTCCATCGCTGCATCGGCCGCGAAATCAAAGAACAGATTTTGGAGAAAGAAGGCCGCCTGCCATCGGCGATCATAGCGTGCGTCGGCGGCGGCTCCAATGCTATCGGCGCATTTTACGAATTCATTCCCGAGCGGCAGGTGCGGCTGATCGGCGTTGAGGCCGGCGGACGCGGCACCGCGCTCGGCGAGCACGCAGCCCGCTTTGAAGGCGGCGCGCCCGGTGTGTTGCAGGGCACTTTCTCTTACGTCTTGCAGGACGAGGACGGCCAGATCGCGCTCACCCACTCGGTTTCAGCCGGACTCGATTACGCATCCATCGGTCCGGAGCACGCCATGCTGCACGACTCCGGCCGCGCCGAGTACGTCTCGCGCAACGATGCCGAAGCTCTTGACGCAGTCCAGAAGCTGGCCCGAATCGAAGGCATTCTGCCTGCGCTTGAAAGCGCGCACGCAGTGGCCGAAGCCACGCACATGGCTCCTTCGCTCGACCCGCGTGAAATACTGGTGGTGAACCTTTCAGGCCGCGGCGACAAGGACATGGGAATCCTGGCGCGCGAATTGAAACTGTAAGCGGATTGCCTCTTTACTCGTCGGAGGGAGCAGGAGCCTTCAGGCCCCTGAATATGCGGCTCGGTGCTGCCGAGGCCTTTAGGCCCGGAAGGCCCTTAGACGGAACAACTCAAGGTTTTGAAAGGGCACGACTTTAGTCGTGCCGAAACAAGCCAGGAAAGAGAAGTGGGCTTTAGCCCCTGAGGGACGGCGGCCCACAAGTCATCGATCCCCTTCGACCCACAATAATGACGATCCACTTCGAACACAAACCGGGCCTGGTCATTTATGTCACTGCCGGCGATCCGTCGCTTGACGCCACGCGCGCCATCGCCATCGCCGCTATCGACGCGGGCGCCGACGTGATCGAGCTCGGCGTGCCCTTCAGCGACCCGCTCGCCGACGGCCCCATCATCCAGCGCGCCAGTGAGCGCGCATTGGCTCGCGGCACGCGCCTCATTGACGTTCTCACTCTCTCGCGCGAAATTCGCGCCGCCCGCCCCGCTGCAGGTCTGGTCATCTTCAGCTATCTCAATCCGATCCTTCGCTACGGCCTGGCCCGCTTTGCCGACGATGCAGAGGCTGCCGGGGTCGACGGAGTCCTGGCTACCGACATGATTGTTGAAGAAGCCGCCGACTACCTCGCCGAGCTTACCCGCGTGGATCTCGCACCCATTTTTCTGGCCGCGCCCACCAGTCCCGACGCGCGCCTCGAGGCCATCGCGACGCACTCAAAAGGTTTTGTCTATGCCATCTCCCGCACCGGCATTACCGGCAAGCAGCAGAGTCTTGCCAGCGACGCGGCCGCGCTGGTCGCGCGCATCAGGCGATGGACAGGACCAGCCGGGAAGGGGCTGCCGGTCGCCGTGGGTTTTGGCATCAGCAACGCGGAACACGTCGCCCAGGTGGCGGAGTTCGCCGATGCCGCGGTGATTGGCAGCGCCATTGTCGAGCTGGTTGAGCGGACGAACTCCGCAGAAGGACCAGGCGAAGCGCCACGCGCAGTGGCTCGATTTATCGAGGGTCTGCGCCTGCCGCACGCGGCGCCGGCCCGGTGAAAGAAGCAGCTTCTAGCTTCTAGCCTCTAGCTTCCAGCTTGTCTTGCGGCAGAATCAGCCGTAGAGGCTCGCACCAGCAGGCACAAGCTAGCAGCTAGAAGCTAGCAGCTAGAGGCTGACTTTATGACGATCGAAGAATTGAGAATCCGCATCGATGAGCTTGACCGCCAGCTCGTCGAACTGCTCAGTGAGCGGGCACGCGCGGCGCAGATGATCGGCCACCTCAAGGCCGCTACTTCGCTTCCGGTCTACGAACCGAATCGCGAAAAAATCATCTACGCCAACGTGCGCCAGGCCAACAAAGGGCCGCTGCCCGACATCGAGCTGACGCACATTTACGAGCGCATCATCGACGTCATGCGATCGCTGCAGAGGAACGAGCTGGCTTCAGAGAGGAACGCCAGGGGCGCCCAAGCGGGCGCAGAGCCTGGCCATGCCGCGGGTGCAAAAGCACCCGAAACAGGGAATGAAAAATGATTGTCGCGATGCTTGAAACCGCAACCGAAGAACAGATCGTCGCCGTGATCGAAGTGATGGAGGAGTCTGGTGTCCACGTCCATCGCACAACCGGCGAGATGCAGACCATCCTGGCCGCGGTCGGACCCACCGCCGGCCTCGACCTGAGCAAGTTTGAAGTTCTGCCGGGCGTGATGCACGTCCATCGCATCAGCTCACCGTACAAACTGGCCGGCCGCGCGTGGAGGCCTGAAGGCACCGTCATCGAATTCCCCAACGGCGCTGCCATCGGCGGCCAACAGGTGGCCATCATCGCCGGACCCTGTGCCATCGAGAATCGCGAGCAGATCTTCTCGACCGCTGCAGCCGTCAAAGCTGCCGGCGGCGGCTTTCTGCGCGGCGGCGCTTACAAGCCTCGCAGTTCGCCGTACTCCTTCCAGGGACTCGGCATTCCCGGTCTCGAGCTCATGCGCGAAGCCGCCGACAAGCATGGCCTGGCCACTGTCAGCGAAGTCATGGAGATCGCGCAGATCGAGGCCATGCTGCCTTACGTCGATTGTTTCCAGGTAGGCGCGCGCAACATGCAGAACTTCAATCTGCTCCGCGAACTCGGCCAGGTGCGCAAGCCGGTGCTGCTCAAGCGCGGCATCGCCGCGACCATTGAAGAGCTGCTGCTATCGAGCGAATACATTCTCTCCGGCGGCAACTACGACGTGATTCTCTGCGAGCGCGGCATCCGCACCTACGAAACCTCCACGCGCAACACCATGGACATCTCGGCCATCCCGGTCGTCAAAAAGCTCTCGCACCTGCCTATTGTCGGCGATCCCTCGCACGGCACCGGCCGCCGCGACATGGTAGCCCCCATGGCTAAGGCCGCGGTGGCCGCGGGTGCGGACGCTTTGCTTATCGAGATCCACCCCAACGCCGACAAATCCGTAAGCGACGCCGCGCAGACCATGTACCTCGAGGACTTCGCGAAACTAACCGCCGAGTTGCGCGTGATTGCAGGGGCCGTCGGCAGAACGCTGTAAAATCGAGCGAGTCAGCAGGTCAGCGAGTCATGATTTCGCGCATCTCCATCCTCGGCACCGGCCTGCTGGGCACCTCGGCCGGCCTCGCCCTGCGCGCTGCTGGATTCACCGGCCGAATCACCGGCTGGAGCCGCACCAAAGAGCAGGTCGAAATTGCGCTGAGCGCGGGCGCCATCGACGAAGTAGCCGATGATCCGATCGCCGCCGCCCGCGCGAGCGAAGTCGTCCTGCTCTCTGTGCCCATCTTCGCAACGCTCGATTTCATGGCGCAGCTCTCCGGCCAACTCACGCCCGATCACCTTGTCACCGATGTAGGCAGCACCAAGCACCTCATCTCAGAGTCGGCCGCGCAACTCTATAACAAGCCCAACTGCCCGGCCTTTCTGCCCGGTCATCCCATGGCCGGCAAAGAGCGCGGCGGCGCAGCCCTGGGCGACGCCAACCTCTATCGCGGCGCCGTCTGGCTATTTACTGACGATGCATCCGCCCGTCGCACTCCGCGCGCCGTTGAGCTTGTCGAGGGCTGGCGCAACTCGGTCGTCTCCATGGGCTCGCGCGTCATCGATCTCGATCCCGCGCGCCACGACGAGCTTGTCTCCTGGGTCAGCCATCTACCCCAATTTGTAGCCACCGCCATGAGCGCATTGCTTGAAGACGAAGTCGGCGACGCCCCCGAGCTCAAGGATGTAGGCGGCCGCGCGTTACGGGAAATGACTCGCCTCGGCGCCAGCCCATTCTCGATGTGGCGTGACATAGCCCACACCAACACCGAGGCCGTCGAGCGCGCCCTCCAGGCCATGGAACAGCGCCTCGCCCACCTCCGCGAAAACCTCCGCACCCCCGAACTCCGCGCCG
>CAVSYM010000020.1:0-262595 GCA_963732165.1 uncultured Acidobacteriaceae bacterium
TCTACGTGGCTTTCCCGGCGAGCCAGACCTCCTCGCGGAGTCCCGGCGGATAATCTCCCGGCAGGTTCGGCATCCGTAGAGCGGCAAGTCCCATGGCTTCGACGAGCAGTGGACTCTCTCGAGTGCGTTGCGCTCTCTCGGTCAACAAGGTAAGCGCCCGATCGAAGTGGCGTTCCCGGGTGAGGAGCATCGCCGCGTGGAAGGCGGCGACATCGGTCAGAGCTTCGCTACCCTGAAAGCCGCCATGCATCCATGTTTCGAAGTCTTCCGACGAATGCGCATAGTCTCGCATCTCGAATTCGCATAAGGCCTTCATGGCCCAGGCGGGGCCTGGTGCCGGGGTTATGGCGAGAAAGTGAGCAAAGGAATCCTGGGCCTCAGGAAAGCGGTCCTGCTCGTAGAGCAGATCGCCGAGCCACATCCATCCATCGCTCCAGGAGGGGCGAAGCTGAACAGCCTGACGGTAAAGCCCGATTGACTCCGTCACTCGGTTCGCAATGCGGGCGCTATCAGCCAGCCGGGCGATCTCGTCGAAGTCAGGTTGCGGGAGCGACGCGGCGACAGGCACGGCCATAGATAGCAAGGCCAGTAGAGGGAATAGACGGAGCATAACTGAGCTGGTAAAAGTCATTGGATAAAATGACGGGCGGCCATTTTGGCCGCCCGTCGAGGGGCACGTAATTCAAGTAGAACAGAACTAGAACGAGTATTTTGCTTCGAACTCCATGATTCTGTGGCCGAAGTGCCACTTGGCATGGCCGAAGTCTGGATCGTTGTTGATTTCGGTTCCGGTTGCGGACCCATCGTCTTTCCATGCCAGGTTGTTCATGTCGAGATGAGTGTCACTCGGCGCAAACGAAAGAAGGTCATGGTTGAGGAAGTCGAATGCGGCTACTCTGAACTGAGCGTTCTTTTGCTCTCCGAGTTTGAAGTTCTTGACCGCCGTCAGGTCGCTCTTCCAGTACATCGGGCCGGGTATATACGGCATTTTGGTTGTACCGTTAACCCCATTGCCCTTCGGTACGCTGAAGCAGCTGAAGTTAATAAAGTAGCCCTTCGGGTTTCCCTTGCTCGGGTTACAGGTCAACAGCGGCATGAGTGTGATGTCGGGCGTTCCAAGCAGCCAGGAATTGCTGACTGTGTTCACATTATTGACCGCCTTCGGGTTTGATTGTGGACTGTAACCGAAGTTCCAGCCGTTCGCGCCCGATGTAAGATTCGCGCCACTCTCCACTTGCGTAATACCGGAAAGCTCCCATCCGTTTGCGACTCCTCTAAGGATGGAGTTGCCGCCTTGTATCCGGGGCGCGTGAATGACATACGCAGTGCTCAAGACATTGGGGCGGTCGCTGGGCGAGATGCCGTAGAACTCGTTGACGCCACCGTCGGCATAACCGCTGGTAGAGTCAGTTCCAAGCAAGCCATCATCCAACGATTTCGAGTACGTATAGTTGACCATCAACGTAAGGAATCCGGAGTTGCGCTGCAGGCTGAACTGGAAAGAATCAAACCGCGCCTTCCCTTTGGTTTCGGTATTGGTAACGTCCTGGTAGTTTGCGTACGGGCGGAAGTGGTAGTCACACCAATCGGTGTTGGTAACAGTGCTGACGCAGTAGGGTGATTGTTGCCCCGACATGGGCAAAGCCCCGAGCGGAATCGCGTTGGCATTCATCTCGGTCTGAATGTCGTGGGTCGAATTACCGACGTAGGAACCCTCGACGTGCATTTTCCAGGGCAGCTTCTGGTCGATGCTCAAGCTGTAGGTGTTGGTGTAGGGGTTCTGCTTGTCGTGCGCATCAACTGTTCCGGCAATAGTCAGCGGCAGACCACCTCCCGTTGCGGTGGGAATGGCGCCAGCCGGAAGGCCGGTGCCGAATTTGGGAGCGCCTTCGCTATGAGTATCAATGTCTTCCCAACTTGGACATAGCTGATCGTTAAGGCCGCAGGTCCACGCAACCGAACCTTCTGCTGTGGAGTTAGCACTGCCGAAGGACCAGATTGCGAAATCGCGGTACTGGCCAAAACCGCCGCGCACGACGGTCTTGCCGTTCCCGAAGATGTCGAACGCCCCGCCGATCCGCGGCGAGTAATTCAGCGCGGTGCTGGGCTGGCCCGACCAGGGGATTGCGGAATTCGCGCTATGCCAGGAGATTCCGGTGTTCAGGCCTATTGCGCCTGGATCGTTGTTGTACACGTCTTTGGAGCTGAGGATTCCAGTCGGATCCCACACGGCGACGCCGTAAGGCGTCGACCAAGGCTTGCCGTAGTGATCGAACCGCATTCCATACTGGATCGACAAACGGCGGTTTACCTTCCAGTCGTCCTGAGCGTAGAACGATAAAGTGGTGGCCTTTGTATTGGGAGGAGTGGGCGGAATCGCATTTTCGGAATATCCGTCGTGGCCAACTCCCATCAGAACATCGGCATACTGGTTTCCGGTAACGCCGGGATACCAGTTGGCGTACGGAAATTCGCTCCACGTGTTCCAGGTGTCCTGAACGTTATCGACCCACTCCCAGTAGGCTCCCGCCTTTATGGTGTGGGTGCGGAAGACTTTGGTCAGATCTTCGCCGGCGGCAGGGATCTTCTTGTAGCAGATCAGCGGATACGCATGGCCTACGTCGCCCAGATTCGGGAAACCCGAACCCCAGGTAACCAGTTCCGGCGCGGTAGCCTGATCCCAAATTCCCTTCAGGTTGAAGTTGGGAATGTCGGAACGCAGCAGCTTGGCTGGATCTTGCGGGTTGCCGGGATAATTCTCAAAGGTATAGGAGAACCTTGATTCGGTAGTCATGCTGGGAGAGATGACGTGCATGAAGTTGGCGTTCACAAAATCGGTTCCGTCCGCTCCGATGATGGGCGACGGCGTGGGAACCGAATTCTGAGTTGCCGTCGTTACCCAATAACCCATTGGAAAGGTTGCGGTTTGGCGCGACCGGTTATAGGTGACGTAGAGCTTTGTCCTGTCGCTCATGTCGTAGTCAACACGCGCCAAGTTCTGGTCCATGTTCATGGGCTGAATGATGTCCTGGGTGTAGTTGAAACCCCCAGCGTTCGGGACGCCATTAGGCGTGGTGGGCCTCGGCAGGTAGGCACTCGCGATGGCTACGCCGTTGGGGTCCAAACAGGCCGAGTTAAGAACACCCGATGAAGAAATATTGCAACCAGCAAGACGAGCTCCGGAGACACTCTTGGTTGGGTCGAAAGCGAGCCAAGGGGCGCCCCACAGGCCCCCTGTGATGTTGGACTGCGACGGAGTTCCCGTGAGAACGGAGCCACCGGCAACGTTGTTACCGTAGCCGGCAACCGCGCTGAAGTCTCCCCCAAGCATGGCTGGCGTGGGCACGAAAGCTGCGGCAATGCCGTTGTCCTGCAATTGGTCGTAGTACTCGTAACCGTCGAAAAAGAAGAGCTTGTCCCGATTCTTGTTGAATCCAGTGTGCGGAATGATCACCGGGCCTTCGAATGTGGCGCCGGGATAATAGTAGTGCTCGTTCGGCGTCGGGAGGGCGCTGACGGCCGCGGCCCCACCATTCAGATATGCGATTTCCTTTTCATAGGACTCATTCGCATCCAGTACATGGCTGCGGGCAATCATGTGGAAGTCGCCATGGAATTGCGAGCCGCCGTTCTTGGTAACTGTGTTCACAACCACAGGTCCTTTGGCGTTATCGGCCGTAAAGTTCGAGGTCTGGAGCTTCACCTCCTGAACGAAGTCCTGGTTAGCGGTGACCGGAACTGCATTACCGGCTGCGCCGGGATCGAAGGTGTGGCCGCCATCGGTGGTTACGTCAACCGATTGACCGTTGACATTCTCGTTGGCGAGCGGACCCGTTGCTGTGTTCATGCCCATCGCCTGCCCCGAGAACGCTTGCGAGTTCACGGCGCCGTTTGAGGTCATGACAGCTCCGGGCATGATATTCACGATTTCGGTAGCATCGCGACTCACCAGCGAAAGGTCTCGAAGGTCGCCGCCGGAGATGGTGTAAGACTTTTCGCCCGAGGATGAGGGTGTCAAATCGGTTTGGTTGCCTTGTACCTCAACCGTCTCGCTGACTGCGCCAACCTTGAGCGTGGCGGTCAAAGAACGGTCGTCGCCGCCGGTCAGGGTTATGCCCGTCTCATGGATTTTTTGAAATCCCTTGGCAGTTACGGTCAATTGATAGGTACCAGCAGGAAGTTCAGGAAAGGAAAAGTAACCTTCCTTATTGGAGACCGCATTCTGGGTCTCGCCAGACGCCGCGTTTCTCGCGCTGACGGCGGCCCCCACCACAACGGCCCCTTGAGAATCCTGGACTGTTCCATTCAAGCTGGCGAACATTGACTGAGCCCGTGCCAACGGCGCAACCAGCACCAGGACGAACAGCGCTGACAGCAGCACTCCGAATCGTTTTTTCATCCTTGTCTTATCTCCTGTCTGAAAGTTCATAAGCAGCCTCCTACTTAATTCACTTCATTGTTCAATTCGTTGTTTACTCCGCCACCAGATTCCATGCGACCAACCACCAACCTGGGACGTTCACTTCATATCTGCTCGATCTGAATAGCGCAATTTCGAGCACTTCAGGCCCGCCAACGCCATCAACTTCTCGGTGCGGCCTTCCTTGGAATCGTTTACAGACTTACCCATAAATGAGAAGGCCAATCCGGTCGAACCGATGTGATTTGCGTCACTCCGTCGAACTCGCTCAAAGAATTTCTCCTTAATCGAGGACGATAAGACTGCAGAATTTAGGCCGCCAGTCCGACGATGGTGCCTGAATTGCGCAGCCAGCTGGAAATGGGGACTTGGCTTTCGGTCAATTTCTGCTTTGACTTTGTCCATACCCCATGGTCGGCAGAATTGTGCAAGCGGGCTCTCACAATGAGCAAGTGCATGCATGTGATTGAACGTGTGTTTACGTAAATTGACTTTATATGCTGTGGTTTAGCTGTTCGGAGAATCGGTTCTTCACCGTTTTTTGTGACAACACAATGCGCACTCTGGTTTCGGTTGGAGCCATTGATATTAACTAGCGAGGGCCTGACGCTGTTGACTGAATAGTCGTGAAACTCCACGTGCTCTGGCCTGCCGTCCAGATACACGGAGAGGCATTCAGGCTGCCGGGCGGTGTCGCCCGCCTGCATCATAACGATCATTGGCTCCGCTTAGCCTGAGGTAATCAGATTGTCGAGGATGAAAATTGGCTCGCAGGGCGAGGTCCATCCATCGTTGCCCGCGCTGGCCCTGTGGGGCGGTAGAGGACCGGGACTTCTTCTGGCCAATCTCGTGCAATTGCAAGTTTGCGCTGGTACAACCGCCGCAGGCAACTGGATGCATGGATCAAGTGAGGCTTATGACGAACCCCGAAGCCGGGATGATTGTGAATTGCTCAGGTCCCCACCATTCGTGCGCCGAAACTCAGTTTGCGATTGACGACGATGACCGACTGGGGCGCGAAAAACCAAGGAGGACAAGTGTAACGCAGTGATTGAACATAAATTTACGTAAAACATCTATGTTTTCAATGAATTACGCATAAACTCGGCAAGAAAGGCGATCGATTCCGATTGTGGCATGCTCATTTCTTTCGAATGGAATAATGTTTCTAGCAAGGAAACTGCCGTAGCATGGACGCAAGAACTCTGATAGCTGGCCAACACGAAGCCGGAGATGAGCTTCTGGGGGGTGATCGCCGTTGGGAGTTGGTTCAGCGTATTGTCGCGAGTGAAGAATTCCAGCGAGCATCGCAATTACGGAACATCCTGGTATATGCATCAAAGCTGGCAATTCTGCGGCCGAATGAGAGCCTGAGCGAGTACGAGGTTGCGTGCAAAATTCTGGGAAGGCGAGCTGAATTCAACCCAGCGACCGACAACATTGTGCGAGCCCAGTTCAGTAATCTCCGGCACAAGTTGGCACATTATTTTGAGACCGAGGGAATAAACGGACCACTGATTCTGTCCATTCCCAAGGGAATTTATCTTCCGGTCTTCACGCCCGTTCACCCCAAGGCAGCGGCTCCAGCCGAATTCGAGCCCGAACCGGGTGAAGCCGTCAAGATTCCAAAGGAGGAGGCGAGCGCCTCTTTGGCCCGAGCGGAGGGAACCAGGAGTAGGTGGAGACTTTGGGCGCTTGGCATTTCACTGGTTTTCAATGCCGCCCTCGTGGTGCTGATGTTGGTATCGCACCGGAACCAAACCATGGAAGCGCCGAAAAACCAGGGCGCAGCTTTTGAGAACCCATTCGTGCAATTCCTCGCCCGCACCGAGGGCGAAGTGATGATTGTGGTTCCCGACACTTCGGTATCTCTGATCCAGGCGATGCTCGGAACCAATCTTTCCATCTCCGACTACATTCGCGAGGACTTCCCGCAACAGCAAATGGCGATGGTGAAGGATCCCGCGATGCGCAATGTCATTCAAGGGCTTGGCGACTTCAGGACCACAAGCATCGAAGAGGCAATTATAGCTTTCGACTTTCAGGATACCCTTCAGCGAGCCGGCATTCACTCAACCATACGATACGCTCGCGACTTGCACGTTCGCGATCTGAGCCAGGGCAACAGCATCCTGATTGGGGGCCCGAACAGCGATCTCTGGGCCTCACTTTTCGACGACCAAGTTAATTTTCGGCATGTTGACAACTTGATACAAAAGACACATTTCTTTCAGAATATGCACCCCGCGGCCGGCGAGCAGGCGCGATATGAGAATATCTACTCCAAGCAAAATGTGGGTTATGTGGATGTTGCTTTCGTGCAGAATCCATCGAGGACAGGGGACGTGCTTTTGATTAACGGCGCCGACAAGCAGGCGAATGAGGCTGCCGCCCGTTTTCTGCTGCACGGGAGATTGCCGACGCAGATAACTTCAGTGCTGACCCGCAAAGATGTGCACAAATTCGAATTCTTCCTTCGTGGCAAGCACCTTGACGGCGAAGATGACGATTCATTCGAACTGGTGGCTTACCGGCTGAATTAGACGCACAGTTTGCCCTTGCGCGTAAATGCTCCGCCCTTCGGCCAAAATCCCACCATCGCAAGACCCTTTCTACACAATAGCCAGGTATCTGCATTGCCCATGGACCCACGCCGGCAACCGCGGCAGGATAAGAGGCATAATCCTGCGAAGGTCCACAAGCACCGGCCGCCGGCCAACCGCACGTTCGCGCGGGCACGCCTTCACAACGCAGCCCGAAATTGACTACATGGCGCCTAAGCCTTGGACAATACCTGTGGTTATGAATACACGGATCCGTTTGGGATTCTTAATATCTCCGGCGATTTCAAAAGGGCCGGGGAACGGATCATTGGAATTGCGTTTTAGTCCGGCGAAATCCGTGGCGATGGCAACTGGACCGCCGTCTTCCAGTTCGTATGGCAAGCCGGTAATGATCGTCTTGCCCAGGCGCTCTGTTGTAACCAGCGTGCGCGGCTGGTCAGATCTCCAGGCCGGATCCACGGTCAAATCCAACACCCGTTGATGATCCACCGGCGCTAATTCGATCCTGGGATCGAATTCTTTCCGGATGATTGGGTCCGGTTCGTGATCGCATGGGCTGGCGCCCTTTAGAAAAACGTTCCCGTTTAACAACACGGGCAGCCGTGTAACATCGAACGCGGAAAGATTCCCGTTTTGAGCGAACACGTTGTTATAAAAGCGCATGTCGCCACTTGGATTATCGTGATAGCCCGCAATCTCCGTCGCGTGAGGTTTCATGAACGGAGTCAATCGTTCATCGTATTGGTCCAGATCGATGTTTCCGCAGAAGAGATTGTGCGCGTATGCGCCTCCCTGGGAAACGAGGCGCTGCGATGTTTTAGAAAGGAAAATGTTATTGTCAACCAAATAGGGACCATGATCCACTTCGGCAAACAGGTCCTGCCACTCATTGTCATAGAAAACGTTGCGGCAGACATGTGTGCCTTGCGCCATCCAATCCAGCCACAAGCCTCTGCAAGCGTGATGAATGTTGTTATTGGAGATCTCAGTGTCGATGGCTGCGTGAAACTTGATGCCTGCTATTTCGGCACCGGAATAGAGCTGCTGGACGTGGATTTCATGAATCGTGTTTCCTGTGACCAGGCTAAAAGCCGCACCAAGGCTACCCACGATTCCCGCCTGTTCGCAGTGCGAGATGTCATTGTCGCGTACCACGTGGCTGCCTATGTGTTCCTTTGACCAACCACGCTTCAATGCGCGATCGATCGTCTTCACGTAGCCCTCTGCCGAATCTTGAGACGTGTTGTCGAACTCATCCCCGTACTTGCCCAGGGAGATACCGGAACAGGACGAATAACACACGGTATTGTTCTCGATGATCCAGCCCTTGCTCCAGTTTGTTCCGATGATGCCGATCTGTTCGGCGGTGGGCGGGGCCCACGGAGTGGCTGCGCGCCGTAGTGTAAAGCCGTGAACCGCGATGTAATCCACTCCAGGCTTTGACGGATAAAAGACGCTTTGACGAACGTTGATTTCAGTCAACTGTTCGTTAGGGTTTACAGACCTGAACTGAGCCCAAATCGTGGTTTTCTCATTATCCACTTGCGCAAACCAAATAGGGGCAGCGTCTGTCTTTGCGAATATCTCATCCAGCGAGGCCGCTTTAGGAAGCCAGTCGCCATTCAGGTAGACTGCCCCGGTATGGTGCATGCGGTTTTTCGGATCGAACCAGTCGCCATGGATCAAATTGCTATAGGGATTGAAGCTGCCGAAGAAACTGTTGGGAATCGTTGCGTTCCAGACGTCTCCCCTGGTCCTGACCCAGTTCCGTATGATTTCGGCACCTGTGATTTCAACCTGCTCTCCCGGCGCTGCCCGATAGACGATGCGGCGCCGCTCTGAGGTTCCGCCACGCGGGGGATCGACACGTTCCCTGTAAATGCCGCTATGCACGGTGATCACATCGCCCGGCTGTGCGCGGTTGGCGGCAGCAGAGATGTTGCGGAGCATGCTGAGATTCGTGCCTTCATTTCGGTCGTCGCCGCCAGGAGAGACGTGATATTCATGCACCCGCTGGATTGTTGCACTGTTCATCTCGGCCGCTGCGCCAGACGGCGCCATCGAGCCAATAGAAGCAATCGAAACCGTCTTCAGGAATTCTCTGCGATCTAACATTGCAGTCCTTTCACTGCCAGCTTCTCAGAGTGACGATCCGAAAGAACCGCGACAAAAAATGCTGCTTCTAAGGCGCGAAGGTTGGCGGAGTCTTTAGATGCTCTCAAAGAAGGTGGGCTTTGCTTGACGAGAATACTAATCTTCGCTGCACGCTTCTGCCAGCCGGTAAGAGCAACTGTGCCGCTGCCTCTCGTTTCGCCTTGGTCTCATGGAGAGATAGGTCGTTTTGTTCGCCGAGCTATTTCGGGCATGGGTAGCGTCGAGCTCAATGTGCCGAATCCTCTTGTTTGCTGAACCTTTCAATCTCATCCTTTGCCCGGCTAGCGTCTTCCTTACGTCCCGCCGCAGTGTATGCCCGAAACAGATCCCAGAGAATCTGGATTTCATTCGGCAAGGAATCATGGGCATTTTCGAGTTCCCGAATCCCGCCGGCAGAATCTCCCTTGGCGATCAGTCCTTCGCCGAGCACCATGTGAGCCAGAGGCTCCTCGGGCGCCAGTTGCAGCGTCTCCCTGGCGAGCGACAGCCCTTGATCCAGATTCTGCTGCTTAATGTACTCTTCTGCCAACCGTATCCGCGCTGGTAAATTCGCCGGCGAGATTTCGATCTCCTGCTTTAGTTCCTTGATCCCTTCGTCAGGGTGCGCGCTGAGAAAATATGCGCCGATCAGGAAGTGGACTCCAGGCTGGTCAGGATACTTTGCTTCGAGTTGGTTGAAGATTTTCTCGGCATCTTCATTTCTCCGCCCCTCGAGCGCCATCGTGGCGGCGCCAGCCATGCGAATCATCTCTCGACGGCCGGGGGGAATTTCGGAAGGCAGAAACGGCAAACGCAACGCAGCCAATCCGAATGGCTCAACCAGAGACGACGTGTCCGCCCCGTTTGTCATCAGGGTAAAAAGGACATCCATACTTTCATCAAACTGTTCCGATCGCGTGAGCAAAATTGCAATGACGTAGCGAACGTGGGCAATCAACTTCTGGTTGTCAGCCAATCCAAGTGCTAACCCGCGCTGCAGGTGATCCAGGGCCCGAAGGTAATCGTGCGACTCAAACTCGCTCAATCCCAACATAGCCCAGCCGATACCGCTGCCCGGATCCTGCGCGAGAAAACGTCGCAGAACTATGCATGCTTCAAAATAATCTTCCTTCTTATAGAGCAATGTGCCCGAATACCATAACCCCTCGTCCCACTCCGGCTTGAGCATCAGAGCCTGGCGATAGACTTCGATGGCGGCATCGTCGCGGTTTTCCTCGCGCGCGCGTTTCGCGGCCTGAGCGAGTTCGTCAAAGCCGACGGAATTGTCTGCGGTACTTGTATTCCGAGAAGGCTGAGAAGCACTCTGAGGCGAAAGCGAAATCGACAACGCAAGCACGGCTGGTAGCAGCATCACAATCATTGCGGCGCCTCCAGAGCAGGTTCTATATTTCGCCGTTCCCCCGTCTGATCCCGAAGGAGCGATTTCTTCTTAAGGGAGACATACGTTGACATCTCTCGTTCCGCATCCTTGCCGCGTTCCAGTTTTCTGTAGGCCGTGGCGAGATCGAAATGAATGGCAGCGTTGCCAGGGGCGAGCCGCTCTGCCTCTTCCAGTTCCCGCGAGCCTTCCTTTGCTTGTCCCGCTGCCAGCAAGGCCCGGCCTAAAGTCTGATGAGAGTCGGGATTCTTGGGGTCTATCCCGGTCGCGCGTCTGGCCAGGGATAGCGCCTCAGCCTGATCGCCGGCGTCAATATCGATTCGAGCCAGTTCCAACATGGCAGGAGTATGTTGCGGCGATATCTGAAGTTCCTTGCGGAACTCCTGCGCCGCCTCCGCCGGTTTCAGTTCAAACAAACGATGCGTACCCTCAAGATAGTGGACTTCCGGCTGTTGGCCATATTTGGACAACAATCGATGGGAATACTCCTCACTGCGAGCAAAGTCATGCACCGAAGCATAGAAAGCAGATTTCCCAGCCAACCAGACTCGCTCACGAAACTCCGAAGGATAATCCTCGGGTAGATTAGGCATTCGCAACGAGGCCAGGCCCATAGCCTCAACCAGCGGCGGGCTCTCCCCATCCTGTCGTGCTCTGTCTGCCAGCATAGAGAGCGCACGAACGAATTCGCCTTGCCGCGTCAGGAGCATGGCCCAATGAAAGGCAGCGACCTCGGTCAAATCGCCGCCCCCGCGAAAATCTCCGCGACCCCAGGTTTGCAGGTCCGTTCCGGCTTGGGCGTATTCGTGCGTCTCGAACTCGCAAAGCCCCTTCATGGCCCAGACGGGGCCCGGTTGAGGCTTGATTGCAACAAAATGCGCAAAGGAGTCTTGCGCTTCGGGAAAACGGTCCTGATCATAGAACGCCGTGCCGAGCCACGACCATCCTTCGTCCCAAGAAGGATGCATCCGGACAGCCTCGCGGTAAAGCCCGATTGCCTCGTTCGTCCGGCCTTGGTTCCGCGCGCTGGTTGCCTGCTTCACCACCTCGTCAAAGTTTCTTTGCAGAGGCGCCGGAAAAACCGGTGAAGCCATGGAGACCAGCGCGAGCAGAGGGAACACCCGATACATAACGGCAATATAGCACTGGGCGTCGACACAGTGAGTGATCGAAGAATTCGTGGAACCAGTCAGGACGCGAGCCATTGCGCGCCGGGCCCAGCCACTTTCGAAGCGGCCGGAGTATAGCAGCCTCGCTCTCGGATGCTCGCTCTGTTTCACATCTGGCAAGAGCATGACTCCGCCGGTGCCGAGGTTGCGGTCCTTAATGCCAGCAAATTACTTGGATGGAGTCGCCGGGCTGCTATAGTAGACCGTTCTTGTGCGCGCCTTCACACCCGGCTTGCCGACCTGCACTTCGATGTTGTTGAACTCGCTTAGATGGGCGGCAGGAGGAGGATTGAAGGTAAGCACATAGTATGAGTTGGTCTCTGCAAAGCTTTTGCTAATCAGGGATGACAAATCGTTGGATGCGTAAAGAGCCTGGCCACCCGTCTGTATAGCCAAAACCTGCAGCAGCAAATAGCCATAGTCAGCATGTTTGGGCGCGTCCAGGCCCTTGAGAAACGCTTCGTAAGTCGGTCCAAAAGTCATCTCGCGCGCCGGCCCTGAGGGGTCAATGCTATAGACCGTGACGCGGGCCGTCCGCAATGCGGTTAAAACCGAAGCGGTGTTGTCATAAAGCCCCTGCTGATCACTCTTGCTGGCGCCGTCCCACTGCCCGTTGGTTTGCAGGTTCCAGCCAGGACTCAACCAGATGAACAACTTTCTGCCGGGCATCGAGTTCACCTGCGAGGTAAGGTAATTGAGAGTCTTCAGCGACAACTGTTCGCGTTCCATGTCGCCCCACCAACCGTCCGGCCTTTTAACGTTGTGCAGGTCGGTCGTGTTGGCGTTGAGGAATTCCTCCAGCGCTTTCCCGTCTTGTGTGGCTGGAGTATGGACCTTCATTCCCTGATCGGTGAAGATGGCCAGATAGACGGGAATGGGCAGCTGGCCGTTGTTCTCTTCAAAATACCTAGCTAGCATTTGCCGCTCGGCGTTAACTGTTAGAATCCACGCGTTGACTGCGTCGACCACCACAATAGCCCCAGCAGGCGGATCGTTTTGTGCAATTGTACTTCCGGCGGCGCGCACTGAAACGATATTCTGCGGCTGTTTCTTACCCAGCAGCAATTTGAAGTCTCCCGCCTGCAAGCCGGTCACCGGCGTACCAGACTTATCGGTCACCAGCACATCCAGGCTGATAGCGCCAAGCTGATTCGAGTCAGGAACGCCGTGCGCCGTATTCGTGGCAGCAGTCTGCGTACTACCGGGCGCATTCTGGACACCGGCCGACTGAGCGGAGCTAGCTATCGGTATGCAAATAAACCCTGTAACCAATGCAAAGAAAACTCCTGTTATGAATTTCATATGGTTCCCCTTTTGATCGAATTCATCTTTTCATTTTTGCTGTTTCGAGATTCCTGTCCGTAGCGCCTGCTGCCTTCGGAATACCGGTGATTCATATCCCGCTCATCATCAGTATCCTCCGCAATGTTTCCATCGGTCACTCCGCATTATCTCAGCACAATCAATCCCGATCAGGGCTGTCCTACGAGATAGAGCGCGGACGCATGGGGCGCCAGGGTGATCTCTAAACGATCAAGCTGGCCAACATCGGCCCGTTTCCACAAATCCCGAACGGGATGTGAACCGGGAGGCAGCTTTAACTCAGGCCACGAATACGTGATGTTCCTTGCATTATCGGAAAGGTTGAATACTGCGATGTAGTGTGCGCCCGCGACCTGCGATGTGACAGGCGGATCGGCTGTCCAAGCCACCGTGTCATCGCGTTGAAGGACGGGATGGTTGTTGGTCGAGTGCTGGTCGACGGAAATAATCTCTGGGTTGATAAGCAACGATTCTGTGAATGGGTCCAACTTCAACACATTCGACCCGAGAATGAGCGGAGACCGCGCAATGGTCCACAGAGTGATCATGGTTCGCTGTTCGTCGTGAGTAAGGCGCGAATCGCGGGCCGGTCCCGGCCCCACCGGCGTACGCGGGCCGAGATTGCCAATTGGGAGCATATCGCCGTCAGGCCAGTGATTCGAATCGCTATATGGAGCCCATGCCGCCAAGTTCTCAATCTGATTGTGCAGCGATTGGGGGAATCGAGGAGCATTGGAAGGCTTGGACCAAACGTCCCACACATCGTCGGAAACACGCCAAAGCTGTGCGTGTTCACGAACATTTCCGATTTCATCGAGCGGGGTGGGACCTGGAGAGAGACTCAGAACGATCGGACGACCCGTCTTGCGCAGCGCAGCGTCCAGCATCTGAATCTCGTCAGCGTTGTATGGCTGCGAGATACAATCGACTTTCAGAAAGTCCACTCCCCACCCCGCATAAAGCCGCGCGAGGGAATCGTAATACGCTTGTCCGGCAGGGTTGTTTTTTACCCCGTAATTGTCTGAGTTCCAACTGCACACGTCTTTTGTATTGACTGCTGCAGAGAGGCGGAAGTTCGAACCCTCGATTGGAAGATCGTTCTTGACAGCTTCGCGCGGAACTCCGTGAATAATGTGGATGCCGAACTTCAATCCCAATGAATGGACATAGTCGGCTATCGGCTTTAGCCCTTGTCCGTTACTCGCGGAGGGAAAACGGTTGATGGCAGGCATGTATCGTCCATCGCCTGAGATCACCAGGCCGCGCGGCAGGGCCTTCTCGGAATTCTCTGGATGCTGTGCATACCAGCCTTCGTCGATGACGGCATATTGCCATCCATAGGGCTGAAGATGCTGGTGGATCGCCTGGACTGTTTCGCGAAACTCGGCTTCGGTGATGCTTGAGCCCCATGAATCCCAGCTGTTCCAGCCCATAGGGGGCGATTGAGTCAAAGTTGTATTGCCGATTCGGTCGTTGTGCTGGGCACCAGAGCCGACGCCGGGCTGAAGCTCATATGCTCCCATGTCCACTTTTTCTTGATGTAAGCGCGCGTTACCGGCCAGGTCAGTGAGCGCAACGCCGTAGACGGTCGTGCCTGCGTTGATGGCCCGGCTGGCATTCTGCAGCGTGAAATCGCCGCCTGAGGAATTTACAAAGAGGGGATCGGCGCCCAGGATATTGCCGTTGGCGACGGTGATTGTGGCGGTGGTATTGGCCAGATGCGCAGATAGTTTTCCCGCAACGCCGTCATACGAGAGATTGTTCAGCCAGATCTCATTCCTATTCAAAGTGCCTGGCTTACCGAATGATGCGTCGGTGAATGCCACGTTGTTGGGATTCGCGGCTGGTTCGGCCACTGCAATGTTATTAACGACTACGTTATCATGGCAGCTCTCGGAACCTGAGATAGAGATATCGCCACCTCCTCCGATTGGATTCTGAGCGTCAAGGAAGTTATCGAAGGTCGTATTATTGCGTACGGTGACAAAACTGGCGCCAGAGCCTCCCGTAACAATTCCGCCGCCACCATTGTCGAAGGAGAGATTGTCTTCAACGAGCGTTTTTTGAAGAAACGGATGATAGTTGTTATCGGGATAAGCATTGTAGGTGTCGAGCTGGATGCCATTGCCATCGTAGTGAGGGTTGGCACCGATATTGACTTCTGTATTGTCATAGGAGACGTTGTTTCGGATGATGTAATGGAATTGCGCTCTGCCGCTGTCCATCGTGCTCGCGCTCCATGAACTGGCGTCCAGCGCACGCGGTTCATAGGTATTGATAGCGGAAACTCCCCATTTCGATGTATTGCTGGTAGCATATACGACGTTTCCTTCGACGTCGTAGTAATCGGCGCAAACGGATCCGATACCGCTTCCACCCCAGCCGTGGGAGATGTTATTGAATATCCTTATGTGATGACTTTGAGTGGTTGCAGGGCAGTACGTTGTGCCTTTTCCGTCCTCATTCCCCATTACGGAGATTCCAGATCCGTCCAAGTCAGGCGGAGAGTTGTCACCAATTAACTCAAAACCATCGATAACGATGTATTTCGTATGAGTGAAATGCATCCCATCGGTGTAATCGGGACTACCGGGCGCTAGCTGGATGATGGCGCCATGGGGAGTTACGGACCGCAGCACAAAGTAGCCGGTAGGAGTATCGGCGCTTCCGCTGAGCGTTCCTCCATTGACTGATTCAGTATAGTTACCAGCACGGACGTTGACGCACACGCCGCCATGCGTGCCGCCTTGTGCGATGAAGAATTTGATGGCCGCCCCGATGGATTCCCATGGCTTGGCGCTCGATCCGTCTCCCGAGTCACTGCCGGCCTTCGAAACGAAATAGTTAGTTACGCAAGAATAAAATGGCTCAATGTAGCCCGGATCGGGGACGGTCATTGCGGGTGGCGTCGTTCCGGTCGCCGTTGCGGATGCTGGCGAGAGATTCCCCGCCTTGTCGAATGCCCTAACCGTGTAAGTATGCTCTGTGCCGGGGGCAAGGCCGACATCGGAGAATGCCGTGCCGGTTCCCGTTGCGGTTCGCCATTCGGTGCCGGTCGGAGATCCCACGTTTACTCCATCGCGGTAAACGTTATAGCCGGCCACACCCGCACTTGCGGGACCGGCCGCCCATCTGAGATTAACCTGATCTTGAGCGACACCGATCGCTACTAGTTGCGCCGGAGCCGAAAGCGGGCTCTGACCCATAGCTGCCTGGTGTAATAGGAGGCCAAGGCAGCTTAACACGCTACAAAGAAATGATTGCTTCAACATGGAGATCCTCTTCATATTCGCTCTATACTCAATAACTCCATTGCAGCCGTTGTCACTCAACGCAAGCATCCGCTGCCGTTTCAGTTCACCGTGACTGATAACGTCGTAGTTTGCTGAAGCGATCCGGCAGTTGCTTTCACTGTAACCGTCGATGTGACGGACGGGGATGTGGACGATCCGGAGCCGCTACCGCACCCACTTAGCAGGCTCAGACCGAGCGCGACCATTGCCAACACCCGGAACGCGCGCAAACTTCTCCGTCTTCTCCTGCCCACAAAGCAACATAGAAGGGTGGACAACACTAGTCCAGCCTTGGGAAATAGCAGGACCGCGCCTGGGCGCTCGTTGCTTGCAGTGGCGGGCACTGAGATCGAAAGTGTTGTCGTGACCGCGGCCCCCGATGGCGTCAGGGTTGCCGGAGAGAAGCTGCACAACGTGCCAGACCGTTGTCCCGAGCATGAGAAGGAAGTTTGGGCATTGAACCCGTTCTGCGGCTTGATGGTTACCGTAGCCGCGCCGCTGGAACCGGACGCAATGGTCAGGGCGGATGGAGAGATGGAGACAGTGAAGCTTGGCGGCAGATTGATAGTGTATGCCGCCGTTCCAACATCGCTGTCGGAGTAACCGCTGGCGGTAGCGATGGCATGGACGGTCTCCGAACTGTCAACACCGATGGCAGTGGTGTATTCCGTCGACGATGTTGTGGGCGTGCTTCCGTCGGTAGTGTAGTAAATCGTCGCTCCCTGCGTAGCATCACTGATTGTTACCGATTGAGTTGAAGTGTAAGTGCCCGCAGCGGGCGAGAGCGTTAGAGTTGCAACCTGTGGAAGGGCGGATACGGTTACCGTATAGCTTGGGGAGGTACCGGCAGCGAAATTTACATCTCCTGGATATGATGCGGTGAGCGTGTAAGTGCCGGCATCGGTGAACGTGACGGCCGCTGCCGTCCCGGTGCCACCCGCTGCATACGCCGTGGTCAGCGCCGTTGCCGCTGAGGCCTGCGCAACCTGTTGCGGCGTACCACTGCCTTCGGCGGCGAGAATGGACACTTCTCCGGTGGGAGTACCGTTTCCATTGCTTAGCAGGAAAACTTGCACGTTGACCGAAGTGCCAGCTACGGCAGAGGCCGGCGCGTTGAGAATGATGGCGCTGGTGGGTGATGCGGGACCGGAACTAGCGGTGTACTCGTAGGCGCCTATGTCCACTTTTCCATTACTTGTGCGCGGATTTCCCGCCAGGTCAATGGCGGCAACGCCATAGGAGGCGGTGCCTGCGCCTATTGCGGGACTGGTTGATTGCAGGGCGAAATTGCCGCTCAAATAATTTGCGAATAGCGGGTTTGTGCCCAGCAGATTGCCGTTCGCAGCGGTTATGGTCGCCGTGGTATTAGAGAGATAGATGGATGCCTGCCCCGGCGTTCCATCGAATGAGAGATTGTTGTCCCACGTTTCGCTGGTGTTTTCGTCGGCTGCGGGGCCAATTCCAACGTCGATCAACGCATAATTTGCGGGCTCGGCATTCGGATCATTGACGCCGATGTTATTAACAACGAGATTGTCGTGAGAGCTTACAAATCCCGCCAACGAGTTGTCGCCGTGCCCAGTCGACGGATTCTGCGCGTCGATATAGTTATTAAAGGCAGTGTTATTGCGTACGGTCATGTAACTCGCACCGTAACCCCCTGTTACAATTCCGCCTCCACCGTTGTCGAACGACAGGTTGCTGTCGATTAGCGTTTGTTGTGCATACCCGTTGTAATCCGAACCGTTAGGGTTCAAGGTATCCAGGCTTATGCCGTTGCCGTCATAATGCGTGTTAGTGCCGATGTTAACTTCGGCATTGTTGTAAGCAACGTTCAAACGAAAGATCTGGTGATACTGCACGCTGGCGCTATCCATGGTGCTGGTACTCCACGTGCCGGAATCGAATGCGACCGGCTCATAGGCGCCGATAGCGGAGGTGCCCCAGACGGAAGTATTCGAGGTGTTATAGACGACATTCCCTTCCTCGTCAAAGTAGTCCTCCATCTGGGCTCCGATACCGCCTCCACCCCATCCGTAGGAGATGTTGTTGAAGATCCTGATGTGATGAGCGGTGCACTGCGTGTTGCTGCTCCCGGCCGCGTAAATGCCGGTTCCGTCAATATCCGGCGCGGCGTTATTCCCAGACAGCACAAAGCCGTCGACAACGATGTAGCTCGCGCCGCTGAAGTAGATTCCCTGGGTGTAATCGACGGAGTCCGGCTGCAGTTGGATGATAGCGCCATGAAGAGTAGTGGAGCGCAGAACAAAGTAGCCCGTCGGAGTATCGGCGCTTCCGCTGAGGTTATATCCATAGACTGATTCAGTGTAGGTGCCGGGGCCAACATTAACGCACACGCCGCCGAGCGTGCCGCCCTGCGCGGAGAGGAAATTGATGGCGTCGCCGATGGAGTACCAGGGATTCGCGCTTGATCCGTTTCCCGAGTTGCTGCCATTTTTCGAGACGTAATAGTTGGTGACACAGGTATAAAAAGGTGAGATGTAGGGCGCCGAGGGAATCGTAACGGCAAGCCAGGTTGTCGTGGTTACGGCCGCTGATGGCGGTGACGCAGCGCCTCCAGTTGCGTATGCCTCGACGGTATAGATGTACACGGTGCTTGGAGCGAGATCGACATCGGAATATGCCGTCGCGGTTCCGGCGGGGGTCTGCCATCCCGTGCCGGTGGGCGAACCCACCTGTACGACGTTGCGGAGGACGTAATATCCGGCCACGGCCGTAGACCCTGTGCTCGCCGTCCAACTGAGATTGACCTGGTTGGGGGAGACTGCCGTCGCCGTAAGCTGCGTGGGAGCCGGCGGCACAGTCTGTGCAGTGGCTTTCCGATGCACAATAACGATGGTGCAAAACAAGGGAATTAGGACAATTGCTGTCTTCACCCTCGGCTTCCTGATCTTGTTTTCACGAAAAAACTCACAGCACTCGTGCATCGGCCCTGCAATTCGATCCGCGGCTTCGACGTTCAAGAACCTTCGTGATTTCTTCGCCGCGATTTGCCCTTTCCTTTTGTGGCCGTTCGATCCCAAAGCAATCAGCTTCCGGAACGAGAGCCTGAGTCCAAGGGGCATTTGCGATATCCGCTATCCAATTTCATCAACATCGGAGCAGTATCAATTGGCCCGCAGATAAGCGGGACCTGCCCGCACTGCAAATCGAGGGAAGAATCCATTCGGGTTCCAGGATTGAAACCTCTTTTCGGATCGTCCAGGCATTGATTCTCAGAAATTCTATGCGTTATTATTCCTCGGGCTTTTCACTTTCTGGAGATGATTGCCCTGCGCTCCACCCTGAGACAAGTGGATGGTGGTGTTTGCACATTTTTTTACGTAAAGTGTATTTAATTGCAGCGGCTTAGATCGCCGTGGAGCACAAATGGAATCGCCCCTCGACGGCTGAAAAAGAGCAAGCTGTTTGGCCATACCAGCTCGAAACCGCCGATGGGTTGAGTTCTGCTGAATCCTTGTGAATATCGACACGCGTTGCGCCGTGATCGAAAACTGATGCAAGCGCGAAAAGCCCCAACCATTTCCCGGTTGGGGTGCTGTTATTCGCAATCAGTGCCCAATCCGGCTGTCCGGACTTCAGTCAAAAGCGATATCGGGCCGACGGAACTGCGACGTCTCCCCGTGACCGCTTTTCGCATCGGAAACTTGCCTCCTGATTGGCATTGCCTCCTGTATAAGTAGGGAAACTGGGATAGGGGCAGACCCTGCGTCTTAACGTTTCCCCGTTTGAGCGGTTGGTCTGTCCGACACCTTCGATTTCTTCCGGAGCAGAATCATGCTCGGTCCATTTCTGCAAAGACTCGAGAAGATCATCTGGTTCCTCAGAAATGCCCTGACCAATACCGACTAGTCCAGGTCCGCTGCCACAATGTGCCATTCCGGGCACAAGATAGTATCGAAAAAACTGTTGTGTTGCAGTCAGAGGGTCAGGAGGCGATTCTTTCTCCGGATGCTGCTTTATGAATGTGACGACGCTTTCGTAATAATTGATGGCGTCAGGAAACGGCACGAGGGCGTCCGCGGTGCCGGTGAACATAATCAACTTTCCTCCGTTTTTCTGAAACGCACGGAGGTCGGGATTGTTAGCATTCACGATCGGTGCAAGCCTGTCGTCCAACTGCGCTTCATCTTTATTGAAGTCGAACGTAGCAGGGTCGAATTTTGCTCCCAGCGCCCATTGAAACGGATACATCAAATCCACTGCGCCGGACCAATTCTCTTGATAGCTGACTCCGCCGGGTGAAGCCTCTGAACCGAATGGGATCGGAGCATATATGCGTTCGCCCGTAACCGGGTTGACTGGCCCCTTGTAAATAGTCCGGATTGCGGCTAGTTGATCCTGCGTCAAGCAGTGTGTAACATCTTTCGTGGTGCAGATAGGAAGACGATCTAAGTCGAATTTGCAGGAGCGAGGATCGGTTAGGAAGTTATCCGAGGGTGCGCCACCATCTTATGGGGCACAACCGGAAACTACTGCTGCGGTGGTCCCGTTGGTTCGGACAGGCTTTTCGGGTCTTTAAGTGAAAAGATTATTCAGTTCGTCGTAGTCGAGGCGGTGGAAATGTGAAAATCGGTTTCATCGATTTTCAAGGTCTGTGGGAAGGGCGGGAAACGGCTCTATCGTTTTCCGCGCTTTCCATCAGACCGGCATTTCCACGGCCGGCCAAGCTGCGCGTTACGCCGCCAGTGCCTCTGGCGGACGGTGGAAGTATACCTGGTCTGGCGTTTGCGCCCCCAGGCTCGAATGCGGGCGTTGGCTGTTGTAGAACGCGAAGTAGCGGCCGATCTTGGCTCGCGCCTCGGCCACCGACTCATAGGCATGAAGATAGATGTGCTCGTATTTGAGCGAACGCCACAGCCGCTCGACGAAGACGTTGTCTGCCCAGCGGCCCTTGCCATCCATGCTGATCTGGATGCCTTCTTTCTTTAGCCGCCCAGTGAAGGCTTCGCTTGTGAACTGCGAGCCCTGATCGGTGTTGAAGATCTCCGAACGGCCGTAGATCTTCATCGCTTCCTCCAGCGCCTCGATGCAGAAGCTGGTATCCATGGTGATCGACAGCCGCCACGCCAGTACGCGACGGCTGAACCAGTCGAGGACCGCGGCCAGATAGACAAAGCCACGCGCCATGGGGATGTAAGTAATATCCATGGCCCAGACTTGATTGGGCCGAGTTATCGCTAGGCCGCGCAGCAGGTAAGGATAAATCCGGTGTCCTGGCGCGGGCCTGGAAGTGTTCGGTTTGCGATAGAGGGTCTCGATCGCCATCCGCCGCATCAGCGTGCGCACGTGGCGGCGGCCGACTTCCAGACCCTGCTGCTTGAGCATGTCGCGCAACATGCGACTGCCGGCGAACGGGTAGTTCAGGTGCAACTCGTCGATGCGCCGCATAAGAAACAGATCGGCGTCAGAGATGGGGCGCGGATGGTAGTAGACCGTGGAGCGGCTGATCTGCAACTCTTCAGCCTGCTTGCAAATCGGTAATACGTGTTCGGGGTCGATCATCGCTTTGCGCTCAGCAAACCCGCCTTGACGAGCGCACTTTCTAAAAAATCGTTGGCCAGTGCCAGTTCGCCGATCTTGGCCTGCATCCGGGTTACATCGACCTTGGCCTGCTCCTCGGTCCTGTCTTCGCCAAAAACGGTGGCTGCACCTTCCGTCAGCCGCGTCTTCCAGTCTGTGATCTGGTTGGGGTGGACATCGAACTGTTCAGCCAACTCGGACAGAGTCTTGTCTCCCTTCAGGGCGGCCAAGGCAACCTTCGCTTTGAAAGCCGCTGTGTGATTCCGGCGTGGACGTCGTGCCATTGTTGCTCCTCGTTTCTGCCATCTTAATGGCTGGCTGAGGAACAATCCTTCCACTCATCCCGCTGTTCGAATTTCCGAAACCGGCACAGTTCAACTTAGTGTCGACATTCGACGGGTTGTCAATGCCGCCATTGCCGAAGAAGCTCGAAGCGTCCGTGGTAAAACCGCCTATGGGTGCGTCCAACGAAGCCAGAAAGGTGGGTGGCGGGCTGAAATCTTCCATCGCCGCGCCGGGTAAGAAGCCGGATAGTTTGTTGGCGAAGCCGGCCATTTCGTTTTTCCTGGCCACTTCAACATGCTCCCACAGTTCTACATCCTCTTTCGTTCGTCCTTGAAATGACTGACTCTCGGCTAACCCCGCACCGTTCGGCAAAAGCTCAAAACGGTGCGCGAAACGCTCGCTGAATGCGCGCCGCATTGAGGCAGCCTTGGCTACATCATTGAGCGTCGAAGCCTGCATGTAGTTGCGATAAGAGAACTGATTATTCTGTGATCCCCAGTATTCAATCCATCGCAAGTCAGCTACATCGTCGCGATGATTTGTGACTGTGACCACGGAAATCAGCACTGGATCGTCGCCAAAGGGAGCCAGAATGGTCTGATCTACTTCATACTCGTGGGCTTTCACTATCTTGCGGTAATAACCCTGCCCCCAAATTCTTTCAAAAGAATCAGTCTTTCCCGAATAGTAAGTGCAAACTACTGCATCTCCATCGGTGAGGAAGCCGATGCCTGCACCATAGAGTCCCTGCTCCGGGCAATAGTCGTTCAGAAACTTCGGTGACCCTTCGTCCTGGCGGACCTGCACATATCCGTAATTCGAGGCAGCCGCGACCAGGCGGTCGTTTCCCACCTGGTGAGTATGATCAGTTGCCGAACGCCACTCTTTATGGACCGGAGTGATGGCCTCGTTGTCGGTGAGTTGATCGCAGGTGTATCTGTACGCGGGCAAACCAAATCGGTCCGTAATCCATTCGCCAAAATGACCTGATCCGCAGGCGGGTGATTCGTTTGCTGTGGAATCTGCATCTGGCGGAGCGGAAAAAGCAAATCTCGATAGGCCGAACGTATGCATTGCTCCTACTCCTGCAATGCCAAGGAAGCTCCTTCGATCCATGGTTACCCGCCCCAACCGCCCGATCAGCTCAATGTGATCCTCACCGCCGTGCCGAAATCGCTCGCCTGCCACGACTGGCGGGGCAGTTCGAACTTCAGCATATCGCCCGGCTGAGGCCATTTTACTTCGGCCTCTGTACCCAGCGCGGTCGCGTTCTGAATCCTGCCCGGGTTGATTGTTCTCGCGAGCACCAGCGACGCAATTTGCGCAGGGCCAAGTGGCCATCCCGGAAAAGAGGGCAGAATTGCCCCCCAAGCCTCGATGCAACGATGAATCGCCGAGGTTGGGGCAATCGCTTCGATCTCGGCGTGGCGCTGATTTAACCTGAATGCAACGGATCAGTGACAGGAACGGGTTAAGCCTTTCAAGGAGCCAGGCATGAATTCGCGTAGCTCCGTCGTCGAGCAGACAAAAAACGGCTGCATCTGCAAAATCGAGCATTCTGCCGGTGCTTGCGATTGTGTCGGCTTATGTAGTGCTCCATCTTTTTACAAACTTCCGTTTCAGTTTTCATCGTGATGAGTTGGAGTTTCTCAGCGACGCGATGCATCTGGACTGGGGATTTGCGGCGTACCCACCGCTGACGCCATTTCTGGCGCGCGTGGCAAACAGCCTGTTCGGCCCCTCGCTCATGGGTCTGCGCATTTTCTCGGTCGCCGCCATGGCAATCGTATTGTTCATAAGCGCGCAGATGGCTAAAGAACTGGGCGGCGGTACGTAGGGGCAGGCCAGACCGGCGCTTGCAGTGGGACTATCTCCCTATCCGCTATTTGAGGGCACTGAATTCCAATACACCCCTTTCGACTATCTCTGGTGGGTGCTGGCAGCGTACTTCACCATTCGGTTGCTCAAGTCAGAGAATCCGCGGTGGCGGCTGGCCATTGGTGCAGCCGTCGGCCTGGGCCTTCTCACCAAATACTCCATTCTGTTTTTTGTCGCCGGAATCATTGCCGAAGTTGTGTTTTCGAGTGCAAGCCGCCACCTTCGCAGCGGCTGGTTCTGGTGCGGCCTGGGCGTGTCATTGCTGATTTTCCCGCCCGATTTTCTTTGGGAGGCGCAGCACAAATTCGTTACGTACACTTTTCTTCAGAGCATTCAAGTCCGCGATGTTACGAATGGCATCAGCAACAATTGTCTTGGCCAGCAACTGCTCAACTGCATAAACCCGGTCGCGGCGCCGTTATGCATGGCTGGGCTGATCGGCTATCTGCGTAGCCAGCGATACAGGATGCTGGGCTGGATGTACCTTGTACCGCTGGCGTTGTTCCCGATTGGCCAGGGGCGTGCGTACTACCTGGCGCCTGTTTACCCAATGTTGATTGCGATGGGAGCCGTAATCGGTGAGGGCTGGTATCGAAACACCCCGGTGAGCGCCGCCCCGACCGCAAGAGCCCGAAGACGCGAACAAAAGGCTATCAAATCGCGGCCTCAGCCGCGGCCGCGGCGTGCGGCGACAGTGGCTTACCTGGCGGCAATTGTAGCCTGGGGTATCCTGATGGGAATTTGCATCCTTCCTCTCTAAAGCAATGGCCCGCTGCGAGACTTTGAATTTGAAAGAAACTCAGACCTTCACAACAGAATCGGGTGGACCGACCTGGTGCAGACGGTTGTGAACATTCGCGATTCTCTGTCGCCCGATCAGAAGGCCCATCTCGGAATCCTGGTTGGCAATTACGGCGAGCAGGGAGCATTCGATCTTTTTGGCCCGCCTATTACCTGCCCCTGGCGATCGGCAGTATGAACTCGGCGTGGTATCAGGGCTATCCCACTCCGCAGCTAAAAATACTGATTGTGGTCGGATTCCCCCCCCAACCTGGTTGAAACGTACTTCACAGACTGCAATGTGGCGCGTGTCAATACCAACCTCGAAGGCGTCGCCAATGAAGAAAGCCGGGAGCATCCGTACATCTTCGTGTGCGGTCCTCCGAGGATGCCCTGGCCCGAATTCTGAGCGAACTTCCAGCATTTTGGCTGAAAGCAATTCTTTCTGCAAGCCGGAAGCATTGCCTGTAAAGGCAGCCGTGCAATTCTCTATTTCAGGAGGATTATCCGACCTTCGCCCCTTTCAAACGGAACCTTTTCGCCCCCCGGCCAAACGCAGGCTGCTAATCGGCGGCGATTCTTTGCTTTTGCGGCCTGTTGTACGTGCATATCCAAAGGGGGCGGACAAGAACCCGCTTACCAACAAGTGAGCCCCGCATAAACACTGGGGTTCGGGATCGTTAGCGAGAATGTCTGCAAAATCTTTACTCGTCGGTTCAGGCCACAATATGTACGAGAAGCAAGCGATCAGTTTGGATGACTAGAACATTTCTTTTTGCTGGAAATGAGGTAAGAAGTAACAGCGTCCAGTAGCGGGTCTGTTCAATGTTTGGGACCGAGATAACCAATGCTGTCAGTTAATGCTTCCTGACTGGCAATCCTAACCAGCGATGGACCGATTGCTCAACGACTGCTCCATCGGGTTCCCTGTCCGTTGCCCACGCGACGAATCCGTCCGGGCGAACAAGAAGTGCCGACAAACCCTTGTCATCACTTGCTGGTGCGCTTACATAGCTCAACCTATCCTGCAATCCAGTGCACACTGCGGCCAGCGATACTCCGGATCTGAAATCGAGCAGCAAGCCGCGTCCGTCGTGGAGCAGATCACCGAGACGGCTGCCGTCTTCCAGTTCGAAATCCGGAGCGCTACGTCCAATCAGCGGGTGGCTCCCGCCCAAATCGTAGTGCATGAAACACCAGAGATCTGTTCAACAAAATAATTTGTGTCATCCTTTGTGGCGATCAGCGCGAATCACCGAGGCGATCGCCCGGGCGTGAGGATCAGGTCGAATGATGGCGACTTGAGCGCGCGTCCAATTGAGAATCCATTTGCCAATCGGGTGGCGCTCTGCAGTATAAGTGTCGAGCAGACCATCGGGAGCGCCGCCTCCGATCACAGCGGCGAGCTTCCAACCCAGATTCATCGCATCGCCCGGAGTACAGAAATCAACCGCAATAAAGCGCGAAATCAGGTGAGAATCAACCGAAGGCGGGCTGCGATAAGCAAACAACTCACCCTTTAGGGAGCCTGCGAGAAAACTTGAGCGGCCGATATTTCGGACTTGAGAGCTTTAACTTCAAGCTCCGCCATGAGTTTCCGACCGGGGAGATCGAATACCCCCCGAAGGGGAGCAAGTGCTGGCTGAACGATGGCGGATCAACTACAACACCAGAAGGCTACACTCATCGCTGGAATACGAGCTTCCGGCGCAGCCTCAGCCCAGGATGGACAATGACTGGATCGGTTCAATGATTGCAGGAATTTGCTGCTATGGGTCTCAATGGTCGGCGGATTTTACATTCAGTTCCGCGAGTGCGCCGAACTTCATCCCACGGCCGCAATCGCTGACGTATAGAACACGGGTTGCATCCAGCCACGTGGGATCGTATGCGTTGCAGTCGCCGAACGTGAGTTGCGTGGCCTCAGAGAGTTTTGGGTCGGACGCGAACAAACGCCAAACGCCGCCTATTTCTTGTTGGTATACAAACATAGAACCCACCACATTGGGCGCGGGTAAATCCATCGCATCAGCATTCGAAAAAACCCTTTTCGGCGATTCTCCACCTCGAATGACGAAGAGATGCGTGACGCCATTCTCAGCAGCGGAGAGCAGGATACGATCCGATGGATCAAATTCGGTATGACGAACATCCATTCCCGGGAGCCCGACGGGCGCCGGTGGAGTAAGCACCCGGCCGTCGTTGTCAAGTCTAACGACCCATGCGCTGCCGATGCCTTTGGTTTCGCGGATAAAAATCAGGCTCTTCTCATCTGGTGACAGCGCCGGTGATTCAGCATCCGGGATGGTTGCAATCGGCACAGTGCTCGTATCACCTGGGCGTGCTTGTAATTCCACCAACCGGGAATGTCCGTCTTCCGCAGCTTCAATCCAAATCAGTTGACTATTCGGATTTGCAGCTATGGCTAATTGGTCGAACTCGGTTCCGTCCGGGTTGGTTTGATACCTTGAACCGTTTTCGTCTAGTACACGATAGCCCTCGAAAACCATTGCGACTGTAAGCAAATGCTTGTCAGACATATGGGGAGAAAATCGGCCACTAACTCCGATGCTGTTAACCATCCGATCATTTGAACTATTCATGCCTCGTACGTGCACGAAGGTGGTTGCGGAAACTACCACCCAAATTGCGGTGAAGGCGGCGAGAATCCAAGGGGCGATCAACCGCGGCAACCCAAATCGGAGGTCCCGCGGAGCCAACGCCGTCTGCCGCCGGGCTTGCAACGCAGCGAGCAAACAGAACTGCATGGCCACGAGAGTCCAAAGAGGAAGAAAGTCAACCAAAACAGCCAAAAACAAATGCTGACCTGAAACAATTGGATGAATGTTACACGCCACAAAGTAGCACGCCAGAAGAACTGCCCTATGCCAGGCGCCCTCAATCGCATACATACCCAGGATCGCAACAAAGGCGAGCACCACGCGGTGATAGGAAGCCGGTTCGGTGGAAAGAGCAAGCAGCAGACAGATCCATGAGGCCCACTCGAGGGCTCTCTCATGCGGATCGGCTCCCTTGGGACAGGCTCTCCTGGGGGAGATCACCAACAGCGTAACTGCGAGTAGGCCGAGCTGCCAAAGCGGATAGAGCAGTGCAAAGAGAAACGGAGACTCAATGAGCGGATGCGGATTGACCTGCGGCTGTGCTATGAAGATGCGGTGAAACAAGGTGGATGCAGACGGAGCCCAGAGGTTGAACGGGTCAGTGGCCTCTCCGCGCAGCATGCGAGGAAATTGCGCAATCAGAAACTCTTGCATTGCCGGTCTGCCAAAAATCGGAAAGCACATCGCCAGCAGGCCAAGCGTCGAACCAACTAACACTGCTGCTGTCTTCCACTCGCGCTTTCGCAGAAAGAAAAACACAAAGAACAATGGATAGACCTTGAGCGATGCCGCTACGCCGAGAGCAGCACCGCAGCCAAGTTGGAGGTTTCGCGAAAAGAGCCAATAGGCAAGGACCAGTAAAGCGAGCACCACCACGTGCATCTGCCCGAGCGCAAAGTTGTTACGCAGAGGAACGAAGGCGAGAAATGCGATCAACGCAACACGGCGCATTTCTGTTCCTGTCATCCTGTGCATTCCGTAGATCGAAGCGGCCAATATCCCAAGATTTAATACCAGCCAAATTCGTTTCGCTTCCAGTGCATCAAGCCAGGCGAGTGGGAGGAGCGGCAGCGCAGAGAACGGCGTCAGCCCAAGGAAAGTGGCGTATGGCTCATGGATGGACAGATGATCTTTTACTCGCTGCAGCCAGATCCAGTCGTAGATTCGGTCCGTCGGGTAACGCTCGAGCAGTAGGCGGGCCACAATGTAGTAGTTTCCAAAGTCAGAGGACAGCGCTCGCCATCCGGGGAGCAACCCCTTGGCAACGAAAAGTGTGCACAAGGCAACTAGCGCAACGGCCTCAGCCAGGCGGGTAAGCCTTCGATGCGACAACGGTAAATTTGCGTGCGCATTCACTATTCGCCTGTGCAGCAAGCCGGTTGACGCTATTCTATCCGAAGCTAGTTTCAATTTCCTTTCCAAAGTGTGCCTGCTGCGTTCCTGTGAGATGAGCCTAGACAGATCGGGTTAACATGTAAGGCGATGGTCGATGGCTTGATCCCGTTGATTGTCGTAAACGGTCTTGAGTACCACGAGAATCTCTGAACTCGCGGCACCTCCGCCTTGCGAGGAGGATCATATCCAACCGGAAAAGTTTGTATTCTCTCAAGTCGATCTGGCTTCCAAGACCCACCGATGGCTTCGCATTGCCGAATGGGTACTTCTCGTGTTCCTGGTAGTCCATTTCTGCGTGCGCGCCATGCCCACTGCATGGCGGCTGGTGAAGACCGACTTTCCTGACTATTATCTTGTCGCCGAACTTGCGCGCCAGCATTACGACACCTCGCGCGTCTATGAGTGGGTTTGGTTGGAACGCCAGAAAGATCGCCGCGACATTGATGACCCAATGGTCGATTTTGTGCCGACTACCGCGTTTTCTGCTCTCTTCGTATATCCGCTCACCACGATGCCTGTTTTGGTGGCTAAACATTGCTGGATGGTTTTCAATTTTGGCTTGGTAATTGCGACTATTTATCTTCTGCATGTCATGACACAATTCTCGTGGCGGAGGATCGGTCTCCTTGTAGCATTGAGCATGCCATTGCGTAGTGATTTTATTGCAGGACAATACTATGTTCTGCTTTTGTTTCTGCTAACCCTGGCTTGCCATCTCTATCTTCGCCAACGGCGGTTCTTTTCTGGAGTTATGATCGGGGTTGCCGCCGGCCTAAAAATATTTCCAGCCGTCTATTTACTCTATTTCCTTCGTAAGCGAGATCTGAAGGCTTTCGCAGGGGGAGTGGCGGGAGGGCTGGGCGCAGCGGTTGCGTCTGTTCTTGTATTTGGCTGGGAGATGAATCGCGTCTATCTCACTCAGGTTCTGCCATGGACATTGCGCGGTGATGCAAAGGGCCCTTATTTACTCAAAAACCCTTCTCTCTCTTCGCTCTTGCATGGCCTCTTTATTTATGAGCCTCAGTTGAATCCGCATCCCGCAATCCACGCTCCGTGGCTGTTTGCGGTCCTTCATCCTCTGATACAGATGGCAGTGATGGCGCCTCCACTTTTACTTGCGGTTCCCGCCAACAACTGTTCGCGGCCGGAGTATCTCAGGTGCGTCCGTGTCGAGTGGGCGGCAATTCTGCTTGCCACCCTTGCCATTTCCACGTCTCCGCAGTCCTACCATTTTACACTCCTCATTATGCCTGCATGCATAGTTCTGGAAGCCCTTCGACGGGAAATGCCTTACATCTCTAATGCGATACTTTTGCCACTTTACACGGCGGCTGGGTATCTCGCCGGGACTGATCATGTCGGGGAAGGTTGGGGCGCTCTGTTTGGGGTGCCAAGGCTATATCTACTGCTAGTGTCCTGCGCGCTTATGTGTCTGCTCTTGATCCGGCAACAAAAGCAGGTGCGAGAATTCGTCCCCGAACAACTGGACGAAGGTTCGAAACGAGACCGCCTCGCGTGGGCAATCGCGCTCACTGTCGTTCTAGCTCTTAGTATCTCCGGAAACCTTCGCCATCAGCGAGGTCTTTACGACGATTACCAATCGAGAATACCGATCGCAAAAGAAGTATATATGGCGGTCGGTCCCGCTATTCAAGGGAATGACGTACTGTTTATCGCAATGTTGGGCGGTGGCTACCATTGCGCGGTCGTGCAAAACGGTATGGAGCAAGGTGGTATGACAGAGTTTGACCGCACGGACCCCGATCAGCTGGCCGTGACAGCGGCAAAGGGCGAGAGCTGGGTGGAGCAGGCAAGGCACGAATCGACGATCGTCTCAACGCTCAGCAGCCGAAGCGACATTCCACAGGCTGAATCTCCCGTGGCATCCTTCGATGGCCGATGGCTGGCGTTTCTTCGCGAGGATAAGGGCCGGGCACGCATCTGGATACATGCACTGGCTGGTCCTGGAACGGCCGACAGCCCCGTGACTCCACCAGAACTCAATGCGCTTGAAATGTCTTTCCTGCCGAATGGGGATCTCATCTTCGCGGCAATCGCAAACGGCCGCCCCGGCCTGTTCGCTGCGAGCGGGATTCAGGTCCAGAACCAGAATGAGAGCGGAAGCATTCGCTCTCTGGGCGCGGAGGAGGCAAGGTATCCAGCCGTCTCTCCGGACGGTCATTGGCTCGCATATAGCCGGTTACAGGGTGGCAACTTCAACCTTTGGCTACGCGATTTGACCAACGGCCAGACACAAAGACTGACCCATTCCGAATGCAATGCTACCCAGCCCGCATGGGATGCAGATTCGCGAAATCTGGTCTATGCCAGCGACTGCGGACGAGGCCTTTCCTTCTCAACGCTTTGCCGGCGACCAATCGCCCCGTGAGTCTGCGGGCTGTCGGTTCTGATTACCATTTTCATCTGTCCTTCGGCGACCGGCCGATATATCGCCATTACCCTGCGGGCGATCTCTCGAAATTAATCGGCTACCCCCTCCAAAACGAAGCTACGACAATCCAGTGACAATCAATTTACAGCGAAATGACAATCCATCGCAGGAGGCCGACTAAATTCAGAAGGGCCGGCTAACCCCATGACACGGACTATTCTTCCCATTGTCGCAGCGACATTGGCCGCTTCACTGCTCGTGGTGCTGTTAGGAATCGTTGTCGTCGGCTGCAAGGCTGATCCGCCAGGCAAAGTTGAGACGGCAGTCATGAACTGGGGCAAGCACCAGCTCCTCGTGCATAACAAAACGCAAAAGAATCCACTCAAAGACAACGCAGGAGCGGTCTCCGATGGCAAGGAAGCGTTCTCGCACTACTGTATTGCATGCCATGGGCTGGACGGCCAAAACACCGGCGTTCCTTTTGCCGATCGAATGTCACCACCGGTCCCCTCATTGGCTGGAGAGGAAGTGCAGTCTTACACCGACGGGCAACTCAAATGGATCATCGACAACGGCATTTGGCCTTCCGGCATGCCTAGCTCGAAGAGCATTCTAACTGACGATGAAATCTGGTCGATTGTGCTCTATTTGCGCCACCTGCCACCGGAGGGAAGTCTAGGCGAACCCGAGATGTTCACCCACTAGCGTCATGCAATCATCTCGCAAAATCTCGGCGAACTGCCCAACTGCGTGAGGATTGCAGCAGGTGAGAACATGCTTTCTATCTTCGGCGAGCTCGTGCCGGAGGAATACACCCAGCTTTTGTGATTTCATTCATTTTTTGATCGGTTCTCTGACCCATACGGGAGGCTAGCTTGTTATGAACGCATCTTTTTTCGCAACAGGTTTCGCAACTGAAGAAACGGCGCCGCGAATACCACTTGAGGTCAAAGCGTTAATCATCGCACTTCAGCTGGGCGAGCCAGATACAAGCCTTCTCAAGAGGCTTTCCGATGACGAGTGGACCAAGCTCTTCGCCTTCGCGAAGATTGCCAACCTGACTTTGCCGCTTGCGCTTCTTCCCATGGAGGGATTTCCCCACTGGGTCGTGGAGCGGCTCATAACCAATCTCGCCGACAATGCTCTCCGCTTCAATCGCGTCAAGGCGACTTACCGGGAAGCTGCCGAAGCGCTTGAACGCGCGGGCGTCGAGCACATCGTCATAAAAGGATTTACGCAGTCGCCGGATTATGTCGCGGACCCCCGGCTCAGACTGCAGAACGATATCGATTTCTTCTGTCCGCCTGATTCCATTAAGGCCGCCCATGGTGCTCTGACAGCTATAGGATACGAACCATCTTCTATAGGCTTTTTTGCCTCGTCCGACCATGATGCAACTCTCGTTAGGCAGGGCGGCTGGGAATGGAGAGGCAATTCGTTCGATCCTGAGATGCCGCTTTCAATGGAGCTACACTTTTGCCTCTGGAACCAGCGCGTCTCGCACATCGGCATCCCTGACGTCGACCTCTTTTGGAAACGGCGAACGATGCGAGAAGTTGGCGGTCTCACGTTCCCTTGCCTGAACTCCGCCGACCATTTTGGTTACATCGCGCTTCACATTCTTCGCAATCTCTTTCTTCGGGACTGGATCGTCCATCTCGTTCGCGAATTGGCCGCTTTCCTTCACCTCCGTGCAGACGATGACATCTTCTGGCGGTTATGGCTCGAGACCCATTCTCCATCGCTGCGAACCTTTGAAGCCATCGCCATTTACTACGCACGCGCTTGGTTCAGATGCCGTCTCCATCCTCTTGTCGCACTCGAGATTGACAGACTCTCGCTTGCGCGCAGGAGTTGGCTCCAAAGTTTCTCCTACTCTGCAATTGAGCACATGTTTGAACGGAACAAAGACTCCCTATGGTTACAACTTACTTTTATTGCGTCACGAAGAGAACAATGGAAGGTAGTCAAGCGAGCCTTGATTCCGACTCCAGCAGCTATCGTATCGATAAATTCTCCTGTTGTTCGGCTGCGTAACAAATGGCTCGTTCCGTCCAATGGAAGGGGTATCCGACAGCAATACATCGCCTATCTGATTTCACTCTCAGTTGATCACTTACGCGCCGACTGTGTCACTCTCTGGCGAGGCCTTTCTTGGCGGTTATCACGGCATCTCCCCACTCTTTAGGTCTGGATCACCGCTCCTCCGCTGATCTGCAGTAATACGATTCTGAAGGCATACCACGCGCGAGCGGCTGGATGACCTACGCATAGGGTGCGACCAGCTTCCTTATAACAACAGTCTCTTCTTCTGGCAAATCAAATAACTTATCAATTCCGCTACCGTGATCATCTTCAACCTGTGTTCTCTGCAAAACCCGATAAGGTCCGGCACGCGCGCCATTGTGCCGTCGTCTCTCATGATTTCGCAAATCACACCTGCAGACGTCAAACCTGCCATCCGTGCCAAATCCACAGATGCCTCAGTCTGGCCGGTCCGCACCAGGACTCCGCCATTTTGCGCTCGCAAAGGGAATACATGGCCAGGCCTTCCCAGTTCTGAAGGATGGGTTGCCGGATCAATTGCACATAGAATCGTTTCGGCGCGATCATGAGCAGAAATCCCTGTGGTGACACCGCGCCCCAGAGCATCGACCGACTCGGTGAACGCCGTACCGAAGCGTGCCGTGTTCTGCGCAGACATCGGCTGCAGTTGAAGATAATCCAATCGGTCCGATATCATTGCAAGGCAAATGAGCCCTCGACCGTTTTTGGCCATAAAGTTCACTGCTTCCGGAGTGACTTTCTCCGCGGCCATCGTGAGGTCCCCTTCATTCTCACGGTCTTCATCGTCAACCACAACGACCATGCGTCCAGCTCGGATCTCCTCCATAGCGCTACTGACATCGGTGAACGGAAGGCTTACAGTCATCGCAGAACCTCGTTTGTTATTGCCTGAACTCCAATAACCGTCAATAAGCCGCGGAGTAACTCCAGAAGCTGACTATCCTGTTTGACAATCTATTCAGCCATATACCTGTCAATTCGCCGAAAGGTACGATCGAGGGCAGTTTTCTCAGAGTCCTTGCGATCGGGTGTCAATCTTCTTGCGGTGTCTTGGCAACTGAGCGAGTTACTCACACTTTGCGGATCAGGATAGTCACTCGGATCTAGAGCCTGTTATTAACTTTGTTCCATTGTTTGCATTGAGATAGGGATTTCGGGTCGAAGCTGTTCATGCTCAAGGCATGAAGCCGAATCGAAAGGGCTATCCCAGCGACGTTACGGATGAGGAATGGGCGTTTGTGGCCCCGTATCTGGCCTTGTGCAAAGAGCAGTCGGCGCAGCGGGACTACCCGTTGCGCGCTGTGTTCAACGCTTTGCGTTACATCGTTCGCACCGGCGGTCAGTGGCGTTACATGCCGAACGATCTGCCTCCCTGGACGGTGGTTTATCAGCAAACGCAGCGTTGGATCCGGGCCCGCTGTTTCGAGACCATGGTTGAGGATTTGCGGATGCTGCTGCGGGAGTTCTCCGGGCGCAAAGAACAACCGACGGCGATGATCCTGGACAGCCGCACCCTGCAATCGACGCCGGAATCTGGAGCGCGAGCAGGCTATGACGGAGCCAAGCGGCGCAAAGGATCGAAAGTGCATGCGGCGGTGGATACGTTGGGCCATCTGCTGGCTTTGCACGTCACGCCGGCCGATGAGCAGGATCGTGCTCAGGTCGGCGAACTGACCCGGCAAGTGCAACAGATCACGCAGGAGAATGTCGAATTGGCTTACGTGGATCAAGGTTACACAGGCGAGGCAGCGGAACAAGCGGCTGCCGGGCACGGCATCCAACTGCAAGTGGTCAAACATACTCAAGCCAAACGCGGCTTTGTCCTGTTGCCACGCCGCTGGGTAGTGGAGAGAAGCTTCGCTTGGGCGGCGCGTTTTCGTCGCCTCGCCCGAGACTACGAAAGACTGGCCACCACGCTCGGAGCTTTCCACTTCCTCGCCTTTGCATGCCTTATGATCGCTCAACTCTTCAGGCTCCTCGCATGAAGTTAATAACAGGCTCTAATGACAATCTATTACTGCATGCATGCCAAGTTGCCATGATGCTGTCATCGGATTGTCACAAGAAACGAGGCTTCAAGTTGAGCCACGCCTCCGCAGAAACCGTGGAGAAAGTGGGCCTCGCATACCAGATGTGCCATGTTTCCGCTTGATCTTCGGCATGATCCTCAGGAAAACGACGTCATCAATCTACCCTCACAACAGCAAACAATATGGAGATGATTAAATGACAATCCCGTGACAACTTACGATCGCCCATTAAACCACCATGAAACGTGGGAAGTTTGTTAGATCAGCGTGCTCAATCCTGGATTGAACGGGTTGTTCTGTTGATGGCAGTTGCCTATCTGGGACTACATACCGTGCCGCGCGCCTGGACGAACCTGAACACGGATTTTCCCAATTATTACCTGACGGCGCGATTGGCCCGCGAAGGCTACGACACCTCTCGCGTTTACGAGTGGATTTGGCTGCAGAGAGAAAAAGACTATCGCGCCCTCGATATTCCTGCCGTCGGGATGATTCCGATCACGCCGTTCTCAACTCTGGTCATTTGGCCGCTGGCGGCTCTTCCAGCGCTCGCGGCCAAGCACGTGTGGATGATCGCGAATCTTGCGTTCCTGGTTCCACTCTGCTGGTTCATCCATTCGTTGACTGGCTTAGCCTACCGGCGGATTGCCCTGGTGCTGGCCTTCAGCCTTCCACTCCAGCGCAACTTACTTTACGGTCAATATTACATATTTCTTCTCGTGTTGATTGTGGCAGCATGCTGGTGTTACGTGAACGAACACTATGTTATTTCAGGCGCGCTTATCGCCATTGCCGCCGCGTGCAAGATTTTTCCTGTGCTCTTGGTTGTGCTCTACCTGCAGCGTAGAAACATGCGCGCTCTCGCGTCTTTTGCAATCACGGGGACCGGAGCCGTCGCCCTGTCGATCGCCGTATTCGGCTGGAACGTTCATCGCACGTATCTGTATCAAGTTCTTCCCTGGGCGCTTCATGGCGAGGCGATGCCGCCCTACATTCCGTCCGCAGCTTCGATATCGGGCCTCCTGCATTACCTGCTGCTCCCCGAGCCGCAGTGGAATCCGAATCCTTGGCATAATTCGCCACTCCTGTACGCGCTGTTGCAACCGGTGCTGCAGATGCTGCTTCTTGCTCCCGCGATCTTATTCATTCGGAGAAATGACCGCGCACCTGAGCGAATCATTCTCGAATGGATTGGCTTGCTGACCGCATCGCTGGCCATCTCAACCATTCCCGCCTCTTACAACTTCGTGCTCATGGTCTTTCCGGTTTGCGCGCTCGCCGCACTCCTGATCGAGCGCGGATTGAATAGTTGGCTTGTGGCTCTCATTGTCGCTTATCTAGGAATTGGGTTCCCAATGTCCGCCCCGGGACGGCCCATGGGACCCGCAATTCTGTTCTTCACTCCACGGTTGTTTCTCATGGTTGCCATTCTCATTGGCATCTACCTCCTACTCTGGCGGAATCGTCGTGTTCAAGGTGCAGCCCCAGATTGGAGTCGCTATGCCTGGGCAAGTTTCATGGCCGGGGCAGTATTGCTCAATGCGCATTCAACGTTGCTGCGTGAAGAGACCGTACGACAGGAATTCGCGTACAGGTTTCCGCTCGATACTGAATTTCTGATCAATGCGGACCCGGTCACAACTGGCTCCGTGACCTACTATATCGGCGGTTCTGAGATTGGGTATCGCCTCGCTACCGCAGCAAACACGAACTGGATTGACTCGTCTCCCGATGACGATCTCTCCTTTGGCGCCGGTCCGGGGCGCACATTCGTGGAAAAGGTACGCAACGAAGCTTCCCAGATCGCAGATCCGCTGGAGCCGGGGAGGGCTATTGTCGTGAACGGGCGGAATCCGATGCTCGCAATCGACGGAGAGAGCATTGCGTTTGTACGCGCCGATCACGGGCGAGGGCGCCTGATAGTGCTGCAGTCGTTGCAGTCCTTTCACGCAAAGGAAGTTGCAATCACGCCTCCTTCCGTCAACGTGTACGATGCAAGCTTCATCTCGCAGCGTGACTTTGCCGTCGCTGGCGTAGAAGGCGGCCGGCCGCCGCAGATCTACCTGACTGACCCGAGCCACCAGAACACGCCAGTCGATCTCGGAGAATCTCGTTATCCTGCATTGTCGCCGGATGGGCATTGGATGGCGTATAGCCACTTGGAACATGGAGTATGGAACCTCTGGATCCGCGATCGGCAGACTGGTGCTACTCGCCGAGTGGCGGACGTGCCATGCAATCAGATTGAGTCATGCTGGGAAGCCGATTCGAAGACGCTTCTTTACGCGAACGACTGCGGCCGCAGCCTTTGGTTTACCGCCATTGCCCGGCGTCAGGTGATCCCATGAGGCCGCTTGATTCTATATTTCCGAACGGCCACGGCACCCGCGGTTGCTGTCATTCGAGGTGGGCGCCCCGCGCCTGCCCCCTAGTTTCACGATCGAGCAGCGCTTCGATTCCTCGAAAACTCCGTCATTCTTATTTCAGTTCACTTGGTCGCGCGGCGTGTTCCAACTCGATTGACACATCGTGCGCCTCACGATCGCGTGCCACTCTCATCTGGAAGGTCGTTTCACCTGGCCGACTACTGAGGACAAAGACAGCGCCGCTGTGCTCAGATGCAATGCGATCAGCCAGGGCCAGACCCAAGCCGGAGCTCTTTTGCTTCCCCTCACTAACAAAAGGCTCGAAGAGGCTTTTACGAATCTCCTCCGGAACACCAGCATCGTTGTCGATAACGTTCACGACAATCTGCCGTTCACGCGCTTCCAGGGTATCCAAGGCATGGGCAGCATCGGAATAGTTGCGAACGGATTGGCATACGTTGAGAAGCAGTTTGAAGATCGCACGCTCAATCCGGTTCTTATCGACGACGACTCGGGTCTTTGCGGGATCGCCGCACTGAGTTACGATTTGGACCCCACCTGCGCTCGCCGGCTATTGCGAATGATCAACAAACACAGGCAGGTGGCAATGCTGGTGACAACTGCCATCCCCAAAACCTAAAGAGCCTAGGTTCGAAGACCCCGCTTCCGGCGCAAGGGGGCCATCGTGGTCAGTCCGCCTTCCATATCGCCGGACATTCTCCAGTCAGGGCACAAATTTGTATCCTGCCCCGTAGATTGTCAGAAGGTGTTTGGGGCTCGCCGGATCGCGCTCCAACTTCTGACGCAGTTTCAGGATTCGGTTATCAACAGTTCGAGTCGATGGGTAGAAATCTAATCCCCAAACCCGATTGAGCAGAGCCTCGCGCGTCAGCACGCAGTCAGGATTCTCAGTGAAGAATTTCAGTAGCTTGAACTCGTGGGCAGTGAGGACAATCGGGCTTCCATTGCGTCGAGCCGTCATTTTCTTGAAGTCGATCTCGCAATCCGCGAATCGATAAACCGACGGCATTCTTGGCTTGCGCTGTCTCCGGATAGCCGCTTGAACGCGAGCCACAAGCTCACGCGGGCTAAAAGGCTTCGTCACATAATCATCGGCGCCCAACTCGAGGAGAAGCACCTTATCCGCGACCTCTGTAATTGCGCTGAGCACGATGATCGCGACTTCGCCCGAGCGACTCTTGAACGTCTGGCAGAGCTCACGTCCGGAAATTTGCGGAAGGATCAGATCCAGGACCACAGCGAGTGGCCGCTCCCTAAGAAACCGTTCCAGTCCAGTTTGACCATCACCGGCGACAGCAGCAGCATAGCGCTCTTCCGTGAAGATTCTATGCAGTACCTTCTGCATACGTGGATCGTCTTCAATGATAAGAATGGTACCGAGGTTTGCCGTGCGCGCCTCACCGGACTGGGTAACTATTGTAAGTTCTGCGTCCTGGACCATCATCTACGACCTTTTCTCATATATCGCGGTCAATTCGAGTCCGATTCAGGTGAAGAGAATCGAAACAAACCAATCGTATGACAATCGTGCCCGGCTCGAGAGGAACATTCCATTATCTCTAATCCACGACGTGCACTCTAAAGACCATCGAGCCATGCCCGCTGCCACAAAACACTGCGCAGTGACCAACAAAATCTCCAGTCTTGTCCGGTGTAAAACGCACTTCGGCTGTGCCGCCTTTACCCACTTTGATTTCAACATTCAATTCGCGAATGCGAATCCCATGCGCCACATCTGCGCTTTTGAGCACCAGCACCACCGGCTGTCCCTTCTTCAACGTGATTTCCCCGGGCTCAAATGCAAAACGCTTGGCTGTGACCTCGATCCGTTGCGGGGCATCTTCAGCCCGGAGCATTGGAGAAGAAAACCCCGTGGCCACGAGGACCGCGGCCAACAAAACTTGCCGTAAGTACTTTCTGTACATAGACTCTCCTTCGAATTTAATGACGACGCATGATGCGGCGGGATACAAGGCGGTGGTTGACCTATGATTCCTCGTCTCGAACGACCTGACCGACCATACCCTTCTAACCTTAGTGGCTTGGATGCAGCGGTTCGGCATTTACAAGTTAGTCAAGCGTTCGGATCCTGTTGTTGATATGCAGAAAGCAAGTCAACGAACGGCGCCTTTCTATGGATTCAGAAACCGTCGCAGTGCCTTGTAGTCCGCATCGCTAAGCCGGGCACGCACTCGCATGTGCATGGCAACTGTGCCCGAGATACTGGATGAAAAACCTTCCGGTGCGTTGTGGCACCGGGCGCAGTTCTGCTCGAAGACTTGCTGTCCGCGGTCTCCACGCATCGCGTGAGCGGCCTTTGGAGACGCTTTGTTGGTGGTCTTCTGCTGCTGGTCACCGGCTTGACCAATGGCTGCAGAACCTCCAATCGCCAACATCGCTGCAAGCAGTGGAAGCCCCAGCATGATCCTTTCCAGGTGCTTCATTGTTCCTCCTTCATTGCGAATAGGAGCATGGCGAAGTCTGTTAAGATCTTTCGAAGACAAGAACGAGGCGAAAGCTGCGGAAGAGGGCAGCTTACCAGATCTCGTCTCACTTCCCCTCCTTGCTCTTCCAGACTGGGAAGAGGAACCGATAGATGATGCCCGTCTCCCAGATATTGACGTCGCCGCTCGATGAGAACTGGCGGGTGTAACTGGTGTTGATGCGCACTTCATGAGGCAAGTGATAGTCGAGACCAAAGTCGGCGCGTTGCGTGTTTACAGATGGCAAACCGTCATTCGGATCCGGCCTATCGCGAAACGTCTGCTGCATCCGAAAGACCGGCTCCAGCCGGCCCAGCGGGCTTTCGGCTCCGCCGAAATGTGAAAGACGAAAGTCGGTCTCAAACCAATATCCCTCGGAGTGCGGGGCATGCCCGTATTCGGAACGAAACCGGAACGGGCTGCCGACGGGCTCCCACCAGAGATCTGTTCCCACATTGTTTTCGTGAACGCCTGCGAGAGACCGTCCATAGGATGCACCGATCTCCAGTCCCTCTTTAGGGAGGTAGATCTGGCCTTGTCCACCGCTGGCGCGTTCCGCTCCAAAATACCCACTGTTCACGTTGCCGGAAAAGTAAGCGGCGTAGCTGATCGAATAGTTCTGTGTGGATATCGCTGAACCGCGCAGCATGCCGCCAACACTGGAACCTGTATTCATGGTCCCCACGCTGTAAATCAGCGGAACATCCTGTAGAGTCTGAATCCAGATGGGAGCGAGGCGTTCGTTGTAGGTCCCGAACGGAGTCAAGAACTCACCCGCGACCACTGTGATATGAGATTCTGCGAAAACATCCGTCTGCAGATAATCCACCGTCTTAAAGACGGGATTCCTCTTATAGCCGCCGGTCGGATTCGGGGAAAATGTGTCTAAAACAGTCGCCCGGCTCTCGACAAGCACATGACTTCCAAGAGGGGCTGCAATTAAGGGCTCGATATAAGGGTAGTAGGTGGTTTTTCCGCCATTTGTGTTGGTAAAGAAGCCAATACCGCCGGAGATCAGCGGTATATCCTGTGCATTTCCATACCGTCCCGCGCAGAAAGCGGTCATTATAAAGACGGTGACTCGCGCTAACCGCATCATTCTGGAGTTGGGGCACCGTAATCTCATACGCTTAATAACAGCCACAATAACGGTCTACGCTCTCCGATGTGTCTCGGGATAGTCTGATCTTTGTCAAATAATTGTCATTTCCGTTCCGACCAAGAATTCGTTATAAGTTGGCACTGCGAAGCACATAGTGCCACATCACAAACGAACGTTCTTCGGACGGCGGAAGAGGTATCCTCTTACAAGATTGAGGCCGAAGTCTCTTAGGTACGCCCTCCGGCCAATGCCATGTATGTAAAAGGCGCGCGCCGACGGCCCTACAGCGCCATCGCGTGTCGCAACTAAGTCAAGCCCGGCCTGCGAGGCCTGTTCTGCGTGGTTCGTGCGTTCATAGTGTTCAACTTTATAGACAATACCTGCTTGGTCATTGAATGTGCGGCGATGTCCTGCGAGGGTAGCATCAGGATGGAAGTCCGATACGAACACGTAACCACCGGGGATGCAAACACGACAGAATTCTCGATAAGCCGGGAGCGGATCGAGGAGATGGCCTATAACTAGCCGACACCACACCATGTCAAATTGTTCGGACGTGAAAGGCATTTCGCGGATGTCTCCGGCAATAACATTGTGCAGCCCTCCTGCGGCGAGCATCTCGGGACTTAAATCGATACCTACAGCACCGGGAATATCACGGATTCTGCTCCCTGCACCGCAACCCGCATCAAGCAAATGAATCCGGGGCAGGCCTTGGAGCATGGCATGTGCCAATTCACCATCGAGATAATGCGGTAAGGTCTCCTTCGCATACGTCGAAGACCACAAACGATAGGCTTGACGTACTGCCACCGGATTCGCGGCAATTTCCGGGGGGCGCAGAAATCTCCGCAAAATTCTCCCAACGCTTTTGCGCGCCAGCAGCTTTTCCAACCCACTTAAGCGATCAGTTCCTAACATCCTTCGTTCCCGTCACAGGACAGACCGCTCGGAACAAGCTCGACCAAGTACTCCATTTTGACCTCCGTCGCACGATTCTGAGGTCATGCTTAACCCGCTTGAATCCGCTTGTTCGGTACAGAGATTCAGCTGGTTCAGAATCCTGCCATACCTTGCCCGCGTAGATACGGGCTCAGCTGTCTTTGCAAGCTGTTCTATTTCAAACTTGGAGGGTTGGAGCTTCAAAGGCAATCCCTTCCAATAATATTTCAGATCGTTCGAGCGCCAATGAGCATACGTTGCTTCCCAGGACTTTCCAGACTCGCCTGCAAACGCCAGGTTGGCCGGATGGATGGCCCGCGCATAGTCCTGAAATCTGCAGTCCATGGAAATTCGGAGCCGGTTTGAACGGTTAGGAGAAGCAGCATGTACGGTCAGGCTATGAAAAATAAGCACGTCACCTGCGTCGATCTGACCGCCCGCCCAATCGTCTTCAGTCAATGCTTCCGCCGAGATCTCAGGAACATGGAGATTCTCGTTCTCGTGTTCGATGAAACCTAAACGGTGAGAGCCTTCCAGTACCTGTAAGGGGCCGAGGTCGATCGAACAATCGTGAAGAGGAATCCAGGCGCTAAAACACTCGGGATCTCCTCTCATGAAGCGGTAATCCTGATGCGCATGAACCGTGAGGCGATCGCACTTCGGGAAGATCAACCGTCCGATCGGCTTGGGGTGAACCAGCACCTGTTCACCTACGAGCATGGTCATGACACTTTTCAGTGCGGGATGATGAGGCAAAGTATGAAACGATTCCAGGTTGAAAACTTCCTGGTAGGTTCGCTTGAATGACGGATCGGGATCACCACAAGCAGCGGCACTATCGGCGACGTGTTCGAGTGGGTCAAAGCCGGAGAGCAACCAGCCAGCCTTGGATAGAATTTTCGTGACCTCGTCGAGCGTGTTTTCTACATCCGCACGAGGAAGCAGGCCGCGAATGAGAGCGTAGCCTCTTGACCCAATTTCCTCCTGTAGGGTATGCGGGGCGAGATCACACGCTTGCATTTCATGAAACGGCTTCATTGGCTCACCCTCGATCAAACTGCGAACTGCTACACGGCCATCACGATACCACCCCGCTCTATCCAAATATGTCTCTGCATAGTCTTCCGTTTGTCAATTGATTGTCACTCGCACCGCCCGAACAATTGGGATATGCGCAGGATTCAGCAACACAGCAAAAGCATCCCGGAGAGCTTTTCGTCGGCTTGTTCCAGAGACCGGAGCGACAAGATAGTGACAATCGCCTTACACCAAAATGACAATTCATTGAACGGAGGACAGATACGTTGTAAGTAGAGCGCCTTTTTCATTGGCAGGAAAGAAGAAGCCATGAATGAGGGGTATAGCATTGGCACTGCCTTCTAAGGGAATAAGAACGTTTTCGAATGAGGCGTTGCCTGCCCGGATTCTTCACCTTGCCATGCAAATTCAATTGACCCTTGAACCTATGCGCTTTCGTATTTTGGAAGGAATTTGCTGCGCATTGGAGTCGCACCTCTGGCCGCGCATGATGGAGCTCGCGCAATGACGCAACCTATGCGGCCCGCCGCGGCGGCATTTGACGCGATTGCCCCGGTCTTTGATCAACGATTCGGCGCATGGGGTAGTGTGGCGGCACAACGACGCGCCGTCCGCGAGGTACTCCTGCGGGAATTCCCGAAGCGCGGTCATATCCTTGAGCTTGGAGGGGGCACAGGCGAAGACGCCGCGTTTCTCGCAGAGGCCGGCTACGAAGTGTTTTTGACCGACCCTTCGCCCGCAATGGTTGAACTGGCAAAGGCCAAATTGTCTCCATTTGTCGCGGGTGCTGAAGTCGTAACCGGAGAGGATCTGGAGGATTTTGCCGCTCGTCATTACTCTGCCGGTGGAAGGTTCTTCGATGGCGCGTTCTCTAACTTCGCGCCACTCAATTGTGTCGTCGACCTGATACCTGTAGCGCGCGGACTTGGTCAGCTGCTCGAGCCTGGCGCTCCCGCCATACTGGTATTGTTCGGCACTTTCTGCCCCGGCGAGATGCTGACTGAACTGTTTCATAGGCGACCGGACCAGGCGATGCGCCGCTGGAAGCGTGGCCCCATGCCAGCGCGGCTCGCCAAGCGTGAATTTCCCATTGTCTACCATCGTCGAGGGGCCTTGATTCGCGCCTTTGCTCCCTGGTTTGTGCTGGAAAAGCGTCTCGGAATCGGGGTGACAGTTCCACCCAGTGCCGCCGAGCCGTGGATCACCGATCAACCCCGACTTCTCGGCGCGATGGAAGCGCTCGACCGCATGCTTTCCCGTCCGCTAGCGTTCCTCGGCGATCATGTTCTTTACCAATTCCGTCGAACCGCCGAACCACGAATCGGACGGTCGCCCAGCATCTCATGAATCATTCGCGAACTCATGGAGCCAGCGTAAAGGAAATCCTGAGCTTTGCCCTCTCAACATGAATCGGCCTGCTCCGTGAACTACAAGGCTCCTCATTCTCGACAATTGAATGACCGCATCAAGACAATCTCGCGACATACGTTCTAACGCTGCGATTTACACTTCCTATACAGATCGATCAATGATGTTCCTTTATGAAGAACGAATGGCATGATGGGAGCATATACACGTTGTTGACGTTGAAGAAAATCGCCGATGTGATCCTCCCAACCCGTTGGGCGGTATTCAACCTATTGGCCTTTGCGGGTACCGATGCCGAAAAGCCTGTGGATCGAGGGCCTGCGGAGACTGTACTGGCCTTGACTCTGGGGGATATCCACAGAGCCCCTCCGCTTGTCCGCATTCATTCTCAATGCACAACGGGAGAGGTGTTCCACTCAATGCGGTGTGACTGCTATGAGCAGCTTCATCTGGCCTTGCGCGCAATCGCGGAGCAAGGAGCTGGGGTGCTGGTCTACGAGCATCAGGAGGGTCGCGGCATCGGGTTGATGGAGAAACTCCGCGCCTATGAACTGCAGGATCACGGACTCGACACGATTGAAGCTAATCTTAGGCTTGGACATGCGGTGGACCTGCGTAATTATGCGCTCTCTGTAGAAGTTCTTCGCTTTCTCAACATCCATTCGCTCGAATTGATGACCAACAATCCAGAGAAGATTGATGCCGTTCGCTCTGCGGGAATTGAGATCGCGAGGCGCGTGAGCGCCGATGTCCCGGAAAGCCCCCATTCCGCTCAATATCTCGCCACCAAGCGTGAAAAACTCGGCCATCTCACTAGCTCGACAGCGGATTTCCTCACTCCATCTCCGGCAATTATTCGCAGCGCATCGTTTCTAGACCGACGCGATGTTTCATGCGGGCCTGCTTTCGTCACCCCGTACCTGGTCCAGACATCGAACAGCAAGGGATGACATTGATGTGACAATTCGGCGACAACTCACCGTACTGACTGGTCTACGCTACGTTTTACAGGATAGAGTGCGTAAGAGGGGTGAAACTGCCTGGCGACTGCGGCTGCATGATCCTGTGCCGGATCTGCCGGTGAGTAGATATCCGAGGTGACCCGTGGCGCAAGTCTTGCTTACGCATTCTTATCATCTTCCTTTGGACCCAAAACAGCTACGCAAGATGCAGCCCTATATGCCCATCGGCACTCTTTATGCAGCTGCGGCGCTACGGGAGGATGGCATCTCGGTCGTAGTGATGGATCCCATGCTTGAAGAACCGTCCGCGAAGCTTGATTCCCTCCTCGCGACGTTTAAGCCGCAAATCGTTGCCGTCTACGAGGACGACTTCAATTTTCTTTCGAAAATGTGCCTCACGCGCATGAGAGATGTGGCATGGACGATTGCGAAAGCGGCACGGGGCATGGGCGCGATCACGGTGGTGCATGGATCCGATTCAACAGACAATCCTTTGCTGTTTCTTGAGAATGGCTTCGACTATGTGCTGTGTGGGGAAGCAGAGGAAACACTGGTGAGGCTATGTCGCTCGATACTACGCGCCGAAGAGGTACTAGAAATAGACGGGATGGTGAAACTCGACGAGCAGGGTTGTCTCGTGCGCAGTTCACAGCGATTGTCAAAGAATCCCTCATGGTCGGAACTGTCCTTGCCTGCTCGTGATCTGATTGACATGGATCCGTATCGCAAAGCCTGGGTAGATGCTCACGGTTATTTCTCCGCGAACATGGTGTCCAGCCGTGGATGCCCCTACAGCTGCAATTGGTGCGCAAAACCGATCTCCGGCAACAAATTCCATTTGCGCCCGGCCGCAGCTGTTGCCGAGGAAATGAGGCTGTTGAAGGTATTTGCAGGGGTACAGCATGTCTGGTTTGGCGACGATGTCTTCGCATTGGACCGGCACTGGGTACAACGATTCGCCGAAGAGATTCGAAGACGAGATGCGGCTGTTCCGTTCAAGATTCAGTCACGCGCTGACCTAATGACTGAAGCAACTGTTCAAAACCTGAAAGCAGCTGGCTGTGCCGAGGTATGGATGGGAGTCGAATCGGGATCGCAAGCAGTGCTCAACGCGATGGACAAGGGTCTGAGCCTCTCTTCTGTTCGTTCTGCTCGCCGGTTGCTCAAAGCGGCCGGCATTCGCGCTTGTTATTTCCTCCAATTTGGTTATCCGGGGGAAACATGGACCGAGTTGCAAGAAACCATAGCTTTAGTGCGGGAGACACGGCCCGACGATATTGGAATTTCATTCTCGTATCCGCTTCCAGGGACGGTGTTTTATGAGCACGTTCAGGCACAGCTTGGACAGAAGCGGAACTGGACCGATAGCGATGATCTTTGCATTATGTTCACGGCGGCCTATACAACCGATTTCTATCGCGCAGTGCGCGACGCTTTGCACGCGGAAACAGATGCCTGGCGGTTGCATGAGGTGTCGCACAAAACAGAAGCCGAGGTAGCCGCTTTGTGGGAGAAGGTCAAAGATCTTGAGCCGGTGAGTCGAAATCCGGGTGCATTTGCGTCTCACGTAAGAAGTTCCCCAGTCGTCTCTTCTGTTTTTGTGCGTATCGAGCAACTCGCGCCGGTAAGGGAGGGCTGAATGCAAGAACTCCTTTCCGATAAAAATGTTCGCGCGCCTTCGCGATCTACTGTAACCACAATTGGAGAGTACAACGCAAAGGGTTCGTTCATTTCCGATGCGCCTCCGCTTCAGGGCGTTCGCTTGCAATGCCCACGATGCAAAGCCAGCATCGCGCAGTTGAACTGCCAATTCTGCGGACTCGAAATGGTAGTTCAGAATGGAATTATTAACGCCCTGCCGCCGGACCGGGCAGCGCACTTTGCACGCTTCATAGACGACTATGAGCACATCAGATCGGAAGAAGGCAGATGGAGCCTGCAGGACGATTTCTATTTGAGTCTTCCTTATAAGGACCTTTCTGGAAAAAACAGCAAGCAGTGGAAGATCAGGGCGCGCAGTTTCGACTATTTGATGAAGCATGTGCTGAATCGCAATCTGCAGCAAAACGGTGGTAGGATTTTGGATCTGGGAGCCGGAAATTGTTGGATGAGCTATCGTCTGGCACTCGCCAACTATCGCCCCGTCGCCGTGGATCTGCTTACCAACGATCACGATGGTATGGGAGCAGCCGAACACTTTCGCAAGCACCTGCCCAGTATGTTTCCGCGGGTTCAGGCCGAGCTCGCAAGCCTGCCAATTCAGACGGAGCAATTCGACGCCGTTATATTCAATGCCTCTTTTCATTACGCCGAAGATTATGTAGCCACGCTGCGCGAGGCCCTGCGATGCGTAAAACATGGCGGGGTAGTGATTATCAGTGATACGCCATGGTATTCCCAGGACGAGAGCGGCAGAAGAATGGTTGCGGAGCGCATTGCTGCATTCTTTGAGCGATATGGAACCGCATCGGACTCCATCAAGAGTCTCGAGTATCTCACCGACGAACGTCTCCTGACCCTCGAGGTGCGACTCGGCATCCGATGGACCATCCACCGTCCGCGATACGGTCTAAACTGGGCGATGCGCCCCCCGATCGCGAGGCTTTTAAATCGGCGCGAGCCATCCCGTTTCAGAATCTATGCCGCCTGGAAGGTTTGAATTCGCGCGCGGGCCGGTCGAGGCACGGATAGCGATTGGCTGAGACTTTCGGATGACCAGCGCTGATTTGGGCCAGGATTGCAATTCTCACGCAGAGAAGAGATGCCCCGTGATGATCGGGAATCGTCATTTGATCTCGGAACCTCGATTCGTAATTCGCGGAGCCCGATGCACAATGGGACCGAGGGACGCTCGACATGCGTCGATTCAGATCGCAGGCGATCGCATAGCCGGTATCTTCAACGTCCCGCCCGCTCTTCCCGACACGGCGGTCGGGCCCGCAGACATAAACCTAAACGGGTTCTTGATCCTCCCTGGGTTCGTAAATGCGCACGATCACCTCCAGTTCGCTCTTTTCCCGAGGATGGGGAATCCGCCTTATTGTAATTACATCGATTGGGGAGACGATATACACAGGAAATTTCCAGCGGTGATTGCCAAGCATCATGCCATACCTAAAGACATTCGCTTATGGTGGGGCGGCATACGTAATCTCCTCTGCGGCGTCACAACAGTTTGTCACCACGACGATCTTTGGCCGGAACTGCAACGAGAGGATTTCCCCGTTCGAGTGGTCCAGGATTTTGGTTGGTGCCATTCTTTGGCTCTCGGGGGAGACCTTTTGCATGCTCACGCAACCACTCCGTTAGGACGCCCTTTCATTGTGCATGCTTGCGAAGGAATTGATGAACAGTCGCGGGAAGAGCTATCGGACCTCAAACGGTTGAGACTCTTGGATGACAGCACCGTTCTTGTGCACGGACTCGCTTTGGATCGTAAGGATGGTGAAGTGATCCGCGACCATGGGGCGTCGTTGATCGTCTGTCCATCTTCGAACAATTTTCTCTACGGCAGGATTCCAGATGCATCACTTGTGGACAGAATCGAAAAGCTCGCACTTGGGAGCGACTCCTCGCTGACAGCTGAAGGCGACCTGCTAGACGAAGTCCATTTTGCGTTGCTCTTCCTGGGCATTTCAGCGTCCTCCGCTTATCGCATGGTGACGACGGCTGCCGCTGCAATCCTGCGGTTAGGCGACGCGCAAGGTTCTATCAAAGAATTCGGAGTGGCAGATTTCGTCGCAGTTCGAGACACTGGTCAACACCCGTCAGACAGGCTCGATACCCTGTCCATGATGGACGTGGAGTTGGTGATGATTCGGGGCCGTGTGCAGCTTGCTGCGGAATCGATTCTGAAGCGGCTTCCCTTAACAGCAAGGATTGGCCTGGAGCCTTTGTCGATCGACGGAATTATACGCTGGCTCCGCGCGCCGGTGAGAGCGCTGTTGCAACAAACTGAAGAAGTGCTGGGCAAAGGGGCGGTGCGGCTTGGATGCAGAGAGATTCTCATCCCCGAGGGAGTGGTGGCCGAACATGCCCACTGAACGAACGAGCTGGCACTTCGGGGTAATGTCTTTCACCGGTACGGGACATCTGAACTCCCTCATCCTGCTGTCGCAGCATCTGAAAGATCGAGGTCATAAGGTCACGTTCTTCGAGAAGTCCAAGATTGAAAACCGTGTGCGTGAGGCTGGGCTCGATTTCTATCCAGTTGGGACGGCCAAGTCCGCCTTCAAAAACAAGACTGGAAGTGTAAACCATCCAAGTTTGTGCTCTCAACTTTCCACGCTGCGGTTGAATTTAAAACGGATCACGCAAGACCTGGAGATGTATATCGAGGAGACAACCTTCGCACTGACGCAAACCAAGGTGGATGCGCTCCTCGTCAACGAAATCGCGCTCACCGGACCCACAGTAGCGCAGATCGATCGATTGCCTTATTTCATAATCTCTACCTCCGTTCCTCATAACTTCGGATGGAATGATCTTCCTTGGTTCTCGGGGTACAAGTTTTCAGAGTCGCCGTTTTCGTTGGTAGAGCCTATATTTCTTGAAAACTCTGCACTGCGCATGCGTGGTCCGATACGACGAGCGCTCGATGCATGCAGACGACGTGCCGGATTGGGACCTGTTCGACAGGCCCAAGAGTCGTTTCCCGAACTGGCACATATTACCCAGCTTCCTGAGTGTCTTGACTTTCCGCGCTCGATGCTCCCCCGCAACTTTTACTACACCGGGCCATTTACGAATCAAGCCGCAAGACCGCATGTCGACTTTCCGTGGGACCGGCTCAATGGCAGGCCAATCATCTACGCATCGTTGGGCACGACGCGCAATGTTCAGGCTTTCGTGTTTCACCTCGTCGCAGAGGCTTGCCAGGATCTTGACCTGCAGTTAGTAATCTCTCTGGGTGGTCGATTCGATCCGGAAATGTTCTCGGATCTGCCGGGTAAACCACTGGTGACAAAGTACGCTCCACAGCTCGAACTATTGAAGCTCGCGAAGGTAGTAATCACGCATGGCGGACCAAACACCGTGTTTGAAGCTTTGATGGAGGGAAGACCGATGGTCGCCATCCCGCTTGCTCACGATCAACCGGCAGTCGCGGCCCGGCTGGCGCGCTTGGGAATTGCCCAAGCGCTTCCTGTCATGCGGCTTTCGGCCAGGAAGATTCATCGAGCTGTCACAGAAGTTCTGGAAGATCCGAGCTATCGTGACGCTGCGGTGAAGATGCAAGCAAAGCTTCATTCTCTCCACGGAGTGCAGCGAGCGGCCGATGTGATCGAAGAAAAACTTCAGGAGTATGCTGCTACTTCTCGATGTGAATCGCTGGCTGGCAATGACCCGCAAACGGAGGGCTTTACAAAAGCCTTATTTAGCCCGCGATAAAAGGTCGAGGGCATGGATACCCCGACTGAGGTCGTAATACTGAAGCTCGTATGTCGGGATTTCGGAGAGAGTCTCCAGAATTCTTTCGTGTTTTGCTCGAACCTCTCCGGCAGAGTAGAGTTCGCGGGACGCACGCTGGGTGGCGGTTCCATTCGGAAGACGAATGAGTTTTCCTTTCCCTGACGAATTCCGGTTCAAATAGACAATAAAATCCACCGTTGCTTCGGCGGCAGTCTTCTCGACCGGGAGGTCCGAGATGGCAACCTCAATCGAGGGCTTTCCCTCAAAACGCGGCGTCGGCCCAAAGCGTTCCAACTCTGGGAAAAGCTCTTTTGCCGAAGGACGAAAGCGTGCGCGGTGAGAGTGTCCTATAACGCGAGGAACTTTGGAATCATTGATAAGATAGCTTGTGTCGTCCGAGGTATAGGTCCACCCGGCTCGCGCACATGCATAAGCGAGCGTCGATTTCCCGGCCCCGGAGTCACCGATAAGCAGAATACCTTTGCTGTTTTTGCTGACACACGCGGCGTGAAGGTCTGTCACCACCGATGCACCGAGCAACAAGTAAACAGCTTTTTCGAGAAAGTTATATCGGAAGTAGATCCTGTTATTCAACGCTGCGGTTGTCACCCAGGTAAAGTTGATGCAGGATCTTAAGTCGAGCAGAGCCTGGTTATTGACATCGGCAACCAGTGAATACAAATGGTTGTATTCACGCCGGGTCGGCTCAGGTGGGCACTCAGCCCCGCAATCACTGCTCACTCCAACCCGAATCTGGAGCGCTTCGCGGGCTCGAACCAATCGCCCATGGCCGAAGCTCTCATCTGCGGCCTGCAAAACAACCTTGTCATTCGTGATGATCTCAACAGGGTAACCAAGGGGGTAGAAGATGCCTCGGTGCGAGAGCTCCATATTGCAAAGGAGCGCATCTTGCGGACGGGGAGATGAGCAGGCCAAGGCTATGTCTGAATTTTCCTCCTGCATTACTCCCTTAATCATAACTTGTGTACCTTCCCTTAGCACCAACGAACAACTGTCAGCTCCCATCCACCGCTAGTGCCATCACGCCATTCTACTTCCGAATCAGCGATCACGTCATTCACAATGGTTAGCTTCTTGACCTAGATGCAGAACGCAACCGTCCTCATCCCACAGTCGCCCTTAGCGAAACCTGCTTCGTCGCAATCGTCACTTTCGTCGATATCACCGTCGGCCAGTGCACAATCGAAGTCGCTTCAATCTCAATCGTGCCCGCATTCCTGGTTGATTGCAGAATCACCTGCGCGAGGCCGTTGAACAGCGACCGCTTCGGCTCCTTGTCGCTCTCATGGCAGTTTGGATCCCCGTTCCCCACACCGATCAGCACGCCGTTGCCGCTCACTTTAAAGTCGACAAGATTTGAAGCTATCGGAACGGCCCTTCCCGCGCTGTCAAGCGCATCCACAGTAATAACCGCGACGTCTTCGCCGTCAGCGTCGATCGTTGTGCGATCCGCCGTGAGCCTTAGTTCGGCAATCGCGCCGGTTGTCTCGCGTTTCTCCGTGAGCAGCAGCTTTTCTTCTTTCCATCCCCGTGCTTCGATCGCCCCCGGCTCGTAACGGACCTTCCACTCCACGTGACCAAACAGAGGAACTTTCTGCCGTCCCGCGCTCTTGCCGTTCACCAGCAGTTCCACTTCATCGAGGTTCGAGTAGGCCCAGACCGGGATTTCGTCGCCCGCTCTGCCCTCCCAATTCCAGTGTGGAAACAGGTGCAGTACCGGTACCTTCGTCCACCACGCCTTGTAGTAGTAGTAGACGTCTTTGGGGAATCCGCACGTGTCCACGATGCCATACTGCGAACTGATTGAGGGCCATCCGTAGGGGTCCGGCTCGCCGCGATAATCGAAGCCTTCCCAGGCAAACCCGCCTGCTGCCCACTCGCGTGTGGCGTAGAAGGTCCACCATGCTTCGGCCGTTTCACCCCAGTCGGCAGGGTTCACGTCGTAGGCGCTAAGAGTGTTTCGCAGTGGATCGGTTTGGAACACGCCACGGGTCGAAGTGGCGCTTGCAGTTTCCGATCCAAAGATCGGCCGTGTGGGAAGATTCTTATGAAAACGGTCGATGAGGTCAAGAGCGTAGTTGAAACCGATGATGTCGAGCGCTTCCGACGGACCTTTCTCGTTGTCGCCATGCACGGCAGCAGAAACCACGCGGGACGGGTCAAGCTCGTGGCATTTGTTAACCATCGCTGCCGCAATCTTTGCGCCTTGCTCCGCCTCATCGCTTTGCAGATGCGCTTCTTCATTGCCGATGGACCATAGAATGATGCTCGGCGAGTTGCGGTAGCGTTTAATCATGACTTCAAGCTGTGCGAGAGCTTCGGGGCTGGAACTCATTTGCCGCGTTTCGCACATCATCATCATTCCCATGCGGTCACACGCCTCAACGAGTGCGGGTGTTGGCATGTTATGCGAGGTTCGCACGGCGTTGCAGCCCATCCCCTGCAGCACTCCGATGCGGAAGGCCTGCAGCCGGTCAGGCAGGGCCATGCCCACTCCGGCATGATCCTGGTGGTTGCACGTGCCTAGAATTCTGAGCGGCTTGCCATTGAGGAAGAACCCGTGGTCAGCGTCGAAGCGCGCAGCGCGCACACCAAACGTTACGCGCTCGGCATCGCGAACCTTGTCACCTGATTTGACCGTAACAACTGCACTGTATAGATTGGGAGCTTCCACCGACCATAGCGCCGGCTGCGGTATTTTCACCGTCGCCTCAAAGCGCCCGGTTCCATCAACAACGATCTTCTGCGCAGGTGCGACGGCCTCCGCGACGGACTTGCCCCCTGCATCAAGGATTTGCCAGCTTACAAATGTCGTTTCATTATTGTTGCCCTCGTTCACGACAATTGTCCCGAGCGAAACCGTTGCATCGTCGCCGCCCAATTCTGCGCGCACGGTGCTCTCCCATTTGCCAAGATGCAGTGGATCGGTCTTGCTCAGCCACAGATGACGGTAGATTCCCGCACCTTCGTAGAACCATCCGTCGCCGTAGCTTGCATCTACACGCACAACAATGCAGTTTTTAGCACCAATGGCGAGGAAGTCGGTAATATCGAAACGGAAAGGAACGTAGCCGGAGTCGTTCCGTCCTATAAATGAGCCATTCACGAAAACTAAAGTGTCGCGATAGGCGCCGTCGAATTCAACTGAGATGAGGCGACCCGTATCACTGACCGGAATATCGAATTCACGGCGATACCAACCTACGCTGGTTTCAGGGTAGCGGCGGCCCAGGGGCTTTGAGCCATGCAGCACGGTGGCCTCATCACCATCGGTGTCCTTCATCTCATCGCGTACAAACGGTAGCTCAACCGCCCAGTCGTGGGGTAAATTCAGCGAGCGCCATTTGGAGACGTCATAGCCCACCCGTGCGAAATCAAAGTCGCCGGTCTTTCCAAATGCCTCTTGATCGATGGCGAAGCCGAAGTCCTTTGCTGGATCGGTGGCATTGCCGAATTGGAACTTCCAGCCAAAATCAAAGAGCAATTTCTCGCGCGGCGGCATGACAGCCTGAGTCGAAGCATCGGGTGCTGCCGCCAAGAGCGCGGCGGTTTGTGCCCATGGCGACCGAGCCAGAACTGAGGAGGTGGAAAGCGCTAATCCCGAACAGAGCAGCTCACGACGGGAGATGCCGGGCATAAAAGGCCTCTTTAGTATTGAATCGTTGCGGTGGTCCAGGGATAGAAGACCCATTATTTGACTGACACTCGATAGAGAACACATCCGTGCGGCGGCAACGTTACCGATATTGATTTGGAGGTTCCCAAATCCTGATGCTTCCAAATGTCGTGAATTAAGTAAGTTCCGTTTGCAAGGCCGAGCTGACTCCAGGTGAAGTGCCGGCTAAGTGTCGATTCTGCCCGGTTAAAGATTGCGACATAGTAGCTGCCTTCGGAGGCCGACATTGAAGTCCACACCGCCTCTGCGGAATTCGACAAAACAACTTTAGGGTCACGGCCCTTCTGGTCAACGTCGATAAATTCGCGGTTGGTCAGAAGCGAGGTGGTCCACTCGTCGGTATGCGGAAGGTCGCCGCCCATAATGAGCGGAGATTTGGAAATTCCCCAAAGCGAGAGAAGCGTTTCCTGTTCATCGTGAGAGAGCCGGGTCCATCGTGAGTCGCCCCAACCTGCCGCGGGTCCGAGATAGCCGAGAGGCAACATGTCGGCGTCCGGATAGTGCCCGTTTCGCGGCGCCGATGCCCACGCAGCCGCTTTAGCAAACTGGTCGTTCAGTCCTTTGGGATAGTCTTTGTCGTTGTGCCAGATATCCCAGATATCCATGGAGATTCTCCACATGGTCGCGAAATGTTCAACGTCAGTCATCTTCTCAACGAGAGTTGGACCGGGAGAAAGACTGAGCACAATGGGCCGGCCGGTCTTCGCGAGCGCCGTGCTGATCATGCGGATTTCGTCTGCCTTGTATGGACCGGACGAGATGCAATCTATCTTGATGAGGTCGACGCCCCAGGTCGCGTACATTGCTGCCAGTGAATCGTAATATGCCTGGCCTGCGGCATTGTTCTTGAGATCGTAATTATCGTAATTCCATTTGCAGGTTGCGTCGGGGTTAGCCGCATCCTGCGCGTGAAATTTCGAACCGGCGATGGGGAGATTCTGCTTTACGGCCGTTCGCGGAATTCCCTGAAGAATGTGAATTCCAAATTTCAATCCAAGAGAGTGAACGTAGTCGGCGAGAGGTTTAAAGCCGGCTCCATTTGCTGATGAAGGGAAGCGCGCGATCGATGGTTGATAGCGCCCATGGGAGTCAATCTCGTATAGAGAGTCTTTGGCGTTGCCTTCAGGTTTTGGATTTTTGACGAACCATTCCATGTCGACTGTGATGTATTGCCAACCGTAGGCCTTCAGGTGTTCGGCCATCCAGTCGGCATTTGCCTTTACCCGAGACTCATTGACCGTCGTGCCGTACGAGTCCCAGCTATTCCAACCCATGGGCGGTGAGGATACGGCGTGCAGCCCACTCGCACTGACGGTCCGGGATGGAGTCTGTCCACTGCATATCAGGACAGATAACGTGAGAAGTTGCGCTGCAAAGGCCGCTGCAAACGAATTCCGCATCTTGAATCCTCAAGCCAATTCTACGCAACTTTGAATGCATCAATATGGACGCTGGCTTCTCAGCTTCTTCAAAACAATCGCAAGCTAGTTCCTTGTAGAGAAGAGCTTGCTGATATCGATCGGACTCCTCAGTAAGTTGGCCAAATGCATCAGGAAACATACGTGCATAATAAACAATTCCCGAGAGAATCACCGGCGCAAAAATCAGAACGTCGCCAGGCTGCACCCGACGCAGCAATCTAAAACGTTACAGGCAATGTATGCAGCATGCGAGAGTTCGGTTTGTGACGGTCCCAGACGGCCTTCTTGCTGGCGAGCTGTATATCAGGCAAGCGTTCCATGATGGCCTTGAAGACTTCCTGGGCCTCAGTTCGCGCCAACCCCGCGCCAAGGCAAAAATGAATTCCCATTCCGAAGGCGAGGTGCTTGTTGTTCTGGCGCTCGATATTGAAAGTGTCCGGATCGGTGAAGTAGTCCGGATCGCGATTGGCGGCGTTCAACATTTGAAATGCGACCTGCCCTTTCCGCAAATTCATCCCGCCTAACTCAATGTCGTATTTGATGACGCGAGGCTGGCGGGCGACCGGGCTCTCGTAGCGCAGCATCTCTTCAATCGCCGAAGTCATAAGCGAGGGATTCTCGCGGAGCTTCTGCCACTGCTCCGGGTGATTGAGTATCGTATAGAGGCCATTGCCGATGAGCGACGTGGTGGTCTCGTGGCCAGCGCCCATAATCGTGACGCAAGTGTAGACCAGTTCCTGCTCGGTGAGCCGGTTGCCTTCAGCTTCGGCCCGGACCATTTGACTGATCACATCGCCGGCTGGATTCTGTCGCTTATCGTCGACCAGTTCCTTCAGATACGAACGCATGGCGAGCAAAGCCGCTTGGGAGCGCTCAAGGAGTTCGACCGTTGGCCGATTCACTCCCTGGAAGAGCAAAATTTCATCGGCCCAATGCTTGATCTCTTCTTGACGATCTCCGGGAAGGCCCATGATGACGCCCAGCACACTGAAAGGCAGGGGATAAGCGAGATCGCGAATCACATCCATCTGGCCGCGCGACTCGACCGAATCAATCACATCGTTAACGATCTTGATGATCTTAGGCCGCATGGCTTCAATACTTACGGCATTGAACGGCTTCACCATGAGCGCACGCAGGCGGGTATGGTCGGGAGGGTCCGATTGAAGCAGGCTCTTTTGACGATAGTGAATTTCAAACGGTGCTAATTTCTGGCGGTCTTCGGGCGGCAAATACTCGACCGTTTTGGCAAACCTTCCATAGTTGGAGAAATGGGCGACGTCGCGAAAAGTCGGAACAATGTCATCGTAGCGGGTGACGATCCAGCCACCAATTGTCTCACTCCAATAAACCGGTTCTTGTTCCTGGAGTTGACGGAGGAGTGGGTAAGGGTCGTCGAGAAATTCGTCGGATACAAGCGTCTGATCAATGAGGTTCACGGATTTGGTTGGCATCATAACTCCAGAAAATATGGAAATTGGAAGGTTAGTAGAGAGATCGCTCCCTCAGACTGAGTCTGAAATCAATTCGGGGTCGTGCCTTCTTGATATTTGATTAATGCTGGGCGCATGTCAACAGAATTCCGTCGATTGTATACGGAATACTGATGCGCTATACTGCCTATCATGACTGTGCCTGGCAGAAACGCGGATCAATTGATCGAGGCGGGAGTCGACCATCTGCAAATCGACGAGATTTGCGGGAAGCGCGCAGAAAGGAAAGGCTTCCTCGACCATGCGGTGAGGGAAGCCTTTGTGGAGCGTGAACTTGACCTAAGGATGGATTGGGCCAGGATCCTGGGTGATTTGGGGTAGAGGGGATTCCTGTCCAATGGTGGATTCATGTTGCGGGGGCAGCTCAAATCCGGCTTCATCTTCGCCGAGCAACTGGGACGCGGTTTCTGAGGTCCCATGAGAATTGTGCTTAAACATAATCTCGCGGATCACGCGCGCATTCGCAATGGAGCGTGTTTCGGCATTTTGCAAGTCTCCGCCACGCAGTGCTTCGAGAAGGCTGCCGTGAATATTGACCCAGAAATCGCGCTGAAGGTAATCATGTGCCTCAGTCACGTAAAGCACGCAGGGCAACATCAGGCGCTCCATCAGTTCCACCAGGCGCCTGTTTCCACTGGCTCGAGCGATGGTTAAATGAAAGTCTGCATCTCGCTGAATTTGTTTACGATCTTCATCAATGCCAGTGTCGGTCGACTGTTTTGCTTCCTGGACGATTCGCTCAAGCTGAGCAAAGTCATCTTCAGTAAGCTTGCCGAAACTCAACTGAACAGCGAGCAGATTGAGGGCATCGATAAGAGCGAGAACCTCGGCATGGTCCTCTGTCGTCCAAGTGCGCAAATAGAGACCGCGAGGCGGCCGACGCTCAACCACCCCGATTTGCTCAAGACGGTGGAGTGCATCCCGTACGGGGGCGCGGCTCACATCAAAACGCCCCGCGAGATCTTCTTCGCTAAGTCTCTGGTCGGGAACAAATTCCCCTTTTTTTACTCCTTCAAGGATTCTGAGAACAACCCAATCGGTGAGAGCGCGATAAACGGGTTTCTCGGAGAGGCCAGATGCTTCGTATAACAAACTTAATAGCATGTCAGGATACAGTATACCATTTCACGCCGACGAATTCCATTAATGGAAGCCGTTTCGGTTCAAAGGTCCACGATTTGCAAACCACTTTGGGAGGAAGAATGTCAGGCAAGTTGAGCGGTAAAGTCGCAATCATTACCGGGGGCGCATCCGGGATCGGGCGCGCTGCGTGTTTGCGGATCGCCAGCGAGGGCTGTGACGTGGCGGTCATCGATATCGATGAGAAGGGCGCACAGAGCGTGGCCGAGGAGTGCGCCAAGGCCGGTGTTGAGGTGCTGGCGCTAAGGGCCGATGTCTCTGACGAAAACGACATCGAAACTGCCGTATCCACAGCTCTTTCACATTTCAAAAAATTGGATTACCTAGTTTCGAACGCCGGAATCGAAGGCGCAATGAAGGACTTTGGCGAGACCAGCGCCGCCGAATGGGACAAGGTAATGGCGGTGAATGTGCGTGGCGCATTCTTGACCGTGCGAGCCTGCTTGCCGACGCTGCGTTCTCAAAAGTCGGGAGCAATTGTGCTGACGGCTTCAAATTATGGATTCGTGGCCACTCCGCACACGACTGCTTATTGCACGACGAAAGGCGCGGTCAACGCGCTTGGGCGGGCTTTGGCAGTTGAGCTTGTTCCGGATGGCATTCGGGTGAACTGCATTTGCCCAGGCAACGTGGATACGCCAATGTTCGATCGCGCTTTGGTAATGCAAGAGGCGGACCCAGCCGCTGTGAAGGCCGCGGTGGGGCGGATGGCGAAGCCCGAGGAGATCGCGAGCGTAATCGCCTTTCTGCTGTCTGAGGACGCTTCATATATGACCGGCGCCCAGGTCATGATCGACTACGGAGAAACCTGCCGGCCAGGACCCGTTTGGCCGAGCCCAAGCTGGTAGCCAGAAAGTTGCGAAGCGTCGGTCTGCGTCCCCCCGAGGCTTGAATGCTCAGGGTACAGACCGGGGTTTCTGCGCTCTAAACGAACTCGCTAAGACGAGCCAGGAGTCTTGAGTTTGTCGACTCTCGGAAAAATGGTGACTCGCAATTTGGCGCAGCCATAGGGAACGAGCGTCACCACTTCGGTTTCTTCCGAAAGTCTGATCCCGGAATCTGATTTTGACGGCAACTGCGGAGTGAAGGCGAAATCGCCCTTACGCAGCCAACTCGGATCGTCGTACCTGGTGTCGTATTTCTTCTCCACAATGCCTGGATCGGAAATGCCGCCCTCGACCATGATTTCGCTGGGCCGGTTTAAGTCCCAACCAATAACTCGCCGGGCAGGAACCCGGAGTTCAATCGGGGGCGCCTTGGCGCTCCACGGGGCGTCTTCGCTCCAATCGTTTTCAGTTACTCGAGTTACGGCGCCCGCATTCTGAGAGTTAATGTCCAGCGCATAATTCCAGGGGCTCTTAGGATAGGCGTTTCGTCCCAGCAATCCCGCATAGCGCCAGCCGATGTTATAGACTCCCAATAGCTGCACGGCTGATTCGATCGACTTATCGGCCGGCTCCCATTCCTCATCGATTTTCAGGGAATAAACCAAGGGCCCTCTCTCAAGTGCGACTCCATCGAGCGGCCAGTTACTTGTCTTAATCTCCTGCGGAAGCGTCACAACGATTTCGTCGCCGTCGTGAAACTCTCGATTGATCTTGACATAGGTACCAGCCTTCAGTTGCTGGTCAAGAAGCTGATTGTTTACGTGCACGCTCGCGTTACTGCACCAGCCCGGTATCCGCACCGTGAAAGGGAATTCGCAATTTGCCTTCATGTTCATCGTGAAGACAATTCGATCGGAGAACGGGTAGCGAGTCTTTTCGGTAATCACGACTTCCTGTTGCTGCTTTCCAACGCGATACTTTACCTGCGAAGGCGGCATAGAGGGCTGCAACCAGACCGTGGTCCTTGTCCTTCATCCACAGGCGCGACGCAAAATTGGGCAAGATGCGATTGACATTGCCCGAGCAGCATGCGGCGATATGAGCGGTCGCGTATGACATGGTGCGGTCGCCGCGAAAATAGACATTGTGATTTGTGTTGTGCGCGGCGATTACCTGATTGGGGCAGGAAAAATACTGCAAGGCGGTGAAATCTTCAGTAACCGCGCCCGGCGCGGCGTTAAAGCAGGCGCGTTCCATTTTGTCTGCGTAGTCTGTATCGCCGGTAGCCATTAATAAATAACCGACAGTCCACGTGTAGTCGGCGATATCGCAGGTTTCGTGAGATTCGAGAGGCGTTAACTCACGCATCTCCTCACTGGATACGTTGACTCCGTCAACAAGCATATGGAATGCATCCAGCTTTCGATATGCCTGCACTGAAACGTTCAAATGATCCTCGTGGCCGGTCTGCATGTACATTAATGCTCCCAGCTTTGCCATCTTGTTATAACTCACGCCGTGCGCATCGCTCGGTTTGCCGTCGCAGTACGCTTCAGGTGAAACGCCGTTCAACTTGAAAGAGGTTTCGAGCTTGCCATAAACATCATGCGCGAGTTGCAAGAGGGCGGGATCTCTGTCACGCTCGTATGCCCAGAGGATTGCTTCGATGCTGCATGCTTCGCGGCCCAGAGCGTACGGGTAAGGCGAAGAGAGAAAATGGCGTTTGATTGCGGTTTGTACGCGGCGATCTCCAGTTGCGGATGAATGCGCGAAGAGCGCCCGAAAGAAAACTACATGAGGCCATCGCAATTTCGTCTTGAGTACTAACGGGCCGAGATAGCCGTCCTTGTCAGGATGATCAAGTACGTAGTTAGTGTGGCGAGTCGCCTTCTCGATTAACTTGTCATCCTGCAGTAAGTGGGCGCAGCGAATCATTCCGTCGACCCAATACCCCGTCTGTTCATAAGTGTAGGGATTATGGGAGATATCTGAGATCTCGGGCGCGGCCCAGCCGTCTGTGTCGAATGGAAACCCTCCGGTCTTATCGAGGTGACCGGTAATGCCATCCCGTTGTGTCTCGAGGAATGCCTTAAGCCATCCCTGAGGCTGGATCGCACGTATCGGAAGCTCGCTGAATTTTGCGAATTCAGAGTGTGGGGCAACTTCGCTGTTGTTCGTTGCGGAACTTCTCTGAGATTGGGCGGCGGCGTCGGGCTTGTCGCTGTGTGAGGCAGAAGCACTCTCCGCCAGAGCGCTTGGCAAAGCCAGAAGAGAAGTGCTGCCGGCGATTGCGTTCAGAATAAATCCGCGACGTGAAACATTGTTTTCACTCATAGCCGTTACTTTCCAATTCATGAATCGTTGCTTTGGCGATCGGGATCAGCCGGGATAGCAGCGCAAAACCTTTTGATTGCCCAGGTGTAGCGATGTGTCGCTACGCCATCTCGACTTTCGCCGTGAGTCGTATGTCGTCAGACGAGGAGCCGACCAGCAAGTCGACGCTTCCATTGACTGGCTTGAATGTTCGGGTTGCATCGTCCCAGAAGCGCAGAGAGCGCTCGGAGTGAGGAAGATCGAATTTCACTGTTCTTTGGTCACCGGGCTTCAAATGAATCCGATAGAAGTTGACAAGCTGTTTGAGCGGCAATATCAAGTTGTTCGCGTCGCTCGAAGCATGAAGGTAGAACTGAACAATCTCGTCGCCCGCGCGGTCGCCGGTGTTGGTAACGGTAAGGCGCACACTTAGAGATTCATTCTGCTTCAGCGTTTTGGCGCTCACTTGAAGCGCGCTGTACTGGAAGGATGTGTAACTGAGGCCATAGCCGAAAGGATAAAGCGGCGTCTCCTTGAAATACATGTAGGTTCGGCCGTTCATTACCTTGTAGTCGTGAAAGTCTGGCAGGTCTTCGGCGTTGGCGTACCAAGTGGTACTCGTTTTTCCGCCTGGATTGTAATCGCCAAAGATTACTTCGGCCAGCGCGCGTCCCTGCGCTTGTCCCAGAAACAGGCCCCCCACAACTGCGGGTAACTTCTCCTGCTCGTCAGAGTTCGGCGCCACCGGTGCAGTGGATGATATGACCAGCACTGTCTTTTGGTTCGCTGCGTAAACGGCCTTCACCAAGTCATTCTGCGCTCCCGGCAGGCCAATCGACTTGCGGTCAAGACCCTCGACGCTCACCTGTTCGTCAACTCCGACATACACGAGAGCCACATCTGCTGCGCTGGCCGCATTGATTGCTTTTGCAAACTCATCTGGATCGCGATTTCCTAACACAGTGCAGCCCAATGCATAGGTGATTTCAACCGGCTCGTTTGCTGCCGGCGCTATGGGCGCGGCTGGAGTCAATTCGAAATGCTGAATGCCGAACAGCGGGCCAGGCTCGCCGATAAAGAGTATGTAGACGGAGTGTTCTCCAGTAACTGTGCTGATTGGCGCTGAGACATTAGTCCACTTCTGGAAGTCGCCAGTGTTCGGAATCTTGATTTGGCAGAGGACTGGACCGTTCAGATCGTCGAGGCGCACTTCCATCGTGGCCACATCCGACGTAGTCGCGACGCGCGCGTTGAGTTCAGTGGCGCCCGTAAATTGAACTCCGCTGTACGCCGCCCATGCTTTTACGCGACCGGGAATATCGACCCAGTTCTTTGCCCACCAGCCCTGGGTACCGTTAGTGTCGTAGCTTAAATCGTGCCCGCCTTCTTTGCAGGCCTCAATGCCAAGCGGGCCATCGTATTTGGCATAATCGTTCGCGTACTTCTTATAAGATGCCGGGGCTTGAACTCCGAACAAATCTCGAATGCCCCGTAAGGGCGAAATTAAATTGAATGAGCCGCCGCTGTAATCACCAAGATTGCAAACCGCCGCCATTGGGCCGATGACCGCAATCTTTTTGATCTTTGTTCGATCAAGCGGCAGAAAATTGTTTTTGTTCTTGAACAAAACGATGGCTTGCCGGGCAGCTTCAAGCGCGATCACGCGATGAGCGTCGCTCTCGAGGCAGGAAATGGGAATCTTGTTATACGGATTCTGCCCGGGTGGATCATACTGCCCCAGCAACAGGCGGCCAGTGAATGAGCGAATTGCCGCCTGATCGATTGCAGACTCGCTGATCAGCATTTGATCGACTGCAGCTGCCAGATGATCCTGGTATGTAGTGCCGCAATTAATGTCACATCCGGCATTCACCGCCAGGGCAGAAGCCTCTTCAAGCGTAGGCACAAATTTGTGCGTCTTTGCTATGTCTTCCACAGCGTCGCAATCGGACACTACGTAACCCTGGAATCCCCACAGATTGCGCAGAACGTCAGTGAGCAAAAAGCGGCTGCATGAAGTTGGAACGCCGTTGAGGGAATTGTACGAACTCATAACGGTGAAGACGCGGCCCTGCTTTACTACCGTCTCAAAGACACGTGCGTAGTATTCCCAGAAACTGCGCGGATCGACTGAGGCAGAGACGGTGTGCCGGTCGGAATCGGTTTCGTTAGAGATATAGTGCTTTGCGCATGCAATGGTTTTCATGTAGCGCGGATCGTTGCCCTGCATCCCAGTGACGGTAGCGATTGCCATCTGCTCAACCAGGTAGGGGTCCTCGCTGTAGTTTTCACCAACACGGCCCCAGCGTGGATCGCGCGCTCCCATGTTGATGGTCGCCGGTGAGAACATTGCCAGGTCCATCCCGCTTTTCTTGTGCCATGCCCCAGGTTTCATCTGAGACGACATTGAATACTTGCTGAACCAGGGCGCGGTTCCAGGTGCAGCCGAGAGCCAGCGGAAGCGGAAAGCATGTGACGGGCCCGTTATGATTCAGCCCGTGCAGAGCCTCATTTGCGTAGTAGTTAAAGGTTGGCAGGCCGACTCGCTCGATTGCGGGTGCGTAGCAGCCGAGCTGTGAGATCTTTTCAGGGAGCGTCAGTTTCGCAACAATTTCTGCAGCGCGCCGATTAGCTTCTTCGAATCGTTGCGGAGTAATGCCGCCCGGCAGTGGTTTGGCTGCTTTGTTGTCTGCAAACGAGGAAGAATTCCCCTCGATCACCGCGCCCTTGGCATCATCGGTCAATACCCATGCTGTGCTTGCCGCTGCGAGAGATAAAAAGTTCCGCCGGCTGATGCATTTCTTGCAGCCACTCACACAATTCTCCATACAAATTCACTCTCTCAATTCTTGTTACATTGTTCGCATATCTTTCCCTGCAAAGTCTGCCTTCGGAGAGGCAACCTTTTCAAAAGACTCATGACCCCGGGGTCCTTCTCAATTGATTCCATATTCACATCCTGCCAGAGACGATGTGCCCATTCCGGACTACCAGCCGGGGGCTGAGGAGCACTTCAGGGTTAGATAGCGGGTCGCGATCGTACGCCACAAAATCAGCCACCGAGTTTTCAGCGAGCGGCTCACCCAGGCGAAGGTATTTCCAGGCGTCGACCGTCGCTGCGCGGAGTGCTTGTTCCGGCGTGAGCCCTGCGCTTATAAACGCGAGCACTTCGAGGCCGATCTTGCCATGGTCGATTGCTCCGTCGGAGCCGCATAGAATTGTGAGGCCGTTTGCTACCGCAAGAGGGAGCTGACGCTCGATTGCCTCAACCGCTTCAGCGAATGATTGCTCTGGGATTCGCAGTTGCTGCGCGCGAATGCGCTCGAGAAAGATACGAAATGCTGCGAGTGTCGGAGTCCATGCGCGGCCGCGCTCTGCCATTTGCTTCAGGTGGGTTGGTTTCAGATGCGATCCATGCTCAATGGAATCGATATCGAGCGCAATTGCCAATTCAACGGCTGCCGGAGTCGTGACGTGCATTGCGACTCGTGCTCCGAGACGCCGTGCAACCTCGACAGCGGGCCTCAGTTCGTCGACGGTCCAGCCCACATCCGCATCTTCTCCGGGGTGGTCGCGATGCCCGGAGTCGCCAATGAATTTTACCCAACCGCCGCCTAGAGAGGCTTCTTCGCTCGCCGCAGTCACAAGGTCCTTACCCGAAACTTCACGAGCGGTATTCACAAGATAGCGGCCAGGCGGAGCGATGAATCTCCCTGCGGCCTGGAGATAGGGTAGCGAGTGATCAAGGCCCCTCATCACGTCAACGACGGTAGTTGTGGGCGCGCCCATGTCGCGAACGGCAAGGACACCACCGTCTCGCTGCTCAAGAAGATGCCGAATGACGCGGCGGGTTAATTCTTCAGGGTCTGTCTGCCGGGCTTCGGTGTAACCTGGGACGCCGATCGATGGCGAGGTGATGAGGTGAGCATGAGAGTCAACCAGCCCTGGAAGAACAAACAATCCATCGCCGTTCGAGTGCATTCCCTGGCGAGCGTGGTGGAATTGGATGCGCCCATCGATGACGAAGAGATCTTCGCCGGTTTGCCGGGCAAACAGAACGCGCGGATTACGAAGCAGTAGATTCATTGGAGATCAAAAGAGCGCATCTGCACCTGAAAACAGGTATCGATCAAAGAGGCCGAATCTTCGGGAAGTAAGAAGGAGACGAACCTCAGTGATGCAGTTGATTCCGTGAGAAAACAGGGTGCTAAGGGTTTCGCGCGCGTCGCTCGTAACTCTGATCTGCACTGGGGCCGATCGGTCAGCGGCATAGGTCTCGAGCGCTGCTGAGATTGTGGCCGGCAACAGCTCAGGCCGCTCGACTGCTGCTGGCCCAACCGCGCCTTCTCGGTCGACGTAGATGTAACCGACCATGCGGTCTTTTTCAAACGCCAGGTACGGAACCAAGCTTGAAACATTGGCCCAGCAGTGGTGGTCCTCAGGGCGAGTTTCTCCTAAAACGATCTTGTCGATGTGGTCAAAATGCTCCAGCGCAGCGGGTCCGTCCGCCTGGCGGAGGACCACATCATTCAGTCCCAGCGAGCGGGGCTGCCCCTGCACCTGGATGATGGCTGTCTGCGGCATGAGGCCGAGCCGGAAGTACATTCCGGTCGAAACGGGGTTCGCCGAGTCGCTTGTTGTCAGCATGGTCGGGCTGTCACCGGGGTCAAAACTGCCAAGACAGCGTCGGACAAGTTCCGATCCAACGCCGCGACCCTGGAACTCGGGCAGGACGTGTAATGCAGCGAGATACCACAATGTGCGACGACGGGTGGCAAGCCCAAACCCACCGATTCTGCCTTCGAAGTCAGCCACCCAGAAGCGTTCCCGGTCGTAGATAAGGGCATTTGATCGCACTGCCAGAGCCCTGGTTGGCAGGGTATGTTTCTCGAGATCGGAAGGGCGACCAAGCTGGCGATTAAGTTCTTCGTTAGCAATTACATAAACGCTGTAGGTTTCGTGCAGGTCAGCGGCATTTGCAAGGCGGAATTCCGGCATAGGCCGAGTATCAACGGCGGCTCCCGTCTTGATGGTTCCTCCTGGGGCATATCGGAAAAGTAGCACATACTTTCGATCGTATACGATAGACGAATTCACACTCGACGATTCATTTCATTGCCCATGGTAAGTATTCTGTATACAATGTACAACGATAACCGGAAGATTGCCAAGCGGCTTCCGTATCAATATAAGTCTTGGAGAACTAAACTCCCTGATGTCGGAGCGCTTTGCGGACCGACTCAATGGTGGACGGATGTTTTTGGAATGAAGCGCTGACTCGCTGGTGAAAGCGCGAAATGATCGCTTGCATTTCAGAAAGGGGCAGGGCGAGGTAATCGGAGGATGATGCATTACGTCCGCTTGCTGTGATCACAACACGACTCCCTGGTGAAAAGAAGCTGCCAGCCCGGCGGGCATTCAGAAGCATAGGAGCTGGCCTTTGGGCTGAGTTGAAGTAATTGTAATTCCATTTCCGTCTCTTGTATACTGAATACAAATCACTCTTTGCTGAAAATCATGCACCGCTAAGTCTTTTCTTCCACCCTTGGATGAATGGAAACATATTCAGGGGGCCGCAGCCATTAGACAAGTGTGATCCATCGCACTTGGCAGCATTGGTTTCCGATGTAAAAACGAGGCAATTGAGAATTAAACAAGGCAATCGAGATGGCACAATCGAAAGACCTTTACGATGCAATTCTGAAGGGCGATGCGAAGAAAGCCCATGCCGCGATGGAAGCGGCTCTTGCGGCAGGAACCGCACCCATGGACCTGATCCAGGAATCGATGGTTCCAGCCATGGATGAAGTGGGCCGGCTCTTCGAATGCGAGGAATATTTTGTTCCCGAGCTTCTGCTTGCCGGACGAGCCATGAAGGGCGCCATGCAGCTGCTAAAGCCGCTGCTTTCCGCTGCCGGCCAGAAGATGGCGGTGCGTGTCATCATCGGCACGGTCAAGGGAGATCTCCACGACATCGGCAAAAACATCGTGGCCTCGATGCTCGAAGGCAGCGGGATTGAAGTCATCGATCTCGGCGCCGACGTTTCGCCGGCGAGCTTTGTTGCGGCCATTGAAGAACGCAAACCCCATATTGTTTGCATGTCCGCGCTGCTAACGGTCACCATGCCCGCTATGAGGCAAACCATCGACGCAATCAAGGCCGCGGGACTTCGCACGCAAGTGAAGATACTGATTGGCGGCGCGCCGGTGACAATGCAGTATGCCCATGAGATTGGAGCTGACGGCTACAGCGAGAATGCAAGTGCCGCTGTTGGGCTGGTGAAGAGCCTACTCGCGAGTGCTGCATGACGATCGCCGTTACAACTCAAAAGTTCACATCGCTGGCGATTTCCAACCAAGAAGAACTTCTCTACGGCGTCTGCCCTCACCCGCTCTCATGTGGTCTGGGGCTCACCATTGGCGCCGGAACCGTTTTTCCCGAAGTCAACTTTACTCTGCCTCCGATCTCCATCAATGAATCCACGTGGCCTGAGGTGAAGGCGCATTACGAAGAGATGGCTGCGCACATTCTACGTCGTGCAATTGCGCTTGCAGTACCGGGCATCGTGCTGGAATTTGAACTTTTGCCGGCGATGACCGAGAGGCCAGGGTGGGGGGCGGAGATCACCTCGATCCTCAAGCGCCATCTTGTGGGCTGCCACGAAAAGCATGGTTTGCCGTGCGCGCTGCGCGTCACACCGACCGACATCCGCGATCAGTTGAAGCCGCCAATGCTGCGCACGGGCGAACCGTGGCAGCGGCTCTTTGATTCACTTGAACTTTGCGCCCAGGCCGGTGCAGACATCCTCTCGATCGAGTCGGTGGGCGGCAAAGAAGTCCATGACCCGGCGCTCATGTACGGGGATTTCCCGGGCATTGTGTTTGCGCTTGGCGTTCTTGCTCCGCGCGATACTGCATGGCTCTGGAGCAAGATCGTATCAATTTCAGAGGCGAACCGCGGCGTGATTCCGGGCGCAGACTCCGCGTGCGGATTCGCCAACACCGCCATGCAGCTGGCGCATCAGAAAATGCTTCCAGAAGTTCTTGCGGCGGTGGTCCGAGCAATGAGCGCGGTCCGTAGCCTGGCCGCATTCGAGCAGGGAGCGCTTGGACCGTCAAAAGACTGTGCCTACGAAGGTCCGGTGATGAAAGCTATTACCGGAATGCCCATTTCAATGGAAGGCAAGTCGGCCAGCTGTGCACACTTCAGCCCGCTCGGCAACATTGCCGCCGCCATGTGCGACCTATGGAGCAACGAATCAGTTCAGAACGTCCGCCTGCTCTCAGGCAATGCGCCCGAAGTCTTTACTGAGCTGCTGGCTTACGATTGCCGCCTGATGAACGCAGCTGCGAGCCGCGGCGGAGCGCTGGATCTGCGCGATTAGATGACTGCATCCGATGAGTGGCTTAGCCCGCAGGCTGCGATACTTTCGCCCGCTGCCACCCTGCGCATCGCGGCTGCAATCGTGGCTGAGAGCACGCCTTATCGGCAGACGATTGCTGCGGGCCGCGCAGCACAGGATCTGCTCAAGGAAGGAATCGAGGCGGACAAGCTGCATCTCTCCCGCAAGGAGCAGCAGTGGTTTGGCCGGATTGAAGCTGCCTTCGACGAATTACCGCCCGATGAAGGGACGCTCGTTGAATCTCTCGAAGAGCAGTACGGTGGGTTCTACGATAAGGCGAACTACGGGCTTTAGATTGAGCTGAAAGCTGGTAACTGCCTGTTAATGCGCTTGAAAGTCATTGCGTGCCAGGTCTTCACTCGCGAGTTTGAGTATATCCCTGCGCGTTCCGCGCGTGTTGTAGATCTCGAGCTGATCCCGATGGGGTCGCATTCCCGGGACCCGCGCGATGGCCCCATCAAGATCAAGAGAGCGACGAAATTTAGAAGCCTCCGCTGGCAGGATCGTTTCTATCTCCAGGTAAGTCATCGGTAATGCAGTACCGAATTGCCCACCCTTGTCCAATAGGTCTTTCCGGCAGAGTTCCTCTGCTTCCGAATAGCGCTCTGCAAAGAATAGGTTGCGGATAGCGGGTATAGACTCTCGCGCTCGAGGATTTAATTGGCTCGCCCGACCACAGAGTACTCCCTGTCAGGTGCAACCGCTCTCGGGCCGCGCCTCCAAATACCATGGCCCCGATCCTGCCGTTTCCCACCGGCAGGGCATGCAGCCACCGTTCCGCCGGGTGCTCAAACCAAATCGGCGTCTCCCCGATTTCCGGCGTGGCCAAGCCGAGCTTGAGTGCAGCAGTAGCCATAGCGCCAAGCAAGAAGTCGCGCCGATTCGGTTTCATGTGAATAGCCTTTGGGGCAGGGTTATGGACAGGGCGCATCCGGGGATTGTCTTCCAGCAGTGTGTACGTTCACGGTATTAAAATTACACATCCTTTACCAACCTTGCCAAAATCCATTTTTCATCGCTTTCAGGCACCGCGGTGTGCGAGACTGTCAGTAACTTTCGATATGCGCTCGGCAGACAAAAACAGCAAAGCGGCCGGCATTCGTGACATCGCGGAAGCGCTGGGAACCTCGATCGGCACAGTGGACCGCGCATTGCATGGACGTATTGGGGTAAGCACCCGCACCAAGGCGCGGGTGTTGCGCATGGCCGAGCAACTCGGCTACAAACCCAACATCGCCGCCAGGTCGCTCAAGCTGAACCGCAAAGTTCGAGTGGCGGCTGTGTTTCCCCGCGAGATAGCAGCTTTCTTCAATCCTCTGCGTGCAGGTATTCGGTCTGCCGCGGACGAAGCTATCGGAATGCACCTTACACTCGATTTCATCGATTATCCGCGTATAGGTTTGGGCGAGGTTGCGGCGCTTGAGAGCGTTGCATCGAAGAAGTACGACGGCATTCTCTTCACGCCGGGCCGCCCCCGCGAATTGGCCGGCGTTATTCGCCGTATAGTCGGACAAGGCACTCCTATGCTTTGCGTCGCCAGCGATGCGCCGGACAGCGGACGCATTGCGTCGGTTACCGTCGACGCGTACACCAGCGGTGCGCTCGCAGCGGAGCTCCTGTCGCATAAGCTGCAAAGCCCATCCCGAGTCGCAACCATTACCGGCGACTTGGCCACTTTCGACCATGCGGAAAAACTCCGGGGGTTTGCCGCGACTCTTGCGATGTTTGCTCCCCACCTTACACTTCTTCCGGTCGTCGAATCCCACGAAAGCGCGGAGGATGCCTACCGCCAATCCATCGCATTGTTGAAAGCCAAAACGCGCCCCGATGCGATTTACATCAGCACTGCAAATAGCGCTCCAGTGTTCCGTGCGCTTGAAGAACTGAAACTTCTCGGCCGCGTTCAAGTGATTGCGACCGATCTTTTTCCAGCGCTGATCCCACTCTTAGAGTCAGGTAAAGTGCTGGCCACGCTCTATCAGAGACCGGAAGCGCAAGGTAAAACTGCGTTCGAAACGCTTATTGCTCACCTGACCGATAAGGACAAGCCCGTTAAGACTCAACGATTCGCCCCGCATATCATTCTCCGCAGCAATCTCTCACTCTTCGCTAACAGGCTTACGAGCTCAGTGAAAAAATTAGCGAGTTAACTTCCTATCATTGAGTCGGTACGAATCGGATTGCGCAACCGCCTCCGGTCGCCATGCGAAGCGTGAGGGTATCGCTGCTTCGCACACGCTGCTGGCGAATGGCCACATGCTTAGGGTTCTGGGCAGAGTCGGCGGCGTCCTCATAAAGCTTCGCAATGTACACGCCATTGCCGAGAAAACCGAGTGAGATATCGAGGTCACGCGACGTCCAGTTGGTAATGCTTCCCAGATACCAATCATCGCCATGACGCCGAGCAATGGTGACATATTCTCCCGGTTCACCATTCAGTACCTTGGTGGCATCCCATATTGTGGGCACGTCCTTGATGAAACCAAAACTCGGCTGATTTTCGTAAGCCGATGGTGCGTCAGACACCATTGCAAGCGGCTCATCGAAGACCACGTAGAGGGCAAGCTGCTGGGCCCGCGTCCCCATGACCATGGGACTCGTGTCTTGCGCAACGAAATCCTCCCGTGTCACATTGTCAAAGCCGCCAGGCGTGTAGTCCATGGGACCGCTCAACATCCGCGTAAACGGAAACGTCGTGCGATTGACTGGACCGTCGCGGCGCCCGGCCTTGTTGTTCTCAAGACCTAATACTGCCTCATAGTCGAGAACGTTCGGATAGGTTCTCTGTATGCCCCAAGGTTGCGTCGCGCCGTGAAAATCCACCATTAGATGATGTTCGGCTGCAAGCTTTGCGACGTCGTAATACCACTGAATTCCTTTCTGATCGTTGCGTAGAACGAAGTCGATCTTCACCCCCGCCACTCCCCACTTTTCATAGAGTGGGAATGCCTGTTGCATCTGCTCTGCGACGGCCTTCGAATATAACCATATCCAGATCTTCACGTTCTTGGTTGCGGCATACCGCACCAGCTCGGGCACATCGACGTTGCCGCGCATCTTCGTAATGTCGCGATCCGACCAGCCGGCGTCAAGCATCATGTATGGAAACCCGGATGCAGCCGCGAAATCGACGTAGTATTCCATGTTCTTCGTCGTGTACGCCGACTGACCATCCGGTCCCAGATCGCCGCTCCACCAGTTCCAGGAAGCTTTCCCGGGATGGATCCAACTCGCGTCTTCGATGCGGTTCGGAGGGTTGAGATCGGTGAAGATATTGGACTCGACGAGCTCGCCTGGAGTGTCACCGATCAGGATCACGCGCCATGCACTGTCGTGCGGAAGACTCGCGTCGACTGCCGGCCCTTTTCCGTCCAGCGCTGGAGAGATCTTGGTGACGATATAGTGTCCGGTCCAGTTGCCAGTCGGGTTTTCCAGGTACATCGCGGCATTGCCTTCCAAATCTGCTTCTCCCACCGCAGCCCATGCGAGTCCAGGCATGTGCAGCAACATCGGCGCGCCATTCAGAATGTAGCTCGAAACACCACCCTGATTACTAAGTGCGCTCAGGACCTGAGGAACGTACTCGCTCTCATACGCACTTTGATAGTTCGGCAGCCGTAAAGCCCAGGCGTCGGCGTCCATCACCGTACGAAACTCGGTATCCTCCTGCGTAAGCTGGTAGCGAGTGAGCGCAGACTGTTCTGGGACGTGATACCGAAACGCCAGCCCGCTGTTATAGACTCTCGCCTCGATCGCAAATGTGCGGCCCGGGCTGGCGCTCTCCTGAACCTGCAGGGTCAAGCTGTTGTATGTGTCATGGACGACAGACGTCTTGCCAGCGAGGAGATGGTAGTCGTCCGCTCCTGAACCAGGGATTGTACCGGTAATATGAACAGCTGCCCCGAGAGGTGCTTGATCCGCGAGCTCAAGGCGCAGTGCTGACTCTTCAAAGACTTTTTTCCCATGAAACGTGACTGCGTAGACGAGCTGGCCATCCGGCCCCGTAGCTTCGGGTTTATTGCTTGGCTGCACCTTGAAGTAAACAACGATTTGATGATCCGGCGAACTCACTTCGTCGGGGTTTGACTGGGCCCCAGCCAGTGAACCGCTTGAAACTCCAAAGAGCAAAAGTAGACAAAACGCTGAAGATTTAGTCCGCAGCAAGTTGCTCTCCCATAGAAGGTGTAAAAGATTTATCACGTGAACAATACTAAGACGAAAACGGCTTCTCATAAAGAAAAGGGAACCTGTTTCAGTTCAGATTCTTCTCACCAAGTCTCTGACAACCTGATTTTGTATCGATTGGGGTGCCCCAGGTCCCGCTTTTGGGATTCGGGATTGCACAAACTCGAAGGATCGTATTCATCTTGTCAGAGACCGAGAACACGTATTTCAATGCAAGGTGAAAGAAGCGCGCATCCGGCGTGTACTTCTGGAGGAACTTCGGTCCGCTCGTTACTTGACAAGCGGTGAAAGCGCCTCCTACAGTGAGATGTGCGGTAACGTACACGATCTTCGAGTGCGGCCACAACTTTCTGCCCGGCGCGCTCCATTGGCTGTGAGAGGGATCCTATGTGGCAGGACGCAGTGGGCGCATCAAACCCAGGCAGCGAGCCGTCGGCCGGTTTATCCAAACTCGAATTGCCACCTCCTCCCGCTGAGGAGCAGGGACCTGTCAAGGTTTGGCGCGCCGCGGTATCGATGCTCACCTACGCGCCTGCTATCCCCGATCCCAATCCTCTCTTCCTCGAGAAACGCGTGTACCAGGGCAGCAGCGGCCGGGTCTATCCTCTGCCGGTCATCGACTATGTCGAACGAACTCCCAGTATGGAATCCTGGGACGCCGTCCACATCGAGAATGAGTTTTTGCGCCTCATGATCTTGCCTGCGATTGGCGGCCGTATCCATGTCGGAGTGGATAAACGCACGGGCTATGACTTCTTCTACCGGCAGAATGTCATTAAGCCGGCCCTGGTCGGCCTCGCCGGACCCTGGATTTCCGGAGGGGTCGAATTCAACTGGCCTCAGCATCATCGTCCGGCTACATTCATGCCCGTGGAGACTGCCATCGAGCGCGCTCCTGACGGCTCGGTTACCGTCTGGTGCAGCGATCACGATCCTATGGCCCGGATGAAGGGCATGCACGGTGTCTGCCTGCATCCAGGCAAGGCCTACGTCGAGCTCAAGGTCCGTCTGTATAACCGCACTCTCCTGACTCAGACCTTCCTCTGGTGGGCGAACGTAGCCACTCACGTTCATGAGCAGTACCAGTCATTTTTTCCAAAAGACGTGCGCTACGCCGCCGATCATGCCAAGCGCGCCCTCACCGAATATCCACTCAGCCATGGCGTCTACTACGGCATCGATTACGGTAAGCGCGCTCGCACTGGCGTTCCTCCCGAAGAAATGCCCAGCCAATTCACCCCAGATGGCTCTTACCCTCCCAACGACCTCGGCTGGTACGCCAATATCCCCGTCCCGACCAGCTATATGATTGTCGGCTCTCGCGGAGATTTTTTCGGCGGCTACGACCATCGCCGACGCGCTGGCACCGTCGCCTACGCAAACCACCACATCGCACCCGGCAAGAAACAATGGACCTGGGGTAACCTCGACTTCGGCTATGCCTGGGACCGGAGCCTTACCGACAGCGACGGCCCCTACGTAGAGCTCATGTCCGGCGTTTACACCGACAATCAGCCTGACTTCTCTTTCATTGCACCTGGCGAAACGAAAGTATTCAGTCAATATTGGTACCCCATCGGCGACATTGGCGTCCCCGACCTCGCCAATTTGAGCGCTGCTCTCCGCGTCGAGAATTCCGATGGACTCGTTACCCTTCACCTTCAGGTCACTGAGGACCTTCCTCAGGCGATTCTTACGGTCAGGATTGGTGAATCCGAAGTTACGCGCTGGACCGGCAGCCTGACCGCCCCCGAATTGTTGCATCTGCAGGTATCGACCAACGGGGTCACAGGCTCTCTCGAACTCACGCTCGTAGATGGCGACCGCCGCGTACTGCGCTATGCGCCGGGTGAGATTTTGCCTGTCCCAACTCCCTCCGTCGCCATCGAGCCGCCTCTACCGGAAGACGTGGCCGGCAACGATGAACTCTTTTTGACCGGCCTCCATCTTGAGCAATATCGGCATCCAACTCGCGCACCGGAAATTTACTGGCGCGAGGCGGTGAAACGCGACCCCGGCGACAGTCGCTGCAATCTAGCCCTCGGCGGGTGGCACCTGAACCGCGGCGAGTTTCGTCAGGCCGAAGAATATCTTCGTGCCTCCATCGCCCGCCTCACCGTGCGCAACCCCAATCCAGCTGACGGCGAGCCGTTTTACACCCTCGGTCTGGCGCTTTCCTATCTGCAACGTCCAGACGAGGCCTACGATGCCTTTTATAAGAGCACATGGAACGCTGCGTGGCGCGCTCCGGCCTATCACCGTCTCGCCGAGATAGACTGCAATCGGGGCGACTGGGCAACTGCGCTGGATCATCTTGACCGATCCCTCCGCGCCGAAACCGAAAACCTCAACGCCCGCAATCTCCGTACTCTGGTGCTGCGGCGTCTCGGACGCAACCCTGAAGCTGCGGCCTTCCTTGAGGAAACTCGCGCCCTCGATCCGCTCGACATCTTCAGCCGCTGGCTGTCGCAGGATGCGCCGCCTAAAGACGGCCAACTTCTACTCGACCTAGCTTTCGAACTCGTGCGTGCGGGTTTCAAGGACGAAGCACTGTCAGTGCTGACCGCCTCAGACCCGAGCACAACCGCCGGTGCAGCTCCATTGCGGCTCTATCTTCAGGCGGACATCCTCGATAATCTTGGATGTCTCACGGAAAGCGCTGATGTTCGCAATCGCGCTCGCCACGCCGATCCTACTTATGTCTTTCCCAGCCGCCTGGAAGAACTCGTTCTCCTAACCAAAGCGGTCCAGGCAGATCCAGGCGATCCGCACGCACCTTACTATCTTGGCAACTTCCTGTATGACCGTCGGCGCTACTCCGAAGCCATCGTAATGTGGGAGCGCGTCGTCGCACTCGAGCCTTCCTTCGCCACTCCTTGGCGCAATCTCGGCATAGGATACTTCAACGCGCTTCACGACTCCGCTCGCGCCATTCAAGCATTCAGCAAAGCTCGCGCCGCTGCGCCCCGCGATGCCCGCATCCTGTACGAATACGACCAACTCCTAAAGCGCACCAGCCATATTCTCACCGAGAGACTGGCCTGTCTCGAAGCCAATGCGGAATTGGTTCAAATGCGCGATGACCTCTCCGTCGAACTCGCCTCGGTCTACAATAACCTCGATCAACCTCAGCGCGCGCTCGACCTGCTGCTCAGCCGCGAATTCCAGCCGTGGGAAGGCGGCGAAGGCCTTGTACTCTCTCAATACGTACGCGCCAATGTCCTGCGTGCCCATCGTTATCTGCAGGCTGGGGAGCCCGCGCCGGCCATTGCGTGTCTTGTTGCCGCTTCCAACCCACCCGAGAATCTGAGTGAAGCCAAACACCTGCTGATGAACCTCAGTATGATTGACTACTGGCTTGGCGTGGCGCATCACGATGCCGGCAATCGCCGCGAAGCCGAATGTCACTGGACCCGGGCCGCCCACCAGAAGGGCGACTTCCAACAGATGGAAGCAAAAACCATCTCCGAAAACTCCTACTGGAGCGCCAGCGCGCTGCGTTGCCTCGGTCGTGAACAGGGCGCCCTGCGCGCCTTCCGGGCGATCCTCGACTATTCCACCCAACTCGAACGTCAGACGCCAAAGATCGACTACTTCGCTACTTCTCTTCCGGCCATGCTCCTCTTCGAAGAAGACCTTACTCGTCGCCAGGCGGTAGCCGCGCGCTTCCTCGAAGCGCAGGCGCGGCTCGGGCTGGGCGAGGAGGCCAAGGGACTTGGTCTGCTCGAAGAAGTCCTCGCCTTGGATAATGCCCATTCGGGCGCCATCGATCTTCGTCGGTTTCACAAGAGGTAGCGATGCACGATCCCGCACTCCCCACCGATCCGCCGCCCTCCTCGGTCATACCGCGGCACACCGTATACATCTGGGGAATCGCACTGGTCGCTGCGCTAGGCGGTCTCCTCTTCGGCTATGACTGGGTCGTCATCGGAGGGGCCCGACAATTCTACGAAGTCTATTTCCACCTCTCTTCTGCCGCCCTTGTCGGTTGGGCAAACAGTTGTGCCCTCGTCGGATGCTTGATCGGTTCTCTCGCCGCAGGAACTTTCGCCGACCGCTATGGCCGCCGCCGCATTCTGCTGGCATCCGCTGTGCTCTTCGCCATCTCCTCGGTACTCACCGGCTGGGCCTGGTCCTTTCCTGCCTTCATCTTCTGGCGCATTCTTGGCGGCGTCGCAATCGGCCTCAGCTCCAATGTTTCACCCCTCTACATTGCCGAGATCAGCCCTGCAGCTCATCGCGGACGCCTCGTCAGCCTCAACCAGTTTGCCATCGTTGTCGGCATCCTCCTTGCTCAAGTCGTCAATTGGCGCATCGCTCGTCCCGTGCCTGCCGGCATGTCGACCGATTTGCTGCTGCTGACCTGGAATGTACGATATGGATGGCGGTGGATGTTCACCGCCGTCACCGCGCCTGCGCTTGTTTTCACCTTCGCATCTTTGTTCATCCCTGAAAGTCCGCGCTGGCTCTGCGGCATTGGTCACGCCCGCGAAGCGCACGCAATCCTCGAACGCATTGGTGGTTCCGAATACGCCAGTGCCGAAATAGTCAGCATCGATTCCGCACAGCGCGCTGACGCCGCCTTGCCCCAATCGTCCTGGCGCGAGCTTCTACTCCCCGAATTTCGCAAAATTCTGCTGGTTGGCATCGCACTCGCCGCTCTGCAGCAGTGGACCGGCATCAACATCCTCTTCAATTACGCCGCCGAGGTCTATCGCAGCGCCGGCTACGGAGCCAACGATATATTCCTCAACATCGTCATCACTGGCGCCATAAACCTCGTCTTCACCGTACTCGCTATGGTTCTCGTCGACCGTATCGGCCGCCGGCTTATGATGCTCGCCGGCTGCATTGGTATTGGAGTTTCCCATCTCCTCTGTGCCTGGGCCTACCACGCCCAATGGCAGGGCAAAGCGGTCCTCCTCCTCACCCTGAGCGCGATCGCCTGTTATGCCCTGACCCTTGCGCCGATCACATGGGTTCTGATCTCCGAGATATTTCCTCGCCGCATTCGGTCGCAAGGCGTCTCCACGGCCGTCAGTGCCCTGTGGATTGCCTCGTTCCTTCTCACCTACACGTTTCCCCTTCTAATTCGACTTGAAGGAGCAAGCGGCGTCTTCATCACCTACGGCGTCATTTGCCTCATCGGTTTTGTTTTCGTTGCTGCATTTGTTCCTGAGACAAAGGGACGCACACTCGAGCAAATCAGCGCCGGTATTACCTAGAGCAAGCTCTGACGGCCAGACTGTTCCAATTGCGCATGAGTTTTTGCGCGGCTTCCAAATTCGTGAGGGCAAACGACTGACGCACCTGCTCCCCGCGAAGGGTTCCTTGCGCCTACAGCGGAACCAGAGTCGACGCGTCCTGAAGGCACGGACTTCAAGTCGACGCGACCATCAGGGAGTCCCCAATCGCCCTTCGGGCCACTGAAAGGGATGAGAGTCGGATCGAGGCTGCGGTATTGTCTTTGACAGCGTGAGGAGCCGACGTCGCTCTGGATTAGTCGAAGCCGTCAGGGAGTATCGATATGCATAAACGAGTGCTCATGGTGGTGGTGAGCGCAACCGAGTAGGCACCGCAACGGAAGGCGGACCGATTGCAGCGCCGCCGTTTCGGCGCCACTATCCTGGAACTGGAGCGCTTAACCGAGTGGCTGTAGGAGTATGGCGTCGAAGAGGTGATCAGGAAATCCACGGCCCAGTACTGGAATCCGGTTTGGATGGCTCTTGAAGATCGTTTCCGGTTGCATCTGGCGCAGGCTCGGAGCAACGGCGCTGCGCACGGCAAGGAGACGGATTTCAAGGTCGCCGAACGGCTGGTGTGTCGTTATCGGGCCGAGGAGCTAACGTTGAGCTTTGTTCCCGATGCTGAGCAACGGCTCAAGCGCACTCTGACGCGGCGACGGACGCAACAGATGCGCGATCGGGTACGTATCCAGAATCAAGTGGAGAGCCTTTTGGAAGAGACACGGCGTTTTCGCCGAGATCAAAGAAGTCCTGAAACGGTTGCACGTCCGACCCGCCGCAATCGGCACGTTCATCAATTTCATTCGGGAGCCGGGTTCATTCGAGAGCCGGAAAAGCTGGTCGGGATTTGCTCCTCTACCCCGCACGCGCAGCCTATCTCGAAATCAATATCGGCAATTTCAACCGCTCCAGGAGAGCCTTCCAACTCTCCTGGCCGGGGCTTTCATCGTGCGCGGGTTAGCGGACAATGTGACCGATGTGATAGACGCCGTAGAGGCAAAGAGCCAGCACGCCTTCGAGGCAAAGGCCAACGAAGAAACCTTGAATGCAATTCCCATATTCCCGAATGGTCAACGACTCCAGGTTCGCGTCCTGGACGAGGGAGGCAGCGTCAATTGCGGAAGAAGACATGGCGAAAGCGGTTTGCGCCTTCAAGGGTAATGAGGTCGTCGCTTGCATTGTTTATGTATCCTTTTTCGGCTCGTTCTGAGCCTTACATGCCGTATCATCGGCCGGGACAGCAGGGATTGAAATAGCACATCGGCCCGGTCCGGTGAGAAGCCGGTGTTAGGACCGTACCCACCTTAGTAATGACTGTCCAAGTGACTCTGGATGCAACTGTTAGCTTACGGAATAATTTTTCGGACTTTTGTTATCCTGGAATTGAAAGTCCCGAAATCCGCATCGGCATTTGGCTCCGGTAATCGTAAAACCGAGCGCACCCAGGCCCGCATCCAACCGCCGCTTGAACCGATTGCTCTTCGCACACGGCTCGGAGGCGCAAATCTTCGCAGGCATTTTTAACCTTCCAGAGAATGATGCCTTGCGTGCGCTGGTGTCCTGTCTCTGAAGTTCGTTGTGAAAATCGGGAAAGGACAAATGCAGATCCTTCGACTCACGATCCCCAAACTGAAAAGCGTTTGGGGCCTCTTTCGCTCAGGGTGACAGGTCATTTTATGTTATGGACTTTAGAGATAGGACAATAGCGTATTTTCAGGGTTGATGTATGCCGAATCCTCGAGGGCAAGTGGGCGCGACCGTGCGAGGTCTCTTGCGAGCGATTGGTGCTCGCTGAGGCGGGGCATCAAGGAGCGCCGAAATTCGAATCAGGCTAGAAAAGAAACCGTAACTCTGAAAATGCCATAGTGTTTCTTCGTTCTCCGAATGCACTCCTGCTTCTGGCCGGAACATTCGTTATTCTTACCTGCGGCGCCAAACCTTTTTGCATTTCCAACCCATCCAGGCTGCACTCGACGCTGCCGCTTCTTCCGAGCCGATTGCCTCATCTGAGACTCGCGCGCATTGCGCTGCGCGGCGAGTCGAATTTGCGCATCTCAACGAAAACATAGCTTGAGGTTCAAGGATATTGGATTTCGGTGCGAATACAGGCGGTTTTTGCTAGTAACTCTCGTTAAGTAAGCTACAACTTTGGCACCAAGAAAAACGAAGCCAATGTGGTACTAACGTAGTTCTTTCGGGTCGCCGTTTGGCCGTATGTTCAGTGGTTTCAAGGCTATCATGGTAACAGTTCCACATTGTTTTCTTGTTGGTGAAGGCGGCCCGATTGCGTTTCTCCCCCCAGCTCCGCATGTGCCGGCTCAAGTTGCGCGTGCTTGCATTAATTCTTGCAGTTCTTTCTGTGAGCGAGAACCGGGCTGGAGCATCCGATGTATCGCGTGCCCCGCGTGCCGAGCGCGAAGCCGCAGTCTTGCAAGCGCGCCACGGTGGCGCCAAAGCCGGCCTGGCCGTGCTGAAGCAATTGGTGGAGCAGTACCCCGATGATCCGCGCCTGCTTGCCGACACAACAATCGTTGCTAGTTGGGCCGGTGAAGATCAGTATGCGATGGATCTTTACGACCGCGCGCTCACGCCCAAGGATGACGCCGGTGTTGCCGAGGCCGCGGGTCACTCAGCGCGCAATCTTCACCTTTACACCAGGTCACTTGAGCTTTACCGGCTGGCCCACAAGCTGGAGCCCGATCGCTGGCAGCCGCGGCTGGGAGAAGCCATGGTGTTGACCGACATGGGAGACTACGTGACTGCTGCCAAGCTGATGGAACCCGTGGTGCGAAACCACAAGGACGACAAAGATGTGTTGCGCGGCCAGGGTTATCTCTGCAGCCGCCTGGCCGACTTCATCTGCTCCATTGCAATGTATCAGGACTACACGGTCCAGTTCCCCAACGACATGGACGCGCGCAACGACCTGGCCCTGGCGCTGTCCCACGTTGGGAGCCAGATTTATGCATCGGATTCTTACAAGAAGGAAATCAAGCCGGCGGTGCCGGAAACCGATCTTCGGCTGAGCGGCGCTGCGGCCGGAGAAGAAGCAAACTGGGGTGAAGTCTACTCACCCGACCGCGTGCTGGTGCGCGCTGACAGCGAGATCGCGCTCGCCCGACTCAACGGAATCATTGCCGCTGCCGTGCCGAGAGGTGAAACCTGGAGCAATGCGCAGTTCGATCGCATCGTCGCCCTCTACGACCTGCACCGGCCAAAAGAAGTTGCAAGGTCGTACAAAGAACTCACGCTCCAGAAAATCGAAGTGCCGCAGTATGCGCTGGAGAGCGTTGCGGGAACGTATCTTTCACTCCACCAGCCGGAACGCGCTGAAGAGATCTACCGAAAGCTGGTGAAGGAGTCGCCCAGCGACGGCGACCTGTGGAGCGGCCTAGCCTATTCTCAGATGGAACGCGGGCACGTAAAGCAGGCACTGGCAACCATCGATCACGCCTACAAAGAAGCCACCCCGTGGTTGGGCACTCCCGGCAAGAGCGCGCCCAAGCCCAACCGCATGCGCCTGAATCTGGAAGCGCAGGCGGCGCGCATGCGCGGCGATGTGGACCTGCTCGCCGAAGAGCAGCGGCGATTGGACCGCCTGATGGCGGCCGCTCCGGGCAACGAAACCCTCCGCTGGCAGTTGGCCTCTTCTCATCTGGCCCGCGGATGGCCGGTCTATGCGCTGCGCGAGTCCCGCATTGCCGACGGCTTTGCGTCACGCGATGAACTTCCATCCATGACCACCGTGCAGATTGAGGAAGCGGCCGGACTCCGCGATGAAGTCGACGCCGCGACTCCTGCACTGCGCATTCGCAACTTCGACGACCCCTCGCTGCTGCGCTTTCTCAAGGAAGTCCACATCGAGCGCGGATGGGGAATCGATTCCGATGCTATCTTCGCGTGGGGCAGCGGCATCCAGGTCGGCAGCAGCTCGCAGCACTCCGAAGCCCACGTTTTTAGTCCACTCCTTGACAACCGTTGGCGGGGCTTCGCCCACGAGCTCAGTGACAGCGGCAACTTCGGCACCAGCTCCGCGGAACGTACCCGGTCCAGCGTGGGCGTGGGCTACAACTACGACCGCCAGAGCGCTTCGGCGGAAATCGGCTATGACGCGGGTGCGCACCGGACTGCGGCAAACCTTGCCACTGCGGTGGCTTTGAACGATTACTGGACGTTCCACCTGGAAGCCGACACGGACAGCTTCGAGGTGCCCGTGCGCGCCCTCACTGGAAACGTGCACGGCCGCAGCGTTGACACTGACCTCGAATGGCGTGCCAGCGAACTCCAATCGGCGCACGGAGGTTTCGAGCGCGTGCTCTTCAATGACGGCAACCAGCGCGCCGCAATTTCCGGCGCGTGGACCAGGCGCGTATGGACGACGCCGCACTGGCAGACCACAATCAGCGCGCAGGAGTGGGAGTCCACCAACTCGCTCAACGAAGACCGGCCGTACTTCAATCCCCGCTACGACTTCACGCTCGGTCCGCGCGCCACCGTCGACTGGCACACCTGGCATCGCTACGATCGCAACTTTCACCAGAAAGTGAATCTCAATGTCGCACCGTACTGGCAGGCGAACTACGGAACCCGTACCTCGATGTCTGTGGATTACAACGCATTGTTGAAGACGAGCCAGGGCGTGGAGTGGCGCGTCGGCTTGGCTTGGAACACGCAACCGTACGATGGCATGAATGAAACCAGCACCGCTCTGCATGTCGGAATCACGTGGGGGAGCCAATGAAGAGCCTGCTGATTTGTTTCACCTCACTCCTGGTTTGTGCCGGCGCCTTGGCCCAGAGCGCCCCGGCCACCGATGTCTCCGCCGCGAGTCCTTCCCAGGATGTCGTCGTCCTTTGCTACCACGACGTCCGCGACCAAGTGGGCATCAAGCAATCGCTGAAGCCGGGGCAAAAGGCCGCGGCCGATATCGTCGCGCCAGGCGTCGGTTCGTCGCTCGATGCCGAGCAGTTCACCACCAGCACCCGCAACCTGGCCGGTCATTTCGACTGGCTGCGCTCGCACGGCTATCACGTCATCAGTCTGCAGCAGTTGATCGATGCGCGCAGCGGCCGCGGAGCGCTGCCCGACAAAGCCGTGCTGCTCACCTTCGACGACGGCTTGCGCAGCGCCTACACCAACGTCTTCCCCCTATTGAAGGCTTACAAGTTTCCCGCGGTGATGGCGGTGGTTGGCGCATGGACAGATCTGCCCGACGACGGGAAGGTCGACAACGGCGCTCTCCCCCTTACCCGCGAGGACTTCGCCACCTGGGACGAGTTGCGCGAGATGCAGTCGAGCGGCCTGGTCGAAATTGCCTCGCACACTTACAATCAGCACCACGGCATTCTAGCGAATCCACAGGGGAACATGATTCCCGCCGTCGTGACGCACGAATACCGCCCGCTCACACACGATTACGAAACCGACGAGGAATACATCGCGCGCCTGCGCGCCGATCTTGCACGCAACTCCGACGAGATTCGAGAAAAGCTGGGCCGCGCTCCGCGCGCTATCATGTGGCCATACGGCGAATACTCACGTGTGAGCGATGAGATCGCCGCTTCTCTCGACATGACGGTGAGCTTCACGCTTGGCGATCAGATTCACTACACCAAGGCCTCGATGCAGGCCATTCCGCGCATCCTCATGATGTCCAACGCCACTGTCGGCGATCTCACGTGGGAGCTGCGCCAGCCTGGTCCCGACGCCATCGTCCGCGCCGTCCAGGTGGATCTCGATTACATTTACGATCCCGACCCGAAGCAGCAGGAGCGCAACCTGGGCCTGCTTCTTGACCGCATCAAGGCGATGGGTGCAACCCAGGTTTGGCTGCAGGCTTTCGCCGATCCCGATGGCGATGATTCAGCCGCCGCGGTCTACTTTCCCAATCATGTTCTGCCCATGCGCGCCGACTTGTTTTCCCGCGTCGCCTGGCAGTTGCGCACGCGTTGCGGCGTGGAGGTCTATGCATGGATGCCGGTGCTGGGCTGGCGCCTGCCCAACGCCGCGCAACAAGCCCGCCTTCAGATTCGGCCTCGTCCGGGAGTAGCGCCCGAGAATCCGGTCCGGCTCAATCCGTTTTTGTCCGAGACACGCAAAGTTGTGGACTCGCTCTATGAAGACCTGGCCAGGTCGTCGGCGCTCAGTGGCATCCTTTTTCACGACGACGCCGTTCTACGCGACACCGATGAACTGGGCCCGGCAGCGCCACCACCCGGACCGGCGCGCACACAGGCATTGATCGATTTCACCAGCGAGCTCAAGGCTCATTCGCAGCGCTGGCGCCCCTCCATCAAGTCTGCGCGCAACCTCTTCGCCGAGCCGGTGCTCGATCCCGGAAGCGAAATCTGGTACGCGCAATCGCTGCCTGCCTTCCTTAAGGCCTACGACGAGGTGGCGTTGATGGCCATGCCTGGAATGGAAGACGCGAAACATCCGAACGAGTGGCTGCTCAAGCTGACCGCAAAAGTCTCCGCCGTGCCGGGCGCCATGGATCGCACCGTCTTCGAAATGCAAACCGTGGATTGGAGGAACCACGACCAGCTGATCGCAACTTCGGAATTGGTCCGCCAGATGCGCCTGCTGCAGGAACACGGTGTGCGCGACCTGGGGTATTACCCCGACGATTTTGCAAAGAATAATCCCAAGCTGGATGTGTTAAAGCCGGAGTTTTCCGCATCCGATTCGCTGCCGCCGGATTACGTGGAGAGCAGGTGACAGATGATTGGTAAATTCTTCCTTGACTTTGCCTTCTACTATCCCTTGACCATGGCATGGTTTTGGATATTCGGCGCTCTCAACTACTACCTGCGGCGAGAACGGGCGGGGGCGCTGCGCGTCCATCCGCCGGAACTGCCCCACTGGCCCAAGGCCACGCTGGTTGTGCCCTGCCACAATGAAGGAGATAACGTTCGCGAGACTGTCGGGTATCTTGCCGAACAGGACTATCCCGACTTCGAGATCATCGCCATCAACGACGGCAGCCGTGACAACACCGGCGCCATTCTCGAAGAATTGACGGAGATCTACCCGCAGTTGCGGGTGCTTCATCTTCGTCAGAACCAGGGCAAGGCCATGGGGCTGCGCATGGCCGCGCTGGCATCAAACAGCGAATTCATGGTGTGTATCGACGGCGACGCGCTGCTCGACCGCTATGCCACCCGCTGGCTCATGTATCACCTCGTCACCGGGCCGCGCGTCGGCGCCGTCACCGGTAATCCGCGCATCCGCAATCGCTCCAGTCTTCTGGGCCGCCTGCAGGTGGGCGAGTTCTCTTCGATCATCGGACTCATCAAGCGCGCGCAACGCTCCGCGGGCCGCATCTTCACCGTCTCCGGGGTCATCGCCGCCTTCCGGCGCTCCGCCCTGCACCAGATCGGCTACTGGAGCACCGACATGGTCACCGAAGACATCGACGTCAGTTGGCGTCTTCAAATGGACCACTGGGATATTCGTTATGAACCCAATGCCCTGTGCTGGATCTTGATGCCTGAGACCATCAAAGGACTGTGGAAGCAGCGACTGCGCTGGGCGCAGGGCGGAGCGGAAGTCTCGCGGCGCTACTTAAAAAACCTTCTCATCTGGCGCAAGAGGCGCATGTGGCCGGTCATCGTCGAATACATTCTCAGCGTGATCTGGTCTTACGTCATGCTATTCGTATTGGTCTTTGGCACGCTGGGCCTCTTCGTCGCTCTTCCCGTCTGGATGCGCATGCCGGGCCCGTTCCCAACCTGGTACGGCGCCATGCTGGGCGCTACCTGCATCGTGCAGTTTTCAATAAGCATGATTATTGACCGCCGCTACGAAGAGCGCGTCGGCCGCCAGTTCTTTTGGATCGTATGGTATCCGCTCGCTTACTGGTTTATCGGCATGTTAACAACCGTGGTGGCAGTGCCCAAGGCTTTATCGAAACGACGCGGAACGAGAGCCGTGTGGGAAAGTCCTGACCGGGGGATTCGCTGATGCGCGCGGAAAGGCCGATTATCGCCCGCCCGGAAAAGCAGTCGTGGGAGCAGCGGCTCACTTCGCGGACCCTGAGCGGCATCGCCTGGGGAATCTGGCTGATTTTGTGGATGCCGGTCCTCACCACGCTGCTCTGGATCTTCGGCACCCGCGTCACCTATATCTACATCATTCGCGCGCCCGACGAAACCAGCCTGCTGCTCATCTTTCTCATCATGTTCATCTGCAACATGATCGTGTCCAGCTGGACCAGTTATAACTACATCCGCTTCGCCAGAAAAACACGGCGCCGCGGCGCCGAGCCTGTTTCGCACGAAAGGGTGGGGGCGCAGTTTGGCGTTACCGATCCCGAAACTCTGTGCTTATTGCTGGATTCGCGAATTCTGGGCCTCAGTTTCAATGAGACCGGCGCCCTGGTTGGTGTCGATGTCGTAGAAATCGAGGGCAGCACGACGACCTCGGAGACGGATTTGATTTCCGAGATCGAAATCATGGCATGAGTACCGTGTCATCCTCCCCAGATGATCAGTTCCAAAATCCTGATCTCCTGGCCTAATCCAGAAAGTCAGTTCATCTTCGACGCCATCAAATGTTCGACCACAGCGGTTCCAGGATTGCTATACCCCTGAGCCGATACAGCTAAGTCGTCCCGACCACAAGGAGGGACGACCCAGCACAGAAGCCGGATAGGGAACATCTATCCTGGAACCGCTCTAAGCGGAACTTATCCTCTTCTCGCCGCATTAACAGTTGCGAAGGACCTGGATGGCTTCCATGCAAGACACATCTCATGCATTCGTTCTCCCTGACGATTGGTGCGCATTGCAATGTTACTGTGCAAATGGACCTGTGTGGACTCAAGGTCGCTTACATCCACGCTACGAATGGGACGCGAGTCAACGTGCGCACGTTACTTTCTGCGGTTCATGACGATGCAGCAAACGTGCGGCACGATTTGCGGGAACAGCACCGGGTCTTATGTCTCAGGCCGTCTTCCGCAAGCCACCGTTTGGTTGCTTTTCATTTGCATTTAGCGGCAAATGTATGTTCCCTGGAATTGGCTGTTCGATATGAATTGAAAATTATCAGGGATTGAGCTGATCAGGAAGCGACGCGAAAGTAAAAGACAGCGGAGACTGACAATCAAGCCATCCTTAATCAACGGCTTACAGGGTTCTATGCGGATTTCTTTGTTTTTTGCATTTATTGTTTGTTTTTGGCCCGCATGATGTGTTATTGTTTCCGATCATCTCTCAATTTATGAGGGACGAGTGCCCCAGAGAAACAGAAGAGTGGCCAATTCGTGGTCGAGCGTTGGGCAATTAAGACGCAAAAACGAGAGGACTGTGAAAATGGGAGACATTCAATTGAGGCGGAATCAATCGCGCGTGCTACGCAGTAAGGTCTTGGCACTAAGCTTTTGCGTTCTTTTAGCGGGACGCATGGCAATGGCTCAGGTCGACCAGGGAGCCATCAACGGTGTTGTGAAAGATCCGTCCGGTGCTCTCATTGCGGGTGCGCAGGTAACCCTGACCAACACCGAGACCAACTTTGTATTGCGGGGTATTACGGACGAAAGAGGAGAATACAGCTTCTCTCCGATCAAGATCGGCAATTACACGGTGAGTGCGACGGCGCCGGGGTTTGAGACGACGAACCGGGAAAATGTGCGCGTGAATATCCAGGATCGTCTCAATATCGACATCACCCTGAAACCTGGCGGCGCGAAGGAGACGGTAACGGTCACGGGCGCCCCTCCCATGCTTCAATCGGAGTCAGCCTCCGTGGGGCAGGTGATGGACACGGAGACGATCAATAACACCCCGCTCAACGGGCGCAACTGGGTTTATATAGCGCAATTGACAGCGGGCGTGGATCCGGGTCTAACGGCGGGCGGCGCGCGTGGCGGTGGTACGGGTGACTTTTCAGCCAACGGCCAGCGCACCACTCAAAACAACTTCATTCTGGACGGTGTCGACAATAACGTGAATGTCGACGACTTCCAGAATGGCGCCAGTTACAATGTGCGGCCTCCACCGGACGCGCTTGCCGAATTCAAGATCGACACTTCTAACTACAGCGCAGAGTTTGGCCACTCGGCCGGCGCAGTGGTAAACGCCAGCATCAAGTCGGGCACTAACCAACTTCACGGAGATCTGTGGGAGTATGTCCGCAACAACAAATTTGATGCGGCAGACTGGGACGGTGCTCCTAATGCGTCGGGCACCGGAATCGAAGTACCCGCATATCATGAGAACCAATTCGGGGCTACTCTGGGAGGGCCAATTTGGAAGAACAAGTTGTTTTACTTCGGCGATGCGGAAGCGAACAGGATCACATTTTCTGCTCCCGACCCCGGTTTGACCGTGCCGACGGCCCTGGAGCGCACTGGCGACTTTTCGGAGTTGCTGCTTCCGGCTATCACCGGGCAGAGCACACCGGTTGGAATTTTTGCGCCGAATTCCGGGGGCCAGGTGGCCTTAACAAGACCTGGCGCAATTCCTAATCCGGCCCAGGGGAATCCGTCGCTGTGCGTCTCCGTCGCTCAGTATTGTGCATGGAACTCCGCCACGCCGGGCAGCGGTGTTGGCACTGCCACCACCAACGCACTCACTACGGGAGACCCCAGCGCTGGCGGTATGATGGATGCCGTCGCACAGGAAGTCATGAACGACTACCCCAAGCCCAATGCTGGAGGTTGGACAGCCGCCAACTACAACGTGCCGGGCGCTGGGAATATGTATGCGAACTATAACGTCAACGTGCCGATCCACGATGATACGTGGCAATGGGATCAGCGGCTGGACTGGAACCTGAGCGCCAAGGATCAGAGCTATGCGCGCTATAGCTACACGCACGAGCAATTAGGCTACGCGCCTCCATTGGGGCCAATCCTCGACGGAGACGAAGAGCCGCCGAGCGGCGCTTTCCATGGTTCGACCAACTTCAATCTGGCTGAGAATTTCATGGCCAGCGAAACCCACATTTTCTCACCCAATCTAGTTAACGAATTCCGATTTGGCTATAACTGGGGCCTGTACGAATTCGTTCAGATGAACAGCAATATCCCGGCTGAACAACTTATTCCCGGACTGGGCGGCGTGCCGTTTACCGGTTTTGCGGGGCCGAATGGCGGTCTGCCGGAGTTCTACTTTGGCCGTAGCACGGGCCACATTTACTATGCCAACGCCGGTTCGCGCCACGACATTCCGTCGGTCGAGCGGCAGAACATCTACCAGATTCTCGACAACGTTACCAAGATTCACGGAAAACAATCCTTCAGGTTCGGAGCACAACTGGAGAGCATTCGCACCTCGTTTGCGCAGTCTCAATACCCGCGTGGCAGATATAACTTCAACGGCTTTTATTCGGAAAAGAGCACCACTGGCAACACAGGCACGCCGCAGACCGGATTCAGCGGGGCCGATTTCTACAACGACAACATGGGCAATATCGGTCTTTCTCCGGGCTGGGATACGAGCTACTATCGCAACTACCGTGCCGCGTATCTTCAAGACGACTGGAAGTTCAACCAAAAGCTGACTGTGAACCTGGGGGTACGGTACGACTATATTCAGCCTGACAGCAGCAAGACTGGCGATTTGGCAAATTTTGTCATCGTATCGCAGAACGTAACTGCGGTGGGCGCCGGCATAGGCGGACAGTCCGCAATCGGCGTGGGCCACTACATCCTGCCCGCCCCGGTTGCGAATTCAGCTCCACTTTCGTCGGCCTTTATCAGTTCGATGCAGGCAAACGGCACTGACATTGAGTATACGAACGCCAACCCTCACAGCCTGGTTTCCGTTCAGCATTATAATTTTGCACCGCGTGTCGGACTTTCATATGCGCTTGATGCGAAGACAGTAGTGCGCGCCGGATACGGCTTATTCTATGGAGCCATTGAAGCTCCCGGAGGCGCCGAACTGGAGACCAACTATCCATTCGCATATACAGTGGTCATGGACAACCAGTACCGGACGCAGTATGGCGGCTGCTATCCATCTACCCAGACAGGTGCGTTCAACCTCAACAGCCAATGCCCATCCAACGCCACTCCGGATGTGAATTCGCCTTCGGGTGTAACACCTGGAACGATACCCGGGGCCAGCGAACCGGCTGGGTATACCCCGTATCCTTACGCGACAACCCTTGAGACCGGCGGGTCGCAGTATTTTGCCAATGGCGGCATCGGCGCTTATGGCGGATCGAGCGGCATCGCGATGTCGGATACCAGAATCAAGACTCCTTATACGCAGAGCTTCAACCTCACGGTTGAGCGCCAGGTGTCTAAAGACATGGTCGCAACGATTGCCTATGTTGGCAATAATGCCAGGCACACGTATGCGAGCACCAACCCACTCTCACCTCTCGCCGTTTCCAGCCCAAGCGATCCATTCAGCGACCAGAGCACCACGGCGTTCCCGAGCCTATCACTCTCGGCGAGCGCCCAGCAGTGGATAGGCGAGTCGATGTACAACAGTTTGCAGGGAAAACTCGAAAGGCGCATTTCCGACGGGTTGAGCTTCCTGGCATCCTACACGTGGTCGCATTCAGAAGACGATGCTCAGAATCCAGGAATTGGGGGAGGGCCGAGCTATCGCAACACCAACCTCATTCCGCTCAAGTACGAGATGACCAACTCGAACTATGACACCCGTCATCGCATCACGGTTAACGGCTTCTATGACCTGCCGTTCGGTACGGGACGGAAATATATGCACCAGGGCGGCGTGCTGGACTACCTGGTGGGCGGCTGGTCAACGAGCCTGACCTGGGTAGCGCAAACCGGCATTCCATTCACTGTTAGTACAGGTGGTGGCAATTTTGTGCCGGCCAACGGATTTAACCAATACAATGCAATTCGGATTGGCGATCCATTCAAGGGTGGCGGCACCGTGCCGGCGGCGAATCTCGACTCAACCTCATGCCCGGCCAAGGTGAAAAACAGGACGAACTGGTACAACCCTTGCGCGTTTGTCGATCCGGCGCCGGGGGCCAACATCCCGGTGGGCACATTGCTGACAAATATACAGAGCGCGCTTGAGTACTCCGGATCCAAGTCAAACCAGATCCACGGACCGGGATATGAGCGCATTAATATGTCCGGGTTCAAAAACTTCAAAACCTGGCGCGAACAGTACCTTCAGTTCCGCGCGGACGCCTTCAACCTTTTCAACACGCCGACACTGGGCCAGCCAAGTGACAACAGCCTTGATCCTACGGCAGGTCAGATTACCGGCACCCAGCAATTGCAGAATTACACGCCGGATGCGCGGTTCTTCCAACTTGCAGCGAAGTACGTGTTCTAGAACGGTAGATAAGCTGCAGGCGAGGAAGCGCCTGCAGCTTTAACAGCAAGCCTCCCGCGAGCCTGTAAGCGCCCGCGGGAGATTGCGTTTAGGAGGACGCCAACCCCTTAAGGCCGGACTCCCGGATAACTCTCGGAGGTATTATGAACTGCATCGCCCTCTCCTCTAAGTTTCGGCTTGATCGCCCTGCGCTCAGCTCAATGAGACTTTGGGCTCTGCTCGTCGCGCTGATCGCCTCCACAGTCTCCATGACTTGTTTTGCCGCGTCTCCTCTTGCGATCACCACTACCACTTGCCCTGGAGGAACCCAGCTCCAACGATACCTGGGCTGCAGGATCGAGGCCACCGGCGGCGTGCCGCCTTACATGTTCACCATCAATAGCAGTGGTGATTATCCGTCGCTGCCTGAAGGCCTGTTCCTCAACGAATACTCCGGAGAAATCACGGGGCCCATTATTGGCGGCGAGGGCTCCTACACGGTTCAATTCATGGTTACTGACTCCGCCAGCAATCAGGCCACTGCCGAAATCACCTTTGCCATGAACGGCAACAATGCGTACATGGCTAAGATCTTTCCTCAGAACTCGATCTTCCATCATCGCGTGGATGCGGTCACTACGGGTCTTCCGGTCGACACCTCGCCCGCGGCGCCTGTCCCAAGCTCCTATTTGACCGCCCCCATCCACCCACTCTTCGGCGGCCTGGCACTGCCATTCCCCAACGGAATTCCGGGCATCGAGGTACCGTGGAAGCAGCCCAGCTTTCCAGTGTCAACCACCGTCTATCAGTCCTACTTCACCTCGGGCCCCATTCCGTATTACGCGCCTATCGAGGGCACCGCCTTCTCCTACGGCGAAGACCAGCACGTGCTTGTCTATCGTGAAGCGGGTCCCGCATTCAAACCGGGACCCGAATCCGAGCGCCATGAAGAGAGCCCCAAAGCCCCACCTGCCCTCTACGAGATGTGGCAGGGAATCTATGAGGGCGGTCCCTGGACCGATTCCTCGAATGCGCTCTGGCCCAATGTGGCTAGCAACCGGCTCACGCCCCAGGGCGACGGGCCCTCCCCGGTAAGTGGGACCGCCGACGCCGCCGGACTTCCCATCTCACCGCTTCTCGTGAATGCAGACGAGGTCATCGGAACCGGTACTCCCACCAATCCAAAGGGCGTGATCCGGCACTCCATACGATTCACGATCGATCGCATGCTCGCTTATTGGGTGTGGCCGGCCACCACCGAAGCGGGAACGGGGACTTGCTCAACGAGTTCCGGCGAAGCAATTGGTACTTACAGCGAAATCTACCAGCCCTCGCCTCATTCCCCGCCTGATTTCACTCCCGCGTCCTGCACCTGGAGCGGTCCGGCTGGAGAAATCTACAGGCTCAAAGCTTCGATACCCACGCCGGCCTGCGCCGCGACAAGTCCGCAGGCGGCCATCGTGATTCAAGCCTTGCGAGACTACGGAATCATACTGGCCGACAATGGCTTAAACGGCGGCATCATCGGCACACCCGACGCGCGTTGGAATGACGACGATCTCGCTTGCATCAAAGACCTCACTCTTGCAGACTTCGAACCGGTCAACGTCTCAAGCCTGATGGTGTCGAACGACAGCGGCCAGACTAAGAACCCGCACCAGGAGTAGTCAAACCAATTCAACGGCAGATCTCCCGTGGGCATGCGAGCGCTCACGGGAGATATTACTTTCGGCCATCGTAATCGAATGAAGTCCGTATCCAGCTGGAATCCCGTTCCGTACGAAGATTGCGAATTATTGAGCGCATGCCCTAATCTGCATTTTTTGCAACCCCGGCGTTGGGCGGGGAATCGATGGCAGAATCGCACCCCCCCATATATACCTCCTTTTAGGGGTTAAGTGGCTTGTTTTCTTTGGCTTATACCTTTTACCTTTGGGCGTATCCCAATGAAAATGAATGGCTTATGACGCAAAATAGTCGCGAATAAAGAGTTACGGCAAGTATTTTGCATCGTTTATTGGGCTTCCGCCTTCCCCGACTGGCCTCTGCACGCAATTGAATGTATCGCAGGGAACGGAAATTATCTGCAATGCCGGCGGAGTTCAGGTTGTGGGAGGCCGGCGAGCAGGGGTCCGTGAGAATTTCAAGGCTGGCGAATTGCGCTGGCTTAAGAGGGGACTTCTTACGCCCGCATCCGCGGGCTGGGTGCTCGACCGGCGCCGGTGTTTCTGGCAGGCCGTAAGAAAAGCAGGCTAATTCGGAGCAGTGTACCGTTCCTTTGCGGCAGGATTGTATGCGGTGGGTACAGCTCCGGCGATCGAGATGCTGAGCGTACGTTGCAGGGTTCGGCGATTGAGTCCGGTGGCAGTGACGGTCACCGTATATTTGCCGGCCTGGGTAAATGCGTGTGAGATATCTGCACCGCCGGCGCTTACGCCGTCGCCAAATTCCCAGTGGTATTGGAGCACTGGCGCTTCGGCACTATCTTCAGCAGCATTGAATCGAACCATATCGCCGGCGTGGCCGTCTGCCGGCACATTGGCAGCAAAGCCAGGGTCGGTCTCTGGCACAGATGAGTCGATCATTTTCAGCATACGGACGGAATGCGGTGGGAGGGTAATGACGAGCGCGGCGTCTTCAATGTGCACGATGCCGCCTCTCAGCACATCAGTTGCCGTGTAAGAGCCCTTGGCATTCAGTCCGAGAATGTTGAGCGAAAGCGAGTGACTGAGTGTTTGATTGGTCCAGTTAAAGACGGTGAGAATCTGTTGTCGTTGGTTTTCTTCCAGCAGAAAAATGCTTGGTTGCTGGTCCTCCGGCCGGTAAGTCATAAGGTCGAGGGGTACGGAGGCGCGGCCGAGGCGAACCATATCGAGGAGGTCGGAATTCTTAACCAAGGCGAAACGGTCAGGGGAAGCGCTCAACGCGGGCAGGTCATCGCCAATTTCAAACATGCCACCGGAGACGGCGGCGAGTGCTATGGAATCCTCCGCCTCTTCCAGGGTCAGCGGAACCTTGTTGCCATGCCAAATCCGGTCCCCGATAACCTGCCTGGAGACGGTAAAGGCATCAGGATCGGAGATGTAGAAGTTGCGGTTCATATAGTAGCGCGCGGCCACGCCGGTCGCGGCGTCGTGCGTTGAGCCAAAGGTGTGGCCTGTGTCTTGTCCGATGCGGCCGGCATTCACAATCCCGACGGGGGTGAGCATAAAGCTGCCGTCCTTATCGAGTATCACGTCGTCTCCCACCGTCGACCGGATCACTTCAAGTCCGATGTGCAGCGCTTCAAGCGCGGTGGTATTGGGACGATAGTAGACGCCCTCGACGGCGGAGTTGTCCATGAAGTCCATCTTGATAAAGCGCACGCCCCAGTCTTTGACCAGTGTGCGGTAGGTGGAGCGGAGATAATTCTGTGCGCCGGGATTGGTGGGGTCGAGCGCATAAAGTTGTTCGAATTTGCCGCCGACCGTGCCGATATGAATCGGCTCTCTGTCCAGGTTGTGCACCAGCCAGTCTTTATGGTGCTCGTACACCCAGGAACGATCCGACACTTGAAAGGGCGCCACCCACAATCCAAATGTGAGGCCTTGATCTTCCGCCTTGTGAGTCACGAAGGACATGCCCTTGGGAAAGGCATTTCCATCGGGAGTGGCGTATTCTCCGCGGGCAAACTGATAGCCCTCATCCACAAAGCAGAACCGATAGCCAAGCGGCTCGAGATTCTGCTTGAGCCACGCCGCATTGGTAAGCACAACATTCTGTGTTACGCCATAATAGTAGGCTGTCCAGCTCCACCAGCCCATGATGGGAACCGCAATGGAAACCGGCGGCTTGTGGAGAATGCGAATCGCGCGCCCGTAATTCTCAAGCTGCGCATGGTAGCCGGAGCCAATGGCAAACATCAGGCGTTCTGAGCCGATGCTTGATCCAGCAGGAACCTCGATGCGCAGGGGAACGTTATTGGCGGGCGGGTACTGCTTGTACTGGTCTTGCAATGCCTCGTTGGTTCCCTCATCGGCTACGTCGTAGGAGAGGATATTTGCATCGGGTCCCACGGTGCTAAGCAGATGGAAGCCCGTAAGTAACTTGTCAGCGGAGAGCGCTCCCAGGAAGAGACTCTCTCCGCTTTTCAGGTTGTAAATGAGCTGGCTTCCGAACCCCTGGTGAAGGCCGTCGGCGGGCTGGCCAAGGTTCATCAGCTGCACGGGGTTCTCGCTGAAGTTGTCAGAGAGCACACGATCAGTCGAAGCCGGACCATTCAATTTGATGACATCGCCAGCGCTACTGTCCACGATGTGGATGGCCCGCACCGCAATAATTTCCGAGGTCGAATTTAATACGCTGACCTCGACTTCACCCCAAGGCTGGTCCTCATACAGGCGAAACATGCAGACAAGGTCGGGTTTGCCGGCTAACCCCGTGTGGGTGACTACGAGCGAGTTTCCCGATCCCAGCTCATTATGGAAGGGCGCAACCGTTGCGATATGGCGGGGATAAAGCGATGATCGAATGGTTCCCGCGGCTGTATCGACTACGATCTCCGAACGCAACACATCTCCGGGAATCCCCGATGACTGCAAGGCATAGGTGCCGTTGTCAAATGTTTCAACGGCGAGATTTCCGCCGCGGATCGAATGAGGCTGTGAGGGCGCCAACTGCGCGCGCACTCTGCACGGGGTCCACACCTGGAGCCAAACAAACACCAGCAGCAATCCCAAGGCGAAGCGCGAAAATTTCATAAGAAAAGGCGTGCTCGGTTGCATTTTATTCTACGCTGTCCTTTCGTTTATTTATCAAAATCGGAAAAAATGAAAGAACCGTGCCAGCGTTTACGAAATGCGGAGCGCTGAGACGTGAAGGCCGGATAATGAGTTAAATCGGAAGGCCCGCCGCTTCCCACCTGGGACTTGAGCGTGCCTTTGGGATTGAGACGGATCTTCTTCTGAACTTAGGTGCATGAGCGTCGATTTTGGCTAAATTGGGAAGAGCTTGGTCCGATTTTCCCTTCAAATGGAAGACATTTCCCGCACCGTGGCCAACTGGTGCGGTACATGAAGGCACATGGCGTAGCGTGGGGGGCACATATTCGGGGCGATCTTAATTTCGGCTCACTTTTATGTTGCGATGGATTTCGAATTATATGCTATTATTTCATTTTGGTCACTGTTGAGCCTCGTTACTTCGGCAGAAGGATACAAAACACGTGAGTGCAACCAGATTCTCTGTGCCCGCTCAGGAACAACACTAGCTAAACGGAGAAAGCAAGATGGAAAGCGGAGCAGCAACACTACGCGAAATCCATAGCCAGCCTGAAGTTTGGGGCCAGTGCCTCAATACATTAGACAAGCTCGATTTGGAGTCGCTGGTCGGCGACAAAGACCCGCGCACTAATGAGTGGGTCTTTGTAGGCTGCGGCACCAGCTACTATCTGGCGCAAGCCGCAGCGGCCACCTTCACCATCCTGGGGGGTGCGCCTGCGCGGGCTGTGCCGGCCTCTGAAATACTCCTGTCTTCCAAGTTGGTGTTTCCCATCAAGGATGCGATCGTCTTCCCGGTTCTGATTTCCCGTTCGGGGCATACCTCCGAGGTCTTACAGGTGGCGGAGTTCCTCAGGCAGCGCGGCGTCGAATTCCTGGCAGTCACCTGCGATGGCAATGAGTTGACCCAGCTGAGCACGCGGACCCTTAAACTGCCTGTGACTGAGGCGAGCACGGTGATGACCTCTTCGTTCACCTCGATGCTGATAGCGCTGCAATATATTGCGGCGGGCTTCGCCGGGCAGGACGATTTTGTGGCAGCGCTGCATTCGCTTCCCGCAGCGCTGACGGGGCTGCTCCCGATCTACGGTCCAACGATTGAAGAATTTGCTGAACGATCGTTTGACGACGTGGCATTTCTCGGCCAGGGCGCGCTGTATCCTATTGCGTCGGAATCGGCCCTTAAAGTCATGGAGTCTTCGGCGTCCTATGCGCAATTCTTTCACACGCTTGAATTTCGTCATGGACCAATGTCTATTGTCTCGGAGAAGGTTCTGGTGGGGGCCCTGCTCTCCGAGGCGGGTTACGCGGAAGAGAGCGCGGTATTGCTGGAGATGAAGGGTCTCGGTGGATGCACCGTGGCCATTGCAAATCAGCTTTCGCCCGAGGTAATCAGCTCGGCCGATCTGGCCATTGAACTCGGCTTGGCTGGGCCTGAACTGGCCCGCCTGGCCGTGTATATCGTGTGGGGGCAGTTGCTCGGCAGCCGTCTTGGATTGCGGAAGGGGCTCGATCCGGACTCACCGCGCCATCTTAGCCGCGTTGTCACGCTCGTAGACTAGGGCAATATGCAGAATCGCTTCGATGTGACAATTGCGGGTGAGATCAATCTGGATCTCATTCTCTATGGTCTTCCCGAAGTCATGCCGCTGGAGCGCGAGTTGCTTGCCAGCGACTTTCGGCCGACCCTGGGGAGTTCCTCGGCGATCGTCGCGCATAACCTCGCTGCGCTTGGTGTATCAGTCGGATTCATTACCAGGCTTGGGGATGACGCGCTGGGCAGCATGGCTCTGGAACGACTAGCGGAGAAAGGGGTCGACCTTACTCGGGTCAATCGCATTTCCGGCGGCACCTCCACGGGCGTCACAATCCTTCTGAACCATGAAGGCAAGCGTCATATTCTCACGTATCCGGGAACCATGTTCGAGATGGCTGCCGCGGACCTCGATATGGCTTACCTTGCGTCGGGCCGGCACTTTCATCTTTCCTCGTTATACCTCCACAAGGCGCTTCAGCCCGACTTGCCCAGGATTTTCAGGCAACTGAAAAGCGAGGGTCTCACACTTTCGCTCGATACCAATGACGATCCCGAGGATCGGTGGAGCGGGGCGCTCGACGAATTACTCGGCATCGTCGATATCTTCCTTCCGAATGAGGACGAAGCCTGCCGCATCAGCGGCCAGCCCGACGCCGAGAGCGCCATCGAATCTCTGGGAAAGCGAGTCCCGCTTGTGGCCGTCAAGTGCGGTAAGCGTGGTGCGCTGGTGCAGGCGGCCAGCCAACGCTGGCTCGTACCCGCCGAACCTGTCGCTCCGTTGGATACAATTGGCGCCGGTGACAGCTTCGATGCCGGCTTCCTGGCCGCATACCTGCGAGGCGAGACGCCAGACGCATGCGCAGTTTTCGGAAATCGAACCGCAGCTCTCTCTACCCTGCGCCCGGGAGGCACGGAATCTTTCCGCGATCCTGACTTGATGCGAGAGTTTCTCGCCCGCGCCACCTGAGTTGCGGGTCGGGAATCCAGTTGACCGCATCGGCTGAAATCCGTCCGTCCTCGATCGATCCTGGCGATGGTTCCGACACGGTGATTTCTCACCACGGTGCATGTTCCGACGGGTATGATAGGGAACAATAATGACAGCCTAAGATAGGAAAAATGAAAGCCAACACCAAAAGCGGAACCGACATGCTCATCGACGAGCGTCGTAACCATATGTTGGCCCTGGTCCAGCGCGATGGCCGGGTGCTGGTGTCGGAACTATCAGATGCGCTGGGTATCTCCCGCATTACGATCCGCAAGGATCTCGACTATCTGGAGTCGAAGGGGCTGGTGCAGCGCACCCATGGCGGAGCGCTCTCTCCGCAGGGCAGCATGCTTCTCGACCCCTCGTTGCAGGAGAAGGAGCAGAAGCAGCTAAAAGAGAAACAGCGCATCGCGAAGACGGCCGCATCCCTGGTGGAAGAAGGCCAGTGCGTGCTGCTCGATTCGGGCACAACGACGTCGGCGGTGGCTCGCGAATTGCGCCGTTTTACCCGTCTTACGGTGATTACGAATTCCGTAAACATCGCGACCGAACTGGCGGGAACGGACTTTGAAGTGATTCTGACCGGAGGAACGCTGCGCAAAAACTCATTTTCGCTGGTGGGGCCGCTGGCCGAGGACGTGCTCAGTGAAATGCATGCCGACATTCTCTTTCTGGGTGTAGACGGCTTTGACGTGAAGGCCGGACTTATGACGCCGAACCTCGCGGAGTCGCGAGTGAATCGCGCCATGGTAAATGCCGCCGCACGGGTGGTTGCGGTGTGCGACTCAACAAAATTCGTACGTCGAAGCCTGGCCCTCATCGTTCCGCCGACGGCCATTCATACGGTGATTACGGATGACCAGCTTGGCGATGAGGATGTGGAAACGCTGAAGGCGGCAGGCATCGAAGTGATTCTTGTGTAAGGCAATCGCCTCGTTCCTGGAAAATCAGTTAACGCAAAATGGCTGCGAAAGTATTCGCCAGGCAGAATAACTCCAAAAGGCGTTTCACCCTGCGCAGGCACTCGCGTAGACCCGGAGCACTGCACGGATGCGATGAATGATGACTGAGTGCGCGTCACAACTCAGAGTGCCGGCACGAAACGCGAGATACTGCTCGGGCAGGAAAGCGCTGAGCATGGTTTCAGGAATCGTCATCTTTTGCAGGTTCGAGATCAGCCTTTCCACTGCTTGCTTCACTTGCGGATAGTTCCAGTAGTAACGCACGCGGTCGCTGTAACTGTAGCGCCGCAGCAGATGCGTGGCCTGTTCGTCGCCAGTGTAATGATGTTCCCAGTGTCGAGGGTCCTCAAGCATGACGTGATCCAGCACATCCATTAGTTGAGAAGACTGGCCTCGGGGCATGAGTTCATCCTCAATCGAAGACAGCGCGGCAATCGCCTCCCGCATGGCGAAGGTTAGCGCTGGGCCGGTCTTCAGGATTGCGAATCCATCGCGCACCAGGTTTCGATACGCTTGGGGCTGCTGGTAATCGGTGGAGTGCGCCTCATACACCAAGCCTGGTTCGCTGTTCAACAGATCGGTGAGAGGTACGGTGCGGGACGGGTCATAATCGACGACACTGTCGTGGTTAAACTCAACTCCCGGTTGCACCACCAGCGCAATCATCCGCGGCCATACATGGGCAAGTCCCGCCTCGCTGAAGATTCGCCGGTGTGTAGCGAGAGTTTCAGCCGCGGCATGCCGGCTGGTGACCGCAAGTTCTTTCAGGCTCTCGGTGGCCCCGCCTGGAACGGGCACCTCAGTGCCGATTACATAGACCGGTTTCTGCGCGCCACTCGCTCGCTCTGCGACGGCACAAAGGATAGCGGCCCTGCGGGCAACAATCTCGCCGTCCAGGGGACTGCGATCGTCGGCGCAAGCCATGCTGGCATCAAGGTGGATCTTCTGGAAGCCCGCCCGCGCATAGGATTCTACGGTGCGCTCGGCTTCCTGCATCGCCTGCTTCGCCGGTTGTGTCTGCCATGGATTCGGCCCCAGATGATCTCCGCCGAGGATCAACCGGGACTGGTCGAATCCTTTGCGAGCGGCGAAATCGATCACCAAATGGCGGAAGTCCGCGGGCAGCATGCCGGTGTATCCCCCCTGGTGATTGACCTGGTTGGAGGTGGCCTCGATCAGTAGGTCCGACTCATCTTCCAGCGCCAGATCAATGGCTGCTTCGAGAACCCAAGGGTGCGCGGAGCAGACAGAGTAGATACCTTTCGGCCGGCCCTGGCGGCGTGACTCGGCCAACTGTTCGAGTACATTTGGCACGGCATTTCTCCATTTCGGGAGGTGCAGCGATCCCGCCTGACGCGGGATTTAAATGGGGAGGACCTCTAACGTTCCCAGTGTATATCAAAACGAAATGAAACGAAACTCATAATATGCATAGAGAAGCTCTGCGGAATATACTTTATTTCGTCGAGTGATGCAGCCGGAGGGAAGGGAAGCGTGAATTCAGAAGACGGATACCGCGAAGACAAGTTTGTGGCCATGGTGAGCGCCAAGGCTGAAGTGGATTTGCGTCTGAGCGATTACACTCCCCGCACCCAGCTCAAGGTTCCGGCTCATGTAATCGAGCGGCCACGATTCCCGGTGATCGACTATCACAATCATCTCGATGCGCAATCGCCACGAGCGGTGCTGGACATAATGGATGGGTGCGGCGTGGAGAAGATCGTAAACATCACCATGCGGACCGGGCAGGCCGCGATTGATACTATCGACAAATTTCATGGGGCAGCTCGAGATCGCTTTGCCACCATCGGATGGATGGACTGGAACGGTGTGGAGCGCAGCGACTTTGCGCAGCTGAGCCTGGAGCGGCTCGAACGGCAGGTGGAACACGGCATATGTGGAATTAAATTCTGGAAGGACCTGGGTTTGACTGTTCGGGATGGCAGCGGTGCATTACTGCGTGTGGACGACGAGAGACTTGCGCCGATATTCGACAAAGCCGCGGAGCTGAAAATTCCGGTAATGTTTCACACTGCGGACCCGGATGCATTTTTCAAGCCAGTCGACCGTTTCAACGAGCGTTATGAGGAACTGGCGGCTCATCCGGATTGGAGCTTTTGCGACTCGCCGGTCTCCAAGGCCTCATTGGTGGAACAACGCAACCGCGTGATTGCGCGGCATCCAGAGACGATCTTCGTTTGCGCGCATCTTGCGGAGAGCAGCGAGGACCTGGGCAACGTGGCAAAACTTCTCGACAGGAGCCCCAACGTGTATGTGGATTTCAGCGCGCGGATTGCGGAACTGGGCCGCCAGCCGTACTCGGCGCGCGAATTCATGGTGAAGTATGCGGACAGGATTCTGTTTGGCACAGACCTGATTCCGGATATCGATATGTATCGTCTCTACTTTCGCTTTCTCGAGACTGCGGATCAGTACTTCGAGTATCCTTCGCATGCGTCGCGTCAGGGACGCTGGAGTATTTACGGGATTTTTCTGCCAGAGGATGTGCTGCGCAAGGTCTACCGCGAAAATGCGCTGAAGTTGCTGGGCGGCGAGGCGCGCTGACGGTTGGATCAAGATCCGCCGGGGCGCTTTTTGACCACGCTGAGCGCAGCGAGTATGACCGCATTGCTGGCAATGACCGGCCCCCAATCGTTGTTGAAGTCGCCGGAACCGCCGCGGAATCTGGAGGTACCTTTGAGCCGGATTTCGCGAATCACTTTCCCTCGCCGGGGGTTGATCCATTCGTACGCAAAAAATGTGATGCGATTGGCAGCCCGACCTGAAACTGCAACCGCGTCCGCGCCGTAGCAATAATCGTTTGCGGTGACGCGTCGATCCCAGTCCCACTCGAGAATGTTCGCGCCGTAACGAATGGGGATGGTGGTGACAAAACCATCTTCATAAACAACTTCATACCATCCCAGCAGGTCGGCCGTGTCCGGCTGATCCCAGATCAACCGATAGCTCTCGCGATTGTTTGCGCGCCTCGCGGAAGCGTGCAGAAAGACCAAACTGGTGGGAGATTCTCCAACCGGAATGCCGGTAACCGCGGCAGGCAAGCCGATGGCATTCTCGCCTTCGGTCGCGACAGCGATCGCGCACATTCCGTTCGCGCGTTGCAGATTGAAAGGGACGCGGTCGGCCTCGACCGATCCAGCCACCATGCCTTGAAGGCTGACGCCCAGCGGCTGTACGGTTTCTTCCATATTGAAGTTGCGTGAGATATCAATTGGCGCAAACGAGGTTTCTGTCTGGCTTGGAGGAGTTATTCCGCTTAGCCTGACGCGGATGCCGGGAAGCATGGATTGCACGCGCGCCGACAGTGCTTTGCCTTCGAGCACGTGACCAGTCCAGAGTATGTTGCTGCAACCAAGGAAAGCCGCCATCAGGTCCTTGCCAAAACCAACTTCGTTGGTGGCAAACCAGGCCGACGGCGCACCACCCAGCAGAGTGGCGCGCTTTTTGCGCGTCTCATAATCCTGGATATCCGGTTCAAAGTTGCCGAAAACCTGTTGAAAGCCCATTTGGTCCAGAGTCGCTTCGTTTCGTTCCGCAGAGCCATGTTGACCAGGCTCATCGCTCCAAAACCAGTTATAGATGAGGCAGTCTTTGGGAATCAGCCTTTCAACCTGTTCCGGGGTCAGGCCGCCCGGAGAATTGTAGGTCCAGCCATCCGGAGCCTTTTTTGTTTCCATCCCACTGCCTCTTACCGATTGCAACAGCATGTCACCCCAAAGCTGTGTCCTGATGCCCCGGGATGCAAGATAATTGTGGATTTTGTTGACGTCCTCTCCAAACAGCTCGCCTATATCCTTGTCGCTGCACTGCTGAGAAACGTCGACGGGAAGAAACAACTCATCGTGCCCGATGTGAACGCTCCGGGGCTTTAGAACTTCGATGAATTCGTCGTAGACCTCAAAAGTGAGGGTGTAGGATTTTGGATTGACCGGGCAATAAATGTCGGGCCATTTGTCCTGAGGCACGGCGGCTAAATCTCTGTACTCGGTCAAAAGATAATAACTATGGGTGAAAGAAGGGAGCACGGGAACGAGTTCGATGTGGTGTTTCTCGACCCAGCGGGCCAGATCGGCTACCTCCTCTTTTTCGAGGAAACTCCCATCCGCGACATCCTGATGCGAAGAGTTCTGTTCCATGCCGTGGAAGGGCATGCGGGGATAATTGCGGCAACTCAAATTCACATCTCTTGCGAACTGCACCCATCCATGATTCAGCTCGGGATGGCTATCGAGCCTCATGCAGGCGTTCATTTCCATCATGAGGGTGTTGTATTTGTAGAGTGCCATGAAATCGCGGACGAAGCGCTTGAAAAACGGAATATTGTCGCGGCCGGGAAGAAAGAGGTAGATCCCTCGAAACGGCTTATCGGGCCAATCGAGAATGTTTACGCCGCGAATTCGCGGTTGGCCTTCTTCGCGGGCGAGAAGTTGACGGAGAGACTGCAGTCCATAAAACGCGCCGCGATCGTCGTTGCCGGCGACCAGAACGATGTTACCGCTGGTGCGAAGGAGATAGCTTTCCGGGCCATGGTTTTGCATACCCGGCGTCAACTGCATTTTCGTGCAGTACTCGCTGACCAATGGATTCTCAGTCGAGCCCATCAGAATTGCGCGCCTTCCGGGGCTCACACTTGCTCCGGATTCAATCTTTAAATACACGCCAAACCTGTCACTCAACTCGTTCACCAGCGAATGGGCGAGGAACAAATCTTCATTCGATGCATTCGACGGCACGAGAACCGGCACCTGGTTATCAAGTACGAAGTCGCTGTCAGAAGCGGAAATCTCCTGCGGTTGTGGGAGTATTAGAGACTGAAGCGGTATGCGTGACTGATCCCAATTCTGGCGATCTACCGCGGATAATGCGAGAAGCGGTTCGCTATAAAGCAGAGAATCATGGCCGGCAACCGTGTTGCCGACCGTGGCTCCTGTCACTGCTTGCAGGAATTCCCGGCGTGATAAGTCCATCATGGAAGCTCCTTGTGCGCCGGTCAAACCGGCGAGGTGTAGTGAATGAAAGTTTCATACAGTGAAGGTTTAGCGAACCACACTGGCTCCGAGTCATGCGGAGTCGCTCGTGAGGGCGGCTGTGAAGCGTTGACAGGGGAAGGTGCGGGCCGGGTATTCAGCCGCGAAAAACTACTCCTTCGGGACGCCGACGCTCTAAGGAGCGGCGGAAGGCAATATCGGATGCGCCGCCATCGCGAGGCGCATTCGAGTCCCGCGCGGTCAGAGACCCCGAGCACGTATCGAAACATCTCGCACGGGAACCGGGAGGTCCCGCGTTCTCCCAGAGCGGATGATGCCCTGGGACGCATTGGGAAGTCTGAGGACGTACGCCGATGATGAACGAACGCGGGAAGTCGGACAGGCCTGTAGTACCAGTGAAGTCCTCGAACAATATCGGGCAACCGATGGCGGAGGGGATAGAGGGAAGGGGTCTGACCAAGGGAAATCCGCAACAGCAAAACGCGCCCCGGACTCAGAGCCGGACAGACGCGCCCAGTGCGCTGGAGCGGATACGTCAGGCAGCAAGCAAGGATAAGGAGATGCGGTTCACCGCGCTTTTTCACCACATCTACGCCCCGGAAGCGTTGCGCACGGCCTATCTCTGCTTGAAGAGAGAAGCCGCGCCCGGCGTGGACGGCGAGACGTGGCGGCACTACGGCGAGGACCTTGAGAGCAACCTCCAGGACCTTTCCCATAGGCTGAAGCAGGGAGCGTACCGGGCCATGCCGGTGCGTAGGGTGTACATCCCCAAGGCCGACGGGCGGTTGCGACCGCTCGGAGTTACTGCTCTGGAGGATAAGATCGTCCAGCGCGCGGCGGTCGAGGTGATGAATGCTATCTACGAAACGGACTTCCTTGGATTTTCGTACGGGTTCCGTCCCAAGCGAAGCCAGCACAACGCGCTGGATGCGCTCTATACGGGACTGCTGACGAAGAAGGTGAACTGGGTGCTCGATCTGGACATACGCGGCTTCTTCGATGCGATTTCGCACGAGTGGCTTGTGAAGTTCATCGAGCATCGCATTGCGGACCGGCGCGTTGTGCGGCTCATCCAGAAATGGTTGAACGCGGGCGTGCTGGAGGATGGGATACGAACACGCAAGGAGGAAGGGACTCCCCAGGGCGGCAGTGCATCGCCGTTGCTGGCGAACATCTACCTCCATTACGCGTTCGATCTGTGGGCTCAGGCATGGCGTCAGAAGCAGGCTCACGGCGATGTAATCGTCGTGCGTTACGCGGACGACATCGTGGTTGGATTCCAGAACGAGGCGGATGCCAAGCAGTTTCTGGCGGAACTCACCGGGCGGTTTCGGAAGTTCAACTTGGAACTGCATCCCGACAAAACGCGGCTTTTCGAGTTCGGGCCGTTCGCGGCTCGGAACCGGAAGCGGCGCGGAAAAGGGAAACCGGAGACGTTTGATTTCCTCGGCTTCACGCATATCTGCGGAAAGAAGAGGAGCAACGGTTACTTCACGGTTTTGCGGCAGACGATTCGTAAAAAGCTGCAAGCGAAGTTGAATTCGGTGAAAGCCGAGTTGCGACTGCGAATGCACGCTCCCGTCCAAGACACAGGCAAATGGCTGCGGTCGGTGGTGAGTGGACACATCCGCTACTACGGAGTGCCCATGAACAGCCACGCGCTGAAGGCGTTCCGATACAAGGTAGGATGGCTCTGGCACCGGGCGCTGTCGCGCCGCAGCCAAAACGGCCGAGTACCTTGGGATCGGATGCGGCGCTTGATCGACCGCTGGCTTCCTCCAGTGCGCGTGTATCATCCTTTTCCGCTACGCCGCATGGGCGTCATTACCTGAGGTAAGAGCCGGATGCGGGAAATCCGCTCGTCCGGATCCGTGGAGGGGGTTATGAGAAATCATGATCCCTACTCCGACTCGGACGCTCGTGAGATGCCTTTTGACCGTAGATGGGATTCTATCGGGCCTCGGCGATTGGGACGCGGGACTGGTCGGCTTCTGGCAGGTCCGCGGCGCCTGTGGCTGGTCCATGCCACACTCCGCCACCGTATGTCGTGACGTAAATCATGCTGGAATCGTTGGGGTCGAGGATGACGCGATGGCCCCACTTGAAGTCGTATCCATCGATGCGTTGCCAATGTGCGCCGCGGTCCGTGGAGCGGTAGGCAGCAGCGTCAAAGCCGCAGATGTAAAGAGTGTCGGGGTGGTTAGGATCGATGGTCAGATCGTAGACGTGCTGCGATTTTGTGAAAAGCGTTTGCCAGGTTTTGCCGTCGTCGTCAGAGGCGTAGACGCCGCCATCCCGATCGGCGATCTCGCCTTCCTGCCCCCATGCGGTGAGGTAGAGCCGCTGGGGATCGCGAGGGTCGATCTCGATTCCTGTCGGACCGGTGACGCCCGCCGGCAGATCCATGCGCTGCCAGTGTTCCGCCTTGTCCGTTGAGCGATACAGGGCTCCGTCGCCGGACAGTGAATGGTTGAAGCCCTCGTTGCGGCGAGAGACAACGAGATACAGAGTGCCATCCTGAGAGGCAGTGATGCGCCAGGCGAAAGGTTCCGCGCCATCGATGCCCACGTTTTTCTGAGTCCATGTACGGCCATTGTCGGTTGACTTGTAGACGCCGCGCCCAAAAGCACAGACATAAAGTGTGCGGCTGCCGACGGGGCTGGAGGGATCGAGAAGGATATGCGTAATGGAGTCCACAGGAAGACCGGAGCTGCTCGGGGTCCAGTGCCGACCACCGTCGGTTGACACAGCAACGCCGCCTGTAAAGGTGGAGGGGTTGGTGGTTCGCCAGTCCTTGGGCCGAGGGAGATCGTGCTTGCCGCTGAAAGCGCCCCACAGCAGCCCTCGCTGAGAGGGATCAAATGCCAGCCAGTAAGTGGTGTTGCGCCAGCTATCGGGAACGCCGTCGGAGGTGCTGCGCCAGGATTGACCGCCGTTGGTGCTCTGAAACAGGCCAATATCGGTGTAGTCGATGTAGATGTGCCGGGAGTCGAAGGGGTCAAATTGCACGCCGTAGTCGGTGGTTACATCCAGGCCGCGAGATGTCCAGCTGCCGTCGCTTAGTTCCTTTGAATTCATCTCCTGCCATGTTGCGCCGCCGTCGAGGGTGCGATAGGTGCGGAAAAGGTCGGTCGCGTAGGTTACATCCGGGTTGGTGGGCGCAACGCCAAGACTATAGGGTGTGTCGAACCAGATGTTCTCGTTGCCCTGTCCGGCGCGCTGCTCTATCCAGCTTCCTTTCAGGTTGGCTGCAGCATGATTCGATTCCTTGAAGACAATCTTCCAGGTTTGGCCGCCGTCAATTGTTTTGGCAATGCCATTGAACAGGTTCTGATTGCCTTCGCCGAGTTGAAGGCCTCTGAATCCTACGTAGGCAACCTCCGGATGCAATTCGCTGGCGGCGATGGCTTGAAAACGGCCGGAAGTTTGCTGGAGCTGCGGCGTGACCGGTTTCCAGTTCGCGCCTGAATCCTGAGAGAGATAAACGATTCCGTTTTGTCCGGTTGCGTAGATCCAGACTGAGTTGCCGGAGTGGGCCGAGCTGGCTGCGCGAATGGGGGAGGGGATGATGCCAAGCTGTGTGATGCCGCCATCGGGGGTGATGCGCCAGGCTGAGGAGCCTGACACGGCGATCAAGGCTGAACTTTGGCCGGAGTCTTGCGCCGTGAGCAGCAAGGTTCGCCCGGGGAGCGTGGCGAGGCGGCTCCACGAGATGCCGCCATCCTGTGAGGAGACGATAACTGAGGATTGGCCTTTTTGGGCAAAGGAAAGATAGAGATGCTCGTGGAGTGGTTGTCCTGATTGGCGGCTATTTTGGGGAGCGATGGCGATGGCTGTGATTTCGCCACCGGGATAGGCGGCATCGTCCGAAGTGAGGCTATAGTCGGAGTGGTCGCCGAGTTGATGCTCGACGGTGTTGCGTGCGGGACTGGGAAAAACCATTTTCCAGGTGCGGCCGAAATCGTTGCTGCGCCAGAGGGCTGCATTCCCGGCATAGATCACTGAGGGAGCGGCAGGGTCGAAAGCCAGGACATTAATTCCGCCGCGAAGATTGAACATGCGCCAGGACTCGCCATTGTCGCGCGTGACGTAACCGCCGGTCATGTCGCAGTGCTCGACCACCAGCTTGGAATCGTGAGGGCTGATGGTCGGGGCAATCATGGTGCCGCCCCCGCCGGGACCGATGACTTTCCAGGCATTCGAACCCGCGCCATGACTCCAACTGGCAAGCGCGCCGACAAACAGCAGGGCCTCGATTGCCAACTTCGCCCCGATACTCAATTTCGGCATCATCGTCACCTTTCTCACCTTCATGACTAAGCTTTGAATGTTGGATTCGATGTGCGGATACTGGCCGGAATTTTCCGCAACTAATGGCGCTTCGAAACCAGATCTCCGAATGCCGGCAAAAGTTTGTACTTACTCGACCAGGTTGTGTACATAATTCCGGTGCTGTTTGGCGTGGTATCCATTGCCTCCAGCCATCCTTCGGGATCACTGAGGTCGTCGCCATCGTAATAGGCTCCCGCAAGTGTCTTGAAGCCGCGTGATGAGAAGAAATCGAGGCTCTCGCGCCGCTTATCGAAGTACCAGAGGACGAGTTCCATATCCTTGGGCAGATATTGCCAGCTGTTCTCCAGCGATCCATCAACGAAGAAATACTGGCGGACCGAATTGTGGTTGGGGTCGAACATATCGGACCAAACAAAAACCTCGGCTTTGGGGTTGACGGCGCGCACCTGGTTGTAAAGCCACTGAGTCATTTGGCCGAGAATTGCGGATGCTTCCATCTGCCTGCTTCGGCACGCCTCGCAGCGATTAAACAGGCGAACCTCATCAACGTTGAGGAAGTACCGCTTGGGAGACAGGTATTTCTCGATCAGCGGGAACTGTTGTTTCCATATCTCGTAGGTTTGTGCCTCCGACGGACATGCCGAAACCTGATCGTTGTAGATAGTTGTGCCGTGATAGTAGCTCACGCGCAACCGTGCACCATCTTGAATCCGGCCGGCAGGAAGCAAGTGAATCGATGGCATCTCGTGGGTCCAGTGAAAATCGAGGTTGGGATCGGTCACCATGGCAAAGTCACGGCCCTCCTCGTAGACGATCCCAGTGGCCTCGTCGCGCACGGTGAGCGGAGTGCCCTTGCGGCGAAGCACGTTCATCAGCCCGACTTCTTCAATTTCCAAATCGTCCACCCAGACCTTCCCCTTTACCCCTTCGAAGACGCCGAAATTGAGTTCAATGCGGTCGGCATACCAACTGTTGAAGGCGGTGGTCACCTGTCTCCAGTCGGAAGTGGGAGCCGGGGCCGGCGGTTCAAACGGGCTTAAGTCGCGTCCATCGGGAGTGAACGCCTTAATGCTGAACAAAGAATCCGGCGCGGCGTCTTCCGTTTTTACCCATGCGCTGACGCGATAACACCGGTTAGGCGTTACACGAACCTCCTGCGCAATTCGTGCGCTGCCTGCCTTGGCGCCGCCGAAGTTCTCCACCCGCAGGGAGCTTTTACCGGAATGGACGACGTGTGAGTCAACAAAGGTCATTCTTCCCGGCTCGTCCTGTTTTTCGAATGAATTGATTCGGTCGCCCTGAAATTGTTCAAAGCCGCCGTTTTCCAGCTTTGCGGGTGAATCCGCGACGAACCGGGCCTCTCCATTCCGCACGACGAACAGCGCATCCTTCACCAGCATGCCTTCCGCCAGGTTTTTGTTGTGATCGAGGATGGCCCCGCCGTATCCGGTGTTGAATCCGGCCGGAATTATCTCAAGATGATATTGATCCGCGATCGTTTTAACCTTGCGCAGGCGCTCCAGATACTCAGGAGTGCCAAGGCTGATGCGGTCCATGCCCGACAGAACAATCGCAGTGAGGTCGTGTTTCGATGCCGTTTGAGCAATGGCACGCACTTCCTCCACGTGCGCGTCGGTATTGAAGGAACGACTGACGTAGACCCAACGGTTGGGATAGATCTTTTTCTGATTCATTCCATCAAGGACCACGCGCGCATAAGCACGAGCGCCCGCTGTTGTTGCCAGCATTGTGCTCGCCACCAGTTTCACAAAGGCTCGGCGATCACTTCCGAGGCTTGAATTGCAACTCATAAATTCGGCCCGCTTTAATGAACGAAAAGAATTATAAACGAATACTAAAGATCATGTATGATAACAAAACGAAATATTCTGTTACGGAGAACCTCCATACGGGAGCGGACTTATTTGGGCAAATCCGAACACAGCAAGATGGAACTCGCGAAAGGCGAAAACATGAGATCGCTGAAAAAGAGCACTTTCTGTGCGTTGCTGCTGGCCGCAATCCTCCCCGCGCTCAGTTTCCCGATCGAAGCCCAGGTCAAGGTCTGGCAAGGCAGGTTTACTTTGCCAACCTATGGAGAAGGCCAGCCGGATCCGAATCCGCCGTTCGATGCCTACCAGACCAGCCGCTTCAATTATCCCTACACGTTGAGAACTAATCTTACCGGCGAGAAAGCAGACCACGCATGGCGAGCGATTTTTCTTGAGAACGAGTATCTGAAGTGCACGGTACTGCCCGATATCGGCGGACACCTTTATACCTGCATCGACAAGATCAGTGGGCAGTCGATGTTCTATGCCAACCCTTCGATCAAGAAGGCGCAGATTGGGTATCGCGGGGCGTGGGCTGCATTCGGAGTGGAATTCAATTTTCCGGTGTCGCATAACTGGGTTTCAATGTCGCCCGTGGATTTTGCGTATGCGGCCCATGCCGACGGAAGCGCCTCGGTATGGGTCGGAAATATCGATCGGGCCTATGGCATGCAATGGGTCGTGGAACTGATATTAAGACCCGGCTCAACCCTGTTGGAAGAACGAGTGACTTTGTATAACCAGAGCGATGTCCGGCACCGTTACTATTGGTGGAACAATGCGGGAGTGCAGGTGTGGGACGACTCGCGAATCGATTATCCGATGCGGTTTATCGCTTCGCATGGATTCACGGACGTATATCGCTGGCCGATAGATGCGCAGGGCAAGGACCTGAGCATCATCCAGAACCAGACGGATGGGCCAGTGTCGTATTTTGTTCATGGAAGCCATGAACCGTTCATGGGCATCTGGAGCCCGCATACCGATACAGGTGTTGCTCATTACGCCGAATATCGCGAGCTGCCGGCCAAGAAGATCTGGACGTGGGGCGTGGACCCGGCGGGCCTGGCCTGGCGCACGGCATTATCAGACAACCAAAGCGCGTACGCCGAAGTGCAGGCCGGTCTGTTCCGCAACCAGGAGACCTATGCGTTTCTCGATCCCGGGCAGACCATCCGATTCAGCGAGTATTGGATGCCGGTTCGCGGGACGGGTGGAATTTCGCGCGCGAACAAAGCAGGAGTCGTTCATTTCGATACGCATGGAACCGAGGTTTCGGTTGCATTGAATGTGAATGATCGCGTGGATGGCGGGCAAATCGCGCTGACGCAGAATGGGTCCACACTTTGGAGTGAAACCGCCGACCTGGCGCCGGAGAAAACATGGTCGCATTCCGTCACTCCGAAGGAAGGGGCGGGAAAGGTGACCTTCGAGCTCAAAGACGCTGGGGGTCGCTCGCTGCTGAAGCAAACGGATGGCGAGTACGATTGGGATCCTGAGTCCTCGATCAAGTTAGGGCCGCAGCAAGCGGAGCGGATTCCAGCGCCGGCAGACCGATCGGAAGACGACTGGCTGCAGGTGGGCCGGAACCAGGAGCTGAACGGCGAAGTAATACTCGCAGCCGCAACCTACGATGAGGCGCTCAAGAAATTCCCGCAGAGCCAGTCGCTGGAGATTGCGGCAGGAAGACTTGCGGCGTCGCTCGAGCGGTATGAGGATGCGGCACGACTGCTGAAGCAGGCGCAAAAACGGGACACACCCAATTCCCAGATTGCCTATTATCTGGGAATTGCCGATGAAGGTCTGGGACGCACGCGCGAGGCGGAAACGTCGTATGAGATCGCATACCGTCAAGCCGGACTGCGCGGAGCGGCCGCGATCAGGCTTGGAGAAATGAGCGCGCGGGAAGGGGATCTGAAAGGTGCGGCTTCATATCTAAGCGATGCGATGGCCGCAGAGCCGTCTAATTTTCTGGCGCAGGAGGAATTGGAGGCAGTGCTGCGGGCGTCGGGCGAACGCCAGGAGTCAGACCGAATAGCGAACGTGGGTTTGAGTGCGGACCCGATGAGCGATTTTCTGAAAGAAGATACAGGCAAGCCGGACGTCGAGCACCTGGCAGCCGATCCCTATCGCGTGCTGCGCGTGGCAACCGAGTACATGCGGCTGGGGTTTTATCAAAAGGCTCTGGAAGTGCTCGATCGCACCTACCCGCAAGTAAAGGCGGATGAAAGCGAGCCTGGCTCGGTGCTTCCGCAGAAGCATCCGCTGGTGCTTTATTACGCCGCGTACTGCAAGCAGAAGCTTGGCGCCGATGCAGCGAGTAACTGGCAGGCCGGCTCGGAGCTTTCCACGAGTCTTGTCTTTCCTTCATCGGAGACTGACAGGATGGTGCTGGAGACCGCGCTGGCGGAGAACGAGAAAGATGCAACTGCTCATTACCTCCTGGGGACGCTGCTTTTTTCAAAAGGGATGGTCGATGCCGGAATGGGGCACTGGGCTGAGGCGAAGCAACTTTCTCCGCAGTTGAAGGTGGTGGATGCCGATCTCGGAGATGCGTACTTGAAGTTGAAAAACGATTCTCAACGCGCGTTGGCTTCGTATCGCCAAGGCGTGCAGAACGATCCCGACAATGAGGACGTGTATGCGGGCCTGGATTCGGCGATGAGCCTGACCGGGGCTTCGGCGGCAGACCGCGCGAGCGCCCTGTCGCAATACCCCTCCGCCGCTGCTCAGGACTCGAAGATGCCCGCGGACCTGGTATATCAACTTGCACTGACACGCGGCGAAGCAATGCAGTTTGAGCCGGCACTGGCGCTCTTCAAGAATCGATTCTTTCCCAGCGAAGAAGGTGGAATCACGTCAGGACAAGTGCTGTTCGAGATCAAGTTGATGCAGGCCGATGCGTGGGCCAAGGCGGGAAACTGCAAGGGCGCTGAAGATTTTCTCCATGACGAGCGAGCGAACATAAGCCTGAATGGTGATTCGGCGCGAGATGCTGTGAAACTGGGCGGAATCGCACAATCCTGCGGGCGGGCGAAGGAGGCTAAAGAATTCTACGACCAAGTCGCGGCCGCTGCGGATCCGACCAGCCTTCCCTGGGCGATGGAGTCGCAGAAATCTCTTGGCACTTACGATGCGACAAAGGCGGAGCAAAAACTTGAAGAATCGCTGGCAACAGCACTAAGCCATTCTGAGGCGAGCGCTAATTCAGGGTTGTGGTGGTATAACGTGGGCCTGTTGCAGTCAGCCCTTCAGCAGAACGACCAGGCAAGAGAATCATTCAAAAAAGCATTGATCCTGCCGGATACCCGCATGTCTCACCATCTCGCCAGGGAGGCTTTGGGCGGGTTTTCGAATGGCAGGTAAGAAAGGGTTCTCACAAGGAGGTTTGAGGAGATGAATCGCCGCCAACTGTTGTACGGAACGGGCATGGGACTGGTGTCAGGCGTTGCGGCGCGCGCGGGGGCGAAGGCATCCCCAGGCAACGACGAACAACCGAAGCCCGTCACGCTCAATCTGCCCGACTATCAGCCCACCAGCATGTTGCACGTGCGCCAGACAAGTGTTGAGAGAGCGCGCTTCCCGGTAATCGACATCCACACCCACATTACCGAGTCGAGTAAGTCGATCAACGGTGTTGACCTGGGCGCGGAAAGGGAATTCCACGCCACACCCGGTGAGTTGATCGCGGTGATGGATCGCAAGAACCTTCGCTCCATGGTGAACCTCACCGGAGGTTTCGGATCTGGGTTGACTGAGACCATTCGCAGGTACGATCGAAGTTATCGCGATCGTTTTTACACTTTTACCGAGCCAAACTACGCGCGGCTTCTGGAGCCAGATTATCCTCGCCTCCAGGCCGAAGCAATCAACCAGGCGCACAGCGAAGGAGCGCACGGGCTCAAGATTCTCAAGACGCTTGGACTTTATCTGCGGGATAACATCACCACTGGAAAACTGGTGAAGATCGACGATCCGAGATTCGATCCTATGTGGAACGCGTGCGGACAATTGAACATGCCGGTCGCAATCCATATCTCCGACCCGATTGCGTTTTTTATGCCTACTGACCGGTTCAACGAGCGATTCGAAGAGCTGAACAATCACCCGGACTGGTCTTTCTTCGGGCGAGACTTTCCGAGCAATGCGGAGTTGATCGAGGCCAGAAACCGGGTGATCGCCCGTCATCCCAATACGCGCTTTATTGTTCTGCATGTGGGCAATTTTGCTGAGAATCTCGACAATGTCTCCGAGAATCTTGACCGTTTTCCAAATATGACTGTCGACACTGCGGCGCGGATCGGCGAACTGGGACGGCAGCCGCGAGCGGCCCGCGCTTTCTTTGAGAAATATCAGGACCGGATTCTCTTTGGGACGGATGCCACGCCTCATGCGAGCAATTATCCGCAGCAACTCTTCGGCGACGAGCTCTATGAAATTTATTATCGATTTCTTGAGACGGACGATGAGTACTTTGATTATGCTCCGGCCAAAGTGCCGCCGCAGGGCCGTTGGCGCATCTACGGAATCAACCTTCCAGAGGACATTCTACGCAAGGTATACAAAGGAAATGCCGCGCGCGAGCTTCGGCTCTCAATATAAAAACGAAGAGCGCGGGCGAAAAAAACTAGACGCTGGAGTATTTCTTGCAGAGCGCCTGGATCCTATCAACCAATTTGGGCACGCCGGTTTCGGAGGGCAGGCTGTCAGAGAAACTGGCTTCATATTCCGCCGAAATATAACCCTGGTGGCCAGCCTGCGCGAAGATCTGCCAGACGCGGTCCATGTCCACAGGAGTGCCATCATAAAAGCGGTCGCGGATGTGAATATTGGTGGCGTAGGGAATACATGCCTCAATCTGGGAGTAAGCGTCTTGAGCCGGAGTTGTATTGAAATTTGTAATATCGAGATTGATGCCCGCGTAAGGCGAATTCACGCGCTGCATGATTTCAACGCATGCGCTCGCGTTCTGGGTTACGCCTTCGTGGTCTTCAACGCCGAGCGTGATGCCTTTCCGGCCGGAATAGTCACAGGCGGCCTTCATCGCTTCTACCACCCAGGTTAAAGCGTCATTCAGGTTCGCGCCTTCTGGTAACTTGCCCGCAAAGATTCTTAGGTGAGAAGCTCCGAGTAACTCCGTAACATCGACCCATTTCTCGATCTCGCTGAGACTGGCGGCGCGCTTTGCCGCATCGGGCTGAACCATGCTGACGCCGCATGCCGCTCCTGAGAAAGCCAGGGCATGCTGGTAGGCTAAATGGCGAAGGCCATGCAGATAATCCTCATCAGTCGACTTGAAGTAATAAGCAGTCATGTCGACGCCAACCAGGCGCAGTTCCACCGCCTTGAGGATAAAATCTTCCATGGTCATGGGGCCGTGCCTGAGGTCTTTATCGTAGGAGTAGGCACAACATCCCGGAAGCAGCCTTGCCAATTTGGAAATGCCAGTTTTGTTATCCGGCCGACTTTGGGCGGCTGCCTGTGCTCCAGTTACTTTCACACCTGCGCCTCCCAAAGCTCCGAGGCCAACGGTTCTTACAAACTGCCGACGACTTATCTCAAAATGCATTGCTATCTCCTGGCGAGTAACTACCTCTTAACGCGCCGCTTATGCCGATTGTGACTAATGCCGGGCAATCAGATCAAGCTAGCACCCTGGCCTGCTGCCGTCAAGAAAGAAGTCTCCAAACAGAAACTCCATGAAGAACGCAAGTGCGCAGGCCCACTTATGTCTCATTCGCCGATTTTATCGATCCGGATCGTTTCATCCGCGGTCGCCGCCGCGGCAACGACAAACGTTAATTGCGGACCTGGCGAGGACCAGTCTAATACGACGGTGCCGGCAAATTGGCTCCAGAGGGCAAAAGAAACGCTATAGGCCACTGCTCCTGGCCCTGGGTCACTAGCGTGGACCAGTTCAAAATTGTCGAGGGTTCGAGCGCAAGTGTTTTAACATGCGGATCGGTTTCTTTGAAACGAACTGCCACAGTGAAAGCTTCGCCGGTGGCGGCCAGCGTCAAAAGCTCTCGGGGTGCGCCCGGATTCCGGCTACGGGCGAAGAGTTCAACTATTTTCAGATCGTCCAACATCTGGAAAAAATACGGCCGTCCTGTAAGCAACGAGTTATAGACATAATCAGCCAACACGCTTCCCAGGGGATTGACGTACGCAACGTCAAAATTATCCCGCGTCGGAATGGAGTTATCCGAGGTATCGACGCGATAATTCATGCGGGTTTCGCCCAGCCCGCGAAAGTCGAATGAGAACACTTCATAACCCTCGCTTATCAACCTCGAAATCCGAGGCCAGTCTTTTTGCGAAACTTTGCCATCGAGGCTGAACCAAAGGATTGCTCCCTTGGGATGGTTGCCATCATTGTGGATATGGAGAAGGGGCATTTCAAGGTAAGTGCTGTGATGAAGTACGTAGCGATCAATCTTGACGGAGCCTGCCGTGCTGCTGCCGACCGCTTCCCATCGCACTTCTCTGGTGGGGGAAAAGCCCGTATAGCGATTGACTGTCCAGGATGCGATATTGGGATCCAGTTCACTCCGGTACATTGCGGCCAGTGATTGCCCATTTCGATGCGAAGCCTCGGCGCGATAGGCGGCAATCAAGCGCAGAAGCGATTGACCTTCAGGATAGTCTACTGATACCTGTCCGCTTCTTGTTACCTGAAGGTCGGCATCGCTGAATTCGATGACCGGGGGCAGGTCATGGCGTACCGGCATGTTATTGAAGCGATCGAGAAAGCTCAACGCTGCTTCTTGATTTCTCAGAGAATACTCATGCCGGTTGTAGCTTTCGGCGAATGCAATTCGGTCGGCGTGCCCAAATCGCTTGTAGAAGGCACTAACTTCGGCGTAGGACTTATGAGCACCATCGACAGGAAAGAAATCGAGAGTGGTGGTCGCCACCATGACCGCCCGCGGGTACATCATCAATAACATGCCCGCATTATCTACACCATCCGATATAAGTCCGAAGAGATCCTGTTCGGGGTCACTATCGGAATCGGCGAAGATGCGGTTTTCGACGCGCATAGGAAGCGCCGTTATGTAGCAGGACGGAATTATGACCTTGATACGCTCATCCAGCGCGCCCAGTAGCGTAGTCTGGAAGCCACCCCCACTGGTCCCCGTAATGCTAATCCTCTCACGGTCAACGTCTGGCCGGCTGAGCAGATAATCTACAGCGCGCACGCCATCCCAAATTTCCCACCGAGCCAGATTTGCCCCAGCAAGATAGGCCAGGTTTCCCATGACGGCGTGTTCGCCGCAAACCAGGTTGTAACGGCTTTTCTTTGCTGCGGCATCCCAGAACTGACTTCGTTCACCCTGCCCCACCGGATCCCAGCTGATGACGAGATAGCCGTGTAAGGCCAACCTCTGACAAAGCGCCTGGTAGTGATTCTTCCCGTTAGGCGAGTGCCCCGCCGGAACCAAAACGGCGGGATGCACAGCGCTGCCGTTCTCAGGCACATAGACGAGCGCCGTTACATAAAAACCGGGAAGGCTCTGATAGATGAGCTTATCAATATGGAAACCTGCGGCTGAAACGGTACCGGTAATGGTTGCATGCAGGTCTGTCTTCACGGTGGGCAGGCCACCAATCATCCCCAGTACCGACTTTCTCAATTCCGCGCGAAGTTGCGTTAGATCGCTTTCGCTCTTTAACTGCGACCAGCGACTCCTTCGAAGCTCATCTTCGTCCCATGCCAGCGCAGTTTGATAGAGGAGATAGGGCGTAATCTGCGGACCCTGTGCGCCGGCCGGGGGCAAGACGCGGAAAGCATCAGGGGAGGGCGTGTTGTCATTCTCCGCATCCGGCAGGCGCGAACCTGGCGCGATGACTTTGTCAGTTAGCGGCAGATTCTGTGCGACAGTCGACGCAGTGCACATTACCGCAATCATGATACCGCGTACCAGTTGCACACACATCAAACCGTTCACCTGCACCCCCTGAATTGCAAACCAACTCGCTGCATTTCAGACTCTTACTTATTCTTTACCAAGGTGATCAGTCCAAATTTCTCAGGAGTATGAAAGGTCTCGCTCATAGGAGCCATCCACGCAATCGATTTATGCCGGTCCGGCGGCCCTTGACCGCGAAACAAGTTAGCACGAAAGGTCCTGCCAGGAACCGGAGGTCGCAAATCGAGGGCAGCGAACGGAATTCGCATAGCGCCATACCATATCTTGGATTTGGGGTCGATGCGTGCAGCGACCTGAAACCCGGAATTCCAAGTCCATCCCAACGTATGATCGGTGAGATCGAGATTGATATCGAGGTCGATCCATTCCGCCTGCGGCGAAACCTCAAACTCCTTATACCTGCGAATATTATGAAAGTCGGAACCTATAAATAACTCGGCAACGTCCCAATTCCAAAGTCCATAAGTTTCTTTCACCGCATCCGGCGAAGGTTTTAGATAAAGATCCTCGTATGGGCACTCGAACAAAAGATAGAGATTATTAGTGGTCCATCGTGATTCTACCTTGGTTCGATACGCAAGTAGACGATGACCCCAGTTATCGACGTCAGCATAGACCGAGGGTGCTCCTCGCCAAAAGGGTGACTGAGTGTTCGTGTCCAGCACAACGTCCTGAGGCGCGTATTCACTCTTGAACGTGCTGCTGTCACCGGTGCCTGCATGAATTGAGCTGCACATCGCAAGCAAGCATGAGTAGATCATTCTTTTCACGATTAATGCCCTTGGCGAAACACGTTGTGTTCAAAGGTGAGGCGCCCAGCCGTCTTCGTATTCGCGAGTCCACATTTTCATTGCCTGCGAATCGCCCGAAACCTTCCCGTCCTGCGGGTCAAGCTGTAAGTCACGGCCTAACTCCCAGGAGATGTTGGAGAGGTGAAGCATGGTAACAACAATGTTACCCTGGGAGATTGGAGCGTGAAGTGTCTCACCCCTCGTGATGGCCGCGATGAAGTTAGCAAAATGTGCATCCGTGGGGACATCGCCGTCGAATTTGTCATAAAACGACGTTTGATCGTCTTTGAATTCCCCCGTCTTATTTCCCTTGAGGTCATAGACTTCATATCCGGCACCGCCGTCGCCATAGATAAATACTGTCCCATCGGTTCCGGCTATCGTTAAACCCACATCGTGGTTGTAATATTTCATCCCGTTGCAGGATTTGCTTTCCCAGCAGATCATCTTATCGCCGTAATCGAAGCTGGTTACTAGGGTGTCGTAAAACTGCCAATCGTCATTGAACTGGTATCTCCCGCCCAAAGAGTTGACGCGGTTCGGGTAGTCGACACCGAGCGCCCAGCGGCAGATATCGACACTATGCGTGCCGTTGTTGAGCGTCTCGCCGGTGCCCCAGTGTTTGAACCAGTGCCAGTTATAAGGGTGAATATTATCCTTGTACGGCCTGCGAGGCGCGGGACCCTGCCAGAGATCCCAATCGAGTTGCGGCGGGACAGGCACTTCCCGGCCCGTTCCGATTGACTTTCTCACATTGCTGTACCAGGCTTTGGCGAAGTATGGTCTGCCGATCAGGCCGTTGTGTATCTTTTCAACAGCTTCGATGGTGCGCAAGCATGATCGCTGCTGGGTGCCCTGCTGCACCAGTTTTTGATATTTCTGTTGCGCCTGCACGAGCAGCGCACCCTCGGCAGGATTGTGGCTGCAAGGTTTTTCAACATAAACGTGTTTGCCCGCCTGGAGCGCGGCCATGGCCAGAGGGGTGTGCCAGTGGTCGGGAGTGGCGATGGTGACGGCGTCAACGTCTTTCTGCTGCAGCACGGAGCGAAAGTCCTTGTCACTGGCGGGAGCGTAGCCTAACTCGTGTTCTGCAATGCCGGCAAACTTTGCTCGAATGTTATCATCCACATCGCAGATATGCGAGATACGGGCCGTGTCCTTATTTGTCATTAACGCTGAAAGATGGGCATAGCCGCGCCAGCGCAGGCCCATAATTGCAAAATTGAGACGATCGTTGGAGCCAAGGATCTGACCGTAACTCCTCGCAGTGGAGTTTATTGCCAAACCGGTGGCGCCGATGGCAAGCGTGTCGAGAAAATCACGTCGACTAACCATGTGTCTCTCCATTCAACTTAGAAATCCTGTTTTGCGGGATTCAAGCTGGGAAAACGCGTGTTTGAGGCAGTCGTCTTTGCCCGGATGTCTGCGTTTGCTGAATCTTCCGTCCTTGCTCATGGTAAGACAGGAAATCTCGTGAGGCGTCAAGTATACACAAATGAAACTCGACTGGCTGGCTTTAACATTTTGAAGAAGACTGGTGGCCGGTGCAGCTGCCAAGCCTCTTCTGGTTTCTTGACGTTCCCCTCCACTGGGTGCAAGCATCAATGCTGATTTAAAGCAGGGCTGATTTGGAGCCGGTTAATCAATTGGATCAAGCCTTGGCCGGTCATCAACTCCGTTCACGCGACATTGGTAAGACTAACAAGGAGAAGCAGGAATCAGGAAGGGAAAATAGTGCAGGATGATTAATGAGTCGACATTCAGGACCGATCGCAGAGTCTTCATGAAAAATGCGGCGGGCACCATGCTGGCGGCGAGAATGGAGGCTCGATCCTACGCGCGGGTTATGGGCGCGAATGATCGCATCAGGCTGGCTCAACTTGGATGTGGAGCCCGTAGTCATGGTCATGTGCACATGGTTCAGATGGCCTCACGGCTCATCCCGGTTGAGACAGTTGCGGTTTGCGATATTTGGAGTTTAGCCCGGGAACAGCGTGCGGCTCAGGTGAAGGAAGCCTTCAATCTCGATCCTGAATCCTATAAGTACTCGGAAGAAATGCTGGCCGCCAAGGATATCGATGGGGTAATGATTGCCACGGGCGACTTTCAGCACGCCAAACTGTGCATGGAAGTTGTGCGGGCGGGCAAGGACTGTTATGTTGAGAAGCCATTCGCCAATGTTCTGTCCGAGGCCAAAGAGGCCCGCGATGCAGTGAAAGCATCGCGGCAAGTGGTTCAGATGGGTTCGCAACATCGCAGCGAGCCCTACCAGTTGGCGGTTCGCGACATCATCCGGTCGGGCCGTATCGGCGCGATTGTTCACATCGAACAGGAGTGGAATGTGAATGAAGAGCGCTGGCGATTTGTGAGCATGGATACCGGCAACTCTGCGGCAATGGAACGGGACAGGAATATGGAATGGAAGCAGTGGCTGTACGAGCGCTCATCGAAGCTTCGCGAAGAGGATACGGATTGGAACCGATGGCTGTTGGGCAAGCCGCACCGCCCGTTCGATCCCCACGTCTATCTTGAATTCCGTCTCTATAAGGATTATTCCTCGGGGATCTTCGATCAGTGGATGAGCCATGGCAGCGACCTGGTTCATCTCTGGACCGACGAAGCGTATCCGGCAAGCGTGGTGGCCAGCGGTGGGATTTATGCGTGGAAGGACGGACGCGAAAATCCCGACACGTGCGTGGCAGCGGTCACTTATCCCAAGGGTTTTCTTTATACCTATAAAAGTGTGTTTGGGAACAGCTTCAGAAGCTTTTCGAGGATTCAAGGCCGCGATGGCACGATTGCGAATTATGGCGGGGAAGGGGCATCGCTTTTTACGGTCAGCAAAGAAGGCGGCAGGGACGAATGGGAGGGGTCCGTCGAAACGAAGAGCCTGCCTATAGCGAGTCCTGCGGTAGACCGCGCAGAAGTGGTGATGGTTCCCGGTGCCGAACCGCCCGACTCAAATGGTCCTGGCGATGACAGCGTGATTCATATTATGAACTGGCTCAAAGCCATGCAGGCGCGGACCCAGCCGAATGCGAACGTGGATCACGGATTCTCGCACTCGATCGTGACCATCATGGCAGCTCAATCTTACTGGAGCGGGAGGAGACTCTACTGGAATCCGGAGGCCGAGGAAATTGTGGATCATCCGGTCGCCCCGGCCAGTTAGGCACTCTACCGAGCTTGTGAGGTTAATCCGAAATTAATGGGAATGAGACTAATCGATTGAATCTCTCGCAGTCAGACGGGAAGACACCCAAGCCTCGCGGCGTGGGACACGTGCGTTGGTGGATTGTTTGGACGCTTTTTTTTTCGACGGTTATCAATTACATCAGCCGCCAGACATTCTCTCTTTTGGTTCCGGTGATATCGGCGCAATACCATCTGACGAACGCAGACCTGGGTAAGATATTTGCGGCTTTTCAATTCTCTTATGCAGTGACGTGGCTTCTTGGCGGCATGTTTCTTGACGCCGTAGGTACGGGGCTTGGGCTGGCGCTGGCCGTCGTTTTCTGGTCGGTGGTCAACATCTTCACTGGATTCGCTGGTTCCATCTTCGCCTTCGCATCTTTTAGATTTTTGCTCGGGATTGGAGAAGGCTTTAATTGGCCGGGAGCCAGCAAGACGGTTGCAGAGTGGTTCCCAAGCCAGGAACGCAGCCTCGCGGTGGCGATCTTCGATAGCGGCTCCAGTGTGGGCGGAGCCGTGGCAGCGCTGTCAATTCCTTTAATCGCGTTAGCATTTGGGTGGCGATCGGCCTTCTTTTTTTCCGGAGCAATTGGATTCATCTGGCTGCTGATGTGGCTGCGGGTTTATCAACTACCGGACATCCATCCAAGGGTTACTCCGCAGGAGGTTTCGTTCATCCGCGCAGGACAGGATGCGCCTGTTGTTTCCACGCAACGGGGCGTGGAGCGGTGGCGCAATCTTGCAGGGGATCGAAATGTCTGGGGCATCGTGCTTGGCCGCGCACTCACCGATCCGATCTGGTGGTTCTACATTACCTGGCTGCCCAAGTACCTTAGCGATGCGCGTGGATTCAGCCTGCAGCGAATCGCCCTCTTTGCCTGGATGCCATTTATCGCTGCCGATATCGGGAATTTTACCGGCGGCCTGATTTCCGGCTATTGCATCCGCCGAGGTATGTCAGTGGTTCGGGCCCGCATGTGGGTGTGCGTCTTCAGTTGTCTGCCGATTCTTGCGGGAATTCCCGCCGCGGGCGCGCACAGCGTCTACACCGCACTGGCATTGATTTGCTTTGCGCTATGGGGGTATGCGAGTTGGTCCACAATGGGCCTGACACTGCCTTCTGATTTGTTTCCCCAGGATGTTGTGGCCACGGTTACTGGTCTGAGTGGATTGGCGGCGGGACTGGTGGGTGCGGTCTTCACCATTTCCGTAGGATTTCTGGTTGATCGCTTCTCTTTCGGACCGGCGTTTATGGTGGCGGGATTACTACCCCTGTTCGCAACCGCCTGCTTATTGTTATTGGTTCGCGCGCCCCGCGCTGCGCCGGCATCATAGTCTCGGAAGGCTCGCCTGCTTCGTCTCGTCCAGTTCCGCCGCAGAGTCGGGGTCGAGATAAACGGTTGCGTCCGGATGAGTGCGAAGAATCGTTGCCGGACATTTGGTTGAAATGGGCTCGGTGAAAGCGCGTTTGACGATTTGCATTTTGCGCTTTCCCGGAACGGACAGAATCAGCTTCGGCACGCGTAAAAGCGCGGGGATGGTAAGCGTGATCGCGTTTGTTGGTACTTCTTCAGTGGTTGCGAACCAGCCTTCGGCGAACTGTTGCTGACGGCAGGTTGAGTCCAGGGTTACCACCTTCACGTCAACAGAATCGTTAAAGTCTGCTTCCGTGGGATCATTGAAGGCCAGGTGTCCATTTTCTCCAATCCCAAGCAGGCACAACTGTGGGGCAGCGGCACGGAGCCTCAGCGCATATTCCCGGATTACAGAGACGTGATCAGGAGTACTGCCATTGATTTCAAAGAATTCCCGCATAGGTACTCGCGAGATCAGATTCTCTCGAAGATAACGCCGAAATGAGGCAGGGTGGTGCTCTTCGATGCCGATATATTCATCCATATGAAAGCCGATGATCTTGTTCCACGGAATGCCAGGCAGCGAAACCAGAGCGCGCAGCATGTCAAGCTGCGACGCACCCGTCGCAAAGATGACGCCGATGCTATCCTGCGCAGAACCCAATTGCCGCAGGCATTCCGCGGCGGCTTGCGCGGCGGCTTTTCCAGCGACTTCCCGGTCACGGTAAACCTCGACCTTCAAGCGGTCAATTCGAAAACGAATAGTATCCAAAGGAATGCGGCTCAAGACTTTCCTCACTGCCGAGCATAATTATGCACCATGGGGAGGTGGACTGACCCATTTCCTGTCGGAGACGCCAGATTGAAACAATTACTTACGGATCGCATATTCGACGAATGGAGATGGGTCCTGGTGAAGTAGACGTCACCAGCAAGATTATTCTCAGTCGCGGCTTAGCCCGTTTCTAGCCTCTTTTCATTGAGCAAGCCGACGAGCGCTTTGCGTGTCGGGATGGTCCGGACCGACCGAAGTCTGAAGCTGCTCCAGCGAGGCTTTCGCCTGTCCTATTGACAGTCTATAAGAGAGATGCTAATTGTCTTATAGGAAGTCAACAGGAGCATCCATGTCCGCTGCCCAATCTGACCTGCTGCAAGGTACTCTCGATGTCTTGATTCTTAAGGCACTCGCCCTCCAGGAGCTGCATGGCATGGGTATCTCCCGCCGAATCTCCCAAATGACCAACGGAGCCTTCGACGTGAAGGCGGGCTCTTTGTTTCCTGCCCTCCACCGCATGGAACAGGCTGGCTGGCTCTCTTCTGCCTGGGGAGAGTCGGAAACCAATCGACGCGCAAAATTCTATTCGCTCACGAAGGCCGGTAGAAGGCATCTTCAGGCCGAGACTCAACGATGGGAACGGATATCGCTCGCTATGGGAACTGCCCTGGGCATCAGCTAGGAGGTCGGATTGATGAATCGGCTTAGCGCGCTTTGGAGGAACCTGTTCCACAGGGATCGACTCAATCGAGATCTGGATGAGGAACTGGGCGAGTATGTGGAGTCAGTCTCGGCGGAAAAGATGAGATCGGGAATGCCGCCCGAAGAAGCATATCGCGCGGCCCGTCGTGAAATGGGAGGAGTCGATCAGGTGAGGCAGCGGGTTCGAGACATCCGCGCCGGTGCTTTACTGGAGAAGCTCGCGCAGGACATTCGCTATGCCGCTCGAACATTGGTAAACAAACCTGGGTTCACTCTTGTCGCCGCGGCTACGCTTGCGCTCGGCATCGGCGCAAATGCCGCGATCTTTTCCGTCGTCAACGCAGTTTTGCTGCAACCGCTGCCATATAACCATCCTGGCCAGCTGGTTGACATGTCGGAGAGCGAGTCCCAAGCAGGTGTCACGGGCGCAGGCATGTCGTGGCCCGCGTTTATTGCGCTGCACGAGCACAACCGCTCATTCAGCGCCATCGCCGGCCTGGCCAGCCACGCCCTCACACTTACAGGCGATGGGGAGCCGGCCGATGTGAGCACCATTGCAGTGACTCCGGACTTCTTCCAGGTGTTCGGAGTGCAGCCGCTGCTGGGTCGCGAGCTTCTCCCTCAGGACGGCGAGGAAAGCGCTGCTGCAGTGGTCATCGTCAGCGAAAACCTGTGGCGCGACCGCCTGGGGGCCGACCCCAGGATCGTTGGCCGCACCATCGCGCTCGATCAGCGCAGCTTCACGGTTGCGGGCGTAATGCCGGCCAGCTTCAAGACTCCCTTCGTCGGGCAGAGTAACCAGATGTGGATTCCTCTCGTCAAGGATCCGCTGTTCAGCAAGTGGAGAACGCGGCCTCCCCAGACGCACTGGCTGCCGGTAATCGCGCGGTTGCGGCCCGGCGTTTCCATCACCCAGGCGCAAGCGGAATTACACACGATTGCTCCATCCCTGGCGCATCAGTTTCCCGCAGAAAACGGCTGGCAGCCGGCCATCGCGCCGATGCAGCAAGAGATCGTCGGGGATGTGAAAACGCCGCTGCTCATACTGCTGTGCGCCGTTGGTCTCTTGCTTTTGATCGCGTGCGTTAATATCGCCAATCTGCTTTTGGCGCGGGCTACATCGCGGTCGAAAGAGATGGCTGTGCGCATTGCGTTGGGCGCCACCCGGCAGCGCATCGCCAGTCAGTTGCTGGTGGAAAGCGTTCTTCTAGGACTGCTGGGCGGCGTTACCGGAGTGATGCTGGCTTGGGGAAGCGTCTTCGCGTTTGCTTCCAACATGCCTGCTGGACTGTCGCCGTTTCATCCCATTCGCGTGGATGGCCCGGTTCTCGGATTTGCGCTTTTGTTATCGCTGGCGGCCAGCCTGCTCTTTGGCCTGGCGCCCATGCTCTTTACAGCTCGCTCGAATCCGCAGGCCAATCTTCGCGAGACCTCACGTGCCGGAGAATCCAGAGGCGCTCTGCATACGCGCAACTTTCTGGCGGCTGCGCAAGTAGCGATGGCCATGGTCCTCCTCGCCGGAGCTGGATTGCTGTTGCGCAGCTTTGCCCATTTGTTGTCGGTCAATCCCGGCTTCGAAACGGAGCACCTGCTCAAGGCCGAAGTCTCGCTGCCGCGCTATCAGTATGCGAAGCCGGAACAATGGCGCGCATTTACAGATGAGCTGCTGACACGTCTCCAGGCTCAGCGAGGCCTGGAGAAATCGGCTCTCGCTGTCCCGTTACCGATACTCGATGACCAGGTCACTCTTGCTTTCACCATCGCTGGCAAGCCGCCGCAGCCTCAGGGCAAGGCGAATTTGGCGAACTACGTTTCCGCCAGCCCGGATTACTTTCAAGTGATGGGAATATCGCTGACCCGCGGCCGGTTGTTTTCAGCGGACGATAGAGCAATGACACTGCCGGTGGCGCTGATCAGCGAATCGCTTGCCCGCCGGTATTTCTCTCATGAGAACCCACTGGGCCAACACCTCATCTTTGGATTTCCGCCCAACGGCGATGTTTCCCGGGAGATTGTCGGCGTAGTGGCCGACATTCACGAGGTTTCTCTCGGAAAGGAACCGGGGCCGATGATGTATGTTCCTTTCGCGCAAGAACCTTTTTGGGGAGCGGAGATCGTTGTCCGAGGCGAGCTGAGCACTGCCGACGTCGCGGCCGCCATCCGGGCGCAGACGCACAACCTCGATGCTGGCGTGCCGGTGACAAACATCGAAACACTGCCCCAGGCGATGCAAGCATCCGTCGCCGAGCCTCGATTCCGGTCACTTTTGCTGGCGATCTTCGGCGCCATTGCGCTCCTGCTGTCGGCGGTCGGGATCTACGGAGTAATATCGTTTTCCGTCACTCGACGCACGCGGGAAATCGGCGTGCGGATCGCGCTGGGAGCGACGCCCGCCGGCCTTCGCCGGCTGATCCTCGGGGAATCGCTCAAGCTGGCGCTTTTCGGCTTGGCGGCGGGCATTCCTGCCGCTCTGGTTTTAGCTCACTTTATGTCTAGCCTGCTCTTCGCGATCACTCCGGCCGATCCACTTACGTTCATCGGCGTCGCACTTCTACTGACAATGGTGGCACTGGCGGCTGGGTTCTTTCCGGCGCGCCGCGCAATGCGCGTCGATCCCATGACAGCTTTGCGTTGCGAGTAGCTTCTACCTGCCTCTCGCCGGCCGTGGGCGGATCCAACGAGTGAATAATTGCCTGTGTGATTTTATGAAGCGCCAACCGTTTGTTAAGTTCGGCCCGATGACAACCAGCGCTCGAGTCGATCGGCGTAGGTGCGGCTCGAGCGATGCTCTGAGCCGTCCGAGAGCTTCACTGTGAACTCGCGGTTCTCGATGGATCGCAGTTCCAGTATGCGTTTTGACTGCACAATTCGAGAGCGGTGTATGCGAAGAAACTTTTCCGGGTCGAGCCGCTGTTCGAGAGAGGCCATTGTTTCGCGCACGAGAAAGGAACGGCCGTTGACGTGCAGTTCAACATAGTCACCAGCGGCTCCAATCCACTCAACATCCTCCGCAATGACGATCTGGATGCGGGATCCGGTTTGCGCCGTGAACCGTGACACGTATTTATCCGGGGCGCCGTCCAGCATTTTCATGACACGCTGTGCCATGTCGGCTCTTGATTTGGAATTAACCAGATCACGAGCTCGAGCGACGGCGGTCGCAAAACGTGTGTCGTCCACCGGCTTCAACAGGTAATGCAGCGCATGAACATCGAATGCCCGCAAAACATGTTGCTCATACGCGGTTAGAAAAATCACGGCGGGCATGCTTTCGACAGGCAGTGCGCGCAAAACCTCGAAGCCGTCCATACCCGGCATTTGGATGTCGAGGAATACAACATCGGGAGAACGTTCCAGAATTTTTTCCACCGCGGATTGACCGTCTCCGCATTCTCCAACGATCTCAACATCTTTGAATTTACGCAGCCTGAGAACGACGCCACGGCGCGCCAAGGGCTCGTCGTCGACGATCAGAGCACGCACGTTGAAGCCTCCTGCGGGTTCCGAGTCCGGCGTAACGGCAATTCCAGCACAACTTCGCAACCGCCAGCTTCGGGCCACTCGAGTGAGAATTCAAAATCCGCGCCATAAAGTGTTTTCAGGCGCTCCGCTGTGTTTCCGAGCCCGATTCCATTTTCATTCTTTTTTTGCTCGCCCTCACCGCGGCGCCCGGAGTTCTCGATCGCAATACGCAACCTGCCGGCATGCAAGGCACTCTTAATTGCAATCCACCCACCTTCAACGAGTGGCGCTACCCCATAGCGCACTGCATTCTCAACCAGAGGCTGCAGCAACATGCTCGGCACCAGTGCATCCCGAGTTTCCACCGGAACTGCCATATCGATTTTCAGCCGCTCCCCCAGCCGTGTCTGCTCGATCGCCAGGTACCCTTCGGTAAAGGCCAGTTCCTCAGAAAGCGTCACCTCTGCTGTGACTTCTGAATCCAGGCTTGTGCGCAGAAGATCTCCGATCTGCGCCAGCATCCGAGTGGCCGCAGGCGCATTTCCATCCAGAACCAGAGTGGAGACTGCATTCAGCGAGTTGAAGAGGAAATGGGGATTGAGTTGATAGCGCAAAGCCAGCAGCCTTGCCTCTCGTACCTCAGACTCGGCGCGAAGCAATCGCTCCTTCTCCTCGCTCGATTGCTGCCATTGCTTAATGCTGAAATACAGACTGCACCACATGAAAAGAATGAAAAAAGACCACGCGCAAACTGTAACCCAAGCGTGCCAGGGCACAGTATGGGAAAGTAGCAAAATGAAGCAGGCTGCGCAGCCTGCGGGAATCGATATGACCATGGCCGCAGCAGCTGCTTTCAATTCAAAAGCGACCCAGGACTGCGATTGTAGCAGCAGCCTACGACAAACAGGGCGAAGGGCGAAACTCGCCAGGAACATGAAGACGATAGGCACCGTCTCTAAATCGATAGTCTCACGCTTAGTCAAAAACGAATGAATCGATTCCAGAAGGTTGAAAAGGTAAAAGCAGACCCATCCGACGATCTGGACTTGCCAGAAGGACCGCAAATTCAGGACGTTCTCTCGACTCATGGATAACATTTTAGCCTTCGTGGCGAGTCAGTATTGCTCGGCCTAGCGCACAAAACCATCGGTTCATCGCATCTCTGAATCGTCACGGCGCAATAGGCCAAGCATTTCGCATGCTGTTTCGTCTTAGAAAACGGATCGATTATTCCAATTCCTGCCTCATGCAAAGTTGCAGGACACACTTGATTCATTTCAGGAGACCGTCAATATGAAATCTCGAAACAGTCTGATCCTTTCAATCTCATCGACTTGCCTCATCCTTGTCGGTGCGCAATTGAGTGGGGCGCAAGGTCCAAGCACCACAACTGATCCAGCGGCTGCGGACAGCCACGCAGTTGCCGGATTAGTGCAGGCCGAAGTGACGCTGACCAGGAGTCTCGACGCGCGCAATGACAAGCCTGGCGCAACCTTTGAAGCCAGGCTGAAGTCAACTGTGCACCTGAAAGACGGAACCCAACTGCCGATAGGCACTCTGCTTGAGGGTAAGGTCGCCACTCCCGATGCGAAGGACGCGAAGAGTTCACAGCTGTCGCTGGTCTTTACCGATGCAAAGCTAAAGAGTGGAAAGGACGTGCCGATTCAGGCGACAATCGTCGGACTCGCCGATCCGGCGTTTGGAACCGATCTCTCCGCAACCTACGATGGTCCGGCTGCGTGGAACGGCACCACAACGCAGATTGACCTGACAGGCGCGCTCAACAATGTTGACTTGCACAGCACGATTGGCGATGAGAATTCAGGCACGCTGAAACCTTCAGGCAAGGGCAACCTCAAACTGAACTCGGGCGTACGCATCTCGCTGGCGCTTGGTGTGAAGAGCGCAAACAACCAACACTTGCTTGCAGCAGATCGACGGTAAACTCCAAGAGCATTCCTCACTAACGCACGGCCTGGCGCACAATGCCTTCGGTTTACCGCATCGCTCAATCGCTCAGTGGATTAGGTCCAGCTTGTCAATTTGATTGAGCTAGGCTCTGAACACGGTTTGAAGGTCGATTCAATTTGCCTGGGTGGCTTCGCACACGGAAGAGTTGATATCAACATATTTGTCAACCAATGATTTCTCCTCGATGCATCCCTCAGCCTTCTCGTGAATCGAGGCAACAGCACAAATGGAGGTCGGAATGTCTTACGTTCGAGATTTGATTACTGCCCTGGCCTTGCTGTCGCGTGTTCGGTCTGAGACTGTAGCCATCTCCCTGATACTCATCTTCAGTCTTATCTTTGGAGCTTCGCGACAGAGCCGTGCGCAGGATGCCAAGGCTCAATACGCCAGTATGGCGCCGCTTGATCAATATTTGATGACGGATCGGAATGGGGAGATAGCGCTTGCGCGGAGCGCTGCGCCCACATCGATATCAGGCGATGCAACAGTTCTCGTCTTTGAGAAGACCGGATATGAGACCGCGGTCGAAGGGAAGAATGGGTTCACTTGCCTGGTTGAACGAGCATGGATGTCGCCATTCGATAGTCCGCAGTTCTGGAATCCGAAGATGCGTGGGCCGATTTGTTATAACCCAGCCGCGGTGCGGACAATTCTTCCTTACACGATAAATAGAAGCAAGCTGGTATTAACCGGATTATCCAAAGAGCAGCTCCGTGAAAACATAACAACCGCGGTCGCGAAGGGCGAACTTCCGACGCCTGAAGCCGGCGCTATGTCTTACATGATGTCGAAGGACGGAAACCTTGGTGACTCCGTTGGCCCTTGGCGCCCGCACCTCATGTTTCATGTTCCGAAGACAGACAGCGCGAGTTGGGGAGCAGATCTGGCAGGCTCACCGGTGTTGTACAACGACGAAAATCGCGACGTTCCGGAGCCGGAAATCATTTTCATGGTCCCTGTTTTCTATTGGTCAGACGGCACCGCTGCACCACATCAGACATTTGATTGAGGTCCTATCGAGACCCCGACGAACGCACACCCTGGATTGAGAAGCTTCCCCCATGGTTTCCAGTTCAGATCTTTTTTGGAGGAGTTTTATGACGCTGTTCGGGTTTGACTTTGGGCAATATCGTGTGGCCGCCTTTCCAAGTCGGCCGTGGAATCGTTTCAACTCCCTTACCTTGTTTGCGCTGCTCGTCTTTGCCGTACTGTCGGTCTGCTGTGTCGTGGCCTCCGCGCAGGTTGACGCAGGACAGATCGCCGGCACGGTGATGGATCAAACCGGCGCCGCGGTGCCCAACGCAACCATTGCAGTCAAGAATCTCAGTACCAATACAGTACGTAACGCGGTTTCTTCGTCGTCTGGCGCGTACGTCGTACCCGGCCTTGAGCCAGACATTTATCAGGTGACCGTGAGTTCCAACTACTTCAAGACCTTTGTAGGCAAAGTGGAAGTAACTGTTGGCGGCCATGTGACGCTCGACGCCAAACTCTCTGTGAGTGTTACCACCACCGAGGTGCAAGTGATTGGCGAGGGTGGCGCTCAAGTCAACACCCAAACCCAGGAGATGTCACAGATCGTCGATAACCAGCAGCTTACCCAACTTCCCAGTCTCACCCGCAATCCCTATGATTTCGTTGCCCTCGCCGGAAACGTTTCCGGGGGCGACAACAGCACTAACAGCGGCACGACCGCGGTCGAACAATTGGGCAGCGGTCAGAACCAGGAGAATCGCGGCGTCGGTTATTCCATCAACGGCCAGCGCGAATCGGGTACTGAGATTCTCCTCGACGGCGTGGAGAATATATCCACATTCAGCCAGACTATTGGCGAAGACGTTCCCATGGATGCGACTCAGGAGTACAGCGTTATCACCAGCAACTATTCGGCAGAATACGGCCGCGCCTCCGGTGGCGTGATTAACGTCACGACGAAGGCCGGCACGAACAGTTTTCACGGATCCGCTTGGGAATACAATCGCCTCTCCGCTTACACTGCGAATACCTACGGTAACGACGCGGCCAATGCGGCGTTTCTCGCGAGTGGCGGAACAGGGTCGCTGCCCGACCCGAAAGGCATTTACACGCGCAACCAATTCGGATACTCGGCCGGCGGCCCAATCAAGAAGGACAAGATCTTCGTCTTTGAGAGCACGGAATGGTCACGCGTGCGCAGCGCAGCTACAGAAAGCGAGGAGGTCTTCGATCCCGCTTTCATCGCCTTGATGCCGTCGAACATTCAGGCCTATTACAAAACCTATGGCCAGACGACGCTCCCATCCGCAGGAGTCGCCTCTACGGTCGGCCAGGTTGGGGCCCAAGGCGTAAACATCGGCCAGGTCAACGGTACAACGCCGATTCCCGCATCGACGCCGATGTTCGATACCGTCAACTTCACCGCGCCTTTCGACGCAGGTGGCGGCATTCCTCAAAATACCTACTATCTCGATGGCCGCGTGGACTATAACCCAACTGACAAGACCCAGATGTTCTTCCGCGGAGGCCGCGAATCCTCTATCCAGATCCTCGGATCCAACAGCTACAGTGCCTATCCTCAGTACGACACCGGCACCACTTTCCTGAACCAGAGCTATCTCTACACCATCTCTCACATCTTCACGCCCAGCGTATTTCTTTCAGCGAAGGCCAGCTTTACCCGTTTTAACGAAAACACTTCTTACAACCCATCGCTCGTTGAAACTCCCAACTTAATGTTTGTCTCGCCCACTGACCCGAATACCGGCGCGCTCATTCAGATGCCGGGTCTGGAAAACTATAGCGAGCCGGGCCTCGGCGGTCTCCCGGCTGGCGGTCCGCAGAACACCATCCAGTTCGAGCCCGATCTCTCCTGGACCAAAGGGAAACACTCACTCCGCTTCGGATTCCTCGAAACTTACATCCAATTGAATTACGCCTCCGGCGCTTATCTTCAGGCCGTCGAACAGCTCGGCGCCGCATTTCAGGACAGCCTGAACGATATGATGAACACCGCCGGGAACCCCAACGGCGCGCCGCTGATCAACTTCCAGACGCGGGTCGACCCCCAGGGCAAGCTCCCGTGCGCGTTCGATCAGTCGTACACAGACGGCAACTTTGGCACCCTCACTGCTGCCCAGGAGAGTTCCTCGTGCGAAGTTCAGACACCTGCCAGCCCCGCCGCCGATGCGCGCAGTTACCGCTACAAGGATTGGGCCGGGTATGGAGAGGACAGCTACAAGGTGACGCCGCAGTTGACCCTCGATGCGGGTCTCCGCTACGAGCACTTCGGCGTGCAACACAACAACCACCCAGGCCTCGACTCGAACTTCTACTTCGGCTCGGGCAGCGGCATTGAAGCGCAGGTCCGAAGCGGACAAGTCGAGATTGCCGATCAGAGTGCGGCAGGCGGCTTCTGGAAGTCGCGCTGGGGAACATTTGCACCTCGCGTCGGCTTTGCCTTTGACATCTTCGGCAATGGCCGCGATAGCATCCGCGGTGGCTACGGCATCAGCTACGAGCGCAACTTCGGCAACGTGACCTATAACGCCAGCTTCAATCCTCCTGCAAGCGCCGTGCCCAGCGTTGCCTGTGCTGCAGAAAGTGCAAGCTGCGTCGCTACGGTAACCAGTGACGATCTCGGCCCACTGGGGCAATCCATCGGGCCACAATACCTGCCCCCGGTGGAACTTCGACACCTCGATCAGAACATCGAAGTGGCGCAAACGCAATTTTGGAGCCTCGCCGTTCAACACCAACTAGCCCCCGGCACATTAGTCGAGATTGCTTACGTCGGCGCCAAGGGTAGCCATCTTTACGACCTTGCTAATGTGAACGAACAAGGCGCTGGCCAGGTTTATCTCGGCGATCCAAATGCTATCGGCGCAAACTGCGTTGGTTCCGGCCTTTACAACATCAACACCTATAACGCGCTCGTCGCGGGAGGGGAATCCACCACCGAAGCCGGTTTGAACGCCTCGGAGTGTCTCACCCGTCCCAATCCGCAATATACCAACGTGAACATGCGCGGCAGCGCCGCGGGCAGTTTCTATAGTGGTCTCAACCTCAGGCTGCAGATGCAGAACCTTCATCGCACAGGTCTGAGCCTGACCGGGAATTACACATGGTCACACGCTCTCGACGAATTGAGCTCCACCTTCGGGGACAGCCTGCAGGGAGGTTCCGGTTATATCGGATCGCTCGGTTATACATCTCTGGCCGATCCGGGACTCGATTGGGGTAGTGCCGACTATGATATTCGCCAGCGCCTGGCCGTAGCCCCTATCTGGCAGACGCCGTGGTTCAAGCAGGGAAACGAAATCGAGCGTCAGGCTTTCGGCGGCTGGGCTCTCTCTGGCATTTTCACGGCGCGCGGCGGAGTCCCGTTCTCAGTTTTCGATTACAGCGAAGATGAAACCTTCTACACAGTGCCCCGCTTAGAGCCTGCAACGCCCTTCTATTCCGCGTCGGTCAGCAAGAAGCCGCAGATAGTGGGCACCAACAATTTCAACGGCTTGGATATCCCGCTTCCCAAGGATTTTGTTCCGCTCAGCAGCACTCTAGGCATCTCCGATTTCGGACCCTTCCCGACCGATATGATGCGCCGCAACTCTATCCGCGGTCCGGGAGCGTGGAACTTCGATGCATCGCTCCACAAGACCTTTCCAATCACCGAACGCGTGGGAATGGAGTTCGCTGTTGACGGGATCGATGTGCTGAATCACCACAATTTCTATGTGAACACCACAACCTTGAACTACGACGGCGCTACGGCTACGCCACTCTATGTTCAAGAACTACGAGGTGGGCTTGGCACCTTAGCGACTGGCGGCAATCACGACGAGCGGCGGTTTGGCCAGTTCTCGCTTCGCGCAACGTTCTAGCGATTTGGCAAAGCGGCGCAAAGGGGGGGCCGTGGGGAGCTGTCAAACCACCGCGGCCTTTGGCTTTTCCAGCCGAATTATCTCTGCGCGTCCGCCACCGTTCGCGTATCAAGTCGCGATCTCACTCCTATTGCCGGGCGGCAAAGCGGAAAATTGCCGCGGTTTCCAAGCGTCCGGCTAAGCAGTCTGCAGTTGCACCGCCGCGCCTTCGAGACTGGGCGAATCGGCACGCAATTCAATCTGCCCAGATCCACCAGTTGGCCGTATCACCACCAGGCACGCGCCGTGGTAAGTGTCACGCCGCGGCTGGCGGAAGCTCGCTACATCTTTGGGGTTCGCATTGCCAACAGCGGCAATTTCCGCTGCTCCGCTGATTGTGAACGAGACGGGCACGATTGCATCCGGAACGGGCGCGCCATTTTCATCAGCCACTTGCACCATGACGTAACTGAGGTCATCGCGGCTGGCCTTCAGCTTCAACCGGTCGGCCGTCAACATCAACTTATGGGCTTTACCGGTAGTGGTGAGAACAGCCGATCCGATCTCGTTTCCGTCCTGGTAAGCGACAGCCTTTAGTTCGCCGGGGCCGTAAGGAACGGAGAACTCGGCTTTGAGAGCGTCTTCGTTGGCGAGCTGTTTCGACCCGACCTCTCTGCCATTCAGCAGCAGCTTCACTTGAGTTCCGCGGCTGTACACACGGACATTCATCGGCGTGCCTTCGAGCCCCGGCCACGTCCAACTGCGCAACTCGTCGCTCCAGCCCCACATGCTGATCGACTCTTTCCATCCGACCGGCACAGGCCGCTGAACCGCAATCTCAATCGGGCTTCGCCTCCACACCACGTCGCGGAAGAACGACTGCGGCTTCTTGTTCCCGATCAGATCGATGTCGCCGCAGTAAGAGTTGAACCACGGGTACGGCTCGGAAAACGAGCCAGGGCCGGGGCCATTGCGGATGCTTGCGTGACCGATGCCCGACTCACCCAGATAGTCGATCGCTGTCCACACAAAATCGCCGATCACCCAGCTGTCGTTCTCGATTGCCTGCCAGTTTTGGAACGTCTGACTCGGGAACGATTCGGTGCCGACCATGATGCGATCGGGAAACTTCGCGTGGTCGTTGGCGTAATTCGACAATTGGTAGTTGTAACCACCCACATCGAGATACGTAAAGGCCGGCTGCATATCCTGCCAGGTCTGCTTCGGGTGATCGAAGGGCGCGGGAATCGCGGCGGTGACTTTGCGTGTCGGGTCGAGCTTGTGCACACATGCGGCCAGGGCCTTGCCCATCTCAACGCCACCCGGCTCGGCGCGCTCGGGTATCTCGTTACCGATGCTCCAAAGTACGATGCAGGGATGATTGCGGTCGCGCACGATCATGCTTTCGAGATCCCGCTGCCACCAGTCCTTGAAATAAAGATGGTAGTCCTGCGGATTCTTGCCTTCTCCCTCCCAGCAATCAAAGGCCTCGTCAATCACCATCAAGCCCAGCCGATCGCAGGCGTCAAGAAAGTCCGGCGACGGCGGATTGTGACTCGTTCTTATCGAGTTAAATCCGCTGGCCTTCAAAATCTCGACGCGGCGCTCTTCGGCGCGCGGAATGCACGCCGAACCCAGGGGGCCGTTGTCATGATGCACGCAACCGCCGCGCAGTTTGAAGCTCTCGCCGTTAATGCGCAGCCCCTGCGCCGCATCAATCTCCACCTTGCGCACGCCGATCTGTAACGACGTTGAGTCAGCGATCTTAAGGTCGGACTCGATCGCTACTTCTACTCGGTACAGGTGCGGGTCCGCCGGTGCCCAGAGGTGGGGCTTCGCAATCTTTAATGCGCAGGTCGCCTTCGCACTGCTCGCTGGCGAGACAGTGATTGGGGCTTGCGTCTCTCCCGTCACCGATTCATCCGCGTCGATTAGTCGGACGTGTACGTTGGCCCTCTTCGCTGTCATCGCTCCGTTTTCGACGGTTACCTCGACGTCCACCGACGCTGCATCTTTGCTGACATCAGGCGTGGTGAGATAGACTCCATTCGCCGGAATCCTCACTTCACCCGCGGTGCTCAACCACACCTTGCGGAAGATGCCTGAGCCCGAGTACCAGCGGCTGTTGCGGCCGAAGTTGTTGATGCGCACAGCGAGCGAGTTCTTGCCGTCCTTCAACGCCTGAGTGATGTCGTACGCGAACTCGGTGTATCCGTACGGATGATTGCCCAGGTGCGTGCCATTCAGCCACACATCGCAATTCATGTAGACGCCTCCAAAGCGCAACTCCGACTTACCATTGGGCATCAACACGGGCTGGTCGAATGTCTTGCGGTACCAGCCCACGCCGCCGACGGTCCAACCGGTGGCGAACTGCCCCTCGCTCGCATAGACGTCGAATGGCCCAACCCGCGTCGGGCTGGTTCCGGGGTCCCACACCGCCCCCGCACCCTCATTCACGGCGTCTGACCGGTCTTCGATGCTCCAGTCATGCGGAACGTCGAGCACGCGCCACGTGGAATCGTCGAACTCCCCAGCCTCGGCGCCCGGTGCGTCTCCGCGATGGAAGCGCCAGTCATCGTTGAAGGGCTGCGCGTGTTTTGATTCCGCAGCCAAAGGCCATACGACCGATTTCTTCTGCCCGTGCTCAGCGGCTGCGTCCCCCGACAGCATGGCGGCCGCCGCCACGCCAACTATTCCCTGCACAGCTTCGCGCCGCGTGAGTTTATATTCGGCTTTCATTTTCGCCCTCCTCCATTTCAAAAGCACTAGCCATTATCCACGGTTGAGGTAGAGTGGCGCCTGGGGCGCTGTTACATCGCAATTCGGATGCGTTTTTCGCACTCAAGCACAACCGGGCCCGAGCAGTTCGGACGAAGTAGTTTCCCATGGATTGTGCTGACTTAATTCGGGAGCGATTTCATGACGGCGACTTTGATCTCGTTGTTGTCGCCGACCAACACCCGGGCACATCTACAGCGCGGCATCCTTCTCACTCACTGCACGTAATTGGCCAGCTTCAGCACATAAGCATAATCGCCAGGCAGAGGTTCCGGTAGCGACACCTGCAGATTGCCGGCTGCCGTGCTCGTTTCGAGTGGCTTGGGATCGCCCAGAATTGTCACCTGCACGCCCGGACGAGCGGCCACGCCGTCAAGCGTTGCCGTGCGCGCCTTCGGAGCCCCCAGAATTGTGGTGTACAGATCGCGTCCTTTGCGCGTGAAGCGCAGATCGTCACCTTCAGCAGTCTTGCCCACGGCGCGCTCCCACGGCACGGTGTCGTAGATTGCATCGCCGTTCTGCGTGAGCCAGGCGCCAAGCGCCTTCAACCTCTCCATCTGCACCGGAGGAATGGTTCCATCGTCCTCTGGTCCCACGTCCAGAAGCAGGTTACCGTTCTTACTCACAATGTCGACCAACAGTGCAATAAGATCGGCGGGAGCAATGGTTTCAGCCTCGCCCTCGGCACGGTTATAGCCGAACGACCGCCCCAGACCGCGGCACTCTTCCCATTTCTTCGCACTGATCGTGTCCAGCTTCTGATACTCCGGCGAGAAGAAATCCGCGTGCTTGATCCCGAATCGATCGTCGATCACTCCATCCGGAACAGCGTTGTAGTAGTCGGCCTCAACCTGCATGGGACGGCCCGTTTTCGGCCAGTCGATGTCGTTCCAGAGTACCGCCGGATGATAGCGATTGATCAGCTCATGAATCTGCGCGAAGGCGTAGTCCCCGTAGGCCTGGGTTTCAGGCTTTACCGTCTCGTAGTCCGCGGCCGTCTCGATGGGACCGGAATTGAAAGTCCAGTCGTAACCGCCGGAGTAATAGAGCCCCATCTTCATCCCTTGATTGCGCACGGCGGTCGTCAGCTCGCCGACAATGTCACGCTCCGCGTGCCGCTCGTTCTGTGGGATGGACGGATTCGGATTCACGGTCGTGCTCGGCCAAAGAGTGAAGCCTTCGTGATGCTTGGTCGTGAGCACCACGTATCGCGCCCCGGCATCGTGGAAGATCTTTGCCCACTCGTCTGGATTCCATTTTTTCGACTCGCGATTGAAGATGGGAGCAAAGTCGTAGTAGCTGGAATTCGCACCGTAGTGTTCGCGCTGATAGGCCTGCGTCGGTGAACCCGGAATCCGCATGACGTTCAGGTACCACTCCGCGTAGGGGTTGTTCTTGATGTAGTCCTCGCTGGTAAAGTCGTGCGAGGGATGCGACAGCGGCGCCCAGCCCGGCACCGAGTAGAGTCCGTAGTGGATGAAGATTCCCAACTTCGCCCCGGCATACCACTGCGGCAGCGGATGACTGTCCAGCGACGCAAGCGTCGGTTCGTACTTCATGTTCTCTTGCGCCGCACACACTCCGGTTGCCGGCATCAGCAACCCTGCCAGGATCAAAAAGACTCCAACTCGATGGATCATTGCAAATTCCCCCTCAGCGCACCGTTTCCCGGTAACGCTAACGTTAACGCATAATATCCCCTCGTCGCGATTCTGCCAACTTGCTTCACCGGCGCGCAGCTACTTGAAGTGAATGACGATGGATTACCCGGTCGGCAGCAGATGCCGAATTCAGTGAAGTGGATCGCAGGGTTTGCCATCGCACATCGCGCCAGTAATGCCTTTGCCTTCAGTGATGGTATAAATGCGATCGACGAAAGGCAGGCTCAACTTCTCGACGTTGCCTCCAAGCCAGTGAATCTCAACCTGATCGACCTTGTTCGCGTCTCCAAGGCCGAAGTGAACACGCATGTCGTTTGAAGAAAGGTAACTGCCACCGCTGAGAACGTCTCCCCGCTGACGCGTACCGTTTGCAGTCAGGTAGACCGTTGCGCCGACCGCGTCGCGAGGGCTCTTAGGGCCACCGATGAGCCTCATCTCGACCCAATGGTGGTGGTCGGGACTTACGTTGCGCAACAGCACCGGAGCGCCGTCCATGCTGTTGATGACCACGTCGATCTTGCCGTCGTTGAAGAGGTCCCCGAAGGCTGCGCCGCGGCCGACAGTGACGACCGCCAATCCTGTTCCCTCGACGGCAGGCACCAGTTCGAATTTACCGCTGCCCAGATTGCGATAGAGCAGCGGGCGCTGGGCGTAGCTTTGCCCCCATTCCGGATGCTGATCGACCTGTGGATAGACGTGGCCGTTTACGATGAACAGATCCTTCCAGCCGTCATTGTCGTAATCGAGGAATCCATCGCCGAATTTCACAAAGGGGATAGAAGACTGGGCAATTCCGGACTGGTAACTGACATCGGTGAAGGCTCCTGCACCGTCGTTCCGGAAAAGTATGGGGTAGTCGTCTGAGAAGGTTGTGCTCACTACCGAGAGATGTCCGTTGTTTTCATAGTCTCCGACGGCGAGTCCCATATTGGCTGCTTCGCGCCCGTCTCCGTTGAGCGCAAATCCGTTTTCGTAACTCAGGTCCTTGAAGGTGCCGTTACCCTTGTTCATGTACAAATAATTCGGCGTGGAGTCGTTGGCGACCAGGAGGTCCGGTTTACCGTCGTTGTTGACGTCGGCAAACAGTGCGTCGAGCCCGTAATAACCGTTGGGGCCGTCCACGCCCAGCTTCTTGCTGACGTCGGTAAAGGTACCGTCGCCGTTGTTGTGAAAGAGATGATCGCGTGCGCCCTGTAGACCGCGCGGGCCGCACATCACCTTTATGCCCCGGTACTGGCAGTAGTCGTAACCTGCGTTGCTGGAGCCGGCGAGCGGAGCGTTTTTCAAGTCAAGATCGATATAGCCGGCCACAAACAGATCGAGATTGCCATCGCCGTCATAGTCCCCGAAGGTTGCGCCGGTGTGGTCAGTCGCCATGTCGGCCGAACCTTGGTCCAGGGCCACACCCGCCCGTACCGCAACATCGGTAAACGTGCCGTTGTGATTGTTGTGATAGAGCCGGCTGGCGCCGACATTGGTCACGTATAGATCGGGCCAGCCGTCATTGTCGTAATCGCCGACAACGCAACCCGTTCCCCATCGGTCGTTCGCTACACCTGCGCTCGCCGTTACGTCAGTGAACGTGCCGTCATGATTGTTATGGAAGAGAGCCGCATGCGGTGAAGGCGCCTTCCCGGCCAGAGCGTCCGGGGTCGACCCGTTCACCAGATAAATATCGAGCCAGCCGTCGTTATCGTAATCAAGCAGGCAAACGCCGGAGCCCTTGGCTTCAATGATCATGCGCTTTTCCGGCGAACCGGTCACGTTGCGCCACCTCGAGAGTCCCGCCTTTTCGGTTGCATCGATGAACACAACCGGACCGGTCTTCACGAAGCCGCCCGCCGTGATGGGACGGTGCTGACTATCGAATACCGCAGCCTGCGGACCGGCGTTGGTCATTTCACCGCCGGTTGCCTGCCCCTGTTGGCCCGCGGCGATTACCGCGTCAGGAGTGACACACAGAACGAGTGCGAGCAGAGGGCAAACTGCCGACTCGAGAAGAACGGATCGGAACCATAGACGTTGAATGTATCTTTGAAACCCGCCAGACCGGGCTGAGCGCAGGGGATGAATGCGAAACCGCCGGATTCGCAACTTATTTACCTCTTCCGGACATGGTACAACGACGCTGTTCGGGGATCGATTAGCCGGCGTCTACACGTTGTCGCTACTCAGGCCATCGGCGCGCGCTGCAGAATGCATGCGCAGCGCTCGCTACCTTCATGTCTTTCGAGACGCGCGGCCTGTCACCCATAGCCGAAAGGGTCTTTTATCGCTGGGCCGGAGCGGTGGCTTCAATATTTTGTAACGAGCGTTCGATCAATGATTTACAACTGCGCCCTGCCACCAAAGCCAGCTCCCGGAAAAAAGACCTTGACAACCGCGCGAACGAAGAATCATACTCTCCAGCGTAAACGATAACGTAACCGTTATTGTCGATAGCGTCGTCAACCCCAAGTTTCAATCCGACGCTTACATTGCTTCCCAAGGTCTAGAGTTTGCCACGATCTTCCTCACTCACAAACGATGATCACCCTTCTTGCTGAGTCACAGAATCTTCTTAAGGAGGCAGTATGAGAACGCCAGTACCGGAAAACACCGGAAGAGGCAGTGGTATCACGGGCTGCTTGTGATGCTTTTGGGCGTTGCGGGTTTGATGGTCCCGGGCGTCATGGCCCAACAGGCAACTGCGAACGTCACTGGCGTCGTCAAGGATCCAACCGGCGCTGCAATTCCAAAAGCGCAGGTTGAGCTCACGAACGTCGATACCGGCGTCACGAGGAAAACAAGCACCAATACCGACGGAGTTTACGACTTCCCGAGCGTCGTGCCGGGTGCTTATAGCATGCAGGTGTCCGCGACCGGCTTTAATGGGGTATCGCAGCCGGCGGTAACCCTCCAGGTTGGCCAGACCGCGACATTCGACTTTCAACTGAAAGTCGGCGCAACAACGAGCACTGTTACCGTGAACGCCGCCGCGCCCGCGTTGGAGACTTCAACCTCGGAGTTGGGCACGGTTGTCGCGCCGAAGGAAATGAACGATCTGCCTTTGAACGGCCGCAACTTCACCGAGTTGCTAACGATCCTCCCAGGTACTGTGAACCTCAATACCGACCAGAACAGCGGTGGAGGCGGCGGCTGGAATGGTGCGTCGATCGGGCAGTTCAGCTTTCCTGCAGTGAATGGCGCCCGCAACCGCAGCAACATCTTCATCCTCGACGGCGCGAACGACCTGAACACGCTGTCCGGAACCTACAACTATGCGCCCATCGTCGATGCGATCCAGGAGTTCAAGAGCCAGGGCCACAACGATCTGGCCGAATATGGCGGGGCTGCTGGAGCCCAGGTGAGCGTAGTCACGAAATCGGGAACCAATCAGTACCATGGCGCTCTTTGGGAGTACCTGCGCAACCAGGTGATGGATTCGCGCGGCTACTTCGAGGCAGCCCGCCAGCCCCTTGCGGCAGAACCAGTATGGCGCTTCGGTCGGCGGTCCTCTCTCGATTCCAAAGCTGTATAACGGCAAGAACCGCACCTTCTTCTATGTAGCATGGGAAGGCTACAGGTACGCCTCGAAATCGGAAACCGGAGCGCTGGCGCCAACGGCCGCGATGGACTGCCGGCGACTTCAGCGCGCCTGATGTCCACGGGATCTACGAACGGCCATTTGCGACCCGCAGACAACGACCCCAGTTAACGGCGAGTACACACGCGAAACCTTCACCCAGGAGTACAACGAATGGGGCCGGCGCGAACACGTGCGCATCGTGCGGGGACATTCAACTGCATCCCGGCCAGCCGGATCAGTTCCGATCTCGAAGTCTATTCCTGCCGCTGATCCCGACGGGCAGCGAGACGACCGTCGCAACGGGCAGAATCTCTTCTACCCCCAAAACACCGATGCCACCCAGTATTCGGGAACGCTTCGGGTCGACCAGAACTTCGGCAACAACAACCAGGTCTCCTTCCGCTACAGCCAGTTCGATCTGTTCAAGACATCGCCATCGGATACGATTGGCAGCGCCTTCGTGCACGTCCCCGGCCATAACTACATCGGGCACTGGACGCACGAATTCAGTTCGACGACCTTTTCGGATGTGTACTTCGGCAGAAACTACGGATTTACTACCACTGGTACTTCCTGGGCCGGTGAAGATTCGGCGTTCTTTTCGCGTTGCAGCAGGCCGGGATGCCCTCCTACTTTTTGACCCTGAACAACACGACCTATGCGCCGCAGTATACAGCGGATAACTACATTGGTCTGAGTGGTTCGCAGTTGCAGGGCTCCGGGTTGGGGGATGACTGGCAGTTTGGCGGCTCATTCTCGAAGATCATCGGCAGGCACACGATCAAGGCCGGCGCCGATTTTGAGACCAACAACTTCACTTCGCCGATTGCATACTCAAACGAGGGCTTCTCGGTAAATCAGACCGCGAGCCTCGGGGCAAGCAGCAGCGGCGGCAATAGCTGGGCATCTCTGCTGCTCGGTATTCCCAGTGCGGGCGGCTACCGGAATATCTTCGAGGATGTTCGCGGGCGGTTGGATCGACGGGATCTACGTCGAGGATCAGTTCAAGGCGACTCCTCGTCTCACCATTAATCTCGGCTTCCGCAACGACATGGTCTTCACGCCGATTTATGGGACCGGCAAAGGCGCGGAAACTACTACACCGGCAATGCCAATCCCGTCACCGGCAAGTACCAGCTCAACGCGTTGCCGCCGGACTGCTCGGCAACCCAGGGCGCGCCCTGCATTCCGACCGGCATCTATACTGCATCGAGCACGCCTGGCACCGGGCGGGCTTCCTGCGAACGCCTACGTCAGCCCGACTTTGCGCGTGGTCAAGAACTCGCTGGCAGATTGGGCGCCCCGTATCGGCCTGGCCTACCGCCTGAACGACAAGACGGTGATCCGCGCAGCCTATAGCCGCTTCTACGACGAATGGGCTGACATCACTCAACTCTCGCAGAACTTCGGCGGGCAACTGGCCGGCGGTCAATACCATCCAAAACAATGGTCTGAACTCGGCTATTCCCACGGTCACGGCCGCCGATCCGCTGCAATTTGGCAGCGGCGGAGCGATCATTTATCCCATCAACGATTTCAGCCAGGTCAGCCAGTGGATGGTGGATCCGAACTTCCAGACACCGGTCTTCGACCAGTGGAACGCTGGAATCGAACGGCAGTTACCGGGCAACATGACGCTCGATGCAAACTACGTCGGGTCGAACGGCAGGCATGAGGATTGGGGTCCGACCCTGAACGTTCCCGCGCCGGGACCCGGTGACCAGCAATCGCGGCGGCCATATCCCTACATGCTGCAGCAATGGTTTGACCAGAGTGTGGGCGACAGCCGTTACAATGCCCTGCAAGTTACCGTGCAGGAACATGCCAACCATGGTGTTACCTTCCTGGCCGCCTACACGCTGGCGCACGCCAACGCCGACGGCTGCAACCTGGGCGCAAGCTGCGAATCGCAAAACCCGTATGACCGGCATAGCGACTATGGCACTTCCGACCTCAACGAGGAGAACGTGTTCTCGGTGGCATTCACGGCGGCGTCGCCATACAACAAATCTCCCAATAAGCTGCTCGCCAACGTGGCTGGCGGATGGGCGCTTAACGGCATCGTGCAGGAAACTTCCGGGCAGCCTTACCAGGTGAACGCCGGCGGCGATCCTTTGAATATAGGTTGCTGCCTCACAGAAAGGATGAACGTCAGCGGCAACCCGAACGCGGGGCAGGTGTCCACACTCGGGGGGAATGGTTCAATACCAGCGCCTTCACGGCCCCAACCAATTACACCTATGGCAATGAAAAGGTGAACTCCTTGTTTCGCAACATTTCAACGATGTGGATATGTCGCTGTTCCGCGATTTCCATATAGGACTCGGAGAGGAGCGATACTTTGAGTTCCGGGCCGAATCGTTCAACCTCTTCAATAACGTTGTCTGGGGCACTCCGGACAATACCAATACCGATCGCGAATTATGGCCAAATCACGGGCCAACGAAATGCCCCAAATGGCACGCGAAAGTTGCAGATGAGTCTGAAGTTCTACTATTAGTACTGCGTCCACTGATGTGGCTCCAATGGCATCGCTGCCGCGCGTAGCAGCGTGGCAGCGATGCCGTTTGCATGAGAAGCTTCGGTCGATGCAGGCTTTGCGCGACCGTTTGCGGCAAGAGGAGGTACGCGTCATCGACGGCCTTATCCCATGGCCTTGTACAGTCCATTTAAAATGGAGCCCTGAATAGCTTAGGGAAGGTCCTGCAACGAATCTCAATGACTTCGATGAATCGCCGCCGCTTTGTTGCCGCTGCCGCGCTTACTGTGGCTGCAAGCCGCCTGCGCGTGCAGGGTCAGGGTGTCGGGGCACCACCCATCAAGTTCGAGGACATTGCTCAAAAAGCCGGCGTACATTTTGTTGTCGAGAACTGCCCCACCCCGAAGAAACACCAGCCGGAGACGATGCCAGCAGGGGTTGCGTTGTTCGACTACGACGGGGATGGCCTGCTCGATATTTACCTGGTCAACGGCGCCGAGATGCCATCCATGGTGAAAACGGACCCGAAGTATTGGAACCGCCTGTTTCACAACAACGGCGATGGCACGTTCACCGACGTGAGTGAGCGTGCGGGAGTCATTGGAGCGGGTTATGGGATGGGAGCGGCGGTGGGCGATTACGACAACGACGGCCGGCCCGATCTGTTTCTTGCCAACGTCAACGGAAATCAGCTTTTTCATAATAATGGCGACGGCACGTTCACCGACGTCACCGCGAAAGCAGGTTTGACCGGCGGCGTATACAACGGCCGCAAGATGTGGTCCATCGCGGCTGGCTGGTTCGACTACAACAACGACGGACTGCTGGACCTGTTTGTGGCAAATTACTGCCAGTGGGACCCACGCTACGAACCTGTCTGCATGGGCCTGGATGGCCGCGGTTACTGCCACCCCGACAGTTTCGCTCCACTTCCCAACACGTTGTACCGTAACAACGGCGATGGTACGTTCACCGATGTTTCGGCGGAGACCGGGATTGCAAGCGTGCTGGGGAAAGGAATGGGCATTGCGTTTGCGGATTATGACGGCGACGGATTTCTCGATGTGTTTGTGGCCAACGACAACAGCCCGAACCTCCTGTTTCACAATCTGGGGGGAAAGCGATTTGAGGAGGTTGGTTTTCAGGCAGGTGTGGCCTTCAACGACGAGGGAACGGCGCTTGCAGGAATGGGCGCCGATTTCCGCGATCTGAACAACGATGGATTACCGGACATCTGGCATACCGCAATCGAAAATGAAACGTTTCCGTTATTTATCAACGAAGGCAAAGGACTGTTTCGCAACGCCAGTCAGGTGAGCCGGCTTGCGAATCTAACCAGGCCAATGTCCGGCTGGTCGAACGGGATCGTCGATCTCGACAACGATGGTTGGAAAGACCTGGTAGTGGCCCGCAGCAATGTGCTGGACAATATCGGTGAAATCTCACGGCACTTTCGCTATGCCGAACCGAATTCGGTCTTTCGCAACCTAGGGAACGGGCAGTTTGAAGATGTGAGCGCATCTGCTGGGGCCGACTTTACACGGCCGGCCCCGCACCGGGGGCTCGCATACGGCGATCTCGACAACGACGGCCGGATGGATCTCGTAGTCACCGCTCTAGGCGGTCCAGTCTGCGTGTTCCGCAACGTCACCGAAACGCGCAATCACTGGGTCCTGCTGAAACTTGTCGGAACGAGAAGCAACCGGATGGGCATTGGCGCCCGGATTCGGATAACTACCGACGATGGCAGGATGCTTTATAACGAGGCGACGACGAGCACGGGTTATGCCGCCTCAAGCGACCCACGCGTCCACTTCGGTCTTGGCAATTCGCGCGTAATGAAGGAAATCGAGATTCGCTGGCCATCGGGTACGCGCCAGTTGTTGCACGACGCGCCCGCGGATCGCATACTCGAAGTGATCGAGCCCAGCAATGGTGGCCAGCAATGAATGTAGCAGGGTGGAATTATGCCCGGGGCGGATCCATCATGAAGCGAGCACTCATTTGCTGTAGCGCGGTTCTGCTATTCGCCGGCGCAAGGGCTGCGGCGCAACAGCCGGACTCCTGCAAACTGCCGGCCGAGGCTGCGCACGCGCCGGCCGGCACGGCGCCGGCAAAAATTTATGACGCTGAGGGAGTGTGGTTTGCCGGGAAAGGCGATCTGAATTGCGCAGTCGCGTCGTTCAAACAGGCCCTGCGGCTGGAGCCGCGCTTGGCCGAGGCGCATTTCGACCTTGGGCTGGTTCGGCAAAATCAGCAGCAGCCTGCGGCTGCAATAACCGAGTTCCGCCTGGCACTCGAGTACGATCCCGCATTGCTCGAGGCGCACTGTGCACTGGGGTCGTCCCTCAGCGATCCGGCCGAAGCAGAAGCCGAATTTGGAAAAGCGCTGGCAGCGAATCCGCAGTTAATCTGCGCTCTGGACGGGATGGCGCAGGTTCTGGTGAAGGAGAGGAGGTACGATGCCGCCATCGATGATTGGCGACAGGCTCTCAAGATTCAACCGGACACCCCGGATTTGGAACTCGCTTTGGCGACGGCGACATATAAGTCCGCCAAGGCCAGGCAGGCCGATGGGCTACCGGCCTTGGATGGCGCCGGAGTCGCTGACGCGATTCGGATACTAACGGACTTACTCAAAACCCATCCCGATATAACAGCTGCGTACTTTGCTCTCGGCAACATCTATGCGAACGAGCGCCGCGATCGTGAGGCAGCGGATGAATACCAGGAAGTGACCCGTCGAAATCCCAACGATACGGTTGCGCTTGCTGCGCAGGTCAAGGCGCTCATCGACGCATCGGCATATACCGAGGCGCTTGCTCCGGCCCGCGATTACGTGCGCCGGAAACCAAACGATCCTTCCGGGCACGTTATGCTTGGCACGGTGTACCAGCAACTGGGCGAATACGCCAAGGCAGAGCCAGAACTTGAGCTTGGAGCCGCCAGGGCGCCCGACGATTTTGAGGCTCGATATCAGCTCGGGCTGGTTTTGGCCCGCATGGGAAAGCCCGATCGGGCGCTGCCACAGTTGCAAAAAGCTATCGCGTTGAAGCCCGGAGACAGGCCGGCACAGTACCAGCTGGTTGCTGTGCTGCGCTCACTTGGTCAAACTCAGCAAGCGGCGCAGCTGGTGGGTCAATTGCGGAAAGAACAGGGCGAAGAATCCCTGAATAGCGAGCTGACATCCGAGGGAACCAAGGCGAATGACCTGCTGCAATCCGGAAATCCTGTAGAGGCGGCGCAGATTTATCGCCACATGCTCGAAGAGAATCCGAACAGTGCGTGGACGGCTTATAATCTCGCGCTGGCCCTTGAAGCTACCAACGATATGAAGGGCGCTGAAGGCGCTCTCCACGATGCGATCGACGTCGACCCGAAGCTGGCAAAGGTTCAGGCAGAACTGGGCCGGCTGGAGCTGGCGAAAGGTGATTTGCCCTCCGCGCAGAAGTGGCTTGAATCCGCACTCGATCTTGACCCTGAACTCGTGGAGGCGCGCGGCAATCTGGCGATGGTTTATGCCAGGAAGGGCGATCTGGTTCGGGGAGAAAATCTACTTCGTCAGGCCGTTGAAGACGATCCGCAATATAAGGAAGGCCATTTGAACCTGGGATTGATTCTTGCCCAGCAAGACAGGAAACCCGACGCCGAGAAGGAAATGGACAAAGCCGTCGCGCTGGCGCCAAAGGATGCCGCCACGTTGTCGACGGTTGGAAAAGCGAAAATGCAATTGGGCGAGGTGAGCGAAGGGATTGCGCTACTCCGGCAGGTCGTAGATCTGGCTCCCGATCTGGCTGCAGCCCATTTGGATTTGGCGCTTGCGCTCGCCAGTAGTTACGACCTCTCCGGGGCTCTCGCACAAACCGGCGAGGCCGTTCGCCTTGCTCCGCAGTCCGGTGTCGCCCATTTCTATCGCGGGCGAATTTTATACGATTTGGGTCGTAGCAACGAAGCGCAACCAGAATTCGAAACCGCCTGCCGGCTCAATGCACAGTTGCCCGAGCCACGATATTTTCTCGCCCTTATCGACAAGCAGCAAGGCAAGTACGAGCTTGCCGCCGGTCTGCTTGAAGAGACCGTCAAACTGCAGCCCGAAAACGTAATGGCCTGGTATATGCTTGGCGAATCTTTTGAGCAGGTGTCCGAGAATGCGAAGGCATTAGCAGCCTGGCAGAGAGCGATCGAGATCGATCCGAAGTTTAGTCAGGCGCTGTTCAGCCTGGCGCATGCGTTGGAATCTACCGATCAAGCTGAATCGGAGAAGTTGATGGCGCGCTACTTCGCTGTCCAGAAAGAGCGGCGCATCCTGGACCGCGCGGACACGCTCGCAAACAACGGTATTCAAGCGGCGTCTGCTCACGACTGGCCAGAAGCGATCCGGCAGTTGAAAGAAGCAATCGCCGCGTGTGGTGCGTGCGCGGCGAAGGCCGATCTTTTGAGGAAACTGGGCATCATCCATTGCCAGGCGGGCGACCTCGACAACGGCGAAAAGGAACTTCTGGCCGCAAAAGCGGTCAAACCCGATGATCCCGTGACGCTGGCTGCTCTTGAGCTGGTTGCCCGGGCTCGAAGCCAGTACTCAGGGCCAGCGACCGGGAAGGCGCGGTAGTCGTGGCCTCGAGGAGACGTTTCCCCGCGCGGGCATTAACGCTTGAGAGTGTTTTTTCAATGAAAAGGGAGAATGCACGTGTCGACATCATATTTGGTTCCTATAGTGGATGGGCCTCAGCCGGTCGCTGCCGGCGAGGTGTTGCTGATTGCCAGCGGTGACCTGCGCCAGTCGGCGAATGAGGTCTGCTGGCCGGCCCAGGCGGAGATGGAGAAGCAACTCGTCGCCGCATTTGCCGCTGAAGGCTTCACGCTCCGCCGTGCACATCCGTACGATGCGAAGCTCAAACATGGCTTCATTTCTAATCAGCGCATGGGCATGGATGTTTTCACGCACATTCATCCTGAAGCGCCGATTGTGGTCGCCGAAGCAGTATGGCAGTACAGCCATCATGTGCTGGCCGGATTGCAGAGCCACCATGGGCCAATTCTCACCGTGGCCAACTGGTCGGGCCAGTGGCCGGGGCTGGTAGGAATGCTCAATCTCAACGGCTCGCTTGTTAAATCGGGTGTCAAATTCAGCACCATCTGGAGCAAGGATTTCACCGACGAGTTTTTCCGCGAGGGGCTGCGGCGGTGGCTGAAATCGCACGAGATTCACCACGACCTGAGCCATGTGCATAGCCTCAACTTTGCCGGCCTGCCGGCTGAAGAGCGCAGCCTGGGTAAGGCATTGGCCTGCGAACTCAAGACGAAGAAAGCCATTATTGGCATCTTCGATGAGGGTTGCATGGGTATGTACAATGCCATTATCGAAGATTTCATGCTCAATCCACTCGGCGTTTATAAGGAACGGCTGAGCCAGTCGGCGCTGGTCGCCGCCATGCGCGACGTCTCGAATGCAGAGGCGCAGAGAATACGGACTTGGCTCGACGAGCGTGGCATGAAGTTCATCACCGGCCCGAATGAAGAAGCTGACCTGACAGATGCGCAGATTCTCGAGCAGTGCAAAATGTACATCGCTGCGCTGCGCATCGCAGCAGATTATTCCTGCGACGCGATTGGCATCCAGTATCAGCAAGGACTCAAGGACATGGCCCCGGCTTCAGATCTGGTTGAAGGGCTGCTGAACAATGTAGAGCGCCCCCCGGCCTTCTCGAAGGATGGCCGCGAGTTGTACGCCGGCACGCCGCTGCCCCACTTCAATGAAGTTGACGAGTGCGCCGGTCTCGATTCTCTTGTTACCAACCGCGTGTGGACGGCCATGCGCCTCGATCCAGCGACCACCCTCCACGATGTACGCTGGGGCGAGCACTACTCCGGCAAAGGCATCGACGGCTTTGTCTGGGTCTTCCAGATTTCGGGCGCGGTTCCGCCCTCGCATCTCGTCGGCGGCTACAGTGGCGCGGTCAGCGAGAGACAGCCTCCCATGTACTTTCGCCTGGGCGGGGGCACGCTGAAAGGTGTTTGCAAACCCGGCCACGTGGTCTGGAGCCGCGTGTTCGTCGAGGACGGCGCACTGCACATGGACATCGGCCGTGCCACTGCGATCGAACTCGCCGCCGAGGAAACGGAGCGCCGCCTCCGCAGCGTTACGCATCAGTGGCCCATCATGCACACTCTGTTGCATGGCGTTACGCGCGACCAGTTCATGGCGCGTCACCACGCCAATCACGTGAATGTGGCATACACGCCCACGGCGGAGATCGCCGAAAAGGCTTTGGCCGCAAAAGCTGCAACTTTCGCCGAACTGGGCGTGCTGGTGCACCGTTGCGGAGACTAACCTATTGGCCGGACTGCGCGATCTGCAACAGGTCGCGCAGTTCGCCGCCGAGTAGACTAGAAAGAAACAAAAATGCAGGTACAACAAAAAAAGGATGAGTTCTGCGGACTCCCACCCATCGGACAAGAACAAAGACGTCCGATGGATGGGGCACAGTTTCATCCCCTGCGGGTCGGTGACGCCGGTGGAGGACTAATAAGAAACAAAACCGGCTGCTTGCAACTTGGGCTTCGTGGCATCCCACCCATCGAGCAAAAGACGCTCGATGGATGGGGCACCCCAATGTTTCAACCATCGCGGGTCGGAGACGCCGGTGAAGGACTGCTACGATGAATGTCCGGCTGAAAGATATTGCACAAGAGTTCGGGGTGTCCGTGGTTACCGTGTCTCGCGCATTGCGCGATCGGCCGGGGATCGCCAGCGAGACCAAGGCCCGCATCCTTGAACGGGTAAAAGAACTCAATTACCGGCCAAACCTCACGGCACGCAGCCTGGTAACGGGCCGCAGCTCGCTCATCGGCTTCGTCGTCCCCGATCTGATTCATCCCTTCTTCGGCGAGATTGCCAAGGGGCTCTCCTCGGCCCTGCGCGAGACGGGCTATTACGTGATCGTGGCCTCATCGGAAAGCGATCCCAGGCTCGAACAGGACGAGATCGAGCACATGCTTGCCCACCGTCTCGACTGCCTGGTGTTGGCATCGTGCCAGGAAAGCAGCGAGTCGCTGCGCAGAATCGGCGACGCCGGCGTGCCCCTGGTTCTGATCGACCGCAGGTTCCGCGGCTTCGATTCCAATTTTGTAGGGGTGAACGATTACCAGGTGGGCGAACTGGCCACAGAGCATCTTATCGCCCAGGGCTGCCGGCGCATCGCACACATCCGCGGACCGGCCAACAGCGTGGGCAACAACCGCGCCGAAGGCTATTGCGAAACCCTGCGACGCCGTGGCATGGCGGTGTCCAATGACTACATTATCTCGGCCGGTGATTCTTCTGAATCCGACGGAGAAACCCGCGGCCGACGAGCCATGGAAGCGATCCTGACACTCAAGCCGCAGCCCGACGGCTTGTTCTGCTTCAATGACACGGTCGCGGTGGGCGCCATGTTCATGGCCTTCGAGGCCGGCATGTCGATTCCCAGGAATCTGGCGATCGTCGGCTGCGGAAACTACCACTATAGCAATAAGCTGCAGGTGCCTCTCACCAGTGTGGACCAGCGTGCCGCCGAAATCGGCGAGCGGACCGCGCGAATGATCGCCCATCTGCTCGAGAAAAAAGCGTCGAGTCATAGCCGCAAGGTTGTGCTCCAACCACAGTTGATCGTGCGGGCATCGTCGCATCTGAAGTAGCGCCCGAATCCTTCAAGGGAGAGGGGGCGCGTTCGGGTCTGCGAAAGGGAATTGAATTAGGTGACCAGAACGGCTTTCTCTCACCATTCTGGCCCCGCGACGGCATCGACTATTCTGGAGCAATGGCGTTTCATTCACTTCGTCCGAAGCTCTTGTTTCTTGCCGTAGCCGCTCTCGCTTTCGTTGCGCCCTCACGGGCACAAACCGCGGCCATTCCTATCACCATCGATGCAAATGCTCCCGCCCATGCTTTTCCGCACTTTTGGGAGGAGATGTTCGGGTCGGGCCACGCCTCGCTTGCTATGCGCGAGAGCTACCGCAACGACCTGAAGGCCGTTCATGACCAGGTCGGAATGCGTTATGTGCGCTTCCACGCAATCTTTCTTGACGATGTGGGCGTGTACAAAGAAGACGAACATGGGGACGCCGAATACAACTTTACTTACGTCGACCAGATCTACGATGGATTGCTGGCCCGCGGCGTGCGCCCGCTGGTCGAGATCAGCTTTATGCCCTATGCGCTGGCTTCGAAGAACTCTATCCAGGCGTTCTGGTACAAGCCCAATGTGGCTCCGCCCAAGGATTACGACAAGTGGGATGCGCTGATCCGCGCATTCGCGCAGCACCTCATCGACCGCTACGGCATCGAAGAAGTTGCCCACTGGTACTTCGAGGTTTGGAACGAGCCCAACATCGATTTCTGGGCCGGCGAACCCAAACAAGCCACCTACTTTGAGCTTTACGACCACACCGCCCGTGCACTGAAGCAGGTGAGCCTGCGACTGCGAGTCGGTGGCCCGTCAACCGCAGCCGCTCACTGGATTCCGGACTTTCTGAACTACGTCACCGCCAATCACGTGCCGATCGACTTTGTTTCGACCCACGGCTACGCGGATGACACGGTGGAAGACCTGTTCGGCACGCATGAAAACATTCCCATGCGCGATCGCGTGTGCCGCGCCATCCAGATGGTTCACGGCCAGATACAGGCTTCGGCGCAGCCTTCGCTGCCGCTCTTCTGGACGGAGTGGAATGTGCCCTCTTACGGCGATCTGAACGCGCGCGACAACTGGTATGTGGGCCCTGCGCTCGCTCACGATGTAAGCCAGTGTGACGGCTACATAAACATGATGTCGTGGTGGACCTTCGACGACGTTTTTGAAGAAGGCGGCGTTGCCCCCCAACCCTTTGTCGGAATGTTTGGGCTCATCGCCGAGGGCAGCATCAAGAAGCCGAGCTTCTACGCGTTCGCGCTGTTGCACCAGCTGGGCAATGTGCGCCTCGCGAACTCGTCCGATCGCTTGCTGGTAACGCGGCGCGCAGACGGCACGCTGGTTGTGGCCGCGTGGAACCTGGTCGATATGGACAAGGTTGCCGGGGGCAGGCCGATCACGTTGCGGCTTTTGTTCAAAGGCGTCGCCGCCGGATCGCAGGCCTCCATCGAACGTCTCGATGAGACGCACGGCAATCCGCTCATCGCCTACCATAAGATGGGCAGCCCTCGCTATCCCACGCGGGCGCAGGCTGCTGCGCTCAACAAGGCCTCGGCGCTTCCTGAGGCTGAACACAAATCTCTCACTGGTAGTCAACTCGATCTCACACTGCCGGTCAACGGGCTCGCCATTGTGGAGATCCCAAACCACAGGTGAACTTGCCTCAAGAAGCGATCGAGGAGTGTTCCCAAAGCTGATCTCCACCTCCCGCCTCGCCGTCCTATCCGATTTGGCGTCCAGCAGTCATTACGACGATTACGAGAAGTCACTTTATTCCCCGCATGGGGTGCAATTAGGAGCTTGACAGCGTTACCTTGCGAGTGCATCCTTATCCATGGCACAAACGATTGTGCAAAGGATTTTCTGCATAATTCGCTCTGTCAAATTGGCCCGCACTTCGTTCCTGGGCAGATGAGGTATCGGGAACCGCACAATTGAATTACGGACCAATTCTTCGTCCGTTGCGGACCCCTGGGGAAAGATCCAGAAAGTAGAGAAAGCATGTTCCCTTCACCTGAACATCCGAATCACGCGTTCAAGACCGGTTCACGAATTCTTATTGCTGCCGGCATGGCACTGCTTCTTTGGCAGACTGACCTGCACGGGCAAGACGATATGCCATTTGCCGCGCCGACCCGGGTGCAGACGGCGGCACGGCCCTCAAATGCTCAACTCGCCGACCCGGCCATCGAACTGCGGGTGAATGCATTGCTGAATCAGATGACTCTCGCGGAAAAGCTGGGTCAACTGGTTCAATACAGCGGCGACGGAGTCCGCGGTGCAGACGTGGCCGCCGCGAGAGACGTGCCTCCAGCGCCTGGGAAGAATCCGATAACCCCGAACAGCCCGGACGCGATGCAACTCATCAACGAGGGCCGGCTGGGCTCAATGTTGAATGTGGTGGGCGCCGAAACTACCAATGCCTATCAGCGCGCGGCTGTTGAAAAGAGTCGGCTCCATATCCCGCTTCTGTTCGGCGCCGATATCATTCACGGCTATCGTACGGTCTATCCGGTTCCTCTCGGCCTTGCGGCAACGTGGGATCCTGCACTCGTGACGTCGGTGACGCATATTTCTGCCGAGGAGGCCCGGACCGCAGGCATAGATTGGTTCTATTCCCCGATGGTCGACATTTCGCGCGATCCGCGCTGGGGGCGCACGATTGAGGGCGCAGGCGAAGATGCCTATCTGGGCTCGGCAATAGCACGTGCCTATATTCGCGGCTACCAGGGCGACGATCTTTCAAGCCCGGATGCGGTTGCTGCCAGCGTAAAACACTTTGCAGCCTATGGCGCGGCTGAAGCGGGAAGGGAATACAACACCACCGACATGTCGGCAAGCCGGCTGATGCAGGACTATATGCCGCCTTACAAGGCTGCGGTGGAAGCCGGTGCAGCCACGGTGATGTCGTCGTTTAATGCGCTGAATGGCGTGCCCGCAAGCGCCAACCGCTTTCTGATTACCGATGTCTTGCGCGATCAGTGGGGATTCAACGGTTTTGTGGTCAGCGACTATACCGCGATTCGCGAACTGATCAATCACGGAATTGCGCTGGATGGAGCGACCGCGGCGCGCAAAGCATTTACGGCCGGTGTGGACGTGGACATGATGTCGCACCTGTACGATACCGAATTGCCAGCGATGGTCGAGTCGGGCCAGATTCCGATGGCTGCAATCGATGAGGCTGTGCGCCGCGTGTTGCGGGTGAAGTTTGCGCTCGGTCTATTCGATCACCCGTATGCGCAAGCAACTGAGGTGACCCGGGCAGTTGCTGCGCACAGGCCGCTCGTGCGTCAGGCTGCTGAAGAATCGCTGGTACTGCTTGAGAATAAGCCCTTCGACGGAGCCCCGGTTCTTCCGCTGGCCGATCGGGCGCAGAAAATTGCGCTCATCGGCCCGCTTGCCGATAACGCCGATGAAATGATCAATCAATGGGGAGATCCGCACCGCAATCCCGATGTGATCACCTTAAAGGATGCGATCGAGGATCGCGCGAAGCGTTTGGGTGGCTCAGTGATTTATGCAAAAGGCACTGGGATAGAGGGAACATCAGAGGGTGGGTTCGCTGAGGCGCTGAATGCGGCGAATCAATCTGACGTTGTGGTGATGGCGCTCGGTGAATCGAGCGAGATGAGTGGAGAGGCCGGCTCGCGGGCGCATCTCGATCTTCCCGGCAACCAGGAAAAGCTTCTGGAACAGGTCTCCGCGACAGGCAAGCCGGTTGTGTTGCTGGTTTTCTCAGGGCGTCCGCTGATTCTCAACTGGGCGGCAGAGCATATTCCCGCCATTATCGAAGCATGGTTCCCTGGAACAGAAGCCGGATCGGCGATTGCCAACGTGCTCTACGGCGATGTTGCTCCGAGCGGCAAGCTTCCCATGAGCTTTCCTCGCGCCGTGGGTCAAGAGCCGCTCTATTACAACCAGTTCCCCACCGGTCGTCCAACCTATGACGCCGATCTAAGCAAGCCACCGGGCCCCGACACGCGGTTCATCTCGCGCTACATCGATGTGCCCAACAGCGCGCTGTTTCCATTTGGCTACGGTCTGAGCTATACGACGTTTGAATACGCGGGAGTGACCGTTTCGCGCGCGACTGTACCGTTGAGCGAAGCTGAGAGCATCGGCGACAGCAAGCTGATTACAGCAACTGTCATGGTGAAGAACACTGGCGGTCGCACGGCTACCGAGGTTGTGCAATGTTACGTGCGCAATCTCGGCGCCAGCCTCGAGCAACCGTTGCGAAGCCTGCAGGGATTCACGCGCATAACTTTGAAGCCAGGCGAGTCGAAACAGGTTTCGTTCGATCTGGGCTTCTCCGAGCTTTCGTTCTATACCAACTCGGGCAAGGCAGTGGTTGAACCAACCCATTACACGGTCTGGATCGGGGGCAGTTCTCTCGCCACTGAACATGCAGACTTTGTTGTTGCGCCGGAGTAGAGTTTTTTGGAAGAGACCTTCGATGTCGCACAAAGTTCATGGTGGACGCCTGAGCCGTCGTTCGGTGCTCTCAGCGCTTTTCGGCGCAGCCGCGGCCTCATTGACAACGCGTAAACTGTGGCCCGCGTCGACTTCCGTCTCCGCGACACCTGAGCCGCCTGGCCCGTCGCAGATTCGGTTTGAAGAGATTGCCGGCAAATCGGGGCTGCGCTTTACAACGCTCAATTGCGCCACTCCGAACAAGAATCAGATTGAGACCATGGTGGCCGGGGTTGCCCTATTTGACTACGACGGCGACGGGTTCCTCGACGTTTATCTGGTCAACGGAGCCGAGATTCCATCGCTCGAGAAAACATCGCCAGCATACTGGAACCGGCTCTTCCGCAACAATGGCGACGGCACATTTACCGATGTAACTGAGAAGGCCGGCGTGGCCGGCGCGGGTTACGGAATGGGTGTTGCCGTCGCCGACTACGACAATGATGGCCATGCAGATTTCTTCCTGGCCAATGTCACCGGCAATCAGCTCTTCCACAACAATGGCGACGGCACGTTCACCGATGTAACAGCAAAAGCTGGTGTGGCCGGCGCGCACTACAACGGACGGAAGATGTGGTCAGTCGGCGCCGGGTGGTTCGATTACAACAACGACGGACTGCTTGATTTGTTCGTAGTGAACTATTGCAAGTGGGAAGTGAACAAGGATCCATACTGCGCGCTCAAAGAGGGCCTGCGCGCGTACTGCCATCCCAATCAATATGCGCCGCTTTATAACACTCTCTATCGCAACAACGGCGATGGCACATTTATGGATGTCTCGCATGATACGGGCATTGCGGCAGCGTTTGGCAAAGGCATGAGCGTGAGTTTTGCCGACTACGATGGCGACGGCTTTATTGATGCGTTTGTCGCCAACGACACGATGCCAAACTTTCTGTTTCACAACGTCGACGGCAAGCGGTTCGAGGAAGTCGGCGTGGTTGCCGGCGTGGCGTTCTCGCCCGATGGCAATGCGCTCTCAGGCATGGGATCGGACTTTCGCGATGTGAACAACGACAGCCTGCCTGATATCTGGCACACTGCGGTCGAGCATGAAGATTTTCCTCTTTATGTAAATCAAGGCGGCGGGCAGTTTGTGGATGCGACCTTCTCGAGTGGTCTTGCCCAATCGACAAACCACATGACGGGATGGGGTAACGGCATTTATGACTTCGACAACGACGGCTGGAAAGACCTGTTTGTTGCGCGCGCGAATGTGATGGATAACATTCAGCAGGCAATTCCGAGCCAAACGTATCCCGAGCGAAACTCGATTTTCCGCAATCTCCGCAACGGCAAGTTTGAAGAGGTCGGTGGCCAGGCGGGTCCCGATTTCCTGATCGCCTCGGCGCACCGTGGTGTGGCTTTCGGCGACATCGATAATGACGGGCGCATCGATGCGGTGGTCACCTCGCTCAACGAGCCCGTGAAATTGTTTCACAACATCTCGCAGACTGGTCATCACTGGATTCTGCTGAAGCTTGTCGGAACGCGCAGCAACCGGATGGGTCTTGGCGCCAAGATTCGAATCAAGACTGCAGATGGGATGGAACAGTGGAACGAGGCAACCACTGCCGTCGGTTACGCGGCGGCCAGCGATTGCCGTGTGCACTTCGGGCTTGGCGCAAACAAGCTGATCGAAGAGCTTGAAGTTGTTTGGCCGAGCCGAACGCGGCAGGTGCTGCGCAATGTGACCGCCGACCAAATACTGACGATTGAAGAGCCAAAGATATAGCCCGCGTTTCTCACAAGGCACGCACACTGGTGTCAACGAACTGGTTCAAGCATTGGTGATATCCAAACGCTTTTCTGTGCGGATTTGAGCGAAATGAACATTCACGGAATTCGATGTAATGTGTGCTAATTAAATCACTTAACGCTGAAATTCCGGAACATGCAAAAACGCGTTTTTAAGTAGAAAAACATCGAAATCTGCACTGAAGACGATGCAAACCGGCCTCTTTTTACGAGCGAATGTAACGGATGTTTTGTTACATTTTATTGGCTAACTATGTTTGGTTGCTTGGGTATAAGATCGAAAATGCTCTATTTACTTTCTGAACACCCCGGGGGTGGGGAGGGGTATGCTTTTTGCTTTCTGACCATTAGTTTTCAGCTTGTAAATGGATGGGCGGAAGGCGCCGGCAGCCTGCGAGGATGCGGTATCGGGCGACCGGGTGTCTACTGCGGTGTGCATTTTTATATTCTGCGCGCATAGCGCGTAATTGAATGCAACTGGTAGGAAAAAATGCGCCTACGGCAGACAAGTGAGAAATGCGGGATAGCAACAGCTGCAGATCACTGAGATTAGTGCCCCACGCCGGCTCCCGGACTGTCGATCACATCCACTCGCGGAATTGAATCGGGTGTATCTCCCGATGCTGCGTTCTGTGCCCCTGCGTTTGCCTGGTTGATCTGAGCAAATGTCAAGCGCGCCTCGGCGGCTTCCTTCGGACGTCCCACGTGTGCATAAGCCACACCCAGCGACCAATAGATCTTTGCATCCTTGGGAAACGCGTTCTTGGCAATCTCAAGATGCGGAATCGATCCCTGATAGTCGCCTGTATCGAGCAGCAACAATCCAAGAAAGTAATGCGGAAGCGGCGACTGCGGCACAATCTCGACGGCTTCCCGGGCGTACGGTATTCCCGCAGCGGAATCTAGTTTGTATTCCGTCGCAGCAATTTCAAGCCGCGCAAGTACACTGTCGGGCGCCTCTGTTATCTCCTGCTTGAATGCCTCAATCGCGCCCGGAGCGTCACGCGCTTCGAGCAGAAATCTGCCGTAGGCATAGTGGACCAGAGGGAAGTGCGGATCGTGCTGCAAGACGTAGTCATACTCATGCCGCGCCTGATCGTATTGATTCGCGGCAGACAAGCATGCTCCGCGTCCGATGTGCTGCACCACATCGTCCTCCGGAGTGTTATCGGCTGGCGGGGTCTTGCTATCGATATGCAGCATGGTCATTCCGAAGATTTGAGCAAGGCCGGCACTTCTTACCCCGCTGAGACAGAGCGAAGAGAGGGGCTCGGTCGCGGCTTGGAACCGGCCCGCACGCTGCAGCAGGATGCCCTCGTGATAAAACACCACCTGTTGCAACTGCCCGTCTTTCTCAACCCCCAAATCCTTGCCCGCTTCAATATCGCGGAGAGCCCCTGAGTCCTGGCCAAGCTCGAACTCGCAGAGACCGAGCATAATGTGCGCAATGCCAGACTTGGGATCGAGAGCAAGCGCCCTCCTGTATTCGCCTGCCGCGCCCCGGTACCGATTTTTGCCGTAGTCAATTTCGCCCAGCGACCACCAGCCCTCATCCCAGCGAGGATTGAGGGCCAGCGCCTTGTGAAAGAGCGGCACGGCCAGATCGAGATTGCCGGCATCTTGCGCGGACATGGCCTTTGCTGCCAAGCCTTGAAAGGCCGGCGAGCCGGTTTGTGCCGGGCGAACCTGGCCCGATGCTCCCTGCGCGCTGACTACCGCTACATGCACAAAAACCACTGCGACCATGACGCACGTGGCAGCCACATTCACTCTTCGTACGCGCTCTCGTCTCAATCCGGACATGTTTTTGCTTTTTTGGAATGTGCAGTTCATTTGCTGCTTTTCAGGATATATCGAAATAAAAAGCGGGGCGCGTGATGCGCCCCGCTTGCTAAACATCAGTTAGGTTTAGAAGGTGAACCGTGTCTGGAATTGCACGGTTCTGCTACCCAGAGCAGAATTCGAAACGCCAAAATCACTATTGACGCTGTTGATGGTTCCATCCGAGTTCACCGTTCCGAGAACATTATCGATTCCGCCGCCGCCGCCGGCTGCCTGTTGTCCACCATTGATGTTCGTCTGGTTGAACAGGTCATAAGCATCGACGCGGAATGATAGGCCGGCCCCCTCGCCCAGATATTTGGTTTTTGGCAGACCAAAGAGCTTCGTCAAGCTCATGTCTGTGTCGCTGTAGTGCGGACCGGGGAGGCCGTTGCGCTGAATTCCGGCCTGTGGCGGAGCCGCTGCGGCTGGGAACGCTCCCGGTATCGTGTATGTCGGTCCTTTGAAGAAGGTAGTTCCATTGCCGTTGAAATTGGGGTTTACTGCGCCAAATCCCTCAAAGACACGGTTGGACGTGTTTTTGCCGAAGCCTCCCATATTCTGGGCCGGGCGGATTTGCCCGTAACCACAGGTTGAGCAATAGAGGTTGCCGCCAACAACGTTGTAGACCGGGCCCCAGGGGAAACCTGAATGCCAGTTCAGGATTCCGCCCAATGTCCATCCTCCTGCGAACTTTTCGAGCATGTCATTGCCATGGAAGATAACTGGTGACCAAATGCCGAACAGCTTGAAGGCGTTCCGCACGTCGTAGTCGGAAGGTCCATGAGCCGCACTCAAATTGTTAGGATACGGATCTTCTTCGTATGGTCCGGAGCCGTCATCCGTCGCTTTCGAAAATGTGTACTGAACATCTGCCTGGAACTGTTGAGAGAAGGTGTGCTTGAGCGTTGCGATCATGGCGTTGTAACCGCCGCTGCCCAGATTGCCGTAGAAATCCACTCCGGTAACGGCCGGGTTAAGAGGTATACCCTCCGCTGCCGCAACTGCATTCCATTGATTCTGGATGATCAGATTCCGCGTCTCGCTACCCACGTAGCCTAGTGTCGCCACCATGTTCTTTGAGAACTGATAGTCCCCTTCCAGTGAATAGTGGTAATTGGCGATGGTTTTGAGGTTCGACGGGAAAGCCGTGACGGTAGTCGTACCGGTCTTGGGCAGATTGGCGCTGTTGAAAGTGGTTTGGGCGGCTGAATTCGACGGATAGCCATTGATATTCGTGGCGCTCGAAGAAGTGCCGTAGAGAATACCGTTACCGGCGCATGTGGGATTAGTAGCAAAGGTCGAATACGCGCAATTGAAGCCGGGTTGGGTTCCATTCGGTGGATTGGCCCATCCGTTGGCAGTAATGGCGATTTCGTCCTGGTTATAACCAATTCCGAAGCCGCCACGAACCACAAGTTTGTCTTGCATCCGTGTCGGCGACCATGAAAAGCCAACTACTGGTCCCCAGTTGGTCTTTTGCGAGGACTGCAGATTTCCACCGAGGCGAATGCTCATACCGGTCAGGGCACTGGAGCCAGAGCCGAACTGGACCACGCCGAGGTTATTCTCCTTCGAATAAAATCCCCCGTAATAGGACCAGCGCAGGCCGACGTTCAGCGTCAGGTTAGGGCGCATCTTGTAATCGTCCTGCACAAAGAACCCTGAAACGCTGGTGCGTTCATCCAGCCGCTCCATTGACGGTGTGCCGGTTGTGGCATTGAAAAAGGCGCCGCCCTGGTTATAGGGTGCATCATTCGCGAAATCCCAGAGGTTGTGGAAGTTATAAGAAGGGATCGAAGCCCATGGCGCATCGCTCAGATAGTAGAGACGAGTAACATCGCCACCGGCCTTGATGTTGTGACGCCCCTTGACCTTGGTAAGGGTGTCTTTGTAGTCAAACGTCCACTGATCCAGAAGGCTGGGGCTCACAGCGCCAAGAGATTCAGGGCTGGCCTGTCCAATGCTGTCGATGTTGCCAATGGTCAACCCGAAAGGCGCCTGCGGATTGGTGTTGAGTTCATTCCATCGCCATCCAGCGGCGTTTGCCCGGGCTTCGTTAAGTAGTGTCGGGCTGAATGTGTGATTCCAGATCAACGCAAATGCGTTGTTGATCTGCGCATGGTGCCACAAGTTAGCAGTGCGATCCGGGCCATTGTAGGCGGTGGTGCTGTAAGGCACCCAGTAGAGCGTACCCGTCAGGTGATCTTTCTGCGTCACGTCTCCATCGACACGTCCGTTCCACTGAATTGCCGACACCGTATTCGGATTTACGGTATTAAAGAAGGCTAAATCCGGCGTCGTTCCAAGTCCTGAACCCACGCCCGGTGTGCCCGACGAGCCGCCATAAGTCAAGTCCTGATTACCAACTCCGGTAGTGAGAGGCGAACCCAAATTGAGCCCACCCGACTCTGTATTGCAGTTGACGCCTTCTGTCAGTCCGATCTGGTCGCAGGAACGGGCGATGACGGTACTGCCTGAGGCTACACCTTCACCCTTGTAGGTCAGAATCGAGCTCGCAATTGGCGCCAGGCCGGTTAGAGAATCAAACTGCGAAGTGTCGTACCAACCTTGGCCGGTCGAACTGGAAGAAAACGGACTGGCTTCAAAATTGAAGAACGCGAAAAGTTTGTTCTTCCAGAGCGGCCCGCCGAGACTGGCGCCGTAGTTGTTATAGCGGCTATCGTCGCGATTGACGCCGCGCTGAGCCGCCGTGCCAGAAACATTCGATCCTTCGCCGTTCCACCGTTGGTAAGCATTTAAGCCGGGGCGATCGACTTTGAAGAACGCACTGCCGTGGATGGTGTTGCTACCACCCTTGCTGGTCACCTCAATCTGGGCACCAGCGAAGCGGCCCGTCTCAGCATCATAGTCGTTGGCAACTACTGTGAGACTTTCCACGGAATCTTCACTGGGCGTGATGATCGAGGTGCCGCCCCAAACTGCGCTAGTGGTGCTGATGCCATCGATGGAAACGCCATTGGTCTCGTACTGGCCGCCCTTGGTCTGAATCTGGGGGCCGTTTTCAGTCTGGAAGATTCCAGCCGAGGAGGAGCCGGAGCCGCCCGGGCCCTGGTTGCCGGGAGTCGTGGCCGAACCTCCGCCGCCGCTTTGCGATCCGTCACCGAATACGCCGGGGGTCAATTGCGCCAGTTGGAAGACATCGCGGTTATACGACGGCATGTGCTGCACCTGTTCGCTGCTGATGGTGGCGCTCTGCGTCGCTGAGTCAGTGTTGAGCAGCGGTTCCGAAGAACCGTTGACGGTCACGGTCTCCTGCACGTCGCCAACAAGTAGTTGCACGTCTAGATTGGCTGGTTGGTCGGGAAGCAAAGCTACTTCTGCGATTTCCTTTTTCTTGAAGCCGGATCTCTCGACTGTCAATTGGAAGTGATCGCCGGGGAGCGCATTGAACGTGTAGATGCCGTTGTCATCAGAGGTGGCTTCGTGTTTTTCGCCGGTTCCCTTGTCCTCAAGTGTAAGTGTCGCTCCGGGAACAACAGCTCCCTTTTGGTCAGTGACAGTACCACGCAACGAAGCGCTGTACTGTGCGCGGGCGGTGAAGGCTGGCAAAAGCAGGGCGAGGAATGCCAAGGGCCAGGTGGCCTTCAGCAGGGTAAATGGGATCTTGCGTAGCCGGGCGGAACTCGGACGGCTTTCAGAACCGAGGGTTCGCATAACGGGTCTCCTGAAAAAACGGTTGCGGTGATTCTTATGCCCTGCAGAATGTGGGAAATCGAGTCTCCCAGGGCGGATTAGCTCAATCGATTGTTCTTTGGAACAAACGGGTGCTCAATCGATTGTGCAACGGTGTAGAATTACCACCATAATTAAATCCTTGTCAACGAGAATTTTGATAAGGCTTTACCGCCAGGAACCTGCTTCTGCCTAGAAGCTATTCACTGGCCTGAGGTTAGCGCAGGGTGGCAAGATGGCAAACGCCCCTGGAAAACCGCTCAGGCAGAGAAGTTTACCAGCGGGATTCATAAGAGCCTGGTGCTGTCCGCAGCGCGATCCGACAGAGACGTGAGCGGCGCTTGCGGCATTGGATTTGAAAGGAAGACTCCTGATATGAGGTTCGTTGATTTCTGGAAGCTGGGGCGTTCAAGGCTCAATTTGTCTGTGGCTGTTTTGGCGCTTTGCATGATCGCCGGGGCAACGGCCTTCGCGCAGGTTCAGCGAACTCCTCTTCGACTCTTGCCCACTGACGTGATCCCAACCGGCAACGAATGGATTTCGCTGCCCGACATTCGCGCGGAGGACGGAGCGCTGACCACCTTCAACGTGCTCTCTATGCACCATCGCGGCCTGATGCAGATGGAAGGTGACGCCGGAGCCCCGGTGATTCAGCCATATTTCACCGCCGATGGAAAGCCTCTCGAGTTCCGCAACCCCTCGTGGGAGCTGATCGAGTATTGGATTCCCACCGCTCATCTGACCGTGGATGGGCTTAAAGTTACATTGACCTGGTGTGCTCCGCCGGGGTCGCGGGCAGCATTTCTGCGGATGACACTGGCGAACCATCGAGCCAGGCCGGTGGAGGTAACGATGGGTGTGAAAGCTGCGTTCGGTTCGCTGAAACGGGTAACTTATGTTCCAGTAGAACTGCACGGCGAGCGAACCGTGGCGATGGCGCCCTGGGTCGATCCGGCCGAAGTGTTCAGCTTCATCACCAGCGACACCGATTTTGCCTGGGCGCTGCTGCATCCCGGCTCAAAAGCGGTGATCTCCATGCCGCCAACCACGTCCGCGCCGGCCGTGGATGCGAGCCGCGCCGTAACGCTCGCGCCCGGCGAATCTGCCGAATCACTCTTCATAATCGGCGCGGGCATCGAGGAGTTCAGCGCCGCGCATTATGTTCGCGCCTTGCGAGAACTGCTCGACCGAAATGGCGCCGATGCGATCATCGACCGTACAGCAGCATGGCTCAAGGCCAGAACGCGAACGACGGGACGGCCCGATCTCGACTTGCTGATGAATCGCAACTTCCTGTTCACTGAGCTTTATGCATGGGGCCGGACCATCGACACCGAACAGCTGGTGGGAGTGACCTCGCGCAGCCCGCGCTACTACGTCTCGGCCGCCTACTGGGACCGCGATGCGATGCTCTGGAGTTTTCCAGCGCTGCTCGATGTCGACCCGCCGATGGCGCGCGATGCTCTCGATTACGCGCTGACGATACAGTTGCGCAATGCGGGCACGCACAGCCGCTTCATCGACGGCGTTGTGCTTGAGGATGGATTCCAGCTCGACGAAGCCGTAGCGCCGATTCACGCGCTCGCGGAATATGTCCACTACGCCAACGATACGCAGTTCCTTGTGGCGCACCAAGCTGCGCTTGACACGCTCCGCGACCGTTTGATTGGCCGTTTCGATCCGGTGACCGGCCTCTATTCATCGCTTCAGGATCCACAGGACGAGTTCCAGGTGCTTCCCTTCATCACTTCAGATAACGTGCTCGCCTGGCGCGCCCTCCTCGATATGGCCGAACTCTACAAGAGGCTGAATCAGCCTGACGAATCGGCGAAGATGACTGGACGGGGTACGCAACTGCACGACGCCATCCTCGCGCATTGCGTCGTTGCCGGAACGCCGGGCGCCGATGGCCCTATCTTTGCATCGGCCACTGACGGCAGAAAAGCAGTCTTCACCGAAATGCCTCCGGGCTCGCTGATGAAGTTGCCCGCGCTCGGCTTTATCTCCGAAGACGATCCCATCTTTGTGCGCACGTACCATTGGCTGCACTCCAGCGGCTACCAGTACTCTTACTCCGATGAACCGTTCGGCCTCCCGGGCAGTTATCGGCTGCCGTTCACGACTTCGTGGAGCGTGGCCGACCATCTGCTGCTGAAAGCCGGCCATGACCAAGCCATGAAGGTGCTGCTCACCAGCCAATGGGACGGTGGAATCATCACTGAGGGCGTGGACCCCGCAACCGCGCAGATGGATCAGGCCGGGCGGGCATTCGCGACAGCGGCCGGCTATGTGGCCCATGCAATTTGCGAATCGGCCTGCATAGACAAGCCAAAATGAGCGCAGGCGTTTGAAGAATAGGGGCTCGCACTTGACGGGTGAAGCATGGTTAGTTTGAAATTATTTGCACAATCGATTGAGCCAAACCGCGCGCTTCTTTCTCATCGAGCAATCGCGTGCAACCGCTCCGGGATGGACTGAAGTCTGGTCATCCTGCGTCGCTGCCTATTGGGGATGCGGCGTGCCTGATCAGCCGTGTTCGCTGTGCCGGAATCGATCTGCCGACGGGAATAAGGCGCAAACGCACACCCATCGTGCCGGTAAACAGACGACGCCAGTTGAAAAATTGCAAGAATGTTGAGGTTCGATGTCACGTTCCACTTTGTTGCCTTCTCTAAGCCGCCGCCAGTTGATCTGCGCAATGGCCGCCGCGGCCGGATCATCGTTGCTCCCTTCGGCGCTGGCCTCCGCCGATTCCGCGTGGAGACCCTCACAAGAAGATGAAGATTTTCTTGACGACCTCGAGCGGAAGGCCTGTCTCTTCTTCTGGGAGCAGGGCAGCCCCAATACCGGCCAGATTCTCGACCGCGCACGCAACGACCTTGACGGCAGGCGCGACTCGCGGCACATGGCCAGCATAGCCTCCACGGGCTTTGGGCTTACGGCGTTGTGTATTGCTCACCATAGAGGCTACCTGCCTCGTGCCCATGTGGTGGAGCGCGTAAGAACAACTCTGAACTGGCATTTAAACACGATGCCTGAGGTGCATGGCTTCTTCTTCCACTTTACCGACATCGAAAGCGGGGAGCGCTGGCCGAGCGTAGAGCTTTCGTCGGTTGACACTACGATTTTGATGTGCGGTGTCCTCACGGCGAAAGCCTACTTTGGCGATGCCGCGATCAGCTCACTCGCACAGCAGCTCTACGAGCGCATCGACTGGCCTTGGATGCTTGACGGCGGTCCGACGTTGAGCATGGGCTGGAAACCCGGGCTGGGCTTTCTCTCGTCGCGCTGGTCGCACTATTGCGAGTTGATGATGATCTACCTGCTCGCCATCGGCTCACCGACTCATCCTGTTTCGCCCGACACGTGGAATCGCTTTACCAGGCCCGTGATTCACTACAAGGGTTTCGACTACATCAGCGGTGACGATCCGCTCTTTACCCACCAGTACTCGCATGCCTGGTTCGACTTTAGAAATCGCCGCGACGCTTACGCCGACTACTTTGACAATTCGGTGACCGCAACGCGGGCTCACAAGGCTTTCTGTCTTTCCTATCCGCAGTGGTACTCCGATGATTATTGGGGTATTTCGGCCTCCGACTCGATCAGCGGTTACACCGGTTGGGGAGGACCGCCGGCGATCGGAGACATCGACGGCAGCGTGGTTCCCTGCGCCGCAGCAGGCTCGTTGCCGTTTCTGCCCGAGGATTGCCTCTCTATGCTGCGCGCCATGCGCTCGCGCTGGGGAAGACAGGCGTGGGGCCGCTACGGCTTTGTCGACGCTTTTCACCCCGCGGCCAACTGGTATGACCCCGATGTGATCGGAATCGATCAGGGTATCTCCGTTGTGATGGCCGAGAATCTTCGCACCGGGCTGGTGTGGAACACGTTCATGCGCAACACGGAGAGCGCTCGCGCCATGAAGCTGGTGGGGTTCCACGGCGAAGGGCAGGGGTGACATGGTGACGACGATTCGTTTGTGCAATGCGAGCGCCCGCAGCCATACTTCTCAATCTGCGTTACAACCTTTTGCTCACGGCAAACCATCCGCTTTGCTGAACCTCAGACGAATGGCGCGTGGTACAACGGGGATGACTGAGGTATTAGCTTATCGGACGCCGCAGGCAGGTTTACGACCGGGGCGGATTCGCACTGTCCTTGAGTTTCAATACATTCAACTTTGAAAGGCAGCAAAGTGGCCCCAAAACAGCTTAAGCCGGTTTCTCTCAAGGAACTCTCGGCAAATCTCGGCCTCTCTCAGTCAACCGTCTCGCGGATTGTTAATGGCGAGGCCGACAAGTTTCGCATTTCCCGGGATACGCAGCAGCGTGTTCTGCATGCCGCTGCGCTCTACGGTTACACCGCAAATTCGGTTGCCCGCAGTCTGCGCCAGAAGCGCACCTACACCATCGGCGTCATCGTCCCCGAAATCAGCGAAGGTTACTCGACGGCGGTTCTCGGCGGCATTGAAGACGAGTTACTTAAAGAAGGCTTCTTTTACTTCGTTGTGAGCCACCGGCACCGTAACGACTTACTCAGCGGATACCCGCGCATGATGCTGGCGCGCTCGGTTGAAGGGATCATTGCCGTCGATACGAACATCGAGGACGATTTACCGCTGCCGGTAGTTGCGGTCTCCGGCCACGCACACCGCGACGGCGTCGTCAACATTCAGCTCAACCACAACACGGCTGCGGAACTGGCCCTGACCCATTTGAAGTCGCTCGGACACAGACAGATCGCGTTCATCAAAGGCCAGGCTCTGAGCTCAGACACCAGCCGGCGCTGGCTTGCAATTGTGGAAACCGCCAAGACTCTCGGCATTTCCATCGACCCTGAATTGGTTGTGCAGTTGCAAAGCCTGGAGCCAGGACCGGGGCCGGGAATCGAAGTGACCCGAGACCTGCTTCATACCGGCAAACGCTTTACCGCGATCTTTGCATTTAACGACCTGACCGCGATGGGAGCGATTCTCGCAATAAGGGAAGCAGGCCTTCGCGTTCCCAAAGACATTTCCGTGGTGGGATTTGACGACATTCTGGCTGCGGCCACCAACAATCCACCACTGACAACGGTTCACCAGCCGCTAAGAAGCATGGGCCAGGAAGCAGCGCGCACCTTGCTCAAACTCATTCGCGATAAGGATCTTCGGCCCCACTCCGCTGTGGTTACCGTTCATCCTAAATTCGTGGTGCGCAAGTCCACAGCGCATGTCACGTCGGAAACCCCGGCGCCCGCAGCGCATCCGGGGCATTAAATACGCGACGCGGCCCGATTCGACTTCAAGCATGGGATTACTGAATTCTGTTACTGCTGAACCACCGCATTGGGATCGTCGGCCAGTTTCGGAACATCCGCAAGCAGGCCGTTGGTCTTGATGTAGACCGAGCCCAGCTTGCCAGTGGAAACGTCTTTCACCAGCAGACGTATCGCAGCCGGTCTCGGGCCGGGCACGAGAATGGTATCGGTTAATTTGCCGGTGGTCATCAACCCATTGAACTTTTGCTCGCTCAGCTTCAGGTTGACGGGGTAGTTCATCAGGTTCAGCGGCCAGTCTTTGGCGTTGTAGGTACATACTGCAACATCGAGATTCAGTTGCCGGCCGCCATCGCCCGCTGACAAAAAAGTCACTGCCGAAGGATCAACCGCGAGTGAGAGCTTGAGTTGGTCGGGCGAGTCGGGCGGCAGATTTTTCACCGTGAAGGGGACCGAGGTTGCATTCAGGTAATCGTCGCAATCCGACTTGAGTTGTTTGGCCTGGGCGCTCGTGTCGGGAGAGCCTTCAGGATTGGCGAAATACCCCTCCCGGTATTCAAGCCGCGCCCCATGCAGGCCGGTCCTCACCTCCACCTTCCTGAATTCACCGTTCCAGTCCTCGGAATCGGAGTAGTAAGCAATCTCATAAAAATCGCTGCTGTCGTCCATCGCCTTGCGCACGCAGTCGCCCAGGTCGTTGTCGCCCGTGCACACAATGCCGCCGGTTCCGTCGGCAACATTGTGCATGGTGTCAACCTCGGCGTTCTGGTTGATAATGTCGCGCGATTCGATGTCGGCCATTCCGCTCGCGTGGCTCGCGGCTAGTGGGCCGGTAAGGCCACTTGAAGAATCCGGCTTATCTATCGTCGGCGGCGGAGCCGTCGACCGCGTCCCGGCCTGATAGATCGTGAGCGTCTGCACTCCCGCAGGGTTCACCGGGTAGACGGCCACCTTGGCGTCGCTCAAAACCGCGTTCAGATTCCGCAAAAGGGGCAGGTACCCCCCGGTTTCGGACCATAGGTCAGTCACCTCCGGTCCAGGTCCGCCGCCCGACTGCGCGCCGACCGCAAGCGATCCGAACAGACCGATGGGAAACGATGTTGACAACCAGAGCAAGTTCTTGCGCCCGGGATAGCCGGAAAGGTTGTGGCCAAGCGATGTGAGCGCATCGATGGTTCGGAATACACGCTCATCCATGCTGGCCACGTAGACTCTCTGGTCGAAGGCAGCGATCCCAGCAACTATGTCAGCGGCGTGGGGGTCTCCCGACGCGGCCTCGGCGGCCATGCTGGCGGCAGAGCCTGCATCGTCCATCGGGTTCACGCTCGCCAATCCTACCCCGGCAGTGCTCATAACCTTGTTGAGCGCTGCCTGTAATAATTTCGGGTCCGTCGTAAAGCTCTGCAGCAGCGTCAGTCGGTCGCCCAATATGAACACTGCTACCGGCACATTCGGCGGAAGCTGCCGCAGCATCTTCAGCATCTGCACGTGCACCTGTGCCTGAACCGACGGGTCGGTGTTCAGCCCGTCCACCAGTATCACGGTCGGCGGCACCGGGTCCTGCTGCACCTTAAGTGCGTTGGTATACGTTCCCGGCGGCATTTCGGGCTGCATCTCAACCGGCGCTGCAAGGCCGGCCATGTGCACTTCTCTGAACTCGGCAATTTTCTGCCCGCTCCACTTTCCGCTCTTAGCCGGCGTCTGCTCCTCGATCTCGAAATCCTCGGGCTTGAGCCCCTGGATGTGATTGCCCTTGGAGTCCTTCACCACCAGTTCCAAATTCACCATGCGCGTGTAGGTGTGCACTGTGAAGTCGGAGGGAATTGCCTGGTTGCCGGTAGCTTGCGGTTGCGATTGCGCCGGCTGCGATTGTGAAGAGGAGTTCTGTGCGGTAGACGGCAGAGTCAGGCTGGTTGCGAACACGAGCGCTGGAATCAGACGATAGCTGAGATGTGCCATTGAAGCCCCCTGGCAGTTCGTGTTCATTATTGCTCTTTCTCGCGGTGCCCGAAAACAAAATCATTGGTATCAAGTCCGCATCAATGCCTGTCACCTCGTTACCGCTGCAGTACCTCATTTGAGTTGTTGGCTGGCTTCGGAACGTCTGCAACCAGGTCGCCAGTCTTGATGTAAACCGATCCAAGCTTGCCGGTCGAAACGTCCTTTACCATCAGCCGCAGCGCCGATGGCTTAGGGCCGGGTACGCGGATGCTGTCGGTGAGCTTGCCGGTAGACATGACTGAATTGAACTGCTGCTCGGTAAGCTTCATATTGACCGGGTAGTTCATCAAATTAATCGGCCAATCTTTCTGGTTGTAGGTGCATACCGCAACGTCGAGGTTCAATTGACGGGTGCCGTAGGCAGTCGGAGTAAAGGTGACCGCCGCAGGGTCAACCACCAGCGAGAACTTGAGCTCACCAGGCGTATCGGAAGGCAGGCTTTTTGCCGTGATGGTGACCGAAGTTGCGTCGAGATAGTCATCGCAATCCGACTGCAACTCCGCCGATTGAAGCTTCGGGTCGGGATTGCCCTCGGGACTCGCGAAGTATCCTTCCCGATACTCCAGGCGCGCACCGTGTTGCGTGCTCTTGACAGCGATCTTCCTTGCCTCGCCGTTCCAGTACGGCGAATCGGAATAGTACGAAATCTCGTAAAAGTCACTGCTGTCGTCCACGGCCTTGCGCACGCAGTCGCCCAGGTCGTTATCCCCCGTGCACACAATGCCGCCCGTGCCGTCGGCAACCATGTGCATGGTGTCAACCGCGGCATTCTGCGTCAATATGTCGCGCGTCGTGCTTTGAGAAAATCCCTGCGGCGTAGTTTGCGACTGCGTGAGCCGCGACCCAGCTTGATACAACTGCAACGTTTGCACGCCCGCCAGATTCACAGGGTACACAGCTACCTTGGCGTTGCTGAGATCTCTGGTGAGATGTTCCACAAGCTGCGTGTAATTCGGAAGCTCCGACCAATCATGTAGTCCCGGTGCACCTGCCTGCGCGCCGACCGCGCCCACCGCCATCAGGCTGATCGGAAACGAAGTCGAGAGCCACAGCAGGTTCTTTCGCCCCGGAAAGCCCGCAGAATTGTTAGCCAGCGAAGAGAGAGCGTTGATCGTTCGGCCGACGACATCACCCATGCTTCCTGAATAAACGCTTTGGTCGAAGGCTGAAAGGGCCGCAACCATCGCCCCTCCCCCTCCTGCTGCGGCGAGAAGATTGCCAACGGAATTCGGGTCATCGCGCGGATCGCCCATCTGCATTCCATAGGCGGCAGTGCTATGCGCCTTCTCCAGCGCGACCTGCAACAGCTTCGGGTCCGTGGTGAAGCCCTGTAACAGAGTGAGCCGGTCGCCCAGCAGAAAGACCGCCACCGGCACGTTGGGCGGAAGCTGGCGCAGCATCTTCAGCATCTGCACATGCACCTGTGGCTGCACTTCTACCGGTGTGTTCAAACCGTCCACCAGGATGATGGTCGGCGGCACCGGATCCTGCCGCACCGTCAGCGCATTCGTGTAAGACCCTGGCGGCATCTCGGGTTGCATCTCCACCGGTGCGGCCAGGCTGCCCATGTGCACTTCCCTGAACTCGGCGATCTTCTGCCCACTCCACTTTCCGCTCTTAGCCGGGGTCTGCTCATCGATCTCGAAGTCTTCGGGCTTGAGTCCCTGGATGTGATTGCCCTTGGAGTCCTTCACCACCAGTTCCAAATTCACCATGCGCGTGTAGGTGTGCACTGTGAAATCTGATGGGATTGCCTGGTTGCCGGCCTGCTGCGGTTGCGATTGCGCCGGCTGCGATTGTGAAGAGGAATTCTGTGCGGTATTCGGATGAGTCAGGCAAGTTGCGAACACGAGCGCTGGAATCACACGAAGGCTGAGACGTGACATTGAAGCCCCCCGGCAGTTCGGGTCCATTATTGCTCACTCAGAGCACATATGCGCAACATAGTCGGGAACTGACGATGCGATGCATCGGGCCGGCGCAGGGATGCCCGGCTGAATCCGCTTAGCGGGGTTTATTTCATGGCGCAATTGGTATCAAGTCCGCACCAATGCCTATTGTTTTGTCCGCTCCGCTTCAATGCCGGAAGCAGCCGGCGACTCAGCCACCAGCTCGTCGGTCTTGATGTAGATCGAGCCCAGCTTGCCGCTGGTAATGTCTTTGATGAGCAGGCGCACCGCAGCCGGCCTGGGACCGGGAACCGAGATGGTGTCAAGCAGCTTTCCGGTAGCAGTCAACGTGTTGTATTGCCTCGCGCTCAACTTCATGTTGACGGGGTAGTTCATCAGCCTGAGCGGCCATCCCTTCTCGTTGTAAGTGCACACTGCAAGGGCCAGGTTGAGTTGATGGCGACCGTCGGCGGTCGGCGCAAGCGTCAATCCCGACGAATCGATGAGCAGCGAGAACTTGAGGTCATCCGATCTCTCCGCATGCGTGCTTTTCGCCATGAATGGGATCGCGGTTGCATCGAGGTAATCGTTGCAATCCGACTGCAACTGGACAGCCTCTACTTTGGAGTCGGTGCTGCCGGCGGGCTCGGCGAAGTATCCCGAGCGGTAGGCGAGGTGAGCGCCATGCAGGCCGGTTTTGATGGTGATCTTCCTGAACTGGCCGTTCCAGTCCGCGGAGTCGGGGTAGTAGGCAATCTCGTAAAAATCGCTGCTGTCGTCAACCGCTTTTCGAATGCAATCGCCCAGGTCATTGTCGCCGGTGCATACCTTGCCCCCGGTGCCGTCGGCGATGGTCAGCATTGTGTCTTGTTCGCCTGCCAGCATCTGTACGTTGCGGTTCATTGAATCGGACAACGCGGTCGCTCTAACATCGGGGGGATTGGTCTCAGCCTTGAACGCGTCCATGGTCTGCACCCCGGCAACGTTAACCGGATACACCGAGATGTTGGCGTCGCTCAACACACCATCGAGATACTGCAACTGTTCGCGATAACTGCGGTAGCCGGAATACGGGTCGATCACGCCAGGCATGTCTCCCACAGACTCTCCCTGCATGCCGGCCATTTGCACCAACGGGACATCGCCCCTTGGAATGATGTCAATCGGGAATGTGGTGGAAAGCCAAAGCAGGTTCTTCCGTCCCGGATAGCCCGCAACATTGCGGCCGAGCGAAACCAGCGCATCGAAAGTCCTGTGAATTCGCTCGTCCATCGTCGAGGAATAAATCTTCAGATCGAACTCCTGCGCCATTTCGATCATCGAGACGAGGATGGGATCGCTGGCCGCGTCGTTTTGTCCGGCTCCAGGAGCGTTATTAGAGGAGCTTCCCGCGGAACCCCCTCCACTGGAATTTACTCCTGCGCTCGGATCGTTAATCCCATAGGCGCTCGTCATCACACTCGAAGCGGCCTGTGAATCGTCGCGGGGATCGATGTCGGCCAGACCCTTCCCCGCCGCGCTCATGGCATCGGCAAGTGCAGTCTGCAAGAGCCGGGGGTCGGTGGTAAAGTTCTGCAGCATTCTCAACCGGTCGCCGAGCAGAAACACCGCGACCGGCACGTTGGACGGAAGCTGGCGCAGCATGCGCATCATCTGCATATGCACCTGCGGCTGGTATTGGACGTCGGTGTTCAGCCCATCCACGAGCAGAATCGTCGCGGGCACGGGATCTTTCTCGACAGTAACGGCGTTGGTATAAACGCCTGGTGCAACCTGCGGCTGCGACGCCACGGGATTACGCAGGTCGCTCATGCGAACCTCGCGAAACTCGGCGATCTTCTGCTCGTGCTTCGCGCCGGCCTGGGTCTGGTTCTGTTCGAATATCTTGATATCCTCAGGTTTCAGATTATTAATGTGGTGTCCCTTGGCGTCTGTCACCACCAGCTCCAGCGTCACCATGCGGCTGAATGTCTTCAGCGTCATGGCAGGCTCCTGCGCATCGCCGCTCAGTTGAGCGGCCTGCGGCTGCGCTTGAGAGGTCTGCGCAATGACCGGGATGGCGAGGCTAAGGGCCGCAACCAGCAGCGGCGCCCGGAGGGGGAATTTTTGGGCCATGGGGGAACCTCCATGGGGATGGCGTCAATTATGAACTGTTTATGGCCGGAGGGCAATGACCACCGGGTGCTGAGATTGCCTGACCACTGGCGGCCAGAGAACGCACCAGATGGCTCTGACCTCCTTTGACAAGTTACGATTGAGAGCGGCGGTGGACAGAATTCAAACGGTGCAAACGCGAGTGGCAGCCACGTCATTGGGCAACGGTCCCGCAACCCTGACGCGGCATCGGAAATTGGCGCGGCCCGGGAAGGCGTGGTGCGACCGAGCATGAATCGCCGGGAATTTCTCGCCGCTCTCGCCGCAGGGGCCATGGGCGCGCGCGTGTCGCCGGCCCAGCAGATGGGCGGCATGGCGACTCGCGGCATCAAGCCGCAACCGCGTGGCAAACCTTCAGGGCTGCCATTCCACGCCAGATTCACCGACGTTGCCGCCCACGCGGGATTGACCGCTCCTGTGATTTACGGCCCGCCCGACCGCATGGATTACATCATTGAGTCGATGGGATGCGGCGTCGCGTTCATTGACTACGACAACGACGGCTGGCTCGATATCTTTCTGCTTTCGGGCACACGCCGCGAGGGGCCGGTGGCCGGCGCCACCAACCGGCTTTACAAGAACAACCGCGACGGCACATTTACCGATGTCACCGCGAAGGCCGGCCTGGTGCGCCAGGGCTGGGCGTTTGGCGTGACCGTGGGCGACTACAACAACGACGGCTTCGACGACATCTTTGTCAGCGCATGGCCGCAAAACTATCTCTACCGCAACAACGGCAACGGCACGTTTACCGATGTGACTGAGACAGCCGGTTTAATTCACACTGGCAATCGCTGGGGAACGGGCTGCACGTGGGTCGACTACGACCGCGACGGCCGGCTCGATCTGTTCGTTTCGCATTACGTTGTATTCGATTTCGATAAGATTCCGATCACCGGCAAAGACCCGGCGTGCAATTACAAGGGAGTGCCGGTGAACTGCGGTCCGCGCGGCCTCACTGCCGAGCGGCCCATGCTCTACCACAACAACGGCGACGGAACATTCACCGACGTTACCGCGAAGTCGAAGATTGGTGCTGCGCAACCAACGTATGCGCTCACAGCAGTCGCAGCCGATCTTGACGGCGACGGCTGGCAGGAGATTTACGTGGCCTGCGACTCGACGCCGAGTCTGCTGTTCAAGAATCGTGGTGACGGCACATTCGACGAGGTGGGTCTTGAATCGGGCCTGGCCGTGAATGAGGACGGCCGGGAACAGGCGGGCATGGGCATCGCCATTGGCGATTTCGATACCGACGGCAAGTTGGACGTGCTGAAAACTCACTTTGCCGAAGACACCGCGGCGCTCTACCGCAACATCGGTCACCTGGAGTTTGAAGACGTGACATTGCGCGCGGGCCTGGGCGTGGAGACGCGCTACGTGAGCTGGGGCGACGGCATCGTCGATCTGGACAACGACGGACTGCCCGACATTTTCTGGGCTACCGGAAGCACGTTTCCCGAGGTGGAGCGCGTGCATCCGGAGATTGCGCACAAGACGCCGCGGATTCTGTTCCGCAACCTGGGCGGCGGCAAGTTCGAAGAGATGCTTGACGGCGCAGGTCCCGCGATCAACGAGGCGCATGCCAGCCGCGGCGTGGCCTTCGGCGATTTCGATAACGACGGCGATGTCGATATTCTGATCATGAACATCAACGAGCCGCCGTCGCTGCTGCGCAACGACAGCAAAGGCAGCGGCCACTGGCTGAAGGTCAAGCTCGAAGGCACGCGCTCGAACCGCAGCGCCATCGGAGCCGTGGTGACTGCGATCTACTCGGAGCGCAAGCAATCGCAGGCAGTGATGGCAGCGAGTTCGTATCTTTCAGTCAGCGACCGGCGGCTGCATTTCGGCCTCGGAGCGGCGGCGACTGCGGATGTTGAAATCATGTGGCCGAACGGCGTGCGCGAGACGCTGAAGGGCCTGAAGGCCGATCACCTGGTTACTGTGAAAGAGGGAGCTGGAGTGGTGAGTCAGGAGCGATTTGTGGAGCGATTCAGCTCATGAATCCCGGGTTGACAGTTTTGATCGCGCTCGCTCTGCTGACGACATTCGCGCAGGCGCAGCAGCCTGCCACACAGTCACAGCCCGACGCTGCCGCACCGCAGCCTGGCGCTGCTGCTCACCTCAGCAAAGGCATGCAGCTGATGCACGATCAGCTCTACGAGGCGGCGGCGAAAGAGTTCGAACAAGCCGTGGCGCTGGAGCCAAGCAATGCCGGCGCTCATTTTGAGTACGCGGTTTGCCTGCTGGCGCTGGGCCGCAACGACGATGCGCGCAGCCAGTTCGAGCAATCGGAAAAACTCAAGGGACCATCGCACTACATTACTTACTACCTTGGCCGGCTCGACCTGCTGGCGAACGACTACCCCTCGGCGATCAAGAAGCTCAGCGCGGTGGCGGCGAATCCGCCGTTCCCTGATGCGGAGTTCTACCTTGGCGTCGCTTATGTTTCCGCGGGCGACACGGTGAAGGGAATCGCGTGGCTTGAGAAGGCGGTGAAGCTGATGCCGGGCGACTACCGCGTTCACTACCGCCTGGCGCGAGCCTACTCGACCGCGGGTCGCGAGCAGGATGCGGCGCGCGAGTACGCGCTCTACAACCAGTATCTCGACGAGCACAAGAGCACCGAGACCGAGGCGCGCGCCTGCAGCGAGTCGCTGCGGACGCATGCCGCCGACGCGCAGGCCGTGTGCCAGAAGATGTTCGATCCCAACGACCCTGAAAAGCTCACGCTGCTGGGGCAGTTGTACGGCGAGGCGGGCGCATTCGAGCCGGCGCTCGATCCGCTGAAGCGGGCTGTCCAGCTCGATCCTGGTTCGTACGAGGCGTGGCACGACCTCGGGCTTACCTACTTCCGCATGGAGCGTTACCTTGATGCGCGCGGGCCGCTCGTGAAGGCCGCGGCGCTGAGGCCTGAGAATTACGGCACGGTGGTGATGCTGGGCGCAACCTTATATATGCTGGGTGACGATGCCGCGGCGCTGCCGGTGCTGGAGCACGCGCACCAGCTCAACCCGGGCGACGAGCAGACCGCGGCGATTCTCGACAAGCTGCGGGCGGAGCAGCCGAAGAAGTAGGCGCGGGCGGCGAAACGACGTTCCCTCCCGCACAAGCTTGTACGGAGCACCCCCCGGCTTTGCGAATGGCAGATTTGCACTCCCCCATATATACCCCCTTTTGGGGGTTAAGTGATTTATTTTCAATGGTTTCAACCTTTTACCTTTTGACGTATCCCAATGAAAAGGAATGACTTGCGGCGCAAAATAGTCTGGAATAAAGGGTTACGGGTTTCATTTTGCATCGGTTTTGGTACAACTTCGCTCCGGCGGCGTGTTTTGCCTTGAGATGATTGTGCGCCAGGAAGGGAAAATTATCTGCAAAAACAGCGGGGTCAGGGGGATGGTGGGATCGTGGTGTCCCACTCTTCCCGCATAGAGCGCGGGAAGGATGGGGCAACCTCGTCTGCGGCAGAACGAACAGGGAAAAGGCCTGGGTGGGCCACGCGCCAGATCGATTCCGCTTCCCCGGTCCCCAAATGCGAGGGACCGGGGGCACCCTCAACTTGATAATGCGCGGTATGAAACCAGGGTCACCCGCCACCCGCCATTCCCGCCCTAGCGGAGCTAGGACGGGGCACCCCGATTTGTAGTTGGGCCACAGGTCAAAGGTGCCTGCGAGCCTGGAAGCCCGCAGGGACAACCGGGCTGGAGCCCGGCGCTCCATTCACGCGCTTCTCCGTTTACTTTGCCGGTGGATTGAACTTGGTTGAGCTCTTGATGCCCTGGCCTTCGACTACCGTGTAGATTGCGCCGGCGGGGACGTCGTGCAGATCTTCTTTGAGGCCGCTGGGCCACTGGACCTCGACGCGCTTGATGACCGATGCGGAGCCGAGACCGAAGTGAAGGCGCTGATCGCTTGAGGAAAGATAGCTGCTGCCGTCACGCACTTCGTCCATCTGATTTGTGACGTGTCCGGTTGCGGAGATTGTGGTGACAGTCACGCGCGCGCCGATGGCGGCGCGATTGCTCTTGGTCCCAACCAGGCGAAAGAGAACGCTGTGATTGGCGCCGCCGGAGACATTGAGAAAGATTGAAGGCGGGCCGTCGGCGTTGAATACTACCGCATCGATGTTGCCGTCGTTGTTGAGGTCGCCGAACGCTGTGCCGCGGCGCGAGTGAAGTCCCAAGTCGTTGATGCCGGATTGAGCGGAGACATCAGTGAAGGTGCGGTCGCCGTTATTGCGAAATACCTGCAATGCTTCAGCGTATTTGGGGTCGCCGGGGACGGCATCGATGACCGGGGTGAAGTTGCCGTTGGCGACAAGAAGATCGGACCAGCCATCGTTATCGAAATCGGCAAAGCCGTTGCCCCATCGCACGAACGATTCGCTCCCGGCATCGAGTTTCGATGTGCGGGTGATGTCGTCGAAACCCCGGCCGCCATGATTTGAGTAGAGACTGATGGGCTGGTTGCGATAGCGAGTGATGAGCAGGTCGAGTTTTCCGGTGTGGTCGATATCGGCAAAATCGCCGGCCATGTTTCCGAAGTACTCGCCGTTATCGCCGGTAGCAACGCCGAGGCCGAATGCAACGTCTTCAAAAGTTCCGTCATGGCGATTGCGATAAAGATAATTGGCGCCCATATCGTTGGTGACGAAGAGGTCGGGCCAGCCGTCGTTGTCGTAGTCGCCCCACACAAGACCCATGCCAAGGCGCTTTTGCGGATTGGCGACGCCGGCTTTTTCAGCGACATCTTCGAAAGTTCCGTCGCCACGGTTGTGAAACAACTGGCTGGCTTGGCCGACCGTGCGCAGAACTTCCATGGGCTGGCCGCGGTAGCCAAAATAACGGGAGCCGGGCTGGGGCAGGTCGTGGATGTCGGAGTCGATGTAGTGGTCGACGAAGAGGTCGAGATGGCCGTCGCGATCGTAATCGGCCCAGGCTGCGCCGACACTGAATCCGCTGCCGGAGACGTGGGCGCGATCGGTGACATCTTCAAACTTGCAGTCGCCCAGGTTGCGATAGAGGGCGTTGTGTCCGTAGCCGGCGACGAAGATGTCGGGCAGGCCGTCGTTATCGAAGTCGCCGATGGCGATGCCCATGCCCCAGCCGCGCGTGGTGAGGCCGGATTGCGCGGTTTGATCGACGAAATGCAGATCGCCAACCTGGCGGTAGAGCGTGATCATGGGAGCACCGCCGTGCAGATACTCGTCGACTGTGGAATCGTTGACGACGACTATCGAGAGCTTGCCGCTGTTATCGCAATCGAAGAGAGCTACGCCGCCGCCCATCATTTCGACAATGTATTTTTTCTCGAGCGCAGGATCGCGGGGAGGGCCAATGCCGGCGGCACGGGAGATGTCGCGAAACTTGATTGATTGGCCGGGGGATATTTGAGCGACGAAGAGCAGCACCGATGCGGCCAGGATGAATCGCGTGCATGCCACGGCCTACGCCTCTTCAATCTTGTGAATCTTGTTTGCGGGCAGATCCTTGACCACCTGGCGAGTGCCGCTTGGCCACTTGATCTCAAGCTGTTTGGCGGTGGTGAACGGCCCAAGACCAAAGTGCGCACGGGGGTCGCGCGAAGCCTGGTAGCCGGCGCTGGTCGAGATTACGTCATATTGATTGCTGCCATCGTCGGTGGTCAGCTTGAGCTGCGTGCCGATCGCCATCCTGTTGCTTTTGGTGCCCACCAGCTGGAGCTTGATCCAGTTATTCGAGTTTGAGGTTGCATTGCGCAGGATGCGCGCCTTGTTGTTGAGTGCCGTGGTGACAACATCGAGCTGCCCGCGATTGAACAGGTCGCCGATGACAACGCCGCGATAGGGCAGCCTCACCTGGGTCGTCGAATCTTTCTCGGTCATCACTTCTTCGAACTTCATATTGCCGATATTGCGGAAGATGGAAAGCGGCTCGCCGAAAGTGCGCTCTGAAAAATCGGAGATGTTGTCGAGCACATTGCCGCGGCCGACGATCAGATCTTTGAGCCCGTCGTTATCGAAGTCCCCGACTCCGTTTCCCCATCCGGACATCTCGAGCGTGTAACGCGCCAGGCCGCTCTTGCCGGTGTAGTCAACGAACATGCCGTTGCCGATGTTGCGAAACAGTGGAAACGTTTCGAGCTCGGTAGCGGTGTGCCAGATGTCGGGCAATCCGTCATTGTCGAGGTCGCGGAATTCCGCTCCCATGCCGGAGACCGCTTTGCCGGTTTCTGCGTAGGCCACTCCCACGTCGAGGGCCACTTCTTCAAAACTCTTGCCTTTGAGGTTGTGGAAGAGCGAGTTGGGCATGTTGTCGTTGGCCACAAAAATGTCGATGAATCCATCGCCATCATAATCGTTCAATCCCACGCCCATGCCCTTGCAGAGCACCTTTGCGATGCCGGTCTCTTCAGAAACGTCGGTGAAGGTTCCATCGCCGTTGTTGCGATAGAGCGAGCAGGGCAGCGGCTCATAGAACTTGGGGTGGCAGTAGGAGCGCACGCGGCCTCCGCCCATGCACACCGGGTCGCCGTTGACGTGCCAGACGCAATAATTCGAAACGAACAGGTCGAGCTTGCCGTCGTTGTCGTAATCGACCCACGCGGCGGCGGCGCTCCACATCTTTGCGTTCTTGTACATGGGCATGCCCACGCCGGCGTGGTCGGTGACGTCGATGAATGTGCCGTCGTGGTTGTTCTTGTAAAGATGGTTTTTGGTTACGCTGGCCACAAAGATATCGGGCCATCCGTCGTTATCGTAATCGCCAACCGCGATGCCCATGTCGTAACCGTCGCCGCGCAGTCCCGCTTTGTCGGTGACGTCGGTGAATGTGCCGTCGCGATTGTTATGAAAAAGGCGGTTCGAATACTTCGGATCGTTCTTGGTGAGCGACGGCAGATCGGCTCCATTGACGAAGAAGAGGTCCATGTAACCGTCGTTGTCGTAGTCGATCATGGCCACGCCGCCAACCATGGTTTCAGGCTGGTTTTTATTGGGCGTCATGCAACTGTTGGTGGTAAAGTCGATGCCGGTTTTAGCAGTAATGTCTTCAAAGTGCATGGTGCTGGTGCCTGGGCCAGGTGTCCAGTTCATACGCAAGGGAGCGGCGGGCGCGGCGCCGCGAACGCTTCGCGGCAGCAGCAGACCAGGGCTCAACAATCCGCAGTAGCGAAGAAAATCGCGCCGGTTGAAAGGTAGTTTTTTCATTTATCTATGACCGCTCCTGGGGTTCTGCTCCTGGGGCGGTGATTTCGCCGGAGGACTTGCCACCCCAGCGAACAAAAATCATTCGCAGGGGGCCCTGGTGTTGAGACCCTTCGTACGGACGGCCTGGGCAGCTTGCGGAAAAACTCATGATGCTCGGCGAGATGCCAGAAAAACATCCCTCAGGGGCTAAAGCCCCAATAGAATTAAAAGCCCTATCGGCACGACTGAACAGGTTGCGGAAAAACTCATTGAACGAAGCATTATCGCCATAATCTGTCCGGCAGGGGCTAAAGCCCGCACTCATTTGGCGAGCTTTATCGGCACGAGTAAACTCGTGCCCTGATACAAAACCGCGTCCCTGCGAGTTTTTCCGCAACCTGTGAAGTCGTGCCCTGACACTTCGTGCATTGCCATTGAATTCTTCCGCATCCTGTGGAGACTGAGTTCTTCTGCATCCTGTGGAGACCGGCGCTACTGTTTCCGACTGATTACGAGAAATATGGGTTAGCGCGGGGCGCACATCTCTATCGTAGCTGCTGCCATGATAAGTCAGCATCGAATCCCTTCTTCTTCTTATTCTCGGTCGGCTGCGTCGGCCAGAGCCTTGAGGCGCTCGAACGTTGCCTGTTCTTGCGCGGCCTCGGGCTTTTTCCCCGCCCTGAAGAGTGCGCGCGACAAGGCGAAATGAGCGTCGGGGCTATTGGGAGACAGTTTGACCGCGATGCGCAGTTCCTGCAAAGCCTTATCAGTATTGTTTAAATCGAGCCAGAGCCGGCCGCACGCAACATGGGTAATAAAGTTGGCGGGCGCCAGCGCGATGGCTTTTTGAGCGTACTTCAAGCCCTCTTGATAATTCCCGTTCTTTAGATCTTCAAGGGCGATTTGAATGTAAGCGGGAGTATCTTTGGGCGCAACCTCAATCTCGTGCATGAACTCGGCGACCGCCGATGCCGGATCGGCTTTGAGCAGATAGACAGCGTACATATAGTGCACGCCGGGCTGGCTGGGGTACAACGCCACCAGTTGCTTCAACTCTTCGCCGGCGGTTACCTGATCCTGCATGGAGATCATTGCCTGGGCGTTGCCTGCTTCACGAACCAGATCGCGCTTGTCGGCGGGAATCTCGCCGGGCAACGAAGGAATGTGCAGCGCCGCCAGGCCCAACGCGTCGATGAGATCGGTGTTGGACAGCACCGCGTTCTTTGGGTCGTCGCGGTGGTCGTAGGCGATGGTTTCGGCGGCAAACTTTAGCCGCGCCACGGCAACTTCGGGCTGGCCCAGGTGGTTATTGGATACACCGTCTTCGTAATAGACGCGTTCGATAAACCCCTTGTTATCGCCGAGCCCGAGCCGGCGGCCGCGCTCGAAGGCGATGATGGCTTTCCGATAGTTCTTCAACTCAAACTCGGTGAGGCCGAGCATGCCGAATCCGGGCCCGGGCTGGCGGTGTTCGACGGAAACAAAGTGCAGAAAGGCGTCATGGGCCTTGGGGATCTGGCCTTGATCGAAGAAAGTTGTGCCCAGGTCCCACCAACCTTCAGACCAGGAGGGTCGAAGCGTGACCGCCTGCTCATAGAGGTTGATGGCCTCGTCGGTCTGGTTGGCGTCCATGGCAGCCTGGGCGCGCGCGGCGAGCTCGTCGAACGATTTCGACGCTGCACCCGATTGCGGAGGCGGGCTCGATTGGGGACTGGCGGCGTCCGGTTGCTGAGCATCGGCTGAAGGCGCAGCGCACAGCAATGCGCACGCTGCGAGAGCGATCGTTCCGAATAATGGAATGCCATTTCGCAGTCGGCTTGCGCGGATTCGGGCCGAAAAGTTCTGGTTGAGTTCCCTCCGCAACGATTTACTTTTGTGGGTCCTGTACTTCATCCAACCGGACCAGGACAAGGCAATATTTGCACTTCGGAAACCTCTCTCGCGCGGCATGTGGCTGAAACGCGACACGATTCGGGAGATGCGTCCCTCAGGGGTGTCGCACTTCAAACAAAATGCATTTAGTACTGCGCAAATCGATGGTTTCATAGTAGGTGAGAGCTCTCTGCTTTGTAGTATATAATTCGATTCGCCAATTTCTTTGGACGCACCAATCTCCTGGAAGGAGACAGAATCAATGAAACGCTCAGTAATTACCCTGGCCCTTGGGACGCTTCTATATACATGCAGCCTGGCCGCGCAGACGCCGGCGCCGCAGCAGACAGCCGCGAACACTCCCGGCACAAGCACCACGAATCTCAAGGTCAGCGCCAACGAGGTTACGCTCGACATGACCTTCCACGACAAGAAGGGGAAGATCATCGACGACATCAAGCCGGATGAGGTTCATGTTTACGAGGACGGCGTCGAGCAGCATGTCAATTCGTTCAAATATATTCAGGGAGCTCAGAATCCCGCTCCGCAAGCCGCGGGAACACCCACCGCGGGCAGCATCCCGGTAGATCCAATGCGGGAACTGAGGCTGGTGACGCTGGTATTTGAGGGTCTGGATCAGGACGGAAAGCGATTCTTCAAGCAGGCGCTGCAGGACGTGCTGAGCATGGCGCCGGAACAGAACCTGTACTTCTCAGTGATGGTGATCGACCAGAAGCTGAACATGGTTCAGCCGTTCACCAACGATCGCGTCGCGCTGATGAAATCCATCGACAAGCAGATGATGTGGACCACGCTCCAGTACTGGTCGGCTTCAGCCGCGATCAAGGCACAGCTTTTTACATCGATGACCCAGACTTCGGGCGGCGACCCGTACGCTGCGCCCGGAATCACCTCGAACGGCAGTTCGATGCCGAGCCAGGCGTCTATTGGAGCGTCGGTTGCCTACCGCATGAACAAGATCCAGTACGACATGCTCAATGAGGCCGATCAGGCAACCCGCGAGGCCAGCGCCCGGGCGTCCATCGATGCGCTGTTGGCTTTGGTGCGGGCGCAGGCGCATTTGCCCGGCCGCAAGGTGGTGATTTACTTCAATCCGTCGATGATGATTCCCGAGATTGCGCAAGAGCAGTATCAATATATGATCGGCATGGCCAATCGAGCCAACATTACTTTCTACTCGGTCGACCCCAAGGGATTGGTGACATATAGCCAGACCGGAAGCGGAGCCGGCGCACTGGGCGACGCCACGGTCGAGACGCAGGATATGAGCCAGACTGGGGTTGGCCAAGTGAGTAGCGCTGCCGGCGAAACACGGAGTCTGGGAGCAAGCAGCGGCGTCGGCGAGGTTACGCAATCCCAAGCCCAGGCGCAGGAGACCGCGGAGAACGGCATGCGGTCGAACCCGGAGGACTGGCTGCGTGATCTGGCCAGGCAGACCGGCGGCGTTGCCATTATCAATACAAACGACTATAAGGCGCCTCTCAGAGTCGTGATGGACGAGGTGCGAACCTATTACGAGGCTGCATACGACCCGACGATCACCACGTACGACGGCAAGTTCCGCAAGATCTCGGTCAAGATTGACCGGCCGGGCATTGAAGTTCACACGCGCAGCGGCTATTTTGCGCTGCCGCAGCTGGGAGGCGGACAGCAGGTGTTTGCCTACGAGGTGCCGCTGTTGAATGCGTTGACCGCGGCGGATGCCCCGACCCAGGTGTCCTTCTCGGCCGCGGCAGACCGTTTCAGCGAGCGCGGACCGAAGATCGAATACGAGCTGACCATTGAGGCTCCGCTCAAGGGGTTGACTTTTGAGAAACAGGCCGACGGCAAGACTGCTGTGGTGGACGCTCCGATGATAGCGGTGGTGAAAGACTCGAGCGGAAACATCGTGACGAAGTTCAGCAAGGATTTCGCGGTAACAGTTGACGCGAGCAAAGTGGATCAGTATCAGCAGGGCGACTTGATCCAGAACTTCAAGGCCGAACTCGATCCGGGAACCTATTCGCTTGAAGCGGTGGTGATGGACAAGAAGGGCAACAAGATGGGCGTGTCCAAGAGCACGCTGACGGTGCCGGCCCCAAGTCCGAAGCTGGCAATCAGCGATGTTGTGATTGTGCACAAGACCGATCAGGTGAAGGACATCGTTCCGGGGGATCCGTTCTACTATCCCGCAGGTCAGGGTTACCCGGCGGGAAAGGTTACGCCGACGCTTGACGACAAACTGCAAGGCGGAGCGGGACATTTCCTGCCGTTCTACTTCAACGTGTATACCGACCCTTCAGTGAAAGATGCTCCGCAGGCGACGATGGGCTTCTACAAGGACGGGCAGTACCTGGGCTCCGCCCCGATCGCGTTGCCCGCAGCCTCGACCGACGGCCGGATTGCTTATGTCGCGGCTCTTCCCGGCGACTCATTCAAGCCTGGTTCCTATCAAATCAAATTGAATGTTACGCAGGGCTCAGACACGGCGGAGCAGGATGTGGCTTTCCAAGTCCAGTAATCCAGTAGTACGGTCCGGGCGTGACTCCGTGATGCCTGGGCAAAGGGTGCGAACGAATACGTGCTGTGGCGGTCGACAATTCTGTTCCTGCTTTCCGCAGGACTCGCGTTTGCGCAGAATGACGCCGCTCAGCAGTCTTTGCGCCACGCTATAGAGCTGCAGCAGTCCGGCCATTACGCCGAGGCTATCGATGCTTACAAGGCGTTTCTGAAGGTTCATCCGGAAGCCGCGCCGGTCCGTTCGAATCTGGGCGCCGCCCTGGCTCACGAAGGGCGTTTCTCCGAAGCCATCCAGCAATACAATCTCGCTCTCAAGGCCGACCCGTCGAACTTCGGCATCCGCTTGAACCTGGGGCTGGCGCTTTATAAGGCTGGCGATATTCCCAAGGCGGTCCGCGAGTTTGAAACGGTCTATGCAACCCAGCCCGGCGCCGATCCCAACCATGATCGTGTGGCGCTGCTGCTGGCCGAGTGTTACCTTCGCCAGGGAGAAAACGATCGGGTCGTGACGTTGCTCGATCCCCTGGAGGCCACGCATCCCGACGATCGCGCCCTGGAATACATGTTGGGGACTGCCCTGCTCCACGAGGGACAGACTGACCGCGGCGCCCAACTCATTCAGCGGCTGCTCGCGAATGGCAACACGGCTGAAGCGCACATGTTGATGGCCTACACGTGGTGGCAGGCCCACGACAAGGAAAAGGCGCTGGTCGAGGTGAACCAGGTTATCGCTTTGAACCCGAATCTGCCTGAGGCATACAGCCTCAAAGGCAGGCTGTCGTTTCTTGAATCCGATCTGAAAGGCGCCGAGGCATCGTTCAAAAAATCTCTTGAGCTGGATGGCAACAACTTCGACGCGCTGCTGTGGATGGGAACGCTGTTGCGGGAAGAAGGAAGGTTGCCGGAGTCGGATAAATGCCTGACCCACGCACTGGAACTGCAGCCTGGCGAAATAAGGGCCCGCTTTCAATATGGGCGCCTGTTATCCGATGAGGGCGACGACAAGCGGGCCGCGGAGGCACTCGAGTCGCTGGTCAAAGATCATCCTGAATACACCGAAGCCCATCGCACTCTGGCTACGATTTACTTCCGCCTGGGGCGCCCCGATGACGGCCGGCGGGAGCGTCAGATCGCGGCGCAGATGGATGCCGCCATCGACAAGAAGAATCAGGAACAGGGACGGAGCATGACAAAGTGAAGTCCGCCTGTCTATGCCGATACACGCTTGCACTGGCAGTCCTGCTGTCGATGGCCTCGCTTGCGGCAGGCCAGGCACCGACGCAACCCCAGGCATCGACGCAATCTTTCGAAGAGTTATCGCAGTCGGCACAGCAGGCCTACGACGCCCAGCACGACGATGACGCCGCACGGCTCTTCGCCGACGCGGTGAAGATGAAGCCCGACTGGACCGAGGGCTGGTGGGCGATCGGCATGATCGACTACCAGCACGATCGTTATGCCGAGTGCCGCGATGCGCTTTCCAAAATGGTGGCGCTGGATGCGTCGGCTGCGCCCGGATATGCTCTGCTCGGCTTGTGCGAGTTCAGTCTCAAACAGTACGACCAGGCATTTGAGCATCTCAAAAAAGCGCACATGCTGGTTCCAGTGAAGGCGCCGGGCGGGCCGTTGCTCAACATGGCCAACTTCCACCTGGTCATGCTTCTTACTCTGCAGGGATCGTTTGAGCTCGCGCAGGACATGTATATAGAGGTTGCGCTCAAGGACCGGACTAACCAGGAGATGATGTTCGCCGCCGGGCTGGCATGCCTGAGAATGCCGATGCTGCCACAGGACGTTCCCCAAAACGAACGCACAATGGTCGCCATGGCGGGGAAGACCTATTGGGATCTGATCACCCAACCGCCCGAGCAGTCTGAAGCGGACTTCAAGGCACTGGTGGCGGCATATCCGAAATTCCCCAATGTCCATTTTTTCTATGGAACATACCTGGCCGCGCACCATCCCGAGCAAAGTGTGCCGGAGTTTCTGGCGGAGCTGAAGGTCCAGCCGGACAGCGTACCCGCTCGAGTTTCACTCGCGCTTCGATACATTACCGATGGGAAAACGGCAGACGCCCTGAAATATGCGCGCGAAGCGGTTGCGCTCAGTCCCGATTCAGTGGGTTCGCAGTTGGCGCTGGGCGAGGCAATGCACGCCGGCGGAGACGATCGGGACGCGCTGGCTGCTTACCAAGCCGCCGAGAAACTCGATCCCGACAGCGCCAAAGTCAGGCTCTACCTGGTAAACGCCTACCGGGCCGTCGGTCGGATCGACGAGATGCGGCGCGAACGGGACGAGTATGAGCGCCTCAAAAGCGCGGGGCAGAACTGGCCCTGAGCTATGATCGCTCGGTCCCCGGGAATTCGGGGGACTGGCTCGATTCTGCCGGGACAAGCGCCCCAAAAGTAACCGTTATCACGTTTCGGATCGCAAAATCTCGGTGTCTCCATCGAAAGGTTGAGATTTTTCATGCCTCTTCGGTTTTTTGGGCCGGTTTCGGGGGTCAAAAAGCGCTCCCGAAGCCTGGTATCTGAAGCGTTAATTGTTATTAAACAATTTAAAATCAATTAGTTAATCAGCATAGTCCTTTTAGGTTACATAGACCTCATACTTTTTGTTGACAGTTCTCTTTCGAGCAGTGTATAACGCTTGGGCATCTGAGTTAATTCGATTTACTGCGCCGGAAAGCCAGGTGCATTCCGCTGCTGTGTCGAATTCCCGCAGGTGTGTAGTCTCCGTGCGTTGCACGGAAAGCGTTTAACAAATGACAGTTACGCAGGGGTCGCAACCGCGGCTCCAAATTGGGGGCACCGAAACAAATGCATATTCACAATTCAGGAGGCACGGGTATGAATTGGTTCAAACAGCCGACGGCCGTGTCCAAAGGCTGGCTAACGCTATGCGCAATGCTCGCATTGATTGCCGTGATATCAATCACGACACCAACAGCAGCAGCGCAGTCAAGTAGCGCGACAGTCAACGGAACGGTTCTCGATACATCAGGCGCAGTGATTCCGGGCGCAAGCGTGACCCTGAAAAATCAGGCGAGCGGCGACGAGCGCACCGAAGTCAGCAACGGAGATGGATTCTTCAACTTCGCTGCAGTCCCACCCAGCACTTACACCGTCACGATTACCAGACAGGGTTTCAAGACCTGGCAGGCCAAAGACATCAATGTGAACGCAAGCGAAATTCGCGCGGTCGCCAACATCAAGATGCAAGTAGGCGCGAGGAGTGAGACGGTCGTTGTTGAGGCCAGCGAAACTCAGATCACACCTTCGGATTCTGGCGAAAAGTCATTCACCATCGGCCAGAACATCATGCAGAACGTGGCCATCATCGGCCAGAACGCGGCTGAGTTCATCAAGATCATGCCGGGCATGTCGATGAGCGCAGGCGCGTTGAACCAGGCCTCATATGTGGCCGCCAACGAGGGTACGGGCAATGGTCCGGTCGGAGATTTTTCGGCCAACGGTCAGCGCACCGCGGCTCTCGATATCACCTCTGACGGAGCGCACATTGTCGACCCGGGCTGCAACTGCGGCCAGGCTGAAAACACCAACGTCGACATGACCTCAGAAGTCACGGTGCAAACCTCGAACTTCGGCGCCGACAACGCCAAGGGCCCCGTGACCATCAACGCCGTCGGCAAGTCAGGCGGCCAGCAGTTCCACGGCGAAGCGTACATGTACGCCCGCTACTACGATTTGAATGCTAACGACTGGCTGGGTAATTTCAAGGGCGACAACTCCGCCGGCCAACCGCTTGCTCCCCGTCCCGCTACCAGGTACTACTATCCAGGCGCGAACTTCGGCGGGCCGATAATTTTCCCGCATTCGAATTTCAACCACAACCACGACAAGCTGTTCTTCTTTGCTGGATTCGAGTTGTACCGGCAGGTTATCGACAACGGAATCTACCAGGCAACCGTGCCGAGCGCCGACATGAAAGCGGGCGACTTTACCGAGGCGGATTCCGACAACGCGTACACCAGTAAGCTGGGCGGCAGCGGCACGATCAACAGCACCCCGACCGGCGGCGGCCAGATTGGCACACCCCAAAACAATTCCAATGCCAACGTCTTCACCTGCACGCAAAAGAACTCCAGCGGCACCTGCATCGCCTCGAAGGGAAATCTGAGTCTTATCAATCCAGTCGACCAGGCCAGCGGGGCGGGGCTGATCAGCGTGTTTCCGCTGAACAATGCCGATCCCAATGTGAACCAGGGCTTTAACTACGTTGCCGCCAAGACGCGATTCGCGAACATGAATCAGTACCGCGGGCGCGTGGACTACAGCATCAACAACTCGACCAAATTGTACGTTCAGTACAACCACCAGAACGACAGCGCCGAAGAGAGTCTCGACACACTATGGACGGGCAATGCTCAGAGCTGGGACGATCCAACCACTCCTTATCCCTCTCCGATCATCGAAAGCTCCGACTCCGAGGTGGTAACGGCGAACATGACCAAGGTGTTCACCCCGACGCTCACCAACGAAGTGATCTTTAACTGGGTGTATTTGAATCTCCCGAACAAATTCCAGGATCCCAGCAAGGTCGATCGCCAGGGTCTCGGAATCAACTTCCAGACGCTCTTCAGCCATGCTAATGAAGGGCAGCTTCTGTATCCCGAGGTAAGCGGCTGGGGCGATGGAGTCTCCAACCAGTTGAACTCCGGATTCGAGTTGGATAACGGCACCGTGTACGCCAAGAAGACCCTGCCTTCACTGGCTGACAACATTTCAAAGGTATGGAAGACGCATACCGCGAAATTCGGCTTCTACTGGGAGCGCACGTGGAACTCTCAGCCGAATCAGGGTGCGGTTCAGGGTTCGGCCACATTCAGCAACTGGGAGTCGGATTCCAGCGGCAACGCATATGCCGATATGCTGATGGGCTTGCCCAACGGTTACAGCGAGACGAACTTCGACCCGATTCCTATCTTCCGCTACATCAGCACCGAGTTCTATGGTCAGGACTCGTGGAAGGTTTCGAGAAAGTTGACGCTCGATCTCGGTCTACGCCTGTCGCACCTCGGGCCATGGACCGATCTCACCGGGTATGGTTTCGCCGACTGGTATCCAAGCCTCTACTCTCAGGGCAAGGGTGCTACCACTACCCCTCCCGGCGCGGCATCCCCCATCAGCTTCCCGGGCATCGAATGGCATGCCCAGCAATCGTCCACGCCCACTTCGGGCTCCGCATCCACGTTGTTGTTCCCCAATCCGCGCATTGGGTTTGCCTACGATCTGTTCGGGACCGGCAACACGGTACTGCGCGGCGGCTACGGCATCTACCACTACCACGACGAGCAGAACGTGCAGAACCCCGCCTACGGCATCGTACGCGGATCGTTCGGCTCGCCTGGCCTCAACGGACCTTTCTCGTTTGTTTCGCAAAATACCGCGGCTTTGAGCACACCGAGCGGCGTCGATGCACTTGACCCGACCGATAATGCTCAGCCCCGCACTCAGGACTGGAGCTTCACTGTCGCTCAACGCGTTCCATGGAAGAGCCTCATAGAAGTCTCCTACGTCGGCAACAAGTCAGACTACCTGAGCAACTACAACAACAACTTGTATCAGATCAACGATCTTCCAGTTGGAGCACTGTTCACCGCCGCTGTCTGCTCGCCGAATAGCCGCACGTCTGATCCTGGCGGCGATGGAAATTCGGTATGCGGATGGTTGCCCAATTGCGATCCGACAGATATGAACGACGGTCAAACGCTCCCGAATGGCACGACGCTCCCGAAGGATAATCAGAACTGCGAGAATACGGGAGGCAATTACACCAATGGCGTGTCCAGCGGCAACGGCGGCAATCAGGAGCAGGCAGCTCGTCCGTATCAGCCGTACTCGTCGATCAAGATCATCAACCACAAGATGTATTCGAACTACAACTCCATGCAGGTGACCTGGAACAAGCAACAAGGTCGCTTGATTTACATGGTCAACTACACCTTCTCCAAGGCCCTCGGTGTCCGCGGCGAAAATGGCTCGGCCACCGGCGACCCCACGTCCCTGAGGGACAACTACGGAACGCTGCCCGCCAACCGCAAGAACATATTCAACGCCGCCTACGTGTACCAGTTCCCGAGTTTGCGTTCGGGCAACATGTTCGCAAAGGGCGCCTTGAATGGCTGGCAGTTATCGGGAATCTCGCAGTTCCAGAGCGGCGCCGATCTGCAGGCAGCGGTTACGGCTAACTTCGGCTACACCGCGTGGATTCCTGCCGGTTCTTCATACCTGGGATCGGGCCCCACAGCCCTTCCCATCCAGGCAAACGCTCAGAACACGATCGGCTCTCCTGACGTCACGCTGATGCCGAAGGTGATTTGCAACCCGCACTCTGGCCTGCATGCCGGCCAGTATGTCAACGGCAACTGCTTCTCTCCATTCGCGACAGCTGGTCAGCAAGGGAGCTATATCTTCCCGACTCTGACCGGACCGGGATTCTTCGACAGCGATCTCTCGGCATTCAAGAACTTTGTCTTTGGAAGTTCGGAGCAGAGAAAGCTGACCTTCCGGTTCTCCGGCTATAACTTCATCAACCACCCGGTTCGCACCTTCGAAAGCAGTGGCGACCCGGCTTTGAGCCTGCAATTCAACAACGCTGGCACGCTGCTGCAGCCGGCCACTGGTGTGAATTTCGGGTATGCCACGTACAAGACTGGACACCGTATCGTCCAGGGAGAGGCCAAGTTCACGTTCTAAGGTCTCTTCGGTTGGATCAAAGATCGGGGCGGCTCTGAGCCGCCCCGATCTTTTTGGTGGCCTCGGCAGGATACCGCCAGCCCCGGTTTTGAAGAAATGCAGCTTAGACGCAATGCTGTTCACTTAATGGATTAGCTCGTAGTCAGAACGAACTGGGTGCCCCATCCTAAACGCGCATTTTGCGTTTAGGGTGGGATCGGCAGACACTCCCCGGCGTGTAGGTCCGCTAAGTGAACAGTATTGAGCTTAGACGCTTTTCTCACGGCCAGCCAGAAACGCCGCCGCCGGTCGAGCACCCGGCCCGCGAATGCGGGCGTAAGAAGTCCTTCTTAAGCCAGCGCAGTTCGCGAGCCTTGAACTTCCCTCGGGCCTCTGCGCACAGGCCTCCTACAGCCAGAACTCCGCCGGCGTTGCAGATAATTTCCACTCCCTGCGATACATTCAATTGCGTGCAGGAGCAAGGCGGGGAAGGTGAAAGTCGAATAATCGATGCAAAATGCTTGCCGTAACCCTTTATTCGCGACTATTTTACGCCATAAGCCATTCATTTTCATTGGGATAGGCCAAAAGGTAAAAGGTATAAGCCCATGAAAATAAGCCGCTTAACCCCTAAAAGGGGGTATATATGGGGGGTGCGATTCTGACATCGAATCCCCCGGCCGACGCTTGGGTTGTGAGAAATGCAGACTTAGGGACCCAGCACATCGGAGGAAGCGTCAGCCAATGCCACCCTTTTCGCAAAATGGGTGAAAAGGATAGGGCAACCAGTTCGTTCTGACTGCGAGCTGATCACTTAAGTGAACAGCATTGAGGTTAGACGCCTGCCGACCCCTCGACGCCCAGGTCGACTTCAAATACGGCGTCGTTCGTAGTGAGGATGGTTGTGCCGAGCGGCGAGAAGGCGACGCCGACGAGGTTCACTCCGGCGAGCGCCAACGAGGCTTCTCCTTTCGGCGTGATGCGCACCAGCCCGCGGCGCCCGTGGAGGCAGGCGCAGACGTAGAGATCTCCATCGCTCGAAAAGGCCAGTCCCTGCGGCCGGCCGAGCCCGCGATAGTAGATACGCGTTTCGCCGTGAGGATCGATGGCGAAGACCGCTTCGTTCGACGACAGCGACGGACCGGTGACGTAAAGGGTGCCGGCGGCATCGACCGCCAGATGATAGGCCGAGACCGAGGGCTCAAGTGTCGCGTGCACAAATATCTGGCGCTCGGAGTTGATCTTGAAGATGGTGCCGCTGCGGTCGCCGACGAAGAGGTTGCCTTCGGCGTCGAAAGCTGCGCCCGTGGCCACGCCCATGCCTTCGGCATAGACGGCATATTCGCCGCCCGAGTCGATTCGATAGACAGTGCCTTCTGCGCGCGAAGTTACGAACAGATCGCCGTCCGGTGAGATGGCCAGGCCGGTGGCGTTCAGAATGCCGGTCACGAACGGGGTGTCGCGCCCATCGGCGCTGATGCGCACTACAGAGACCGGGGTTTCTTTGCCGCGCGGGCCGCTCACGGTGGCGAAAATCATGCCTGAGCGGCTGACGGCGGGGCTGGTAACCGGGTGCAGGCCGTCGTTGAGCTGGTGAGCGACGCGCAGAGGCACCGTGTTGCCGGCCCCGGCTGGGTTGCGCACTTCCACCAATCCGGTCGAGGCGTTTTCAGGAACGCGAAAGATGAGGCGCGAGGGCCTGCTCATGAGAATGTGAGCGGGTTCGCCGTCGACCAGCACAACCGGAGTCCCAAAGTCGTGAGGGCCAAGATTTGCGCCGGAGAGTTCCACCTCGGCAAGGGGCATGGCCGCGGCCGGGGTCACCTGGTCGATGCGCGGTGCCGGAACGGCTGCAAATGCGGATTGGGAGGAGGCGCGTGGCATTCGAATCGGACTTCTCTAGTACCAGAGGCGGAGCAGAGACGCTATACCCAAAGCATACAGCCCGGCGCCTACGTCGTCGAAGACAATGCCCCAGCCTGCGGGAAGCCGCTCGATGCGGCGCACGGGGAAGGGCTTGGTGATGTCGAGCAAGCGAAAAAGAATGAGGGCGATGAGTGCGTGCGCCCAGTCGGGCGGGCAAAAGAGCAGGGCGATCCACTGGCCGGCAACTTCGTCGATCACCACGAAGCCGGGATCGGTGCGCCCGGCCTCGCGCTCAGCGATGGTAGCCGCCGGCACTCCAAGAAAAATCACCGCCAAAATGCCCGCCAGCGTGGCAATGAGCAGGGACTGTCGCGAAGGATGCGCGCCCAGCGCAAACGCGGCCCACAGCAGCGTGGCAGCGACTGAGCCCCATGTTCCGGGGCCGGGCTTGATGTAGCCGATGCCGAAGAAGGTGGCAACGGCTGTGGCCCAGAGGGTTTTCTTTGATGGGCGGGCCTGGGTTTGGCTTACTGACATTTCTCTATCCGATCGTCGCCGCGGGTTCTGCGCCTCGGGGCGCGTTGTAAATCCTGGTGCCGAAATGCACGAGCCAGGCGGTAACCCAGAGAACGATCGCCACCCTGTCAAAGAGACAAGCAAGCAACAGCCCCAGGTAATGAAGGAAGCTGCCAGCAAAATTCCCAGCAGATATCTGAAACATGGCCAGTGAATATGCGGGGCCAAGCGCCCACAGGGAAAACGATGCCAGCCTGGATGAGCTGGCGGCCAACGCGAAGAGCGGGAGGGCGAGCAGGGGTGCGAGAAATAGAAGGATGAGGGGTACGGAAAACCTTTGCCGGGGGAAGCCTCCCGAAAAGATTCCCATCAGGCTGATGAATGAGGCGTAAAGGCTAAGCAGTCCAGCAAGGATCAACGCGCCGATAAAGTGCCACTTCGGGTCAGCTCTCATTCGACCCACCACTGCGTTTTGAACTCGGGTTGCCGAGATCTTCAAGCACTTCGGGATCGAGAATGGGGGAGCTGATTTTGAAAACGTCCGAGGCCCATTTGCCCAGGTCGATCTTGCGGCAGCGGTCGCTGCAAAAGGGGAAATCTTCATCCTGAGGGCGGACCAGCATTCCGCAGCTGGGGCAGTGGAGGAGCTTCGCCGATTTTTTCTTCGTAGCCATGAAATAAGCGGCGACACATGCCGCGGTCTTGGATTATCGTAGCGCGGCGGGGCAGGGTAGCGTAAACGATCTCGCGACTCCCTCAGGGTAATCGCATTTGGATTCAGGATCATGAGTAGTGGCAGCTTTGAAAGGGCACGTCTTCAGCCGTGCCGATGAATAGGTCAAAAAAGGCCTCGGCTCTAGCCGCTGAGGGATGTATTTCTCGGCTCATCCCCATCCCTCAGGGCCTATAGGCCAGGCATTTACCTTTTAGTTTTTTACGGCACGGCTGAAGCCCTGCCCTTTCAAAACAAACCCTTCTCATATCTTGAAATGCGATTACCCCGGCGACTCCGTGCATATGCGGCTCGCCAGGCTTTCGGCTCGAATACAATTGCACTTTCGGAGAAAAAGATGGAGGGCCTCATGCGGAGATTGAATCATTCAGTTTGGCTTGGGTTGGCAGTGAGCGCAGCAGGGTTGGTTGCGGCGGCGGGAGTTGCCTGGGGGCAGAGCGCCGAGCGGCCGCCTGCGGTTCCGCTCATTGCGCACGATCCCTACTTCAGCGTGTGGTCGATGGCCGACCGTTTGACCGACGAGGACACGAGGCACTGGACGGGCACGCCGCAGCCCATTGCCGGGCTGGCGCGGATTGACGGCAAGGTCTATCGCTTCATGGGCGCCGAACCGAGAGAGGTTCCGGCGATGGAGCAGACCAGCCTGACGGTCACTCCGACGCGCAGCGTTTATACGTTTACTGCCGGAGGGGTTGCGCTGACTGTGACCTTCTTTGCACCCGCATTTCCGTCGGATCTGGACCTGCTTTCCAGGCCGGTTACCTATCTCTCATTCGAGGCTACGGGCGAAGGCCAGCACGACGTGAGCCTGCTGATAGATGTGGATCCGGTGATCGCAGTCAACACGCCGGATGAGCAGGTAACGTGGGGCCGGGGACGCGCTCCGGGGTTGACCGTGCTGAGCGTGGGCTCGCGCGATCAACAGGTGCTCAACCGCCCCGGCGACAACCTTCGCATCGACTGGGGATACTTCAGGCTCGCGGTTCCCGATGCGGCCCAGGCGCAATTCGTTGAATCCGAAGAAGCGATGCGGCAGTTTGTTTTAGCCGGCGAGCTGCCCGATGCCGACGATCTCGACATGCCGCTCATGCCGCGCGACCATGCGGCGCACCTGGCCGTTGAACTTCCTCTAGGCCGCGTTGGCTCAGAACCGGTGAACCGTCATCTGCTGCTCGCCTATACACAGGAGTATTCCATTGAGTTTCTGGAGCGAAAGCTGAGGCCGTACTGGCAGCGCAACAATGAGACCGTTCAGCAGATGCTGGGCGAGGCCGAGGCGCAGTACCCGGCGCTGGTTGCGCGAGGCCAGAAGTTCGACGCGGATTTGACCGCCGATCTGACAAAAGCGGGTGGCGAGGAATACGCGCAACTGGCGGTGCTCGCTTTCAGGCAGACAGTTGCCGCGCATGAGCTGGCGGCCGACGTTGACGGTGCGCCGATGCTGTTCCCCAAGGAGAATTTCTCCAACGGCTGCATCGCGACTGTGGATGTAATTTATCCCTCCGCACCGTTCTTCCTGTTCTTTAATCCTGCGCTGGTTCAGGCGCTGATGAAGCCTGTAGTGGAATACGCGGCGCTGCCGCGATGGAAGTGGCCGTTTGCGCCCCACGATCTGGGCACGTATCCACTGGCCGACGGGCAGGTGTATGGCGGTGGTGAAAAGACTGAAGAGGATCAGATGCCGGTGGAAGAGAGCGGAAACCTGCTGATTCTTGCCGACGCGCTGGGGCGCGAGGAAGGGAATTGGGATTTTGTGCGCGAGTACTGGCCGCAATTCACAGCGTGGGCTGAGTACCTGCGGGACAAGGGGCTTGACCCGGCAAACCAGCTCTCGACCGACGACTTTGCCGGGCACCTGGCGCACAACGCAAACTTGTCGATCAAGGCGATTGAGGCGCTGGCAGCCTACGGGCAAATGGCCCAGGCGTTGGACAAATCGGATGCGGCCCAGGAGTACGCATCTCTTGCGCACGAGATGGCCGCGAAGTGGCAGACGATGGCAATTGACGGCGACCACTATAAGCTGGCCTTTGACAAGCCCGGCACATGGAGCCAGAAGTACAACCTGGTGTGGGATCAACTACTGAATCTGGGGCTCTTCCCGGCGAGCGTGCGCCAGACCGAGGTTGCCTTCTATCTGAATCATCTGAACGAATACGGGCTGCCGCTCGATAATCGTGCCGACTATACCAAGCTCGATTGGGAAGTGTGGACGGCCACGCTGGGCAATCAGTCGGACTTTGCGGCTTTGATGAAACCGGTGAGCAGGTGGGTCAATGAGGGTCCCACGCGCGTCCCGCTTACAGACTGGTATGACACTAAAACAGGAATTCAAAAAGGCTTTCAGGCGCGATCGGTGGTTGGGGGAGTTTATATCAAGGCCCTCTCTGACCCTGAATTGGCCAGGAAATGGCGTACCACCCTCATCCAAACTCCTTGAAAATCAGATCAATTCAACATTCCGTAACAATTGGTGTAGAGAATGGGTCGCGGCAGTCTTATTGCGAGGAGCGAAACGTGAAAAAAACTTTAGCGGTTGTTGCATGCCTTGTTTTGGCGATGAGCGTGGCCCATGCCCAGGATCTTACTGCGGCGGGCGCCACTTTCCCCTATCCCATTTATTCCAAGTGGTTCACCGAGTACAGCGCCGCGCACCCGGGCGTTGAAATCAACTATCAATCGATTGGCTCAGGCGGCGGCATCAAGCAGTTCTGCTCCGGCCTGGTGGATTTTGGCGCTTCAGACATGCCGATGCCCGATACGCTTATCAAAGACTGCAAAGAGAAGCTGGTGCACATTCCTACCGTGCTGGGCGCTGATGTGCCGGTCTACAACGTGCCGGGCGTGGACAACCTCCGCTTCAGCGGCCCGCTGCTTGCCGATATTTATCTCGGCAAGGTGACGATGTGGAACGATCCCGCAGTCGCCAAGGACAATCCCGGCGTGAAGCTGCCCGATCAGAAGATCATCGTGGTTCACCGTGCCGAAGGCAGCGGAACGAGCTTCATTTTTACCGACTTCCTGAGCAAGGTAAGCAAAGAGTGGGCGAGCGGCCCCGGAGCGAGCACTGCTCCCGGATGGCCGGTTGGCGTGGCCGGCAAGGGTAACGAAGGCGTGGCCGGGCTGGTTCGCCAGGTTCCTGGAACCATCGGCTACGTTGAGCTGATCTATGCGCTGCAGAACAAGATGACCTTCGGGGCCGTTCAGAACGCAGCCGGCAACTGGATCGTGGCTTCAATTCCCAGCGTGACCGCGGCTGCGGCCAGCATCAAACAGATGCCTGCCGACTACCGCGTTTCCATCACCAACGCTCCGGGAGCGGATGCGTATCCGATCTCGAGCTTCACTTATTTGCTCATCAACGCGCATCTCACCGATACGGCAAAAGAGAAGGTGATCCGCGACATGCTGAGCTGGATTATCAAGAGCGGCGAGAGCGAGGCTTCGTCGCTTTCGTATGCGCCGCTGCCCGAGAGCGTGGCGAGCAAAGTGCTGAACACGGTATACGCGCTTCCCCAATAAGGACGCGAATCCGGCAAGGAATTGAGGGCCTGGCGAGTCTGCCGGGCCCATTGCTTTATGTTGCGCCAATTGGGGCTATGCGCTGAGGAGTTCGCCGATCAGGCGGTCGAGGAGCGGGATAAGCTGTTCGCCGGTGCGCGGAAGCACGAAGGAATTATTCGCCGCATCCCAATCGAGTTTGAAGCTGGTGGCCAGCGCCGAGATCCAGATCTGGCGCACCGGCGTGTTGGGCGTGATGACGAACTTGGCGCCGGCGTCTTCAAACAGAACATTGAGAGCACCCGACTGCTCTTCCACCTCGAAGCCGGCATCTTCCGACTCTTCTCGTTCGATCAAATGCTGCTTGAGGGCCTCGAGAGCCGATTCTGCCGCACGCCGAAACTCCTGTTCATCCTGCATGGCCCCAGTTTAACAAGCCAGGCGTGCCGCGGTCGGCGGGTGAGTCTGAATGGTGAGTGTGTTTGAATTTGAGACACAAATTTGAGGTTGAAGATTAAAGATTCTGTGGCGGGCGCCGATGGATAAGCAGCAGGAGGCGCAGTCATGGAGATCGCACCGATACCGGGAATCCGCGCCATTGCGGCGAACCGGACGCCACGGCCGGACTCCGATCTTTCTCCGGCATTCGACATCGATGCGCTGAGCAAGATGGGCGATAATGCCGCGGCTACACGCGTGAACAAAGCGGCCGGCGCGGAAGAGGATGATGACGAGCTCGACCTGGCCGAAGAGGAAGAAGGCGCTCAGGATTCGGCGGGGGTGAATTATTTCGCGTGATAAGTTTGCTGACCCCACCCTAGCCACAAAAACAAAAGCGTGGCGAGGGTGGGGCAACCGGATTATGGAGATCGATTGAGAAGTGGCCGGGCCTGAAGGCCACGTTTTTCTTGACGCTTCGATTCAGAGGCCTGAAGGCCTCCGCTCCCTCCACTGACTTGCCGACTGCTGACTTGCCGACTGCTGACTTGCCGACTTGCTGACTCGCCGACCCGCTGACTTGCTGTTCTTACAGCGTCCTCTTGAAGAGCGGCGTGGCCACCAGCAGCGTGGTGATGCCGAAGACCATGAGAAACAGGAGGTCGTATTCGATGGCGACCCAGCCGCCGTTTTTGAGCATCACCGCCTTGAAGCCGTGGATCACGTAGGTGAAAGGATCGACCACGCCAATGGCCTGCATCCACCTGGGGAACGACGAAGTGGGATACATGGCGCCCGAGGGATATAAGAGGAGAACATTGAGTATGCCAAACATAGCGCGCGGAACCAACGGATCGTCGACGCGCACCATGAGCAGAAACATCATGCCATTGAAAGCGATGGAGCCGGCGACGATGAGGCACAAAATCTGCAACATGACGATGGGATGAAAGACAATGCCCAGCCCGGCGATGAGCGACCCGATCACGGTAAGGCAGACCCCGCTCAACACCGCCTTGATAGCTCCGGCGATGTTGAGGCCGAAGACGAGCTCAAATTTGGTGATAGGCGTGACCAGATAGCCCTCGTGAACGCCGCGCGCCTTGTCGTCGATGTATAACATGCCGCCGCCAATCATCACCGAGATATACATTGCGAGCGCCACCGTCATCGGCAGAAGATACTTCAGATAATTCACGTACGGATAAAGCTCGACGATTTCGAGTTCGATGGTCTTTGCCAGCCGGTCCTGAATCTGCGGCGCGTTCATGGCGTCCACGAGCGACTGCATCTCGGCTTCGAGGGACGATGAGGTAAAGAGATCGGAGTTGTCGACGACAAAGCCGAGCCTGGGCGCATCCTGCGAGTAGACGCGTCGCGAGTACTGGGCGGGAATGATGACCGCAGCGTCGATTTTGCCGGTGCGTACGTCTTCGCGCGCCTGCACTTCGTTTTCATAGTCGGTGGTGGTGAAGGTCTTGATGTTGGCGGCGATGGCGTCAAAGGCCTCGCGGACTTTCACTGCCTCGGGGCCGTGATCGTAGTCGACCACGGCAACATGCGTGCCCACGATCTTGCCCCCGAACGCGTTTCCGATGATGACCAACTGCAGAATGGGCATCATCAGCGACATGATCATGAGCATGGGCGAGCGAAAGAACTTCCGCATCTCGCGCTCCACAATGGCCATCATTCTGTTCATGGCTGGGCTCCCGGCCGCGGCGGCAAGGTGAAGACCGGTTTAACGGCTTCGTCGCGCAATTGCCGCCCGGTGTAGTGAATGAAAACGTCGTCGAGCGTGGTGTTTTGCACGCTGAGCGAGGTGAGCGTCTCGCCCAGGCTCGCGGCCAGTCCCACAATCTCCATGGTGGTCTTTGATCCCGACTGGGTGATGACGCGGTAGAATCCCGAGCCTTCGGGATGCACGGCGGTGACGCCCTCCATTTTTTCCAGGCGTCCCTGCCACGCTTCGTCCTCGCGGTCGAAGTGCACCTCCACCACGTTGGCACCGGGCACGCTGTGTTTGAGTTCGATGGGTGTGCCCAGCGCCACCAGCGTGCCGTGATCGACAATGGCGATGCGGTCGCAGAGCTTGTCTGCTTCTTCCATGTAGTGGGTGGTGATGAGGATGGTGAGATTGCGGTTAGTCTTCAGCTTGTTCAGCATCTCCCAAACGGCAACGCGCGAAACCGGATCGAGGCCGGTGGTGGGCTCGTCGAGAAAAAAGATCTGCGGGTTGTGAACCAGGCCCCGCGCAATCTCAAGCCGGCGCCGCATGCCACCTGAAAGCGTCTTGGTCTGCGCGTCGCGCCACTTGGTCAGGTCGACAGCTTCAAGCACTTCGGCAATGCTCTTTTCACGATGTGCACGCGGCACGCTGTAGAGTTTGGCGTAGATTGACAGGTTTTCTTTGACGGTGAGGTCGGGATCGCTGGTCAGCGCCTGTGGAATGACGCCGATCATGCGCCGCACATCGTCAGGATCTTTGCTCACGTCGTGCCCGCCCACCAGCGCCTTGCCCGAAGTGACCGGGATCAGCGTAGTCATCATGCGTATGAGCGTGCTTTTGCCGGCTCCGTTGGGCCCGAGCAGGCCAAAGATCTCGCCCTCAGCGACCTGAAAGTTCACGCCCTTCACGGCTTCAAAGTCGCCGTAGCGCTTCACGATATTCTCGACAGCGATGGCGGTTGGCCGCGCCATTGCCTGGGTGCCTGCCGTTGCGCTGCTTGCCGAGCTCATCGCTTCACCAGCTTGGCTTTGGGTATGTAAACCTCGGCGGTCATGCCGGGCACATATTTTTCGTCGGGATTGGGAATGAGCAGCTTGATCTGAATGGTCTTGATGTCGCGCTTCATGCTGTTCACATCGCGCTGGGTAGCAAAGTCGCCCAGCGCCAGCTTGCCGATGACTTTGCCCTGCAGCGTCTCTCCGCTGGGCATCACTACGCGCAGGCTGTCGCCGATCTGGACGGCATCGGCCTGGGTCTCGGGCAGCGGGGCGTAGACCCAGGTCTGGGTCAGGTCCATGATGGTGACGATAGGCGCGCCCTCTGTGACCACTTCTCCCTGGCGTGCGGCCCACACGTTGATCATGCCGTCGATGGGCGCGACCACCTGTGAGTAGCCCTGCTCAACGCGTGCCTGCTGGGCGAGTGCTTGAGCGTTGGCTTCTTCGGCGCGGGTCTGGTCCACGGTTTGTGCGGAGACTTTGGTGAGCAGTTCATGCGCCTTGGCCTGCTTGAGTTGCGCCTGTGCGGCGGCCAGGTTATTACGGGCGGCATCCACAGCGGCCTGTGCCGCATTGAGCGCGGTGGCCTGCTCGTCGCGCGCCTGCTCGCTCATGATGCCTTGCTGGGCCAATGCGACGGTGCGGCTGGTGTCGGCCTTCTGGTGGTCGTAATTGGCCTGCGCCTGTTCCAACTGGGCCTGCGCGGAACGCACCTGCGCTTCGGCGCTCAGCGTGGCGCTGTCGGTTTCGCCCTGGTTCTGGTCGACGGTCTCAACTGCGCCGTTCAGTTTCGATCGCTCGCTGGCGGCCGTGGCTTCGGCGGCGCTGAGCGCGGCCTGAAGGTCCTGGCTCTCAATAGTGGCGATCAACTGGCCGGCCTTTACCGTCTGGCCTTCGTCAACGGTGAGGGTTTGAATGCGGCCGGGGATCTTGGAGCTGACCACGACCTCGTTGGCGTCGACGGTGCCGATCAGTTGCAGGTCGCTGGTGCGGCGCGTGGTCGCAAAATACCAGATGAGCGACCCCACCGTGAGAAACCCGAGAATAAGAAAAACTCGATTGCGTGCGTTCACTTCGTTTTCACTCCGAATGGTTGCATGGGACCGCTAGCGGGCATGAGTGTGCGCGCGAGCACGCGTTCTGCCACGCGCGCGCCATGCCGGCGGTCGGTAAAAACTGTTTGTCCCAGGTACTCGATGGCGGCCTTGCGCCGCGCCTTCAGCGCCTTGGGCTCAAGAGGATCGCTGCCGATCAGCCGGCCCATTACCGGGCCGGAAAGATAGTAGAAAACATTCGCGCCGAGGGCGGCGTACATCATCTGCCACTCGTCCACGCGAATCAATTCCCCGGTACTCATGCCTTCGGCCAACAGTTCCTTCACCGCGTTCATCATGGGGCGGAAGACTTTTTCGACGAGCGGGTCGAGCGCACTTTCCTCGCCCTGGCGCAGCCGCATCATGTCCTGCTGCATGAGGCTCTGAAAAGTGCGCTGCGAGTGGATGCGGTCAAAGTGATTGAGCACGAAATTGACCAGGCGCTCACCGGCCGAGCGGTCGCCCGCGATGGATGCCATGCTGCTGGCGACGATGCGCTCGGCGACTGACTCAATGGCGGCGGTATAGAGCGCTCCCTTGCCCTGAAAGTAGTAGTAGAGCAGGGCTTTGTTTACGCCGGCGGCTTCGGCGATCTGCTCGGTGCGGGCGCCGGCCAGGCCGTTTTCGCTGAACTCGGCGATGGCGGCGTCGAGGATGCGCGCGCGCGACTGGTCGGCGCGGTCGGTTTGGGTGCGGGATGGGGTGTCGGCGGGCATGTTTTTAACTAACCGGTTAGTAAATTACTTCTACTATAACGCGGAAAGGGTGGTGAAAGTTTCAGGAAATTTGAATTTTGGGGAGAATTTTCTGGTTGGGTGGATTCGCGCCTGGGATCGGAGCGGGCTCCATCCCACCCAAGCAGAGTTTAGATGGGACACCCGATTTCGAGGTAAGCGGAGATCGCGGAAGAACAACTGCAGATCCCTCGGCTCCGGTCGGGATGACAGCGGCATTATTTAGCGAACTTCAGGCATTTAGCGAACTTCAGGCTCAGCCCGCAATCAGGCGCGCCTGGCGCGCTCGCGTTCGCCGATCATCTGAATAGCGCGCAGGGAACTCAACGCTGCGCCCTCCTGCCAGCCGAGGACGTGACTGGCGTGGTCGCCGATAAAGTAAATGGGATCGTCGCCCGCGATGATCGTCTCGTAAGCCGGCGAGCCGGTGTCGGAGTAGGAGTCCGTTCCCGGCTCGTACGATGAGATCCATGAGCCCTCGTTGAACGGCACAAATCCCCAGTTCACATAGACCGGCTTTTCGAGCTCCTTGCCGCAGCCGGGGTGCAGCTTTTCAACTGAGCCGCGCGAGGCGTCGAGTTTTTTGGGGAGAGGGAGTTTGTCGAAATCGGATGCGGTGTCGAAGCCGTACCCGCTGACCAGCACGCCGCGCTCCGAAAACATTCCGCCCGAGGGCAGCCAGACGGGGTCGGGGCCCTGGGCCACAAATTCGAGGCCGCCGTAGATGTTGTAATCCTGCTCCCAGAAGCGGCGGCTCTCCCAGGCAATTTTGTAGGCGTGCGCGTAGGTGCACTGCTCGATGACTTGCTTGATGGGCGCGCTGAAGTCGTTGGGTATTTTCTTGAGAATCGAGAGCGGCATGCCGCACAGGCAGTAATCGGCATCGAGGGATTTTTGCGCGCCGGCTTCGGTGTAGACGATGCGCGCGCCGGATGATGTTTTGCGAATCTCCTTGACCTCGGCTCCATATTGCACGGTTGAACCGAGCTGTTTGGCGAAGGCGTAGGCGATGCGATCCATGCCGCCGACCGGCTGGAACATGGTGGCCTGCATATCGAACACCTCTTCGAACATGATGGCGCCCCAGAAGTTTTCGTCGAGCAGCGTGCGCATATCAATGGGCTGGTTGAGGGTGCCCAGTTCATCGCCTGCGCCGGGAAGGCGCTTGTAGCCGGCGCGTTCCGAGCCCGTGTACTTGCCGGCCTTGTCGAGCGGCCCGTACATGCGCAAAAAACTCATCATGCGGTCGCGGTCTTCGGCGCCGAGCTCGCTTGAGAGCGCGCCCTGGGCGATGCACTTTGAAAGCAACTCGCTCACGTGGCCGCGCGTGTCGTTCACCACCTGGCGCTGCACCACTGCATTGCCGCCGTTGGCTGCGTCGTTCTCGAGCATGGTGGAGCGGCTCGAGTTCACCTCCACTTCCATGGCGACGCCGAACTTGCGGCAGTAGCCGAGGATGGTGGTGTGAATCGATGGCAGGCGCGCGGGCCCGAAGTTTTGATAGTGGCCGGGCTGCCAGTCGCAGTGCTGGGCCGATCCGTCGGTGAAGACGACGCTGTCGCCGGGGCGAACTGTCCAGCTGCGGCCGCCGGGGCGATGCCGTGCCTCGAGCACCGTGCAGTCGAAGCCAAGGGCCTTCATCTCGTAAGCGGCGACCAGGCCGGCAATGCCGCCGCCGAGGATGGCGACCTTGATGCCTTTGCCGGAGCCGGGTGCGATGTCGAGCCGCGGGACGGGCAGCGCTCGGGCCGGCATCAAACCAAGGCCCTGCATGGCGACGAATGCAGCGCTGAATCCACCTGCCTGGCCCACACGTGCGAGAAAATCGCGCCTCGAAATGCCCCCCCTCGATATGTGCATGGATAACCTCTCTTCTGGTGGGGTTGACGATGTGAAGCTTGTATTGAGAATTATCCGCGACCGGGCATAAGGTTGGCGTGGGATTCATTTTTTTGGGCATCGGCGGCGGTTTGCTGTTCACCCCGCCCCAGCCAATACAATGAATGCAGATTCAAACCACGAGGATAATTATGCCGCTCTCTGGAGAAGCCATCCGCCTTATGAACTACATTGACGACGTCGCCGTGACGCTGCGCCGCGTGCTGGCCGCCGTTCCTTTGCTCTCAGACGAGGAGCGTGCACGCGTGGCTGAGCACCTGGAGCGGGCGCAGCCCAACAGTGCCGACGTGGTAAAGGCGCTCACGATGAGTTCTCCTCATTGATGCGCTTCGGCGGCGCTGCGGCGCTCCGCGCCTTCACTCCCTGGAGCACTCCGTGCCTTTACTCCTTGGACAAGAGATGTGGAAGTCCATAGAGAGATAGCCCGTGGACACGAGGCAGACAGTCGCGATCATCGGGGCCGGCCCGCTGGGCCGTTTGCTCGCGTTGGGCGCTGCCCGCGCCGGATTTCGCGTGCTGCTTGAGGACGTAATGCCCTCGACTCTGCACCACGCGCAGGAGTACATCAGGGAAAAACTCGGCCCCGCGGCGCTGCCGGCCGTCGAATTTGTTTCGACCGTCGAAGACGCGGTTCGCTCTGCCGACCTGGTTATCGACTGCGTGCCTGACGAGCTCGAATCGAAGCTCGAAATTCTGTGGCTTCTCGACCGCATGGCGCCGCCACAGACCATCTTCGCGACGCCAACCACGCAACTGTCGATTGCCGACCTGGCCGCGTGTACCTACCGGCCTGAGAAGTGCATTGCGCTTGTCGCTCAACCGGAGGCACTTGCGAATCTCGAACCTGGTTCGACGATTCGGCTGCGCACTTCACCTGTGACTGCGGCGGAGACCGTGGACCTGGTGAGCGGGTTCTGGCGGAGGCTTGGTTTTGAAGTCGATGCGACGCAGGAGTTGCATTTGGGGTGAAGGTGGTCAGGCCAGGATCGTGCTTTCCCGGTCCCCAAGTGCGAGGGACCCGGGGCACCCGGGATTGGCGGCGGGTTGAGATGGGCTGGTTGAGGGTTGAGGTACCCCACCCTAGCGACAAAAAACAAAGACGTCGCGAGGATGGGGCACCCATTTTCGCGCGTGGTTGAGATGTGTCGATTGGGGTTTGTGGTTTCCCACCCTAACGGCAAAAAGCGCCGTTAGGATGGGGCACCCATTTTCGTGCCTGAGTGAAAAGGACTGGCTGAGGTTCGTGGTCTGCCAGGTCTCCAAATCGAGATCCTTCGACTACGCTCAGGACAGGCTCTGGGGTACCCGGCGAGCAAACCATCCCCGGCCCCCAAAGGCGAGGGACCGGGGCCACAGTCGCTGTGGTTTGATATGGACATCGAGGCCAGGGCCACCTGCCGAGCCGCCTCTGTTATATCTAATTCATGCGTTGCTTCATCGCGCGGTGCGCGGTTTTGGCCGCCGTCGTGCTTGCCTTGGCATCTCTTCTCTCCGCGCAACAGCCTCCCGACACCTTTCGCTGGATGGATTTTCACAATCCCAAGGATCAGGACATTGTCATCTGGGTGACGCGGTCGCTGGCGGTCGAAAACTGGACTGCCATACGCGAGATCGGCGTGAAATACGATGCCGCGCTGGTGGTGACCACCGATCGAAAAACGCCGCAATCGCTGCCCGAAGACGATACCTTTACCGTGTGGAGCGTATCGCTCACCAGCCACGCCATCGCGATGCTGATCGGTGGCGTGAACCTGCGCTTCTTTGACTGGCAGCATTTTGCCGACGGCTTTCAGGACGACCTGATCGCGCTTTACGACGATTGCAGCAACTGCGCAGCCACCACTTACTTCACCGCGTTCTACTACGACGCCACGCAACATGCGTGGGCCGCGCGCTGGCTGCGGGGCGGCAAGGGCGTGCCGGTTTGGAATGCGAGTTCGCCCTCGGGTATTGACCTGACGCAGCTTTACGCATTGATGGCCGCCGGCGACGGCCATGCTTCACTCTATATCTGGAGCCACATTGACTATGGCAAGCAGAAGCCGGCGGACGACTACATTTTTCGCTTCGATCGCGACCCCTTCAGCGGGCTCGATCGCACGGAGGAGCTGAGCGGCAAAGAAGTGGACGAGATGAAGCTGCGCTTGTGCGGCGGCCAGGATGTGATCGAGGGTTTCGAGCGTGGCCAGGATTCGGCAATCTGCCGTCAGCTTGTTCCGCGCACGGAGCGGCACCCGGTAACGACCCCGCCGGCAAATAACCACGGCCGGATAGGTTCTTCGGGGCCGAGGCCGAACTCGACTGCGCCGGCGCCGAAACCGGCTCAGGCAGGGCCAAAATAAGTAGCTGGCCCCGAGAGGTAGACTTTGTCCCTTCAAGGTGCATCCAACGCTTACGACAGTAGTCCACAAAAACCTAAGGGAGACGAAAGATGCCAAATTTTTCCTCTGGTAAGTCACTTAGTATCATTGTTTTAGGAGCAGTCGCTTTCCTTTTCGCGGGCTGCCACTCGAATCAACAGACCTCGAGCACCGACAACGGCGCCAATCCGGCGACCGGTTCGGACCAGACCCAGCAAGCCACGCAGGATGAGACATCTGCAAACCTGGTCCCGGTGGCAAACACCTCAGGGGCGGCCGACACATCGAGCGGCGCCCCGAGCGCGGCTTCCGGCTCTTCCGCCGCTGGTGGTGATTACGGCAGCACCACAGCAGCTCCTGCCGACGACAGCGCCGACGAGTCGACGTACGGCGTTGAGCCCGCGGCGACGGCTCCGCAGCCACCGCCGGAGCTACCCCAGTACGACCAGCCGCCCTGTCCCGAGGATGGGGACATCTGGACTCCCGGCCACTGGGGCTATGAGTCAACCGGCTACTACTGGGTGCCCGGGGCGTGGGTGCAGGCGCCCTACCAGGGCGCGCTGTGGACTCCCGGGTACTGGGGCTGGTCGCATAACCGCTACTCCTACTTTAGAGGCTACTGGGGGCCGCACATCGGCTTTTACGGCGGCGTCAATTACGGCTTTGGGTACGTGGGCCTCGGCTACCAGGGTGGTTACTGGAACTCAGGGCATTTCTTCTATAACCGCACAGTGAGCAACGTGAATGTGACCGTGATTCACAACGTGTATAACCGCACCGTCATTAACAATACCGTGATCAACCGGGTGAGCTTTAACGGCGGCAGGGGCGGCATTCAGGTGCGGCCGCGGCTGGCCGAGCTTGCCGCGCTGCGCGAGCCACACGCTCCGCCCATGCGCACGCAGATTGAGATTGAGCATACGGCGAGCCAGAACCGCGCGCAGTTTGAATCGGTGAATCACGGGCGGCCGGCAACCTTTGTTGAGACTCGCGTCGTGGTGGCCGATCACGATGTTCATCCCGCGGTATGGCACAACCTGCATAACGTGCCTGAAGCGGCACGGCCTGTGAATGAGTCCCGCCGCGAGCCTGAGCCGGCAACCCATGCCGAGCCGAACCGGCCTGAGCCTCGCCCTGAAGCAAATCGTCCGGAGCCGAACCGGCCTGAGGCGAAGCCGGAGCAAAAGCGGCCAGAGCCAAGTCGCGCCGAACCGCAGCGCCATCCTGAGGCGGCGCATGCGGCGCCGGCGCACCGGGAAGCACCTCCTGCGGAGCGTCGGCCGGCGCAGGAGAAGAAGCCAGCGCCGAAAAAACCCACGCCCGAGCACAGGTCTTCCGAACCACAGCCTTGAATAATATCCAGAATGGTGGCCGGAACAAGGGGTTGAAAATCCGCATTAGCAAGATGAGCCGGGCGTGCACTCCCGGCTCATCCTATTCCGCGGTGAGAACGCGGACGGTTACCAGGTTGCGCACCCAGCGTGCCGGGCGTTTTTCGCGTGTGGCCACCAGTTTGAGCGGCCCATCTTGTGCAATGGGTTTGCCATTTTCGCTGTCGGCGACGAGCACCGTGGCATCGTGCACGTCGGGAGCGATCTCGCCCAGCGAATACACCACCTCGTAGCCGTCTGAGCCGGCGGCTACCAGATAAATCCTGAACTGCTTGCCACGCGGCTTGTCGGGCACGCCGAGCTTGACCAGCAGATCGATGAGCGGCACACCCGCATAGGTTTCGTCGGCCTTGGTGTGCTCGTTATAAACGGTGACGGTGGTGTGGGGCAGCGCGGCCAGCGTGGCAGCAGACCAGGTGGCGGACTTGCCGCCGTAGCTGATGACGAGCGGGCCGGCCAGCGGAGCGGGCTTGTGCGTTTCGCCCATCTGCCCCATATCGCGCATGGGCATCTGGTCGTGCTGGCTCTGCGATGGCGCGGTGGGCGCGGGTTGCACCTGGTTGCCGCCGGCGGGCGAGGTTGAAGATGGCTCGCTTTGCGCCGCAGCCATTAATGGGATTGCGACCGCCAGCAATAGGAGCCCTGGAGCATTTCTCCATTTGCTTGGGAGCGATCCCACCCTAGCCGCAAAAACAAAGACGCGGCAAGGATGGGGCACCCACATTTCACGCCTTATAGAGAAATGCTCTAACCCGCGCATCATGAATTCCTCCCGCCATTCATCGTATACTGGGGCCATGTCGATCGTGCGCAATGCGGCGGGAATCGTGAAGGGCATGAGCATCACCTTCCGCGAGATGCTGGAGCCCACGCAGGTTGAGAATTACCCTGACGGCGACGGCCCATTGCACGGCGCGGTTTTTGAGCAGCGCTTTCGCGGCGCACACGTGCTGCAGCGAGATGAGAACGGCCTGGAAAAATGCGTGGCCTGCTTTTTGTGCGCGGCGGCCTGTCCCGCGAACTGTATTTACATCGAGGCGGACGAGAACACCGCGGAGCATCGCATCTCGTCGTCGGAGCGCTACGCCAAGGTCTACAACATCGACTACAACCGCTGCATCTTCTGCGGCTATTGCGTCGAAGCCTGCCCCACAGATGCCATCACCCATGGCCACGGATTCGAGCTGGCCACGCTGAACGCGACCAACCTGGTGATGCGCAAAGAAGACATGCTGGTGCAGATTGAGGCGCTGACGGCGGGGAAGTAAGCGCCGCTTATCGCGCTCTGCGCGCCAATCGCTGCTGGTCGAGTGCGTGCCGCAGCAACGATTTGATCACCGCCTGCCGGCTGATGTTGAGCGCGCGCGCCTCAACGTCCAATTCGTTCAGCATGGGCGCGGTAAAGTCCACATTTACGCGTTGAATTGGCGGCATCATTTTGCCTTTCCGTGTGAAATAGCGCGAGACGTTCTCACCTTTGTCGGCAAGCTCCGCAATTTGATCGGCGCTCAGGGGCTTGGGGGATTCAAGCGTTTTCGGCATATAATTCCTCCTCTTCGCGGGTAGATTTCCAAAGCGTGACCAGATGGTAAAGCTCTCCTTCGTCGTCTTCCCGCACCTCGAAGATGAGCGAATAAAGTTTGTCTCCGACCCAGCCGATGGCGCGGAATTGTTCGGGCAGGTCGGTTCACTGGTCCTGGTAATAAGGGCGGAGAAAAGTCTCCTGGGCTTCTTCAAAGCCGATGGCCCGCTGCGGATTTTTCCTCAATCGCCGGCTTTTGCGTGGATCGAAGTGAAAACGCATATATATAACAGTTATACCAATCTTGATTCGAATTGACAACCGAAGCAGGTGCTGCGTCGCCCTCATTGACGAAGGAGGGCTGATTTAGAGAACTGTGATTGAGCACACATATTTTAACGAAACCCGTCTTTAAGGTAGATTAGGAACGGATGAAACATCTGCTCAAATCAGCGGTGCTCCTTGTAGTTGGCCTCCTGGCCGCGCAGCCTGTTCTCTCCAGTCTGAGCTGTGCGGCAGGGATGGCTCCCGCTTGTGCTCCGGGTTGCCCCATGGCAACGAGCGGCATGGCTTCGAATTGCCCGATGACGGGCATGTCGGCAGCAGAGGGCTGTGCACAGAACTGCTGCACGCAAAATTCAGTCGATGCCGTTTTGCCCCGGATCGCGCGTGATCATTCCAAAGTTGGGGCACTCGTTCCAGTCGCTGCGTTCGCAGGGCCGATCGCTGCCGCAGGGCTGGAAAAGCCAGCCGCGGTTTCATTCGATTTCCGCGCCGATTCTCCCCCGCGATACATCGTGAATCGCGTCTTCAGGATTTAAACAACTCCCTGACGTTTATGCGCCTTTGAAGCGGCCTCGCAATGAGGCCACGCATTCACTCGCATCGCAAACATGACGAATACCGTCAAGGAGAAGAAACAAATGAAGCGCACACTTGCATTGATCTCGTTCGCAGTTGTTCTTGCCGTAACCGCAATCGCACAGGCCCCCGCGGCCAAGACGACTAACTGCCAAAACTGCTGCCAGGGCGGCTGCGGCCAGACCTGCTGCCAGAACGGCTGCACCGATAGCTGCTGCCAGGGCAAGTAAGATGATCTTCGGTTCCGGATCGCGCCGCGATCCGGAACCGAGAAGCCAATAGCCAATAGCCAATAGCCAATAGCCAATAGCCAATAGCCAATAGCCAATAGCCAATAGCCAATAGCCAATAGCCAAAAGCCAATAGCCAATAGCCAAAAGCCAAAAGCTAAAAGCTAAAAGCTAAAAGCTAAAAGCTAAAAGCTAAAAGCTAAAAGCTAAAAGCTAAAAGCTAAAAGCTAAAAGCTAAAAGCTAAAAGCCAATAGCTAGTGGCTCTACTTCTCCCGGCTCCCTGCCATCAGCCCCCGCTCGCGCAATTCGTTCACCACCCGCTCTACTTTCCAGTCCAGGGCGCCGGTGCCGTCCACAACCAAATCTGCGTGGCTCGCCGAGGGGCGAACAAACGCAACGCATGCGGGGCGGACCGTGGCCTCGTACTGCATCTTTACCGACTCGGGTGTGCGGCCGCGCTGCTCGATATCGCGCTTGAGGCGGCGTTCGAAGCAGAGGTCGTCTGGTGTGTCGATGTAGACGCGAAGTTGATAGAGCGGCAAGAGCTCGGGGTAGTAAAGGGCAAAGAGACCCTCGACAATCAGAAATGGAGCGGGATCGACGCGCTCGGTTCGGTGGGGGACGCGCGTGTAAGTGGCAAAGTCGTAGACCGGCCTTTCAATAGCCTCGCCTCGCGCCAGGGCCGTAACGTCGCGCGCCAGCAGCGGGCTCTCGATGAGAGCGGGATCGTCAAAGTTCTGGCGAGTGCGCTGTTCGAATGGCAGATGGCCGAGGTCGAGATAGTAGTTGTCGAGATGAAAGTGAATGCCGCCCAGCGCGCGCGCCAGCTCGGCAGCAAGCGTGGTTTTGCCTGAGCCCGAGCAGCCGGCGATGCCGACAGCCACTCGGCGCCCATGCGCTTTTACTCTTTGGATGGGTATTGTCATTTCGAGGTGTCGAGGTGCGCGGCAATGCGCGGAGCCAACCGCTTGAGCAGCGCGGCGAGGCGATGTTCAACCTGCCGGCCCGCCTCGAAAACCTCCTGGTGGCTCAGTTGCTTTGCGCCCAGGCCCGCGGCCAGGTTGGTGACGCACGAGATGCCCAGCACTTCGATACCCATGTGGCGAGCAACGATAGTTTCAGGCACGGTTGACATGCCTACGAGCGTCGCACCCAGTGCGCGGAAGGCGCGAATCTCGGCGGGGGTTTCAAAGCTGGGGCCGGGTGTGGCCAGGTACACGCCCTCGTTGAGAGTGAAGCCTTCCTCCGTCGCCGCTTCTTGCGCGAGGGCGCGAAGCGCTTTGCTGTAGGCCTCAGTCATGTCGAAGAAACGCAGTCCTGCGCCCTGCTTTACGGCGAACCGGGGTTCGTTGGGCCCGATGAGTGGATTCCATCCCATTTGATTGATGTGGTCGGCGAGTAGGACGAGCTGGCCGATCGAGAGCCCTTCGGCAATGCCGCCGGCTGCGTTGGTGAGCACCACCGCGCGAATGCCCAGCGTACCTAAGACGCGCATGGGGAAAGTGACCTGCGCCGGCGTGTAGCCCTCGTAGTAATGCACGCGGCCCTGCATGATGGCGACTGGCGTTCCGTTAAGCAGGCCGGCAACGATGCGCCCCGAGTGCCCTTCGACGGTGGACTGCGGGAAGTGGGGAATCTCGAGGTAGGGAACGATTACCGGGTCGGCGACCGCTTGAGCCGCCGCGCCCAGCCCCGAACCCAGCACGATGCCTATACGCGGGGCGAGCGCATCCAGCTTGATCCTGAGGAATTGAGCGGCCTCAACAACGTGGTCGTAGTAGCTCATATTTGAAATTGTCGCTGCGCTCTCGACATTGTACAGCGGTGGTGAGAAAACGAGAGCAGCGTCCCGCACGCGATTCCAGAGGCCGCGGAATGGGAGGTACCTACCATGGGAGCAATGTCGAATAGGAGGGAGCAGGTGCTTTCAGACTCCGGAACTCCCATGCAATGTGAGCCTGGTCTTCAGGCCCGGAAGATTTCCGCAAGAAGCCAGTGTGGTTAATCCGAAGTTCGTTGAAGAACAGCTGCAGATCCTTCGACTGCGTTTGCCGCGAAATACGCGGCAAACTTTGCTCAGGATGACAGTTCGATTTTGATGCGAATTTTGGAGACAGGACACTGGCAGCTAAAAGCTGAAAAGCTGAAAGCTCATCTCGCCACCGGCCAGTCCTCCGGCGACACGGTGACCGTGGCACAGCCCATGGCGTAGTTGAACCAGTAGTGTTCGGTGGTGGCGTTGGCAAAGAATCCCTCCACACCGCGCCGCGCAACGAACGTTTCTACGAACTCGCGCGGGCCGTAGAACAAGGTGAAAAAGCTGTCCCACTCCACCGTGAAGAGGAACGAGAAGTCTTCGGGCATGAGGCTGCCGCGGGCGGGAAAGATGTCAGCGTGATTCTTCAAGCGCGCCAGGTTGAACGGCAGCACGGGGTCGACCGACGGGAACTCAGGCACATAGATCAGGCTGCTTTTGCCGGCCGCGTCAAAGGCGTCGAGAAAATCCGGCTGCAGCAAGGGCTGGAAAGATCCCTCGTTCGGCATCCAGACATTGCCGGCCTGAAGGAACCGCTGCAGGTGATCGCGCGAGGCAAAGTCGCCGAACTCGGGATAGATGGCAGCGATGGACGTAAGCAGGGCATGGTTGAGCCCGGCTGCGCCGTGCAGGCCGATTTGAGCGGCCACTTCGGCCCAGCGCACTTTCTCGCCGACGGCAACAATCTGCTCTTCGCTCGGGTACTCGTGGGTCGCGCGCCAGGCCAGCCGGTCAGGCACGCGCACAAACGGGTGCAGTATGACGTATAACGACTCGAACCGGCCTCCATAGGCCTCAACCAGGGGCGCGTCGCTGGGCGGATAGACAAACTCTTCGTAGAGCACGCAAAATGATTTCAAAGTCTCCACACTTTGCGCTGTGCGCGCGGACACGGTGTTTTGCGTGACCGAATCCTCGACGGTAGAGTGAGGATAAAGGCGTGATCGATCCACCCGACGCCTGGAGGCCGCCTATGTGCCGCAACATCAAAATGCTGTTCAACTTCGATCCGCCGGTGACCGACGATGAGGTTCGCGCGTCGGCATTGCAGTACGTGCGCAAGATCAGCGGGTTCAACAAGCCGTCGAAGGCGAATGAAGCAGCGTTCCATGCCGCGATTGACGAGGTCGCGCTGGCCTCGGCGCGGCTGCTTTCGAGTCTCGAGACCACTGCACCGCGGCGCAATCGCGAAGATGAGGCGGCCAAGGCCAAGGCGCGAGGCGCAGAGCGGTTCGGAGACTGAGTTGCCAGCAAAACGCCATTGACATATCCGTTCGTTTGCTTTTGGGCGATCCCACCCTGGCAACAAAAACAAAGACGTCGCGAGCGTCCACGCCACCGAGTACAGATCGCTTGGTGGAGACCCCGGGGCGGGACACCCACACTTTACTCCGCACCTTTGGGAGAGATGCACTAATGAGCTGCGAGGCTTGATTGCGTCGCGGTCATATTGAGCCCAGCTGCCGTTCGAGAGCCCGAAGCAGGCTGGGCCGATGCGGAAGTGGCGGGGCCCTTCGCCGGAGTATTCGAAGCTTCAGAGGCCGGGGGCAGCGAGTGTGTAGAGGGCACGGCGGTATGGTAGCGCGAGCCGCAGTACTCGGGAACGTTGGCCATCTGCCGGATGAAGACGATAAAGCTGGGATGGCGCGGGCGCAGCGTAACCCAATAGCTTTTTCTGCTGAACAGGTCTTCGTGACGGGTGATGAGCTGGTTTTCGAGAATCTTGACACCGCATAGCAGATTGTTCTCGGGCTGCAAAATGGTTTTCGCGGGATCGTGCTCGGGGAGTTCCTTGTCGTGGGCCCAGTCGAAGTCGCAGCCGTAGCGATCGGCGTCCATGTAGGTGAGCTGCAGCAGGCCCTCCTGGCGGACGGTACGGTGCGTGACGGTATCGATGACCGCAACCTCAGGCTCGCGATGGCGCACGTTCGTGGTCGGCTTGAGGCCGGCTTCGGCGCCGGCAAGAGCCTGGAAGAAATAGGCCCAGAAGGCGCGGCGATCGGCGTCAGAAAGATAACGGAAGCGAGGGCAGAGAGGCTTGACCTGGTGCTCGAGGTCCGGCGAGAGCAGGTCAGCGGGCAGCGCGGTTTCAACGGCTTTATCCCAGTCGGGGTTCCATGGATCAGGATCGCCAAGCGCCGCCTTTTGGAGGGCGATGGGCGTGGGAGGAGCGGCCTTGAGTTCGGCTTTGAGTTCGGGCTTGAGATCTGGCTTGGCCGGCGGGTCGGGAGCGGATGTTTGACCGGCGGCCGGCGCTGATTGGGGGCGGGCAAGCGGGGGCATGCTGAGGATAAAACTCAGCGCTGCAACCACATAGAGTAAAAGCCCGGCCTTGGGTGAAACGCGCATGGATTGGTGAGATGCGAGCTCAGGGAGGGGGGTATACCAGGCGGGATGCAATGCTGTTGCTGTTGCGACAAGTAATTAAAGCGGGCTCGGCGGCGGATGAGACGATGAAGCTGGGAAGGCAGGCTGGAGCGACATCAAACAATGAGACAGATAGTTGCGGTGATTTTCGGGTTGGGGCTGGTGGGGAATGCGCTGCTGTTTGTGCCGCAGGCGATTGCGTTGTGGCGCAAGAAGACCGATGCAGGCGTATCGCTGGTCACCTTTGGAGGGTTCAGCGTGCTGCAGGTGGTGGGCATCGTGCACGGCGTTTACGAGCGCGACTGGTCGCTGATTCTGGGGATGGCGGCTAGCCTGCTCAGCTGCGGGACGGTGACCGGGCTGACGGTGTTTTATCGGGTGAGGAGATTGCGGAGCACGACAGCTGCCTAGGCTCGGAGGCCGGCGATCCCACGCGACGTTTGGCACCGGTATTTCCACCTGACATTGGGTGCCCCACCCTCGCGACGTCTTTGTATTTGTCGCTAGGGTGGGGTTAAACTTCAGCCAACATGCCATCCAGACTCAAACGGTTCCAACACACGGGAGAGCTGCATTTTCTCACCATGAGTTGTCACGGCAGGGAACAATACTTTTCAACGCCTCAATCGAGGGAACTCTTCGAATTCGCGCTTGAGACGGTACGCAGACGCTATGTATTTTTTGTCTACGCGTATGTCGTCATGCCGGAGCATGTACATTTATTGATCTCGGAACCGAAGCGCGAATCGCTCGCCCGCGTAATGCAGGCGCTCAAGACCTCGGTTTCAAAGCAAAGCAAGCCGCGCCCATTCTGGCTGGCCCGATATTACGATTTCAATCTTCACGACTCTGAAAAACGAACGGAAAAGATCCGCTATATTCATCGAAATCCTGTGAAACGCGGGCTGGTGGACAATCCTGAAGACTGGGAGTGGTCAAGTTTCCGTCATTACCTTACGGGTGAGAAGGGAAGAGTCGAAATCGAGTCAGAGCGGACGGCCGGACGCAGGCAAGGATTGAAAGTTCCTACGATATTCGAACGGAGTTGAAGATAGGTTTGCGCACCCCCACCCTAGCCGCAAAAACAAAGACGCGGCGAGGGTGGGGCACCCAGTTTTTGTTATATGTCGACACTACCCCAAAAACATCCCCGCAATCGATGCGCTGATCAAATTGGCCATCGTTCCTGCGAGCATGGCGCGCACGCCCAGCCTGGCCAGGTCGTTGCGGCGTTCGGGAACCAGTGCGCCGATGCCGCCGATCTGCATGCCGATCGACCCAAGGTTCGCGAATCCGCAGAGCGCAAACGTGGCGATGGTAAACGAGCGCGGCGACAGCGCGGCTTTTTGAGCGCCGAGGCCGATGTAGGCAATCACTTCGTTCAACGCCATGCGCGTGCCCAGCAGGTTGCCGATGGCCGGGCAGTCGTGCCATGGCACGCCGATGAGCCAGGCTACGGGCGCGCCGGCGTAGCCGAGGATCTGGCCCAGGCTCGACGGGAACCATGCCACGCCGCCATGCACCCACGCGAGCAACATATCGAGCAGCGCCACCAGCGCCAGAAAGCTGATGAGCATGATGGCCACGTTCATCGCTAGCTTACCGCCGTCGATTGTTCCGCGCGCGATGGCTCCGATAAAGTTTTCATCTTTGTGCAATTCGTCTTTGGGGATGATGACCTTGCCCTCGGTGGCCGGCGTTTCAGTCTCGGGCACCAGCATCTTGGCCAACAGGATGGTTCCCGGCGAGGTCATGATGACTGCTTCGAGCAGATGTCGCGCCGCCACGCCCTGCGAGATGTACATGGCCATGATGCCGCCGGAGACGTGGGCCATGCCGCTGGTCATGATGGTCATGAGTTCGCTGCGCGTGGCCTTGGATAGAAACGGCCGGATGGTGAGCGGCGCCTCGGTCTGGCCCATGAAGATGCTGGCCGCAACGTTCATCGATTCCGCGCCCGAGATGCGCATGGTTTTGAGCATCACCCACGCCATGCCGCGAATAATGATCTGCATGAGCCCAATGTGATAGAGCACCGCGAAAAATGCGGAGATGAAGATGATAGTGGGCAGAACCTGGAAGGCGAAGATGGCGCCCGAGTTTGAGCCGAGCAGCTTGCCGAATGCGCCGGAATTGGGCAGGCCGAGCTGGCCGAACAGCACTTGAGTGCCCGCAAACGTGGCGGACAGCATGTTGGTTACAACGTCGCCGGCCCAGCTCATTACACGCTGGCCAAAGTCGAAACGCAGCACCAGAAACGCGAAAGTGAACTGCAGTCCGAGACCCCAGACGATGGTGCGCCAGCGAATACGTCTGCGGTCGGTCGAGCCAAGGTAAGCGGCGCCGAGCACAGCAAGGATTCCCAGGATTCCCGTAAATCGACCCAATGGCGTCTCCTTCGGAAAACAGCCTCTAACTGCTAGCTTCTAGCTCCGAACTCCGCCGCGTCCGGCACTCTGAACAGTGGAGACCCGTTCTGACGCTCTCGAAGTGAATCGGGTGACAAATGAAGCCGGAAACTATGAGTGACATTCTGTTCTTCGATTAAATCACAGCATGCGAGTCCAAATCCCATCGAGAAGACTTGCACTTCCGCAGGATGAAGCTACGAGCTAGAAGCTAGAGGCTAGCAGCTGGAAGCAGTCTTTAGAATCTCCGCCGCCACTTCGCGGGTGACCACGCGGCTCACCAATGGCGCCGCCGCTCCGCGGTCTGACTCTTCGGAGAAGTGAATCGACTGGTGGAGGATTGCCTCCGGCTCGTCGAGCGTTGCTTCGTTGGTCGCGTAGATGGTTGCGATGGGATCGCCCGCCTCGACGTATGCGCTGCGCCGCGCATGGAAGACGATACCGGCATGCGGATCGACTGGCTCGCCGGCCTTCTCGCGCCCTGCGCCGGTGCGCTGCACGGCCCATCCCAGTGCAGTCGTGTCCATTGATGTGATGATGCCGCTTTCCCACGCCTCAACCACGCACGTTGCGCCGGGCTTGTGGAAACTCGCTGGATCGTCGAAGACGCTCACGTCTCCTTCCTGAGCATCGATCATCTTGAAGAAGGCAGCCAGCGCGGAGCCGTCGCTGAGCGCGGCTTCCGCAAGCTGATAGCCGGCCTGCGGCGACCTGGCTTTGCCGCCAAGGTGAATCATCCATCCGGCCAGAATCAGCGAGAGTTCGCGCAGATCTTCAATGGCGGGCGGGCGATTGCCGCGCAGCAGGTTCACGGCCTCGGCCAGCTCGATCCAGTTGCCGGCGGCCTGGCCCAGCGGCTGATCCATGTCGGTAAGCAGAGCCACGGTGCGCGTGCCCGCTGCCTCGGCTGTGGCCACCATCAAAGCGGCAAGATATTCGCACTCCTCATAGCTGCGCAGGAACGCGCCGGAGCCGGTCTTCACGTCGAGTACGAGCGCGTCGAGCCCGGCGGCAAGTTTCTTGCTGAGGATCGAGGCACAGATCAGGCTCGCGTTTTCGACTGTGCCGGTGTGATCGCGCAACGAGTAGAGCACGCGGTCGGCGGGAACCAGCGCCGGAGTCTGGCTGACGATCGAGCAGCCGCATTTCATTAGAACTGTCTCGAATTCAGACAGTGTGAGGGCAGTGCGGTAGCCGGGGATGGATTCCAGCTTGTCGAGTGTCCCGCCCGTGTGGCCAAGCGCGCGGCCGCTGATCATGGGCACGGCAACGCCGCAGGCTGCTGCCAGCGGAGCAACCAGGAAGCTGGTCTTGTCGCCCACTCCGCCCGAAGAGTGCTTGTCAACGGCGGTTTTACCGAGGCGCCTGGGCGAGAATTTTTCGCCGGAGTCGCGCATGGCGAGGGTGAGAGCGCGGGTCTCGTCGAGATTGAGGCCGTTGAGCCACGCTGCCATGAGCCAGGCGGCGAGTTGGTCAGCAGGAAGGGCATCGGAGGCTGCGCCTTGAGCCACGAATTCGATTTCGCTTGTACTGAGCGCAAGCCCATCGCGCTTTTTGCGGATGATGTCGATCATGTGCAGCGGGGATTCAGGAGAGTGGCTCATCGAATGTTTTTCTCTGACCCCTGTTTCAGCTTCATCTCAAACGCCAGCGGCATCAGCTCGTTGAACGTCATGGTTCGCACGCCGTCGCTCGAAGGGAAGGTGACCGGCGCATCGGGCAGAATGAACTCGCTCAGCATCTGCCGGCAGGCGCCGCAGGGTGGGCTGGGAGCATTGTTCAGGTTGACCACGGCAATTGCATTAATGCGAATTTCGGGTCCGAACTGCGAAACCGCAGTCGCCAGCGCCGAACGCTCCGCGCAGATGGTGAGCCCATAGCTCACATTCTCCACGTTGGTTCCGGTGACGATCTCTCCGTTCGACAGCCGCAGCGCCGCGCCCACGCGGAAATGCGAGTAAGGCGAGTAAGAATTGCGTGCCGCCTCAATTGCTCGTTGAGTCAACTCGTCGAGCGCGGACTGCTCAAGATTCGTCATTAATTAGAATTCTCTCAGGTCTAGAAATCGCTGGAGATCCGAGCAATCGCTGGAGTTTTGAGGCTAATACTTCTGCTCTCCCAATGTACACTCTCGTCGAGGCCTGGAATGGGCTCAATGAGCCGGCTGTCGACCTGGCTGGTTCTGGTTTCTTGTTCGGGAATCACAATTGCACAGGCGCAGCAAATTCCAGCTTCGACTGTAGCAACCCAGCCGATCCCTGTCTCCGCCGCACCGCAAGCCGCCTCGATCCCACGAATTCGACGTGGCCGCCATTCACCAGCACATTCCCGAGCCGCACGAGCATAATTCCATTTGGAGTTCGTGCTCCGACAGCCACTTCAAGGCGGAGAACGTTAACTTGAGTACGCTCATTCACTGGGCTTTCGATATGCCTGAGACTAGGGTTCTCAACCTCCCCGGCTGGGCCAATTCAATCTACTTCAATATTGACGCCTCGTCCGACGCATCCGCCGATGCGCAGATGGCCCATTTGAGTTCCGAAGCGGGAAACCTCAAGAAGCACAAGATGGTGCAGGCGCTGCTTGCCGGTCGCTTCAAGCTTGCGACTCATACCGAGACGCGCGAGCTGCCGGTTTACGAACTTATCGTTGCCAAAGGAACGCCGAAACTTGGCGATGATAAGTCAGACGGGACCACCATCAACCACTGGCGCGATCACATTGAGGTGCAGGCTTCGAACAGCGTCGCCGTCCTCGCCGAGGAGCTCGCGAAAGAGGTCGGCAGGCCGGTCATCGATAAAACCGGCATTTCCGGCCGCTATAACCTCAAGATTCGGTGGACGCCCGATGTCGATGCTGCGTCCTCCGGCAGTTCCGCACCGGACGCGCCGCCGTCCATTTTTACGGCGTTGGAAGAGCAACTCGGCCTTAAACTCAGGCCAGGCAAAGGCGCTTTCGAGGTATTGGTTGTCGACCTTGTGGAGATGCCCTCGAACAACTAGCCCTCTGGAAAAAGCGATAGCTGTCGGGCCGAACAGGGTGCGAAAAGACTGTTCGAGTGGAGTGAAACGCTCAAAACATCCCGCAGGGGTTAAAACCCAGCCTCATTCTATGGTGCCTATTGGCACGGATGAATCCGTGCCCTTTCAAAACTGCGGATTCCAAGGAGTTTTTCCGCAACCTGTAAAGTCGTGCCCTGGCACTTCGTGCCCTTTGGCAAAGTTTTTTCCCCAGCCTGTGGGGCCCCGACCTGCCGGCCGATTCCATAGGCCCGCGCCGGTCGGCTCGCGCCGCCTCTGCGGGGCTGCGGGCCTTTTTATGCTGCCTGCCCAGGACTGCATTTCTCACCGATGGGATAACTGTCACGTACTGTGCCGTGCTGTACGGGAGATGCGCCTGTACCCCCACCCCCAACCCCCGCCGCCCCCCGGGGAGTTTCTGCAAGCTCGTGATTTCAGGATCGTTGCCGGCACGGATCTGCATTAAGTAGTCTCCTTGTGCGCCGGTCAAACCGGCGAGGTGTAGTGAATGAAAGTTTCATACAGTGAAGGTTTAGCGAACCACACTGGCTCCGAGTCATGCGGAGTCGCTCGTGAGGGCGGCTGTGAAGCGTTGACAGGGGAAGGTGCGGGCCGGGTATTCAGCCGCGAAAAACTACTCCTTCGGGACGCCGACGCTCTAAGGAGCGGCGGAAGGCAATATCGGATGCGCCGCCATCGCGAGGCGCATTCGAGTCCCGCGCGGTCAGAGACCCCGAGCACGTATCGAAACATCTCGCACGGGAACCGGGAGGTCCCGCGTTCTCCCAGAGCGGATGATGCCCTGGGACGCATTGGGAAGTCTGAGGACGTACGCCGATGATGAACGAACGCGGGAAGTCGGACAGGCCTGTAGTACCAGTGAAGTCCTCGAACAATATCGGGCAACCGATGGCGGAGGGGATAGAGGGAAGGGGTCTGACCAAGGGAAATCCGCAACAGCAAAACGCGCCCCGGACTCAGAGCCGGACAGACGCGCCCAGTGCGCTGGAGCGGATACGTCAGGCAGCAAGCAAGGATAAGGAGATGCGGTTCACCGCGCTTTTTCACCACATCTACGCCCCGGAAGCGTTGCGCACGGCCTATCTCTGCTTGAAGAGAGAAGCCGCGCCCGGCGTGGACGGCGAGACGTGGCGGCACTACGGCGAGGACCTTGAGAGCAACCTCCAGGACCTTTCCCATAGGCTGAAGCAGGGAGCGTACCGGGCCATGCCGGTGCGTAGGGTGTACATCCCCAAGGCCGACGGGCGGTTGCGACCGCTCGGAGTTACTGCTCTGGAGGATAAGATCGTCCAGCGCGCGGCGGTCGAGGTGATGAATGCTATCTACGAAACGGACTTCCTTGGATTTTCGTACGGGTTCCGTCCCAAGCGAAGCCAGCACAACGCGCTGGATGCGCTCTATACGGGACTGCTGACGAAGAAGGTGAACTGGGTGCTCGATCTGGACATACGCGGCTTCTTCGATGCGATTTCGCACGAGTGGCTTGTGAAGTTCATCGAGCATCGCATTGCGGACCGGCGCGTTGTGCGGCTCATCCAGAAATGGTTGAACGCGGGCGTGCTGGAGGATGGGATACGAACACGCAAGGAGGAAGGGACTCCCCAGGGCGGCAGTGCATCGCCGTTGCTGGCGAACATCTACCTCCATTACGCGTTCGATCTGTGGGCTCAGGCATGGCGTCAGAAGCAGGCTCACGGCGATGTAATCGTCGTGCGTTACGCGGACGACATCGTGGTTGGATTCCAGAACGAGGCGGATGCCAAGCAGTTTCTGGCGGAACTCACCGGGCGGTTTCGGAAGTTCAACTTGGAACTGCATCCCGACAAAACGCGGCTTTTCGAGTTCGGGCCGTTCGCGGCTCGGAACCGGAAGCGGCGCGGAAAAGGGAAACCGGAGACGTTTGATTTCCTCGGCTTCACGCATATCTGCGGAAAGAAGAGGAGCAACGGTTACTTCACGGTTTTGCGGCAGACGATTCGTAAAAAGCTGCAAGCGAAGTTGAATTCGGTGAAAGCCGAGTTGCGACTGCGAATGCACGCTCCCGTCCAAGACACAGGCAAATGGCTGCGGTCGGTGGTGAGTGGACACATCCGCTACTACGGAGTGCCCATGAACAGCCACGCGCTGAAGGCGTTCCGATACAAGGTAGGATGGCTCTGGCACCGGGCGCTGTCGCGCCGCAGCCAAAACGGCCGAGTACCTTGGGATCGGATGCGGCGCTTGATCGACCGCTGGCTTCCTCCAGTGCGCGTGTATCATCCTTTTCCGCTACGCCGCATGGGCGTCATTACCTGAGGTAAGAGCCGGATGCGGGAAATCCGCTCGTCCGGATCCGTGGAGGGGGTTATGAGAAATCATGATCCCTACTCCGACTCAAGAATATAAACCTCAACCTCCTCAAACCAAAGGACTTCGAATGGAACTGAATGAGCATGACCGAGGGCTGCCGCCGAAGAAGGCGTAGGCCGATCGAATCACCTGCTTTCGAGCTTAGCGAATCGGCTGAAAAAACAAGCAGACGAACGGCTGCCGCAAGTGGCTGAAGAGCAGTGAGTTGAACGATCTCTTAAAGGGGGTGGGCTTGACCGAGGGGTAGTCGACCACCAGCATTTCTCAGGGCATGTGCGAGAAGGCGTGATAAATGCGCTCTAGCTTCCTTGCCTTCCTTCGGGAGGCGACGCAACGGCCCCTCACTCAAGTTACTCTCCCGCTTATCCGATAAGCTCCATGAGTGTCGCCGGCCCGGGCCTATTTGAATTCCACTGGAGCGCAGTAAGCACCAGGTGCGACGGGCAGCGGATGAGTGATTGCCCATGGATGAATTGACGAGAGAGTTCCTTATCGAGAGCCAGGAGGGCCTGGACCGCATGGAGCGGTGCCTGACCGATCTTGAAACGCGTCCGCAGGACGCCGAGCTGCTGGGCGAGATCTTTCGCTCCGTGCACACCATCAAGGGAACCACGGGATTTCTTGGTTTCAAGCGGCTCGAGAAGCTCGCCCATCGCGGCGAGAATCTTCTGGGACTGTTGCGCGACGGCAAAGTGGTTGCCAGCCGCGGGGTGATTACCGGCCTGCTGCATCTGCTTGACGGACTGCGCGTGATTCTCAAGTTCATTGAGGCCGATGGCAGCGAGGGCGCGGGCGACGATGAAGCGCTGATTGAAGAGCTCGAAGTACTGAACGCTCCTGCCGGTGGTACTCAAGCAGTCTCAATTGCGGCTGGGGTTGCGCCCGCCCCTGAGTCCAGTCAAGCCCGGTGCGCAGTTCTCAAACCGGCGCCTGCAGCGGACAAGCCCAGTTCAGCAGTCGTCGACCCGGCGGCCCAGTCTTCAGCACCTGCGCCCGGGCTCAACGCTGTGTCCGGACCCCAACCTGCGCCCGGGCCGGTTGCCGAGCAGCCAGCCGCGGCGGCGCCGACTGCATCCGACGCCGGCAAACCGCGCACCCAGTCCGGCTCCGGCGCGGCTGAGAGCACGCTGCGCGTCGACGTGACCCTGCTCAACCGGATGATGAACCTGGTTGGCGAGCTGGTGCTCACGCGCAACCAGGTATTACAGGCCACGGCCTCGGATCCCAAGATGACGCTGCTCTCGCGCCGCCTCGATATGGTCACTGCCGACCTGCGCGAGAGCGTGATGAAGGCGCGCATGCAGCCGGTGTCGAATGTGTTTTCCAAGATGCCGCGCATGGTGCGCGACTTATCGCAGGCGCTGGGCCGACGCGTGCATCTGGAGATGGAAGGCCAGGAGACCGAGCTCGACAAGAGCCTTCTTGAAGCCATCAAGGATCCGCTGACTCACGCCCTGCGCAACGCTCTCGACCACGGCATCGAGCCGCCTGAGGATCGCAAGGCGGCAGGTAAAAATCCCGAGGGCTCGATCAAGCTGCGCGCAGTGCAGGAAGGCAGCCACGTGGTGATTGAAATCTCAGACGACGGCGCCGGCATCGCAGTGGAAAAAATTCGCGACAAGGCCATCGAACGCGGCCTCATCACGCCCGATCGCGCCGCTATGCTGGGCGAGCGCGACTTGCTGCAACTTATCTTTTTGCCCGGCTTCTCGACAGCGGCCAAAGTCACCAACGTGAGCGGTCGCGGCGTGGGCATGGACGTGGTAAGAACCAACGTGGAAAAGATTGGCGGCAAGGTCGAGCTCGACTCGCGCGCCGGCAAGGGAACCACGATTCGGCTGCGCATTCCGCTCACCCTGGCCATTATTCCGGCGCTGATTGTACGCAGCCTGAACCAGAGCTTCGCGCTGCCCCAGGGATCTCTCTCCGAACTCGTGCACATTCCGCCGGAGAGGGCCGCGACGGCCATTGAATGGATTGAGAGCGCGCCGCTTTACCGGCTGCGCGGCCGGCTGCTGCCGCTGGTTTTCTTGAGCCGGCTGCTCGATCCCAGCCGTTCGTGTCATCTGGCCGCGGATCGCGACAACTTTATCGCTGTGCTCGACGCCGACGGCCGGCGTTTCGGGTTGGTGGTCGACGGACTTGCCGATCCCGAGGAGATTGTAGTGAAGCCGCTCTCGGGGGTGCTCAAGGACATTGGCCTTTACTCCGGCGCAACCATGCTAGGCAGCGCCGACCTGGCCCTGATTCTCGATCCCGGCTCGATAGCTTTGAAGGCGGGCATCACCATGCACTCGGAAGAAGAGGCTGCCGCTCAGGTTGAAGAAAGCGACGAGGCAGTCAAGGCCGAATTCCTGCTGGTCGAAGTCGGCGGCCGCCGGGCTGCGGTGCCGCTGGCCGATGTGCTGCGCATCGAGCAGCTTCCGCTCTCGCGCATTGAGTATGTGGGCTACCGTCCGGTGCTCAACTTCGAGGGCCACCTGCTGCCGGTCGAAGATTCGGGCGGTCTACTGTCCCAGGCCGCGGAAGCTCAGAGCGCTCAATCGGGCTCCGACGGCGCGCAGATCATCGTAGTGGTGTGCCGCGACAGCAATCGTCAAGTGGGCATCGTGGTATCGCACGTGCTCGATGTGGCTGCAGGCTCCGACCTGTTTGAAGCTGGCACGGGTGCACTGGCCGGGGGCGTGACCATGCTCAAGGATCGCGTAACGGGAGTCGTCGACCTGGGCAGCGTGGCGCCGCTTGTCGAGGGCGGGCAGGCGCGCGAGGCGTGGGCGCAATCGGCGGAGGTGATGGCATGACGGCGCAGGCAACGGAAGTTCGCAATGGTAAGTCCCAGGCGCAGGTCGAGCTCTGCTCGGTGCGGGTGGGCAAAACCATGTTCGGGGTGCCCATCGGGCACATTCTTGAGATTGTGGGCTCGGCGCGTCCGCAGCCGGTGCCGCTTGCGCCTGAGTATGTGGGCGGCCTGGTGCATTATCGCGGCGACGTGCTGACCACGGTGAGCCTGCGCCAGTTGCTTGGCCTGCCGCCGTGCGAGGGCAAGCAGGACATCCTGGTGCTCGAAAGCGACGGCGGATGTTTTGGGCTGCTGGTGGATTCGGTGGGCGAGGTGCTGACCGTCTCACCCGCCGATTTCGAGCCCAATCCCTCGATTCTCGACCGGCGCCACAGCGCGCTGCTGGCCGGGGCTTACAAGCTCAAGGACCATCTGCTGGTGATGCTCGATCCCGAGCGGCTCGATCCCATGCGCCTGGCGCAGGAGATGGCCGAGCGCTGAGGGGCTGAGGAGGCAAGCCATGCGAGCTTTGATTGTGGACGACTCGCGCTTTGTGAGGGGCTTCCTGCGGGGCCTGCTTGAGCAGCGGGGCATCGAGTGCGAAGAGGCCGGCGACGGCCAGGCCGCGCTCGATCGCATCCATTCTTCGGCGCCCTTCGATCTTGCATTTGTTGACTGGAACATGCCGGTGATGAACGGCCTCGAGATGGTTCAGCGGGTTCGCGCCGAGGGCCATGGGGATATCAAAGTTCTGATGGTAACGACTGAAGCCGAAGACGACTATATTGTGCGCGCGCTCGATGCCGGGGCCGACGAGTACCTGATGAAGCCGTTTGACGATGAGGCCCTGGGCGACAAGCTGGCGATGATGGGCGTGGAGACAGCCGCGTCATGAGCGACGCACGCCGCAGGCGCATCCTGATTGTCGAAGATTCCGCCGTGATGCGGAGCCTGCTGCGCACCGTAATCTCTTCCGATTCGCATCTTGAAGTGGCTGGAACCGCGGCCGATGGCGCATCGGCGCTGACTTTTCTTTCCAACGAGCGGCCTGACCTGGTGCTGCTCGACGTGGAGATGCCGGTGATGGACGGGCTGGCCACTCTGCGCCAGATGCGCAGCCGCGGCATTCGCGTGCCGGTGATCATGTGCAGCTCGCTCACCCGGCGCGGAGCGCGCGTCACCATCGACGCGCTGGCCGGCGGCGCATCGGACTACGTGGCCAAGCCTACCGGGCAGGCCGGCCGCGAGGCCTCCATTCGAGCGCTGGCGCAGGAGCTTGTTCCCAAAGTATTGGCGCTGACCGCGCCCGCCCAGCCGCGGATTGCTGTTTCCGGCGCCCCAGGCGTGGTAACGCCCTTCCTCTCAGGAGTGCAGGCTCCGGTGCCGCGAATGCTGCCTCGTGCAACGGCGCCTTCGGTGCTGGTGATCGGCGTCTCAACCGGAGGGCCGGCCGCGCTCGAGATTTTGCTGCCCGCACTGCCGGCAGGGTTTCCCTTGCCGGTGCTTATCGTGCAGCACATGCCTGAGCTGTTTACGCGGCTGATGGCCGAGCGTCTCAACGGCCGGTGCGCTCTGCGGGTGCACGAAGCCACTGAGGGCGAGCCGATCGGCCGCGGCAAAATCGCGATTGCGCGGGGAAACTGGCACCTCGAGCTTCGTCCGCCGGCTAGCGCTTCGGCGGCGGCCACGTTACATCTGCAGCAGGGCCCGCCCGAGAACCATTGCCGGCCCGCGGTCGATGTTTTATTTCGTTCGGCGGCGATCGCCTTTGGTCCCGCCGTACTTGCCGTGGTGCTCACGGGGATGGGCTCCGATGGCTTGATTGGAGCCCGCATGATTCGCCAGCAGGGAGGGTGCGTGCTGGCACAGGACCAGGCCAGCAGCACGGTTTGGGGAATGCCGGGCGCGGTTGCCGGCGCGGGCCTCGCCGACAAGATTGTTGCGCTCGATCGAATGGCCTCTGAAATCGTGAAACTCGCCGGTCGCGGTTCCGCTGCTTACGAAGCAACTCCGGGACCCTCGAACATCTTGAACCGGCAGGCGGTATAGCGATGGAAACAATTACCGCGGCCGCCGCAGATTACGGATTTCTCCGCGAACTCGTCTTCGGCCTCACCCGAAACGTGCTCGACCCATCGCGCGATTACCTCTTCGAAACCCGTCTTTCGAAGCTGCTTCGCAACCAGGGCATGAATCGGCTGGAAGAGCTCGTACGCCGGCTTCGCGCCAGCCGCAATCCCGCGCTCGAAAACTCAGTCGCAGAAGCGATGACGATCAACGAGACCAGTTTCTTCCGCGATGTGCGCCCATTCGATTTGTTGCGCACCGAGCTGCTGCCAAAGATCGTCGAGAACCGCCGCTTCAAGCGTTCGCTGCGCTTCTGGAGCGCGGCTTCCTCTACCGGACAGGAGGCCTACTCGCTGGCCATGATGGTGCTTGAGCATTTTCCCATGTTGGCCGGCTGGGACATCCGCATTGAAGGCACCGACATTTGCGCCGACGTGGTGGCGCACGCCAGCGCCGGACGCTATCAGCGCATTGAGATCAACCGCGGCCTGCCGGCGCGATTCGTGGTTCGCTACTTCGATCACGAAGGCGAGCACTGGACCGTGAAGCACGAGGTTCGCAAGATGTGCAACTTTCGGCAGGCCAACCTGTGCGGGGCGAGGCCGCCTTTCAATCGAGCCGGCGATCAGTTCGACGTGATCTTCCTGCGCAACGTGATGCTCTATTTTTCGCAGGAGACGCGGCGCGACCTGCTGGCCGGTATTCGCAGAGTGCTCGCGCCGGACGGCATACTTTTTCTCGGCTCTAGCGAGCAACCGGCCGAACCCTCGATCTGGACCCCGATGCTGGCCGGCGGAACGTGTTACTTCAAGCCGCGGCAAGCAAGCTAACACAATTCCGGCGCGACCGTATCCTCAGGCGTGCTTGCCAAGTCGATGCGGCCAACGGACACTCCCGTTCCGGTTTGGCCATGACAGGCTTCCCAAATCGCCGCGGCCAGGTCGGCGATGTGTAAAACAGGTCCGGTTCGATGACTGGGGCCGTTTGGCAACCTCGCAAACCCTGACTCGAATCGCAGAACCCAGAGCGATTCTCCTTCTGATCCCTGGGTCAATTTGAAGAAGGCCGCGGGGCGTCCTCGCAATAATCTTTGCTCGCACGCATCGATCCGCGACAAATTACTGTTGGGAACACCGAATCGGCGTGTATATTTCTATGCAACGAATTCTCAATATTAATTTGTCGGTAACACGCGGAGACTCACGTGGGGGTAGGGATCTGCAGGCTCTGCAAGGGTAGCGGGCTCAAGTACTGTCGGGGCACCGTGGGTTGGGCTGGTAAAGTCCCGTGCCCGGGGTGTGGTGGTACAGGCGAACCCCGATCTGGAGTACAGTGGTCGAAACAGATTCAGGAGTTTGGAGTCTTTTTCGTCGGAGGCGTCCTGGTCGTCTGTGGATTTGCGGTTGGTCCGGTTCTTGGACTAACGGCCGCCGGGATCGTCGCGATTTCGGCCGTAAGTTTTCTATGCTACAAAGAATCTTAGGCCGCGTCGTTTTCAAGGCGTGAACACTCTCTGACGCCGATTCGATCTTCGGTTCAAGCAAATGGCCAATACCGTGAATAGAGAATCTTTTTGAGTCGGGAGAATTCATGCAAGCCTCGGTCTTTGTAGGTGTCAGTGTCGACGGCTTCATAGCCCGTCGCGATGGGGCTCTTGATTTTCTCGACGAGGGCGGCGGCGAACCCCATGGCTACGATGAGTTCGTGGCGACGGTGGACGTGCTGGTCATTGGGCGCGGAACCTTCGAGGTTGTGGCGAAATTCGCGCAATGGCCTTACGGCGAAAAACGTGTTGTTGTCCTGAGCAGCAATCCAATCGATTTGTCGGGCATACCGTCAACAGTGACGCACATGCAGGGAGAACCTGCGGCGATTGTTGCTACGCTCGCTTCCCAGGGCTTCCGTCACGCGTATGTTGACGGCGGCATCACGATTCAGCGATTTCTGCGCGCCGGCCTTATCCAGAAGCTCACCATCACCCGTGTCCCAGTGCTCATCGGAGATGGAATTCCGCTCTTTGGCGCCCTGCCTTCCGACATTCGGCTGCGGCATATTGCTACTCGAAGCTACGCGGGTGGCCTCGTGCAATCGGAATACGATGTCATCTCTTGAGGGCAGTTTCTAGCTCCTAGCTTCTAGCTCTGCTCCCGCTACGCTGATTCATTGAGCGTCGGCAGACATCCAAATTCATCGAAATACGCTTGGAGAAGTTCCATTTCGACGAGAGATGGGAGCCGACCTTCCTTGCCCTCATGCGCGATAAACCAGTGGAATGCAAGCCCCTTCTTGCAAGTTTTCCCCATCAACTCAAGGAAGAAATCGACGCGGCGCATTTTCTTCTGCACATTTTTCAACCGACCTCGAATTCCTTGCCCCCTCCAACTTCCATCTCGATTCACTGTACCCGCCTTGCCGATATAGATTGCCCGTTTAAGATCGCAAAGGTCGAATACGAGATACACTCCGCGAGCGTTTGGGACGTTTTCGCGGGCGACCACGCTATTGATCGATTCGCCCGGCAGCAGCTGGAATGAACCCTTTGGTTTGGCACTGGCCGATAGGCTGTAAATCGCGTCATCAAACTCGTTCATAGCGTCACCTCGCATTTCCAATGTAACTGGCCCAAGCAATGGCCAGAGCGTGTTTCATAAATGGCCGTAAAGGCCGGGCACTCATACCGCAGGGGTTAAAACCTCTTGTTTACGGTGTTATTTTCGGCACGACTGAAGTCATGCCCTAGAAAGAAACAAAAATGCAGGTACAACAAAAAAAGGATGAGTTCTGCGGACTCCCACCCATCGGACAAGAACAAAGACGTCCGATGGATGGGGCACAGTTTCATCCCCTGCGGGTCGGTGACGCCGGTGGAGGACTAATAAGAAACAAAACCGGCTGCTTGCAACTTGGGCTTCGTGGCATCCCACCCATCGAGCAAAAGACGCTCGATGGATGGGGCACCCCAATGTTTCATGCGTCGCGGGTCGGAGACGCCGGTGAAGGACTGTTACAAGGCAGGCTTGTGAAGCAAGCTCCAATAACTGAGAGCTAGAAGCTAGAAGCTAGGAGCTAGCAGCTAGCAGCTAGCAGCTAGAAGCTAGAAGCTGCTCTTTCCAAGCAGCCTCTCCACCTCAGCGTGCAGCCGCTCGGTGATTTCGTTCTCTGTGGCTTCGGGCGCGAAGCTGATCGCTTCGCCCACATGTACTTCGAGGTTGCCCGAGCGGAACCAGTTTTTGCCGGTCGACTTGAGTTCGCCCAGGCCGCGTATCGCCACCGGCAGCACGGGCACGCCGCTTTCCTTAGCCAGCAATCCGATTCCCGGCCTGAACCGCGCCAGCTTGCCTTCGGCCGAGCGCGTGCCTTCGGGGAAGACCATCACGTTCATGCCACGATCCATGGCGTGGCCGGCGTGCGCAAAGCTCAATTGAAAGTCGCGCTGGCGCGGCAGCGGAAAGACATTGAAAAGAGCGGTGATGAGGAAATATGCCGGCGGCCCGAAGAGATAAAAGCCCTGCTTGCCGGGCGGCTTCTCTGGATTGCGCCAGTGCCTGAAATCGTCAAGCATATCGGCCGACATGGCGATGGCGATGCGCCTGCGCAGACGGCCTTCGAGAGCGTACTGAATCAACGGCCCGTCGTACGTTGTTACGTGGTTGCCGACAATCAGCAGGGGCCCGGGCGGCAATTCTCTCGCAGGCCCAAACACGCGCGGATTTGCGAGCAGCCACACCAGGGGCCGCATTACCACTTCGACAAACGCCGCGCGGATCCACTCCACGGGCTTCCACCACGGCCACAGCGGATAGACGTAGCGACGCTTCTGCGGGGCCGGCGAAGCAACGTGGTCCGTGATTCGTGGCTCTTGATTCGTGGATTGTGGTTCGTGTTCGCTGATTACGGCCCCTCGCCACGGCGAGCCTGCGGCCTGATCCGTGATCCCTGATCCCTGATCCCTGTCTTCCCCCGCCAGTTTGCGCAGATCGCCGAGCGTATCGGCCTCTTCCAGCAGGCCGCTGCTCGACACAATGCCGAGACGTTCTTCGAGCGCAGCCGCAAGCTGTACGCGCCCCAGGCTGTCGAGATGCAGGTCTTCGGTGAGCCGCTGTGCACCGCCTGTGCTTTGATAGTTCTCGCCGGTAATCTGCGCAATGAGCGCAATCAACCAGTCGGAAGAAGCGTCAAACGCCTGCTGACTGCCTCCGCTTTTGGCCGCCTCAAATCTGCGCAGCCATGCGGCCACTTCCTTGCGCTTCACCTTGCCGGTCGAGGTTCGCGGAAGATCGGGCTCGGGATAGAGCACCCAGCGGCGGACGCGCTGGTACTCGGCCAGCTTTGTGTTTGCCGCTTCAACCGCTGCCGCAGCCTGCTCAGCCGGCCCGCGCACGGCCAGCACGGCGCACGCCTCGGGCCCGGCAGCGGTCTCAATGGGAACCACCGCGCAAGCCGCCACGCCGGGCTGTTCTTCCACCGCGGCTTCAATATCTTCGGGGTGCAGGTTCACTCCCGAGGCAGTGACAATCACTTCACTCTTGCGGCCAACAAATTTGAGTTCGCCCGAGGGTTGCACCTCGGCCAGGTCGCCCGTCGCCAGCCACTCGTCTTCGCGCTGGTGCAGCTTTCCGCTCTTCCAGGTTGCGCCGCTGATCATGGCGCCCTTCACCAGCACCTCGCCATCGGGCCCCAGCTTTACCTCGCGCCCCGCCAGCGGTTTGCCGATGGTTCCCTTTGCGACATGGAAGGGATGGTTGAGCGTGATGAGCGCCGTAGTCTCGGTCATACCGTAGCCTTGCACGAGTACGAAGCCGAGCGAGTTCCAGAATTGTTCGAGCGGTTCGGCCAGCGCGCCGCCGCCGGAGACAAACGCCCAGAACTTGAACCCGAAGGCGCGATGCACTGCGCGGAACCGCCACCAGCGCTTCCATGCCCTGATGCCTTTCGACTGCTCGAGCCGCGCGGGCAATGCGGGATCGGCGGTCTCGAGATGCGCCTTCAGCACGCCCAGCACGCGCGGCACCGTGGCCAGCACCGAGATGCGCTCGCGCCGGATGAGCTCGATGAGCCTCGGCGCGGCCAGGCGATCTTCAAAGTGCAGCTCGGCAGTGTAAATCTGCGGAATCCACAGGCCCATCGTCTGCCCGAAGACGTGGCTCAGCGGCAGCGTGTGGAGAATGCGCAGCGGGTGAATCAGCCTTTCGTAGCGCAGGTACTTTTGCGACGCGTCTTCGATTGGTCCCACGCTGGCCAGCACGTTGCCGTGCGTAATTACGATGCCCTTGGGGTCGCCGGTTGTGCCCGAGGTAAACAGAATCTGCAGCGGCGTTTTATGCGAGAGGCCCGCCACCGGCCCAGCTTCTTCGACAGGCAGTTCCGATGCCCAATCCTCGAATCGCACTTGCGGAATCTCGGGCCTGGCTCGTTTCAACTCGTCGAGCAGCACAGAATCGCCCACCGCCAGTTTTGGATTTACATCGGCCGCCACGCGCGCCGCAAAATCGAGCGAGCCGTTGGCGTCGAGGGGAACGATCAAGACGCCACGCCGCAGGCAGCCATGGAATGCCGCGAGCCACTCGGCGCTGTTCTCGGCCCACAGCAGCACTCGATCGCCCTCGGCCACGCCGCGCCGTTCCAACAGGGCCGCAAATCGCCCGGCCAGGGCAGCCAGATCGGCGTATGTAGTCGCGCGACGGCGGTTGCCCTGGTGCCGAACCACGGCAATATTGCGGCCGTAACGCTTGAAGTCGTCGAGCAATGTAGCCAGATGATCGCGCATGAATGCATTCCAGCAAGGAACATGGTAGCAGCGAGCGCGCTCTGAGCCGGAACCGCTTGTGACACTTTGATGCTGCGCCGCACTCCCATGCGGATGGCTGCGCCTTTCAATTGAGTTACGGCCGGCTGAACAGTGAGCAGGTAACTTTGGTATTGGCCCCTTTGCGGCCGCATTTTGGTTTCTGCTCATGCCTTTGGCCCCGATGGGCGATACTTGATGAGGGAGTCCGTGGGCCTGGCGCGCTGCGGAAATACTTGCTGTGAAGGCCGAAACACTCGCATTGGTTTCACTCGATCGAATTCGCGAGGCGGCAAACCGCATTGCGTCCATCGCCGTCCACACGCCGTTGGTGCGCGCGCCATTTAAGGGCGTCGCAGACCGCCGGACGAGTGATGGGCATGGCCGCGAGATCTGGCTCAAGGCCGAGAGCCTGCAACCTGTCGGAGCCTTCAAAATTCGCGGTGCAGCCAACAAGATCCTCCAGCTCAGTCCCCAGCAAATCTCACGCGGCGTAATCACTTACTCGAGCGGCAACCATGCCCAGGGCGTGGCGTATGCAGCGCGCGAAGTGGGAGCGAAGGCGGTGATCGTGATGCCTTCGAACGCACCGGCCATCAAGCGCGCAGCTACGCTGGCCATGGGAGCCGAGGTTGTCGATGTGGGCGTTGCCTCGAGTGAGCGCCTGGCCCGCGCTGAAGAGCTGATCCGCGAGCATGGCTATGCGGTCGTTCCTCCCTATGACGACGAACAGATCATCGCGGGGCAGGGAACCTGCGGCCTTGAGATTGTCGAAGATATTCCTGACGTAGACCTCGTGCTTGCGCCTGTCTCGGGCGGCGGCCTGCTCGGCGGAGTGGCCGCAGCTGTCAAGCAGTTGAACCCCGGCGCAAGAGTCTTCGGCGTTGAGCCGGAGCTCGCCGGCGACACCGCAGAGAGTTTCCGCACGGGGAAAATCGTCACCTGGCCTGCCGAGCTCGTCTGCCGTACCATGGCCGACGGGCTGCGCACACAAAGTGTTGGCGAGCGCAACTTCGCCCACGTCCAGGCCTTCGTCGACGGCATCGTCACCGTGACTGAGGCTGAGATTCGAGCGGCCATGCGCGCTATCATTTCTACTGCCCGGCTGGTTCCCGAGCCCAGCGGCGCGGTCGCCACTGCGGCTCTGCTCTTCCATCCCCAGGAGCTGCCCGAATATCGTAAGGCTGTAGCAATCGTGAGCGGCGGCAACGTCGATCCCGCCCTGCTGGCAGAGGTTCTCGCTGAACGAAAGGACTAGAGGAATGTCAGAACCGTTAACTCATCTCCACATTGGAGCGATCATTTACCCGCAGGTCGATCAGGCCGACTTTACCGGCCCGTTTGAAGTACTTTCGCGGATTCCAAATTCGACCTTCCACGTTTTGTGGAAGGAAATCGTGCCCGTTCTCGACCGTAAGGGACTCATTCTGACGCCTGACACCACCTTCGCCAACTCGCCCGATCTCGATCTGCTCGTCGTCCCCGGCGGTTGGGGGCAGGAAGCGCTGATGGAAGACCAGGTGGTTCTCGATTTCATACGCGGCCACGCCAAGAATGGCAAACACATCCTCTCAGTCTGCACAGGCGCTTTGATCACCGGCGCCGCCGGCCTGTTGCGTGGCGTCAAAACCACCACGCACTGGACGTCGTTTCATCTGCTCGAATACTTCGGCGCACTTCCCTTCGTTGGCCGGGTGGTTGTGGATGGCAAATATCTGTCGACAGCCGGAGTTACGGCCGGCATCGACGGCGCCCTGTGGGCCGTAACGCTTTTGCACGGCCAGCGCGCTGCGGAAGAAATTCAGTTGGCCATTGAATACGATCCTGAGCCGCCCTTTGAATGCGGTACGCCCGAGGAAGCGCCGCCTGAAGTGGTTGACGCTGTGCGTTCCCAATACCATAAGATCTCCGGATCTCGATTGGCCACCGCCAAACGCGTCGCCACTCGACTCGGAATCACGGTGGAGGGGTAGACCGCGGCGTCCGCATGGAATGAGCCGCGCAGCGGTGGTTGCCAGAGAAGGGTCTTTCTCAAGCTCACGCCCTGACAAATCTGCGGTCCAATCAATGGGAGGGGTTTTCACGGTTCGGCTCCGCTGAGTTGTTCGCCGATTCTCTATACCAGTCCCTGATTACTGATCCCTGATTACTGACCACTGATCACCGGCCGGTGGCCGGTGATCTCCGACCCCGATCGCCAGGCCACGCACAAACATGAGCCCGAGGAACTATCATTTTCTGGTGATTAAGTACCGGATTTTCACCGTTTCCATCCTCCTTGCCGGCCTCGCCGCCACCTGTGTGGTCCCGCTCGTTCACGCGGATAAAAAGAAGCCGCAGCTCGAGAAGCCGATGGCTGGACCGCGCGCGACGCCCCTGCGCATCACTTGGCTCTACATCAGCCCCGATACAGAGGCGCAAAAGGTTTCAAAGGTGCAGATCGGGCGGGAGATGGTGGTTGCAGAAAAGAGCGGACCGTGGCTGCGCGTCTACGCCAACACCGACATCGAGGAACTCCGCGGTAAAGATGCGCCCGAGATGCAGACCGACGAGACTACTTCGCCGCCGCCCATCTCAGGGTGGGTGCAGGCCAAGGGCGTCGTGTTGGATTCGACGCCGAACGGGGACCAGATTCTGATGGGAGCGGCCGCCAATGAGGAGTCTCTCGCATCCGATCCCAAGGGGCCTGCGAACGCCGCCCAGAGCGCGCGGCTGCTCTACCGGCGGCTCTCTGAGATGTTCCCTAACTCGCCCCTGACACCCGAAGCTGCGTGGCGCTCCGCCGACATCGAATGGCAGCTTGAAAAGGCCGATGCCGCGTCTCTGCCCTCGGCCAAGGAACGGGACCCCATGATGCACGAGCAGTTGGATGAAGACGAGCTGAAAAAGGTAATCAAGTTCTATCCGGGTACGCGCTGGGCAGCCCTGGCCGCCTACGACCTCATCGATAACAAGCTTTGCGGGGATTGGGAGAGCTCGACCAAGTGCCCCGAGGGTGAAGCCGGGCTCTACGAGAAATACGCCAACGACTATCCTAACGGGCCGCGTACCGCCGAGGCTCTGTACCAGGCGATCTATCGGCTGGCCGTTCTGGCCGACATGTACACTTCGAACGGCGACGACCACAAGGCCGACGACGCGCGCAATCACGCCCGCGAGATGGCCGCGAACCTCAAACAGCACTTTGCCGACTCCGACTATGAGTATCGCGCCGCGGTGCTGGTGTACAAATTGGATGAAGGCGTTCCTGTTTTCGGTATCGACTTCCAGTGATTCGCGCTGAGCCGGGCGTGATTCTCTCCTGCTATCATCCTGACTTCACCTCTCCCATGTTTCATTTGCCATCGGAGGCTTCTTGAACCTTTATCTTGTATCCGTGCTTTTGGGAATTGTGGAGGGGCTCACCGAGTTTCTGCCTGTCAGCTCAACGGCGCACCTGCGCATCGCCGAAGCGCTCATGAAGCTTCCGCTCGACGATCCTTACTGGAAGATGTACACAATCGTCATCCAGGTGGGCGCCATCTTCGCGCTGTGCCTGCTGTTTTTGAGCCGCATCGTCGGGTTCCTGCGCACTTTTCCCCGCGGCGAAGAAGGCGACAGGAACATATTCAATCACCCGCTGTCGCTCACGTTCATCGCCTTTGCCTGCACGTCTGCTCCGGCCCTGGCCCTGCATAAGTGGAGCGAGAAAAACCTTGGCAGCCTCAAGGCCATGGCCCTCGCTTTGTTGATCGGCGGCGTGGTGATGTGGGTCATCGATGCGTGGTCGGACCGCCGCGATGCCGAATACACGCACGTGGAGCAGATGAATCTGCTGCAGGCCATCTGGATCGGGCTCTGCCAGACACTCTCGGCGATCTTCCCCGGCACTTCGCGGTCCATGTCCACCATCGCCGCCGGGCAGCTCGTCTCGCTCGACCGACCCACCGCGCTTGAGTTCAGCTTTCTGCTCTCCATTCCCACCATGATTGCCGCAACCGGGTGGGACCTGATCAAGGAGATTCACCCCTCGAAATCCGCAGGGGGAGTTGCGGCCGCGGCCCATGTTGTTATGAACTCCGACCGCTGGATGGTGCTCATTATTGGCACCGGAGTCTCTTTCATCGTCGCGCTCGGCGTAGTGGAGTGGTTCCTTTATTGGGTGCAGAAGCATGGATTTACCGTCTTTGCCGTGTATCGCATCCTGCTCGGCGGAGCGCTGCTGATATGGGGCGCGAAGATGATTGGGGGGTGAGGCAACCCGCCCCGGGGGTCCACATCATGGTTCCCCCCAGCCGCTTTTGCCCGATTTCCACTTCCCAGCCGGGGATAATAAAAGCTGCTCTGCTTTGGCGGCGATGCCACGAATTCGCCGTAGGTGTCACTGCGGCTAACCACTTCATGAAACCGACTCGCATTGTCCTCGAGCCCACACGCAGCCGCCCGGTAAACATCTTTCTTGGGCTGTTGCTTTTGCTGGTCTCGGCGCTTCTGTTTCTCTCGCTGGCTACCTGGCACGCCACCGACCCCTCACTCAACACTTCCACCGATCCTGTCGCGACGCACGCAGCCCGCAATTGGATCGGTATCTTCGGCGCGCTTATCAGCGACCTGATGCTGCAGGTCCTCGGCCTCACCAGCTTCCTGATTCCGATTTGGATTGGCGGCCTGGGCTGGACCTGGATGCGCTCGCGCTCCGGCGGCTCGCCCATCCTGCGCTGGATCGGAACCCTCTTCGCGCTCACTTTCATTCCCACCGTCTTCGCGCTGCTGCCGTGGCGCTGGAACTGGATGCACCTTATCCCCGTCGAGGGCGTCGTGGGCAAACTTATGGCTGGGATGCTGGTCGGCTATCTCAATATTCAGGGGGCGTGGGTGGTGGCTGGAGTGCTCGCAGCCATGGGGCTTTACTTTGCTTCGGCCATCAGCTTCTGGGCGCTTAAAGAATCCTTTGAAGAGCGTTGGATTCACGTGGTGAGCTGGTACGAGCGTTGGCGCAACTGGCGCGAGCAGCGCGCCGAAGCCCGTGCCGAGCGTGAGATTGAGGAATCCGACTCCGAGCCAGAACCCGAACCCGCCGTCCAGACTGAATCCCACAAGGCCGGTTTTTTCGCCTCACTCTTCCGCCGCCGTCGCGAAGCTGAAGCCGACCCCATCGACGAGATTCCTGCCTTCAAACGTACCGGAATGCTTCGCGATGAAGAGGAGCCGGTCGCAATTGAGCCGCGCCGCCCCAGCATCTGGGAACACTCCGATGATCGCCTCGATGAGCGCGAAACCGCTGCCCCCGTGTACGAAAACCGGAACGACATTTCCGACCCGCGCGATGCAGTCCCACAACCCCCTAAAGTCGCGCCCATCCGACCACCGGTTACGCCGCAGCCGGCGCACTTCACGCCCGCAGCACGATCATCGGATCAGCCGCCGGCAGCCTTCCGTACCCCATCGCTGGGCTTCGAAACCGCCGCCGCCGCTCCGTCGCACCAGCCGCAGGCCTCCGGCGCGATTGCCATCCACGGACGCGCCGATGCCGAAATCCGCACCGCGACCGTTGCGCCCAAGAACGTGAGCGGATTCAAGCTGCCGCCTTCCACGCTGCTCAACGCCGGCGAAGGACCGCAGTCGATCCGCGAAGAAGTGCTCCGCGAAGAAGCTCGCGTGCTGGTGGAGAAATGCGCCGAATTCGATGTGCGCGGCCAGGTGGTGCAAATCAATCCCGGCCCCATGGTCACCACCTACGAGTTCAAGACCGAGGCCGGCGTCAAATATTCGCGCGTCACCAGCCTGGCCGACGATCTCTGCCTGGCCATGCGGGCTGAAAGCATTTTGATTGAGCGCATGCCCGGCAAAAGCACGGTCGGCATCCAGGTGCCCAATCATGAGCGCGAAACCATCCACTTGCGCGAAGTGCTCGAAAGCGAAACCTTCGCCAGGGCCAAGTCGCGCCTCACGCTGGCCATGGGCAAAGACATCAACGGCCGCATCGTTACCGCGGATCTTGCCTCCATGCCGCACTTGCTCATCGCCGGCTCAACCGGATCGGGCAAATCGGTTGCGATCAATGCCATGATCATGAGCCTGCTTTACCGCACCACGCCCAGCCAGGTGCGGTTCATCCTCGTCGATCCCAAGCGCGTTGAGCTGGGCATGTACGAAGGTGTTCCTCATCTCTTTACGCCCATCATCACGGAGCCGAAACTGGCAGCCAACGCGCTGCGCAACGCGGTCCGCGAAATGGAGCGCCGGCTCAAGCTGCTGGCCAGTCGCAGCGTGCGCCACATCGATCAGTACAACAAACTCTTTGAGGGTTCCATGCCCTCGCTCTTCGACGACGGTGAAACCGAGGAGCCTCTGCCCTACATTGTTATCATCATCGACGAGCTGGCCGACCTGATGATGCTCGACCGCGCCAACGTTGAAGAATCCATCACACGCCTTGCGCAGATGGCGCGCGCCGTCGGCATCCATCTCATCCTGGCGACGCAGCGCCCGTCGGTCGACGTCATTACCGGCCTCATCAAGGCCAACGTGCCTACGCGCATCAGCTTCAGGCTGGCGACGAAAGTAGACTCGCGCACCATTCTCGACACCAATGGAGCTGAGGCACTGCTGGGCCGCGGCGACATGCTCTTCTTGCCTCCCGGTACCAGCCGCCTTATGCGACTGCATGCACCCTACGTCAGCGAGAAAGAAACCGCTGCGGTGGTTTCATTCTGGAAGGATCAGGGCCAGGCCGAATATGTCGAAGGCTTCCTGGAGTCGCCCAAGGACGAACGTGCCTCGGTCGACGGTTCCAACCCCGACCCCGACGAAAACGACCCTCTCTTCGACGACGCAGTGCGCCTGGTTTTCGAGTTCGGCAAAGCCTCAACCTCGCTGCTGCAGCGTCGTCTCCGCATCGGCTACGGCCGCGCCGCGCATTTGATCGATCTGATGGAGCGCGACGGCCTCGTGGGTCCCGCTGACGGCTCACGGCCCCGCGAGTTGCTGAAAGCGCCAGGCTGGCTGCACGAAATCTCCGCGGTCAACGAGTAATCGGCGCCACCAGATCCAAATCTCCTTCGCGCGGCAGCCCAATTGCGCTATCCTTTTTCGTCCAGGGATTTTCATTTCAAAGGGCCGCTCCCCGTTGAATCATGTGCCTAGAAACCCGGCCGTTCACACCTACTACACCATGCGCAGGGCCGTTGGTGTCACTGCGCTCTCGCTCCCGGTTGTGCTCGCGTTCGGTTCCGTCATTTTTTCGCTCATCGGGCCCACGCATGCGCTACCTCGCCCGCTCCTCGAGCGCTCGATCAGCGACTACTACCACACACCCATGCGTAACTACCTGGTGGGTAGCCTCTTTGCCATCGCCGCTTTCCTCGTCTGTACGCGGGGCTACGACCTGCGTGACGAAATCACCGGCTACATAGCTGGAGGATTGGCGCTCATCGTTGCTCTTGTCCCTTCGGTGAATCCGCACCACTACGTCCACAATCGTTTTCGTGACGACCTTGGCCGCGCACACCTGGTAGCTGCCGCGCTCATGTTTTTTGTACTCGCCTACTTCTGCCTTGTGCTCTTCCGCAAAACCTCGCCCCATACCCTGCTCACCCGGCGCAAACGTCACCGCAACAGCGTCTTTCTGGTCTGCGGCGTGGTGATGGTGGTCTGTATGTCTGTGATGCTCTCAATGGCCGTCAAATCAGTTCAGGCGAAGTTGTGGCCTACCGGAGTCCTGTTCTGGTGCGAATCGCTTGCGCTCTTTGCCTTCGGCATCGCCTGGCTGGTGAAGGGCGAGGTCTTCTTGCGCGACAGACCTCAGAATCACAACCATCAGGAATCCCCCCAGGCCAATCACGGCCACGAGCTTCACGCTTCATGAAGCGCTTCGCGGCCGGAGCCTGCACAGTCGACTGAAACCCGCATTTTCACGTCTTATCCCTTCGCTTGACAAGCACAGGAGTAAAGCAATTTACTTAAGGGCGACTATCGAAAACCTCCGTCGAAGGATCTGCGTCTCAAAAGATGACGCTCATGCTTGACTTGACCCGGGCGGCGGATGGTTTTGAAAGGGCGCGAGTTTGCTCGCGCCGAAACAGGCGCATTAAATCCGAGGCTTTAACCCCGGAGGGATGTTATTCGGGAACCCTGATGCACTGAACCACTTAACCTGCAACAGCACCTGAAGGAGCAACAAGATGACAGCGCAACGCAAGATGACATACGGCATCGTAGTAGGCAATCGCGGATTTTTTCCTGACCATTTGGCCAAGACCGGGCGCGAAGAGATGATCGCGGCGGTTGAAGCGGCCGGGGCCACACCGATCGTCCTCAGCCCCGAAGAATCGAAGTATGGCGCGGTGGAGACTTACGACGAAGCGGCGCGCTGCGCCGAACTGTTCAAGAAGCACGCCGGCGCAATCGACGGCATCATCGTCACGCTGCCCAACTTTGGCGACGAGAGGGGCGTGGCCGACGCGCTGAGACTGTCTGGGCTCAAGGTGCCTGTGCTGATGCAGGCCACGCCCGACCGCTCCGACGCCATGACCATCGCGACGCGTCGCGATAGCTTCTGCGGAAAAATGAGCGCGTGCAACAACCTGATGCAGTACGGCATCGCGTACTCGTTGACCACGCTGCACACTGAGAGCCCGGCCTCGCAAGAGTTCAAAGCCGATCTCGAAGGTTTCGGCCAGGTCTGCCGCATCGTGAAGGGACTAAAGAACCTGAAGATTGGCGCCATCGGCGCGCGCCCCTCGGCCTTCAATACGGTGCGCTACTCCGAGCGCATTCTTGAAACCAGCGGCATCTCGGTCGAGCCGATCGATCTGTCTGAAATCTTCGGCCGCATCAACAAGATGAAGGACTCCGACGACCAAGCGCAAGCCAAGCTCGCTGCCATCAAGCAATATGTCACTACGGCCGGCATTCCTGAAGAAGCGCTGATGAAGATGGCCAAGCTGGGCGCGGTGGTCGACGGCTGGATGAAGCAGACGCATTGCACCATTAGTGCCGTGCAATGCTGGACCTCGATGGAGGAGTACTTCGGCGTAGTGCCTTGCACCATCATGAGCATGATGTCGAACAACCTTATTCCATCGGCCTGCGAAGTGGATGTGCCGGGCACGCTGAGCATGTACATGATGGCGCTGGCTTCGGAGACGCCATCGGCGCTGCTTGACTGGAACAACAACTACGGCTCCGACCCGAACAAGTGCGTCTGCTTCCACTGCTCGAATCTGCCCAAGCACTTTTTCGCCGACGTGAAGATGGACTACCAGGAAATCATCGCCGGCACGGTGGGCAAGCTGAACACGTTCGGCACCTGCGTGGGCCGTGTGAAGGCGGGCGCGATGACGTTTGCGCGCTACTCCACCGATGACCGGCGCGGCGTGATCCGCGGCTACACCGGCGCGGGCGCGTTCACTAGTGATCCATTGGAGACCTTCGGCGGCGCCGGCGTTGCCGAGATTCCGCACCTTCAGAAGTTGCTCAAGTACATTTGTCGCGAGGGCTTCGAGCACCACACCGCGGCCAACTTCAGCGCGGTCTCGAACGCGGTCCACGAAGCCGCAACCAACTACCTCGGCTGGGAAAGCTACCACCACGGCGCGGAAGAGTAAGCAGCACAGCTGCACAGTCAGACAGCCGGGACTTTTGGGGCATCGTTCCGCCAAGAGATTGATTCAAATAGGAGCACAGTTAGACAGTTAGACAGCCCCTTTTTTGGGTTGGTGACTGGACTCTGTTGAAGGAAAGGCTTGCGGCAACGCCGACGCAGGTATTCTTCACGTTCACAACTTCAATTGTGCACCGGAAGGGAGTAATTCCATGCAAAGAACAGCGGATTTATTTAACTCCGCTGTTCTACCGGTTCCAGCGTCAACCGCGCCGTGAGCACCACCAGCGCGGCCCACAGCACATCGGCGCCGAGCAAATGAACGATCTGCAACCATACCGGCGCAAGCAGTGTTACATCCAACACACCCAGCACGTATTGCGCGATCAGCAGGATCAGTACCAGGGCAGAGAGTCTGCGATTGTCCCAGTGCGCGTTTCCGTCGCTGGGACGTCGCACGGCTCGAACAAGAATCCAGATTAAAAAAACGCTGGCCAGAAGCGCGACCGCCGGATGAGTCCACCGCCAGCGCACCAGCCACGCGCTCTTCGCTGAGAAATCCTGCGCAAATGCGGTGCCCAGCGAACTGGCAGGGAAGAGCGTATCGCCCAGCGCGGCCAGCGAACCGGTAACGCCCACCACCAGCAGCATCAGTATGCCCGCTAACGTGCCGGCCGGAGCAACCAGCTTGATATCGTTGCGCACGAATCCGCGCGAACGGCAAAGCATGTGCGCAGTTAAGGCGAGCGCGGCCATGAGTAACAGCGTATTGGTAAAGTGCAGCGCCAGATAAGGCGCGCGCAATGGAGATTGGCTCTGCGCCGTGAGGCCGAGTTTCACCAGAAACGCGCCAAGGACCGCCTCAATCAGCGTGAAAACCAGCGAAGCAACGGCGGCAGGTCGCGCCAGGTGTCCCCGCGCAGTGGCCCGGAACGTCCACACCAGAAGCGCAATCAGCGCGAAGAGCGAGATGCCGCTGGTGATGCGATGCGTGAACTCGATGATTGTGTCGGCGCTGGCCGAATGCTGCATCACGGTGCCGTTGCAGAGCGGCCAATGATTACCGCATCCGTTGCCCGCGCCGGTGGCTCGCGTAACCGCGCCCCACAGGATGACGGCGATGAAGTATGCGAGTACGGCCCACGAATAGCGCTTGAGCGCTGGCGATGGAAGAGGTTTGATGGCCGTGGGGACTGCGGTTACAGACATGAGCCCGGGCTCCGAGCCGGTCATATTCAGTTTAAAACAGGGGCTGCGATGCGCGAGCGTCAAGCCCCGCGATGTTGTTGCTGGGTCAGTTTGAAGAGACCTTCCCTCAGGGGCTAAAGCCCCGTCCATTTTTGGCGCGGTTTCGGCACGACTGAATCGTGCCCTGGATACGAAACCAAACCGGACTGCGGCCGTCCTGAGATTCGTGGTCTCCACCCATCGAGCAAAAGACGCTCGATGGATGGGGCCCCCAAAGTTCCGTCCATCGTGGGTCGGTAACGCCGGTGGCGGGCTGATACGAAACTATTTGTGAGGCCACTTCTACGCGCTCAACAACCGCACCACGTGGTTCACGATGATGAGGTCTTCGAGCGGTGGAATCGCGCGCACCGTCACCTTTGAAGTTTCGGCAGAGATAGTTGCCGCGCCACGCACGTTGTTGCGTTCAGCATCCACTTCAATTCCGAGCGTGCCCAGCCCCGCGCAAATCTCTGCGCGCGAGGCGATATCGTTTTCGCCGATGCCGCCGGTGAACACCAGCATGTCGAGCCCGCCCAACTCGGCAACATATCCGCCGATCCATTTCTGAATCGTCCATACAAATTTATCGACAGCCAGCCGCGCCTTCTTGTCACCGGCCTTGATGGCTTCGCGAAGGTCGCGCATATCGTTCATGCCGCCGCTCACGCCGGCCAGACCCGACTTTTTGCTCACCACGGTCTCCAGCTGGTCGGCCGCTTCTTTTGCGCTCGCGCCGGTCTCGGCAATCTTGTTCAGTATGAACAGCACCACCCCAGGATCGATATCCCCGGTGCGGGTGCCGCTGATGATGCCTCCCGAAGGCGTCAATCCCATCGAGGTGTCGAGGCACTCGCCATTGCGGATCGCGGTGATGGACGCGCCATTGCCAAGATGCGCCACGATCAGCTTCTCCGGCACATTGGGCTGCAACTGATAAATGATCGACTCATACGAGATGCCGTGATAACCATAGCGCCGGACGCCCATGGCCGCGTACTCTTCCGGTATCGGCATTACGCGCGCGACCTCTGACATGGTGCGATGAAAATAGGTATCGAGGATTGCGAAGTTTGGAACGCCGGGAAAAAGCTTGAGCGCCTCGCGCATGATGTAAACCGCGATGGGCGTGTGCAGTGGGGCCAGCGCAGCATAGCTGTCGATCTCGTCAATCAATGCGGGGGTAATGAGCTGGTTCTCGTTCACCGTAGGTCCGCCGCAAACCGTGCGATGCCCGATCGCCTTGGGGGCAGGGAACTCGCCTGAGTTGAGCGCGTCGGCCACCAGCTTGAACGCCACCGACCGGCTGGGCAGCGCCGTCGTCTGGTCCACCAGCTTCTTGCCGTTCGCATCCTTGATCCAGAACTTGCCCAGATCGGTTCCGATTCCATCAACTGCGCCTTCAAAGAGCCGTTCGCGTTCGCCGTTTCCTGCCTCATACACTGAGAACTTGATTGACGATGATCCGCTATTCAACACCAAAACCGGTAAAGACGACATTCGTACAAAGCCTTTCTCTGAGTGCAGCCAATAGCCAATAGCCAATAGCCAATAGCCAATAGCCAATAGCCAATAGTTGCGCATGGCGGTTGCCTACTGGCTATTGGCTAATGGCTAGTTTTTCCCCGGCCAGCGCCAATTTGTGACGTCCGGCAGATCTTCGCCGTGCTCGGCAACATAAAGCTTGTGCCGCTGGATCTGTTCTGAGTACCACTGTTCCGTTGCATCCACCTTGTTTGCCAGCCGCGGCACTCTTCGAATGGCATCGAACGTAAGCTGGAAGCGATCGATGTTATTCAGCACGCACATGTCGAACGGCGTTGTGGTTGTGCCTTCTTCCTTGTATCCGCGTACATGCAGGTTGTCGTGATTGTGCCGGCGATAGGTGAGCCGGTGTATCAGCCATGGATAGCCATGGAACGCAAAGATCGCCGGAACGCCCGGCGGCATGAGGTTGTCGTAATCTTCATCGGACAATCCATGCGGATGCTCCGACTGCGGCTGCAGCGCCATCAGGTCGACCACATTCACTACGCGGATGCGCAGATCGGGAACGTGTTCGCGCAGCAGGCAAACCGCAGCCAGCGCCTCCATTGTTGGAACATCTCCGCAGCAGGCCATCACGACTTCCGGTTTGCCCTCGTCGTTCGAGGCCCAGTACCATGCGCCTAGTCCGGTTGTGCAGTGCGCAATAGCCTCGTCCATTCTGAGCCATTGAGGAGCCGGTTGTTTGCCCGCCACAATCAGGTTCACATAGTGGCGGCTGCGCAGGCAGTGGTCGGCCACCGACAGCAGCGTGTTCGCGTCGGGCGGCAGATAGATGCGAACCACATCGGCCTTCTTGTTCAGCAGATGGTCGATGAAGCCCGGGTCCTGATGCGAAAATCCGTTGTGATCCTGCCGCCAAACCAGCGAGCTCAGCAGATAGTTCAAGCTCGCGATCGGCTTGCGCCACGGAATTTCGCGCGTGGTCTTGAGCCACTTGGCATGCTGGTTCACCATTGAGTCGATGATGTGGATGAACGCCTCGTAACAGGAGAAGAACCCGTGCCGGCCGGTGAGCAGATAGCCCTCGAGCCATCCCTGGCACATGTGCTCGCTCAGCACTTCCATCACTCGGCCCGTGGGCGAAAGGTCCACATCCACCGGCAATGTCTCGGCCATCCATGCCTTGCCAGTTCCGGTTATCACGTCGCCGATCCGGTTCGACGCGGTTTCGTCCGGCCCGAAGACGCGGAAGTTTTTCTCTGCTTTGTTGGCTTCCATCACCGCGTGCAACAGCTTGCCCAACACGCGCGTCGACTCTACGTCTTCACTTCCGCGCACTTCGATCTTCACAGCAAACTCGCGGAAGTTCGGCACTTTCAGCGGCTTTAGCAGCAGGCCTCCGTTGGCATGCGCGTTCATGCCCATGCGCAGCCGGCCCCTGGGCGCAATGTCGGCGAGGTCGGCGCGCAGCGCGCCTTTCTCGTCGAACAGTTCCTCCGGTTTATAGCTGCGCATCCACTCTTCAAGCTGGTGCAAGTGCTCCGGATTCGTTCTCACCGCATCGAGCGGTACCTGGTGCGCGCGCCACGTATTCTCTACCGGCTTGCCGTCCACAATCTTCGGCCCGGTCCAGCCCTTCGGCGTACGCATAATTACCATCGGCCATGCGGGCCGCTCGGTCACTCCCTCTTCGCGCGCCGCCTTCTGGATCTCGGCAATGCGGTCGAAGATCTTATCGAACAAGGCTGCCGCCTGCTGATGGAGTACTTCGGGATCGTCGCCCGCGAGAGTGTACGGCTCGTATCCGTAGCCGCGCATCAGTTCTTCAAGCTCGGCGTGCGGAATGCGCGCCAGCACCGTGGGGTTCGCAATCTTGTACCCATTCAGATGCAGGATCGGAAGGACTGCGCCATCGGTTGCCGGATTCAGAAACTTGTTGGAGTGCCAGCTGGTCGCGAGCGGACCGGTTTCGGCTTCTCCGTCGCCCACAACGCAGGCCACAATCAGGTTGGGATTGTCGTATGCGGCGCCGTAGGCATGCACCAGTGAGTAGCCGAGCTCGCCGCCCTCGTGAATCGATCCCGGCGTCTCAGGCGCTACGTGGCTCGGAATTCCGTATGGCCAGCTGAACTGCCTGAAGAGCCGCTTGATGCCGTCCTTATCCTGCCCGATGTAGGGATAAATCTCGGAATAAGAGCCTTCAAGATAGGTGTTCGCTACCAGGCCCGGTCCGCCGTGCCCCGGACCGATGACGTAAATCATGTTGAGCCCGCGCTCTTTTATAAGCCGGTTCCAGTGAACGTAAAGAAAGTTCAAACCCGGCGTGGTGCCCCAGTGGCCCAGCAGACGCGGCTTCACGTCGTCCAAGGTCAGTGGCCGCTCCAGCAGCGCATTGTCTTTCAGATAGATCTGGCCCACTGAAAGATAGTTTGCAGCGCGCCAGTAGGCGTCCATTTTTCCCAGCAGTTCAGGGCTAAGTGTGTTGTTTACGGCTTCGGTTGTAGCGGCTTCGGTCATGACTCACCTCGCAATGGGGGATATTTGCGTCAGGAGAATTACTGTACTCCAGGCTTGTGAAAAGAGCCTCAATAAAAGGCTAACAGCCGCCAGGATGCGCCAGAGTGACTCCAGTCACATGATCAAAAGTAAGTCCTTGCTATTAAATTGGAACGGGTGTTCAATGACGCACTGTCGGGATCGCATTCACCAGCCGTACAGCGGCGCGTGGGCCGGCGCAAGTCACGGGGGCCGCTGGGAGGACTGAGCCATGAGTGGTATGAATTACTTGATTTGGACGGCGCAGGGGATTCTGGCGGTTGTTTTTTTCGTCGCCGGCGTGACGAAACTACTCGCTTTCGGCCATGTAAAAACCTTTCTCGGGCGGAAACTGAAGGGGGGCCCGATCGGGATCTCAACCGGGCAGGGCGCTTCGATCGGGCTGCTCGAAGTCGCTGGCGCATTGGGGCTTCTCACACCGCCCTCGATTGTGCCCAATTACATGACGGTGATTTTCGCCGCGGCAGGACTGGCGCTGCTGATGGTTATGGCCGGCATTTATCACGCGAGGCGTAAGGAATCCGCAGCTCCTGATGTCGTGCTCTTCCTGCTGGCGATCTTCGTCATCGTCAGCCGCTGGGGGCGCTGATCCGGCCCCCGGTCAGCCCAATCAGGTTTGCGCAATTTGTTCAAGCCAAAACAGATCGTTACTCAGGGCAATCGCGTTTGGATTTGGGATCACGAACAGTGGCGACTTTGAAAGGGCACGGCTTCAGCCGTGCCGATGGATAGGTCAAAAAACGACCTCGGCTTTAGCCGCTGAGGGATGTATTTCCCGTCTCAACCCCGTCCCTCAGGGCCTAAAGGCCGGGCATTTCCCTTGTAGCTTTTTGCGGCACGGCTGAAGCCGTGCCCTTTCAAAACAAATCCTTCTCATATCTTGCAATGCGATTGCCTTGGAACGTTACTGCCGACGTCGCCCGCGCCGATTCTCTTCGGTTTTCCAGGTCAAAAATATTTTTTCAGCTTCAGAACTTGCTTTTCAAATCCGTACCACATTACTGTGGCTGCCACTGTTGAAGCAGCAAGCCTGAAGGCGACAATCGCCAGGTCTCCCGCCATTCCATGGCTGTTCATCTGCAGGTCGAACCAGCCAAAGAAGACGAACACCGCGATGTGAATCATATAGAGTCCGTAGCTGATCTTCCCGTAAAACTTGAGCGGACCCTTGCGCAGTGCGGCATTCAGCGGATTGCGCGTGCCGGTCGATGCAATCGCCGCAAGCACGGCGCCCGCAAAGCACACTCCGAGCGCCGAATCGAGGAACGATGTTCCACCGGCAATAGTCGCGGTCAGCGCGAACCCAACTACCAATCCGCTCAGCCCCAGAACGAGCCACGTGCGCCGGCTCAGCTTTACGGTGTGCAGCCCCAGCGCCAGCAGGCTGCCCCATGCGATGCCATCCAAATGAATCAGCGTGTTTGTCGGCGTCATCCAGCGCAGATTTGCGTACCGGAACAGCGGAGAAGCCACCAGCGCCGCGCCCAGCAGAATCGCGAGTAGCGCCGGCCTCTTCAGCAAGCGGACGGTTGGCGCCCACAAAAAGTAGTACTGCTCTTCAATCGCCAACGACCACGTGGGCCCGATGGCCGGAGGCAGGACCAAGTGAAACAGGTTCTGAACAAATAAGGCGTAGGCCCACCACGGCGCGGTCAAGAACGCCTTTCCCACCGGCAGCCCCACAAACCACGGCGCTTCGAGATAAACCGCCACCAGCAACAACACGTACACCGGCCAGATGCGCAGCACGCGGCGTCCGTAGAAGTTGCGAAAGTAGTGAGGCTTCTCGCGCGAGCCCAGCAGGATTGAAGTGATCAGGAAGCCCGAAAGCACGAAGAAGAGATTGACTCCGGCCCATCCCCACAGCGATGCGCCGTAGATCCAGGTGCCCTGAAGCCGAGGATGGCAGTGGTAAAAGACGACTGCGAGAACCGCAATGCCGCGCAGCCCGTCAAGCTCGGGGATGTATGCAGGCAGCCAGGTTGGGCGTTGGATTGACAAGAAATCAGATTAAGGCATTTGGCCTGGCAGGCTAAGAATGTGAACCAAAGCCGATTCTTCGGCGCGGCGTTTCGAGCGGCTTCATCAGACCTCTGATCGCGTCGAAGACCACCTTAAACTGCGAGTCATACTTCTTTTCCATTTCATTCATGCGACGGGCAAGATCGCGATTCGAGGAAAGTATTTGTCTGAGCTTAACGAAGGCGCGCATAATGGCGATGTTTACTTGCACGGCGCGCCTACTGCGGAGAACGCTCGACAACATCGCAACGCCTGCTCGGTGAAGGCCAGCGGTGGATAGCGACGCCCGCCCCAGGAACTTGAGGTTGCAAATTGAAACCTCAAGTCTTGAAATTCCTGCGGGGTCAATTGAAACATGAAGTCCTCTGGAAAACGATCTGCGTTGCGCCGGACCGCAAGATTCAGCGCCTTTGTCTCAACCTCGTAAAGCTCTGCCAGGTCGCTATCTAGCATCACGTTCTGCCCGCGAATCGACAGTATCCGGTGTTCCACAAGCTCCGCCGGAATGCCGGTTTTTGAAGTAACAATGTGTGACTTCAACTTACGTGTAGGTGCCAATGCCGCCCCTTTTCCCTAGTTCTTGCCTCTACCCCGCCGCCAGTTGCCGCGCCCGCTCGGTTGCCCGCATCACCGCCTTGATCAGCGTCACGCGCAGTCCGCCTTCTTCGAGTTCCAGAATGCCATCAATGGTGCAGCCGGCTGGAGTGGTCACCGCGTCTTTCAGCAGAGCGGGATGATAGCCCGTCTCGAGCACCATTTTGGCGGAGCCGTAGGCGGTTTGCGCCGCAAGCTGCGTAGCGATATCGCGCGGCAGGCCCACCTTCACCCCGGCCTCGGCCAGTGCCTCAATAATGATGTAGATGTACGCCGGTCCCGAGCCCGAGAGGCCGGTCACCGCATCCATGTGCTTCTCTTCGACGATCACAGTGCGCCCCACGGTCTCAAAGATCCGTTGCGCCAGTTCCATCTGAGCTGCGGAAACAAAGCGTCCCCGGCACAGAGCCGCTATGCCCGCGCCCAGCGCTGAAGGCGTATTGGGCATGGCGCGAATGACGCCGATATCCAACCCCGACGCTTCTTCAATCGCCTTGGTCTTTACCGAAGCTGCAATCGAAACCACCGTCTTGTCTTTGGTAAGCGCAGGCTTGATTTCCGCAATCAGGTCGGGCACCTGGAACGGCTTTACCGCAATCAAAATCAAGTCTGCCTGCCGCGCCGCCTCAACGTTGTCGGTGCCTACGTCCACGCCCCATTGGGTGCTGAGCGCCAGCGCGTTCTCAGCCTTGGTTCGGGTCGCGTGAATCTTCTCCGCGGCAAACAGGTTCTCTTTCAAAAACGCCTGCAGCAGAATGCCGCCCATCTTTCCCGCGCCCAGCACGGCTATGCGTACATCGGGCAGTTGTGCGGGCGCCCGGCTCGCCTCAACAGCTATTTCCATATTGTCCTCTTGTTTGAACGGGTGATTTTGGTCTACTCAACAGGATACGCGCATCGGCTGGGCACTCGGCCCTTAACCAAGAGGCACGCTGGGCGCCCCATCTTTGCACAGACTCATCGTGGATGGGTTGGATACCGCTAAGCTCGGGAAATTAACTCCACTTACTTCGTCAGCCCTGCCTCTGTCTGCAGATACGACGAAACTGCGTTCTCGAGGTTCGTTACCCCATCGCCTTGCGGCCAGCTCGAGTTCCAAATCTCGTAGCCGCCAGGGATGGTGAGCGATTTCTGCGCGCTGCCGATTGCAAACACCGCCGTCGTAACCCAGGCGCGATACTCCAGTTGAAACACGCTTGCCTGCTCTATCCCAGCTTCAGGATTCCGCAGATCGGCAATGTGCTCGCCAACGTGCGCCATCGCTCGCGACAGGTCGTCGCCCTTCAGCCGGTCCTGATTGAATTCGGCGTTGAAGATAACGCCGTCAGGAGATTTATCGTCGCTCCTGGTCTCGCTCTTCCGCGCCACTTCGTTCTTTACAGCACCAACGACCACGCCGTTGTTATTGCCTTGGTTGCCGAAAGAATCGTGGGCCCGGTGCAGCTGATCTTTGGGCTGCACCCCCGTAAACTCTTCCGGAATCTGCACCGGTGTGCCGTTGTTCGCCGCAGGCTTCGAATAATCAATCTCGTGCGGAACAATGTCGGTCACCGAACCAAGCACCAGCCTCGCGTTATATGCGTTCATATTTCCAAATCCGCTGATGCCAACAATTTTCCCGCCAGTGTCGCGCTTGATCTCCGCCCTGGTACCATCCAAGCGCCCCGTGAGCGTGGCCGCCACTTCGTACTTCATGCAGCCCAGGCACATGTTGCCGCCCTTTACCTGCGTTGAGAGCAACCGATCGAACTGCTTGAACTCCTTGTTCCATCCGAGCTTCACCTGTGCCCGCTGCACCTCTTCCACGGTTCCGGCAAAGTTGCTCGCCGGCTGCAATTCAACCATTGCCAGCGGACCCGACTTCGCGTTGGTCCCCTCCGGATACGCCAGCCAGATCGCATTCACCGGCAAGCCGCAATCGGCATCAACTACCACAAACTCGTCCAGGCCGATTTTCACCGTCCCCTTGATCGTTACTGTTTTTCCGTTGAATCCCTGCGGATCTTTCAGAATGTCGCACACCGTGGCGCTAACCGCCTGCGCATGAAGGCTCACAGCCACTGCGAACAAAAACATTGCAGCAAGAATGCGTTTCATCATTGCTCCCTTTCTTCGTTCCGTACAAATCAATTCGGGAGCCAATCCTTCCAGCGGCATAATTGCGCAATTCGGCGAGCCCCTTATTGGGAACTGTCAAGGTTATCACGCAGTAGGCGGGGCGTGATGTTCAGGGGCACGCGGCCCGCGAAGACAACGAGTTCGCATCAGATCTAAGGAACCCCAACCCCTAACTTGCCGGAGCCGGTACCACTCCCCGTCTGCGCCGCAATCCACGCATTCACGCGCGTCTCCAGCACATCGAGCGGCAACGCGCCCGCATCCACAATCTCATCGTCGAAACGCCTTGATATCGTATTTCGCGCCCAGCGCTTTCTCGGCTCGCGCCCGCAGTTGCAGTATCTTCATCTGCCCGATCTTGTACGCCAGCGCCTGGCCCGGCCACGCGATATAGCGGTCGACTTCGGTTTGCACCGTCGTCTCATCCATATTTGTGTGCTCGTGGAAGTAGTCCACCATCTGCTGCCGCGTCCAGTGCTCGGAGTGCACGCCGGTATCGACCACCAACCGAATCGCCCGCCACATATCCGCTTCGAGCCTTCCATAATCCGAGTAGGGATCCTGGTAGAAACCCGCGTCCTTGCCCAGATGCTCCGCATAGAGCGCCCATCCCTCGGTGTACGCCGTGTACGAATCGAACTTGCGAAACTCCGGCAGTCCCGTCAGCTCATGCGCAATCGAAATCTGCAAATGGTGCCCGGGCACTCCTTCGTGATACGCGATCGCCTCTACCGAATACAAGTTGCGGTCGGTCGCTTTGTAGGTGTCTACCCAAAGCTTGCCGGGAACCTTGCCGTCAGGCGTGCCAGCCACGTAATACGCGGGGGGAGCCGACGCAGCCATGTAATCGGGCATCGCCACCACTTCGAGCGGAGCCTTGGGCAGTATGCCGAACAGATCCGGCAGTTTGGCCTGCATTGGCCCAACGTAACCCTTGTACGCCGCCAGCAGCGCATCGCCGCTCGTGGCCTTCAGCTTCGGGTTGGTCTTCAGACTCGCGCGGAAACTGGCCAGATCTTTGAATCCAAGCTTCTGCGCGATTGCCAGCATCTCCGCTTCGTCGCGCTTCACCTCGTCGAGGCCTATCTGGTGAATCTGCTCCGGTGTCAGGTCGGTCGTGGTTTCGCGCTTGATGCAGAACGCGTAATAACGCGCGCCGTCGGCCAGAGCTGAAATTCCCGGCTCCGTACGCCCTGCAGGAATGTACGTCACCGCCAGGAACCGCGCAAATCGCATGTACGCCGGCAGCACTTCCTTCGTTACCGCATCCAGCAGTTCGCTCTTCAAGCGATCCTGGTCCGCGGCGGCAATCGAGGCAGGGAACTTTTTGAGCGGCGCGGCAAACGGAGTGTCCTCCGCCTTTTCGCCCGCAATCTGCTTCACCTGGTCCAGTACTTTCTCGAGTAGATACTGCGGTGGAACGCGCTGATCCTCCATCCCCAGCGACATGTTGGTCGTCACCTGGTTGAATGCGTCAGGCAGCGCATGCAGCCGCGCAATCCAGTCTTCGTAGTCCTTCACCGTGTTAAAGCTCAACTGGCCAGCCAGTTCGGCATAATCAATCTGGATGCCGCCCATCTGGTTCACCGGCATCTCCCACTCCTTAAACTCGGCTCCTCGCGCGTCCTCAGTGAACTTGCGGATGAGCAGCTCCTGACTCAGTTGTTGCTGCTCGCTCAGCCCGGTGGGATCGATCTCGGCCAGCTTCAGCAGCCAGTCCTGCTCACGCGCCAGCCACGCGTTCTCGGCGCTTACGCTGAAGTCGGTGATCTTGTCGTTATAGCGCGTGTCGCCAATGGTCGAGGCAAACTCGGGATAGCGCTCGAGGTACGCCCCCCAATATACCTGGAAGATGTCCTGGAGTGCGCTTTCGCGATCGGCGAGCGTGGTGGGAATCGCGTCCGGCGTCGCTGTCAGTTTCTGCGCGCGCGCCGCCACGGGCGCGGCTGTTCCGAGCGCCAAAACAACAGCTGCCAATCTGAAAACAGATCTCAAGTTTGCAACCTTCAAGCGAAAGCATCGCCAACTTCTTGAGTGTAGACGGGCAAGGGGGCAGCGAGATAGCAAGTCAGCGAGTCAGCGAGTCAGCAAGTCGGCGAATCAGCACGTCAGCGAGTGTTTGGGCGACAACTAAATGCGCGAGGAACAGCCACAGATGCCGGGTGCCCCACCCTCGCGACGCCTTTGTTTTTGTCGCCAGCGTGGGAGTCCACGAGCCTATCCCGCGCAAAGCCTATTTTTGTGTTGCCACGCCAAAGCAATGCGTGAAGCCGTCATCGTCGGTCAGGAAGAATTCTGTCTGCCCGTAGTCCCGATCTTCGAGCTCTGAAACCTCGAATCCGAGGCTTTTCAAATGCTCCCGGGTTTCGATTGATGTTTGCAGGAGCCCAGTAGAGACTGATTCCGTTGTACTCCTCCGGCTTGACCGGATCGCCGGCACGCTGATTCAGCCAGAACCACATCTTGCCTTTGTCCAGCATGCAGCCGATCAGCCGGCCGTCATCATACATCTCTCTGCTTGTCGAGAACCCGAGCCCATCGACCCACAGGCGCAGAGTTTTTTTGAGGTCCGCGCTCGGAATGATGGGGACACATGATTCAACCGGCATAAACGACTCCTTATTCTGCCCGCAATGCGTCCACCGGATTTACTGCTGCCGTTCGTCTCGACGGAATGTAGCTGGCCAACAAAGCTGCCAGGCACAACGCAATGCACGCCAGCAGATACGTAACCGGATCCACCGGACTGACATGGAAAAGCAGCGACTTGAGCAACCGGGTAGCGCCCAGGGCCATCAGCAATCCGCATCCGATGCCGCACCCGGCCAACACCAGCCCCTGCCGCACGAACATTGAGGTGATGGCATTACGTTGTGCTCCCAGGGCGATGCGAATGCCGATCTCGCGCTTACGCTGCGAGGCTGAATACGCAATCACGCCGTAAAGCCCCACAATCCCCAGCAACAGGGCGATTCCGGCCGCAATCCCAAGCATCACGAGGGTAAACGACGTTCGCGAAATCGACTTCTGGTAGTAGTAGTCCTGGGTGTGGATGTCGGTAAGTGGAAGGTTGGCATCCACAGACCATACCGCCTGACGCACATCCTTCATCAGGCTTTCAGAACCCGCTCGCGGAGTGCGGATAGTAAACACCACGAAGCGTCGAACGGTGAACATACCGCCCTCAAAGTTCGAAAGCAAAGTGGGCCAGTAGGCCACAGTAGGCGCGTCCTTATTCATGCCATCGTCGTGCACATCGCCGATAACCCCGACAATTTCGCGCCAATCGTCCTTCGAGCTCACGCGAATGTGTTTGCCGATCGCATTCGCGGGGCTGCCCCAGTACTCGCGCGCAAAGTTCTCGCTCACAATGCCAACGGGCCGCTTCTCAAAGAGCTCGTCCCACGTAAAGTCGCGCCCCGCAACCAGGGGAATGCCAAGCGTCTTCAGAAATCCCGGAGCGCCGAAAATGAATTCGCGCAACGGCGGTAACGCGCCGGCCGCATAGTTTCGATCCTGCGCAAATACCGGGTCGTGCCAGCCGTTTCCATCCATAGGCACGGAACCGCCGAAGCTTACCGACTCGACTCCCGGAACTGCAGCAATTTTTTGTGCGATGGCCTGCTGCATGCGCAGGACGTCGTCGTCTTTAGGCACGTCGGCATCGGGGATGCCCAGTCGCACCGTTTGGATCTTCGCTGCGGAATCGTATCCGGCATCGACGTGGATCAATGCGCGAAAAGTCCGGATCATGAGCCCGGAACAGATCAGCAGCACGAACGCAAGGCTTACCTGGATCACCACCAAAATGTTGCGCGTGCGGTGGCGCTCACGGCCCTGGCTGGTCGTCCGGTTCTCGCGCAGGCCCGTTCCCACTCGTGTGCCGGCATATTTCAGAGCGGGAATGGAACCGAAGAGCAGGCTGCATAGCAGCGCCACCAATAGCGTGAAAACCAGCACGTTCATGTCGATGCCGATGTCGTGCAATCGTGGCAGTCCCTCAGGACCAAGCGCAATCAGCAAACGCAGCGCTCCCCAGGCAAGCACGAGCCCCAGCGCGCTGCCCAATACTCCCAATACCGAGCTCTCCAGCAGGAACTGCTTGGCGATTCGCCACGGGCTTGCCCCCAGGGCTGCGCATACCGCCAGTTCATGGTGGCGCGATTCGGCGCGCACCAGCAGCAGATTCGCGACGTTGGCGCAGGCGATCAACAACACCACTCCGATGCTGCCCATCAGTACCCAAAGCAGCTTGCCTACGTCTCCGATTACATCCTGGCTGAGCGGCCGAACGTTGGGACCTATGCGAGCCTTTTTGAAGAGGTCAATGCTGAATCCGGGTGGGGTGGGAAAACTGTTGAGCACGATGGGCCACATGCGGGCCACATCCGCGTTCGCCTGCTGCATCGTCACCCCGGGCCGCAGCCGGGCAACACCGTCATAGCTGAACTGACCGAGCGTAGTCTTGCTTCGAA
>CAVSYM010000021.1:0-23959 GCA_963732165.1 uncultured Acidobacteriaceae bacterium
CAGAACATCAAGATTCAGGGCACCTGCAACCACCAGGACCACGCCGGCGTTGGCGCTGCGCTGCCGAATCGGGCCGCAGTACTTCAGGGCGGCGGTGCTCAAGCAGATGGGAGGCAATTCTGTTCGCACTTCGCATAACATGCCTACGCCGGAGTGGGTGCAGGCCTGCGAGCGCCTGGGCCTGATGACGATGTGCGAGACCCGGCAAATGAGTTCCAGCCCCGAAGGCCTGGCGCAGCTTGAAGTGATGGTGAAGCGTTATCGCAACTCGCCCTGCATCATTCTGTGGTCGGTAGGCAACGAAGAGGGGCAACTCCAGGGCCCGATGGCCGAAGAAGGCGCGAAGATTGCGCGCTCCATGGTGGATCTTTGCCATGGCTTGACCCTACCCGCGTGGTGTCGGAGCCGTAAACGGAGATAACTCGAAGGGAGTCTCCGACGCTTTCGACATCATTGGATTCAATTACAACCTGCCGTCTCCCGATCGCGACCATCAGAAGCATCCGGAGAGACCTCTCTACGGCTCTGAGACCTCAAGCGCCGTGAGCACCCGGGGCATGTATGTCAACGACAAGCTTCGCAATATTGTGAACTCGTATAACGGAGTGGTGCCATGGGGCGAGACGCCGGAAGTCCGGCGGACTTTTTACGGCACACGGGAGTGGGAGGCGGGCGGTTTTGCATGGACCGGCTTTGACTACCGCGGAGAGCCAACTCCTTATGGCTGGCCGTCGATCAACTCGCAGTTTGGCATCGTGGACATGTGCGGTTTCCCGAAGGACTACTTCTACTACTACAAGGCGTGGTGGGGGAAGGAGCCAACACCGCACCTGTTTCCGCACTGGAACTTCGAGGGCTGGGAAGGAGAGGAGATCCCAGTGTGGGTCTACTCGAATGCCGATTCGGTCGAGCTGTTCGTTAACGGGCAGAGCCAGGGTTCAAAGAAGGTCCCGCATCTCGGCCACGTTGAATGGAAGATTCGCTACGAGCCGGGCTCTATTGAGGCGCGCGGCACCAAAGACGGCAAGGTTGTGCTGACTGAGAAGCGCGAGACCACCGGCGCGGGAGTGGCGATCCGTTTGACTGCCGACCGCACCGAAATCAATGCCGACGGTGAAGACGTTGCGGTGATCACTGTCGAGGCTCTCGACAAGGACGGCCGTCCCGTGCCGACCGCTCAGAACTTCATCAACTTCCATGTCTCCGGCGAAGGCGCTCTAATTGGCGTGGGTAACGGCGATCCCAACTGCCAGGAGAGCGACAAGGAACCCAAGCGTTCGCTTTTCAACGGACTCGCGCAGGTGATTCTGCAATCGACCAAGCAAGCGGGAACAATCACCATCAAGGCTGCCAAGGAAGGTTGGGAGGGGCCGTCGCTGCAATCCGCTGAACTGACGATCACCACGAAGGCCGTGACTCTGCGTGCGTCGGTGCCGGCGCCGGGCTCCGAAATGCCTAAAGCTTGAAGGGGTAAATCCGAGGCTGCAATTCTCGTAACTCAAGTGCCTCAAGCTGGATTCGATGGGCGGGGGAAGCGGGCCGATTCACGCAGGCAGCTACCCCCCACCCCCGCCGCCCCCCGGGTGGTTTCTGCAAGCTCGTGATTTCAGGATCGTTGCCGGTACGGATCTATCTTAAGTGGTCTCCTTTCAAGAATATAAGTCTCAACCTCCTCAAACTAAAGGACTTCGAACGGAACTGAATGAGCATGACTGCGGGCTGCTGCCGAAGAAGGCGTAACCCGATCGAATCACCTGCATTCAAGCTTAGCGAATCGGCGGAGAAAACAAGCAAACGTACGGCTGTCGCAAGTGGCTGAAGAGCAGTGTGTTGAATGATCTTTTAAAGCGGAAGGGCTTGACTGAGGGGTGGGCCGATCACCAGCATTTCTCAGAGCATGCGCGAGAGGCCGAATGCGGGTTAGCCGTAGAACGCTCTTTGGTGTTCGGAGGGGCCTTCAATGCATCGCACGGGCGCGCGAAGCGCCAGAGCCGGACATCGCTGACAGGTTGTCCCCTGGATTCTGCTGAAGAATAACCCTGTCGCCGATTCAGCACTATGCCACTAAAGGGGTATTCGCCGCCTCAGCCAATCAACACCTCGTCGATCGTACGAATATCCACCAGACCGTTGCAACCATAAATCGCGGGCAGCGCCTTTTCTGCAGGATGCGCCCGCCGGATCGCTGCAACTTTGTCAGTTCCCGCGCGATAGGCCGGCAGATACATGCGCCCCAGCAGGGGATGCCGTCCCCACGCGCCCGACAGTTTGTTGGCGCGCTCTTCCGTCACCAGGAAATCCCGGCGCAGCGTTGCTGCAACTTCGGCCTGTTCGCGGCCCTCGCCCCAGGTCATGTACGATGACTGGTTCTTTGCATCGTCCTGCAGCAGCGCCAGCAGCACGCCGATCTGCAAGTCCTCATCGGGCAGATCCTCCACCTCAGTCACGCCATGCGCAATCAGGATCGCATTATTCGCAATCCCTTCAAACAGCGTGGCCGCGCGCGTGTTCATGGTCAGCACCGAGGCTTCAAACGCCGCCTTGCCCCTCACGTACAGATTCTGCAGATAGGCGAAGGTCGTTACGTGCCCCGGCACAACTTCGTGGCTTACGAGCTGTTCAAACTCGGGATACGAGATCGAGAGGGAAGCGTTGATCTCGTACGAAGCTTCGTACTGCGGGCTGCCATCTGCGTTGCGCGCGCGGCCAATATAGTTCATCGAGCCTGAAAACCACGCTTCCTTGATCGGCAAAAAACCGATATTTGCCCTTGGAACTGGCCGCAACTCCGCCGGCAGATACGGCAGCAGGTTCTTCTCGCTCAATTGGTCGAAGTAGGCAATCACCGCGGCGCCAAACGCCTTGACTGACGCCATGGGAACCACGCGCTCTTTGCGCCATGCGTCAACAGCGTCGAGAAGACTGCCTGTATATCCCGCGAGTCCCAGCAGATCTTCAACCCTTGCCCGCTTCGCCGCAGGCTGCGACGGTTCCGGCCCCTTGGCCGTCGAAGCTTCAACCGCCCGCGAATAGGGAACCGGATCGCCCTTGCCCGCGACCTCCATCGCCAGGTCGAACATAGTATCGAGACACACCGCCAGACCATCGAGATACGCTCCGCGCAACCCGGCCGCCACGGCCGCCTCTTTGCGAACACCGGCAATCGCGCCTCGCAGATCGATCTCCTTCACGTAGGTGTCGATCACCGCGCCGTCCAAATCTTTTCCGCTCACGCCGCCTGCCTGCCGCAGCTTTGCCGCGGCCTCATGCGTATACGCCAATGGCAACGGCTCATCGCTGAACCACGAATCCGCAATAAACCTGCCCGTTCCCGAGGCGCACAGCACATCGCCTCCCCACAACGTATCGATACCCAACACCGCATCCGCTACAAATTTCCCGGCCGCATCCATCAACTCACCTTCTCTTTCTTCAATGTCCCAAAGATTCTGTGGTGCAATTCGACATTTCTGAAAAGACATACCGCAGGGGCTAAAGCCCGCCATTTTTTGAGGCCTGTCGGCACGACTGAAGTCGTGCCCTGATACAAAACTCCGCTCCGACGGCTTTTTTTCTTCAAGCTCTAAAGTCATGCCCTTTCCGAATCTGACTTTGGCCGCAGGCTGCCAAGCCAGATATAAAGGCATACCCCGATAAACAAAACCGCGGACACCATCTGCGACACCGCATCGTTCCCGTAAAACGGTGTTTGAATCCAATCCTCGCGATAGCTTGGCAGCAATCGCAGGGCAGCGCCCAATACGCCGCCCAGCGCCCCTCCCGCCATCAATCCCGACGCCAGAATCACGCCACGCTCGCGAATCCGCTTGCCCGGCTCGCCATCAGTCTTTTCTGCCTTCCGGTTGACCAGGTGCGACAAAAAACCGCCGGCAAGAATCGGCGTCGTCAAACCCAGCGGCAAATACATTCCCAGCGCAAATACCAGCGACGATTTGCCCAGCATCTCCATAATCACCGTGACAGCCACGCCGATGCCAAACAGCAGGTACGCGACCGGCTGCCGGCTCATGAATCCCACCACCAGCGCCTTCATAATGGATGCCTGTGGCGCAGCCAATACCTGCCGCACGTCGCCTGGAGCGGCTTCGCCAAACTGGAAGGTATGCGCCAGTAGCACAATCGTCAGCCCCGCTGTTACCGCTGCGACAATCACGCCGATGAACTTCACCTTCTCCTGCGCCGCCGGCGTCGATCCAATCCAGTAGCCGGCCTTCAAGTCGGTGATGAACTGGCCCGACGAGCACAATGCCGTGCAAACCATCCCCGCAATCGCCATCACAAAGAACATTCCCGTTGTTCCGCTCAAGCCAAAGCTCAGCAGAACCACCGACGAAATGATGATAGTGAGCATCGTCATGCCCGAGGCCGGATTGTTGGCTGTTGTCGCAATCGCGTTTGCGGCCACCGAGGTAAAGAAAAATGCAAACACGAGCATCAGCGCCAGCCCGGCTGCCAGCACTGTCCACGATACGCCCAGCCGCGAGAAGAAAATCCCGGCCGCAATTGCTCCCACCACAATTCCCAGCAGGATTCCGATCATCGGCACATCGCGGTCGGTCCGCTCCTGGGTTTCGGCTTTCCCCGAGGTGAACGTGCGCAGTGCAATTCCGAATGCCCCGGCAATCACGCGCAGCGACTTCAGCACGCCCACAATTCCCGCCGAAGCAATTGCGCCCACGCCGATAAACCGCACGTAATTGCGATAAATCTGCATCGCCGTCATTTGCGCGATTGGAACGGTTCCCGGATACACTGCCGCGGCCATGTGGCTGCCCGTAAACCAGAACAGCGGAGTCAGCACAAAGTTTGAAAAGATGCCGCCCGCGCAAAACACAATCGCGCTGCGAATGCCCATCACATATCCCAGGCCCAGCACAAAGCTGATCGCGTCGAAGCTGAACACCATCCGCGCACGATCGGCCAGCGTCCTCACCACCGGCACAAACTGGAAATCGAGATACTCCTTCCAGGTGTGGAACGTGGTAACAAGAAAGTCATAAACGCCGGCGACGGCGGTCGCCTGCAACAACAACCTCGCCTGCGATCCGCCTTTTTCTCCAGTTACCAGGACCTCGGTGATGGCGGTTGCTTCGGGGAAGGGGAAATGCCCATGCGTCTCGCGCACAAAATATCGCCGCAGCGGAATCAGGAACAACACGCCAAAGCACCCGCCGGCCAGGCAGATGAAAATGGTTTGCACAGGATGCGGATCGAGATGCAGCGTGTAGAGCGCGGGCACCGTAAACACCGCGCCCGAAACCACGGCTGCCGATGCCGCCCCAATGCCGGTGATAATTACGTTCTCGAGCAGCGTTGAACGCCGCTTGAACATGCGCGCCAGCCCGATGGTGAGAATCGAGATCGGAATTGCCGCTTCCATCCCCTGGCCAACTTTCAGCGCCGAATACGCCGAAGCGACTGAGAAAATAATGCAGAACAGCACGCCCCAGAAAACTGCCCGCATGCGTCAGCTCCGGCCGCGTCACCTCTGCGCCCATCAGCGGTTGGTATGTTTCGCCCTTCTTGAGAGGCTTGTACGCGTTCTCGGGCAGCGATTGCGCCGCCGCTTCAACTGCTGTGGTTTCGCTCATCCGGTCTTCCTTTTCCCGCTCATCTCACGCGCACAAAATCGGCTATTTCCGCTCGAAATCTCTTCGGACTTTCGGCGAACGCAGCATTGGCGGTTCAAATTTTGACGCGAATCAGTGTAACTCCCTGCATCCACGTTTGGGGTTATTCGAGAGCACAAGCACTGCGAACTCGTTGGTTGATGCCAGCCAGGCAGGATTCCGCGCTCAAATCCAATCACGAAAGTTCGATCCCGTCAGACCGCATCCGGCCCGAATCCGGCTGGTAGCCGCAACATTTCGGAAATTGGGATTAAATCGTACCTTATGAACTACTTACATCCATCTCAATCCGGCCGTGGTTGTGTCTACCACTTCCGTTGCAAATCAGCTACCTCTCACCCATTAAGCGGTACAAGAAACTTGTAAGGTGACTATAATCACATAGGGGCGCGACATATTGACGTCTCATTGAGAAGGTCAGACACAACCGTCTCGCCACAATCTACTCGAAGGGAATCCCGCCAAATGGCGACAGGAGACCTCGCCCTGGGTCAAGAACAGGGCGAAACCATCGCGCGTCCGCGCGTCGTAAACGACTTCAGCATCATCGTTGCCACGGTAAATGGATCGGGCTCGCAGTCCGCGAACAGCATCCTGCTGAAGAGCATTTTTGGAATGGGGGTTCCCGTCAGCGGTAAGAACCTCTTCCCCTCAAATATCGCCGGCCTGCCCACCTGGTACACCATTCGCGCCAGCAAAGACGGCTATGTGGCGCGCAGGCGCGAGATCGACGTACTCGTCGCGCTGAATCCCGAGACCGCGCGCGACGACATGATGTCGGTGCAACAGGACGGCGCCGCCATCTATGAGGAGAACTTCAACCTCAAGCAGTACCGCAGCGATGTTGTCTGCTACCCGGTCCCGTTCGACAAGCTCACCGCCGCCATCTGTCCCGAGGCCAAGCTGCGCAAGCTGGTCAAGAACATGGTGTACGTCGGCGTGGTTGCGCAACTGCTCGACCTCGACCTCACCGAAGTCGAGAAGAGCGTCCGCAAGCAGTTCGCCAAAAAGCAGAAGGTCTTCGACCTCAACTTTGGCGCTGTGAAGGCCGGCTACGACTACGCAAAGTCCACGTTCACCAAGCAGGACCCGTTCTACATCGAGCGCATGAACCAGACCGCCGGCAAGATCATCATCGACGGCAACGCAGCCTGCGGCATGGGCGCGGTCTTCGCCGGTGTTACGGTCGTGGCGTGGTATCCCATCACACCCTCCACTTCGCTGATTGAGGCAACCACCGACCTGCTCAAGAAGTTCCGCGTCACGCCCGAAGGCAAGGCCACGTTTGCTGTGGTCCAGGCTGAAGACGAGCTGGCCGCTATCGGCATGGTGCTCGGCGCAGGCTGGGCCGGCGCGCGCTCCATGACTTCAACCTCCGGTCCCGGTATTTCGCTCATGGGCGAGTTTGCCGGCCTCGGCTACTACGCTGAGATTCCCGGCGTCATCTTCGATGTGCAGCGCAGCGGCCCCGCAACCGGAATGCCCACGCGCACCCAGCAGTCCGATCTGCTTTCGACCGCGTTTCTCTCCCATGGCGATACCAAGCACGTCGTTCTGCTGCCGGGTTCTGTGAAGGAGTGCTTCGAATTCGGCTATGCGGCATTCGATCTTGCCGAGCGACTCCAGACCCCGGTATTCGTTCTGAGCGATCTCGACCTCGGCATGAATAACTGGATGACCGATCCGTTTGTTTATCCTGACAAGCCGCAGGATCGCGGCAAAGTGCTTACGGCCGAAGATCTCAAGCGCCTGGGAAGTTTTGCACGCTATCGCGATGTGGATGGCGACGGCATCGGCTGGCGAACGCTGCCTGGAACCGACCATCCCAAGGCCGCCTACTTTACGCGCGGCTCGGGCCACAACGACGCAGCCGGGTATACCGAGAAGCCCGACGAGTACCAGGCCGTGATGGAGCGGCTTGCGCGCAAGTTCGAAGGCGCCCGCAAGCTGGTTCCGGCACCCGTCGCTGTAAAGGACGGAACCTCGAAGATCGGCTTCATTGCTTTTGGCTCAACCGACTTCGCGTTGCGCGAGAGCCTCGATCAAATCAGGGATGAGTACAAAAAGAATGTGGATTACATGCGCATCCGGGCCTATCCATTTGCGCACGAAATTCACGACTTCGTCGCCTCGCACGAGCGCGTTTACGTGGTCGAACAGAACCGCGACGCGCAACTGCTTAGCCTGTTGAAGCTCGATCTGCCCAGCGATCAGGTTGTCAAGCTGCGCAGCATTCTGCACTACAACGGGTTGCCAATCGACGCCCGCACCATCACTGAAGAGTTCGCGACCAAGGAGGGCCTGTAATATGGCAACCGCACCAACCCCCAAAGTGAATCACATCGGCCTTCCCGTAGTTGACTATCGCGGCGGCAAGTCGACGCTATGCGCCGGCTGCGGCCACAATGCCATCTCCGAACGCATCATCGACGCCATGTTTGAGATGGGCGTCCAGCCCGAGCGCGTGATGAAGATGAGCGGCATCGGTTGCAGCTCAAAGAGCCCGGCCTACTTCATGAGCCGCTCGCACTCATTCAATTCCGTGCACGGCCGCATGCCCTCGGTCACCACCGGCGCCATGCTCGCCAACAAGAACATGATGGCCCTCGGCGTCTCCGGCGACGGCGACACGGCTTCTATCGGCATGGGCCAATTCGTACATCTCATGCGCCGCAATCTTCCCATGATTTACATCATCGAAGACAACGGCGTTTACGGCCTCACCAAGGGCCAATTCTCGGCCACTGCCGATATCGGCTCCAAGCTCAAGACCGGCGTCATCAACGATCTGCCTGCCATCGACACCTGCGCTTTGGCTATCCAGCTTGGCGCAACCTTTGTGGGCCGCTCGTTCTCGGGCGACAAAAAGCAGCTTCTGGCCATGCTCAAGGCCGCCATCTCCCACAAGGGAACCGTGATGCTCGACGTGATCAGCCCTTGCGTTACCTTCAACGACCACGAGGGCTCGACCAAAAGCTACAAATTCCTGCAGGAAAACGACGAGCCCATCAACGAGATCGGCTTCGTGGCCAGCTTCGACGACATTGAGGTCGATTACGATTCCGGCCAGGTCTACGACGTCGAAATGCACGACGGCTCAAGTCTGCGCCTGCGCAAGCTGCTTGAGGACTACGACCCAACCGACAAGGCCAACGCCGTCCGCACGCTGATGGAAGCGCACGAGAAGGATGAGGTCCTGACCGGTGTCTTCTACATCGACACCAAGAAGCCGACGTTCATCGATCATCTGAGTCTTGTCGACGAGCCGCTGGCAACGCTGCCTGAGTCGCTGACTCGCCCGCCGAAAAGCGCACTCGACAGCCTCATGGCGAATCTGCAGTAGTTCTTTAGAAGAGCACCAGAAGAGCCCTGCAAATGCAGGGCTTTTCCTTTCTGCAGGGCTTTTCCTTTTCGTTCCCAAATCTATTGCGGCGATCCTATGGTTTCACTATGGGATAGTCGTGCAATGGCCGCGCGGACTGAATTTTCCATTGCGCTCCCATTGTTCCCCAGCTCCTGCAAAAGCGCACGATACTTCGCCAGCGACTCCTGTCGCTTGCCTGATATCTCCAGAAGGTTTGCCTGGATGAATTCGCGGACCGCAAGGCGTGCCTTTTCGTCCAACTCATCTTGTTGAGTGTCGTCCAGCCATAGATAGGTCTTCCAGGCGTCGTCAGGCGGAACGGCGGACAACGACTCCGTGAGCTCCTCACGATCCGTAACAATAGGGTCGAAGCAAGAGCTCAGGATGCGCCTCTTGTTTCCTTCGTCGAGATTCTCGCCGGAATTGCGCATATCGTTTGCAACTCTGACCAGTTCGGCTCTTGCGCCAGGTTTGTCAAGATAAATGAGCCCGCCGAGTTGCAGGCTGCGAACGAACGGGCGCTCTTTGCCGGTGGAAACAGCGATCTGGAGAAAGTGAGTGGCCTCGGAAAAGCTGCTCCCGTTCTGGAGCATCCAATTGCCCAGCATTGCATTCGCGTACACATTGGCTGGGTCTGTCGCCAGCGCGGCGCGAAGGTTCTGCTCCGCGGCCGGACCGAACTCCCGTTCCGCAATGTGCTGGTTGAGCCAATGCGCCCAGCCCAGATGCGCCTGCACGTCCGCTGCCTGCGATCCTTTGGTTCGCGTCAGCCCGCCCTCGAGGATGGCAATGATCTGGTCGAGTTCCGGACCAGCGACATCGGTCGCACTCTTACCCTCAGGGACAACAACGTGGTAGTTCTCAGCCCATAACATCGTCGCGTCCAACTGCTGGCTGAGCGCGGCGCGATCGGTGGGATCCACTTTGAGAATGTCCGCATAGGTCTGGACCGAGCCTTGATAATCTCCCTGCTTTGTCTGGGCTTGCGCGAGAGCAAGTTTCGCCTGCCTCTCGGCATTCTGCTTGTGGTGGTTTATATACCAGGTCACGCCCCCGGCCAGACTGGCGAAAAGGCCGATAATCGCAGTTATTCCGCCGACCCATGCCATGACGCGAGGCCATGCGCGTTTAACACCGATCTCCGCCTTCTTAACCTGTTCTTCCATGGGGAACCCTGATATTACATGCGCTTGTACTCAGTAACGATACCTGTTTTCGCGCCAGGCCCACAGGGATTTTTTGCGTGGCGGCAAGTATGGCTGATGAGATCCTGGATTACACCTGCTAAACCTCCCACCAATCCAGCGTCCGCATCCGCGGGTAATAGAGTCCCACGCAAACCTTCGCATCGGCTCCGCGCAGATTCCTCAGCAAACGCGCATATGCCTCGATCTGCGGAGCAAAGATCGGCCGCAACTTCGCCAGGTCAACCTCTTTTTCATGCGCGGTCTTGTAATCCACGATCCACCACACGTTGCCGCTCAAGCTCAGCGGCGTTTCGCCGGCCATGAATACCCGATCCGCCTGCACCGTCCGCAGCGCACCGCCCGCGATCCCCGCCCAGCGAACCTCGCTTTGCGCCTCCTCGCGCGGTTCCAAAATCCATCGTCCCCATTCATCCCTGGTTGCCTCGACCGTAATCGCCAGCGCACGCTCCGCAATCCGCGCCGCCTCGCCCCGATCGATTCCCGCAGCGCGAACATCGGCCGTCACGCGCGCGCGCAACCCCTCAAGAGCCGTCCGAACATCATCCCAATCCCGCTGCTCACGCAATTGCGCCGCACGTTGCAATAGCGTGTGCACCGCGCGACCGAGTGCCCGCGAGACTAGTCCACCTTCATGGCGCTCATACAAACGCCCCGCTCCGGTAATCGGAGTTTCCATAATGCGCGTCGCGGTTTCGTTCTCAGGCGACACCCAATCCGCCGGCAACCTTTTTGGGCCTGTTTTGCGTTCGCCGGTCTCTCCGGCTCCTCTCAACGGCATCTCAATAACAGTCGCCGCCTGCGCTGCGAGAGTTTCCACGCTGCCTGCCTGCGCCGCTATCCACAGATTGAATTGCCGCTCAATCTCCGGCTTGAATGCCGGCCATGCAGTCTCGAGCAGGCTCTCTCGCGGATCGCATATTTCAAATCTATCTGCGCCCTGCTTGTACTCGGCTCTCCCGAAAAAGTGCAATTCCTCGCGCGCCCGCGTCGCCGCCACATACAAGAGTCGCCGCATCTCCTGCCGCTCGCGCTCGTGTTGCACGCGATCCACCCAGGCCTTCGCCTTGCCCCGTTCCGCGCCTTTTTCCTGGAAAGGCGCAATCAGCAACTCGGTGGGCTCATCAGCTTCGCCTGGCTCGAGCACGCCACGCTCCAACCAGGCCAGCATCTTGCGCTCTCCGCGGCCGCTGCCGGCTTGCAGTTCCGGAACAATCACCACTTCAAACTCCAGCCCCTTCGATGCGTGGATGGTCATCAGTTGCACGCCGCAGTCCGCATCCGCGTTGGGGTTTGGCGTAGCATGCAGTTTTTCGAGCGCCGCATTGAGAGCCGCACCCATAAAATCCTGCGCGCCCTGCGGCAATCCATCCAGCGTCTGCCACAGCAGATCGAGATTCGCGCGCTGTTCCGCATCTACGCAGGCTGCTCCGCCGACGCGCAGCCACATCTGTTCGAGCCACGTGCCCAGTTGCGTGGTTGGTCTTGAGAATCTCATTGTCAGAGGCTCGCTCAGCGCGCGCTCGAGCCGCTCCACGCGCAGCCTTCCATCCGCGCTCAGCAGATTCGTACGCTCTTTCAGCAGCTCCGGCACCGGCCTCAGGATCAGCTCCTCGTCATCGCCGCTGGTGAGCGCATGCAAATCGTCAAGCGCCAATCCGCACCAAGGCGCGCGCAGCACACCCAGCCACGCGACGCGATCCTGTGCATTCATCAGCGCGCGGCCCAGCGCGAGCGCATCCATCACCTCCGGCCGATCCTTCAACTGCTCCAGGTCAACCGCGCGAAAAGGAACTCGGGCTTCGCGCAATGCCGACGCCACTACCGCCAGCGCCTTCTTCGTTCTGCCCAGCACGGCGACGCGATACTTTTCTTTCTTTCCGTCAATGTTCCTGGCGTTCCTCTGTTGCGTTAGCTCAATCCGCTCCTGGTGTGCTCGGATCAGCTCAACAAGCTCCTCAATCTGCTTTTCCTGCGCGGCTTCGCGTTCTTCTTTTCTTTGGTCCCGATCGGTTGCCGTCCCTCCGCGGTTCGTCGGAACAAATTCCAGGTGCAGCTCCATTCGCGGACTTTGTATCCTCTCCCATGCCGCATGGCATTCGCTTCGTGCCGCTTCGGCCCGGGCAAACCGCACGCCGCTGCCGTCATCAGCGCGGAAGACCTCATCGAAGGTCGCGTTCAGCGTTTGAACCAGCTCCGGCGCGGTCCTGAAGTTCGCCGTCAACTGTACCGGCTCAAACTCCAGTGGTTGATCGTCCTCAATCTCCAGTCCCAAACGCTCCACGCGCCCGAAGAGTTCCGCATCGGCCTCGCGAAACAGGTAAATCGACTGCATCGGATCGCCGACTACAAAGCACGTCCGACCCGCGCGGTCGGGCCAAGCTGAAATGAGACTCTGCAATAGCCGGTGCTGCTTGCGGCTCGTATCCTGGAATTCGTCGACGAGCAAATGCTTGATGGTGTCCGCCGCAGCCAGCGCACCTTCGCCCGGAATTCCCTGCTCGCCCTTCAGCACCGCGGCTGCAATCTGCGCAACTTCGGTATAATCCGCCGTTCCCGTCTCCGCGAATACCACCTTCAATTCGCCGGACGCGCGCCGCAATACGGTGAAGCAAGCCTGCACGATCCGCCAGTCTTCATCGGTATATTGCGCAGGTGGAAGTTCTTTCGCTTTGCACAGCGCCGCCTCGAAACCCTCCAGTGCGCCAAGCTGTGCAATCAGCGCCATCATTCGAGCCTTTTCCGGTTTGCAATCGGTCGGGAAGCCTAGAGTCTTGTCGACTTTTCTGCGCATTGTGCCTTTGCCGGTCAGCAGAAGCGCCGCCAGACATTGAAATGCCTCGCGCGCCGTCTCCAACTCGTCGGCGCCCTCAAATGGAGCCATCGGGAAATCCGCGAGCTCGGCCAGCTCCTGATGAGCTACGCCTCCGCATTGTTCGCACGCAAACCTGGCCAGTTCCAGAATCTCTTCGCGCGCGCCAGGCACGATGTCCAGCATCTTGCTGAGATTCGTCAGCACTTCGCGCACGGCGCGCGCAAAGGGCCGCTCCAGCCGCGCGCGCAGCTGCTCCCAATTCGGCGCGCGATCGAGCACGAATTCACGCATCCAGCGGTCGCGTCCTGCCAGCATCTCCACCAGCTGGTTCTCCACGTCCTGCCAGCTGTTGTCGCGCCACAGCAGCAGTACCTCAATGGCTTCGCGCAATTCCGCATCGGCTCTTCCAATCGCATTCAGCGTTTGCCGCGCCGCCCTTCGGTACAGCTCCTTCGGCTGCTCGGCAATCTCCAGCCCACCGCCCAGCCCCGAGAGCAACGGCTGCTGCAACGCAAGTTCACGGCAAAACGCATCGATCGTCATGATCCGGAGTTGCGCGGGCAAATCGATCACGTTCCAACCTGCAACCTGAGACCTCGCCAACGCTTTTTGCGCCAGCCTGGCCATTGCGATTTCGCCTTCGGGATCTTCCCCGGCACCGTCGCTTGTACCCGCCGCTGCACTTTCCAGTTCGGCAAGAATTCGGTGCCGCATCTCCGCTGCCGCAGCCTTGGTAAAGGTGATGGCCACAATCTCGCCCGGCTCGTCCACCATCGACAGCAGCCGCAAAAACCGGCGCGTCAACAGATTCGTTTTGCCGGAGCCGGCCGGCGCTTTTACCAGCGCGCACTTTTCTGGGGCGAGCGCGCGTGCGCGTTCCGGCTGATCGGGAGGGAGCGGTTGCATTGCGGAGTTACTCATTGCCACCCTCCTCGCCTGAGTCGTCTTCGTCCTCGACCGCCACATCGAATTCCGCAACCCGGCACAGCGCTTGCAGTTCGCAGTTCTCGCAAGTCTTCTCCCGATCGCGCGGATCGACCTTGGCTTCGCCCGCTACAAAATCACGCGCCATCTGCTCGATGTACTCGCGCCATGCCTCAAGGTTCTGCTCGGTCAACTTCTTCTTCACGAGGCCGCTGTTCGCGCTCAAATCCGGCAACAGCGTAGTCTTCGCATTCTCCACGCGTCCATCAAACTGGAACTCGCCCGCGCGAACCTTTGCAAATACCAACCCGCCGCACTCGGCATCGTCGTTCAGTGCGAAACCCGCGTAAAGTGGCAACTGCACATCCTCAGGCCGCGGCAGCTCCCACATCTTCGGGTCAACGTCCCCGCTCTTGTAATCGATCACCAGCAGTTTTCCATCCTTCAACCGGTCCAAGCGGTCCATGCGCAGACGCAAGTTGAGCTCTCCGACTGGCTTCACTTTCTCAACCTCCGTTCCTTCAACCTTGAACGCCGCGCGGGTCCGCTCGTACTCCAGCCATTCAGTCACCAGGTTTGTCAACCGAACATGTTCCAGTTCCAGATACTTCGGCGGCATCACGTCGCGCTCGCCATGGCGCAGTTCTTCACCCATCGCCCGCTGCACGCGCTTCTCAACAAACCCATGCAAATCGGCAATCGCCATCAGCTCGGCGTGGCTTCCAAGTCCGCCCTCGTTCTTATCCCACACAAGCTTCAGCACTTCATGCAGCAACTTGCCCCGCTGTGCTGCCGTCAGTCCAACTTCCGCGGCGTCCCAACTCTCCGCCCCCAGCCGCGCAGTAGCAAACGCTTTGAACGGGCACCGCGATTGCGCAGTCAGCACGCCTGCTCCGCCGCGCACTCTGCCAGCAGGGAAGGGAACTCGACTCTCATCAATCCACTCTTCGGTTGCCGCTTCGCGCGGTCGTGGCGGCCGCAACTCGGCCGGCAAATCTCGCAGTGTGCCCACAATTTTTTTAATCACGCGTGAAGGCCTCGCCTCCACATCCTCGCTTTGCCGCGCATAGCTGAAATTGACCTGCGGCGCCGATGCCAACAGGCGAGCTGTCATCGCTTGCGCCAGCTCCCAGTCAAACTGCGCCGCCGCATGCGGCATCCGCGCCTCGCGCTGCACGCCGATCGGCAAAAACGGATGCGTTGCTCCCGTTACCGGCCAGGAATCCTCGCTGGCGCCCAGAAACCAGACGCCGTCAACCGCGAGCCCCGCCGTCTCCGCCGGCCCGGCAATCAATATCGGCGCATTCCGCGACTCGGGCGCAAACAACGCCTGCGCTGCTGCTCGCTCAAGTGAATCTGCAAAGTCGCGCCACTGCACGCGCTGGCCATCGAACCCGAGTGAAGCGCAGTCATCCATTACGCGCTGCAACCGTTGCGTAACCTGGTGCTCCTCGCTGCTCAACGGCCTTCCACCGGGCCAACCAGCCGTCTCGAGCAATTGTTTCGCGAGTTCAACCCACTCCAACGGGCTCCGCAACCGCATCGTTTTAATTTCAAGATCGCGCTTGGCTTGCGTCATCCGCTGCGTCCACGCAGTTGGAACGCTCTCCGCCCCGCGCTGTGTCATCCAATCGGTAAGGTTCCACTCTATACGCTGCAAATTGCGGCGCCGCAGGGCCCGCATATAAGCCGTGAGCGCACGCGTCTGATTCTCTTCTGCGGCGATTTGCCCGGTTGAAAGAAGCCAATCAATTTCGTTCTCTGCGATCGCCTCGCTCAACCACATGAGCGTCAGCAGCGCTCCCCGCCCCAAGGCAGTTTGCGCCAGAGGAACGCCCAGCGAGAATTCAAACAAAGGTCTACCGGTTTGGTCCCAACCGTCCGGCTCTGCGTACCGCAGCAGCGCCCGCTCAATCTCGCCGCGCTGCGTGGCCCCATTCTGCGTTACTACAAGCAGCCTGGCTCCCGGCTTCGACATCAACTCTCGCCTGCACCACAACGCGCATGCAGCCAGCTCCTCGCGCGTGTCCGCAGCCGCGAAAAATGAGACATCCGCCGTTGCGCCAACCAAACGGGCTTCGCGCCACGGCCCCCACGCCTCAAACAACGCCCTCTGCGCCGGCAGAATTCTGTCGAACCCCGCCAGCAGCAACTCATTTCGCTGCGAGCTTTCATTTGAAAGTGCGCCAGTCAGTTCCAGTGCCAGCCGCGCCGCGCTCACGGACTCACGCCTGAGGCACTCTTCGTCAAACGCCGCGAGCCAGTCGCTGAAAGCCGCAGCATCCTGCTGCCAGGCTCTCCGCGCTTTTGCATCCAGGAACTTTGGGGCGTAGTAGCAGATGAGCCGGTGCGCCTCCATCGCCATCAAGGCCAGCCGCTGCCGCGGGCTCTCCAGATCCGTCTCGCCGTGCCGCTCTTTCACAATCCCGGCCCAAAGAGACTGCTCTTGCAGAGGATTCAGCACCATCCGCTCGTCGCCGATCCGTTTCTCCCACTGCTCGAGCGCAAAGCTCTGCCAGTCCTTCACATCCGGCGCGGGCCACGCCGTCAACCCTTCGGCTTGACGCGCCCGATGGTAGTCTGCCGCAATGGCTCGCGCGCCGCGTTCGCTGGCCGTAACCACGGTCCCGCCTTTGCGCAGCCACGCGTCCATCTCAGCTTCGCTTCTTGTCCCCATTCCTGCGTTATACGCTGCCCGGCGTCGGCGTTGCCACAAGTCCCGCGCACTTCAAGCAGGGCAGTCGCATTTGGATTTAGGATCACGAACAGTGGCGGCTTTGAAAGGGCACGGCTTCAGCCGTGCCGACGGATCGGTCAAAAACGGCCACGGCTTTAGCTGCTGAGGGGTGTATTTCTTGGCCTAACCCCGTCCCTCAGGGCCTAAAGGCCAGGCATTTTCCTGGTAGTTTTTTACGGCACGGCTGAAGCCGTGCCCTTTCAAAACAAATCCTTCTCATCTCTTGAAATGCGATTGCCTTGCGCACTTCAAGCAGGGCAGTCCACGGTTATACACTCGTAATCATGATCCGCTACGTGCTCTCAGGTGCCGCGGTCGCTCTCATCTTTCTTTCCGGTTGCCACTCTTCGCCATCCGGCTCGCAGCAATCCGCCGCTGTCCCCGGCTTCACGGTCTACCACCTGCGCGGAAAAATCGTCAACACCGATCCAGCACATGGAATCATCGTCGTCGATCATGAGGCCATCCCCGGCTTCATGGGAGCCATGACCATGCCTTACCAACTCAAAGATCCCAGCATTATCAGCGACCTTCACCCCGGAGACACGATCACCGCCGACGTGCTGGTTTCGAAAACATCCGAAGATACCATACTGCTCGACCACATCGTGGTCATCGCGCAGGGCAAGCCTGACTATAAACCCACCGTCCTTTACCACGTGCCTGCGCCGGGCGACCAGGTGCCCAACTTCAAACTCCGCAACCAGGACGGCTTCGCCATCCATCTCAGCCAGTTCCACGGCAAAGCCCTGCTCATCACCTTCATCTACACGCGCTGCCCGCTGCCTAACTTCTGCCCACTGGTTACGCACAACTTTGCCGTCATCAACCAGCAACTCTCGACCGATCCCACTCTTTATGCAAAGACCCATCTGCTCTCGGTCAGTTTCGATCCGGAACACGACACACCCGAGCGGCTGCGTGCCTACGGCGCAACCTATATCGGCAGCGATGCCAAGGGCGCGTTCAAACACTGGGATTTCGCGGTCGGCACCCCGGCTGAGATTATTGAGATGGCCAAGTATTTCGATGTGGGCATTACCCACGGCGAGAACGACACCATCAATCACACGCTATCTACTACGCTCATCGACCCCAACGGCAAAGTGGCGCAGTTCTATCCCGGCAATGAGTGGACCCCCACGCAGGTACTTGCGGATGTTAAGAAGCTCGAGGCCAAAGCTGGGTGAGCGCGCGTCTGCTGAAAATGAATTCCAAATCCCCTCAAGGAACGATCCATGAGTAACGGCCTCGACATCCCTCATTCCGGCGAACTCGACTTCCTCGCCCTCGGCGCATTGATTCATCGGCTCGATCCCGGCATCATTCCTTTTCGCAAGGCCACCGAGTGCCGGATTCACGTCAGCGGCGGCGAATACAACGTGGCCGCCAACCTCTCTGACTGTTTCCGCATGCGGACGGCCATCGTCTCTGCCATGGTCGACTACCCCATTGGCGACTTGATTGCCGAGCGCGTGCGCGCCATGGGCGTCAAGTCAATCTACAAGCACTTTGAGCACAATGGCGCCACCGGCCCCAACATGGCCACCGTCTACAGCGATCGTGGCGCAGGCGTCCGCCCCCCCGTAGTCTTTTATAATCGCGCCAACGAGGCTGGCGCCCAGCTCAAGCCCGGCGACTTCGACTGGAAGGCGATCTTCTCCGGCGGCATCCGCTGGGTCCACTGCGGAGGCCTCTTCGCCGCGCTCAGCCCTACCACCGCGCCACTCGCCGCCGAAATGATGAAGGCCGCCAAGGCCGCCGGCGCCGTCACTTCCTTCGATCTCAACTTCCGCGAAAAGCTCTGGAAGATTTCCGGCGGCATCGATCACGCCGTTGAAACCATCGGCACCATCGTCGAAAATGTCGACGTCCTCATCGGCAACGAAGAAGACCTGCAGAAGGGTCTCGGCATTCCCGGCCCCGATATCCACGCGAAGTCAAAACTTGATCCTGCGGTCTTCTTTGCCATGATCGAGCGGGTCACAAAAAAGCACCCGCAGGCCAAAGTCGTCGCCACCACGCTGCGTGAAGTGCACTCCACCAATCGTCACAGCTGGAGCGCGGTCGCCTGGGTCGATGGCAAGACGTACTCCGCGCCTACGGCCGAGCTCGAAGTCATCGATCGCGTGGGCGGAGGCGATGGCTTCGCGGCCGGTTTCATCTACGGTCTGCTCAGCGGCGAAAGCCCCGAAGAAGCACTCAAGCTCGGATGGGCTCACGGCGCTCTGCTCACAACCTTCCCGGGCGACACCACGATGGCCACCCTCGAACAGGTCCGCGCCTTTGCGAAGGGCGGCTCGGCTCGCATCCAGCGGTAAAAGAGCAGGGAACAGGGAATAGGGAATAGGGAACAGGGAATAGGGAATAGATCCCGGCTACAAACCGCCAGCGGATGGCTGAAAGCTAGCAGCTAGAGGCTACAACCGGTCTTATAAATGGCTTTGAAGCATCTTGGGCTGGTTTGGGACCCAACAAGACGGAGGGTCTCATGAACGCGGCAAGTTGAGTCTGATACTCCAGATCTACTGCTGGGATGGCAGTTCATTGACTCAAGTTGAAATCAATGTTGAATGCTTGTCTGTTGAATTCCATATTGTATTGCTGCTTTAAGTACCTCGACTCTTATATCTGTTAGTGATTTGAATTTAATGCAATACCCCGTGACGTTTGCTTTGCCGAGCTCCTTCCCAAATGTTTGGGCCAGGTACTTCTTGTCATTTACTCCCATAATGTAGACGGAAATGCCTGTTGCATTCGCACTTATACCGATTTGATAGAACTCCCTGGTTTTTCCATTGGCATATTGAATGGTTTGAGATCCGTATCCAATGTTTGGGTTGGAAACGGTTTTTCCTTTCTCGTCTTTTCCATCTAAGAACCACAATTTACATGTTGGCATCAACGCCAGAATAATGTGATGCAACTGTTGCATTTCGCTACGTTTTGGTTCCGGTTGAGTGGCAATATACTCCTTAATTTGTTTCTGCAAGTTCATGTAGATCTCCTTGACTTAACGGTACCAATCCAGTGCTCCGGGACCACCGGATTGGAGTCGGCTTGCCAGGCTGCGTAAATCGATCAGAATGATACCGGATTCTGTTTACTCATTGCTAGAAGCTGACCCTGTACACTGTCTTCGGAGGTCTCTCGTGGCAAAAGTAAGTGTCTTTTTCGGGGCGCTTCTCATCATCCTTGGCCTCGTAAGCTTCTGGGGAACCGGTAGCATGCATCCCACCGCGCTCATTCCCATGTACTTCGGTCTGCCCCTGGTTGTCTTCGGATATCTCGCCAAGAGCTCGCTTGAGAGCCGCCGCAAGCTATACATGCACATCAACGTCACGGTCGGCCTGCTCGGTTTTTTGGGCGCCTTTGGCCGCGCCATCTACGAATACGGCCACGCCCGTTCCCTCGGCGTCGATGTCGATATGAAGGCCCTGTCCGCTCAGCTCGCCATGGCCGCTCTCACCTTTATCTACGTCAACATGTGCGTGCGCTCCTTCATTGCCGCACGCAGAAAGATGACGGAATAGCTTATGTCCACAATGCGCGGCGGAGGAGTGGGCATGGGCATGCGCGCTGAGCGCTCGCCCCACAGTCGCGCTGGGCGCACCGGCCAGGCAGACTTGCCCAAGCGCAAGCCAAGCCTGAGAAAGATTGGCCCTGAAATCAGGGCTCTGATTGCCCCGCGCAAGGGTCTCATCGCCATTGGCCTGGTGCTTATGGCCATCAACCGTGTGGCCGGCCTGGTGATGCCGTTCATGAGCAAGCGGCTCGTCGACCAGGCGCTCAACCCGGCCCACGCGCATCCAAAACTGCTCAGCCAACTCATCTTCATTGTTCTTATTGCAACCGTAATTCAGGCCATTACTTCGTTCTCGCTCACGCAGCTTCTATCCAAGGCCGGCCAGCGGCTTATTGCCGAGATGCGCCGCCAGGTGCAGCGCCACGTCGGCCTGCTCTCGGTGGCTTATTACGACGAGAACCGCAGCGGCACGCTCGTTGCCCGCATCATGACCGACGTTGAAGGCGTGCGCAACCTGGTCGGCACCGGCCTTGTCGAGTTCCTGGGCGGCATCCTGACCGCGGCGCTTGCCTTCTTCTATCTGCTCCACAAGAGCGCGCCGGTCACACTCGCTGTCTTCGCCGGCATCGGCATCTTCGCCTTCTTTCTTCAGTACGGCTTCAAAACCATCCGTCCCATTTTTCGCGAGCGCGGCAAAATCAATGCTGAGGTCACAGGCCGTCTGACCGAGTCTCTCGGCGGCGTGCGCGTCATCAAGGGCTATCATGCCGAAGATCGCGAAGCCGACGTCTTCTCGGGCGGCGTCGAGCGGCTTCTGCAGAACGTGATGAGGTCGCTTACCATGACCAGCGGTCTCTCAGCGGCCACCACCACGATGCTCGGCCTGGTCTCTTCGCTCGTGATGTGGATGGGCGGCCATCTCGTTCTCAAAAGCCAGTGGACGGTTGGCGACTATTTCCAGTACAACGTCTTCCTCGCCATGATGATTGCGCCGATCTTCCAGCTTGTGAACATCGGCACGCAACTCACCGAGGCCTTTGCCGGCCTGGATCGCACCCATGAGATCATGTCGGAACTCGAAGAGAACCAATCCCCCGGCCGCACTATCACGATGCCGCCCATTGAGGGCAATGTCCGCTTCGAGAATGTTGAGTTTGCCTACACTCCCGAGAAGCCCGTTCTGCACGGCGTCAGCTTTGAGGCAGAGCAGGGAACTGTCACCGCCCTGGTCGGATCTTCGGGTTCAGGCAAATCCACCATCATCAGCCTGGTCTGCGCCTTCCACACGCCGTCCAGCGGGAGCGTTCTGGTCGATGGTATCGACCTGTCGATTGTCAACCTCAACACGTTCCGTTCCCAACTCGGCGTCGTGCTCCAAGATTCGTTCCTGTTCGACGGCACCATCCGCGAAAACATCATGTTCTCCCGCCCCGACGCCACGGAAGAGCAGTTTTTGTTTGCCTGCCGAACCGCCCGCGTCGATGAATTCGCCGAGCGCTTTCCCGAGACCTACGAAACCATCGTGGGCGAGCGCGGCGTCAAGCTTTCGGGCGGGCAGCGCCAGCGCCTGTCGATTGCCCGCGCGCTCCTGGCCGATCCACGCTTGCTCATCCTCGATGAAGCTACAAGCTCGCTCGACTCCGAGTCTGAAGCGATGATTCAGGCCGGCCTGCAGCAGCTCATGCAAGGCCGCACCACTTTTGTGATCGCGCACCGTCTCTCCACTATCCGTCGCGCCGACCAGATCCTCGTGGTCGAGGAGGGCCGCATTGTTGAGCGTGGCAACCACGCCCAGCTCTATGCCATGAATGGCCGCTACCGCGATCTCTACGACCGCCAGCACGGTCTTGAGGCCAATCTCTTCCTCGCGCCCGGCGAAGGCGACATCGTTCCCGCCTGATTCCGCCCCGGCCATTCTTCGCAGTGCGTTTTTCAGGGGATTTTATCTTCGGTTCAAACTAAATGGCTCTACTGTTCGTCTCACATGTAGAGAGCCTCTCTCACTGGCGGGTTTAAGGTCGGAAACTGTTTCTTGACTGAAATCCCATATTCTGAGAACCTGATGTAGGGATTCAAATCGCGGAATCAAGGATCAATATGCGAGACAACGCCCCGCAAGGCACTTACAAAGTCCAAGCTCTCGACAGGGCTTTTGCCGTACTCGATCTTCTCGGCGAGAGCGAGACCCCGCTCGGCCTTGCCCAGGTCGCTTCCTCTCTCCAGTTGCATAAAAGCACGGCGCATCGCTTCCTCATGGTTCTCGAGCGTCACCGCATGGTCGAGCGCACGTCCAACGGCAAATTCCGCCTCGGGTTGCGCCTCTTCGACTTCGGCAATCGCGCCATCGAGCAATACGACCTGCGCGAGCGCGCCCAGCCCCACCTGCGCCGCCTGGTCGCGGAGACTGAAGAGACAGCGCACCTGTGCATACTCGAAGCCGCACGCGTTATCTACATCGACAAAATTGAGCCGGCCCGCTCGGTCCGCATGATCACCCGCATCGGCGCCAGCAATCCGGTACACTGCACTTCGGTGGGCAAGGCCATTCTCGCCTTCCTTCCCCCTGAGCGCGCCCAGGAAGTCATACGCCGCATTCGCTTCGAACGTCCCACGCATCGCACCATTGCCACGCCCGAAGCCCTGCGCGCCGAGCTCGATAAGACTCGCCGCCGCGGTTACGCTGTCGACGACGAAGAGCTCGAAGAGGGGCTCCGCTGCATCGCAGTACCACTTCTCGACGCCCAGCGCCTGCCCGTCGCGGCCATCTCAATCTCCGGGCCCTCTTTCCGTGTGACCGCGCAAAAGCTCCCATCGATTGCGAACCATCTGCTCACCTGCGTTCGCGGCATCTCCTCTGACATGGGCTACGTTTCCTCGAGCCGCGCCGTCCGCAACGCCACGTGGACCCCGACCGCCGCTCAGGCGTGATCAGCTGCGGCCAAGAATCCACAATTCCTCTCGCCTGGCTGGGCTCGCGAAGCGCATCAACCGCCGTAGCGCCACTCATTTCATGCCTCGAACTCTATCGAAACCGGCATTGGCAGGTGCAAGCCGGGAATTAATTGCAGATCGCTGCGCAGCCCGTTTGCGCGGGAATGAGAACGCAATTCCTGGGCGATGCACATCGTTCAATCCAAACCCGCCGCACTTCCCATCGCGCACATTTGCCGCCCCTTCTACGTCCCAGAACTCACTGCCTTTCTGTTACACTCAATACTGTTGCAGCGGCAAGATCGCATCGCCTGGTGACGGCATGCGCCCCGGAATTCAAGGCTTGGGAAATGCAACGTTTCCTCGTTCAACGGCCTTAAACTCCTGGCGGTCAAACTTGCTTCTGGGGACGTAGCTCAGTTGGTTAGAGCGCTGCCCTGTCACGGCAGAGGTCGCGGGTTCGAGCGCCGTCGTCCCCGCCATAAATCAAGTGGAATTCTCTGGTTTATGGCTATTCTCACATCGACATTCTCAAGCCGGCAACGGGCTTCATCATGTTGAATGAATTGCGCTGAATGGATTGCGCTCACCTCACAATTCCGGCGAGGACAACTCCGGCGCGGTCAATCTACCCTTTCGCATTCTCGGGTCGTACCTTATAGCCGCTCTGATACACTTTCGAACTACATGAGCCTATTCCGCACGAAGCCCCTTGCCAGCCTGCTTCAACAGGTCAACGAAACAGAAGGTCTGAAGCGAACGCTGCGCTGGCCCGGGCTCATCGCCCTGGGAATTGGCGCCATCAT
>CAVSYM010000022.1:0-21617 GCA_963732165.1 uncultured Acidobacteriaceae bacterium
TTTAGTCGATCCTGAAAAACCGGTGAAAGCTGCATAAATACAGGTGAAACGCGGCGAAATCGGGTTTAGAATTCCCCATAAGAAGCAGTTATTTGAGGAGAACCTGGGGAAAAACCATGCGACCGAAGAGCGAGCCGAAGCAGCCACAGCGCGATTTATTCCAGTCGGAGTTGGAACAGATCATCGACATGCATCATCCTCTGGCGCGGTTGGGCATGTGCATCGACTGGTCTTGTTTTGAAGAGACTCTTGGCGGCACTTACCACCCCACGCAAGGAGCGCCGGGCATCTCGACGCGGCTGATGGTGGCGCTGCACTACCTGAAGTACCAGCACGATCTGAGCGATGAGGCGGTGGTGGCGCATTGGATGGAGAACCCCTACTGGCAGCACTTCAGCGGCATGAAGTACTTTCAGCATCGGCTTCCCATCGACGCGTCGAGCATGACGCGCTGGCGCGGGCGGCTGGGCGAAGCCGGGGCCGAGCAAATGCTGCGCGAGACGATCGCGGCGGGGATCAAGATGGGCGCCATTGGCGCCGCAGACCTGAAGCGGGTCAACGTGGATACGACCGTGCAGACCAAAGCGATCCGTTTCCCCACCGATGCCAGGCTCTATCATCGCTGCCGGGAGCGGCTGGTGAAGGCGGCGCGCCGCGAAGGTTTGGCGATCAAGCAGAGTTACCGGCATGTGGGCAAAAAGCTGCTGCTCGGGTCGAGCCGCTACGCACATGCGCGGCAGATGAAGCGTGCCCGGGCCTGCACGCGCAAACTGCGCACTCAGTTAGGGCGAGTCACTCGCGAGATAGAACGGCAAGTTACAAAGCCTTCGGATAAGTTAGTCGAGTTACTGGAAACGGCGCATCGCATTTACGCTCAACAACGGCACGACAAGAATAAGATCTACTCGGTGCATGAACCCGAGGTCGAGTGCATCGCCAAGGGCAAAGCGGGCAAGCAATACGAGTTCGGCAACAAGGTCAGTGTGGCGGTCACCAGCCGGGGCGGATGGTTCGTAGGCGCGAAGAGTTTTACCGGTAACCCTTATGACGGTCACACGCTGAACGCGCAGATGAAGCAAGTCGATAACTTGATCGGCCACACGGTGAGCCAGGTGCACGTGGACATGGGCTATCGCGGCCACGACTATGACGGCGCGGTCCCGGTCCACGTCGATAAAAGACAAAGAGGCAGGACGCGACCAGCGCTATGGCGATGGATGAAACGCCGCGCCGCGGTCGAGCCAAGCATCGGACATCTAAAGAACGAACACCGGCTGGAACGCAACCGGCTGAAGGGCGTTGCCGGCGATACGATCAATGCGATCCTGTCGGCCGCGGCGATGAACTTCCACAAGCTCCTCGGAGCTTTTTGGCTCTTTTTTCTGCACTGCCTGATGAGCATCAGGGGCCCGATTCAGAATAATGCAGCCTCTGAAGCCACCCAGAGTCAACCTCAGTGCGCTTGAGAGAGACTTTTTCAGGATCGACTATCCTATAGAAGAAAAGCACCAGCAGATCTGCACTACTCCCGCCGCCCCATACGGTAGTCGAGATACAAGACGTGAGACTTGATCTGGTCGTCCACGCGGTATCTGGTGAACTGCGCCATCTTCACCAGCTGAATAATCGCGCCAGGATTTCCCTTGCTGCTGTCGACAAAAAATCGCAGCACTTCGTCGAGATTAGCTGCCCGTAGATCTGTTTTTCGCGCCTCCCACCGAGCAAACTCCAGCGCGATTGGGGGAGCGAATTCCTTCAATTCCAATCGTTCCGAACTTCGTGCGCACATGGGCCGCAGTGCGCCAATGTCTTCCATATGTGGAGTTCTGGCCACGAAGAAAATGGGAGTCCGGTCGAAGTAGTTTAAATCCTTGATTAGGCTGGTCACAACACGAGACGGGTTTGCAACATGGTCGAGAGCGAGCAGAAAAGGGTAGTGCTCAAGCACGCGTTGCACCAGACCCTCGATGGATTTTGTAGTCATCGATGAGTAATTCGCCGGGAAGACGGCTGCTGGCTTCCCAAGGCGACGAATCTCCGCAACCAGGGTCAACATCATTTCACGGGGAGACTCCACGCGTGGAATGGTGAGCATCATGGGTTGAGTCTTTACGAAAGCCTGCAGGAGTCGTGTTTTGCCCACAGCTTCCGCCCCGAAAAGCAGGAACGATTTTCGCTTTTCAGCCTGGGTCTGGAGGCGAGCCATCTCCTCGGTGCGCTCAACCGCAGCGAAAAAGAGCTGAGGTTCAATGTTGCCGCCATATCCCTCCCCGGGCACGGCAGCCACCACATTGGATAACCGTACTGTAGATAAAGCGTTCATGGCTCGACCGAATTACCTCGTATGCGGCATCCCGATCCTTCCACTCAGGGACCTTCGATTGGGTGTCTTACAGCTCCTTGTAAACCAACACGAAGACATTCATGTTGAGGTCGTATTCGTATTTGTTGATGCCTTCTTCGGGTACCTCTGCGACCGCAGTCAGCACCTCAGGCGCTTTGTCGCCGATGAGCAACTCGAGATAGTTGTCCATGTATCCCCTTCACTCACCGTGCGATCGAGGAGCATAACAAAACCCCTGCCCAGTCGCAGGGGTCATCAGCCGGTCCATTTCGGTCGGCGGTTAATGGCGGATCCCTTCGCCACCCTCAACGTAGCACAATTTTTAATCTAACGGCAACGAAATCACCATTACGCCGGCGAACCAATTTTGCCAGCTAACGTACACAAAGGGTTGCCCCTGGCAGTTCTCACTCCGATGCCATTGACCAACAGGTAGATGCCAACTCCCGAGTTGGCAGCATCGTCCGCAACTCTTCCTGTTCGCCCAATTCGACCCAAAGGGATGTCTGTGACGGTTCCCCATGACCGCGCGGTCCTCGGTTACGCTGCCTTCTTCTTATCCTGCCTGCGCGCGGCCTTCACCCGCTCCGAAAGCAATTCTTTGGCCCTTTGCAGTTTCGCTTTGCGGCTCGCGCTCAGGTTCTTCCCGGCTCTGTTGATGAAGAACGTCAGCATCTTCATTCCAGAGGCGGGCCCTTTCGGCGAAACTCTTTTCGATGCGAGCGATCGCGCGATGGTCGCTGGATCTTTGGTGAACAATCCCTCCGAAGGATGCGTGGAATCCGTTTTAACGCGGCCCGACCATTTTTTCCCCGTATGAGGCATAGCTTGTTCTCCAATGTGGAATGAATGAACAATCAGTCTCGCCATGAGCAAATTGCGGTGGCGCGACTGTCTTGTCGCTCTTCAGTGCTTTTTGAAATACTGCACCTCGCGCTCGTGCAGCTTGGCCTGATCCAGGGTTGCGAATGTCCCCAGGTTGCGGCGCTTACCGGTCTCTGCGTTCTTCTTTCTCGAGTACAGCCGAAATTGCCCGGATTTGAGTTTGCGAATCATACCCGATGTAGATGCGCGCCATGCTTGCGCGGCCGCCCATTCGCCGCAAAGGGCAACAGCCTCATTCGACCACGCATCTGAGCAGTTCAGGAAAGGCATTCGTCGCCGAAGAGCAACGGCAATTGGACTCGTCTCTGCGGCGCAGCGAGTTGAACATTATGAGAGGCCTGTTTTACGGAACTGTGCGTTCATATTCTGAAAATCTCCACCAGCAGCAAATTGCCGGGCTGCAGCAGGAGACTCTCGAAGAGTAGAAAGCGGCGTACAAGAAACTGACGGAGATTGCTCACAAATTGAACAGTCGCGCATTGCGAGCCGCCTGACCGGAGGGACGTTTTTCGTCCTTCCTTAACGCAAGAGATGCTGTTGTCGAGGATGATCGTCTGCGCTTCCCTGAATACATGGGAGAACGAGCTGGCGCATCGACCGGATTGTCGAACCAATCGCCCGACTCGATGCGGACGACCCTTCGCTGGCAACTATGGGGACACCATGAAAATGCTTATCGAAAAAATGCCGGACCTGCAGGCGCTCTATGTGAAGGAGCTGCGCCTGTTTCTTTCAGCCGAAGAAATGATTGCCATCAAAGCGCCCCTGATGGCGGACACCGCCAATGACCCAGATCTTATCAATCTATTCCGGGAACATATACAGGAAACCCAGCTGCATGCCGACCGCTTGAGAGGGATTCTCAACCGCGCAGCCGGCGAAACGGACCCCCTGAAATGCAAGGTTGTCTACTCCTTGTTTAACGAACTCGAAGATATTGTCGACGATGCTTCGCACGATCCGGTCAGGGACGCTGCGCTGATATCGGAGGCGCAACGCATCGAGCACTATGAGTTGGCTGGCTACGGAGCCCTGCGGCAATTGGCCCGCGCTTTGGAACTCGGTCAGGATGCTCAATTACTGGATCAGTCCTGCCGTGAAAAAGAACGCGCAAGCGAGCAGCTCGCGCTTATTGCCGAGCGCATCTATCCAGCGGCACGAAAAGCAGCTTACACCAACACGCCTGCGTAACTTCAGGCAAGGGAAGTTGAAAAGAGTTCTCCCATGAATGCTTCAGAAGGGCTTGTAGCGCGATTGATGGACTGGGGGGTTGACACAGTTTTCGGCCTGCCCGGCGACGGTATTAACGGTGTTTTCGAGGCGCTCCGCAAAAACAAAGAGCAAATCCGCTTTATTCACGTGCGGCACGAGGAGTCGGCCGCATTCATGGCTTGCGCTTACGCCAAATTCACGGGCCGCCTCGGCGTTTGTGTTGCCACATCAGGCCCAGGCGGTATCCACCTGCTCAATGGCCTTTACGACGCCAGGATGGATGGCGCGCCGGTGCTGGCAATTACCGGCCTGCAGCACAGCGACCTGATTGGAACCTTCACTCAACAGGACGTGGCGCTCGATAAGCTTTTTATCGACGTGGCGGTTTACAACGAACGCGTGATGAATGGCGCACATATTGAGAGCCTCACCGACCTTGCGATTCGCTCGGCCTTGTCGAAGCGCGGTGTCGCGCATTTAACCATTCCGGTGGACGTGCAGGTTGCGGAGATCAAGCAAGGCCGTTCCCCCCGGAATCCACTCCATCACACCAGCGCGATGCCGGCTTGCCCGGAACATGTGCCGGCACAGGTCGATCTCGAACATGCGGCCGACATTCTGAACCGGGGCAAAAAGATCGCCATTCTCGCGGGCCAGGGCGCACTGCGCGCGACCGATGAGCTAGAGCGGATTGCGGAGATCCTCGGCGCGCCGATCGTCAAGGCATTGCTTGGGAAAGCTGCGGTTCCCGATGATAGTCCTTATACAACGGGTGGAATCGGTCTTCTGGGTACTGAACCGTCGCAAGACGTTCTCGAGAATTGCGACACGCTTTTCATCGTAGGCTCCTCGTTTCCTTACGTGGAGTTTCTCCCCGCACCCGGTTCGGTCAAGTGCGTCCAGATCGAGATCGACCCTCAGCGTGTGAGCTTACGTCATCCAGCAGACGTGGCGCTTGTAGCCGATGCCAAAACTTGCCTGCACGCATTGATCCCTCTATTGAGCAAACACGGCCGGGGATTCCTGGCCAAAGCTCAGCATGGTAAAGCACAATGGCAAAAACTAATGGAAGAGCGTGGGACACGCGCCGACAAACCGATGAAGCCCGATGTCGTGGGTTGGGAGCTGGGCAAGCGGATTCCCGCAAACGCCATCGTAACTTCCGACTCCGGCACCATCACCACCTGGTGGGCGCGTTATGTTCCTGCGCTGCGCGGGCAGAAACATAGCTGTTCCGGAAACCTTGCCACCATGGCCTGCGGCCTGCCCTATGCGATCGCGGCTGCCGTCGCCTATCCTGATCGGCCTGTCTATTGCATCATCGGCGACGGCGGCTTGAGCATGCTGCTTGGTGAATTGATCACTGTAGCGGCTTACAAACTGAACATCAAGATTGTCCTTATCAAGAACAATACCCTCGGCCAGATCAAATGGGAGCAAATGGTTTTCCTCGGCAACCCCGAGTATGCCTGCGATCTCTATCCGGCGGATTTTGTCACCATCGCGCGGGGCGCCGGGATCGAAGCCATTCATATCGACGATGCCAAAGAATGCGGCGCACAGTTGGAGTCAGCCGTAAGCCGGCCGGGGCCAATGCTCGTCGAAGCGGTTGTAGATGAATTCACGCCGCCCATGCCGGCAAAGATCAAGGCGTCGCAGGCCGTAAAGCTAGCCGAGGCGCTGATGCGAGGTGAGCCGAACCGATCGAAGATTGTATTGACGAACCTACACGACTCCGTACGCGAGTTGGTTTAGCACATTTCATCGGTCTTGGCGGATCTTATGATCGATCCTCAAATAACAAAAATCGAAGTGCATGCTCATACGGTGCCGACCGATTTGCCGGAGGCAGACGGCACCTTTGAGTGGAATTCGATCACACTGGTTCTGGCCGAAATCTTCGCTGGCGGCAAAACAGGATTGGGATACACGTATGGAAATGCGGCCATAGGGAAGGTCGCCGAACATCTTGCCGCACGCAATCTTCAAGGCCAATCACCCTTCTCTATTCCAATGCTGCGTGCGCGAATGCTCCGCAATATCCGTAACGACGGCAACCGCGGGCTGGCCGCCATGGCTCTCTCCATGCTGGACGTGGCTCTCTGGGACCTGAAAGCGCGTCTGCTGGGCTGCTCCGTTTCACAGTTGATGGGAAAAGCGTGCGATGCGGTGGCTATATATGGCAGCGGCGGGTTTACGTCCTATTCGCCGGAGCAACTCGAACAGCAGTTCGCGAACTGGACTGAAGCTGGGATCCGAATGGTGAAGATGAAAGTGGGATCGGACCCATCCGCGGACCCGCAGCGGGTGAAGTTGGTCCGAAAGACTGTGGGCGATGACGCGGGACTTTTTGTGGATGCGAATGGCGCCTACACCGCGAAGCAAGCCCTGAAGCTGGCTGAGGCTTTCGACGAGCAGCGAGTGAGTTGGTTTGAGGAGCCGGTGAGTTCCGATCAACTGGAAGACCTCCGCTTTGTGCGAGATCGCGCGCCTGCGGGCATGGATATTGCAGCCGGAGAATATGCGTATACCGGGTTTGATTTTCGCCGGATGCTGGAGGCCGGTGCCGTAGATGTGCTGCAGGCCGACGCGACACGATGCGGCGGTTTCAGCGGGTTCCTGGCCGCAGCGGACATAGCCGCCTGCTTCGGTTGTCCTGTTTCCTCCCATTGCGCGCCAAGCATCCACATGCACGTCGGGTGTGCCGTGCCGCGATTTCGTCACCTTGAGTATTTTCATAGCCACGTGCGCATCGAGCGCATGTTGTTCGACGGCTTCATCGAGCAGAAAGATGGATTCATGACGCCCGATCCATCGCGGCCAGGCATGGGCCTGACATTCAAACAAAAAGACGCACTGCGCTACGCAGCCTGATCACGTTTATCGCCATGCTTTACGACCCCAGCCAACCCGTATTCCATGACTTGACCCGATGGATTCGGGCGAAAGAGTGCGATGTAGGAGATATGGAATGACCGCGTCGCTGACGGTTGAATTGGAGCGCGCAGAGCAGAGGTCGTTGCCAATCCCCGCTCGTGGAGCGGCCGTCTGTACACTGGAGCATTTGCGCGATGGACGTTTTCAACGCAGCCTTTCCTTTCTTGTCGCCGCAACCAGCGCCGTAAGCGGCTTGGAAGTTGGCTACGAGCACTACAAAGGCAGCTACAGCAATCCAGTAATGTACTCGCCCGTTATCATGAGCGGAATCCTCGCCGCAGCCGGGACGACAGGCGTGTTCAGCCGTCGCGCCGCCCAAAGTTTTCTCCGCGCGGCAAGCGCAGTGTCGTTGATCGACGGCGTCATCGGGCTCGGTTTTCATATTCGCGGCATCGCGCGAAAGCCGGGCGGATGGCGGCTTCCCGTGACCAATGTCGTCATGGGGCCCCCTATCTTTGCACCGCTGCTTTTTGGCACCAGCGCCTATCTCGGACTGATTGCATCGTACCTTCGCCGCGAAGAGGATCCTCCTGGCATCGGGCGCGACCTCGGCGGGCCGCCGACCGGTAACGTCGAGGCCGGCGACGAGCCCGCGGCAGGCTGGCGCGCGGAGATTAGCCGGGGCCGCTTCCAGCAACATCTCTGCGTCATCACCGTGGCCTGGGCATTTTTCAGTGGATTTGAAGCTCTCTACTCGCATTACAAATCCAATTTCCGCTACAAAGCACAATGGACGCCGGTTCTGCTCGCACCAATGTTGATGGCCGCGGCAGCTGGAGCCATCCTGAGCCGCCGGGTCGCAACAAAGCTGCTCCCCGCGGTCTCCGCGCTGGCCCTGGTCGACGGCGCGGCGGGGTTTTACTATCACGCGCGCGGCGTGGTCAAGCGGCCTGGAGGAGTCAAAAAGCTTCCATACAACATCCTTTACGGCCCGCCGATCTTCGCGCCATTGCTCTTTGCCGCTTGCGGATTTCTCGGGCTCCTGGCCTGCCTGCTGCGCAGGGAGGGCAAATGAAAAAAACTGCGCAAGTCAGCAACGAGGAGACGACTGGCGTGCTCGTCGCTCGCGCGCAGCCAGGCTACTATCCTGACCTCAGCACACTGGAACAGCAAGACTATTGGGATGAAGCCACGCGCAGCGCGATAACGAAACGCGTCGCATCCCCGCCTCCGATTCGTTTCTTTGCACCCGATGAAGCCGCGCTGCTTCAGGGCGTAGTCGATCGCCTGCTCCCCCAGGATGATCGCATTCCGGAAAAGCGAATTCCGATTTTGCCGGCCATCGATGAGCGTCTCTACAAAAACGCCTTGATCGGTTATCGCTACGACGACATGCCACCAGACCGGGAGGCGTATCGTCTCGGCTTGCGTGCGATCGATGAAATGGCTCAGGAGCGGTTCCGAGCACCGTTCCTGACGCTTGGTACCTACTCTCAGGAACTCATTTTGAAGTCTCTTCATGATGGCGCCCCCGATCCCGCCGTCGAGGTTTGGAACAAGATGCCGGTTAGCCGTTTCTGGACACTTCTCTTCGAGGACTGCGTGACCGCCTACTACGCACATCCCTGGGCGTGGGATGAAATCGGGTTTGGAGGCCCGGCATATCCCCGCGGTTATATGCGCCTTGAAAATGGCTTGCCCGAGCCGTGGGAGACTGACGAGGTCCGCTACGTTTGGAGCGCACCTGCCGACTCACTTTCCGAACTCGACTTGGCGGCTCAAACCAAGTCGGCTAAAACCTCTTTGCTTGAGGGAACGCGCTGAGATGCCGCTGTTTGGACCATTCAAAATGCAGTCGAATGGCGATCATCGTCTCGGCCCGATGCAGCGCATCAAGACGCCGATGCGCAGGTTTCCAGAGAACGAAACTGTTGACTATCTGATCGTCGGCGTCGGTTCGGCTGGCGGCGTACTTTTGCAGCGGCTGGCGCGCGCAGGTTTCAAGGTGGTGGGACTCGAAGCTGGTCCGTTCTGGGATACGGAACGCGATTGGGTCAGCGACGAAAAGGGTTCCCACGAACTCTATTGGAACGACCTGCGAATCATCGGCGGCAGCGACCCGCTGGCGCTGGGCGCTAATAACAGCGGTAAGGGAGTGGGCGGAGGCTCAGTGCACTGGGCCGCTTTTACGCCGCGTTTTCATCCCTCTGATTTTCGCGTCTACACCGAGGATGGCGTCGGCGCAGATTGGCCCATCTCCTACTGGGACTTGAAACCGTATTACGAGTTGCTGGAACGCGAGCTTCCGGTGGCCGGGCCCGCCTGGTTCCCCTGGGGCGATCCCCATGGTCATCCCTATGGCCCGCATCCGCTGGGCGGGGTCGGCGATGTGCTTGTGCGCGGCTCAACAAAACTCGGCATTCGCACCGTTGCCGGCGGACCCGTTGCCATTCTTTCCGCATCTCACGGCGATCGGCCTCACTGCATCTACCGCGGCTTTTGTCTGCAGGGATGCAAGGTTGGCGCCAAGGCCAGCACGCTCATTACCCATGTGCCAGACGCGATTGCGCATGGAGCAGAGATTCGCGCCCATTCCATGGCGGCACGCATTACTCTGCGCTCCGATGGGCTTGCCGACGGCGTCCTCTACTACGATCGCGAGGGCAACGAGCACTTCCAGAGTGCTCATGCCGTGATTGTCGCCGGATATGCCATCGAAACGCCGCGACTCCTGCTGAATTCAGCCTGTTCGGGTCACGGCCGCGGTCTCGCCAATTCAAGCGGGACATTAGGCCGATTCCTGATGGCCCAGGCCGGAAACGTTGTGGCCGGCCGGTTCCCCGAGTTGATCCGGATGTACAAGTCTCCACCCGCGCACGCCTTGAGCGAGGATTTCTACGAGACCGATCGCAATCGAGGTTTCGTCCGCGGCTTTGCGATTCAGACCGTGGCGCCGCTTCCAGTCTCATTCGCCGAACATATGATGGTCGCCGCCAATGCGTGGGGTTGGGGTATGCGCCGCGTCATGATGGACTATAACCACTGGGCGACGATCGGCGTCCTCGGGGAGATCCTGCCCTGGGAGGACAATCGTGTTGAACTCGCCGAGGAAAAGGACCAGTATGGCATCCCGGTTGCCAAGGTCACGTTCAATCTGCACGAAAACGACAAGAAGCTCATCGAATTCGGAAAACAGAAAGTGATGGATGTCATGTGGGCCGCGGGAGCCGAAACCGTTGTTCAGGAACCGCGATACGCGCATCTTGTCGGCGCGGCCCGAATGGGGAACTCGCCCGATTCTTCAGTGGTCGACAAGTTTGGTCGCACACACGACATTCGAAATCTCTTCATTTGCGATGGCAGCATTTTGCCTACGCAAGGCTCGGCCAACCCGGGGCTCACCATTCAGGCATTGGCGGCGCGCACAGCGGATTATCTGATCGAGCAGGGTGACGCGATCTTTTTCACCGGTCACCGCGATATGAAGGAACCGAGGATTCGCTACGATCTTTCGCCGCCCTTCACACACTTCAAGGGCAACCCGCGCGTCGCCTGAGCTCGTCGACTCGAATTAAAGCTGCTAGGCCGCTTTCCGCGCAAGCACCGGCCGCGGATCAAAAATGACCTCGAGCGAGTTTATTTTTCCGCCCCGAACCTCATACCAGCCACATCCAAAGATGGTTGCTCCCGATAGAGTGAGGTCATAGAAGAGGCAGACGTCTTCTCCGTTGGCGGATAATGACCGGACAACAAATTCTGGCATAGACCACCTGCGGGGCCTTAGGATTTGGACGGAGAAAAAGCGCATGCTCAAGGCATCTTTTGGCATCATCCTCGCAATGACTTCAGGGCTTATTGCGGCCGGGCAAGGAGGTTCCATGACCCAAACACAAGCGGGCTCCGTGACCTTTGACAAGACGCAACAGGTCTTTCGCTTGGACGGCGGCAACATGTCCTATGCATTTGGTGTGAATTCACGCGGCGAACTGGAGCAGATTTACTGGGGCGGCAGGCTGGCAGCCAGCGATCAAATTGCACAGCCTGTTCCGCGGCCGGGATGGGCATCGTTTGATACTTCTTACTCCACCACGCCGCAGGAATATGCCGGATGGGGCGCTGGGCTTTTCGTGGAATCGGCGCTGAAGATCACGTTTGCCGACGGCAACCGCGACCTGGTGCTGCATTACGTGAGCCACACCATCGGGACCGACGGGCTTGAGGTTGTTTTGAAAGACATCGAGCGGCCCATCTATGTAACTTTGCATTACACGATCGATGCTGACACGGGAATACTGGCACGCTCCGCAACCATCGAAAACCGGGGTAAGGAGCCGGTGACAGTGGAGCAGGCAGCGGCGGCCGCCTGGTCACTGCCTCCTTCGCATTACACGCTGAATTATCTGACTGGCCGCTGGGCCGGGGATTGGAATCTGACCCAGGAGACGCTCGAATCTGGCGCACGGGTGATCGAGAGCCGGAGGGGTTCGACCGGGCACCAGGCCAATCCGTGGTTTGCCCTGCAGCAAGGCGATCCGGATGAGAACCATGGCGAAGTCTGGTTCGGAGCGCTGGGGTGGAGCGGATCGTGGAGAATCACCATCGAGCGGGATCAGCTCGACTCGGTCAGGGTGACGGGGGGATTCAATCCTTTCGATTTTGGTTTTGTGCTGCATCCCGGAGAAAAGCTTGAAACACCGATCTTCTATGGCGGCTATTCGAACCATGGGCTCGGCGGAGCGTCGCGGTTGCTGCATCGGTTCGAACTGACAAAGATACTTCCGCGCACCGCGTCCACCCAATCCCGCCCGACGCCAAAGCCTCGTCCCGTAATCTACGACTCATGGGAAGCGACGGGGATGAATGTGAACGAGGCCGGGCAAATTGCATTGGCGGAAAAGGCCGCGGCGCTCGGTGTTGACATGTTCGTGATGGACGACGGCTGGTTTGGACAGCGCAAGACCGATCACGCCGGCCTGGGCGACTGGTACGTAAACCCCGAGAAGTTTCCGCACGGTTTGAAACCGCTGATCGATAAGGTTCACTCGCTGGGTATGGGCTTCGGACTGTGGGTCGAGCCGGAGATGGTGAACCCCGATTCAGACCTTTATCGCCTGCACCCGGACTGGGTGTTGAACTTTCCCGGACGGCCGAGAACTGAACAGCGTAACCAGCTTGTGTTGAACCTGGCTCGGACTGACGTTCGCGACTTCGTGCTTGGCTTTCTTGACAAGCTGCTCGCCGAGAACGACATCGCGCTTCTGAAGTGGGACTACAACCGCAACTGGAGCGAGCCGGGCTGGGATCAGCTCCCGCCGAACGAGCAAAAAGCGGTGTACGTGGATTTCACCCGCAACGTTTACTGGATTATGGCCGAGCTGCGCAAGCGGCACCCGAATCTGGAACTCGAGGACTGCTCGGGCGGCGGCGGTCGCACGGATCTCGGCATTCTCAGGTTTGCCGATCAAGTATGGACTTCTGACAACACCGATCCGTTTGACCGGCTGAGCCTGCAGGACGCTTTTACCTACGCATACACGCCGCAGATCATGATGGCCTGGGTAACCGACTCGCCGCATTGGCTGAATCACCGGACGACATCGCTGACCTACCGGTTTCTGAGCTCGATGCAGGGTGCGCTTGGAATCGGCGGCAACATAACCAAGTGGAATGACGAGGAGTTGGCCACGGCCAAACGGCTGATCGCCGCTTACCATCAGGTGCAAAGCACGATTGCGCAGGGCGAACTTTACCGGCTGATTTCTCCGCGTAACGGCAGCGAATTCTCCGCAACGCAGACTGTGAACCACGATCGCAGTCAGTCGGTCGTCTTTGCGTTCATCCACTCCACCGAGCAGGGACGGGGTTTCCCGATTCTGAAGCTCAAGGGGCTGGATCCGGCGGCGCAATATGCTGTGAGCCCGATCGAAGGCAAGCTTCATGCGGGCAGTCCGACGACTGCCTCAGGCGCTTGGTGGATGAATCACGGCATGGTGATGGACGAAAATTTCAGGGGCGATTTTCAGGCCGCTGCCTTCCGGCTCGACGCGGTTCACCAGTAAACATCGAAAAAAAGTGCCTGGCGGGGCAAAATCCTCTCCGCCAAAAGACGAACGCACCAGTATGGAGCTATACTGCGGCATCGACCGGTACCGGGATTGGCGCCGGCCGATTGGTGTCTTCTGGTTTCGTGGGTCATCACACCAGTCGTGAGCGCGGCTGGGAAATTGTGGCTTTTCACCTTCGTGGCCGGGCAACGCCAGCTTCATTTAAACCGTCTTTAACAAAACAGGAGATCCCCCAAAACAGGAGAGAACCAATGAAGATTACCGACTCGATTGCAACAGTATTGAAGCACAAGGGTCCGTTCAAACTACTGTCGATCGCGCCTGAGCAGTCGGTGTACGAGGCTCTGGAGCTGTTAGCCCAGTTCGACGTTGGCGCCCTGCTCGTAATCTCAAACGGCAAACTCGTCGGGATCCTCTCGGAACGCGATTACGCGCGCAAAGGCGTGCTCAAGGGCCTTCACTCCAAAGAAACGCTGGTGAGCGAACTCATGACCAGCCCGGTTATTTCGGTTTCGCCCCGGGAGACTGTTGATGATTGCATGAACATGATGTCCGAACACGGTTTCCGCCATCTGCCGGTGCTCGAGGGTGACAGCATTGTGGGTGTGATCTCAAGTGGAGACATGGTGAAGTGGGTGATCTCGGGGCAGGATCACGCAATCCAGGCACTGGAGGGCTACATTGCCGGAGCCTATCCCGGGTAATTGCGCGGGAACAGGCGGGTTTCGTGGCCGCGGCGTGCGCGCCACATCGTGACACTGCACTCCCCTCACAACTTATAATCGCGACAGGACGGCTTGCGGCTTTCGCGACCTTCCCAGGCCCTCCATTTTCCCTGCAAAGCGAGAGATCCCCTTGGCACGTGAGACTGTTACCGCGCGTCTTGAGCAAAAAATTTGCATCTCTGAAGTCGCCCAGTGCTACCACTTCGACTTTGCGGTCGACAGCGTGGAGCACTTTCCGTATGCGCCGGGCCAGTTTGTTTCAGCCGTCGCGCCCGATCTGAACGGCAAGCAGCAGACGCGCGCCTACTCAATTGCCTCGGCGCCCCGCGCCAACCACTTCGATCTTTGCGTGAACCGTGTCGAGAATGGGTTCTTTTCGAACCATTTGGCCGACCTGCCCGACCTGACCGATCTTCCGCCGGGCGCCACCATCCAGATTCACGGGCCGCACGGCCACTTTGTGCTTCATGAGCCGGTCACCGATTCAATCCTGATTGCGACGGGCACGGGCGTTGCACCCATGCGCGCCTACACGCAGTGGCTCTTTCCTGAGAGCGGCGAAGACCGCAGTCGGGGTAAGCAGATCTGGCTCGTCTACGGCACTCGCCACGAGACCGACATCTACTATCAGGATGAGTTCGAAGCGCTGGCCGCGCGCAAGCCCAACTTCCACTACCTGCCGACATTGAGCCGCGCTTTGGATAGCTGGACCGGCTTGCGCGGCCATGTGCAGGTGCATGTGTCCAAAATCATCGAGGAACGCGCCGCAAAGCTTGGCCAGCCGCTGCCCGTGCCGCCCGTCGATCCCGCTATTCCGCCCATCGAGCTCAACTTCGACATCTACGCCTACATCTGTGGCCTCAACTTCATGGTTTCAAGCGTGCGCGAAGTGCTGACAAACTTCGGCTGGCACCGCAAGCAGATTGTGTTTGAGCGGTACGACTGAGGCAACGCGTGATTCGTGGGTCCTGCCTCGTGTCCTCAGGGCCCGGGATATATATCCCTCAAGGACTCTGTTGTTAACTGGAATGTTTTCAATCATTACCGGCGGCTTGGCGCCGCAAGTTACTGAAAGCATATACCCATTAGAGACAGAATCCTTTAAATCAACGGTTTACGGCATTCCGGCCGCTGTTCAGTCCCTTGACAAGTCAATAGTAGCGAATCCGAGAGAAATAACCTGCAAAGCGCGGCATAAAAAGAAGGCAGGTAATTCAGACGGTTGCGGCAGAAGTTCAAGCTGAGTGGTTTGTCCACTGGAGTGCACCCCTTGGATGAGACAGATTGTTCAAACGTCCCCTGGTATTTGCGGCGTCCCGTCGAGGCATGAAAAGCTGGTGTCGATGAGTTCTCTGCCCGCAAATGGAAAGCATGGCACGGTCGCCCTTGCAGCGATACTTGCTGCCTACGCCTGCGCGCGTATCCTCGAAGTTTCCTCCGGTTCCATTCCGCATCTGTGGATTGTTGCGCTCGACGTTTTGTCGGCCGCCACGTTCGCGGCGTTTGACGGCTCGCGCCATTACCGCTGGCGCACCATTCTTGTTTTCGCGGCCATCTGCGTGGTTGTAGGCAACATTGTTGAGAACCTGGGCGTCGCCACCGGATTCCCCTTCGGGCGGTATTACTTCGTTGAGTTGATGGGGCCCAAGGTTTTTCATGTTCCCGTGCTGCTGGGGCTCGCGTATATCGGTATGGCTTATGTGTCGTGGATGCTCGCCAGCCTCATCCTCAAGACTCCGCCATCGCCCGCAACAACGCGCTCCATCATCGCAATTCCGCTGTTGGCCAGCCTCATTATGACCACTTGGGACCTGGCGCAGGACCCGGTCTGGTCCACCATCCTGCGCGGCTGGATCTGGCGCGATGGTGGCGCCTGGTTCGGAGTGCCGATCTCGAACTACCTGGGGTGGTACGCAAATGTACTCGTCATTTACCTGCTTTTTGCGCTCTATCTGCGGCGCCGCGGGCCTGCCGCAACCATCTCGGACGGTGCAGCCCTGTGGCCCGCGCCCGTTTTCTACGCGTTGTGCGCATTGGGGAATATTCTGCAGCTCGCGTCGCGCTCTGTTCCGGCGGTCGTTACCGACCCGACGGGCAAATCGTGGACCGTCTCCCAAATCGTCGGTGCGTCGGCACTGGTCTCCGTTGCCTGCATGGGGACCTACGTGTATCTGGGCTGGCGCACAATGGCCACTTGTACGCAGAACTCAGTGCGCGAACAAGCTTAGAGGTATGGCCTCGCCCATTGCCTTGTAGCCTGCGGGCGAAGGATGCAGATGGTCGCCACAGTCGAGCGCGGGCAGCAGCTGACCGGGGTGCTGAGGGTCGCGCACCACCGCATCGAAATCGATCACCGCGTCAAAGTGCCCCGGGGCGCGAATCCATGTATTAATGGCCTGCCGGTCAGCCTCATCGGATGGAAAGGGATGGTAGTAGCCCGACCCGCCATAAGGCGTGATGGTCGCGCCAAAGACGCGGATGCCGTGAGCATGGGCTCGAGCGATCATTTGCGCGTACGCTCCCTCAATGTTGGCCACCATCGCCGCATGGGCTGCCGGAGGCGCGTCGCCCCTGATGCTTAACTCGCCAAGGTCGTTGACGCCTTCAAAAACAATCAGCCATTTGACGCCCGCGGGCGCCAGCACATCGCGGTCGAAGCGCGCCAACGCGTTGGGCCCGAGTCCGTCGGTGAGCAGATGGTTGCCGCCGGTGCCGCGATTTGACACGGCGATATCGCGTGTCGCGGGCGAGTTCTGGAGATTCGCCGCGAAGGCGTCGGTCCAGCGATCATTGCCGTTAGTCGTGGCCGCGTGGCCGTCGGTGATGGAGTCGCCGAGAGCGACAACTGCTCCGGCGCCGGGAGCGCTATCGATGACATCGATTCCCGTCACCTGGTACCAGTGTTCGACGTGTTTCGCATCGGGCAGGTCGGCGGCCGACACCTGGTCGCCATGAACGCAGTATGTGGTGGCGCGTGAGCCCGGATGCGAGGTTTCACGCGAAGGTGGATTCTCAAGGTGATAGCTGACCGTAACGCTGCCGAGGGCCTCGACGGGGAATTGGATCGGGTCCGAAACCATTTCCGCACCAGGGGGCACGGTCACATCGTTCTGGCCGGAAAAGGTGAGCGCTTTATCGGTGGCAACGTCGATGGCCGCTGACGAGAGTGAGACTGGCTTCGCAATATGGACCGACGTGAAATGCAGCGGCTGAAACCCGAAAGCATTGGTGAGATGCACGCGCAGGGTTGTGCCGCCGACTGAGAGGTGAAAGATCTGGCGCACCGTGGCGTCGCGCAAATCGTCGGCGGGCAACGCGTTTTGCGGTTCGGGAATCTGCTGCGAGGCGCCCCAGGTTTCAATCCAAGTGTCGATCCGGGTTTCCGCGGATGTTTCCGCCACCTTATGTGACTTGGTTTTGGTCTTTGCCGGCGCATACGCAGCCGCAGCGAGCAACAGCGCACCGCATACTGAAACCACTGCAAATTCACGTGCACGCATCATGTTTCACCGTTTAAGATCGTATGCCGAAGTAAATCGCTTTTACAAAATCGCACCAAGAATACCATCTGCGAGGTAATATGCGCGCCATCTGCACTTCGTCACTCATCCTGCTTGTCTCAATATCTGCCGCGCTGGCAGCACAGACCCCTTCGCAGCCTGCGCCGGTGAATTTTACGGCGGAGCAGGATCACCAGAACATGATGGACCAGCTCGGAATCAAGGCATTGCGGCCGGGGCCGAGCGGCAACGAGAACGCACCCAACCACGCCAACTACGACGAGTCGAAGGCGAACCCTTACACCAACGTGCCCGACCCGCTCACCATGAACGATGGGAAGAAAGTAACCACGGCGAAGATGTGGTGGGACGAGCGGCGTCCGCAGATTGTGGACATGTACGAAAAATACGTTTATGGCCGTGTCCCGAACAATATCCCCAATGTGAAATGGACGGTGGTCGCTGTTGACCGCGAGTTCCTGGGATTCAACCCGGTGACGGCCAAGGAAATCGTGGGAGAAGTGGATAACTCGTCGTACCCGGCGATCGGCGTAAAGATTCGCATGACGCTGGTGACGCCCGCCCGGGCCACGGGTCCGGTTCCGGTGCTGATCATGTTCGGACCCTCGGAATTCCCGAATCCCAATGAACCGCGCGGTGAGGACCTGCAGAAAGTGAACGACGCTATGAAGGCGTTGCTGCTGCAGCAGGATCCGTCGCTGAAGCAGGTATTTGAGTCGCACCCGGCGTGGGAGCCGTTCAAGAACTCCCCGTTCTTCCAGCCTCCGCAACTGAACGCGGACGGCGACCCTCCGAACACGTGGCAGTTGATCGCGGCGGGCTGGGGATTTGCGATGCTCGATCCGGCGAGCATCCAGGCCGACAACGGCGCGGGCTTGACGCGCGGAATTATCGGGTTGGCGAACAAGGGCCAGCCGCGCACACCCGAGCAGTGGGGCGCACTGCGCGCATGGGGCTGGGGCGCGGGCCGGGCTCTCGATTATCTCGCTACCGATCCGGCAGTGAACGCGAAGCAGGTTGGCATTGAAGGCGTTTCGCGCTACGGCAAGGCTGCGCTTGTAACCATGGCCTTCGATCAGCGCTTTGCGATGGTGCTGGTAGGCTCATCGGGCAAGGGCGGAGCCACGCTGCTGCGTCGCAATTACGGTGAGGCGGTCGAGAGCCTGACAGGTACCGGCGAGTATCACTGGATGGCCGGAAACTTTCTGAAGTACGGCGCATCCGAGGCGACGTTCGGGAGCGGAAATCCCGGGCGGATCCCGGTGGACTCGAACGAGCTGATCGCGTTGTGCGCTCCACGGTTGACGTTCATCAGTTATGGAGTACCTGAAAAGGGCGATGCACACTGGCTCGATCACCAGGGCAGCTTTATGGCCACCGTGGATGCGAGCCGCGTGTTTGCGCTGCTGGGCGCCAAGGGCCTGGAGAGCTTTGGCGATTACCGCACCGCGCAGATGCCGCCCGTGAACCAGGGAGTGCTTGACGGCCAGTTGGCGTGGCGGCAACATGACGGCGGGCACACTGACGCGCCGAACATGAAGTACTTCATCCAGTGGGCCGACAAGTTTATTGGCCACGCCCCGCCGCAGTAAGAAACCGTGGACGGTGAGCGGTGGACGGTGAGCGGTGAACGCCGAGTGCCCATATCCCGATTCCGGGACATGGTAAAGCACGAACCTCGCGCAGCCGACCACCGTTCACGGTTCACCGACCACCGTTCACCGCTACAGCTTGAAAAGCTCTCGCAGGCGCTTGGTTTGCGCGCGGCTCACCGGAATCTCGGTCTGCTGCTTGTCGTTCATGCGCAACTGGTAGCTGGACTTGAACCATGGCACCACTTCGCGGATGTGGTTGATGTTCACGACGTAGCCGCGATGGGCGCGCCAAAAGCTCGCGGAATCGAGCAGTTCCTGCAGCTCTTCGAGGGTGCGGCACTTCGACTGCCCTTCGAAGGTGCGAGTCACGATGCGGATGACGCCCTCGTCGATGGCTGCGAAGCATATCTCAGCCTGATCCACGAGCAGCAGCCGGCTCTGCATTTGCACGATGAGCTTGGCCGGCTGCGAAGCCACGCGTTCGGCGCCCTGGCTGCGGTTGAGCAGCTTGAGCAGCTGATCGATTTGCGAGCTTGTGGGCTGTGCGCCAGGGCCGGTCTCGTTGCCGCCGGCCGCGATGCGAGTCCGCGCACGCTCAACTGCCTCTGAAACGCGGCCGCGATCGAAAGGCTTCAGCAGGTAATCGACCGCATTTACCGCGAAGGCGCGGACTGCGTACTGATCGTATGCAGTGGCGAAAATGATCTGCGGCAGGGGTTCGCCGCTGCCATTGGGCCGTTTTTCTGCCAGCTTCTGAATCACCTGAAAGCCATCGAGCCCGGGCATCTGCACGTCGAGAAAGACCAGGTCGGGGTGGTGCTCCTCGATGAGCTTGACTGCTTCAATACCGTTGGCGCCCTGCGCGACGACGTCAACGCCGCCCACCTCTTCGAGCAGATACTTGAGCTCTTCGCGGGCCAGTTGTTCGTCGTCGATGATGAGGGCTGAGATGGGCATGGAGCCGGAAGAATGATTGTAGGGAGGCGGGCTTGGAAGGGTCAACGGGATGGGCGCGAAGGTGGGCAGTGAGCGGTGGGCAAATTTTGGCGTTCGGAACCGATTCGTTTCCTGTAAGAGGAGTCTGGCACATTGCTTGGAAGGGCGCGAATTGAATATCGACGATTTCGAGACTGTGCAACGAGTCGGCAATGTTATACCGTTATCTTTCAGATGCTCGGAAGGCGGTTGCCCGGTGGCCATTTCCAACCGTATTAATCAGTTGCTTGCCAGGCCGTCGGTGAAGAATTTTTTCGAAGGCAAGTCCGTTTTCACCATCCTGGCTGCGATTCTTGGCGTCATTACGACGGTCGTCGCAGTGGTTGGCAAGTCACTGTCCGCTGACAAATATCTCGCGCACTGGCTGGAAAGCTCCCTAAACAACATCGGCAAGGACAACGTCGGATTCAAGTCTGGATTCGAGGTCGTGCTGTTTCTGGTTTTGTTGAGCTGGGCGGCGTTAATCTGGCTTGCCGTTTGGAGTTTCCTGCGGCGATTTCAGGAATCGAAAGAGCAGCAGGCTCTGAATGAATTTATGAGTGCGGTCCGCTTGATTCGCGATCAGACGAAAAACAATTCCGGAATCAAGGCATGGGGATCGGTCCATTTCGTCTACCTCATTAACAAGGATTTCTCTGGAAGCCTGACTCGGGACAATGAAGTCAAGGCAGTCGATGAAGATTTACATTTCATAGAAACCAGTTCCAGCGTTGAGGATGAAGCCGACGCGGCCGACTCACTGGCAACGGTGAAGTTTAGAGTTGAGAGCCAGAGTGCCGATCCAATTGATAACGTGGTGTATTTGCCGAGCGAGAATCAGCAGAGACTGAAGAAGGCCTGCATATTCTTTCTGCCGCCAGTCAAGTCTGGAGCAAGCAGAAAATACAGAACTTTTTATGAATGGCCCGGAATGTTCAGGAAGCTGAAAAAGCTATCTACCGAAGATTTTGAATTTAACACTCACACGAAGTTGCCAATGACGGAATACATCGCGGAGGTTTACCTAGAGGAAGGCGCTGGAGGGACGCTTGAGTGTGAGATTGCTGGCAATATATTCCCAACGCAATCATTAAGCCCTAGCAGTAAAACGCTTGGGGCCTGGCGTGGAAAAGGCCACATCTACAAAGTGACGAACATTCCGGCGGGAGAAATTCACCTGGTTCTTCGAGTTTCGATCCGAAATTAGCCTTCGTCCTCGTCATTGGTACGAATCATAGATACACCTCTCCACTGAATCCAGCCTTTGAATAAATTACACCTAGCGCGGTTAGAAGTCAAAGCCGGGCAGCCATCAAAGCGCAAAGCAATCTATTCTAAGTCGAATATTATCATTTGGTTGTGATGGGATTGGCAAGCATCCTGAGCTCCCGCCGACTCGCTGCCCTATTCCCCGCCCA
>CAVSYM010000023.1:0-184474 GCA_963732165.1 uncultured Acidobacteriaceae bacterium
CCCATCGGTTAACTGATCTCCTGTAACAGAAGTTGCTTTCCAGATATAAAGCGCGCCGGGGCTTTGACACCAAGCGTAGGGATAATTCGATCTCCAAGTGAGTGCATGGTTGCTACTGTCCAATCTGGAAAACACCCTACGCGCATAAAATCTCCGGGGCGCAAGCCACTAGAAAGCCATGAAGTTCCGGTACCGACGAGTAGTTTCGAACCAGATGTTTTTGCGATTGTTCCAGTGTAAGTAAGTGATACAGGATAATTAAGCTCACGCGCTAAAATTGTCAATGTACGAATTTGCGTTCCACCGCCGGATATTGGATACCAACCAGCCGTGGGTTGTACGCTGCCGCATCCAGTACTGGAGCAGTTATGTAACATTGTAAGATCGTTTCCAGAGCCTTGCGTCAGTTATTAACACTGAACGTAAATACGTTGTTTGTCGTATATGTTCCGGCAGGAAAGTAAACGATAACGCCGCTGGCAAACGTGTCGCGATTATCGGAGCCTTGAACTCCTACCGAAACTTTGCCAATATTAGGTCCGACATTATGTACCGTATATGTGGGTGAGGTTGCTCCATTTGGATAATTAACATAAAATGTTAGGTTTCCGCTTGCAACCGTAGCACCATTGACGATATATACTTGGTACGTACCGCCATATTGCGGCCCCAGGTCGCCATTTTGTAGAACCTGTATTAGTGGGTCGGAACCAGTCTGGGTTACACCGGAAAAACTCCATCCATCGAGTCCAGATGAGGCGTGCCACCCATCAAATAGGCAAAACACAACCTACACACGGTCGTAATCTGATTGGCTATCTTCTATTCTCCATACGCCATGTCGGGCTGTAAAGTTACCATGGAGTGTAAGACTATCAACATGCGATCCGAACGCAGAATTGCCAATATTAATGAGTGAACGCATTGAAGCATTTGCTTTTAGAACCGCTCCTTGAGCCCCAGTTCCAAATCCCATTCCCTTGATAACGATACCGGGAGACGAAATAACCCACTCGGCATTTTTTAGATAAACGCCAGCCGGAATGATAATGCGGCCTCCAGTCGCAGCTATTGCGTTATAAGCCGCAACAAAAGCCGCATCGTTTACTGCTGCGCTTGCTGATGGACGAGCACCATAATCTCGAACATTCACCGCTGCTTGTGTTTGATACGGCTGGACTATGCCTGTTGGATTTTTGGTAGAGAGTAAGCTGTTGTTAGAACTATCCAAAAATGCTACTACACCACTCACTGGAGTTGCTACCGCCGTACCTGCAATGTTTTGAAGTGATCCGGCTCCGATCCACTGCCTACCGGTCCCTGTATTCCCTGCGCTCCAGTTGCTCCCTGCACACCAACGGCCGATACAACCGTAAGCGATGCATAGTTGATAGAGTGCGAGCCAGTATTTACCGTATCAAGGAAATAGAGAGCGAACGTATCACCAGCATTACAGGTTACAACCAAATCCACATTGAGAGTGCCACCGGCCTCTGGCCCCGATTGTAGTGAATAGGCAATTTGTTGAGCCGCTAATCCTACCTGGCTACCGTTCTGATAGATCATTAGCTTGTATGTAGCAGGATTGAATGATGCAGACACAAGAGCCGAAGCAGTAACATGGACTACCCCGCCAATACCAACTACGATATGGCTGCTTGAATAAGTCGTATTAGAGCTGGCTCCATTTGTTGCGAAAGTGATTTGAACTGGCGTTGAAGTAGAAGCAACATTGACTGGACTGTTTGGTGAATAAAGATTACCGTACATCGCAGCAGCGGCACCCGGTCCAGTTGCACCCTGCGGACCAGTAACTCCTTGTGGTCCCGTAGGTCCTGTTACTCCTTGAATACCAGTAGCACCTTTTGGTCCGGTAGGTCCTATAAACCCAGGCCCGCCAGAACCTTGCGGTCCCGTTGCACCCGCCGGTCCAGTTGGACCTGTTGGGCCTAGTGCTCCTGTATATCCAGGTCCGGTTACTCCTTGTAAGCCTGTTGCTCCTGCTACGCCTTGTAGAGCAACTGCGTTGAGCTGTCCTTCGGCAAGATAGTTGACCGCACCTCCGTTAGGTTGAGCCCATTGAACATAGCCAGTATGACCACCAGCGGCTAACTGAACTGAATAGTTGGCATTCAATGATACTAATCCTGATGCTACCTGTACGGTAGAGATTGGACCAGCAATACCATCTACAACAATGTTTGCTGCTACTTGGTTGTTAGCAACGCTTCCGCCAGTAGCGCCGAACTGTCCCTGAAAACTCCACTGGGTATTGGCAGTAATACTAGGAGTAAGAACGACAGTTGAACCGGGTATAGTCGTGAAGGTTGATCCTGTTGATTGAACAGCTCCGGTGAATACAGAGTTGGCAACTGGCATAAGCCCTGCGTTGAAGTAGGTGCCAGTTCCAGTTCCCCCGCCACCGGCCGTGCTTGAAATCCAAAACGTGCCTGCGTGAGCAATGGCCGCAGCAGCCGCACCGGCAAATGCTGGCTGAATGAAGAAGCGCAGATCGACGACGTCATTGACATTGAGATTGAGTATAGTCGATGCAACCATTGGTGTTGCAACGCCGTTGCTGCAAAGAGTGCTCGGCACTTGGACACCGTTGACGTAGATTGCCAGATTGAGTGGCACGCCTGTGGACGTAATGTAGCCGAAATCATAGGCAACAGTATAGGAACCAGCAGCAGCTATTACGAAGGCATTGGAGACCGTGAATACGCCGTTGCTGGTGCTCGAAGACCACCATTGAAACACGAACGGAGTTGTGGTGCCGGTAAATGGCCGATTAGCATTGAAGGCTAAACTGTATAGTCCCCACGTCCCACTCGACATTTATAGGCTCGCTGTGTTATGTTGCAAGGTTGATCTCGGCATAATAATATGCCGCGTTATCCAATGTTGAAAGTTAGGCATTTATAGCTATACTGTTGTTACCAAGTGTTGATAGAATGAATAGCGTGACCGCGCTGGTAATGGAAGTAAGCGCTGGTGTTGTGGCACTACCAGATTGGAATGTAAGGGTATTGAGAGCCGAAACCCCACTCAGACTTGCCGTATTCACCAACCAAGTTCCCGCAGCATTCGGAAATATCACCGTGGTCGCTCCGGTTAGCGTTCCCGTCAATACAATCAATCCAGATGTGTATTGATTGGCAACGAGAATAGCCGATCCTGATGAGATCGGCACTATAACTGGTGTAATGCCAAGCCCAAAGTTTCCGATACTGAACAGTCCAGTTCCAACACCAACTCCATTTCCGAATAGTGTGGTGCTCGTTGGTGTGGACAATACATTGCCAACCTTGATGTCGTTAGCACCGTCCAATGATACCACTGGTATATCAGCATTATTGCTTGCATTGCGCGCGGCCAATACTATCCCGGTTGATTGGCTATTGAGAAAGCCAGCACTGCTCCAAGGTCCAGTTGGTCCAAGATTAGCCTCGAAGATTTGCGCTCCGTTGATTGCTGCACCGGTGGGAATGATGCCGTTGAATGAACCTGTTGATCCAATAGATCCTGTTGGACCTTGCGGACCTGTGGGCCCGCCAAATGGACCCGTTACTCCTTGAGCTCCGGTGACGCCTTGCAATCCTGTTGCGCCCTGAATGCCACCAACTGATTGCACCACCAAGGTCCCATTGAGATCGGCAGCTATGGTTGTGTCTTGATCCTTGAAATACAGACTGAACGTGTCGCCCGCATTACAAGCAACAATCGTGTCTATAACCAAAGTAGCTAACAATCCGCCATCATCCCATTCAATAATGCTCTGGGCGCAGCTTTGTATGGCAACCCCGTTTTGGTAAACGGCAAGGAAACAAATGTCCTCGTTCGTTCCGCCGAACAGCCGAGTGATGTTGACCGATCCAGTTACACGAACTACCCCGCCAACTGATACAACTACCGAGCTAACCGAGTATGATGCATTGAACGCTGGCTGTGATCCGCTGAAACCAACCTGCTGATAGCTTCCGGCCATAAAGGTTGCTTGGTTGCCCGTTGCTCCGGTCGCATATGATTGGAAAGCGCACGCATAAATTGCTGCTACTGCCCCCGGTCCCGTTACGCCTTGAACACCGGTAATCCCCTGAACGCCGGTTGCCCCGCGAGGTCCCGTGGGTCCAGTCGCTCCCATAGCCCCCGTATAGCCGGGTCCTGTGGCTCCCTGCGGACCTTGTGGCCCCGTTGAACCTACTGGGCCGGTATAGCTGACTCCTGTAACTCCTTGAGGCCCTGTGACGCCCGGGCTACCTTGTGGCGCTCCGGCTGGTCCAGTGACGCCCTGCGGTCCCTGTGCCCCACCAACTGAAGCAATCGTCAACGAAGCCCAAGCGACCGAGTAGCTGCCAGTGTTTTCGGCATCAAAGAAGTAGAGACCGAAACTATCGCTGACGTTGCAGTTGACTATTACGTCGATGGTGAATGCGCAACTGCCCTGATTGTTTTGCAGCCTGAATGGTGCTGAAATTTTGAGCCGATGCTATCGTGCTTCCGTTCTGTTGCACCGACAAGATATAGGCCGCTGGATCTGCCGATGAAGTGATAACTGCTGCTGCGGTTACTCTGACTATTCCACCTACGTCCATAACGATGTCATTGTTCGAGTAGGTGGTGTTGGAGTTTGTGCTTGTATTCCGAATCAGTTATTTGAGCGGGTGCGGTTGGAGATGAGGTAATGATGTTGCCGATGTTCTTGTATTGGTTGGCATAGACCGAAGCAACAACTCCTGGTCCTGTTGGCCCTGCCGGTCCTATTGATCCAGTTGGTCCAGGCGGTCCGCCGAACGGTCCAGTTGGCCCTGGGCTACCTTGCGTTCCTTGTGGTCCCTGGACCTATTGCCCCTGCGGGTCCGGTTGGCCCAGTTGGCCCGGTAAATCCTAGCCCGCCTGAACCTTGCGGTCCTGTTGGCCCCATTACACCTTGCGGACCGGTTGCACCTCGTGGACCAATCTCACCTTCTGGTCCTATTGGCCCAGTTGCTCCGGCCGGGCCCGTTGGACCTGTTGGTCCCGTATATCCAGGACCCGTGGCACCCCGTAGGCCTATTGAGCCCGTTGCTCCGGCCGGTCCTGTGGGGCCTGTGTAGCCTGGCCCCGTATAGCCTGGACCCGTTGCACCTGCTGGTCCAGTGGCACCCCGCGGCCCTGTGGGTCCCGTTGGCCCCATCGCCCCCGTAAATCCGAGCCCCTCTGGTCCTTGCGGTCCTGTTGGTCCGGTCACTCCTATTGGGCCTGTTGCTCCCCGTGGACCAATATCACCTTGGGGCCCAGTCGGTCCAGTTGGTCCAGTGGGACCTGTTGGTCCAATACAATCCTTGAGGACCTACCGGTCCTGTAGCCGCTGTTCCGCCTAGTCCCCGCGGTCCAGTAGGTCCTTGAGGTCCTGTTGGGCCCGTTATTCCTTCTGGACCCGTTGGACCGATTACACCGATTGGGCCTGTTGCGCCTCGTAATCCCTGTTCTCCTTGTGGACCTGTTGCTCCTGTTGCACCAGCCGGTCCGGTAGGACCTATTGGACCTATCGCTCCTGTAAATCCCGGACCACCCGAGCCCTGTGGCCCTGTGGCTCCTGCCGGTCCTATTGGACCCGTAGGACCCGTATAACCAGGACCCGTGGCACCTTGTGGTCCTGTAACGCCTTGGTGTCCTTGAGGGCCCGTGGGGCCAGTATAGCCGGGTCCTGTGGGTCCCTCTGGACCCTGTGGTCCCGTTGGCCCTGTGACGCCGATGGGACCAGTAGCACCACGCGGACCAATAACGCCTTGTGGGCCTGTTGGGCCTGTTGCCCCAGCTGGTCCTGTTGGTCCCGTATAGCCTGGACCCGTATAGCCCGGACCAGTAGCACCTGCCGGGCCAGTGACGCCTTGCGGACCTATCGCTCCTGTGGGTCCAGTAGGGCCGGTGTAGCCAGGACCTGTGGCTCCTTGAGGACCTGTTGGTCCAACAGGACCTGTTGCACCGGTAGTGCCCGGAGGCCCGCCAAATGGTCCGGTTGCTCCCTGCGGCCCCGTGGCGCCTGTGGCTCCTTGAACGCCCGCAACAGAAACAACCGAAAGTGATGCATAACTCAACGTATGCAATCCAGTATTCACCGTATCGAAGAAGTAGAGCCCAAAGGTATCGCCACCGTTGCAACTGACAATAGCATCTAATACAAACGTGCCACCAGCTTGAGGACCAGTTTGTAGTTCATAGGCCACTTGCGAAGCTGTTTCTATTGCCGAGCCGTTCTGATACAATGACACTTGATACGAAGCTGGGTTGAAAGCCGCTGAAATTAATACCGATGCGGTGACGTGAACCACACCACCAATGCTCATCACAACATTGTTGCTCACGTAGCTTGTATTCGCATTTGGCCCGTGCGACTCGAACTGCACTTGCAACGGTACGCCTGTGGGGCTGATTGGACTGACCGGCCCGTATAAGTTGCCATACATCGCAGCTGCGGCACCAGGGCCAGTAGCTCCCCGAGGACCAGTTGGTCCAGTAGTGCCAATAGGTCCAGTTGGTCCGGTGGGTCCAGTGTAGCCGGGTCCCGTATATCCCGGCCCAGTAGCTCCCGCAGGTCCGATTGGTCCAGTAGCGCCAACAGGTCCTGTGGGTCCGGTAAATCCGGGTCCAAGAGGTCCGGTCGGACCAGTAATGCCTTGAACGCCAGTAGCACCGCGAGGCCCTGTGGGACCGGTGGGTCCTGTATATCCAGGACCGGTAAACCCAGGCCCGGTAGCTCCAACCGGTCCCGTAGCTCCCTGTATTCCGGTTGCTCCGCCCGTTCCAGAAAATGAAGTGGCCATTATCCAGAACGTTCCCGAATGAGCCTCGACCGTCATCGATGATATCGACGATACAAACGCTACGCTAATGGTGTCGCCAGGATTGGCGTTCGCTAATATGGTCGAGCACGATAGCGATGTCTGTCCACTGCCGCTGTAAGTCTGCGCAACAGTTGCGGGCAATAATGTGCCGTTGTAATACACAGCGCATTGAACGTTGCCGTTGCCTGCTAATATGTTGAAGTCACCAAAATCGAACCCCACAATATACGATCCGGCACTCACAACTTGGAACATGTTGCTGGTGTCGGTCATGCCGTTGCTGGTATTGCTCGTCCAGCCGGTAAATGTAGCGGGCGTCATATCCAGCGAAAAGACATAGCCAGCATCATAGTCGAGTAAATATCGTCCCCAAGTGCCACTTGCCATTAGGAGTTTTCCAGCGAAATGTTAGCCAACGATCGTGCCATGTAAGAATGCCGAATAATAGGCGATCAACCAATCAATCTGTTCTGATCCAACCACTGGATCGTTCTTTTGACAGCGAGCTGCCATCTTTTCAGATCGAACTTCTTCAAGAAGGCAAAGAACGGACTCAATCCTTCCCCATCAGCGCCGATAAAGCGACGCACATACTCCATCTTCCCATCTTTCATCCCCTCCAAATGTTCCCCAAGCGCGCTCATGTTGTCGTTCCAGTTTGTATAGAACTCAACATCGTGCATGGCATATGGTTCCGTAATCCATTCTTTCGTCAGTTTGCGGTAGCGTATTCCAGTAGGATCGCTTCCCATATCTCGCACTTTCTTGGTAGGCAGCCCAACAAAGCTATTGCTGCCCACAGCGTAGTAGCCAATCCACTGTACCATATGGATCAGTTCGTGCGCAATGCTCTTTTTCATTTCCCCCATAATGCCCGGCAACTTATCGATGTATTCAACCAATCCAGAAACGTCCATCACATCGGGCATCTCGACATTCAGTGTCAATATCCCTCTGCTTCCGTCATATGTAGCAAATGTCTTCCGATTCTCCAAATAGACCAGATAGCAGGTAATCCCCATAACACCGGCCTTTTTCAGTTTCTTCTGAATGTCCATCGGATCGCCATACGGATTTCCCCACCCCGCCAAATTCATCGGAGCGAAATACCAATCTCTATCTCCTTTCCGTCCCACTACCCTACCGCCTAACAATCCAGCATAGCCCCTCAAAATCCCCAAATTTCTCTGACGAACTTTCACGTCCGCAGGGTCAGACAATAACTCAGAGCAGATGTCGATCAGATGCATGGCATAGCTTCCAATCGCGAACATCGAAATGTCGTGATTCATTCGAGGAGGAACATCAATGCCTGCTGCCTCCAGTTTCATAGATGCAATGATCATGCTATGCCATTTCAATGGTGGTATAGGTTTTAGTTGCGGCTCTCTTCAACCAGTTTCCGAACCCATCGCGCATCAACGAAATAGGTCATCCCAGGAACGATGGCAGCCGAAAATGGACCATTGCCATATAATGCCAGGTTGCTGCAAATGCCAACAAGATTGCCATCCGAATCAAAGGCACCCCCGCCGCTGTTGCCGTAGAACATAGGGGCTTGAACCTGGATCCAGTGACTGTAATCGCGATACACACTATCGGTGTAGTTTCGATATGCGGTCACACTGCCTTTTGCAACACTGAAGAGCATTCCTTTTGGATGACCAACAATCCAAAGCTCTTCGCCAACTCCCGGCATCGCGTCTGCAATGCGAGCAACATCGTGCATTGGCATTGCATTATCGGGCCCGCTGGCTTTCAGCAACGCGATGTCGTTGTCTGGATCTATTTTCAGCACGCTTGCCAAATGAACACCATATGGTTCGTGCCGTGGAGCGGGGGCTTCAAAGCTCGTGGTATAATGCACGACCACGTTTTCAGGATCGCCCACTTGTTCAACTTCTGCCAGTGCCACTACGCAGTGTTTCGCCGTGGCCAACATATCGCGAGAAATCCAAACAGCGGCGCACATACTTCTAACATCCAATGTAGGACGGGGCGGATCGGCTTCTTCTTGGTCATCATCTTTTTTGTCCCCGCATTGTTTGTCGCAATCGACTTCAGGAACTGAAACGTGCGTATAGACCAACATTACAGTCGCGTTGCTAACATGGCTAACAACGGCGCTTGGGTTTTTAGGAGCCTTCTGAACTCCTCCGCAATGACAACTAGCAACTAACAAGGCGATGAGGAGAACAGACAGGAATTTGGGCATACGAGGCTCCCTATGTAAATGTAGCCATTTTGACTAGCATCTATGAATGCCGTGTTATGCCCATCTGATAATAACTCGCCGTTGTTATTGGTAGCAATCAGTAGCAACAACAATCAGTAGCAACAACAATCAGTAGAAGTAGCAACAGCGATGGAAGTAGCAAGAGTGATAGATGAGTGAATAGGTAAAGGTATGTGGTTTTATGGTTGGTGCGTTGCCCCAGATGTCCGCGCCTCGGTTCGCCTAACAATAACAACTCAATAGTCAGCGGAGTGATGATGGTGATAGCAGTAGCAACAACAGCAGTGGTAGTAAAGCAGTAGTAGTGGTAGTAAAGCAGTAGTAGTGGTAGTAAAGCAGTAGTGGCAATCATACCACCTCACACACTACACACCATTGCTACATACTGTTGCTGCTGCTATTGCTGCTGCTATTGCTACACACTATTGTTGCTATTGCTGCTGCTATTACCGTAGCCATAGGTAGTGCTATGATGATAGGTGCCAGTAGCTGCTATTACCGTAGCCATAGGTAGTGCTATGATGATAGGTGCCAGTAGCTGCTATTACCGTAGCCATAGGTAGTGCTATGATGATAGGTGCCAGTAGTGGGGAGCAAAATGACCGTCTATTTAGATGATGGTATTCCCGAAATGAATACTACCATTATTGATGACGATTACGTGCCTGAAATAAGGCTGGATATTTAGGATGGGCTTGTTTTACCCTGCTTTTCCAGCAAGATTCATGCCACGTCCCTAGCCCACCCCTTGCACCCTGCAACTATCATGCCACACCCTAATAGAAGGGGTCGATTACAATGCCAACATAATAATCCGGCCTCTTTATTGCATCGTAAGCAATAATCATACCAACTCTATCATTCGTTCTCTTCAAAACCTTTTGAAACATCTTGGGCACCATAGTTGCTATGCCTGCAATATGCATGCCATCTCCAAAATAGTTCCAGCCCCACTATAATCCTCATGGCATCTCCCTTGCAGAGTAGCACGTTCCATACCAACCGCCTCATTCCGTTCCCACTGGAAACCATCGTTGGCATCTCCCTTGCAGAGTAGCACAGCCATACCAACCGCCTCATTCCGTTCCCACTGGAAACCATCGTTGGCATCTCCCTAGCAAGGGTAGCAACAGCCATACCAACCGCCTCATTCCGTTCCCACTGGAAACCATCGTTGGCATCACCCTAGCAGAGTAGCACGTTCCATACCAACCGCCTCATTCCGTTCCCACTGGAAACCATCGTTGGCATGAACCTAGCAAGGGTAGCACGTTCCATACCAACCGCCTCATTCCGTTCCCACTGGAAACCATCGTTGGCATGAACCTAGCAAGGGTAGCACGTTCCGGGCCAACTGAACGGCCGAGCAGTGAACGGCCGGGGCAAGGGCAGAGCAGGCATGAACCTAGCAAGGGTAGCACGTTCCGGGCCAACTGAACGGCCGAGCAGTGAACGGCCGAGCAGTGAACGGCCGAGCAGTCAGCCCGAAGACTGAACAGCCGAGCAGTGTCAGGCTTTACAGCAAGCGTCGGACTCCCGACAGACTGAACAGCCGAGCAGTGTGTCCGCTGGCCCACAATGCGTGTCAAACGGGACACAAGCTAAGTGCCCGGAATGATTGGAGATTCCGGGATTACAGTTTCACTGCGTCCTCAACGGGACACAAATCAAGAATCGTGCCAACGCTAAGTGCGCGGAATCATTGCGGCTCGCCGCGCCGCGACCGTTTGGCCCGCTCGGTGCAACTACCCTTTTTGCCGCGGCACGATGCCGGGGCAAGGGCAGAGCAGGGAAACGCCCCCCGTCGTCGGAATGCTCCGGCGGTACTACTCTGACCACTGGTCCTTGACAATTAGTGGGAGCGGAACGCTCCCGGTCGATTCCCGCAAGGCGCGAGCCTCGCTTCTTTCCCACGTCGTGGCCAGCTAGGCCCGGCATCACGGAAAGAGCAGAGCTAAACGCCTCAGGTAATCGCTAGTCCGGCCCGGCTCACATGCCCCCCGGCTACTTCCATGCTTCCCCTTGGGGGGAAGGTTGGCTCGGCAGCAAGGCCTCGGGTGTATCCCGACTAAGCGACTGCTCACCGAGATGCTGATCAGAGTCCCCTATCACTGACGAAACGCAGGATGATACCACCGGACCGAGGCCTAAAACGCCGAATCGGGGCAAGATGCTACGGGAGGCCGAAAGCCAATACTAGCAATCCGGAAAGCGCGGTATGAATCTGATACCGTCATATGGTGGCTGGACCGATGTGAGGCTAAGAGAACGGAACACTCAAGTCTCCGTGGCACGAATAATGCAACGGAGCTTCGTTGGCGCGGAATGTGCTAACGAACACTACATTCCCAAAAGCGAGCCCGATCACTCCCTACCAAGGGTACCATATCGGGCCGCACCCAAAGCTGGCATGCAACGTGCAAGTCGGTTTTGGGTGCGGTCGACATTCAGTCGGTCGCACGTTTCCGCCAATCGGACCCTCATGGTCCCATATCACAAGGAAAGAGGATATCACCATGTCCAGCACTAACCCCACGAAGGAAGAGATGCTCGCCGAGATTCAGGCTCTCCGCACGGCGAATGCCGCGCTCGTGCAGAAGGCCGCGGCGAAGGCTAACCGGCCCATCACCTGCAAGGTCTCGGAGAAGGGCGCTGTCTCGGTCTACGGGCTCGGCCGTTTCCCGGTCACTCTGTACGCCAGTCAGTGGCGCAAGCTGATCGGCTCCGTTCCGGAGATCGCAGCCTTCATCGACGAGAACAAGGGGAAGCTCGCGGAGAAGCCCGCGACCCCCGAGGCCGCTGCGGCTCCCGCCAAGGTCTAGCCTAGACCGGCGACTAGCTAGAAGGACCGCATAGGTGTTTCCTTCCGGCCCATGAGCATACCCCGATCATAAGGGATCCCTGCTCCTGGGCCGCATAGGCAACATTGGACACTCACACATAGGAGGACAAGCATGCACTGTCTCAGCGCTTCCGACATGGCCTACATCTTGCGGGCCAAAGATCCATTCCAGATCAAGGCTTGCTTCCCGGCTTCTCATGCCTTGCGCATGATCCGAGGCTGGGAGCTAAAGCCTGACACTGTTCGATTGTTCAGCATGATCTTCGAGTCGCGGCGTGAATTACTCTTTGCATACTGCTCGGCTGTTCAGTCTTCGGGCTGACTGGTCGCAAACCGCGCCGCGAGGCGTGTACCGAAAGGTGGAGGTGGTGCCATGTTCCGATTCGTGATGCCGTTCTTCGTCATCGAGTTTCCTGGCTTCCTCTCGGATGTGCGCCACTTCGCGAGCATCGGCGCAGCCAACCATGCGGCGTCCTTCCTCGGACCGAAGGCGAAAGTACGCCTTCGTGAGCTGACGTAAGGACCGCATAGGTGTTTCCTTCCGGCCCATGAGCATACCCCGATCATAAGGGATCCCTGCTCCTGGGCCGCATAGGCAACATTGGACACTCACACATAGGAGGACAAGCATGCAGAACATGACCGAGATGTCTTTCAAGGATCGCACGGTCCGGGCGATTGTGTGCGCAGCATTCCCATGCGCCATGACCCGACGATCGGTGAAGGTAAGCGTTCGGGCGTCCTATCACGTCGCTGACTATTGGGATGGTGGCAGTCGGGACGAGGCGCGTTTTGTGCGCCTGTCGGATCTGTCCGTCCAATCCTCGGATAGCTTGCCCAAGGATGCCCGACAAGTTGCCGGTAATCCGTATGGGTTGCCGATCGCTGACGTTTTGCTAACCGGAGGATTCGTAGTGGTCGAGCACTGCTACTTCTGCGGAAAAGACTTGGGATACCGCATCTATGCGACCGGGGATGATATGCTCGCACTGACGAGCGGAAACGTTCCTGCTCTCAATGCGTAGCGGCGAGAGGGGAGGATACGACTATGATCACACAACGTAGCTTCGATATTGCCGCTAACATCGAAGAAGGCACGGAGCAGATCACGATCGACGTGCGGGCGGACGCGCGGATATTCATCGGAACGGTGGTTGTCGCTCTGGACGGGGAGGTTTATCGTCTCTCGGCCAGCGATGCGGGAAGGCTGGGCACGATCCTGATAGAGATGGGACAGGCTGCCCATCACCTGGCCCGCATCCAAGATCCCCATCGCCCGCCGGGGGACTATGACTTTCGGCGCGTCGAGGGAGACACCATTCCTGACTTGTCGGATGAGCTTCCCCGTAAGCGTGTCCGGGACCAGCGGATCGCTTGATCCTGTTTTGCCTGCTCTCATCCGCTTGGATGGGAGAGGGGAACACATGATCGCCAACCCATAGGAGGACATGATGATTACCAACTATCCCACGGATCGGTTTTTCTCCCGCACCGCGTTCCTGGTCGGGCAGGCCCAAAGGCGCGTGGAGCAGGCGCGCAAGGGAGTGGAGCGGGCGGAGCGGGCATTCGACCCCACAAGCGGGGAGAGTGTCTATCTGGACGCGCTCGTGGCTTCGCTGGTGGAGAAGCGGGAAGCTCTGCGGGCGCTGCGAGAGATCCGCGAGACGGATCGATCGGTCCTCTCGTGATGACGCTTGGCGAGTTTTGGGCCATGACCAAGGCTCGACCTTGGCGTGCGCTGGGCTTGTTCATGCTGGGCGGGCTGATCGGCTTCGTGCTGGCTCACCTCTCGTGGTAGGGCCGTAGGCGATCGGCTTCGCCAAAAGGAGGTGCAGGTGTTGGCATGAATGGTGGTCTCGATCTTTACGGCGTCGAGCAGCCTTTACAACACCGATAATAACCACGATGCTGCCGCGTGTCAAGGGAGCGTGCCAAACTCCTATTCCGCTCCTGCTGCAATCCGGCGGGAACGGAATGGGGGCTGGCATCTTGTATGCACGAGAAGCAAGCCGCATGCCCACCTCCGGCGCTAGGCGAAGATCCGTGCGCACCGCGAACATCGCTACGCGCCACCGCTACTTCGCATTGCACCGTAAGTGCCCGAGATCGTTCGGGTTTCCGTTCGGCCCGGTGCTTGCATCCTTCAGTTTCGGCACCTGGGATGGGTAGCGGCGAAGCCGATCGCCTGCGGCGCTAAATGGGTAGCTTCGCGACCTATCCAACAGCAGAATGCTCGTCTACTAAAGCGGTAGCTTCGCGACCCATCCAACGAGCAGAATGCTCGTCTATAAATGGGTAGCTTCGCGACCCATCCAACGAGCAGAATGCTCGTCTAAAGGAGGATAGCAGGATGACCCGTGAAGATATGGCCTTGCATCTGTTTGTGGCCTTCCTGGCCAGCGCCAACATAACCACCATCATCATGCTGACAACCTACCTCTACACCGTCATAAACAACCCATAGCGGCGCTAGTGTGTGTTTTGCCCTGCAACGACCAGCATGGTGATCCGGGAGATCCGGCATCCACGGCACATCTGCCCGGCATGAAACACTGGCCGTTGCAGGGTCAAGCACACTCAAATGGGGAGCTTCGCGACCCATCCAACGAGCAGAATGCTCGTCTACAATCACCAACCCAAAAGGAGGATAGAGACATGGCAGAGCACCGATACACTTGCATCGTTCAGTACCCTCATCGCGCGGGGGAGATCCGACCGCGAATCCACACAACCTCGTTTGCCAGCAAGGCGTTGGCGGATGCGTTTGTGGTCAAGGCTGAGCGCGAGCCCGGAGTCAAGGCAATCATCCACGACAAGGGGGACAAGACCACCTTCGAGCACAAGCCGTTCGCCTGCCTTGCGGGATTGAGGGTGGGCTAGCGCCACCGCCTACGGCGCTAATCCTGTATGGGGTGATGTCTTGCTAGGCACGCATATGCTGTCTGTGTGCGTGCTTGTGGAGGATATGACCATGAAGACAATGCTGTTGGTGGGTTTCGCGATGTTGGTGGGTTGCACGGCGCTGGAGCCTAATCCTTGTCCGGGTCAGGTGGTTTGCCCTGGGGCTGACACATGCTGTCCGGAGGGAGATACCTGTTCCGCCGATGGGACGGAGTGTTTTCCGCCCGCGCCCCCGCAGGTTGGGGAAGCGGAAGCGTGTCTGAACGCTGGGGAGGAACCCTGTCCCAACGCCCTAACTGGTGGGGTGGACTGTGCTCCAGCTGGCAGCACGTGCTGTTTGGATGGGTATCACTGTCCTGCCGGAACTACCTGCTCCAGCACCGGCACCGAGTGCCTGACCATAGATGGGCGCACAATGGGAAACTAAGCGGCGAAGCCGATCGCCTGCGGGGCTGGCATGTTTTGTGTATGGTTGCATCCTGCGTGCCAGCCCAAGGCTCGTTCCAGCCTCACTGCAATAGGGGCTGGCATGTTTTGTGAAGGGGAAGCACGGAGCGTGCCAAACAACCGCCCCGACAATCCAACCGCGTAGATCTTTGCGCACTGCGAACGGTCCTACGCAGCACGATCGTTCGCATTCGTTCGTAAGTGCCCGAGATCGTTGGGATTTCCGCTTGGCACCCAACTTGCATCCACAACCGTCAGCCCGCGAAGGAGGATAGAGAGATGACCCGCAAGGAAGCCAATATTCACCTGGCAGCAATCCTAACCACTCTGGCAGAGATACCCGCAGGTGCGCCTTCCGGGCATCTGTATGCCGCTATGCTGACCGAGGTAAGTCTGTCCGATTACCAGATGCTCATCGGCATCTGTAAGGGTGGAAGTCTGATCACGGAAGCCCACCACGTCATTACCCTGACTGACAAGGGGCGAGCCTTGGTCAAGCAGATCAAAGTCACCATCCCCAACACCTGACTGCCATCTGGCATAGGATCGAGAGAAGAGAGGGCAAGATGATCATTGTTCGACTTCGAGAGTCAGATTTGGTATCGGCGGGTGCTTGCTCGGAAGGCATCGCACTGTTTCGATCCATCATCGGCCAGCCTGAGGAGGGGGAAGCCGTATGGAAGGGGGAAGCTGTATGGGAGGGGGAGTGGACTCGCATCCATGCGCTGTGGTTCGCTGTCGCCTATCCGAGCTTCAGCAATTGGATGTGCAGGCAAGGATTGATTCACATTCCGAGTTTGTCCGGTGCGAACCTGTCCGGTGCGAACCTGTCCGGTGCGAACCTGTCCGTATGCGGACCTGTCCGGTGCGTATCTGTCCGGTGCGTATCTGTCCGTGCGGACCTGTCCCGTGCGAACCTGTCCGGTGCGAACCTGTCCGGTGCGAATCTGTCCCGTGCGGACCTGTCCGGTGCGAACCTGTTCCGTGCGGACCTGTCTCGGTGCGTACCTGTCCGGTGCGGACCTGTCCGGTGCGGACCTGTCCGGTGCGTATCTGTCCGGTGCGTATCTGTTCGGTGCGAACCTGTCCCGTGCGAACCTGTCCTATGCGGACCTGTCCTATGCGAACCTGTCCGGTGCGTATCTGTCCCGTGCGAACCTGTCCCGTGCGGACCTGTTCCGTGCGAACCTGTCCTATGCGGACCTGTCCGGTGCGTATCTGTCCCGTGCGAACCTGTCCGGTGCGGACCTGTCTCGCGTGCGAACCTGTCCGGTGCGGACCTGGGCGAATGGGAGCGCGGTCCCGACGGATATGCCCGCCGCAAGGCACTGTAAAGCCCATGGATGCCCATTGCTGGCTCTAATAGCCCCGTAGGCGCGTCTTCGGCTTCCAAACGACCCTAACCCCATCCAACTCTCCTAATGGGCGTATAGACGAGCCTCAGCTCTCATCGCTTGCATTGCTCTTCCCCCATTTATAGGCGTTCCATAAGGACTTAGGCTTCGCAAGTCCCTCCAACAAGCATAATGCTCGTCTAACACCAAACATAGCCTGCCGAGCAGGCAAAGGAATGACCGATGAAGTATCTGTTTGCACTGATGATGGTATTGGGAGTGTTCGTCTGTGTGGCGCGTCTCTTCCCTGCCATCGTGCTATCTGTTGGTGCTCTGCCGCTGGGACTGGGCTTCCTGGTCCTCGGACTGTGGTTCGCCAGCAAGATCAAGCTGTGAGCCCCTACCGCACCATTGCCGTTCGTTCGGCCATACCAAGAGATGGTCGCTTCGTGGCGATGTGGAAGTTCCTGCGCGGCCGTGGATACGGAGCAGTCCTGTCTGCCTTCGTATCTGGTCTTGCAGCGCTTAGACTGGTCAGATAGCTTGGTTGGTATCGAGGTCCTAGGGAGGCTGTGATGGGATTGCAAAGGTATCGAGCCGATGTTGCGGGCAAGAAGCAAGCCAACGGAGGAACGCCTTGGTATGCTGATTGGATAGGTGGACCTACGCTGGCGTTCATCCGAGACTGTCCGATCTCCAATGCCCCGCTCGGTCTGACCTCGGAGCTATCCCGTCCTCGCACCGTCTACACAACAGGCGAACCTGACACCTACTTCAGCATCCCCGCCGCTTGCAGGTATCGGGTGGTCAAGGGCAAGCAACTGGTGCTGCGAGGCTGGATAACCACGGATGAAGCTGGGGAGTTCTACTTCCGCGCCTACAATCGACACAACGGGAAGGAAGGGTAGAGATATGGGCAAGGTCATTGTGATGTCAGGCGTCAGTAAGATCAAGCTGTGAGCCCGTTGCCGTAATCATCAAGGGAGGACGAGATGTATACCATTCAACTTCTGAAAGCAAAGGGTAGTTTGGCGTTTGCTAGCCATATCAGCCGTGCCCTGAATGATCGGCTGGCAAGCAGTCCCTTCGTTGCCACCATTCGTGTGGGGATGGGCAGCAAGGATCGCTCCTGCGTGCTCCTCAAGCCTGTCAGACTGCGAGCGCGCAAGCCTTACTGCGGCAACCATCCCGGCCCCTGCGAAGTCCTTGGGGCGAGGAAGAAGCTCAACGCCACCTACCTGGAGTGGGATGATTGGGTGGCGTTCCACGAGATTGTCAACGCCACGCTCGATGTCTTGGGAGTGGAGGCCGATGTCTGGTCTACCCCAACTGATGTGCAAGGCAAGATGTGGATCCGGCGGGACAACAAGCCTCGGGTTAGGTGGGATTGGGAGGAGACCTATAACTCGATGGGCAGAGCCGTTCGTATCTGGAACACGGGAACGCCTGATCAGTTTGCCCAAGACTTGCCTGCCCGATGGGTGTTTGCGAACGAGGCCGAACGAGAAGGCATCGAAGCGGAGGTCTAGTCATGGAGACCACCAAGACACTGGTGGAGCTGTTGGCCGAGAAGGACGCCCGTGCCCAGGATGGATCTTGGGCACCCGCCTGTCAAGGGACAGAGGTTCCCTTCCAGACCCGCAATGGCTTCCGCCTACTGTACTGCTGGCAGGCTTCTACCGGGCGTCATGCATACTTGAATTGCGACACTGACATCATCCTGACGGATGAGGAGGCCAGGCTTGCCCTGGGAATCTAATGTCTCAACGATACGAATGAACGTGGAGATTCGCAACTTCGATCCTAGCAAGTCGAAGGCGATCCAAGAAGCGGCCAACCAGGAGTGGAACTTCGAGGACTGGTACGAGACCAACACCTACCTACAATCCTCCAGCGAGGGGAACTTGTCTGGTGGAGAGTCGGACTCCGAGTTCTCCGACCGTCTGACCGAGGCTGTTTGGAAGGCCAATGGTGCCTTCTGCGAGGTCACGGTCAACTCTACCTACCTGGAAGACTTGCCGTGCGAGACTTTCCAGCGGGATGAGGAAGACTACCAGCGCTTCCTGCTGGGCGGAGACACACCATCAGGAGAAACGGTCGAGGTTCCCATTCACGGTTTGGTGGAACCGGCAGCCAGCAACGACCACATCTGTCCCTCCTGCGGCAACACCAGCGTCAGCCTGGCGGAAAGAGACCAGGGAGTTCCGTGCTGGAAGTGTGGAGGCAAGTTGTAATGGACGAGGCCGTTCGTATCTGGAACACGGGAACGCCTGATCAGTTTGCCCAAGACTTGCCTGCCCGATGGGTGTTTGCGAACGAGGCCGAACGAGAAGGCATCGAAGCGGAGGTGTGAAGATGGGCAAGGTCATTGTGATGTCAGGCGTCAGTGGATCGGGCAAGAGCACATACGCCCACAAGATTGCGCTTTTCTTGCAAACCCGCAACAACGTAGTAGGTAGGAGGATGCGATGAAGCACGTAAGCAACAAGGTGAGCTTCGACGAGCTATGTCGCTGGGCGAAAGTCGACACGATGGAGCAGGTAGACGATCGCCTGTGCGAGAACGCTGACATCTACGGCGAGGTATATGGCCAAGCGCTGGAGGATGGGATGTCGGAGGCGAACGCAGAGGCAACGGCCATCGAGGCAGAAGCTTCGGAGCGGGAGGAGCAGACCAATCGCTACCACGACGCGGTGATGGGCGTGTGCGAGCAACTGTTCAAGGAGCACCGTCTGGTCTTGGAGCCTGTCCTGTCTCGGCGCCAGCGAGCCTATGCCCGCAAGCATCCCTCACAGTCTGATCCGAGGGCTTACGAGTTCCGGGTGCTGCCTGCCTATGCCGGGCTCACGCTCGGCCTTGCGTGGGACTGGAACGCTGCCTTGTCTGCTATCAGAGAGACAATCAACGGGGTGGGGATGTTCCGTTTTGAGAGCAACGCCGAGCTACTGTCTTCTGGTCCTTATACGGTCAGACAGGCAGTATTACAGCACTTGCACTGGGTCTTCGATTGGCCTCGCGTCTATGAGGGCTCGACTGCACGGAGTATGATCGAGAGAAGGCTACGCTAATGAGCAGACCATCGAAGCTGACCAAGGACTTGGTTGCCACGGTCGAGTGCAACGTCATCACCGCCAGTCTGCGGTTGCAATGCGCCAGTGCCCGCGACAATGCCAGCACAGAAGGGATAGAGCCCTCCGATCACAAGGACTGGGAAGTCATCGCTTATCAGCTTGGGGTTGCGTATCGAGCTGCCTGCAAGGTCAGAGACGCCAAGAGGTTAGGGGCTGGTATGTTTGGTGAAGGAGAAGCACGGAGCGTGCCAAACAGCCATAGGAAGGATGGTGTAGAGTGAGCAATCTGGCTAACCCGGTCGAGTGCCGAGAGTGGATCATGGACTGGCGCAAGGAAGGCAATCCAAGGCAAACGGAGCGGGAGTTCCGCCGCGCCTTGGATGAGCAGACTGCCAATCTGGCTAACGTCAAGGTTAGTCGGGCGTTTGCGATGTCGTTAGGAGGTGGTATCGCTTCGTGGCGAGCCGAGATCTACTCGGACGAGAGCATCCACAACTATGAACGAAGCGTGGCGATGCTGAAGCGCGCGGTCGACAGCGGGCACTACCAATAACGGTTCGATAGGAAGGGAACGGTAGAGAGATGATCGATAAGGAAGCAATCAAGACCGCGTTGGAAGCTCTTGGTAAGACTGCCGATGAGGTGGCTGCCAGTCTGCAAGCCAAGGGTATCAAAGGAGTGCAGCAAGTGTGTTCCGCATGCCCGCTGACGCAGTATCTCCAAAGCCTTTGGTATCAGGTGCGAGTGGGTGTCAATATCGTGTGGTCTTGTTCCGCATATGGCGACGAGATCGCAGATGACGACAAGATGACCCTTACGCCAGCAACAGAGGCATTCAGAATCCGTTTCGATGATGGCGAGTATCCGTTCCTGCGATCCAGAGAGCTGAAGTATCCGTGAAGACGATAGCCTTGTGTGTGGGGATGCTGGTGCTCGGGCTCCTGACAGGCGCAATGTTGAACCAAGACAAGCCTATCGTCATCGTGGAGACGGAGCACCTCTGCTATCCTATCCAACACGTCGAGCAGCCTTTACTACACGCCAAGGGACACGCCGAGGGCTATGACGAAGGCTATTACGATGGATTTCAGGAGGGTGCCAATGCACCACCAACAGAGCCTCCTGCAACCTTGTCCCCAGATAAGCCGATGTCTCGCTAACTCGATGCGAACGGCGCTTCTCGGTGCGAACCTGCTTCAACGCGAACGCCGCTTCGCACCGAGCCCGCAAGTGCGCGAGATCATTCGGGTCGCCCCGTTGGCGCGGCGATTGCATCTTCCCCCGCACAGCAACTCCCGAAACAACGACAGAAGATAACAGGCCTCGCAAGAGGTAGGAGAAAGACAATGAAGACGTATTGCATCATCGCACACGATACCGAAGGCAACGAAGTAGACCGCCGCGCTGGTGTGGCGGACGTGCATCTGACCGCCACCTGCGATCTGTTGAGCCTGGATGGGCAGAGACCGCTCACCATCAGCGAGGTGAATGACAAGGGGCTCACGCGCTACCTGGTCATCATGGGCAAGTCGCAACACACTTTCGCTACCCCAAGCCAGCCCAAGCCTGCCAAGGCCACGGTGGCTCCGCTCACTGCCCCGGTGAAGGCTAACCCTGCCTATACGACGGGCGCGGTGGACTTGGAAGGCAAGGCTCGCATCGATGCCCAGCAGAAGGCTATGGTCGACGCTGGCTTCAAGGGCGTTGGCTTCCGTGAGGATGGTGGGACTGGCGATCAGTTCTTCACCAACGGAACGGTGATGATGGGCTCCGGTCAGACTGTCCTGGCAAGCAAGAAGCGAGAGCACGATCAGCTTCTCCCCTTCGAGCAGGCTGCCGAGCAACTGTCAGCCACCATCTTGGCAGAGAGCCGAGAGGACGTGGATATGACCAGCTCCCAGTTCGCCCACAAGCTGGAAGTCCGAGGCAACAAGATCGTGATGGCAGGGTTCACGGTCAAGGAGAGCGCCATCCGCGGTTTGCTCGCTACTCGGCTGAAGTCTCCTGCGCTGTCGTATGTGCTCGGTCTGCGGGACAGGATCAGGGACGAGAGCTACAACGGGGACAAGCGGGACGCCAAGGCGATGCAGGATGATCTGGTCAAGATCGCCGAGACGCTCTACTACGAGTGCATGCGCAATCCTGCGGTGGCTGTGAAGTGCAGGATGCGTGCTGGTGTGGGAGACATCTTCGCCTGCACATCGACCGAGTATCGCGCCGCAGACGCTCCGTCCGTCATCAAGAAGATCCTTGAAGCCCATGTCATTCCTGATGGCACGAAGGGAAGTTTCTCCTACGACCCGGATAGCACTCACTGGGATCTGCGTGCCTCGACCTGGACACCGACCCCCACGGAACTGGCGCGTGTGGGAGAGCCGTTCAATGCCTTCTGCACGATGCGTTCCGCTGACAACGGAACGTGCTCATTCACTACTGGCGGTGGTTGTGTCATCGTCCGCTGCGTGAACTGCACGGTATACATCGCGGACATGAACACTTCGCGAAGGCGCCACATCGGCAAGATCATGTCGGATATCGAGGCGATGGTTGCCAACGGGACGAACGCTATCGCTGTGATGGCGGATGCTTGGGGAGTCAACCGTGAGACTGCGGTGGAGATGCCTTCGGGAGTGCCTGTCTCGGTGGCTCTGCCTGGCTTTTGGTCATGGCTCATGAGAGATCGTTCGAGCGAGCTGCAGAACGTCCTCCCTGGTCGTGTCAAGGATCACGCGGTTGGACTGACCGCCGCGTTCTTCGATCAGCGCAAGGAACTGGGCCGAGGACAGGAACCCGTATCGAGGGCAGATTTTGCACAGGCTTGGACGAGCTATGTGCAGGATCAGCCTGTGCCGGTGCAGCGCGAGGCAGAGAGTGCCATCGGTCGGTGGATGGTCAAGAACGGCAAGCTGGATCACGATCCGATCCTTCTTCCCAGCGCTACCTAACCACAACGGACTGACAACCAAGAGAAGGGGTCGCTTGACGAACGGTCGAGCGAAGACTATGATGCGTTCCACAAAGGAGAAGACCATGACGAGATCGAATGCGATGACGAAGTTGCTGGCAGTGTTCACGGCCGTTGCGGTGTGTACAGGTTGCACCCATCGCTATGTCGGGATCCGCGACACGCAAACCATCCACTCCGACGACAAGGAGACTTCGCACGCCTGGTTCGTTATGCACAACGCGAACGGCGACGACGTGATCGTGTATTGCAATCCTGGCTGGACGTTGTCGCATGGGCCGCTGTGCATTAGTTCCGACGCCTACAACACACTGAACGTGCGTTGAGTGGGTTGCCTGCCCAATCGGCTGCTAAACACCTGTGTTGCTTGCTTATAGTCTTCTCCTTCTCACTCATCATAACCACCCACTGACTGACCCAAACCAAAGAGGGAAACCAATGCGAACCATCGTTCTCGTCTTCGTGGCTGTTGTCGTTTCCGTTTCCGCCTGTGGAAGCTCATCGCCCAACTGTGGCGACGTCTCGTGTCCTACCGGGATGTACTGCTTTAGTATCGAGTTCGGAGAGGGTAGTTGCAGGGAGTGTCCTACCGAGTGCGCCAATGGTGGTGATAGCGGTTCCTATCAGTTGGAAAGCTACCCCAAGGGAAACGTTGCCTGCCAGAACGGATTCGTATACACCACAGATAACGAAGATGACGGTGGACAAGGACAAGGCACGGTGCGTTGAGTGGGTTGCCTGCCCAGATCGGCTGCACTGTTGAGGTGTTGGATGAGTACCTCTAAACACACAACGGACTGACAACCAAGAGAAGGGGTCGCTTGACGAACGGTCGAGCGAAGACTATGATGCGTTGGCGCCACGGCCCGCAGACGTGCAGCCGTGTCGGGCGAAGCTGATCGAGTAGCGATCCAACTACTATCTGATCGCTTCAACAACAAGAACAGCAACAACGTGGATGCGCGTTGAAAGACATGAACATGACGTTCGTGCCGTTCGACCGTTGGATGCTCCACACCAAGAGAGGTAACGAGCATGAACCACGAATCAAGTGACAGCACGATCATCGATGACACGAAGGAGACACCTAGTAGGATGTCCTACACGCCGCACGGCGAAGGATGTCGTGTGACTGGCGACGTTCAACCGAAATGGCCAGCCTGCGGGGTCGACTACTATCCCGACAGGCGCTACGCCGAAGCCCACTGCGGCAACGGCCACGACGCTGTCGGTCATGGCGACGAGGAACGGGCTACGACGGAGGCCTATCGCGCTATGGGACGTTCGCATGCGGCCGCTCGCGAGGCAGGCGACCCGATCTGCGACGCCTGCGTTCGGATGTACCTCCGAGGACGTTACGGCAATGGGGCGAGCAGCGGGTGCTGAACCTCGCAAGCACCTGAGCGACGAAGTTGTCCCAGAGTTCCGACATGTCGGTCAACGAAGAACTTTGAAGATGGCAGCCCTCGGGCTTGGCCTCGGTGTGTTGGGAGCCGTTGTCCTTCTCATTTGCCTGGACAAGAGCCTGCCGAGACACCATGCGGGACCCTCAGGCAACTATCCGGGTCGTAGGAGAAGCGATGGTGCTTGGTGCCCTTTGGGGCATCGGGATCTTGGCACCCATCCCTGCGCTGGTTTCGGTTTGGTACCTGTTTCTCACATGCGTAGGTCAGGTCGCTCAGAGCATACGACAGGCGTAGATTGACTCACGCGGGGTGTACTCTCGCGTGTGATGGGCTTCTGTCTGCCGAGCACGCCAAACCTTGCCCGACCGCGTTCTGTCTCCGCACACAAGACGCGTGAGCAAACCACGGGAACATCAAGGGGTTAGGGTGTCCTATCCAACATCGCACGCAAGCGTTCCCTCCAACGTAAGCGTTCGGTGTCCATAACCAATAGGCGCCCAGTGTGTGCTCGGTAGTCTGAAGCCCATCACTCCATAGGAGCGCAAACTCGACTTAGCGCCGCAGGCGATCGGCTTCGCCGCTACCTTCCTAACCAATGCCTACGATCTCGTCTGCAACGATCTCTACCAGTGAGGACATTATGAGCAAGTTCCTGTATGTAGCCATCGCGGCTCTGTTGTTCGGTTGCGCTTCGGGCGTGGAGACTACCATCCCGCTACCGACTCTGACCTGCTTTCCCGCCATCGTCGACTGTCACGATGGCGCCGATTGCTCGCAAGGCCAGGTCTGCTACCCGACGGACATCGACGGAGGCAGATCTCAAATCCATTCAAGCTTGCGCTCTTACGCACGAGACTTGCCACACGCACCGAGCCCTACCGCAACCGTTGCTCCCAATCCGTTTCCGCCTCCGAAGACTGACGCTGGCTATGAGGCTAATGAGTGTCCGTGTTCTGGATATCCGAGCCGTTGCGATCTCTTGAACAAGGATACTCCGCAATACTTCGACTGCTACGCTGGCTACTACCAGTGTATCGCGCAGAATGATGCGCTCTGCGGTGCACTATTCACGGCGCCTATTTGGCAATGCCTGGCGAACGAGGGCGCATGTCTCGGCTCTTGCATCTCTCCAGCGGGCGAAGACCAAGCTTGCACTGCGGATTGCCGTGCAGTAGTTAACTGCTGTATCAGCGACGCTCAAGGAGTTTGCGACTTCAACTGCGGAACTCCCTACACCACCGATTGGTATCGGTGTGAAGAGGCAGCCGAAAACTGTCAGGGCGTGAATCAACTCAACGCTCCAGCGTTGCGAGTGCAGGCTTGTATCTCATTCTGTGCAGCGGCAAGCTATGCGTGTGATGTTGATTGTTCCGCAGGCAATGACACGCCCTCTTGTCTCGGGGGATGTGCTGCCCAGAACCAGGAGTGTGCTGCGGCATGCGTGGGAGACCAGTGATGCGAGCCATCTTCGTCGCTTGTCGAGATCAAGAAGTGAAAGCACTGCTCGTCATCCTATGCCTCATGGTCTCGGCGTGCTCCTTCGTCCTGAGTGTAGTGCCTGTGCCCCCACAACAGTGGCATTCCCTGCAAGGCAAGCATTCGTGTCTTCCCGAACTGGACGATGACTGCTCGAAGGGCTACAACACGAGATGACCGCCGCTCTGCGCGCGGTGTGGTATTACCAGTGCTTTGACTACAAGCAATGGGAGAGGATGGAAAACAAATGAGCGACCTTCAATGTCCCCGCTGTCAATACGATAGGCAGACCTACAACGCCCCGTCTGGCAAGGTGGTGCGCAATCCCTATGCTACCGCATCCTGTCCAGATTGCAATGGCTCCGGTCATATTGCAGCGCTCGCAAGCACAAGTGAAGACATAGGCTCGTATGTGTCTGATGAGTGCCCAACCTGTGCGGCAACTGGCAAAGTGTCCAAGGCAGTCTACGACGACTGCAAGGCTTGCGATGGTTCAGGTTTCGTGCCTGACGTCGTGGTCAATGCGATCAGGAACGCGTTCCCCAATAACGCTGACGACATCCTCAAAGAGTTGCGGTGGTCGATGGATCACTTCTCATTCACGCGGTGGGGGATGTATGTTGGTGTCGAGTGCGATGGGTATATCCACTCGTAGGAGGCAACAATGCACCAGTCCACGATAGTCTACTCGCTGAAGCTGGTCAAGGATCGCACGGTCAGCTTCCCCATCAGCGAAGTACGCGATAGTCATCAGGCAAGCAATCTGATACACACACTGATCGGGGACAAGCCTTCCGAGCATATGGTGGTTGTGTTCTTGGACGTGGGCAACAAGGTGATCGGCACCACGGTCGCCTTCTCGGGAGGCACGCACGGAGTGTCCATCAACGCTCGCGACCTGTTCCGTGCTGCTATCGTAGCGCAGGCTCACGCTATCGTGCTGGGGCACAACCACCCAAGCGGCAACACAACGCCAAGTCAGGAAGACATCGCCACCACTCGGAAGCTGATAGAGGCAGGGCGACTGATCGGTGTGCCGATTGTCGACCACATCATCGTGGGACTGGACGCAACACCTTACAGTATGCACGAGCGGATGACTGTGGAGTTCTAACCATAATGGTCGGGTGGTTCAGGGAGAATGGCAGATCCCACTTCTTCAAACGGAGACAGCCTTGAGGGTTCAAGTCCCTCCCCGACTACTACTACTGCAACACACAACACAAAGGAGATGGAATGATACACGATTGGCATCACGTTCCTGCGTGGGCGTGGGGGTATGCTGTTGGTGCTCACATGGCCGAATACATCGCCCGCATCGGTCGGTTGCCTGATGATGAGTTGCCAGGCTACGGATTGAAGGGTTGGCAAGAGTTGTGGAGACGGAAGGAGTTAGAGCAGTGAGCAACATAGACTGGACGTCAGCGGAAAACGCTCGCCGCAGTATGTGGGTGCAGATTGGTGCTGCCGTTGGCCACATGCTGGCACCCATCCCCTTGCTGCAAGACCTTCGAGGCAAAGCCCAGATGGCAGCTATGTGGCACTTCGACCGTCATACACACCACTACGGTAGCAGTAGGCTGGCAGTCTTGGATAGGCTGTCGTTGTTTGCTCGCCATATTCTCGGGAGGTAGCCGTGAAGGTTCAAGACATAGCCCCTCCCGAAGTTCTCTTCCTTGACTTGGCACGACGGATCGGGATCGAACGGGCCACCGAGATCGTGCGGGAAGAGATTGCCAAGTCGCTCATCAAGACCTACGATATACGCAGTCCCGAACAACTCTCCAAGACGAGCAAGGTGCACATCCTCATCTCCGAGGATAAACGTCAGCTCGTTCTCTCGTATCTCAACCAACCAAGGAGGTAATCCCAATGGTCATCACAACCAAGTCGCAGGTCATCGTCTCGGGACGCACGGTTCGAGTGCTGTCCAGTCTCTTCAACGCCGCGGTCAAGTTTGGCAAGCCCATCTTCAATGCGGATGGCAAGGCGATCGTGCCAGGCAAGGGGCACGACTGGGCGAGCATGTGTGCCGAGCTTCGCGCTGGTCGGTCGGTGCAGGCAAAGCTTGCGGGGAAGGAAGACAAGGCTGTTGTCCGCACGCTCATCACTCCCCGTCGCACGCGCACCATCTGGCAGCTTCACAACATCAGGCGTGGGGCAAGCTTCCGCAAGCTCACGTCGGTGGCGCTCTGATGGGCAGATGGGTCGTTGTTGTCGAGCACGAACACCAGTCATTCACTGACGCCAAGGGCAGACAGCACACCGTCCCCGCCCGCACAACGTCGATGGAATTCGGCTACGCATTCATGGCGAAGGAGTATCAGACCAAGGCGAAGCGAGAGCGTGGTGCCAAGATCACGCTGGTGGATCGTGAGGATGAGTGGGACGAGGCTGGTCTTACCCTGCTGGAACGACTGGCGAAGTTGAAGGTCGGTTAGCTCCACAACGCAACGGAAGACAACAGGAAGCAACAGAGGAGAGTGAGATGTATACGAAGACCAAGGCAGTGATGGAGAACAGGCGAGCGAGAGCGGCAGAGGTTGCCAAGGAGAGCAACTACGCCAGCCTGTCGCTGGAGGAGAAGATGGCTCGGAACCCCAACCGCTTCGTCCGCAATGACAAGGGCGAGATCGTGAAGATCCCGCTGGCAATGAGCGAGCGAAGGCAAGCAAGTCTGCGAGGTATGTCGTGAGAATCAAAGACATCGCAACGCAAATCAAGCGACGCAACAAAGCGTTTGCCAAGATGACGCCGAAGCAGCAGCGAAAGGCGATTGCTAAGGATGTGTTGAAGCAGTTGGAAGCTCACAAGTATACCGCTGGCCACGTATACGTCAATGCTGACGACTGCGATCAACATTTAGCTATGTTTAGCAGCGTGACGCCAGAGATGTTCCAGAGCATCGTCACGAAAGACGACTTCAAGTGTCACGTGTGCGCCTTGGGGAGCGCCTTCGTTTCGCTCTCTAGATTGAGCGGAGCTGTCCGGTTCTTGGATAGGGAGCACGACGTGCTGGGGAAGGTCTTCGGCGACCAAGTGTATCACATCGAGATGGTCTACGAAGGCTGGCTATCGAACTGCGAAGGGATCGAACTGGAAACATCAAGCCACCGAAGCTGACAAGAGCTTCTACTCGCGTTATCCCGACAGTGATGCTCGACTGGTCGCAATCTTCGAGAACATCGTGAAGCACGGCGAGTTCCGCCCATAACCAAGGAGACAACACAATGGGAACTGCACACGCAACACAGACCAAAACCAAACGCATCGATCCCAACGGACACGCACTACGCAAAGCTCGCAAGTTCTGTCGTCCATCCCTGTTCGAGGGAGTGGTCAACGGCCGTGCGATGCGCGCCGAAGGACGCACGAAGCGAGAAGCTACCAAACGACTGCGGACGATGTTCGCACTGTCTGGGATGCCCACCCTGGTCAGGACGGAGCCCTCGGGGGATGGTTCTGGACCGGCGTATGTGGAGCGTCTGTCGGTTCGCGGACCGCTCTCCAACGCCGAGCTGTCGATGGACGAGAAGTCTTCGCTGCGTCGACACCTCAACACCGAAGAGTTAGCGCACGTCCTGCTCTCACACAAGGCAGCGTAGGTTCCTTACTGCATCTGTCTTCGGACGGGTGCAGTGTGGAGGATACGATGAAGACCGAACGACAGTTCTTCGAAGCAGCGATCGAACGACGCATCAAGCGTGCCAACGCTGCTATCGTGGTGGCGGAGTTGCAACTGATGAGGACTGGGGCGCCCGATGACTACGAAACACTGTGCGAGATGCTGAATGAGCGTCGCACTGTGGTGGAGGCGAAGCGCAGCCTGCCTACACTGTTGGCGCTGCCGCATCACCTTCGCCCTGACTGGCAACACACGCTATGACCAAGCAAGACCGCAGGATGATCGAGCGGTGGCTCTACTGGTATTGGAAACCACCGTTCGCTCCTAAGTGGCTCTACGCGGCATGCTAACGCCAAGGAGGCTTCGTGCGCAAGAAGTGTAGCGGCCCGACAAGGCACGCCAAGGGTTGTCGTAAGGGTAGACCACACTGTCGTTGGTCGCGTCCTTCCCCATGTTGCTGCGAAGCCTATCCGTATCCCCATCGTCGCGCAAGCGGTGCGTGTTGGCACGGCATTCCAGCGGCGATCCTAAACAGTCCATCCTACAAGGAGCAAGAAGACGAATGAGCCCGATATTCCTATTGGCAGCAACAGGCATCTTGGTACGGGCATATATCAACGGTTGGTTGTACGGTGAATGGAGGTGGTGGTAATGAGCAATGACGCACAATCGAAACTGACCACGCACGATGACGGGAAGTTCGTCCGCACCGCCATCGTCATCGGTGGGACGGAGAGCATCGATCTCGTAGCCAAAGACGGAACGTTATTGGCGCGGATCAATGTCGTCTTCCTACCTAACAGTGAGGCTGGCGAGCATCTCATCGTGGACGTGATCGATGTCGCAGACCGCTACAAGTCCCGGCGGATGCTGGCGTTCTCGCAGACGGAGCGCGTGATCTCCGTCGTGCCCGAGGGCGGGAAGCTGGTCTCGGCGGACTTCCAAGGGGTGAAGTGATGGACGTTCGCGTGTATATGAGGCTGTCGCCGAAGAAGAACCAGAAGGCAGATCTGCTCTACTTCTGGTTGGAGAAGGAGTGTTGCCTCGATGAGATCGATACGATCGTGAGGGCATTGCATCCTCTCTGTGTGTTCCTGACGATGGAAGAGGATGCTTGTCAGAGGTTGGAGTATAGCTATGACGTGGACGTGTAGTGGGTGTGGTTACATTTCACCGAGCGGCATCTCGCTTTCCTTCGCCCAACAGGCGACTGGACTGTGTATGTCTTGTCGGATAGCTGCTGGTTGGACAGATTGCACCGGCACTTGCGTCTATGCGGGCAGTGTTCAGCCTAATGGTGTGTGCATCCTCTGCAACCCCCCAACCGCTACTCAACAGTTGACTCTGCCTGCTACCGTATCTAACTTCGTGTGCAAACAATGCGGCCTCAACATCGGCTCGGTCAGTAGTTCAACGGCGATAGCCACTGGTCTGTGCTTCCAGTGTCGGGCAAACTGGGGCAGATGTGTCAACGCTCAATGTGCGGGCTTCGCAAGTCTCTGCGTGCCACCTGGTGGTTCGTGTATATTGTGCTCGCAAGGAACCAACCACCCAACCGCTACTCAACAGTCGACCCTGCCTGCTAATCCGTCTGCTCTCGTAGTCTTCGCGTTCAGCGAGGGAGACCAAGTTATGCTCGATGCGTGGTCAGCTCCGCGCAACTCGGGAGTGGTCTGGGTTGAGGCGATGTCGAAGCACCTTGGGAAGATCGTTGTCCTGCGCGAGCGTTTGGTTGCCAAGGTTCCGGTGTGGCGTATCCATCTGGATGGAGTCGGGTATGTGTGGGCAGAGAGCGGGATGACCAAGGTGGGCGTTAGCCTTGACGAAGAGACTACTGCGCCTGGCGTTAGTGCTGGGAAGCCAGAATGGCTCATCAGTCGGACTGCCTGTCTGGACGAGCGGGAATGCAAGTCCTGCGGCGCACCGAAGCCTTGTGCTTACCACGATCCGCCTGTTTCCGCTGACTGGTCATTCATTGGAGGCAAGCGATGAAGCTGGAGAAGCTCGACATAGCCTTGTGTTTCGCCTTCCAATACAGTGAAGGAACGTTCGATGTCAGGCTGGGCTACGCTGATCGAACGGATTGGGCATACGGGTTGTCCAAGGCGGACGTGATGGCATACTCGGATCAAGACGAGGTGTTGTCGATCGAGTTGTGCACGCCCCGAACGGAACGACGGTGGCGTCAGAGACCAGAGAAAGATAGGAGAGCGTGATGCGTCAGCGTGTTCACAACGAATGGTTCGCCCTACTTGCCAAGACCACCTGTCCCTGCGGCGCGAAGCATACCCAAGTGTTCTCTTGGGGCGAGTATCATAGCACGCGCTACCGAGTGATCGACTACTTCTGTCGAGCGTGCTTCGAGGTGCGAGTGATCCCCCGACTGCTCGATCACGCTGCTCCCTGTGGGTGCACGTTTTCACTCAACGCACGCCATGGTCATCGCATCCCCGAGTGGATCAAGATGCCCGACCAACAGTGTTCGGTTCCTACCTCAATGGTTTCAAGCAGCGATCAGTTGTCGCTGGCTCTCTAACTGGGAAGATGAGATGCCCAAGGGAACAGTGAGCTTCGACGGTCAAGCCCGCGGCGACCTAATCAACGCCATTAGAACAGTGCTCGGGCTCGATCCTCTGCGGGAGGTGGGCAGGACGAAGGGTCAGCGAACCCTGGAAGACCGCAAGGTCAATACCATCCTGCCGAGAATGATGACCTACACAGGCGACGGTAATCGGATGATGCCGAAGATTGGGAGTGGACGGTGACCCGATCTTTAGGGCGTCGAGGAGCAACCCATCCCGTGCAAGCATTCGCCAAACTCTGTGGGGTGACTGTGCACGCATCGACTGCTCGCATCTGGGGAAGGATGCTGTGCGGTGTGGCTGGCTCGGGAGGCGCTCGCTATTGGTGCGTGGGAGCGATACGCCCGCACTTCGCCAAGGAGCCCATCATCCGCCAGCCCATCGCCATCCGCCCGAAGAACGGATCGATGACCAAGATTGCCTCGCTCGTTATGAAGGCAGAGGCAGAGCAGACAGTACTGCGGGCGCTGAACAAGTGGAGCTACGAACAGTAAGGAGCGGATGATGAGGCGAGATGAGATTGCGGCTGTGGAAGGCTGGGCTATCAAAGCCCTATGGACTGCTTGGTGGAATAGCAGACTGTGGCTGAAAGGTAAGGACATCAGCGACATTGAGTGGTTCCCGTCAAGCAGACGAGGACAAGCGTAAGGGAGGATGAGATGAACAAACTATCGACAGGCACAATCAAGGGAGTAAGTGAAATGAAAGACACCGTCATCCATAACCCTCCCGCTAACTGGGTCGCTTCTCTTCGCCGAGGCAGCCGTGTCTGGCTCGTGAAGGAGCAAGGCTTCGCTCATATCGAAGCGCCGCACGACAAGGACGGATGGTGCGGACGCATCTTCCTCTCTCGCGGGGGCCCGCCCGAGCGCTGGTATTGTCAGCTCGACGGTAAAGGGCTTGATGGCACGCAACTGATGCTGCCGATCAAGGAAGTCTCGGCGGAAGCTGATACGGAGTTGCACGCGGACGTGGTGCAAGCTCTAGACGAGATGCGCCAAGAGATGCGTGCCCTGGTCAAGCGGGTGGATCTCCTGGCCGCGCATCAGGAGGCAAGAGACGTTCGTTCCCCGGTTTCGGAACAAGAAGGTAATACCGCTCGTGCTGACTGGAAAGTGAGGACAAAATGAGACGCAAACTGACTGCCGATGCGAGACTGTTCAAGGCACGATTACTCAAGCTGGCTCGCTTCGTCAAGAAGCAGGTGCCACGCGACCGCTTCAACTTCAAGCGCTACTTCGCAATGAGCCCAACAGTAGACGCACTACCCCTCACCACACAGCCCAGTATGTCGCTGTGTAATAGTGTTGGGTGTGCGCTTGGATGGGGCACGGCGGTTCCCGAGTTCAAGAAGCTTGGGCTTCACTTGTTCAAGGATAACGGGTTCGTTGGTGTTGGCTACGGCCTCGACCACGGATCCTATGCGGCGTGTGCACTCTTCGGGCTGACGGAGGACGAGTTCAACTTCCTGTTCATCCCAAGGGAAGACTTGCAGGATGAACCCGAGCACGTGAGACACTGGGACACCTATGGATGCTTCAGTCCGCTACGAAGTGCCTCGGCTCAAGAGGTTGCCGAGAACATCGAGTGGTTTGTCGGGTTCAAGTATGGAACCGGACTTCGCAAGGATGAGCCTTGGGATGACCTCGATGGCTGACAAGAACGAATGCTACTGCATCATCAAGCACGCCCGCACCCCCGAGGAGCGCAAGCAGGTAGAGGAAGCCCTCGCCACTGCCCGTCGCCTCAAGGACAAGCAGGGCATCACCATCGCGCAGCTGCAACTGGGACATTGCCCGCAAGATAACCCGCCGCTGCAATCCAACTTCAGACCCACTGTGTGGGCGCAGAACAACCGAGGAGAGTGAGATGAGACAGAAGAACGAACCGCCGAAGGCTGCTATCCGTGCCGTTGGACTGCGACGCTTGCTAATGCTCGCAGACCAGCTTGACAAGACGCCGATGGAGCCAACCAAGGACGACGTGTGGCTTCGACTATAAGCCAGAGGGTTGGTCGATGACTGGGAGAACGGCAACAACATGCGCGTCTGTGGCACGGCCGGTCATCGTGAGCGCGCGAGACTGGCATGGGGAGCCACGAGAGCCCGGCACTGCCGCCGAGCAGGTTGGTATCTCAGGAGCGCCAGCACGTGGACGATCACGGGATCGCTACGGACTGAAGCACAACGATGCAGCGAATAGCATCGATGCAAATCGCTATGTTCGTGTTCGCTCTTGGCGTAGCGCAGACAGCCCTCTATCTGTTCTGTCGGGGAACACGCGAGTCAGTGACACCAATCATTACCCGCTGTGTCGCTACACCCGCTCTCAAAGACGTCACGCGCACGATGTAGCAGAACACATCCGTAGGTTCGTTGCCTACGCCAAGAAGAACGCCAAGAACGGAGCAAGCCAATGAGAGATCAAGAACCAAGAACGGAGCAAGCCAATGAGGATCAAGAACGCCAAGCCGAAGCTTCCCACTCGCGAGGAGGGTCTGCACCGACTGATGCTGGTTGCGAACAAGCTCGCGAAGATGCCGAAGCTCCCAACGGAGAAGTCGCCAGGCTTCAACTACAATCAGTGGGGGCCCCAGTTTTGGAACGGAGACGAGACGCTGTGTGGTTCAAGTTGCTGTGTTCTTGGGCTCGGAACGACGATACCCGTTCTGCGCAAGGCTGGCTTGCGGATGGTGCAACGTGCCTTCCCGACCGGATGGCCATACGTCTCCCTGGCACACCGTCTAACCGCCGGAAGCTGCGAAGCTGCGCAGGAAGTGTTCGCTCTCTCGCTCCATGAGGCTAAGTACCTGTTCTACAGCAATTGTAGAAGTTGCTTCGTCGATTCGAGCGGTGAGTTGCTCGACAGTCCGCCCGCCCATGCATTACCCATGGAGGTTGCCGAGCACGTGCTACGTTTCGTTGCTTGGGTGCGCAAGAAGGAAGGCATTCCCACTCCTCCGCGAAACGGCTGATCGATGCGCTTCGTGTGCGTTGCCTATGTGCTGATGGTGTGCATCGTGGTCGGTTGGAACCTGCCAGTAGTCCAGTCGCCCGAGGAGCAGTGCCTGGACTACGTGCATCATCTCCTGTCGCAAGTAAGACCCGGACCAAGCGGCAGGGCGATGATACCCCACCCCACAACCACATACGACGTCTGTGTGGCAAGGATGAAAGCCAATGCCCACGATTGACTGGCAACGCACACAAGACATCCTCTCGGGCACTCTCTGGGTCGATCCATACACTGGCAAGGAGAAACGCCACGTATTGCTAACCACCGAGTGGCAGAAGGTCGCGTCCCACTGGCCGCTCACCAACGCAGAGATCGCCACACTACGACAACACATCGAGGCACGATGACCGAGCACATACAGTGGTGGTTGTATGACCACACCCACCTGATTGATCGCTGTATGTCAGGCGTGGCTATGTTCGGACTGCTGATGGGCTACATCGCGCTGAACATCACAGACTACTTCAAGGAGCCAACCGAATGAAGACGATAGTGTTCACCCTGTTGCTGACAGGCTGTTTCAACTCCAGCGCGGTTTCGTTCCCAGGCCCGGATGGTAAGCAGAACCATGCCATCGTTTGCAACCGTCATCCTGACTTCCAGTTCAGCGATGAGGTCTTCTGCCTGAAAACAGCAGGAGACAAGTGCCCTAATGGGTATGGATGGATCAACGGATGGCAGACGCGCAGTCAGTGGATCATCCAATGCCTGCCCGAGAAGTAGATGAGCTTCCACGACCAAACACTGCACGAGTGGGCAAGGCAGTTCCGCGCAACACTATCTCCCGAGACCCGTCAGCTAATCGCCGAGGCACAGTTCGATCTGCTCTTCGGGCCGAACGGACTGGATGACATCGAGGGCAACTGGCCAGGCTTCGGGACTGCACTGTTCCTCATTAGTGAAGCGTTGGAAGCTGTTCCCAGCGTGCTATACATCGACACGATGATCGGGTGCTGGTCAGAGACAGAGCCAGAGCCCACCGCGTGCGACGCGTGCCACGGGGAGGTGCCCAAAAACGAGAACGACTACCACTGCCCTGTATGTCTTGGAAACGCGGAGGTAGTGTGCAGTGGAGACTACGTAAAGGTCGAGCGAAGACAACTCATCAGCGCCATTGTGGGCAAGGAAATGGGAGCCTATCTATGACAACACCTACTCGCAAGCCGGAGTTCGTTCTCGTATCGGGCAAGCCGTTCGCTACACTTCCACCGCGCAAGCCTGCTCCTTCGCGGATGAGAGCGTATGTTGGGCGGTCGTTGGCCACTGGTCGGTTGGTTGTCTTCCATAGCGATGTCATCCCAACCGACGACTTGTTCGGCACACGCTACCGCTACGCTATCGGCCCGTTCAAGACGCACAAGGGTGCTCGCGCTATGGCTGCCTGCGATGGCAGTCCCACCATCGTGTCGGTCAAGCAGGCAGAAGACTACTCGAAGACGGAAGAGTTCGCTCGTGTCGATGTGTTGGTCGATGTTGCTACTGGAGGTGGATGATGGGCATCCTGAAGTGTGAAGTAGAGACCGACACGGAGGGGATGATGACCTGGCGAGCGGCTGGCAAGGTTGTCGCGCTGCGAATGCCGAGCGGGCGAGTGGTCGACTGCCGTGTTGATCCTCCCTTCGTCGCATTCGTTCCTTGTCCGTGGTGTGTTGGCGTTCACGGGCTCGATAGCAAGGGGAAGGAACACGATGCCCTATCTCACGTCGACCCGAGCATAGGTTTCCATAGCGAGCCCTCGACCTGTGGGCCCAAGGGAAATCACTCGGACCACAAGAATCACTGCGACGGAGAGGTCACGCGCTGCAAGGTCTGTGGAGAAACCATCTGGGCGACCATCGGAGTACCACGCCCGCCATTGGTGATCAGCGCAGCTCGTAGGTTAGATCAGTAGATGGAACTCCAAGGAAGCGGAACCGTCGCCCATACAAGTCGCACCCCAAGTAGATGCATCCAGTACCAAAGACCTTCCTCCCAGCCGATGTGTGAGTGATGATCCAATGCTCTCCACATACTGGACAACACGCCGTGCTACCTGGCATAGGCTCCACTTCGAGCTGCTGGGGGCTTTCCATATCACAGCACCAGAAGCTCAACACAGTTCCTCCGTAGATGGAACGCCAAGGAACTGGAAGAGCGTCCAAGATAGAGTAGCGAAGTCATCAGCGAGCAGTAGGAGTCGGTCGTCTGCCTCCTGCTGTGCTATGGGATCGTCCCAGCTGACGAAGTCGTAATCAAGCTTCGTGAAAGGTATTGGCTCCGAGATCCACACAGCACCACACTCGGGACAAGCGAACGTCTCACCAGGCATACCAGCCCGCGGTAGTTCGTTCTCGTGGTTGCATTCAAGCCAGTGGGCTGCGGATAACATCGATGTCTCCTCCATATCATAGTCCAAGCCATCCTCTATCACGTCGTCACTCACCTCTATCACGTCGTCATTCATACCCTCTCTATATCGCGTCGATCGCGATCTTGACAACCGCACGAACGCGCCTTACGGTGCGCGCAACCCGAAGGACCCGCCCAATGAAGATACTCACTCGTTCAGGTAGTCTCTACGAAGTCGACCCTATCAACAAGCGCGTGCGCAGGCTCGTAGGTGCTCTTGACCCTACTCCTCGTCAGGGTGCCGATGGCGATTGGAAGGTCTATACCGACATCGTGCCTGATCCGATCGAAGTGGGCAAGTCAGTGGTCTTCGTGTGGGAGCGAGAGAATACTCCACTGCTTCCCCTCACGGAGCTGTTGAAGTTGGAAGCTGTCCCCACCACGATGACCAGTCCTGTTGTGTCGATCGATAGCGAGAACGGAGAGACATCGTGAAAACCGCTCTACTGCTACTGCTTGCCGCACTGTTGGTTGTGTCGTCAGCATCCGCTTACTCCCTGCCCACAGTCGAGGAAATGATTGCGCAGCAAGATCAAAACGCTGCACAAGAGCAAGATCAAAACGCTAAACCAGCGAGGTGGACGCCTCCCGTAAGTTATACACCAGAACAACAGGAATTCCTATCATCTAATCGCAAGATTGGAATGGTGGATGATCAGGGCAATCCTCATCTTGTTCCTGGCACCCAGTTCATTACAGCAAAGCAAGCTGGTTGGAAGCTTGCTAATCCTGACCAGGAGGAACAAGCCGTAGAAGTAGATGCAATCAAACAAGACGCAGCAGATTCGCTGGTAGGTTCGGCTGGAACTGCATTTCTAAATGCTCATACCAACCAGGCGTTTGGAGGCGTTCCTGATATCATAGGGAAATATAGGGACAGTGCAGCATGGCAACAAGCCCAGAAGGAGATAGCAGAAGAAAGTCCCATTGCAAACGCCATCGGTGAAGTCACCGGCTTTATTACACTATCGCTATGCATAGCTGTATTGATCGGTTGGAAGAAGCTGACTGCAAAACCAAGTTATTTGGAAAGGCTCGCAAAACTCGAACAACAACAGATAGAGTGCGAGCACAGTTGGGAAAGGATCGAAAAGAATGTAGAACGAATAAGGGAAATCTTGATGGATAGTAGGAGCAAAAAATGACACAGGAACTGAATGAACAGGAAGAGCTTGCGTTGGAGTTGGTAGAAGCCGAAGAAGAAAAGCCTTTCGATCCAAAATCGTATAGGGAGCTAAATGACCGATTGGATGACATTCTATTCTCCACTGCTTCCCCTCACGGAGCTGTTGAAGTTGGAAGCTGTCCCCACCACGATGACCAGTCCTGTTGTGTCGATCGATAGCGAGAACGGAGAGACATCGTGAAAACCGCTCTACTGCTACTGCTTGCCGCACTGTTGGTTGTGTCGTCAGCATCCGCCCAGTCCCTGCCCACTGCTTGGCCATCGCATCCTGTCCCAGTCGATGCGTTATCCACCGAAGTCCCACCCAATGGCAACGTCTTCATCTACTCGGGACTGGCGATGACGGGCGTTGGACTTGCAGGCGATCTCTACTCCCAAGCGCTCACGAACAACAACCACTTCACTGCTGCATACGCTACACTGATCGGCGGTTCGGTTCTGTCGCTGGCTGGTTGCGCGTTCAGTCTCGTCGGGCTCATCCAGTCTGTGCATTACGCGGACTGGCAAGCCAAGCACCCCGCACTCGCAGGCATCAGTCCGAGCGGCTACCGTCTGGTGTTCTGATATGCACTACCTTCTGCCGCTGTTGGTTCTCGTGTGCGGTTGCAGCCTCACCATCAGTCCCGGCTTCAGCTACCGCGTGGACATCGATCCCCTCTTCTCTTCCGAGCAGGAAGCAGCGATCGTCTCCGCTCTCCACCAATGGGAAGTGGCAACTGACAACAAGGTGCACTTCGCCACCCCAACGCACGGACAGTGTGTAGAGCTGGGCATCACTATCGGAAACACACCGGCTGACAACCAGGTTTGCTACCACTCTGTTTCGGCGGAATGGATCGCAGCCAACGACCACCTGTATATCAATGGAGCCGTAGCATTCACGGAACTCTGGCCGGGAAGCAACCACGCCGATGTCTACTTGCCAGCGACAGGGCTGTCCGCATTAGACTTCCGCCGAGTGGCGACCCACGAAACTGGTCATTCACAAGGAATGCACCACACCCAGTCAGGAACGCTGATGTGTTGGTCGCTCACTTGCCAACCGCCATCTGGCGACATCACGTGCGACGACTTCGCTCAATGGGCCTATATCAGGGGGATCTCTGACATCAACCAACAGTGTCCGAACGGCGGGCACTTCACCCTAACAGGCAAGCTATGAAGACCATCCTACTGCTCGCACTCTCACTGGTGGCTTGTGCCCCGCCAACCTCTAACCACTACACGGTCAAGATCGATCCCGCGTTCGACAGTCTCGACATCCAAGCGATCTATGCGGCGTATGACGCTTGGACTGCGATCACTGATGGGAAGTTGCGGATCGAATACAGCACCGCCCCCTGCGCTGGCGACCAGGACGAGATCTGTTGGCACGCCAGTGATATAGCTACAATCCTCGCGAAGGGTGGCGAGGCTGGCTATATCGGCTTCACGGAGTGGAACGACAACCACGCTGACGTCTACATCCCCACGGCGAAGGATGCTGGCTACAACCTCACACAACTCACGCAGATGGCCAGCCACGAAGCCGGACACACTATGCAGCTCGTGCACCTCCAGCAGGGCGTGATGTGCTCGAACCAAGGCTGCGCAAGCCTCACGGTGTCCTGCCACGACGCTGCCGAGTGGTATACCGTGCACGAAGACAATGGCTGGACGGAGTGGTGGCCGGGGAACAAGAGCTGTCCGAAGGGCGCAAGCTATCACCCAACACAACCCCTCAACGTCCCGTAAGGAGATCGAGATGAAGATCGCACTGCTACGAGAGAAGCGCACGGGTGGTATCCTGACGAGCTACATCCTCAACGACGACGAGCACGTGCCTGATGAGGTGCAGTCGTTCGTGGAGAGCAGAGGATATACGCTACTGGTGCACCCTGTCAGTTTCAAGTTCACACCAGAGGTCTTCCTTGGAAGTGTGATGGACGAGATACTCGCTTGGGAAGAGGGATAACGCGGCATAGAATGGTGAAGCTCATAGCCATAGCAATGCTGTCGTTGGTAGGGTGTGTTGCGCAGGTAGCAACCAGTGAGTTCGATCCTGTGCAGGATGAGGATGCTTCGGAGCCTGATGCTGGTGTCCCGTCGCAGGAGAAGGATGCTGGTGTAGGTGAAGTAAACACTCAACCATGCATGGCTTGCTGCACCGAAGGATGCCGTAGCAGTAATCAAGAGCTATGGCATCCTACGCCACTACCAGGCGGGGCTCATTCGTTCCAGTAGCACGCATAATCCGGCATAGATAGTGCCCCAAACGACGCCTTCCAAGCCAAGATCAAGCTGATCCGATAGGTGTCCACATAGGAGAAGACCATGACGAGATCGAATGCGATGACGAAGTTGAGCCGCGAGATGCCAGACTACGCCGGTCTCGTCGACTATCGGAGGGCACGCTCCACCGGCACCTTCGTCGGGCTTTACAAGTCGAGCGAAGCGGGCATGGAGGAAGACCCGGAGCTGCCCTGGACGACGGTGTGCGAGGAGCATTCAACGCTCGTATGCCATCGCACCAGGGCGCTCGCAGCGAGCCATCTCCCTCACCCCGAAGAGTGGTGTGAGGACTGCCAGAAGGAGCACCCGTAAACTACCTCCTTGATCCGATAGCTTCGCGCAGGCGCGCGCGATCGATCACGCACCACGCGGCAAAACGCCCCAGCGCGAACGCCGCTTCGCACCGGCGCCACCGATCCAACGCGGCAGGATCGTTCGCACCGCCTCGTAAGTGCCCGACTTCATTCGACTTCCATCTCGGCCCCGTTCTTGCATTCCGCACGGCGGGGTCGTCCCGTTCAACCCCAACCATCCAAGGAGCACTCCTATGTTTCGATACCTCATCATCGCTGTTGCTATGTTCGGTGCGTGGACGCTCGTGAACCAGTTCGGTGGAGCGCACGTTCACGGCTTGAGCTTGCCCGTTCTTCTCATCGTCGCTGCCATCGTTGCTCTTGCTGTGTCCAACCGAGTGAAGTAGGAAACGCTATGGACATCAATCTCGAATGGCTGATCAAGAAGGCGTTCATCCTGATCCTTGCTCTCGGAGGAATGGTGACGTTTGCTGTCCTTATGCGCGAGGTTCTCATCTCCAACCGCGCCGCAACGGCATTGGTGTATCAGCACCCTGAAGCGAAGCTCATCAATATGGCTGTGCAAGCCGCTGCGCAAGCCGCTGCGATGCGGAACGAGTGCCATGACAAGGTGGTCGACTTGAGCGAGCACAATGATCTGTCGTGCACACCCGGCGCAACGATCGAGGTTGTTGCCATGCCTGTAGGCCAGGTTCTCCTCTGCCACTGCAACAAGCCGGACACTAACACAGGTGCCAAGTGAGCCTATCTACCGAAGACCAATGCAAGGTGCAAGCTATCGTCGCCATCCTGATGAAGACTCGAAGTCCTAAGCGGACTCTCAGAAAGGCACCGTAATGGCTCGCAAGTGCAACTGCCATGACCCAGGCCAGACCAGGAAGCCTGGCTACCACGAGCATCGGTGCGAGTGTCCGTGCGGGTGTAAGTCAGACACGTTCGGCTACAAGTACTGTGTCTCCTGTCACTGGGACCTGATCAACGCCCGGTCGAAACACGAGTGTCTGCGGAACGCATCGGGTGCCAAGAAACACGCGGAGTATGTTCAGGATGTTGGGCAGATCGGTCCGCTGTTGTTTCCGATTGCCAAGATCGAATAGGAGCCGATATGCACCTGAAAGTGATAGTGGGCAGTGATGACGATCATACCGTGCTGTATGACGGAAGCGACGCAATCGTAGCGGCTGAAACCTTCCGCACGATGGTGGAGCGTTCTATGTGCGGCAGTGATGAGTATTCGGGACAGCGAGTGATCTGCGTCTGCGACGGTGAGGTTATAGGCGAGCTGACCGAGCGTCAGGCTATCGAAGGAAGGTATGCCGATGAAGGAGTATAGTGCTGCCGAGCGAGCTAACAAGGAACGCGTGGAAGCCATCCTCACTCCTTGTGTTGGAACGCGGAAGAGGGTGCGCTTCTTCTACGGCTCGGTTGTGGATGGGAGGGACTGGGCTGACGAGAATGACGTCAGTGGATACATCGGCCGTTCTATTGGGCGTGAGCCTTGTCTGTTGTTGCTCGGGAACTCTCGTTCCATTGGCGGTATGGCAATCCTGACGCACTGCATTCTGCGGCTCATCATTGACAGCCGTGAGGTCTATCGGCACCCATTGTATCAGCCAATTCAGTGGGAGTGCAAGGACGTCGATCCAAAGGACGCTTGGTGTGCTTGCGGGGCGTGTGATGGCGAATGGGTTTTCGCCGTTCATAGCCTGGCCGGGAACAGACGCGAGCCTCTACCGTTCGAAGTGTGGCGGGACGGTAGTATTCACGCGCGGTTCCGATCGGCCGCTGCAAGAGATCGTTGGCTCCAGTATATGTCGGGTCGGAGGATGGCGCGATGAGCGTGGGTGAAAAGCTCGACGCGGCTATCCTCGCGCTCCTCATTATCTGGTTCGTGATGGACCGGTTCAACATCTACCTCAGGAAGACACCATAGGGCGTTGGAGGATGGCGCGATGAACAAGCAACCCTTCTCGAAGGTAGAACTCGATAGCCTTCGCACGCTGGTCAATAAGGCGTGCGCTCACCAAGAGGAACACGGCATCGCTTGCAAGGACGCCGATCCCCTTCTTGTGCGGGCTATCGCTACGATCGATGAACTACAAGCCAAGCTGCCCACCGAACCTGAAGCACCAATCGAGGAGCACGACGTATGAAGACCGTTCTCGATGTCCTGATGGAAGGGCGTGCCAAGGTGATGAAGGGGTGGTGTCAAGGATCATCCGCCCAGAATGACGCCAACGAAGCACTCCAAGTATACAGCCCAGCGGCAACCCAGTGGTGCATTGTTGGAGCCGTGAACAGTTCGTCGCCTGACAATATGGGCACTTGGCTCTTGGCATTGGAGGTTCTTCGGAGCGTCAACCACATCGATCCAATACGTGGCATCGCGCATTGGAACGACGATCCCAAGACTACCAAACGCGATGTGCTCGACGCCTTCGACAAAGCCATTGCTTCGATGAAGGAGTAGCGTATGGACTACACGCCCATCAATCCCGAGCCAGCGTATCCCAAGCAGGAGACGTGTGGTGGCTATCGAACCGCTGCCATCCAAGTCAAGCACGTGGAACCCGTCAGCAAGCCATCGATCCTATCCAAGCTGTTGGAGGTAGCAATCCCCATCCTCGTGTGGCTGGCTGGTTCCTATCTCTTCGGGAGGATCAGATGACATCGCCCAAGTATAACCGCACCTTCCATCTTCCGTGGTCGCCCGGTGCAACTTCTGATGACAAGATGGCGCACGATGTCTCCTCACTGCTGAACATCCCGATAGTCGTCAGTGAGAAGGTAGATGGCTCGAACGTCTCCTTGGAAACCGATGCCGTGTATGCTCGCTCCCACGCCAATGTGCCAACGCATCCGTCATTCGATCTCCTGAAGGCTCTACATTCGCAAGTCAAGCACCTCATCACGCCCGACTATCAAGTGTTCGGCGAATGGGTTTTCGCCGTTCATAGCCTGGCCTACGACAAGCTGCCGGGCTATTTCCTCGCGTTCGGTGTGCGGGATCTGCGCACCAACCGTTGGGCATCGTGGGATAACGTCGAGGCTACGGCGAGTGGACTTGCTGTTCCTACCGTGCCTGTTCTCTTCCGCGGCGTCGTGAAGACCGATACCGAGCTGGAGCGACTAACCTGCACACTTGCCAGCCAACCATCGGCACTGGGCACCATTCGTGAGGGAGTGGTCGTCAGAGTGGCAGGAGCGTTCGACGACAAGGACTTCTCAACCAGCGTGAACAAGATGGTGCGTGCCAATCACGTTCAGACGGATGAGCACTGGATGCACAAGGCTATCGTGAAGAACCAACTGAAGTGAGGTATAGTATGATCATTGTTCGACTTCGAGAGTCAGATTTGGTATCGGCGGGTGCTTGCTCGGAAGGCATCGCACTGTTTCGATCCATCATCGGCCAGCCTGAGAAGGGGGAAACCGTATGGGAGGGGGAGTGGACTCGCATCCATGCGCTGTGGTTCGCTGTCGCCTATCCGAGCTTCAGCAGCTGGATGTGCAGGCAAGGATTGATTCCCATTCCGAGTTTGTCCTATGCGGACCTGTCCGGTGCGGACCTGTCCGGTGCGGACCTGTCCCGTGCGAACCTGTCCTATGCGGACCTGTCCGGTGCGAACCTGTCCGGTGCGTATCTGTCCTATGCGGACCTGTCCGGTGCGAACCTGTCCCGTGCGAACCTGTCCGGTGCGTATCTGTCCGGTGCGAACCTGTTCGGTGCGGACCTGTCCCGTGCGGACCTGTCCGGTGCGTATCTGTCCCGTGCGAACCTGTCCGGTGCGAACCTGTCCTATGCGGACCTGTCCGGTGCGTATCTGTCCGGTGCGAACCTGTCCCGTGCGAACCTGTCCGGTGCGAACCTGTCCGGTGCGAACCTGTTCCGTGCGGACCTGTCCGGTGCGAACCTGTCCTATGCGGACCTGTCCGGTGCGGACCTGTCCGGTGCGAACCTGTCCGGTGCGAACCTGTCCGGTGCGAACCTGGGCGAATGGGAGCGCGGTCCCGACGGATACGCCCGCCGCAAGGCACTGTAAGGCCCACTGATGATGGTATTGGGCGAGCCCTGGTCAAGCAGATCAAAGTCACCATCCCCAACACCTGACTGCCATGCTCTGGCATAGGATCGAGAGAAGAGAGTGTAAGGTATGAAGTCAACAGCAGCGGTGGTTGTAGCGGTGTTCGCATCGCTCGGTTGTATGTCCACCATACCCACGCCAGCCATACAGCACCCAATCGCGCCATACAACGCGTTCCCTCCGATATTCAAGAACGTCTGCATTGACACCAAGGCATTCGACAACGAAGACGCTGCGCAACTGGTTGCTGCGCTCGACGATTGGCGCATTGCACTCAATGGTTCGTTCGACTACACGATTGGTGGGCTGTGTGATTGGTCGGTGTTCTTGATCGATCAACCTAACGAACTGGCGCCTTCGCTCGATATGTTGGCTTATACCAACAGCGAGGGTGGCAACCAAGTGTTCGTCTATCGCCACCGTATTCACAACGAACAGAAGCTTCGAGACGTATTCCGGCACGAGATCGGACATCTACTTGGATCGGGACACAACCCCAAGAAGCAAGGCCTGATGTCCGATACGTGGTCGCCGCAAGGCTACTCGCATATCGACGCTTGGACTATCGAACAAGTCATCCTCTACCAGAACGAAGGAGTTCACTAATGAAGACCATCGCGTGTGTTGTGTTGTTGTCGCTTGTGGGTTGTGTTCAGTCCGCTTCGTCGCCCAGTCAGATGAGCCTCATCAAGAACTACCAGCTCTGCTCGTCAGACACACAGTGTCGGGTTGGAGAAGTGTGCGGCTTCGTTGCGGTCGACAGCTATCTGGTCTGTAAGCCTGGGTCGCACAAGCCGTTCAGTGGACAGGCTGGTCCGCTTGTCAACTACCGGTAGAGTGCATCAGAGACACGAAGGTGCCAGGATGAACCACATCTATGGTGGCAAGCTGAACTGTCTTGGCAAGGATGCGGCAAGATCCTTCCTCTACAGCCAAGTGAAGCGCAAGGACTTTCTCACGAAGGATCACCTAATCGTTGCATCGAGGGAGTTGGGCGACTACTACTTCCTGCGTCGCTACGGTGTGAAGACCAAGCACATCATCGCGTGCGACATCGATCCGATCGCTGTTGCTCGGGCTCGCAAGGCAGGCATCCGCAGCGTGCATATGCGGATCGAGGAGTGCGTGCCGTGGTATCTGGAACAGTATGGCACCAGCAACCTTGCGAGCATCAATGTTGACCTCTGCCAGACCGTCAACGCCACCGCTCCGGTCTTCGATGACGTCTTGTGCTCGCTGAACCAATACGACCGAAGCGGAAGTGTCAGAGCCTTCTTGACGTTCTTCCGAGCCCGCGACTGTGGAGGCGATCGTATCGACCAGCTGAACCGATTGCTCGTCAATAGTCAGGTGCATATCGAAGACCATTGGACGTTCCAATACCAGAGCTACACGCTGAAGTCTATTGGCGCCCCGATGACTGCCCTCTACTGCTAACCATTACGGAGACACAATGACCAACACCAAGAAGTCGACCACCGTTGCTCTTGCCGAGAGGTTGGACTACCTTGCAAGCAAGCGCAACGCCCACGTGAAGCAGTTCCAAGCTCAACAAGCCAATCTGCTTGCTCGTTTCAATCGACAGGTGGCGGGCTATGATCGGGAGATGCAAGTCATCCTCGGCAAGCTCAACGACCTGTGCAACGTTGCGCTGTTGTCTGGTGTCCCCGAGCCCGAGCCTGTCGATGATGTCTGGCCGAAGCGTATAGTAGGTCAGCGAGGAAGGCTGCGCAAACTCAACTCCAAAGTCGCCGATGCGGTCTGTGCAGCCATAGCTGGCGGTGCGGGGCAGAAGGAAGCGGCTTTGCATGTACTTCGTCGGCGTGCTCCATCCATATCCACCCAAGCCTGAACTCATGGCCGGGCCAAGAACGCCGCAAACAACCCACTGCAGAAAAGAACGCGCTGCCTGTGGCGCTTTGGATTCGCCGGCTATCGCGGGGATACTGAAATTGCAGAAATCTGCTGATTTCACCGTCGGCTTGAATCCTTCCACAAACACTTGCGTAGAAACCCGACTGATTTCATTCGCTCTCTTCATTAACATCCATATTACAACGTTGTCATGGTGCGCGCGCGCACCCAAGCGCCCGCGCGGCGCTGATCTCCGCTGCGGAATAGGTTTCGGGCGCGCGCCCAACTCTCTCCTAATTCGTCTCTCTGTGAGGGAGGGAGCAATTCTCAGGGCGGCTATAGCAAGGGAATCCGGTATGGAAGCTAAGGACGACCACGGGCGTCTCCCCTCCGGGCCGGCTCTCGGGCTTCGCGCCGAGCCGCATATAGAGCGGCGTCTCGGCCATCAGCTTCCATCCCTGAAGCGACCATCGCGGCGGACGCGGCGTAGAGGGGGCAGCGGGGCCTCTTCCCCTTCTCTCCCCCCAAAGTGCCGTCCACCCAGCTTCCTCCACCGACGCTGCGTGGTAGGCTGCGCCGGCGACCTGCGCGGCGGACCATGCGCTACGATACCCTGCCTTCACCAGCAACTCGGCGTTGAGGCGGTCGGTAAGAAATGAAACGGAGCCGATCGTCGCAACTCGAAAAGAGCCTTCGCTCATCTCTCATCCATTTGTTAGTCATGTCCATTCGGGCCGGGATTTACTCCACAGCCCAAGTTGAATACTACCTCTAAACTTAAGAATTCCCAGCACGCAGCTCACAGAACCGTAAATCAGGCGTGCGAAACTATTGTGACAAAGCGTCTCAGATGGAGCGAGAGGCGCTAAGTCCCTGGCTACAAAAGGGCGCCTTCAGACGAGATGGGGAGCCGGCCGATGCCTTCCCGGCCAGGGCGATAAAGCTGGCAGTGTCAAAGGACCGTAAATAGCAGCCGGCATCTCTCCACCGCTCGATGAACATAAGAGTCCCGTCGGACATAATCATCTCGACGTAACTTTCCCGGAACGGTGTCGGGAGGGATTTATCGTTGACCGTGAAGTCATCCACGTTAAAGTACCGCGTCTCGGAGGTCAAGCGTCAGATAAAACCTGGATGAGAATAGTTGCAGCCTGTAACTGCATCTAGTCTTGCGAGCATGGTCGGTACATTGAGTCTTTATTTAGACGTGTTCTGCGGCCCCGCCCGGCTCTTGCAAACTCGTCTTACCAAGGAGGGTACTCGCGCGCGGGGCAATAGGCAGTTGATGATGGGTCAATCCATCCAATTTCAAGCAGGAGGGTGTTGCTTGATAGACCGAGCAAGGAGTGAAGCCGCCATGCCCAGCGGACGCTTCATGGCTGAGAAATCGACGTGCGCCCGGGATGCACCGGGTGGCATCCTGCAGGCGTGCTTGGAGGTTGCAAAAGCTCTCGGCGAGCAGGAAAACCTGCACAGCGGCGCGTCCTGCAATGCCGAACAGACAGCCGATATCAGGCTTGGGCTTAATCAGCGGCGAGCCCTCCTCAATTCGTCTCTGATGCAGCTTCAACGCGCCCGTGCACGGACACCCAGTGAATTTGGGATGAAAGCTCGCTGCTTTCGCCAGGTCAAAGATAGCCTTGGGGAGGATGATACGCGCGTCGCCGAGTTAGCAGTGGCGATTCTTGACGAAGCGGTTGGGCTGTTTTCTCTGCCGTCGTCGGAAGGCCTGACCGGCTACCTTGAAAACGGCAACGACATATCAACCCGCACTGCCTGGCGGTCAGGTCTGTTCACTCGCCCGGATCTCGGAGGGCTGCTCGGGAGGTCCCGTCGTTCGCACGCTGAAGAGTGATCTGGTCTCTCGTCAAAGGAGACCCGAAAATGCGCCGCATCCTTCTGTTCGCCACGATACTCACAAACACGTGTCTGTCAGCACAAGCGGCTCCGCCCCTGTGCGCACTGCCATCCACAAAGCCACCAATAGCCTCAATCGCCGCTCCTGGTGCGACCGAACCTTCTCGGGCCGCCCCGTCTCCTGCCGCCCTACAGGCACGTCCCATCGGCCCGGCCCGGCAGCACCTCCCGCCCTATCCAGCCTACCTTTCCTGCGCCACGTCGAAGCGTCCGGTGCCAAACTCGTCGACCTCGGCGAGGCCCACGGACTACGCCGCGTCGCGGCGCAGACTGGCGACCAGTTCATGGTCTTCGAGGTGCTTCCTGACGGCTCGGCCGCGGTGTCTGGACCTCCGGTGGAGCTGTCCCCGGCGGAAATCGCGAAGGTCGCCGGGCAAGGTGTCACCGATCTGGGGTCGTCGCACGGTTTCAAAGGCTACTTCGTCCGCAGCGGCGCGCACTTCCAAGTGTTCTATGCCACGCCGGATGGGCAGCAGCTGATCCCTGGAATTCTATATGACGCCGCCGGCAAGGACGTCACGCGCCAACAGGTCGCGAACATCCCCGGCGCGGTGCCGACGGTCGAGGTGACGGATGGCAAGGGCAGCGCCTCGGTCAGCGCGCTTCCGCTGGTGCAAAAGACGGCGTTCGGCGTCGTGGGCAAGGACTCCGCGCCGCGCATCTACATGCTGATCGACCCTCAGTGCATCTACTCAATCCGGGCACTGCAGATGCTGAAGCCGTTCGTCAACGCCGGCCGGGTGCAGCTCGCGGTCGTGCCGCTTTCGGTGCTCGACTATGAGGACAACGGCGCCAGCACCCAGGCGGCGCTGGTCTTATTGAGCAAGCCGGCGGACCAGATCGTGACGGCCTGGCAGGCTCGTGACGTGAATGGTCCCGCGTCGCCGGACGCCAAGACCCGGCTGCAGGTCAACATGGAGGTCGCCCAGGCGATCGGCGTGAAAGGCACGCCGACCTTTGTCTGGCGCAAGGCCGACGGCTCCGAAGGCCGTATCGACGGCCTGCCGACGAGCGTGCCCGATCTGCTGGCAAGCGTCGGGAGTTGAGCCATGGAAGGACCGATCCCCTTCGCTTCCGGCAGCCCCTCTCCCGAACCGCCCGTGCGCCGGCGAGGCGTGTTCCGGAAAACGATCCGCGGCGCTCGCTGGTTGTTGGGGGGTGGTTCCGACTGGGCTGGCGTGAAGTCGATCCGCCGCGGGGCCGCGTTGATCAGTGATCTGGCACATGCGTCGCGTTCGGATACTTCCGCCAGGGAGCGGGTTTTCGTCGACGAGGATCGCACTCTGGATCTCCGCGCCACGGCGTTCTCCCAGGGCATGACCGAGGACGCGCTGCTGCGCCGCCTCGAGGAGCGGCGCCGGCAGACCGCGCGTATCGCCTATGGGACCTTCACCCTGGCTTGCCTGTTCCTGATCGGCTGGTTGCATGCGGCGTTGCACACGCCCATGGCGCTGTCGCGCATCATGCTGGCCGTAGACTTTTTGCCGTTCTGTGCGCTGTTTTTTCTCATTGCGTTTTACAATGCGTTGATCAACTTCCAGATCCGTTCCGGCCGTCGCTCCACCTGGCGTGAATATCTACTGACCGACCGCGGGTTCTTGCCGCAGTGACATCTCGACACAATCCTTGGCGAAGGTTTGTCGTGGCACCGGTCGCCCTTCTGGCGAGCGCCTGCACCGTGCCGATGATGAATGGCTCGACCGTGGCGCAGGACCCGCAGATTGCGTTCTTCAGCAAGCCTGCTGTCGGCGAATTTCTTTGCCTGTCTTCGGTGCCGAACATGCCGATCTACTCGCGGCCCGGACCTGACGCCGGAATTCTCGGCTACACGAGGAACGTGGTGGCGTTCGCCGGCATGCAGCAGGGCGGCCAGATCATGATCATCACGTACAACGGCATGGATGGCTGGATCGACGGCACGAAGATCGCGCCGTTCCATGGCGCGCCCGGGCAACGCTGCATCGTGCCGGGCCGCGATCGTCTGCAGCGGCCGATCTTCGAGATCGACTGAGGCCAACGCCCCCTAGCGGGCAAAGAGATCGTGCAGACTCGCGGCAGCGAAGAGTGACGCGAGGGCGGCTGCGCCGGCGCGATTGGCGAAGGCGAGAGCGGCCGGCGATGCGGGACGTCGGCGTATCAGCTCGGCAAGGGCGACCAGTATCGCGCCGCCATCGAGCATCGGCATGGGCAGGAGATTGGTGAGCGCCAAGCCGACCGAGAGGAAGGCGGTGAGCGCGAGCAGCGGCGGAAATCCTGGAGCCGAAGCCGGACCCTTCAGGCCGGCGACATCGATCGCCGTCGCCAACGGGTTCGGGCGTCCGGCGGTTCGGATCGCGCGGGCGACATCAGCCACGGTTGCTACGGCACCCTGCCAGGAGCGCTGCACCCCCAAAAGCACGGCTTCCCGTATGCCCACATGACGGGTTCGGAGTTCATGGCTCCAGATCCCGAGGTGGCCGATGGTTCGGCCGTCCTGGTCGTGCGGCGCGAGGGTGACGTCAGCGCCAGCGTCTCTCGATTCCGGATAACCTCGAAGCGTACGGCAAGGTTCGGGTGGCTCTCCAGGATGGGGCGGAGATCTTCGAAGCGCGCGACGGGCATGCCGTCGGCCGCGGTGATCCGATCGCCCGGCTGGAAACCCACAATTTCGGCCGGGCTCCCGGGTTCGATGGAGCTGGCGACCGGCACAAAGGCGATCTCGCCTGTTACTCCGGCAAGGCCGGCGTAGAGGATGGCGGCGAGGATCAGGTTGGCAGCCGGACCAGCGGCCGTGACAACAAGCCGGACCAGGACCGGACCGGACCGAAATGAGGGTGGTCGGCTTGCACGGTGTCCGGGCGTAGCGTGACGTAGCCGCCGATCGGGACGAGGGCGATGCGCCACTGGTGCCTCGCCGATCAACCCATTCGATCAGCTTTGGGCCGAACCCGATCGCGACCAGCCTGACCGGGCGCCCGCAGGCGCGGGCTGCGATGTAGTGTCCGAGTTCATGGACGAGCAGGAGCAGGCCGGCCACGGCGAAGATAATGGGCAGGGCAATCGCGGCACGGGCGAGTTCGGGCATGGCAACCTCTGCCGGAGGCCGAATAGTGGCGCCCGGGCCTTAGGGGAGAGGAAGGGCGATGTTTCAGAAGGTGCCGGGGGGTGCCAGTTGACTGCCGCCGCTCGCGCCGTTTGCCCAGGGCGCGGTCTCGTAGCTGGGGCGGTCGTCCTGAGTGGACGGCTCGGCCGGTTTCACGATGGTGCCGTCGCGATTGAATGTCGGCGGTGTCCAGGTATTGGAGCGCTCAGGATGAAGCGCAGATGAGAGCCGCGATGAAAACCTCAGCCAAACCGAGCCCCGCGAAATAGAAACCGGCTCACGAACCTCTGAGTCGATCGAGCAGACACGTCAGGAGCTTGAGTCTGCATTTCTCACCGATGGGATAAGTGTCACGTACTTTGCCGTACTGTGCGGGAGATACCCCTGTACCCCCACCCCTACCCCCGCCGCCCCCCGGGGGTTTCTGCAAGCGCGTGATTTCAGGATCGTTGCCGGCGCGGATCTGCATTAAGTAGTCTCCTTGTGCGCCGGTCAAACCGGCGAGGTGTAGTGAATGAAAGTTTCATACAGTGAAGGTTTAGCGAACCACACTGGCTCCGAGTCATGCGGAGTCGCTCGTGAGGGCGGCTGTGAAGCGTTGACAGGGGAAGGTGCGGGCCGGGTATTCAGCCGCGAAAAACTACTCCTTCGGGACGCCGACGCTCTAAGGAGCGGCGGAAGGCAATATCGGATGCGCCGCCATCGCGAGGCGCATTCGAGTCCCGCGCGGTCAGAGACCCCGAGCACGTATCGAAACATCTCGCACGGGAACCGGGAGGTCCCGCGTTCTCCCAGAGCGGATGATGCCCTGGGACGCATTGGGAAGTCTGAGGACGTACGCCGATGATGAACGAACGCGGGAAGTCGGACAGGCCTGTAGTACCAGTGAAGTCCTCGAACAATATCGGGCAACCGATGGCGGAGGGGATAGAGGGAAGGGGTCTGACCAAGGGAAATCCGCAACAGCAAAACGCGCCCCGGACTCAGAGCCGGACAGACGCGCCCAGTGCGCTGGAGCGGATACGTCAGGCAGCAAGCAAGGATAAGGAGATGCGGTTCACCGCGCTTTTTCACCACATCTACGCCCCGGAAGCGTTGCGCACGGCCTATCTCTGCTTGAAGAGAGAAGCCGCGCCCGGCGTGGACGGCGAGACGTGGCGGCACTACGGCGAGGACCTTGAGAGCAACCTCCAGGACCTTTCCCATAGGCTGAAGCAGGGAGCGTACCGGGCCATGCCGGTGCGTAGGGTGTACATCCCCAAGGCCGACGGGCGGTTGCGACCGCTCGGAGTTACTGCTCTGGAGGATAAGATCGTCCAGCGCGCGGCGGTCGAGGTGATGAATGCTATCTACGAAACGGACTTCCTTGGATTTTCGTACGGGTTCCGTCCCAAGCGAAGCCAGCACAACGCGCTGGATGCGCTCTATACGGGACTGCTGACGAAGAAGGTGAACTGGGTGCTCGATCTGGACATACGCGGCTTCTTCGATGCGATTTCGCACGAGTGGCTTGTGAAGTTCATCGAGCATCGCATTGCGGACCGGCGCGTTGTGCGGCTCATCCAGAAATGGTTGAACGCGGGCGTGCTGGAGGATGGGATACGAACACGCAAGGAGGAAGGGACTCCCCAGGGCGGCAGTGCATCGCCGTTGCTGGCGAACATCTACCTCCATTACGCGTTCGATCTGTGGGCTCAGGCATGGCGTCAGAAGCAGGCTCACGGCGATGTAATCGTCGTGCGTTACGCGGACGACATCGTGGTTGGATTCCAGAACGAGGCGGATGCCAAGCAGTTTCTGGCGGAACTCACCGGGCGGTTTCGGAAGTTCAACTTGGAACTGCATCCCGACAAAACGCGGCTTTTCGAGTTCGGGCCGTTCGCGGCTCGGAACCGGAAGCGGCGCGGAAAAGGGAAACCGGAGACGTTTGATTTCCTCGGCTTCACGCATATCTGCGGAAAGAAGAGGAGCAACGGTTACTTCACGGTTTTGCGGCAGACGATTCGTAAAAAGCTGCAAGCGAAGTTGAATTCGGTGAAAGCCGAGTTGCGACTGCGAATGCACGCTCCCGTCCAAGACACAGGCAAATGGCTGCGGTCGGTGGTGAGTGGACACATCCGCTACTACGGAGTGCCCATGAACAGCCACGCGCTGAAGGCGTTCCGATACAAGGTAGGATGGCTCTGGCACCGGGCGCTGTCGCGCCGCAGCCAAAACGGCCGAGTACCTTGGGATCGGATGCGGCGCTTGATCGACCGCTGGCTTCCTCCAGTGCGCGTGTATCATCCTTTTCCGCTACGCCGCATGGGCGTCATTACCTGAGGTAAGAGCCGGATGCGGGAAATCCGCTCGTCCGGATCCGTGGAGGGGGTTATGAGAAATCATGATCCCTACTCCGACTCAAGAATATACGTCTCAACCTCTTAAAACTAAAGGACTTCGAACGGAACTGAATGAGCATGACCGCGGGCTGCTGCCGAAGAAGGCGTAGCCTGGTCGAGTCACCTGCTTTCAAGCTTAGCGAAACGGCTGAGAAAACAAGCAAACGAACGGCTGTCGCAAGTGGCTGACGAGCAGTGAGTTGAACGATCTTCTAAAGGGGGTGCTCTTGACTGAGAGGTGGGCCGAACCCCAGCATTTCTCAGAGCATGTGCGAAAAGCTGTGAGAAATGCTGGCTAACCCTTTTGTTGTCAATGGGTTACGGGAGGGTCTGAGGATACATAGGTGATTGAAAACAAACCACTTAACCAATTTCATAGGGGGGAAGGGGGTACCCCCGAGCGTAGCCCGGCATCCACCCCCCATCACGCCGCGAAATTCGACCGCGGCGTGAGGCCGTTGGGTTCACTACTGTTCCGTGTAGGTGTAGTCAGTCGACTGCCATGTGTCGTCGATTAGGTACCAGAGCCGCACGTAGACCGTAGCGCCGTGGGCCGGCACTTTGGGCGCGGTGGTGGATGTGGTCGTTATATGGCCCGAGACATACAAATCGTCCGTACCCACTCCGTTGGTGCTCAGCCAGAAATCGTATAAGGTCGGCCCGGTGCCGGCTGTCCAGGTGAAAGTCACGTTGCTGGAGCCCAGTACGCTGCCCGGCGTGGGGGCGGTCAGCACCGGCGCCACGGACGGGGTTGCGGAGTAGGTGTAGTCGGTATACTGCCATGTGTCGTCGATCAGGTACCACAGCCGGACATACACCGTATCCGTGGCCAGGCCGTACGGCAACTTAGGCGCGGTGGCGGAGGTGGCCGTGATTTGGCCCGCGACATACACATTGTCAGAACCCACTCCTTTGGTGCCCAGCCAGAAATCGTACAAGGTCGGCCCGGTACCGGGTGTCCAGGTGAAGTTCACGTTGCTGGTGCCCAGTTGACGCTGCCCGGCGTGGGGCTGGTCAGCGCCGGCGCCACGGATCGGGTTGCGGAGTAGGTATAGTCGATCGACCACCATATTCCGTCGACCAGATACCACAGCCGGACATACACCGTATCCGTGGCCAAGCCGTACGGCAACTTAGGCGCGGTGGCGGAGGTGGCCGTGATTTGGCCCGAGGCATACACATTGTCAGAACCCACTCCGGTGGTGCCCAGCCAGAGATCGTACATTGTCGCTGGGGCGCCGGGTGTCCACGTGAAGGTTACGTTGCTAATGCCGAGGATGGTGGCAATGCCGGGCTTGGGCGACCGCATAGTCGGAGGAACTGGAGCAGTAGTAGTTACGCCCACTGACGCCTGGGCGGTAATTTTAAGCGACGGATTGAGCTCCAGCGATGCTGTGAAAATGTCGTCTGTTGCGACCCGGTCCAATATAAGGTCAGTGAATGTAGCCGTGCCCGACAAGAGACCTTCAGACGCTCCGCCTGACAGCGCGTTAGAGCTGTCGGTCATCCTCACAGCGCCGGCAGCCAGGAGGGCGACCTTGCCGCTTTCATTCAGCGTCACCACCGGCGGGGGAGCAATTGCCGCGGCAAAATTCGCGTCCTTAGGAGGCTGGGTGGTAAAGGCCAGTGCATAATTGGTTTGCACAGAGCCCGAATCGACACAGGGCGTCGCGGACGAATAGCCGGGATACGTCGTGTTTTCAATTGGGTATCCACGCTGGTCGGTGGTGACGCCTGCGGGGATATTTGAAGCGCGACCTCCGCAGATTGCTTTGCTGCCTGGCTGAGGCAGGATGGTCTGCGTTGGTCCGCCATAGTTGCCAAGCGGCGTGAGATTCGGGTTCACCACCGCGGGGCTGTTTGATTTGTTTATGAGGTTGCCGCCAAGATCTTTCAGAGTGCCCCCATCAAGAAAGATATCGGGATTGTCTGAGCTAGAGGTTGCGGTGTTGCCCTCGACGATGCTGTTGGAGACATAGAGGTGCCCAGAATAAATCGCGATGCCTCCGACCCATTCATCGGAGTTATCCGTGATGGTGCTGTATTCAATGAGAACCTGACCGCCGTAGTTGTAGATCGCGCCGCCGCCCTGAGTCGCGGAATTACCGCTGAAGGTGCTGCCGGCGACCGTCAGAACGTTGCCAGTGATCGCTCCGCCCTCCAACGCGGAGTTGTCGCTGAAGGTGCTTCCTGTGACCGTCAGAACGTTGCCAGAGATCGCTCCGCCCACAAAAGCGGAGTTCTCGCTGAAGGTGCTTGCGGTGACCGTCAGAACGTTGCCAGAGATCGCTCCGCCGTAACCCGTAATCGAGTTGCCGCTGAAGGTACTGCCGGTTACGATAAGCGCGCCGGAGTCGTAGATAGCCCCGCCAGAGTTATTACTGAAGTTGCTGCCGGTCACCGTCAAATAGCCGGCGCTGCTGATTCCGCCGCCATTGCCGTTCGCATTCGCGCCTTCTGAAAGGTTCAGATTGGCGAGGACCGCACCCGCGCCGGAAGCTACGTTGAAGACCGTCGTGGCATTGTTGCCACTCACTGTCACCCGGTTGGTGAGCGTGGCGCCGCTGCCGCTGGTAAGACCCGTAATGGTGGTGTTAGGCGGGATGTTCAGCGTTCCATTGCTGAGCGTGATGGTATTTGCCGCCACCGATTTCGATGCCAGAAATACCGAGGGAGAGAAGGTGATGTCGCCCGATCCAGCCTGTATTGCCGCGGCAAGAGCGTCGCGAAGGGTACAGGTCTTCTCGGGCGAGCTGGTGCATTTTGAGGCCGTCCCCGTTGCATCGTCAGTGGCGGTGTTAACCACAAAGTTGTTGAGGGGCATCGATCCGGTGAAAGTGTAGTCCGTCTGCTTCCAGGCTCCGCCGACGAGCTGATAAAGTGTCGCGTACACCGTCGCCTCATTTGCCGGAATGTTGACGGTGGCCCAGGTTTCCGTGGTAACGCCTGTGCCGAAGATGTCCATCGAACCCGGGCCGGTCGTGCCCAGATTCAACTGATAATAGATCGCATCGTTACCGTTGTTCCAGGTAAAGGTCTGGGTGGTTGCGAGCTCGCCCGAAGAGGGAGAGAGCGTAGCCGCGTCTGCCGTTCCGCTCTCGGTGTAGATGTAATCTTCGTTCTGCCACGCTCCGTTGATAAGCGAACCGAGGCGGACGAACAGCGTGACCCCGTCAGCAGGAAGCGGTGGCACTATGTACGAAGTGGTCGTAAGGGCCGCGGTGGTGAGGATATTGGAGGTCCCAACACCGTTGGTGCCGATCAACAGCTCGTAGTTGGTTACGTCAGCGCCGGCCGTCCACTGGAATAGAGTCCTGCCGGTCCCGAGGATGGTATTGATGCCAGGCGTGGGAGAAAGCATGGTCGCAGGCAGGGGGCTAGCAGATGTAACAGCAGTTACGCCCACAGACGCCTGCGCGGAGATGTTCAACATCGGGTTAAGCCCCAGCGACGCGGTGAAGATATCGTCTGTCGCAGGGGCTAATAGTTCCAAGCCATCGAATGTAGCCGTGCCCGACAACAGCGCTTCAGATGTCAAGCCTGACAGCGCCTTGGCACTGTCAGTCATTCTGACATTGCCTGTAGCCGCGCTGGCCGGATTACCGCTCTCAGTCAGAGTCACCACCAGCGCGGGAGCGATTGCGACGCCGACAGTCGTGTTCGCGGGAGGCTGGGTAGTGAAGGCCAGGGCGTAGTTGGTCTGCACCGCGCCCGAATCGGCGCAAGGCGTATTCGACGAATAGCCCGGATAGGTCGTGTTCTCGATCGGGTAGCCGCGCTGGTCGGTGGTAACGCCCGCAGGGATGTTTGAGCGATGCCGCCGCAGATTGCGGCGCTGCTTGGCTCAGGCAGCATGGTCTGGGTTGGTCCGCCATAATTGCCAAGCGGTGAGAGATCCGGGTTCACACTATGGGACTCGCGGATGGACGGTTTACCAGGTTGCCGCCGAGATCGTTTATGATGCTGTTGCTATCAAGATAAACATCCGGATTGGGTCCCCCTGAATCTGTTATGTTGCCCTCGACAACGCTGTCGGCGATATTGAGGGTTGATGCATGGCATAAATGCCGCCCCCACCATGGCTGCTGACACCGCCAAGTTACCCGAGATAGTGCTGTCGTTCACCGCGCCAGATGTCTGAATGAGCCAAATCGCGCCGCCAAGGATAGCGGTGTTGCCGCTGAAGGTGCTGCCGGTTGCCGTAAACACACCGGAGAAATTACCGGAATCAACAATCGCTCCGCCGCCCCCCGCCGCGGAATTATCGATGAAGGCGCTGCCGGTCACAACCAGATTGCCGGAGGAAGAGATTGCTCCGCCATTGCTGCTGGCTGAATTATTGCTGAAGGTGCTGCCGGTTACCGTCAGATCGCCGGCGTTGTATATCGCTCCACCTCGCCATAGTCGCCAGCAGAGTTGCCAGTAAAGGTGCTGCCGGTCATCGTCAGAACTCCCGATGGCTAAAGATCGCTCCACCATCCCCGCAGGTAGGAGTTAGAGTTACCGCTGAAGGTGCTTCCGGTCACCGTCAGCCGCCGGCGTTCGTAATGGCGCCGCACAATTGCCCCACGCCATATCTCACCATCCGCAATGTTCAAATTTGCGATGACCGCGCCGGTTACGCCGGAAGTTACGTTAAATATTGTGCGTCGCGTTGTTGCCGCTCACCGTTACCAGATTGGTAAGCGTTGCGCCGCTGCCACTGGTAAGGCCGGTGATGTTGGTGTTCGTCGGGATGTACAGCTTGCCGTTGCTGAGCGTGATGGTATTTGCCGCAGCCGAATTCGATGCCAGGAAAACTGTGGGATCGAAGGTGATATTGCTGGCTGCAACTGCATTTGCCGCTGCAAAGTGCGTCACGCAGGGTGCAGACTCCCTCCGGCGAACCGGTGCAGTTTGAGGCCGTTCCCGTCGCATCGTCCGCGGCAGTGTTGACCACATAGTTCGGGTGCGTCCCCGGCGCAGTAAAAGTGTAGTCCTGTGCTATTGCCAGGCTCCGTCCACAAGCTGATAAAGCACCGCGTAAACCGTCGCCCCGCGTTTGCCGGGATGCCGACCGTGGCCGAGGTCTCCATGGTTACGCCGGTATCGAGCAGTACTGGCGAGCCGGGCCGGTTGGTGCTCAACTTCAACTGTAATAGGTCGCCTCGTTGCCGTTGTTCCAGGTAAAGGTCTGGCTGGTTGAGAGCGCTCCCGAAGAGGGTGAGAGCGTGGCGGGAATTGCCGTTCCGCTCTCGGTGTAAACGTAATCTTCGTTCTGCCAGGCTCCGTTGATGAGCGAACTCGAGCCGGACGAAAGCGTCAACGCCGTCGGCAGGAAGCGTGGGCACCGTGTATGAAGTGGTGTTGAGCGCGCCGGTGTTGAGGATATTGGAAGTCCCAGCACCGTTGGTCCCGATCAAGAGCTCGTAGCTGGTTATGCCAACGCCAGTCGACCACTGGAACGGAATATTGCTGGTGCCGAGGATGGTTGTCGTGCCGGGCGTGGGGGACAGCATGGTCGCGGGGGCAGGGCTAGTAGCTGTAACAGCAGTTACTTCCACAGACGCCTGCGCGGAGATGTTCAACATCGGGTTAAGCCCCAGCCACGCGGTGAAGATGTCGTCGTTCACTCCCGACGGGAATTCCAGCCCAGTCGAATGTGGCCGCGCCCGACGACAGAACTTTCAGATGTCGCGCCCGACAGCACGTTGGAACTGTCCGTCATCCTCACCGTGCCCGTGGCTGCATTGGCCGGATTACCGCTCTCAGTCACCGTCACCACGGGCGCGGGAGCAATTGCCTCGTTGACAGTCGCATTCGCGGGAGGCTGGGTGGTGAAGGCCAGGGCGTAGTTGGTTTGCACCGCGCCTGAATCGACGCAGGGCGTCGAGGATGAATAGCCAGGATAGGTCGTGTTCTTAATCGGGTAGCCGCGCTGGTCGGTGGTAACGCCCGCAGGGATGTTTTGAGCGATGCCTCCGCAGATCGCGGCGCTGCCTGGCTCCGGCAGCATCGTCTGGGACGGTCCGCCGTAGTTGCCAAGCGGAAAGAGATTCGGGTTCACGAGCGTGGCGCTTGCGGAGGTGTTTATCAGATTGCCGCCGAGATCGTCAGAGAGGGGGTACCGCTCACAACATAAACATCCGGGTAGGATCCGCCTGGGGCTAAGGTGTTGCCCTCGACGATGCTGTTGGCGATATTGAGGCGATTCATAGATACCATAAATGCCGCCGCCCGATTTGCCCTGCGAGGTTACCCGAGAAAGTGCTGTTTCCAATTGTGAGGGCGCCACTGCCCCCGTCGAAAATCGCGCCGCCATGGTAATACAGCCGAATTGCCGCTGAAGGTGCTGCCGGTCACCGTATCAAGACTAGTCGGCAATGGCAAACATCGCCCCTCCACTAAGAGCCGTATTGCCGCTAAAGGTGCTGCCGGCCACCGTCAGAGATCGGCAGCTCCGTATAGATCGCTCCGCCATAAGCGCGGAGTTGCCACTGAAGGTGCTGCCGAAAACAGTCAAATCTGCCCGGGTATTAGCTGATGGCTCGCCAAATCCACCACCGTCTCGCGGAGGTTACCGCTGAAGGTGCTGCCGGTTACCGTCAGCGCTCCCAGAGTTATAGATCGCTCCGCCAGCGTCGAGAGAGTTGCCGCTAAAGGTGCTGCCGGTCACCGTCAGTTCGCCGGAGTTGTTAATACCGCCGCTGTAACCATAAACGCCGCCGGAATATTTACCTTCCATAATATTCAGATCGCCGATGACCGCGCCGGTCACGCCGGAAGCCACGCTAAAGACCGTCGTCACGTTCTTGCCGCTAACCGTCACCAGGTTGGTAAGCGTGGCGCCGCTGCCGGTGGTAAGGCCGGTAATGGTGGTGCCAGTCGGGATATTCAACGTGCCGTTCGCGAGCGTGATGGTATTTGCCGCAGCCGAATTCGAAGCTAGGAATACCGTGGGATCGAATGTGATATTGCTGGCGGAAACCTTATTTGCCGCGGCAAGCGCGTCGCGCAAGGTGCAGATTCCCTCAGGCGAACTGGTGCAGTTTGAGGCTGTTCCCGTCGCATCGTCCGCGGTGGTGTTGACCACATAGTTTGGGACAGGGTCGCTCTGGCCGAACAGCATTGCCGGACTCAAAGCAATGGCAAGACTGAAGATCGAGCGAAGGCCACGAATCCCAGGTCGATTCAAAGCGGGCAGCAACATAAGGGCATCCTCGCGGTGTGGCAGATGGGCATTCGTGCAATTTGCCGGTTGCCGGCAAGCGGCCGATCGGTTCGCCGGAGTCTAAAAGAAGGAAAGAGATTGGATCGGGGGAAGCTATCGATAAGCGGTGGGCTCTTAATGGATTTCTTGAACGGAAATCTATCGAGTCCTATTTCGTGCAATAAGAGAACGCCGATTCAGCAGACAAGTCAACAGCTTTTTTTAGAGATTGTTCCGCGGCGTGCCCGCTTCTCTTGAATTCACACCGAAGCGCATCGAAAGCCGCCGCTATTCGCGAACCGCGATGCCCAGCGCTTTCATCTTGCGGTAAAGATGGCTGCGTTCGAGGCCCAGCAGTTCGGCGGCGTGACTGATGTTGTTGCGCGCTTCTTCAATTTTTTTCTGGATATATTCGCGCTCGTAGGCGTCGCGCGCCTGCTGCAGCGATGAGAATTCTTCGCCTGTACGCGGCTTGGCTTTAGGCGCGCCGGGCGGCATGTGCTTGCGCTCGAGGCGCAGCACGCGGGGATTGAGAATAAGCACGCGCTCGATGACGTTTTTGAGTTCGCGCACGTTGCCCGGCCAGTGGTAGCCGCCCAGCGTGTCGAGCGCTTCCTCGCTGATCTCCATGCGCGGACGCCCGTACTGGCGTCCGAAATCGGCCAGAAATTCTTTCACCAGCAGCGGAATATCCTGCTTGCGCTCGCGCAGCGGCGGAACAAAAAACGGAACTACGTTGAGGCGATAGAAGAGATCTTCGCGGAAGTTGCCCTTGGCAATCTCCTCTTCAAGATCCTTGTTGGTGGTGGCGATGAGCCTGACGTCGACGCGCAGAGGCTGTGTGCCTCCAACCGGCGTGAACAGCTGCTCGTCGAGGGCGCTCAGCACCTTGGCCTGCGTCTTCAGGCTCATGTCGCCAACTTCGTCCAGCAGCAGAGTTCCGCCGTCGGCGCGCTCCAATGTGCCGCGTTGTTCTAATGGCACGCTGCCGGGACTGAAGCCCTGGCCTACCGCGACATGACGGAAGCCGAAGAGCTCTGCCTCAATGTGGGCCTCGGGAATCGCCGCGCAGTTGAGTTCGACGAAGACGCGGTCGCGACGCAGGCTTTCGGCGTGAATAGCGCGGGCAATCAGTTCCTTGCCGGTCCCGGATTCGCCGTAGATGAGCACGCGGCCGTTGGTCGGCGCCATCAACTTGATTTGCTGGCGCAGCGCCTTTACCGGCACGCTCTCACCAGTGAGCACCGAGCCCACGCTGAACTGCCGTTTGAATTCCTGATTTTCAGCGCGCAGGCGGCGCGCTTCAACAGCGTTCTTGAGCACAATCAGCGTGCGTTCGAGCGAGAGCGGCTTCTCAAGAAAGTCGTAGGCGCCCAGCTTGGTGGCCTTCACCGCGGACTCGATGGTGCCGTGCCCGCTGATGATTACAACCTCAGGCCGTGTCTCCATGGGCAGCCGGCGCAGATCGGCGAGGACGTCGAGACCATCGCGATCGGGCAGCCAGATGTCGAGCAGCACAACATCGTAGGGCGCGTCTTCAAGCAAAACAACCGCTTCGGCCGCGGTTGCCGCGGTCGCTACGCCATAGCCTTCCTCGCGCAAAATCTCTTCGAGTGAGCTTCGTATCTCCGTCTCGTCGTCCACCACCAGAACGTGATCCATCAACGCAAACCTTTCACGGCGGGCTCGATCTTCGCGGCGTGAACATCGTCGAACAGCGGCTGGCCGCCGGTATCAACCAGTGGCAGGCGCATGAGAAATCGCGCACCCTTGGGGCTGTTTGACTCGGCGCGAATTGAGCCGCCATGCTCTTGCACGATCTTGGCAGCGATCGAGAGGCCCAATCCAGTTCCGCGATGCTTGGTGGAGTAAAACGGCAGGAACAACCGCTCGCGAATCTCATCGGTCAATCCATGCCCGGTATCGGAGACGGCAACTTCGACGCCTGCGCCATCCTCGGTGAGCGATGTGTGAAGGCCAAGAATGCGCAACAGGCTGCCCTGCATGGCTTCAGCAGCATTATCGATAAGATTGGCGAGCGCGCGGCGAATGGCATCGGGATCGGCTATCACCATAGGCAAGCCGGGCTCGAGATCGCGCTGCACGGTGATGCCCTCAAGCCGGCCGGCGAAGAGCGCCAGCGCCTCGTCGGCCACCTGGTTCAGATCGCATGCGCGTGGCTGCGAGACGGGAAACTGCGCCAGCGCAGAGAACTGGTCGACCAGTGTGCGCAGTGTTCCCACGCAGCCCAGAATCACCTCGCTGCACTTTCGGATGATGGTCGGCGACTCCAACTGCCCGCGATCGAGGTGGCGCGCAATGCGTTCGGCCGAAAGGGCAATGGGCGTGAGCGGATTCTTGATCTCGTGAGCCACGCGCTGCGCCACTTCTTTCCAGGCCAGCTGCCGTTGCGCGCGCAGCAGATCGGTTGTATCTTCAACCACGAGCACGCTTCCGGTTTGGCCCTTGGCAAGCTCAAGGCGCGCGCTGGTCACCGCCAGGTGAATGTTTCGGCCCTGCGCCTGGAACTCCATGGCAGTTGAGGCCGCGCCCATGCGCTGACCGCGGCGAATCACTCCAGCCAGATCGTCGGCGCACTCGCTGGGCATCACGGTGGCGATTCTTTCGCCCTTCAGGTTGGTGTCGTCGCGCAAGCCGAGCAGCGCTGCAAAGGCACGGTTCGACTGCAGCACGATGCCGGCGCCATCGAGCGTGACCACGCCCGATGGAATTGTTTCGACAATTGTTTCCAGTTCCCTGCGCCGCTCTTCAACGGCCTGGTTGGCGGCGGTCAACTGCGCCGAAGAACTCTCGGCCATGCGCCGGCTGGTCTCAAGGTCAGACGCCATGTGATTGAAGGCGTGCACCAGTTCGCCCATTTCGCCGCTGGCGGTGACGGCCACGCGCTGTTCGTATTTTCCGTCGGCAATCTCGTCCATGGCGACGGCCAGCGCCTCAACCGGCCTGGTGATCTGCTTTGAAAGCTGTTGTGCAATCCAAAGGCTCGAGAAGAAGACCACTGAGGTGAGGATCAACAGCACCAGGAAGAATTCAGCGCGGAGCCGGTTGCGGGTGCGGAAGAGTTGCCAATATTCGGCGGCGTTGGCGCGAATCAATGTGGCCGTCTGGCTCAGTCCCTGGGGCATAGGCAATGCGGCCACTACCGGCTTGCCCGATGCAGTGACGGCCATGGCGAGGGCGTAATCCTGGCCGCCGATGCGGATGACCGATTCGTCGTTGCGTTGCGCCGAGGACAGCAAAACCTGCGAGAGGGCTCCGTGCAGGGCAATGGCTTTTCCATGATCCTCATCGAGCCAGGGAATCAAGCTGGCGGGGCTGGATTCTGCCGGAGCCTGGAACGTTGAGATCAGTTGCATGTTGCGGTTGTAGACCATGACAAAACCGCCCTCGAGCGTGATGCGGTGCGAGACGAGCACGTTTTGAAGGACCGATTGGTCCTGGTCCGGTGCGCCCGAGCCGGCGATAGACTCGGCCTCGGATCGCGCATTGCCCGTCACATACTGCACCAGTTGCTCGACCACGCGCGACGAGTTATCTCTTAATTCCGACGTGTTAGGAGAGAACCAGCGGTCGATTGAGCGGTTCATCAACTGGAAGCTGAACAGGAACATGCAAACCGCTGGCGTTATCGCGATAAGCGCGGCGCCGACCATCATTCGCGTGCGCAGACGCGCACCCAGCGCGCTACTGCTCTGGTCGGCGTAAATCTTCAGGATGTTCCTGAGCAGTAGCATGAGCAGCAGCAGCAGGAGCAGGAAAAAGACAACGTTGATGGCGGTGAAGAAGAGCGTTTCGCCCGACGTTTCAGGCGTGAGGAAGCGAATACTCGAGAGGTTGAACGCCTGCAGCGCGCCGAAGCCGAGAAACAAAACCACGAGGCAGCCTATGAGAATCGCCGCCACACGCCTCCGCGGATCGCTCCAGAACGACATGCGGCGATTATAGTTCCGTAAAGGGATCGGGGCGCAGGAAACAGGTAACAGGCATCCGTTGCGGCTTGGGGAGAATGCGCTATCTCCAGACAACAAACTTGAGCCAGCCCTCCCATATGTCACCCCAGGCGTGGGTAAGAATGTTGACGCCGAGGTTGCGGCGCCACGCCGCCATGGCGCCATACAAAACGCCGAGAACGCTGATCACTGCAACATTTCTCCAGCCCTGGTAGGCGTGAAACAGCCCGAAGACCACTCCCTGGGCCACGACTGCAATGGCGAGGTTGCCGGTGAGAGCATGAAACTGACGCTGCAGAAAGCCACGAAAAGCCAGCTCTTCGCAGATGCCCGCCGTCATTGAAACAGCAATCCAGATCACCACTTCGGTCGGGGATTTGGGCAGGAGGCTGTCGACGGTTTTTGCGGCGGACGATGTGGTCAGATGCGCATCGATCAGCCAGTGAGTGCCGTAGGCCACCGCCTCCCACAACACCCAGAACGGCAGCGCTATGGCCAGATCCACTCCCAAGCTCTTCCAGGAGTGCCATCGTCCGCCCGAGAGCGTAGCCAGATTACCGCCATGGTGATGCACGCCGGCCCAGCAGTAATAAAGGAGAGCCCAATCCATGGCCAGCAGGCTGAGGTAGATGGGGATGGCCTGGCTGTGGCCGGCGAGTTGGCCGGGCGCGACTCCGGGAGTGCTCGGTGCCGGCGCGTGTTGGGCCATGAAGCCCATCATCACCACTCCGGCGCCGATTGCGAGGAAGCCCACAAGCCAGCCCCACGACGCGATCGAATCTGGAGCGATGTGGGCGGGCGAACTTGGCGAGCTATTGACGCTCTCACTTGCTTCCATGACGTTGTTCCTTTCGGGCTGCCGGTGAAGTGCGCTGCTTGCCGTTCGATTTTTTCAATGCAGCCAGGGTTTCCTCAGCCCACAGCTGGTGGGCCTCCAGTTCCAATTGCCCGAATCGCAACACCATCTTCCAGTAGGGCGCATCGGGATAGCGGTGAAGCTTAGCAATCTCTTCTTCGAGGGCATTGAGTTTTTTGAGCGTCGCACTCTCGCTGCTGGCCATCCGTTCAACAAAACCGACGATATTCTCATGTTCGGCCTGCACCGCGAAAAATAGTTTCAATAGCAATTCGTTGCGAGGAATCTCCGGCTGAGGCTCAACTTTGAGCCATGCAGCCAAGCGTTCGCGCCCTTTTTTTGTAATCGAGTAGATCTGGCGGTCGGGCTTGCCTTTCTGCTTTTCGGTTTTGCCAGCGATGTAACTTCCCGCAGCAAGCTTCTTCAAATTGGGATATATCTGGCCGTAGCTCTCATTCCAGAAATGACCGATGGAGATGCGCGCGGTTTGACCCAGGTCGTAGCCGGACATGGGCTCGATGGTCAAGAGGCCGAGCAGGACCTCCATGCTGGAACTGGAACGTTTTGCCATAGCTCTATTAGATATATATCTATTAGGACTATCTGTCAATAGAATTCCTTCAAGCGCCGGCGACGTCGCTACTATTGCAGGTCGAAATGCCGCTGTTTTGGAGAACTTTCTTCAATAAAACTTCAGCCGGTCTCGCCGCTCAAACCTGCGAGCAATCGAGCGGGCTCAGCATCAGGTTGCCGATGCTGGTGACAATTTGATCGAAGGCGAAGCGCGGATTCGCCGAGAGCTTCTTCCAGTCTGCATCGTTACGGAAGGCATCCCATTTGGCTTCTAGCTCAGCCGTGTCAGTGAAGGCCAGCATGTAGGTCAGGTTGGGCATGCGTGAGCCGGCCAGCGTATCGCCGAAGAAGACGGGATGGAAACCGGACCGCAGGAAGATTTCGAACTCGCCCGAGTGAAACATCTCAACCTTGCGAACGTGTTCTCCATTCGACGGGCTCTCGTAGGTGCGGAGCTGGAAGATGCGTTTGGCTTTTGTAGCCGCAGCGGCCGGCGGCGTGAGTTTTGGCCAGCCCGCGAATGCTTCGAGCAGCGATACTTCAACGCGCTGGAAGGATGGCGCAGTCGAGGTTGCATTCCAGAAAGGCGCGGCGGCATCGAGAAACTGCTGGTCTGCTGCAAGTTCGAGGTCGAGCCTGGCGAGAGCGTCAAGCTCCTTGCCGGGAATGACGAGGTAATACGTCGGTGTCTCGGGCCCTACATCGAGCCGGAAGGCGCCAACCGGGCCGAAGCCGCGCTTTTGAAGCGCAGGGATGAGCGCATTGGCAAAGAAGTTCTCTGTCAGCTTTTGCTGGGGGCCGTTAATGAGGCTGTAGCGGCGAATCTGATAGTATTCGCGCGTTGTGGCGGGCGTCGTCTGCGGCGTTGCGTCACCGGAAACGGCAAAGGCTGAGGCGGCAATCGATGCGGCAAGAAACTGGCGGCGTTCCATGGGGTCCCTCCAAACGAAGGACTATTTTATCCCGCCGCTGTTCCCTCATCGCGGCGCGCTGATCACTGACCACTGGCCACTGCCATTATTCGATCACGCTGGCCGCGGCTGTCCAGGGGCGATGCTGGCTCTCGGCCACGCCGCGATAGGTGAGCGTGCCCATCCAGGTGTTGAGTCCTTCGGCTAATCCCGCGTCCTGTTTAAGCGCCTCGCGCGCGCCAAGATTCGCCAGGCGCATGACGTAGGGGAAGGTGGAGTTGGTGAGCGCCAGCGTGGAAGTGTGCGGAACCGCTCCGGGCATGTTGGTGACGCAATAGTGAACCACGCCGTCGACGGTATAGCTGGGGTTGGAGTGCGATGTTGGTTTGGCCGTTTCAACGCATCCGCCCTGGTCGATGGCCACATCCACAATCACCGCTCCCGGCTTCATCTTCGAGACCATCTCGCGGGTCACGAGCTTGGGCGCGGTTGCGCCGGGAATGAGCACCCCGCCGATGACAAGGTCGGCCTCGCGCGTGGCCTGTGCAATGTTGTAGCTGTTTGAGGCCAACGTATAGAGGCGGCCTCCGAAGACGTCTTCAAGCTCGCGCAGGCGGTTCAGGTTCATGTCGATCAATGTGGTCTTGGCGCCGAATCCAAGCGCGATGCGCGCAGCGTTGGTTCCAACAATTCCGCCGCCGAGGATAGTGACTTGCGCCGGAGGCACGCCCGGCACGCCGCCCAGCAGAATTCCACGGCCACCCTTTTCTTTCTCAAGATAGCTCGCACCCACCTGTACGCTCATGCGGCCCGCAACCTCGCTCATGGGCGTAAGCAGGGGCAGCGTTCCGCGGCGATCGCGAACTGTTTCATAAGCGATGCCGATCATTTTTGTTTCGAGCAGTTTATTAGTGAGGTCGAGCACCGGCGCCAGGTGCAGATAAGTGAACAGCACCAGCTCTTCGCGAAACCAGGCGTACTCGCTCTCGATTGGCTCTTTGACCTTGACCACCATGGCAGACTTGCCCCAGCAATATCCGGCATCGCCAACGATCTCGGCGCCGGCCCGCTGGTATTCGTCGTCAATGAACCCCGACAATTCGCCGGCCCGGGTTTCAACCAGCACGGTGTGGCCTGCTTCGGTGAGCGCCTTCACTCCGGCGGGTGTTACGCCCACGCGGGCTTCGTTATCCTTGATCTCTTTGGGAACTCCGATGATCATCGTTTGCTCCAATCCGGGGGTGGTGCTTCACAACAATTGTGACGCGAGCGCACGGGCTGAGTTTCACCGGCTGCGTTCCGACGAAACCGCGGCGCGCCGGTTTCAAATGTCGGGGAGGGCTGCTGCCGGCGCGCCAATCACTGGCTTCCATCTAGTGTTGAATCGTACGTCTCGATTGGCTTCCAATGTGTGCAATCTTCGTGATAAAACAGCCTTATGGGAACGAAACGTGATCAAAATATCCGGATTGAGCACAAATCACCCGCATCAATGGTGCCAATTGGCGAATTGGCTGCGAATCCTGGCCCGGGCTCCGATATCGACGAACTCGACAACGCCATTCTGCGCTACCTTGAGCGCCAGGGTCGCGCCACCAACTTTGAGGTTGGCGAAGCGGTTGGCCTTTCGCCGTCGGCGGCATCGCGAAGGATCCTGGCTCTCGAAGCGTCCGGCGCCATCCGCGGCTACCGCGCGCTGATCGACGACCGGCTGCTGGGCAAGAACATGACGGTCTACATTCGCGTAACGCTGGAGCGGCAGTCGGCGGCGGTTCTGGGCGCGTTTGAGGGGGCGGTGCGGCGCTGTCACGATATTGTGAGCTGCCACCTGATGGCCGGCCAGTACGATTACATGCTGGTGGCGCGCGTGGCCGGCATCGACGATTACGGGCGCCTGCACCAGAACGAGCTTTCCAGGCTGCCGGGGGTGACGCGCCTGGAGACGAGTTTCGCGCTGAGAGATGTACTGGAGACGCGTTGAACCTGGGCTCGCGGGATCGGGTACTTGCATGAGATTCGTGGTCTCCCACCCTTGCGACAAAAACACAGACGTCGCAAGGATGGGGCACCCATATTAGTGCTTGATTGAGACGGGTTGGTCGAGGTCCGTGCTATCCCAGGTCTCAGAATCGAGACCTGGGGCACCCATGTTCGTGCTTGGTTGAGATTGGCCGGTTGAGATTCGTGGTCTCCCACCCTTGCGACAAAAACAAAAACGTCGCAAGGATGGGGCACCCAGCGTTTCATTCATTGCGGGTCGGCTTCGTTGGTGCCGGACTACTCGGAGACGACGATCATCTTGAAGGGCCCGCCGATTGAGCCGGCGCCGGATTGACCGGCGCCGGCGCCGCCTACTGAACCGTGATATCGCGATAAGCGTACTCGTGAGTTCCGGAGCTGTTTCGTGCATCAAAGGTCAGCTTGTAGGTTCCGGGAGCCAAGGTAACCGTCTGGTCCATGGTGCCGTTGTCATCGCTCAGCAGTTTGGTGTCGCCGTTCCACAATTCAAAGCGGTACACTCCACCGCTTACGGTGGCAGCCGCGGTGATTTGTACGGGCGAGTTGACCGTGGCGCCATTGGCGGGCGAGCAAACGTTGACGCCGTCGGAAGTTGGAGCGGCGCAGGCGCTGCTGGCGCTATGGCTCGCAACCACTATGGAGAAAGGCGTTCCGATGGAGAGCTTGGCAGTCTGCGCAACCGAGGTCGGAGTTACATTGAAGACCCACATCGTGTTCTCGGCCTGGGAGATGACGTAAAGATGGTGGCTGGTGTCCCACGCCACATGGCTGATGGGCGTGCCGTTGAGCAGAGTGGTGTTCAAGGTAAGAGGGGCCGCGCCGTTGAAGTTGTAGATCTCGATGCCACCGTAGGCCCCGGTGCCGCTGTTGTAAAGCACAAACATGGTTCCATCTGGAGAGAACGTGGAAAGCCCGCCCCCAAGCGATGGGGTTGGCATGTTGCTCGAAGTGTTGGTGGTGGTGAGGTTTCCGCTAGAGTCAACCGAGTAGCTGCCCAGCTGCGGATTGCCTGAATCGCCACCGCCATCGCTGGGATAGAGCTGAAGGACGACATAATTGCCGGTGGGTGAAGCATCGGGGCTTGAGGGTAAATAAAAGGTACCGGAGAGCGTGGGGTCCGTCTCTTTGAACTGTATGGTTTCCAATGTCCCCGTGCTTTGGCGCTTGAAACCTACGTCACCTGTATAGTGGCCGTCCCATTCAGTCGCGTAAGCAAAGGTCTCATTGCCGAGGATGGAGGGAACGCCGGTCCCAGCTTCGCCTTCAAAGGTTTGTTCGGTATCTCCGTCGAAGGTCAACGTCCCGTCGCTATTGACTATGTAAGTCTGATACGCCGCGCAGGTACCGTCTCCAGCGCCCTGAAGCTCAACGTAGACGTATTTTCCCGTGTGATCGAGCACCGCATTCTCCAGGCCGTTCGGTCCGCCCCCGCAGGAGTTGCCGGCGTAATCGAAGACCGCGGCTGATCCTACCTGAGATCCGATAGCGCCGTTGGAGGCGATCGCGAAGGAATGCAGTGTTGTCTGGCCCAGGGTGAAGAACTGTGAGTTATTGCTGCCGACGATTGCTGTTCCCGTCTTGAAGGGCGACCCTGAAATCGCTGCAAGGGTACCGCTGGAGGAAGCGCTGTAGCCGTAGACGGCGCCTGCCGGTCCGCCAATCTGAACGTAAACATAAGCGGCGGTAGTTGATTGCGCTTGAGCCTGAGGGGCAACGGCGACGGTGGAAATAAGTATTAGGGAAGCGGCGAAGCTGATGCCCCGAGTTATATGCGTCACTGATATTCTCCTGTGTAATGTATTGGTCACTATTTAGATTTACTTCGATACGACAACCATCTTGTACGGCGAGCCGATGGTCACGGTTGAGCCTGCGCCATAGTTGTACGACGTCGGAGTGAGAGTAGAAACTTCCAGCCTGCTAAATCGGTTGGAGATGTCATAGAGATGGTTGCTGTTGTCCCACGCCACCTGCTCGATGTCCTCCCCCCACGAAATCAAGTATGGATAAATCGGGCCCGCGCCCTGGGTCTTGTAGGCCTGCAGTCCGCCTACGGTGTTGCCCACTTCAGGGGCATAGTCCACTAAGAAGGCACCGGAGGGCGAGAACACCGTGGAAGGGTTGTCAAAAGGCGACCATTGTATCTCGGGTCCGGTGTTGGTGGTGGAAAGGTTTCCTTCGGAATCCACCGTGTACATGCCCAGTTGCGGGGTATTCGAGTTCTGGCGAAAAAGTTGAATCGCCATGTAATTTCCAACGGGAGATGCGTCGGGATGCTGAGGAGTGTAAAAGCCGCCGCTGCAGGTCGGATCGGTCTCACGGAACTGCATCAGCTCCAGCTGCCCCGAGCTTTCGCGCCGGAATCCAATAATCGAGGGTTTGAGCCCGGCGATCCGGAAGTCGGCGTAAGCAAAGCTTTCGTTGCCCATGATCGAGGGAAGGCCGGCGCTGTATCCGAGCGGTGCCCCGGGGAGTTCTGTGTCTCCAATAAACGTAAACGATCCGTCGCTGTTGATTGCGTAGGACTGGTAGGCCGCGCATTCTTCATCGCCGCCCTGGAGCAGCAGGTAGATAAATTTGCCGGTGTGATCGAGGACCGCGCCGTCCTGGCCGTTCGTCCCGCCTCCGCACCCGCTGCCGGCATTATCGAAGACAGGCATTTGCGATAGCTGGGATCCGATGGAGCCGTTGGAGCCGAGCGCATAGGAATGAATCAAATCCTTGCCCAGGGTGAAGAACTTCGTTGGCGTGCTACCGACGATCTCCCCCGACACTTTCCATGGCGAGCCGGCAATGGTGCTCAGTTGCCCGGTTGAAGAGGAGTTGAATCTGTACACGGCTCCTTCCGGCCCCTGTATCTGGACGTACACGTAAGCCGAGGTGGGTGGTGTGGATTGCGCTTCCGCATAGGTCGCAATGGCGAAGATAGTAGCAAGCGCAAGGGCTGCGGCGATGCCGAGACCCCAGAATCGATGCAACATAAATATTGTCCTCCTGTAATGTTTGGGCCCGATTTAGGTGAAGCATTTGGCAGCGGGTTCCGCGGCGCTCCAGACTCTCGTTCGCATTCCTGCGCGCGAATGAATGGGACATGCGACGGCGGAGAAACCCCTGTGCGTAGTCGATGAGAAACCCGTGCCTGCGTTCCGCGAGCTTCCTAAGAAATGCAGGCACAGTCCGTCTTTTACACTCATCACGCTACGGAATCGAGAAGCCTCCAATGAAGCCGGCTCCAGACCCACCTTCGATATTGAATATGTCGCCGTAGTCCGAGCCGGTGGTGGAGAGTTTCACGCTCGCGCTCCCATCGCCCGAGCCGTTGGTAGTGAAGCTGCCGATCGCATAGGTATTCGAACTGTCTATGGCAGCGTCTTCCGTTTCGTCGATCTGAAAGTTGGCGGCTGGGTCTGTGCTGTTCACCGTGAACATCAGATCATTGTTCGAGTAACTCACGGTTCCGCTGCTCAACGGATCCTGTCCCTTGCTTATGGTGACCGCGCCGCTATTCGTTTTGCTTTCGGGAAGCAGTGTGGACAGATAGGTTTCGTTGCTCACGTTGGGAAATAGACCGCTCATGACCGCGGTGTTGCCGCTCGAGTTATTCGCAGTGAATTCTCCGGCCCAGTCGCCTGCCTTCGGAAACATGACTGTCGAGCTCCCGCTTCCGCTGCTACCGGTAGAGATTGTCGTGATATTGAAGCATGCCGGAGGGCTGTTACCCCCGATGAAAGCCGGGCAAAAAGTTGCGGTGTAGCTGGAGTTGGCTTGTTGGCCCGTCAGCTCCACGGTCGTGTTCCCGCTTGTGTCGATGGTCACCTGGCCGCCGACGGAGAGCGTACCCGTTTGGTTGATCAACGGATCGGAGAACTGGGTTTTTGGACCGGTCGTTGATCCGCTGCTGGTTGACACCACAATCATCTTCACCGGGCCCCCGATCGACCAGGCAGTATCCTCGGTAACTGACGTCGGGGTCACGGTAAAGACGTAGAGCTTGTTCTCATACTTGGAGATGGCATAGAGGTGATTGCTGTTATCCCACGCCACCTCGTCGATGGGCGTACCGGTCAGCAGCTTCTTGTAGAGCGTAAGTGGCCCTGCGCCATTGAAGTTGTAGATTTCAATCCCGTCGGCCGCATTCGGCGTTGTATTCACTCCCGCATACAGCACATACAAATTCCCAGAGGGAGAGAACGTCGAACTAGCGCCTATCAACGCGGAAGTGGGCATGTTACTCGAGGTGTTAGTAGTGGATAAGTTGCCCTCTGAGTCCACCGTGTAACTGCCCAGTTGAAAGGGATTGGCGTCGTTGGGGAAAAGGTGAAGGACCACGTAATTGCCGGTTGGCGAAGCATCAGGGAAGCCTGGTGTGTAGAAACCGCCGCTGTACGTCGGGTTGGTCACATTGAACTGCAACGACTCCAGCGCGCCAGAGCTTTCCCTGGTAAAGCCAATGATCGGATTGCTGCCGTTGTTGGTGTTGGCATAAGCAAATTTCTCGTTCCCCAGGATCGAAGGAAGGGACACGTTGACGTACCCGCTCAACACCGCGTCTCCGACTCCGTCGAAAGCCCCTGCGCTATTGATATTGAAAGACTGAACCGAAGAGCAGCCCGAGATGCCGTTGGAGGTCTGGAGCACGATGTAGACAAATTTTCCGGTGTGATCGAGCACCGCGTTATTGTCAGCTGTTGACCCGGTGCCGCACTGTCCGCCGGCGTAATCGGTGTATGGGTTCTGCTCTAACGCGGATCCGATCGCGCCGTTTGACTCAACGGCGTAAGAATGAATGTTGTCCTCGCCCAACGTAATGAACTGGGATTTGTTGCTGCCAACAATTTGCCCGGCAAGCTGCCACTTCCCTCCGGGAATAGCGCTGATTTTCCCGGCCGAGGATGCCTGAAGGCCGTACACGGCGCCCTGAGGGCCATCGATCTGGACATAAACATAAGCAGAATTGGATGGTGTGGATTGCGCTTTGGCGTTTGAGTTTGCGGCTAGCATGGAAACAAACACAAGGGTAGCGGCGAGGCCGAGACCCCGAAGTCTATACATCATTGAAATTCTCCCGACTGTAATTTATGTATTGGCGTTTTTCAGCTTGGGAGTGTGAGACGGCACCGGAAGGGAAAGCCAACCATGGCCTTCCGGCTAGCGGTCGTCCACACAGTCAGGCTGCGGGATTAGAAGTGAGCGGCGCCTCTAATGTTGTTTCGAGAGCTACTGATGATTTTGCTGTCGTCCACAGTTTATTTCGAACGGCGTTGGACTTACGACCGGAAGGGGCTGCCGAGCCATGGCTATTGAGGGAGTGGCGCCTTTTCAATACCGCGCAAGTGACAAAGGTATGCACCTGGCGAATCGCGCCCCCTTGCGGAGCTGCGGACTCTCGTATGCTGACTATCCAGGGCTGGTCCTCGGCTAAGTTCCTTGCCTCCCTACCGGAGGCAACTTATCGGCGCAAGTCAGATAGTGCCCTGCTACGAAATAGCATTGGCTAAAGCCGTACCCTTGTTACAGAACGACCCAAGGATGGGTTGTCCCGCGACATTCAATTCATCCACTCGCGGGCGTTCTTCCAGATGTCGAGGCCGCCTTCCTGCGCCGAGCGATCGATCTCGGCCAATTCAGAGTCGGAGAAGGTGAGGTTCTTTAGCGCATCGAGCGAGTCGTCGAGTTGTTCCACATTGCGTGCGCCGACGAGGGCTGAGGTGACGCCGCTCAATCGCAGCACCCACGCGATGGCCATCTGTGCCAGCGATTGCCCGCGGCCTTTAGCGACTTCGTAAAGCGCCCTGACACGCTTGACATTCTCTTCGGTAAGCGAGTCCTTGGGCATCGACGAATTCTTCTTGACCGCGCGCGCATCGGCCGGGACACCATTCAGATACTTGTTGGTCAACAAGCCCTGAGCCAGCGGAGAGAAGGCGATGCATCCAGCGCCCACTTCTTCGAGCGCGTCCAGCAAGCCTTTCTCAATCCAACGGTTCAGCATGGAATAGGACGGCTGATGGATGAGCAGCGGAACGCCCATGCTCTTAAGGAGCTCAGCTGCCTTACGTGTGCGGTCGGCGTTGTAAGAGGAGATGCCGACGTAGAGCGCCTTGCCTTGGTGGATTGCCGTGGCCAGCGCGCCCATGGTTTCTTCGAGCGGGCAATTGTTCCATGGCCGATGAGCGTAGAAGATGTCGACGTATTCCAGGCCCATGCGCTTGAGGCTGTCGTCGAGCGAGGCCAGCATATATTTGCGCGAGCCGCCGATGCCGTAGGGGCCGGGCCACATATCCCACCCGGCCTTGGTTGAGATGACCAGTTCGTTGCGCAGGCCGCGGAAATCCTTGCGCAGAATTTCGCCAAAGTTCTCCTCGGCCGAACCGTATGGCGGGCCGTAGTTATTGGCAAGGTCGAAGTGGGTGACGCCGCGGTCGAAGGCGCGACGGATGGTGGCGCGGCCAGTCTCAAAGACGTCGGCGCCGCCAAAGTTCTGCCACAGGCCGAGCGAGATTGCCGGCAACACCAGTCCGGAGCGGCCGCAACGGCGGAAGTTGGCTACTTCATAGCGGTTTGAATCAGGTATGTAGGTCATTGGTTTGTTTCTCCGTTTCGCCATCGCGCAACGAAAACATGATTCGGAGGCGGCGGCATTTCTCCCGGGGCAAGTATGCCACACCGGGCCGGGCGATCATTCGAAGCGGGACGGCCAGCGGCGTGCACCGCGAAAGATGCGCAGGATACGCACAGCATTTGACTGAATACGGTAGACGAGGATATACGGGGTCAGCTGGACCACGAGTTCGCGAGTTCCTGCAACACGGCCTTTGCGGCCCGCACGCGGGATTTGAGCAAGCAGCGTAGCAGCTTTGTCAATGCGGTCTGCGACTAGGTGTGCAGTCTGAAGGCTCTGTTCTGCGATGTAAGAAACCAGTTCCTCAAAGTCGCGCCGGGCACGGAGACCCCAGACCAGATTCATGCGCTCTGCTTCAATCTCTGGGCCTTACGAGAAGCACGAAGAATCCTTGCGATATCCTGCATCACTTCTTGGTGGGGAGTTCCGGGCGAGTCATCGGCCAATGCCTCTTCGACGCCTTTGCGAAACCATTCATCGTATCCGGGCTCAGGCTCACCGACTTCCTTTTGCCAATCCGCAAAGGCTTCATCGGACATTGCTCCCCGCTCACCCATGAGGTTGTCGATAAGCCAAACCTGTTCGGCGGTGGGCAATTGGCGGGCTTCTTCGAGGATTTGGGCGGCACTGCGTGGCATGGGAAGATTGTAGCGCGGAAACTATCCCTGAGGCTTTCCAAACGATTGGCTATGAACGGTAGATAATGGGTCATCGGTGACGCCGGATGGAGGTTCAAAGTGGGATTCCGAAGGGAAGAAGTCTCAGATTTGCTCGTTCGCTGTCACAGGCGCTGCTGCATTTGCCACCGCTTCTGCGGAGTCAAGATCGAAACCGACCACATCGTTCCAATAGGGGTTGACGGCACAGACGATATCGAGAATGCGATTCCCGTCTGCTTTGAATGTCACGCGGAAATTCACAGCTACAACGACAAGCATCCGCGCGGAAGAAAGTTCTCTAGCGAGGAGCTTCGCGCACATCGGACGCAATGGTTAAAGCTATGCGAGGAGCATCCCGAGGTGCTGCTGGGCGCGATTCGCGACGCCGATGTGGGACCGCTGCAGGCGTTGATTGATGAGCTCGATTTCAATGCGACAACAGCCTCCAGCGGGCATCATAGTGTTCAGGACGGCGTATTTCACGAGCATCATTGCAAGTTTCACGAACATGAATTTCTGCGCGCTATTCACGAAGGGTCAATCTCGATACTGCGCGACGAGATACGTGGATTGCTCCTTGAGGCCTATCGTGCGATGGGGGCCGCAAATGTCGCGATCGAGGCAAAGGGCCATCACCCTATACATAGTGAGGGCTGGGCCACCGGTTGTAGTGCTGTGGCGCGTCTAGTTGTTGATGCCCGCCCGAAGATAGCGAAGGCTCGGGATGAATTATTGAGATTCCTCTCCAGCGATAATATCTCCTAACAGGCGACTGCAAAATCAACCGCAGATCCTTCGACTCCCTTCGGTCGCTCAGGATGACAGTTTCGTGGGGTGGTGAAGATTCACTCCGCATTATCGATCTGCGCGCGCTGCAGCTTGTCAGAGTAGTCGACGTACACCGCCTTCCAAGCGGTGAAGAATTCGATTGCACCGAGGCCTTCGCGATGTCCGTTGCCGGTTTGCTTGACTCCGCCGAAGGGCAGATGCACCTCGGCGCCGATGGTGGGCGCGTTGATGTAGGTGATTCCGGCCTCGAGGTCGCGGATAGCGGAAAAGGCGCGGTTCACATCGCGGGTGTAGAGCGCCGTCGAGAGGCCGTAATCGATGGAGTTCGCGATCTCGATTGCCTGCTCGAAAGTCTCGAATTCAATGAGGCTCACCACCGGACCGAAGACCTCTTCGCGCGCGATGCGCATGGCGGGCCTGACGCCGCCAAAGACAGTCGGCTCAAAGAAGGTGCCGTGCGCGTAGGGTCCGCCGGCGAGCGCGAAGCCGCCCGTGAGTAAGTGCGCACCCTCGGCTTTGGCGATCTGGACGTATTTGGCGGAGGTCTCGATCTGACTGGCATTCACCTGCGGGCCAACCTCGACTGACTCGTCAAGTCCATTGCCTACCTTGAGCTTTTTTGCGCGCGCGACGAACTCTTTGGTGAACTCCGCGGCAATTCCCTTCTGCAGCAGGATGCGGCTGGTGGCCGTGCAGCGCTGGCCAGTGGTCCCGAAGGCGCCCCAGAGCGCACCGTCGAGCGCCAGATCGAGGTTGGCGTCGTTGAGCACAATCTGCGCATTCTTACCGCCCATTTCGAGCGAGACCGGCTTGAATCCCAGCGCCGCATGCTGGCCGACCAATGAGCCCACCGCGCTGGAGCCGGTAAAGCTGATGGCTCTCACGTCGGGGTGGTTGACGAGCGCCTCGCCGGCGCCCGAGCCCGACCCCGAGATGATGTTCACGACCCCCGGCGGCAGGCCGGCGTCTACGAGCGCCTGCACCAGGTTGTAAGTAGAAAGCGGCGTATCGGTGGCCGGCTTGATGATGCAGGTGTTGCCGGCGACCAGGGCCGGAAATAGCTTCCAGCTCGGGATGGCCATGGGGAAGTTCCACGGCGTGATGAGCCCGACAACGCCCACCGGCATGCGCACACTCATGGCAAATTTGTTGGTCATTTCGGACGGGGTTGTTACGCCGAATAGACGACGCCCCTCGCCGGCCACGTAAAACGCCTCGTCGATCGCCTCCTGCACGTCGCCGCGGGTTTCAGCCAGCACCTTGCCCATTTCGCGAGTCATTTCGCGGGCGTATTTTTCTTTGCGCTCCTGCAGCAGAAGCCCCGTTTTCACAAGGATTTCAGCCCGTTTGGGTGCGGGAACGAGGCGCCACGACGCATAAGCTTTCTTGGCTGCGGCAACGGCCTCAGCCACGTCTTCAGCCTGCGATGCGGGAAACTCGCCCACCAAATCGGTATGGTCCGCCGGATTCAGGTTCAGGATTGTTTTGCCGCTTGCGGCCGGCTTCCACTCGCCGCCGATCAAATTTTTGTATACCGGGTATGACATAAATACCTCATTCAAGATGGACAGAGAGTTTATAGCACTTTTGGCGGCGAAGGGCGATTCCGTTTTCCCGGGTCTTTAGGCCGCAATTTTCCATTGATCTGCAAGGCAGGGCAGATCGCCGTACAATATAGGTTGAAAAGTCCTCTAAGCGGCCCCGCTGGGCCTTATGTGGAACGCTGGGCTTACGCCTGAGTCAGGAAGTTTATCCAGGAATGTCGTTAAACGGTTACCCCTCCCGCTCCTCGCGGTCGCACGGCCTGCGCTCGCTCTTCAGCATGTTTTCGAGCGACCTGGCCATCGATCTCGGCACCGCCAACACGCTGGTCTACGCGGCCGGCAAGGGCATTGTTGTGAACGAACCCTCCATTGTTGCCATCAACAAGAACACCGGTGAAGTTGAAGCCGTGGGCAAAGAGGCCAAGGAGATGCTTGGCCGCACTCCGGGCAACATCGTGGCCATAAAGCCGATGAAAGACGGCGTGATCGCCGACTTCAAAGTCACCGAGAAAATGCTCAATTACTTCATCCAGAAGGCGCACAACCGCAAGATGCTGGTGCATCCGCGCATTGTGATCGGAGTGCCCTCGGAGATTACGCAGGTTGAAAAGCGCGCTGTCGAAGACTCGGCGTACCGCGCCAAGGCCAGCGAGGTTTACCTCGTGGAGCAGGCGATGGTGGCAGCGATTGGAGCGGGCCTGCCCATCACCGATCCCTGCGGCAACATGGTTGTGGACATCGGTGGCGGAACGACTGATATCGCCGTCATTTCGCTGAGCGGCATTGTCTATTCGCGCTCGGTGCGCATGGCCGGCAACCAGATGGACGAGGCCATTACGAACTACCTGAAGCGGAAGTACAACCTGCTGATAGGCGAGCGCACCGCCGAGCAGATCAAAATCGAGATTGGCTCGGCCTATCCGCTGGAGAAACCGCTGACGCTTGAGATCAAAGGCCGCAACCTGATTGAAGGCGTGCCCAAGACCATTGTGATTGACGACAGCGAGATTCGCGAGGCGCTGGGCGAGTGCATTGCGGTCATCATGAACGCTATCCGCGTGGCGCTGGAGCGCACGCCGCCTGAGCTTTCGGCCGATATCAGCGACCGCGGAATTGTGCTTACCGGCGGCGGCGCGCTGATCAAGAACCTCGACAAGCGCATCCGCGAAGAGACCGGCCTGCCCGTTTCAGTGGCCGACGATCCGCTGGCTTCGGTCGTGCTCGGCACCGGCAAAATGCTTTCAGACTTCAAGCTGCTGCGCAAAATCAAAATTGATTAAAGACAGGGATCAGAAGTCAGGGGTCAGGCGGTTTCCCAAGTCCGGAAGCTCAGGCTTGGGAAAGACGGCCTCGGCCCTAATATGGACGACGCGATTAGATTCCTTGGTCTCTCCGTCCCAAAAACTCAATATGGCCTCGACGACTTGAGGTTGGCAAATCTGCTGATAGGCATCGCCCGGTAGAAACACCTCTAACGTTGCGCCGAACCTTATGGTTAGCTGCCTTCGAATGTTTTCTGAGGGCATGCCAAGCGTGAAACAAAAGTCACCGTTATCTAACTTGTTCTGAGAACCATGAGGCCAGATTCTGGGCTCTGGGGCGCCAGCCACGTGCAGGTGATCGAGCGCACAGTTGACGACCCTTAGTGGCAATTCGAATGACATAAGATCCTCCTGCGAACATTTATGCATAGGAACTTGATTTTCGTCACAGTTTGCGGGGGAGAATTTCAACTATATTCGAACAAAAGGCGGCGTCGACTGAGACGAGGTTTCAGAGTGAGAGGGTTCGGGGCATGACTTGGATTCAGATTCTCATTTCAATTCCCGCGGCCGTCGTCGCAGTTGCCTTTGTGCGTGTTGGTTGGTTTGTGGCAAAGGATATGGACTGGCTTAGCCCTACAAGGGGTGAATGGAGCGATATCCCTCTTGGCCTGAGAGTCAAGCATCAGGGAAGTGCATTCGTCGTATACCTGATATACGGCGTCCTCCGATCTGTACTCTTTGGCTCCGCCTTCGCTTGCGGTTGGATGATCTTCTATTTTCGGCGCGAGCCAGCTTTGGTCTGTCTGTTCTCGCTAGGTTTGGTCATATGCCTCGGCATAATGTGGACAGCTGCACAAGCGCAGTATGAGGAAGATCGGCGTCGCGGACCGCTCCCAAAAGAATTCGATTGAGCGTATTCATCCCGGAATCCCATCGAACATGGGGTCTCAGGCTAGTTCTGCGATGGACTGCCGCTTTTGCCGAGTGCCCGGGGATTGGATTCTCAGATCTGGATGCGGTCTGTCTCAGAACAAACTTTGCAAATTCCTCCGGCCGTCGATGATTCTTACGATTTCTACTTCATCAATCTTGCCTTCGTCGCTGTCAGGATGCGTCTCGTAGAGAATGAGGTATGGCCCTTCGACGAGTATCCGCACGGACGGTCTTATTTCGCGACGCCTTGCACCAAGCCTCGGATGTTCAACGAGCAATTCCACTCTTGCGCACACTGCATCAAAAACGCGTTCTGCGGCGGAGGGATTGTCGCCGCCAATGAAGACATAAATCTCGATCAGATCTTCCCTTGATTGCGGGGTCCAAACAACATCAACAGGCAATGGTTTGATTCTCCGCGTCCTTCGCCAACCTTTGCCGCGCTTCTCGCCTTGCGGTCTCGAAGTCAACCGGCATGGCGGCTCCGCCTTCCTTGCCCTGATCCCAAAGTTGGCGCAACCGCTTCAAGTCTTCCTGGCGCAATTCGCGCTTGAACTGCCAGTCGCGGATTGCCTCGCGAATAATTTCGCTGGTGGTGGCGTATTCGCCTGTTTCGATGGCTGCTTTCAGAGCACCAATTTGTTCCCCGGTCAGGGCGATACTGATTTTTTGAACATCGGGCATTGCAGAGCCTCCACTCGACCTTCGGGTAAATTTTACTACTTGATGCTCCCGTTAATCAACCTACCTGCAATCCCTGCGTTATCGCTAATCGACCCGTGCGCGGGGAGTTTGTTAAGCACCGCCAGTCCGATCATGGAAGGGGCAGTGAGAAATCGGCCTCGCTGCCCGTCACTATACTGAAATTGCTGTAGTTTTCTGTTTTTGCCTTCGCAGCGCGAGCGTTTTAGTTATGGATTCTTTTTTCACTCGTTATCGGAACCTGGTGGTGCTGGCGGTGGTGCTTGTGGCCCAGATCATGGGGCTTGCCATCCAGGTGAGGCGATACGGGGGCGGGCATAACACCCTGGATGTGCGCGATGGATCGAGCGTGCGGCTGATTCGCCTTTGGGCTGAAGCCGTGGTTTCTCCTTTCGAACGCGGCATTCACGGCGCCGGGTCAGGAACTAACTGGTTATGGAACAACTATGCCGATCTGCGCCATGTGCGCCAGCAGAACCAGCAACTGCAACAGACCGTCGACCGGCTTCGCCTAGAGCAGGCCGCACTGCTTGAGGATGCAAAGCAGGGGCAGCGTCTGCAGGCGCTGCTCAACTTTCAGCAGAAGTACATTTACTCCACGCTGGCCGCACAGGTGATCGGCTCCAGCGGCAGCGAACTTTCGCATGTCTTCTACATCGACAAGGGTGAAGACTACCACCTGAAGCCGGATATGGCGGTGATTACCGGAGACGGCATTGTGGGCAAGGTGCGCGATGTCTTTCCGCACACCGCGCAGGTGCTGGCCATCAACGACCAGACCAGCGGTGCGGGCGTGATCCTTGAAACTACGCGCATCCGCGGCATTCTGCGTGGCGATCCATCGGGGCGGCTGATGGTGGTGGGCGTTCTCTCCGACGAACGCATTCAATCCGGCGAAGCGGTGCTCACCGCGGGGGGCGACCTGATTTTTCCGCGTGGCCTTCCCGTGGGAGTTGTGGACAAGGTGGTTCGCGATCCTACGCACGACGGTTTTATCGACATCATGGTCAAGCCGGCGGCGCATCTGGACCGGCTCGACGAAGTCATGGTGATCACTTCAACCCAGCCGCGCTTCAACGGGCAGGAACAGAAAGACATCGACACGAGCCAGGCCGAGAAGGGTGCGGACGCGCAGGCGATCAAGGACCAGTTGAAAGCCTCCGAGATCATGGCCGAGCATTTGCCGGGGCTGACGGTACCCAACCTGCCACCCGACCAGCAGCCGCTGAACGACACCAGCAATCCCAACCCGGTGTCGCCGCCGCCTCAGCCGCTCCATCCCGATCGGTTTACGCCTGGAAACGCGGTCACACCCGCAACCGACACACCGGATTCAACCGACTCAAATGCGGCGGCAACGGGTGGCCAGGAACAAAAGCCGGCCGCGGCGGCGCAGCCCGGCAATGCCACTTCGCACGAATCCAGCAAGCCTCAGGACAAGAAGCCGCAGACCAAGAAGCCGCTGCCCAAAAAGCCGCAAGCAACGCCGACCCAAAAAGCTGCGCCGCAGGGGAACCGATAGCATGAAACTGCTCGGCGCCGACGACCGGCGCGATATGGAGATTCATCGGTACCCGCTGCTGGTTTACACGCTTGTCCCGCTGGCGGCGCTGGTGTTGCAGGCTTGGCTGCCGCGCGTGCTTGGCCGGTACGCGTTTTTCGATTTGCCGCTGGTGATCACTATATATTTCGCGCTGGGCCGCCGCTCGCCCATCCAGGGCACGCTGATGGGCGCGGCCATGGGGCTATTTGAAGACGCGCTCACGCACCACGCCATCGGCGTGAATGGCGTTGCCAAAACCGCGGTTGGATTCATCGCCGCATCCACAGGCATCCGCATCGACGTTGAGAACCACCTTATCCGCGTGATTCTCAATTTTGTGTTGTCTCTGCTATCGAGCGCCATTTACTACGGCGTTTATGCCGGATTGCTGGGCCTCGAATTGGATTGGAACTGGTTGACGCAACTGTTCATCGCGATTGGGAACGCGGCGATCGCGCTGGTCCTGTTCCCGTTCCTCGACCGGCTGCAGATACGGGACTGAGCGGAGTTGGCGTTGTTTGCGGAGTTAGTGTTCAGGCGCGCGATCGGAGAGACTACGCGCAACAACGGTTTCTCATTTTAGCTGTATTCTGAAATACAAGCGCAGGATTCATGGTTTCAGGTATCAACCGCGGAGAAAAACTCTCCACTCTCAAAGCGACGGTGGTTCAATACGCCATTCTTCTGATGATGCTGGCTTTGGCCGGCGGCTTGTGGCGTCTGCAGGTGCTGGGCGCGGAGGGTTTTCGGCAACTGGCCGAGGCCAACCGCATCCGCAAAGAGCCGATCCTGGCGCCGCGCGGGAAGCTCTTCGACCGCGAAAACCGCCTGATCGTCGACAACTATCCGTCGGTTAGCTGCTTCCTGGTTCGCGAGCAGAAAAAAGACATCGACGCCGACCTGCCGCTCATCGCCAAGGGGCTCGATCTGGATCTCGGCCAGTTGCAGGCCACGGTGCATCATTACCACAATTCGCCCGGCTATCAGCCGATCCCGATTAAAGACGACGTGACTGCGGACGAACAGGCGTTTATTGAGGCGCATCGCAACGAGCTGCCTGAGCTTGAGACCATCGACGTGGAGCGGCGGCTGTATCCCCGCGACGGCTTTGCGGCGCACCTGATCGGCTACGTGGGCGAGGTGAGCGAAGACGATTTGAACAACCCGCGCTTTGCCTATTACGAGCCGGGCGACGTGGTGGGCAAGGCAGGCGTTGAAGAGACCTATGACGAGCTCTTGCGCGGCACCGACGGCAGCCGCGACGTGATTGTGGACAGCCACGGCCGCGAGGTGGGTTACATCGGCATTCAGCACGCGATTCCGGGGCAGGACCTGCGGCTGACCATCGACAACGATCTGCAGCGCGCTGCCGAGCTGGCGCTGGGCGATCGCACCGGCGCAATCGTGGCCATGGACCCACGCAATGGCGAGATTCTGGCCATGGTATCGCGGCCCAGCTTCGATCCCAACCAGTTTGCCGTCAAGATCGACCGCAGCGCATGGAACAAACTGCTTACCGACCCCGACCATCCGCTGATGAACAAAGCCATCCAGGCCCAGCTTGCACCCGGATCGACGTTCAAAGTCGTGATGTCTGTGGCAGGACTACAAGAAAACATCGCGCAGAACATGCATATTGTGTGCAACGGCGGATGGGGGCCGTATGGCTACTACCACCACTGCGACGAACATCATGGCGCGGTGGACATTCAAAACGCGATTCCCTACTCGTGCGACACGTTTTTCTACATGCTGGGTGACAAGCTGGGCATCGATCGCATTGTGAAGTACGCCGATGCCTTCGGGTACGGGCAGAAGACGGGCATCGATCTGCCCGGAGAGCAGGCCGGACTGATGCCTTCGCCGCAGTGGCTGATCAGAAACTTCCATCACCGCTGGTACCCCGACGAGACTCTGGACGTGGCCATTGGTCAGGGCGCGGTTGAAGCTACACCCATCCAGCTTGCGCGCATCATCGGCGGCATCGCCTCCGACGGGCACATGGTGCGGCCGCACGTGGTGTTCCCTGACGAGCTTACCCCCGAGTTCCGCAAAGAACTTCTTGACAGCTTCCCGGGCTCCGGCGACGCTTTCGTGCCCATGGACCCGAACACCTGGATTACCGTGACCGACGGCATGTACAACGTGACTCAGCCCGGTCTCTACCACACCGCCGGGGCGGAGCATCTGGACGGCATCGATTTTGCCGGCAAGACGGGAACGGCGCAGGTGATGAGCCATCAGGCGTTAAGCGCAACGGCAAAAGGGCGCAACACCGCCCCGAACGTATGGTTTGTGGGCGTCACTCCGCGGCGAAATCCGGAGTTGGTGGTTGCAGTGCTATGGCAGAACGGCGACCACAGTTGGTTCCCGGCGCGGATTGGCGCTCGCGTGGTAGCAGCCTACGTGGACAAGCAACGGCGGCTGGCACACAACCTTCCACCCGAAAAGACCCAATCTCCAGTTGAGATGAGCGCGGTGTGGTCGCAGCCCGATAATAGTCCAGGCGCAAAGGACAAACAGAAGATCGGCGAGGGGAGTTTTGTGGTGGCCAACGGGCAGGCGATTCCGGAAAAGGGTCCGGCGGGAGCATCGCCGAAGAAGCAGTTGGCGGCGAACGGCCGCCCCAAAGAGACGTTTACCACGAGCCACAATCGGCCTGACGCCGTGGCAAGAAAGCAAGAGTAGACGATGCTCCCATTGCGCAGATGCAAAAAGCGGCAGGGGCTAGAGCGCCCGACTCGATTTAGGGGCTCTTTCGGCACGGCTGAAGCCGTGCCCTGTTACAAAGCCCCCTGCACCTGCGCCCGAATGAGTTTTTGCGCAACCCGTAATAAGAAACAAACCCACCGTTTGCAACTTGAGCCTCGTGGCATCCCACCCATCGAGCAAAAAACGCTCGATGGATGGGGCACCCAATGTTTCATTTATCGCGGGTCGGGGACGCCGGTGACGGACTGTTACGCGGCATCCTCAGTGAATGCTGGAACAGGTCAATTGAGAGCCTGGAAATCGATAGCCTGCCTATTCGCGCCGCCCCTACGGGGCTACGGCACACTTTTTTTGCGCCTACCCAGGACTGCGTTCGCTCACGCGACCTTGTCCTGGGCTAAATTCTCTGCCTCCCTACGGGAGGCAATCGGAGTCGCATGCGCCGCTTTTTGAGTTTTCGCGATTTCGACTGGCCGCTGCTGCTGCTGATCCTGATCATGTGCGGGATATCGCTGCTCGAGGTCTACTCGACGACGGTGCATACGCGGTTTTCGAGCTTTGAATCGAAGCAGCTCATGTTTATCGGCGCTGGCCTCGCCGGCATGTTCATCCTGGCCAAGATCGATTATCACCGGTTGCTCGACCTTTCGCCCTGGTTCTACGGGATTTTCGTAGTGTCGCTGGTTGCAGTGAGGCTGGTGGGCCACAAAGCGCTGGGCGCGCGGCGCTGGATCGCCATCGGTCCGGTCCAGTTCCAACCTTCGGAGTGGGTCAAGCTTGTATTGATTCTCGTGGTTGCGCGCTATTTTGCCAACCTGGGTGGACGGTATCTTACCTGGCGCGATATCTTCAAAGCCCTTGCAATGATTGGCGTCCCTATGCTGCTGGTGCTGGTGCAGCCGGACCTGGGCACAACACTTACGTACACCCCGATCCTGGTGGCCGGACTGTTCCTGGGGGGGATCAACGTGAAACAGTCAGCCATTCTGGTCATCTGCACTGGGGCGCTGGCGGTTGGAGTGTTATCAAGCGGCATACTGCAAAAAAGCGGTCTCGTGCATTCCTATCAGAAGTCTCGTTTGACCAGCTTTACTAATCCCAGCGCCGATCCCAAAGGCGCCGGTTACCAGGTGCTGCAGTCTGAAATTGCCGTGGGTTCCGGAGGAATCTGGGGTAAGGGAACAGAAAAAGGGACGCAAACCCAGGGGTATTTCCTGCCCATTCCCTATACGGACTTCATCTTTGCCGCTTTCAGCGAAGAGCATGGGTTTGTGGGCGCGATTTTTGTGCTGCTGCTATACTTCCTAATATTGATGCGTTTGATTCAAAACGCACAGACAGCCGCCGACCTGCCCGGGTCCCTTATTATTATGGGAATCGTGGCTGTGTTGACCTTTCAGATCGCGGTCAACGTTGGCATGGTCATCGGGTTTATGCCCGTCACCGGAATCCCTTTACCCTTAATGAGTTACGGTGGATCTTCGGTGCTGTTTGCGTTTCTGGCGCTGGGCGTGGCGATGAATGTCCGCATGCGCCGGTTCGTGAACTGAGCGTCGCCGTTCGATTTGAACTCGGCGCAGGAAACAGGATTGGCTCTTACTCCCGCGCTTCACGTGCCGGACCGGTAAGAGGTTTTTACAGTATTTGGCCGGCGGGTCCTGATGGATCGCGCCCGGCAGGATTGGGTTCATGAGCACCGAGAGACGGGAAGACCTCTGGCCCACAGGTTCGACGGCATGCGCTGGCGGCTCTGGAGTTGAATTCCGGATTCGCAATACCAGCTGCGGCCCGGCGGAATGTCAAGGTCAAACGGCCCGGCTGGATGGAAAGTCCTGCAGCGTCGGCCACAAATCTCTCAAATCGGATTGCCGTATGTTTGAGCTCGTTCGGCTAGGAGTTTTCCAGCTCCGTCACGAGTCGCCACCTACAAAAAGTGGCCATCGTGACCAGCATGCCCCACGAGCAATATTGAGGACGTCCTTTTCGCCCACCCCATCACCTTCCGGTTACGCGCGTCTCCGTCACACCTTGCCGCAAGCGCCGACAGCCAATAGCTGCCGGCCGGAAAGGTACGATGGCAAAGGAAATATGTATCTCCAGCACGCCGCATGAGACGCGGCTTGCAATTCTTGAAGACGATCAGCTCGCGGAAATCTACTACGAACGCGAAAATGAGTACACGCTCGCGGGTTCGATTTATAACGGGCGTGTAACGCGGGTTTTGCCCGGCATGCAGTCCGCATTTGTCGACCTTGGTCTTGAGCGGGACGCCTTCCTCTATGTAACTGACTTCGTGGAGCTGGAAGATCAGGAAGACACCGACGAGGTTGAGCGGGCCACTGCGACCGCCGGCAACCTTCCTCCCCACGAGATTCACCACACGGGCGGTAGCCAGGATGGCCGGGAACAGGGCCAGCGCCGGGAGCGAAGTGACGAGCAGCGGCGAGATCAGGGCCGCGAGCGCAATGACGAGCAACGACGCGATCGGGGGCGCGATCAGGGCCGTGCGAGCCAGGCCGGCCAGGCTTCGGATGCCGCGGCTACACCAGGCGGCGACGGGCATCCGGTAGTCCCGGAACTTGAAGAAGCCAACCAGGAGAGCCAGGGAGCTGCAGGCGGAAAACGCTGGCGGGGACGCCGTCATCGCCGCGGTCGTGGTTCAGTTTCCGCGCAAGGGGAATCGGAAAGCGCTGGCGGCGAGCAGGTTGAGTTCGAAGAGAAGCCGGTCGCCGAGACCGACGTCTCTGACGAAATTCAGACGTCGATTCACCCATCGATTCACGCGTCAGAGGCTCCGCAGCGGGCTTCTCGCGCGCAACAGGCTCCGGCTTCGTTTGTGCTTCCCGGCGAGTCGCTCTCGAAATACGGCAGTGCGCCGGCCGAGACCAGCAAACCTTCGTCTGAATCCGCACCGCACCCCAGTTACAGCTCAAAGCCGTCGACATTGATTGAGGCTCCGATCTCGTGGGACGGCAGCGGTCTGCTGCCAGGCGAATCTCTCTCAAGGCATCGCAAGCGCGAGGCTGAATTTGAGGCGAATCTGGCTGAAGCGCCGAGTGAGACTCAAAGCGTGGAGGCAATTGAAACGGCTGCAAGCGAACCGGTGGAAGCGGCCGCGCCGAGCGCCGGCCATATGGTCGAAGAAGAACTGGTTGAAGAGGAACTGGAGGCGCCGCATGAAGAATCGGCTCCTCCCGCGTTGCGGGAAATTGAGTCGGCTCCGCACGCAACCCACTTCGACCAGCGCCATGAGGAGCACACTGAGACGCTCAAACCTCCGGTGGAAGAAGAGCAGAAGGTCGAGTTCGAGGAGTTTACGCGCAGTGACGAGACCGCTCCCTCTGCGGCTGAGATCTCGGCTGCCGAAGCACATCACGGGTCGGTCCACCATGAGGTGACGGTTGCCGGCGAGGCCGAACCCGCCGCCGAGGCCGTGACTGAGGTTGAGCCGCCAGCCGAATCGGAGGAAGCTGAGGCCGAGGCCGAGCATCGCATCGACACGGCATCGCCGCTCGAGTTCCGCATATTTGGCTTCGGCAAGAAGAAAAAAGATGGAGATGCCGCGGCTGGCGGTGAAAAGCCGGCATCTGCGGCCAGCGTTGCGGCAGTATCAGCTTACGCGCCCGGCGAGGGGCTGGTGGAAGAGGAAACGATCGAGGGCGAGGAATACGAAGCGGTTCCGCATCATCGCCGCCACAAAGCTGAAGATCACGACCTGGAAACCTTCGAAGAAGAGACGCTGCCGCCGCATCTTCGCACCGGCGACCTGGGTGAAATGCTGCAGGAGGCGCATCTCGATCACAAGATTCAGTTGGACCTCGGGGAAGAAGAGGACGACGAGGAAGAAGAGGATGAAGAGGAGCCTTCGGCTGAAGCTCAGCCTGCGCCGGGTCAGCCGCAGCGCGAGCGGCGCGATCGCGGACGCCGCGGACGCCCGCAAGGCAACCGCCGCGGACCATCGCGGCGCTCGATGCAGACAACCAATCTGCCCGTGATCAGCGACTTGCTGAAGTCCGGCCAGGAGATCCTGGTGCAGATCGCCAAGGAGCCGATCGCCAAGAAGGGCGCGCGCATTACGAGTCACATCGCGCTCCCCGGCCGCTTCCTGGTGTTTATGCCGACGGTGACACACGTGGGCGTGAGCCGCAAGATCGCATCGGACGAAGAACGCCATCGTCTGAAGCGGATTCTGCTGCACGAGCGTGGCGAGTCGTCGGGCGGATTCATTGTGCGCACTGCGGCTGAAGGCGCATCGGAAGATGAATTGCGCGCCGATCTGCGCTTCCTGCTGAATCTTTGGAGCGATATCAAGCAGCGCTCTGAGTCGTCGAAGTCGCCGGCCCTTATTTATCACGACCTCGGCCTGATCGAGCGAATTCTGCGCGACCAGGTAAGCGACAACTTCTCAAATATCTGGGTCGATTCCGAGGCCGACTACGAGCGCATCGTGCGCTTCCTCAACCGCTTCTCGCCGTCGCTGGTGCGGCGCGTGAAGCTTTACACCAAAGAAACACCGCTGTTTGAGCACTTCGGCATTCAGGACGAGATCTCGAAGGCGCTGCGCTCGAAGGTGTGGCTGAAGAGTGGCGGATCGATCGTGATCAACCAGACCGAGGCGCTGGTGGCCATCGACATCAACACCGGCAAATACGTGGGCAAGAGCGCGCGGCTCGAGGACACCATCGTCAAGACGAACCTCGACGCGGTGCCGGAAATCGTGCGGCAGATCCGGTTGCGCGACCTGGGCGGCATTATCGTCATCGACTTTATCGACATGGACGAGCGCAAGAATCGCTTCAAGGTTCTGGCCGCGCTTGAAGAGGCTCTCAAAGTCGATCGGGCGCCGACCAAGGTTCTGCAGTTCAACGATTTCGGGCTGGTGGCAATCACGCGCAAGCGCGTCAAGCAATCGCTCGAACGAACCCTGTCGGTTCCCTGCCCCATTTGCCAGGCCACCGGAATGGTGAAGAGCCCGGCCACGGTATGCAACGAAATCTTTATTGAGTTGCGCAAGATGCGAAAGCACTTTGAAGGCGCCGACGTGATGCTGCGCGTGAACCCCGAAACCGTAAAGATTTTGAAGAGCAACAACGCGCGCTGGCTGAACGATTACGAAGACCTGGTAGGCAAGAACATCCTGGTGAAGAGCGATCCCACGCTGCATCCCGAGCAGTTCGATATACAGGGGTGAAGCGGAGTTAGCGGGGCTAGCCCGCATATCTCACACGCCGATTGTCGATTGGTGTGAGTCGAGAAGCAGAAAATAGCTGGAAAGGCCGTCTTTTCTGTGTCATAACTACGTTGTCGAAGCGTGGTTACGGCTGCGGAAAGGGCGGCCTTTCTTATGACAGAGTGTAATCAAGAAGTCTTCTCGTTTGCATCACATTTTTCGCGCCGCGTGGAGGCCAGTTTCACAGCGGGTCAGGTGTCGACCGATGGCGGAGCGCTGTTGTTGCGTCAGGCTGACGGCAAGATCGGTTTGCTGAAGCGGGTGGCGTCTTGTTTCACCGACCGGCGTTCGCCGCTTTTGGTCGAGCACCAGCTTGTTGAGATGCTCTCGCAGCGCATCTACGGGCTGGCGCTGGGCTATGAGGACCTTTGCGATCATGAGCAGTTGCGCCACGATCCGCTGATGGCCGTGCTGGCGGGCCGCCGCAAGTTGGACGCTCCCCTGGCCGGCAAAAGTACTCTCAACCGGCTGGAGCTTCCGGGCGGCAGCAAGCGCTATCACAAGATCGATTACGCGCCGGAGAAGATCGACGCGCTGTTGTGCGATCTGTTCATCGAGTCGCACGCCGAGTCGCCCGAGCAGATCGTGCTCGACCTGGATGCGACCGACATCCCGCTCCACGGTCATCAACCGGAGCGGTTCTTTCATGGCTACTACGACAGCTATTGCTATCTGCCGCTATACATCTTCGCGGGCGATCAACTGCTGTGTGCGCGGCTCAGGCCGGCTAACATCGACGGAGCCGCCGGTGCGCTCGATGAAGTTAAGCGCATCGTGGCCCAGCTGCGCTCCAGGTGGCCTCAGGTGCGCATCGTGTTGCGCGGTGACTCGGGCTTCTGCCGCGAGGAACTGATGGCCTGGTGCGAGGCCGAAGAGAACCACGTGGACTTCCTGTTCGGACTGGCACGCAACAGCCGGCTGCAGAAGATCATCGGCAAGCAGATGCACGAGGCCAAGCTGGAGCACGCCGAGACCGGCAAGGCGGCGCGTGTGTTTACCGAGTTCGACTATCAAACGCACACGAGCTGGGCGCGGGCGCGGCGCGTAGTTGCCAAGGCCGAGTATCTGGACAAGGGCGAGAACCCGCGCTTCGTGGTTACATCGATAACTCCAGGTAAGTGGGGGGCGCGCGAGTTGTACGAGAAGTTCTACTGCCAGCGCGGCGAGATGGAGAACCGCATCAAGGAGCAGATGTGCCTGTTCGCCTATCGCCTCTCGACGGAAGAAATGAAGGGCAATCAGCTGCGGCTGTACCTGTCGGCGCTGGCTTATACGCTGGTCGAAGCGCTGCGGCGGCTGGCGCTGAAGGGCACCGAGTGGGCCGAGGCGCAGGTGGATACGATCCGGCTGAAGCTGTTCAAAATCGGCGCCCTGGTACGCATCAGCGCCCGACGCGTATGGCTGGAACTCAGCTCCTCCTATCCGTGGAAACAAATCTACGCAAGAGCCTTCGACGCCATGCGCTGCTGACCTCCGCCGCATCGCTCCGAAAACCCCATCTTCTATCTTCGCCGCGGTCATCGGCCGGCGGAGCTGCGCGCAAAAGCTGTGCTGGAGATAAGAGCAAGCCGCAGGCCCACCCCCAAAAGCTCATCTGCCCCATCCAGCCGACAACAAATCAACGCCGCTCTCCCTGCGACCGACTCAACACCGCCTCAAAGCGGTGCGTGTGAGATATGCGGGCTAGCGGTGTTAGCGGAGTCAGGAAAGGCCGGAGCGAGTGCTCCGGCCTTTCCTGCATTTGCGGCTATTTCCGGAATGCTTACCGAATCACATGGATCGTTACGCCGAGCTTGAGGTCTTTCCAGGCCCGGTCGGTGGTGTACACCTCGCCGCCCAGCGTGAACGCCAGCGCAAGGCATGAACGGTCGCCGAGAGAGAGACCGTACTGCGCGGTGCTTTGAATCAGCGTTCCCGCCAGTTTGGCTTGCTCCGCAGTCAGTGCCTCGACCTCTGAGACGCATAACAGAGCATCATCCCAGGCTATCTCCGGATCTGAACCTTTCAGGACGAGCTTGCCCTGTACCTCAGCCATGTTCACTGAGCTGGCAACTGCCGTATCGCGGATTTGCTCTGTGAGTTTTTCCACGCCCCGCTCGTTCTGCAGGATGCAAAGGATCGCCGATGCATCAAAAACCGGCCTGCTCACGTTTTGCCTCCTCGCGCCGCTCGGCGATCAATTCGTCTGCCAGCGACACGCCGGGAGGAATGAGTTTCCGTATCCTTTCCTGGGCTTGTTTCAGCCGGGCCTCGCGCGTCGAGATTCGCACTTCATAGTCCTTGACGCTGATATCCACAGAGTCACCCGGCTTGATCCCCAGCGCCTCGCGCATCTCTGCCGGGATCACGATCCGGCCCTTTTCCCCTACTTGAACACGCGTCTTGAGTTCCATGTGTCACTCCCTATCCTGTGTGCCACTATTCTAACAGAGTGTCACTCTCATTTAAAGTGGGAATTGATCACATTATTCCCACCGACCTCATCGCATTCGAGCAACCTCCAGCCAGATTTGGTGTCTAACTCTATGCAGGTGCTCCTTCCTGCTCATCTGGCTTAAAACAATTTGATCCTTGAGGTTCCGATATGATCTTCGCCTTATGGACGCCGTCAATGCGCCGGGTCCTTTTCTCAGGGGCTGCTGCCGTTCTGGCAGCGTCCTTCGCAAGTGCGCAGTCTCAGGTTTCCTCAACCCAATCCAGCACCGCGGCCTATTCGGCTTCGAATGAGTCGAGTTCGCTGGAGGTAGCCGGTCTGGCCAGTCCGGCCAGCAATCCTGACGAAGCAGCAGCGTTGCCGGCAGCGCCCGTGCCGGCTGCGGGCGGACACGCAGCCGCGGGCCAGGAGTATGGCGGCAAAGGTGGCTGGAAGCACTACGTCGGCAGCAAGTTTGCCTTTGAAGCCGGCGGCGGCGTCAATGCGCCCGCGGGCGACAAGACTTACGTCACGTGGGGTGGTCAGTTCACGGTGGGCGCAGGCCTGAACTTCACCAAGCGTTTTGCTACGCTGATCGAATACCAGTTCCTCGATGCCAAACTTCCCGGCGCGATCATCGCCGAGGCCGGCGCCCAGGGCGGGCATGACCACATCTGGTCGCTCACCCTCGACCCGGTGATCTCGCTTTTTCCCAAGTCGAGCAACGATGTGTACGTGACCGGCGGCGGCGGCTTTTACCGCAAGGTCACCAGCTTTACCGATGTGGAACCAACCGAGTACTGCCAGTTTTACTATTGCGGCGTTGGATATACTCCCCAGGTGGTCGGCCATTTCTCCTCGAACCAGGGTGGATTCAACATTGGCGGTGGCTACCAGCACCGGATGGGCGGCTTGTATGGCGATAGCAAAATGAGGCTCTTTGCCGAAGTCCGCTACCTGGATGTACTTTCGCCCGCGGTGACTACCCAACCCAATGGCCTGGGGACGACCAGTGTCGCGGCCGACACCAAGGTGCTGCCGATCAGTTTGGGCGTGCGCTGGTAATACGAACAGGAAGCTTGAACGTCTCATCCTTCCCCGAGCTGGCTGCGGGGTGGATGGGACGTCTGAGCTGTACAAGCATACTTTCACCTAAATGAACTCTCGCTCGCTGAAAAGCTCGCCTCACCCTTACCACTGCACTCCCGGATACAGACTTGGTATTCGGTAAACATGGAACTGGTCGGCGTCGGGCGTATAGCCCTGCCACACGACATGCTGTGCCTGAGAGTCCAGCTCCTGTACGAACGCGCCACGCACCGTTGCGCAGAAGTTCACTTCCACATCCCCATTCGCGAGCAGCTCGGCATTACCTCCAAAAAAGCTGAAAAAGGTATCAGCAGGGACGTAGTGCGTAATCATGGTCGCGGTCATTGCGTTCTCATTGATTTCGAGCAGCGGCATGGTCGAATAACATTGCGCCGTGGTCGGCTTGTAGGGCAGGCAGAGCACCGAGGCGGTCGGAAACATGCGGTCGTTGCCGTTATCCATCAGGCCGAGGCGGAACACGCCGGTGGTGTTAGGCGTAAAGTAGCTCATCCCGTGCTGTGCGTAAAACCAGTCAGTGGGATCGGTGGCGCCGACCAGCTTGAAGTCCCCACCCTCGCCCAGGCGCCACATCACGTCGCCCGATCCGGTGCCGTCGAGGAAGTTGATCTTGATGATCCAGTTCTGGTGGCGCATCGACAGCAGCAGATTGTGATCGTCGCTCGAATACAGCATCCCGTTCGAATGCGTCCAATCGGGAAAGTTCATTGGCCGACGGTTGATATCGAGATGATCGAAGGTGTTCCACACCCAGTCGGGATTGAAGTTCTGGTCAACGTCAACCAGCGCGTCGCCAATCACGGTGGTGGCGCCGCCCGTAGTGCCCGACAGGTTGTTGAAGCTCCTGGTATACGTAGCCAGCACCACAAAATGCCCGTTGGGCAGTGGCAGCACGTCGTGGTGAAAGCTGCCGAGCTGGTAAAGATTGCCTTCCGCGTCGCGGAAGTTGCCCGCCGCCAGCTTCTGGTTCAACGTGCTCATGGTCAGGCTGCTCACCGCGTTTCCGGCCAGATCGATCTCACGAATCTCGTTGATCACGCTCGTGCTCTGGGCGGTGGTCATCGACGAAAGGTACGAGATGACCATGAGCAGATTGCCGTTTGGCAGCAACTGGATTCCCTGCACGTAGTCGGTTGACGTGTGCGGATAGGAGTAGGTCCATATCACGTTGCCTTTCAGATCGGTGGCAAAGGCCTGGCTGTCGGTGGCGGGAAGAATGGTGTTCCACATCTCGATTCCCGGTTGCGGCGTGGCCGGGCCGGGCGCGGAGATGTTAACGCCCGAGGTTGTTGGAGGTACACCTGTCGTGCATGTGTGATCCGCGTCGTTGTAGGTGGCGCCATTGTTCAGCGTGACCTGGGCGCGCATGTGATAGAGCGTCTGGCCCAGCATGCCGGCCACATAAATCTGGACGTCGCCGCCGTTTGGCGAAGGCGTAGGCACCTGCCAGGTGTTAAGTCCATACGCGGTGGTCGTACCGAATTCGACATCCATCTTTCCGGGAGCGGGGAGATAAAGCGAGTACTGCGCCACTTGCGGATTACCTAGCTGAAATGGGCACGTAACCTGCCCTGGCAGAATGATCGACACCGCCGCAGTGGCGTAATTCTGCTGTGGCGACGCACTCAGGGCCACCGTTACTGTGACGTTTTCGCTCTGGCTCGCGCTGGCCGGCGCCGTATAGTTGCCGTTGCTGTCTACGGTGCCTGTCGAGGCGCTTCCGCCTGTCACTCCGTTTACCAGCCACTCCGTTTGCGCGCTGCCGGCGCCATGCACCGTAAACTGGAGCGATTGCCCGGGAGCCAGCGCCGCGTACGATGGCGTAATGGTGAGCGAACCGCCATGACCTGTCACGGGAGGCGGGCCGGGAGGAGGATTTGGAACCGGCTGGGGGTGAGTCTGGCCGGGATCGACGATCATGGCGTTGCAACCTGCGAGCAGCGCGGCCGCCATGCACAACAACAGCGCCGCGGCGTGTCCTCCACGACTGTCGACGCACCGGGAGCCTCCGGTCAGGCCGTGCTGCCGCAGCATATGCTGGTTAGAACGCGCCGCCACGAAAAAGGATGCACGCTCAGGTCAGGTTGGAAGTAAACACAGTCTCACCAACGCCCGCGTTCCTCTTGTGCCGGCGTCCCGACATCGCCGCGCTCGATTCGCTCCAGAAACATTCGTGCCAGCTTTCGCTCGCCGGGGTGCGATTCGCCGTGCATCGAGCACAGGTCAAGAAACTCGTCGGCTAATGCGTTGCGCTGCTCGTTTTGACTGAAAACAGACTGCAGCGCGAGAGCCAACTCGCGCAGCCGCACCGCTTCAGGCCAGACTAATTCATCGTTTCCCTCGCCCACCGGCTCGCCGAAAAGGCCGTGCCGGCCGCGAGCGCATTCATCCAGGCAAGCGAGCAGTTGGTCGGTAAAAGCGTGGCTTAACTCGTCAAGCACGTCGGGTGCGATTATGTCGCGGGGGTCCATGGGGTTTGGTCCTCCGAGGTTAAATTTGTCTTATTGTCACTCTCACGCCCCTGAGATGAAAGAAGTATTTCGGAAGTCTTCGGCGCGATTCGTTATTCTTCGCGGTCAAACGGCATTCGCGCGGCGCCAATCCAGAAGCGATTGCTCAACCGGCCGATCGGTCCCGGGCGGCGACTGGAGAGGCGAGCCTGCGCCTCGTGCCACGGACCGGTGCCGGCAGCCTGCGGTAGATGGCGGGGATTCGTCGCATTGCGCGATCCGCGGAAAGCTGCTCGGAAGGGCCAAAGTGCAAGCCGAACTCTTCGCGAAAACGCGCAGGAAGCCAGCTTGCGGTGAGGGCCCGATACCAGCGAGGTGGCCTGACAAATGAGCCCGCGCCAGCGAGCAGATTGTGGGCCATGGCGCGGGGGTCGGCGGTGACGCCGAGTGCGCCGGATGAGTCGCCGGCTTCACACATTGCGCGGATATAGGAGGCGAAGTCTTCGAGGTTGGCGGGCAATGATGGAGCGGGGATTCCAAACAGCGCAGCGAGGGTCTTCGTTTCCTGGTAGTATCGCTCGCGATCCTGCCATGGCAAAGCCCCAAAGACGCCTTCGTATGCGAGTAGCGCGCTTTCGACGAGCGTGGCAAACACCCATCGAAGCGCGTTGATTTCGTTGGCTTCGTAACGGTCGCCGCGCTTCCATGCGGCGGTGTCTTCGGCCAGCTCGCCGGCAATGCTGTGTGCAGCGCGTAGAGATGCCGGGCCGCGGCCAGCGCCTGGTCGAGAGTGCCGAAGACCATGGTGAAGACGAAGCGAAAGGTATTGTGGAACCGCGCGATGGGTTGATTGAGCAGCGAAGAGTGCTGGCGGAGCGCAGCCACGACCCACGGATGCGCGAGCTGAAGCAGCGCCGCGCGGCCCGCGCCTAGAAAGAGCGCCGACTCGCGGTTGATGCGCCAGGAGAGCGAATCGGGGCCAAAGATGCCGGCGTTCCGGTCGGAAACTCCGGCCGCAACCTGGGAGAGAAGCGCTGCAATATCGTGCCGAGAGACGGAGTCGTGCCGGCAAACCGGTTGCGCGCGGTCGGCTACCTGAAAAGGCTCCATAGCATCATTAAGGCACTTCTCGTTTGGATATGGCTAGTTTGGGGGCGCAAGGCAAACTTTCAGTGAGCAACCAAACGGGGCATTCTTCGTTATCCCGCGCTTTCTGATTTCGTCCATCATCTGCGGAGAGTTGGAATGCGAATTCGTCGATCGCTGCTCTAAAGATTACATGCCCCCTTTTGCGAAACCAAAAGGCACTCAACGGTCGGGGCAATCGCATTTGGATTAAGGTCACGAACAGTGGCGGCCTTGAAAGGGCACGGCTTCAGACGTGCCGATGGGATAGGTCAAAGATTGCATCGGCTTTAGCCGCTGAGGGATGTATTTCTCCGCTCAACCTCGTCCCCCAGGGCCTAAAGGCCAGCAATTCTCCTTGCGGCTTTTTAAGGCACGGCTGAAGCCGTGCCCTATCAAGTCAAATTCTTCCCCTATCTTGAAATGTGATTCGCGTGGCTCAACGGCCGATAGCGGAAGGCAGGGTGGGTGAGAATATCCGGCCCAGAACCGGAATGTCGATATAGAAAAGAGCGATCATCAATACCGCGACCAGCGTCGCTTCGAACATCAGCCGGGGCTCTCGATACAGCTTTTCGGGATTTTGGACCGCGCTGTTGGGCTGAAAAGCAAGCCTGAAATATGTCGACATAAGGAGAGCGATAAGCGGGAAAACGAGGATCAGCTCGATTCGATAACGCATGATAAAGGCACCGAAGAAAAGCATCCCCGCAGAGGCATAAAAAATCACTGAAGTGAGCAGGGAAACTTCAGTGTAGTGCCGGAAGGACTTTCGATATGCTCCGCAAACCTGCGTGTCGCCGATTTCACGGTACTCGCTGAATCTCTTCAGCGCCATAAGATAGCATCCCGCCATCCAATAACAGATGAGAAGAGAGACAGGCGGAACCAGCACGGAGGTCACCATGTACCACCCTAAAAGCATGCGCAGAGGATTGTTCACGGACTCAGAAAGAACATCGAGATACACCTTATCCTTGGTGCGAATGGGGGGGATGTTATACAGGCAACCCATCATCCAAAGCGCGCCGGCCGTATACGCAAACAAGCGGGATATCGACAATCCAAGCGCAATGCCCGCAACCATCATTACCAGCCACTGAACGTAAGCAAACGGCACGCTTACCAGGCCACTGGCAGCCGGCCTGTTCTGCTTCTTCGGATGCAGTTTGTCGAAGGGAGCGTCCAGCACCTCGTTCAAAACATAGTTGCTGCATGCGATTAAGGTTGTGGCAAGAAATCCGACCAGAATGCGCCCAACGAGGGGTGGAGACAGCAACGGAATTCGCAGTACGCTCAAAGGAACAACAATTCCAGGGATGACGAAAATGTTCTTGAGCGAGTGATCCAGGCGCATGATCTGCAGATGCGCCCTGAGACGAACCGAAAAAGCGGGCTTCGTGAAAGAATCTGTGGGAGGATAGTTTCTTTGAATGTGCATTGCAATTCCTTCGCGTCGTAATTGGGAGGAGCGATGGGAAACTTCGCGCTTGTGACCCAATTCAAATCTTGCTTAAAGTTGGCATCTCGTAGCTGATTTCAATTCGCAGACCGTACTGATTTTATGATCTTGAGGTACCTTGAACAAAGTCTGAATGGCCGTCCATGCGGTGTGTTCCGGAGGGGTGTGGGCTAATGGTATAGAAGCATGCCAGCTTCTCATAGCGAAGCGGACCGAGATTAAAGATTCTGCGACCGAAGCGCTCACACAGAAGTACTTTCTCGACCCAATTCCGACGAGATAGAAGACGGCTTCAGCGATCTGGCCACGGAATAATTGTACGGAGCATTTTCGCGACCGTATCCCCGGGGATTAAGGCCCACGCTCATTTCGGAATCTCTACCGGCACGAATAAGCTCGTGCCGTATCCCGGCGAGTTTTCCGCGATGTGTGAACGCCCAACCTGCGAACTGTGTCTTCACAAATCAAGCTAATGTGCAAGCCCCAGCAAGAACCAAGCGTTTCAGGGCCGACCTTTGGTTCGCGAAAGCGGCTCCCGCCCGGCGGCAGGTGGTTGATATTCCCGGCGAATCGCGGTACTCTAAGCATGCAAACGCGTTTGTCTGCCAGGCTGTTCTACCGTGTGCGCACCGGCTGGCGGAGAGATGAGTGGGCTGAAAGCCCACTTTTTATTTGCGGCAAAATCTGGCCTGTTAATGCAGATTTAAAGGGTTTAGGCCGGTTTGAGCCGCGGATTTTCTTCGGAACCGAATCCTGACGGCAAATCGGGTGCGTCACAGGTGCAGGATCATGGGTCGCGTTTCAGAATTGGGCTTCAGGGTTTTGAACGGATGGCAGTCAGGCTGGACGAAATCAAATCGGCGGCGGAACGGGTGGCCGCGAGCCATGGGCTGGCGGTGGTGGACCTGGAATTTGCCGGCCCGGCGAAGGAACGGACGCTGCGGGTGTTCCTTGAGAAAAACGCCGAGGGGCGGGCAAAGCTGAAGGCCGAGATTGCAAGCCGAGCCGATGGATTGCCGGAGAGATTGGTAGAAGGGACGCTCAGCGGCGATAGCAGGTTCAATATCGAACAACTCTCCGGCGTAACGCACGAAGATTGCGCAGCTTTCAGCCGGGATTTTGGCGTCTTACTCGACGTGGAAGACCTGGTTCCGGGCGACGCATACACGCTGGAAGCAAGCTCGCCTGGGCTGGACCGGAAACTGACCAGGGCTGAGGACTTTGAGCGGTTCACCGGCAGCCTGGTGAAGGTGCAGACATTTGAGCCGGTGCGAAACAACCGGCACTGGCAGGGAAGATTGGTGGGGATTAGTTCCCAGGTCCCCAAGAGCGAGGGACCTGGGGCACCCACAGTAGCTAGTTCCGAGATCCCCAAAGGCGAGGAACCCGGGGCACCCACTGAAGGTGGAAGAACGATCACCATCGACTTGGCCGCCACCAAGCAGAACAGCAAGAGCCGCAAAGCGGGAGTGAGCACGGTTGAGATTGCGCTCTCGAATGTTGAGAAGGCGCAGTTGATACCGGAAATCTGAAAAGCAGGGACTGAGGAACTAAGGGACCAGGGACTAAGGAACATAGCCCAGAGATTGAACCTCAAAGGATGAGACTAAGCAACATGGCAACAAGCCCTTTGTATCAAAGCATAGAACTGCTGAGTTCGGAGAAGGGGATCGACCCCAGAATTGTTGTGGGTGCGGTGGAGGAAGCCATCGCCCTGGCCACGCGCAAGTACTACAAGACCCAGGAAAACATGCGTGGCGAGCTGAACAAGGAAACCGGCGAGATCACGGCATATATCTATAAGACGGTTGTGCCCGACGATGCAGAGATCGAAGATCCGGTGAACCAGATTACGCTGACCGAAGCCAATGGGCTGGCTCCTGGCGTGGAGGTGGGCAGCGAGATCCGCATGTATCGCGACACCAGCCCGCTGGGCCGAATTGCCGCGCAACTGGCCAAGCAGATCATCTTCCAGAAGGTTCGTGAGGCCGAGCGCGACACGGTTTTCCAGGAGTACGCGCACCGCGAAAAGGAAGTGCTGAATGCGACGGTGAAGCGGGTCGAAGGGCAGGACGTGATCTTCGACCTGGGCAAGGCCGAGGCGCGCTGCCCCAAGCGCGAGCAGTCGCGGCTTGAGCAGTTCAGCGTAGGCGAACGCGTGCGCGTGGTGCTGCTGAAGGTGGATCGCGCAGCCAAGGGACCGCAGGTGATTGTGAGCCGCGCGGCGCCGGAGCTGGTATCGAACCTGTTCCAATCGGAGGTTCCCGAGATCTACGACAACACGGTGGTGATCAGGGCCATTGCACGTGAGGCCGGGGAGCGCACCAAGATCGCCGTGCAGAGCCGCGACAAGGATGTTGACCCGGTGGGCGCGTGCGTAGGCATGAAGGGCATGCGCGTGCAGTCGATTATCCGCGAATTGCGCGGCGAAAAGATCGACATTATCGAATACAGCGACGAGATTACGACCTTTGCCGAGAAGGCGCTGCAGCCCGCGAAGGTAAGCCGCGTTTCGATTACCGATCTCACCGAGAAGCAGCTTGAAGTGATCGTGGACGACACGCAGCTGTCGCTGGCTATCGGCAAGAAGGGCCAGAACGTGCGGCTGGCGGCCAAGCTGCTGGGCTGGAAGATCGACATCAAGAGCGAGGAAGAGAAGCGCCAGGAAGTGGAGCAGCAGATGCAGGCGCTGGCCGGCACGCCCAACACTCCCATTGAGCAGGTAGCCGAGCTTGGCGAGAGCATTATTCAAAAGCTGGTTACGGCTGGAATCACCACTGTTGAGGCGCTGGCCGACATGACGCCCGAGCAGCTGGAAGAGATTCCGGGCATCGGCGAAAAGACGCTGGAAAAGATATCGATTGCTGTTCGTCACTATTTTGGGCACTTTGAAGAAGGCGAGCCTCAAGAAGAAGGCGCCGAAGCGGCGGCGGAAGGCACTGAGGAAAAGCCGACTCCGGGAGCGGCCGAAAGTACGGCTGAAGCGGAGCTCGAGAATGCGGCTGAAGTGCTTGAAGAAGCCGAGTCAACTCGAGCCTCACTGGCTGAAGAAGAGCTGGTAGGCGCCGGAACTGAAGAGGCGCTTGCCGAGGGTCTGGCTGAAGACCAGGATGTTACCGCGGCGGAACTGGCGGTTGAGAACGCGCCCGCGGCGGACGCGGATGAAAACGGGATTGAAACAGAGGAAGAAGGCAAGCGGGCCGATGAGAGCGGCGAGTAAGATGCGCCGCTCGCAACCAGGCCACGCGAATGTAAACGCAAGTTTTAAGAGCAGCCATTGCCATGAGGTAGCTATGAGCGACTAAGGGGCTTTTTGGCAGCACGTTGAAAAGGGGCGGATGAGCAAGATTCGAATCAACGATCTGGCGCGCGAGTTGGAGCGGAAGAGCCGCGAGATTCTGGAAGTTCTGAACGAGATGGGCATGGGAGCGGGGAAAACTCACTCTAGCTCGCTCGAAGCAGACGAGGCCGAAAAAGTTCGCGGGTATTTTGGCGGCGACCGTGGCGCCGGCCACGGAAGCGCCGCGGCCTCACGCGCAGGCCAAACGATTGCCCCGAAGATCGACCTCTCGCACATCTCCAAGCCCGGCGATGTGATGAAGGCCATTCTCGCCAAGAAGAAGGAAGCGGAAGAAGAGGCACGCCACGCGCACGCGCCGGCCAGGCCGCCCGTCCCGGTACCGCCTGCCCAAAAAGTGGCTGCGCCGGTTGCGGCACCCGCAGCTCCGGTTGCAGCTCCGTCTCGCCCGGAGCCGCGCAGGATTGTTCCGCAGCCGCGCTCGGCGCCTCCTATCGTTGCGCCACCGCCGGTTGCTCCTGCCATTGCTTCGCGGCCGCCCGCCGGCCCGGTGGTCGCCAAGGCGCCGGCAACCGCGGCAGTTCCGGCACGGCCCGTGGTTGTAGTTGCACCAGCGCCGGGCGCCGTCGTAGTCAAGCCGCCCGCTGCGCCCGTCGCGCGCGAAGAACAGCCTCGACCTGCCGAAAAACCGATTATTGCCGTCAAACCTCCCGCGGCTCCCGTTGCTGCAGCGGCTGCCCCAGCGCCGATTGCCCAGGTTGCGCCTCCGGCACATGTTGATCAGTCGATCTCCGCGCCGGTGATTGAGGCCGTTGAGAGCGCGCTGGCCGCGGTGGCTGCAGAACCTGAAGCATCTCAAGCTGAAAGCGGTTCTGCGCCTGCGATTGCCGCTCAGTCAAGCGTACGGCCCAGCCAGCCGGCGGCAGCGCCTCAGCCGCCGCCGCGCAGGATGGTTGTTCCGCAGACCGGCCCGCGTCCCGTCTACAAAGCCACGGTGATGCCTCAGGCTCCGATGGGGCCGGCGACCGGAATTCAGCGCGGAAAGCCGATCTTCGATCGCCGCCCGGCTGCCGGTGCGAGCGGATTTACGCCGCGCCCTCAGGGCGCATCCGGCGCCCCCGGACAATTCCCGGCCGGCGGACCGAGACCCAAGCATCCCACGCGCACCACGCCGGGCGGTTTCACACCTGGCGGAGGCCCCGGTGGGCCGGGAGGACGGCCCGGTTTCGGCGCAAGGCCTGGATTTGGAGCGCCACGCCCCGGATTTGGCGGCCCACGGCCTGGTGCGGGTGGTGCACCGCCGCCTGAAACGGGCCGCCCGATGCGCGCTCCGTCGCGTGGACGCGCACGCGGACAGCAGCAGTATCCAAAGACCAAGGAAGGCCCGATGAAGGGCTTTGTGCCGCCGCCGCGTTACAGCGGCATGCACCTTGGAAACGAGCCCATTCCCATTACCCGCGAGATCACGGTCACCGAGGGAATCAGCGTGAAGGACCTGGCGGAGAAGCTTGAGATCCGCGCCAAGGACCTGATCGCATCGCTGCTCATGACCGGCGTTTTCGTCACCGTCAACCAGTCGCTCGACGCCGAGATGGTGAAGGATGTGGCCGCGAAGTTTGGCGCCGGCGCCAAGGTGATCACTTATGAAGAGGCGCTGGAGAACGAGGCCATCGAAGAGGTTCTCGACGAGGAGAAAACTGATTTCGTCGAGGCTCCAAGGGCTCCGGTGGTCACCGTGATGGGCCACGTGGACCACGGCAAGACCTCGCTGCTGGACGCCATTCGCGAGACCGACGTAGCCGCGGGCGAAGCGGGCGGCATTACCCAGCACATCGGCGCCTACAAAGTGAAGTTTGCAAAAGAAGGTTCGCCGGCATCGGGGCGCGAGATTGTCTTTCTCGACACGCCGGGCCACGAGGCCTTTACCCGCATGCGTGCGCGCGGCGCCAAGGTCACTGACATTGTTGTGATCGTGGTGGCCGCCGACGACGGCGTGATGCCGCAGACGCTTGAGGCAATCGATCACGCCAAGGCCGCCGATGTTCCCATCATCGTGGCCGTGAACAAGATCGATAAGCCCGAGGCCAACCCCGATCGCGTGAAGAAGCAGCTAGCCGATCGCGGGCTCATTCCCGAAGAGTGGGCGGGCGGCGGCGAGAGCTCGACCGTGTTCGTCGAAGTCTCGGCCAAGAAGCGGATCAACCTCGATCTGCTGCTCGAAATGATCTGCCTGGTGAGCGACATCAAGGCACCCAAGGCCACGCCGGGACGTAAGGCTGTGGGCTCGGTGCTCGAAGCCAAGCTCGATCGCGGGCGCGGCGCCGTGGCCACCGTACTTGTGCAGGATGGCACGCTGAAGTTGAACGAGAGCTACATTGTGGGCAACACTTTCGGCAAGGTTCGCGCCATGTTCGACGATCGCGGCCGCGCACTTGAGGAGGCCGGCCCATCGACACCGGTCGAAGTACTCGGCCTCGAAGCCATGCCCGACTCCGGCGACACGTTCCTGGTGGTTGCCGACCGCGACAAGGCCAAAGGAATTGCGCAGTACCGCAAGATGAAGGAGCGCGAATCGCAGCTTGCCAAGAGCTCGCGCGTCTCGCTTGAAGGTCTTGCCGAGCAGATTCGCCAGGCCGGCGTGAAAGACCTGCCGCTCATTATCAAGGGCGACGTGACCGGCTCGGTTGAAGTGCTGGCCGATTCGCTCGGTCGCATGTCGACTGAGAAGGTGCGCATCAAAGTGATCCACTCGGGCGTTGGTTCTATTACCGAGAGCGACGTGCTGCTGGCGACGGCATCAAACGCCATCATCATCGGCTTCAATGTCCGGCCCGAGCGCAAGGCAGCCGAGCTGGCGCAACAGGAGAATGTCGAGATCCGCCTGCACTCGATCATCTACGAGCTGCAGGACGAGATTCGCCTGGCCATGCTGGGACTGCTCGATCCGACCTTCAAAGAAAGCTACCTGGGCAAGGCCGAGGTTCTCAACATCTTCAGAATTCCGAAGGTGGGCACCATCGCGGGCTGCCGCGTGCAGGACGGCGTGATCCGCCGCGATGCCGAGGTGCGCGTGATGCGTGACGGCGAGCAGATCTTCAAAGGTAAGATCGGATCGCTCAAGCGCTTCAAGGACGATGCCCGCGAGGTAACCAACGGCATGGAGTGCGGTATTGGCATCGCCAACTTCAGCGACCTGAAGGAAGGCGATTTGATTGAAGCCTTCTCGACGGAGAAGATGGCGGCCGATCTGGGTGCGTTGACTAGCGCGAAGGCGTAAAGGTAACCCAACAAAGTAAATAACTCGCGATCCAATCGAGTCGCGAGCCGTTTACTCTGCCGGCATACGGCAGGGGTTCCATCTGGCAAGTAGAGATCCACAAAGGACACTTCAATCGATTTTGTACTTCGACATTTAACGGGGCTCTTTTATCTCTTCCTTGTCCCCCATCGGCGATGCCGACCCACGGGAGATGAAACGAGGGTCGATCCCGTTGTACATTGTTTTTGCGCCATTGGCACTGAGGTCGTTCGATCCTTGGCGCATAGGAGCCCGTTTCCTAGTCGGACCCGGAACCTTTGAGCACCCCTGATTATCGCCACGGGCTGTTTCCAGCCCCGGAGCATGCTTCCTGGATTTCGCGGATAGGGGTTTCACGCCAACTGCGCATAAGGAGCAGCGATGGAACTGTTGCACCCGCATTGTGCCGGTCTGGATGTGCATAAGGAATCCGTGGGGGCCTGCGTTCGTCACATGGCGGATGGCAAGGTAACAACTAGCGTCAAGACCTTCCCGACCACAACTCAGGAACTGATGGCCCTGTCGGACTGGCTCACCGCCGCCTACCACATGCTTAAAGACGGCACTCTCTACCAGAACCTCGGCGCAAACCACTTCAACAACCGCGACAAAGGCAAACAGGCACTACGACTCGTTAACCGGCTCCAGAGTCTCGGATTCGCCGTCCACATCACGTCCATGTCTGCTTGAAGGCGGATCTGTTTCTATGTAGGGCACGACTTCACAGGCTGCGGAAAAACTTGTCCGGGCACCGACAGGTGGGGCTTTGTAACAAGGGCACGGCTTTAGCCGGGCCGATAAAGCTTCTAGAAAGAGTAGAGCTTTAAGAACTTATCCGTAAATAGTGTCAAGTTTGATCCGTGGGATTGAATCTCTGTTTTGCTGGGAATTGGAAGCGGCGATGATGGATTCAATATGGCCCAGATCAAGTCTTGGACAGTTTCGGATCGTTTGTGGAGCAAGGTTGAGCCTTTGATTCCAGTGCGCCGTCGTGAACCGGGGCGAGAGTACCAGCGCAAGGCTGGAGCGGGACGCAAGCCCATGTCTTCTCGACAGGTCTTCTCGGCGATTGTTTACGTCTTACGGACCGGCATTCAGTGGAAGGCATTGCCGCGTGAGTTCGGTTCGGCCAGCGCAGTGCATCAACACTTTCAGAACTGGCATAGGGCTGGTTTTTTCCAGAGACTGTGGCAGACTGGCTTGGCCGAGTATGACGGAATGCACGGCATCGCCTGGCAGTGGCAGGCAGCTGACGGAGCCATGGGCAAAGCGCCGCTTGCAACCGAATGCGTTGGTCGGGACCCGACCGACCGGGGAAAAAAAGGGCGCAAACGCAGCCTGTTGGTCGACGGCCGTGGAGCCCCGCTGTCGATCGCCGTCAGCGGCGCCAATCTCCACGACTCCAAACTGCTGGATCGGACGCTGGCTCAGGTAGCCATCCGGCGTCCTGACGTTACGGGGTGGAAAAATCAACAATATCTCTGCCTGGACGCTGGATACGTGGGCTATCCGGTCAGCAAGATCGCCCGCAAGCATCACTACTATCCTCGCGTTAAATCACGCGCCGAAGAGCGACTCATCAAGTATCGCTACCCGGACTCTAAGCCGCGCCGCTGGGTCGTAGAACGAACCCACTCCTGGTTTAATCGATTCCGCAAACTGCTGGTCAGCTTCGAAAAAACCGAGGCCAGCTACACCGCTCTGCTACAACTCGCCGCTGCTCTAATCTGTTGGAGGCAGACTATCGTTATTTACGGATAAGTTCTAAGCTGCGCAATGCTAAACCAAAAGAGTCGCCATACGTTGCGTGACAGGGAACTTTGTTAGAAGAGGCATCCTGTGCGCGATGCGTCCGATTCGGCGCAGGAGGTTTGGGTCGCTGCATCTGCGCCACAAAGCGCGCGCTTTGCTCCTCGAATCCAGCGCATGTCATGGAGAATGGGCGCTCTCTCACAACCGCAAACACCCCTCTGCGCAACCGTGGATGCTTGAGTGGGGAGTGCGATGGGGCCGAAGGCCCAATCAAATCTACGCTTAACTCCTTGATCTTGCGTATTTTAAAGAACGGCCGGCGCTTTTGCGCCGGCCGTTCCAGTTAGGTGTGATCGCGATCCTATCTGGCAGCTTGCCAATGATATTCAATCATCCTCAGTCATCAGGGCATCGCTCATCATCGCCTGTATCACTTTGGTCTGACTCGGGGAAGCTGACGCTGCCTGAAAGTTGTAGCGTAAATTCACATGATTGCGATTCAATTCCCAAAAACCGGAGATCCTGCCGTGCTTGAACAATGGGGAATGATCCATGTATGAAAGTCCGTGGCATGTTCTGCATGTGATTGCGAACCACGAAAAGAGAGTCGCGCAGCATTTAGCTGGGCGATCTTTGGAACACTACCTACCGCTCTACACGGAGCGGTCAAAGTGGACTGACCGTTCCGTCAGTCTGGAACGTCCGCTTTTTATCGGGTATATGTTCGTTCGATACGTGCCTCAGAGTCGGCATTCCGTTATCTCCACACCGGGCGTGATCCGACTCCTCGGAGATCATGAGAGCGACACGGTAAGCGCTGTGGAAATCAACAGAATTCGCGAAAGCCTCGCAAACGGATATCTCCTGCGCCCCCACCTTCATGTGTCAGTGGGAACGCGGGTCCGGGTGCGTAATGGAGTATTCGACGGAGTCGAAGGAATGGTGACAGAGCTTCGTCATCAATGCAAGGTCGTCATAGCCCTTTCCGCAATCAGACAGTGCTTTTCACTGGAGGTGAAACTCGAGGACATCGAAGTTCTCCGTAAGCCATTCGCCGGGGCCGTGACCAGTGGAACTCTTACGGGACCGTCTATTGAAATGGTGGGCTGACCCGCCGCGTTTCAGCCCGTCCCACCAAGCCCAATCTGGTTGAAGGTTTTGGTGTCAATTTGGTGTCAAATCCCGCCGGCCAGCTCTCAGCGCTGGCACGCTCGGCGGCAAAGTGGCCGCCACGCTCGGCACAATAATTGACCGCCACATGGCTGAGGATTTCCTCACTCTCCGCCACTCCACACAGACGACAAACAAGAGCCTAATGGACCTCCACATCAAGCCCCGGGTGCGCAAGCGGTGAGCAAGTGAGGAACAGGTGCATACGTCGCCGGTTGCGATCTGTTCGTTGCCACCTTTTGCCTGGCCGTTGCTCGATCGCTTGGGGCAGCTTATTCGCTGCGCAGAGCCTGCATGGGGTCGATGGTTGCTGCCCTCCGCGCAGGAATCACGGCCGCAAACACCGCCGCCAGTCCGAGCATCACAGTCGCGCCTGACAACAGCAAAGGATTCCACGGCGCAACCCCGAAGAGCTGGCTGGCCATGAGATACCCCGCTCCAATCGCTGCCGGAATCCCGATTCCCAGTCCGATGGCGACCTGCCAGAACGCTCCGCGCAGCACCATGGCGACAACCGAACCGCGATCCGCGCCGAGCGCCATGCGCACGCCAATCTCGCTGGTGCGCTGCTCCACACCGTAGGCAGTCACGCCGTAGAGGCCGATTGCAGCCAGCACCAGGCCGACCACCCCAAACAGCCAGGCGAGACTGGCGATCATGTTCTGCTGGTCGAAGGTTCCCTGAATCACGGCCGAATACGGCTGAACGTCGTATATCACGAGGTTCGGATCGACGTCGGCCAGCGCCTTCTTTACCTGCACCATGAGGCTCTGCGGGTGTCCCGGCGCCCAGATCACGATGTTGTAGAGGTTCTGCGACCAGAGCTGGTAACTCTCGGTGTCCGGCTGATCGAAATGAACCAACTGTGACTCGGGGACGTAATACATGGGCCGGTCCGGCTCACTGAAGCCCCAACTCACGTAGTGGATGTTCTGGACGACGCCGACAATCTCGTAGGTTCCCGCATTCTTCTCAGGAGCCGGACCGAAATGCCGGCCGATAGGATTCTGGCTGCCGAAAAACTTCCTGGCAAAGGCCTGGTTGATGACCGCGACGGGCCGCGTGTTCGCATTATCGTCTTCGCCGATGACGCGGCCGGCCAGCAGTCTGGTGCCGAGTGTGTCGAAGAACCCCGGCGTGATTCGAGTCCAGTCGGCGGATACATCGTCTCTCGGGCCAGGCTCGGGTTTACCTTCAATCCGAATATCGTGGCCCCACTGGTCGCCGCTCAGCGGCGCGTAGGTTGCAGAGCTGACGCTGCGCACGCCGGGAATGGCGCTTAGCCGCTGCTGAATCTGGCGGAAGAGCGGGACCAGCTGCTCCTGCTTATAGTTCGACAGCAAGGGGTTGATGTAGACAAGGTAGCGGCCATCGGGATTGAACCCGAAGTTCTGATGCTCCAGATTGCGCAGACTGCTGCCCAGCATCGCCGCCACGCTCAGCAGCACCAGCGAAACCGCTGCCTGCGTAATCACCAGGCCCTTCTGCACCCTATTTCGGCTGCTTCCCACCGCGCGATTGGCGCCTCGCAGCGCTTCTACCGGCTCGGCTTGCGAGGTCAGCCATGCGGGCACGATGCCGAAGACCGCGCCGGTGAGCACTGCGACTCCCAGCGCGAAGAGCAGGACTGGCGCTGAGGGCGAAGCCTGCACCGGGATCCATGCGCTTTGCACCGTCGTGCGGAAAGCCAGAGAGAGGATCAGTCGCGCTCCCGCCCATGCTACGGCCACGCCGGCCGCGCCGCCGATCAGCGACAGCACCACGCTTTCAATGAGCGCGTTCCTCACCAGGCGTGTGCGCGACGCGCCCAGGGCCACGCGTACCGCCGTCTGCTGCCGATTTTTCAGTCCGCGCGCCAGCAGCAAATTGGCGATGTTGGCGCAGGCCACCAGCAGCACGCAGAAGGCGGTGATCATGAGCAGTAGCAGGCCCTCGCTGTAATCCCTGCGCAAGCCGGAGAAGCCTGCGCCGCCCGGCGACATCCGGAGCGTCTGCTTCTGCCATACAGCTTTCTCCTGCGGATTCATATCCGCCAGGTGGCTGGCCAGCCAGCCGTGCAATTCGCTCCGAAGCTGCGCCTGGAGCGCTTTCGGATTCGTTCCCGGGCGCACCCGCCCAATCACGTCGAGCCAGTCGACGCGCGTGTCTTTCAAATGAGAAGTTGCGCCGGCGATGGTCGGCTCGGCCGTCAGCGGCAACCAGATATCCGGCATGCTCCCGCCCTCCATCTTCGCCCCAATGAAACCGGCCGGCGCCACGCCGAGGATCGTGAACGAACGGCCGTTGACCTGGTATGAGGATCCGACCACCGATGGATCGGAGCCGTACTTCTGCTGCCAGGCGTGGAAGCTCAGCACCGCGACCGGCGGCGCGCCCTCCTGGTCGTCGGCGGCACTGAACAGCCTGCCGCGCCACGCGGATACGCCCAGCGTCTGAAAGAAATTGCCGGAGACGAACTGGCCATTGGCCGTCTCCGGGGGCGCCTGCGAGCCCGCGCGCCGCACTCCCAACGGTTCGTTGCCTGCCTGAAGCGCTGCCAGGTCCTCGAAGCCCGGCGTGTTGGCGCGGAAGAGCTTGTATGCCTCCCACGGGAAAAGGCTCCAGTCGCCTGGTTCGTCGTTTTCGTTCCCGTCCTGGCTGTATCCTCCCCAATTGCAGCAGCGGGCCTGGTCGCCGATGCGCCAAAGCTCGTCGGGTTTCGTAACCGGCAGCGACTGCAGCATTACCTGCTGCACCAGCGTGAAGATCGCGGTGGTAGCGCCGATACCGAGCGCCAGCGTTAACACGGCCGTCAGGGTGAAGCCGGGAGTCTGACGCAAACGACGCAACGCGTGCCGGAAGTCAGCCAGCATGATATCTCCTATAAATAAACGATAAGGAACGGTATTCGTCCCAGTCTTCGCATTGAGCAAGTGAGAGACCATGTCAGATACTGAAAACAGATGGCTTAAGCATTCCAGGGCGGAAAGCCATGTTCAGAGCTGAGATAGGATGTTCAAAAGTGAACACTCAAACAGACGGCCTTTATAGATAGGCTGCAAGCGTTCGATTCAAACTCTGCGCCGGGTGGGGCTATTTTCTATCGCTCCGGACGTCACACATTTCGAATTCACCGTTTCCGATAAGCCCCCGATGATTCCTTCACAAGCTGTACCCGGGGGCCGGGAATCCGGACTTTGCCGCCGATCTATGAGTGGTTAGCACCGGTTCAGGGTTTTGCCACGTCGCTGAGTTCCGCATGTCCATCGAGCAAGCCATCCAGCAGTACCACGGCGACCCAGGGTGTGGATTTGTCCAGAATGCGGGCGTGCCAGGCGACGACGCGGTTGCCATGGTTCCCCAGATCTATTGAGGTCGACTCGGGCCCGGAGATGTCGAGGTTGTCTGCACGCACTGAAAAGGTGTGCCGGCCAGCTCCGTCGACGGTCGCGCGCAGGATGACAGATTCCGGTCCCGCGGATTCTGAAGAGGCCGCGAAGGTGACGGCACGGCTGCGGCGCAGGTCAATTGAATTGGAGCCCCCGGCCAGGGCCACAAAAGAAGTGTGCGCGTCGCCATAGGTCGCAAGGTACCGTCCCTGTGGGATCGTCGCGCGAAAGCTTCCATCCGCGGCAATGGGCACGCTGAGGTTTTCTCGGGAGCTTGTGTTGAAGAGAGTGACGGCTCCGGTGCTTCTCGGATCGACCACTCCGCTGAGAATCGCCGATCCGCTGAGATCGCGCATCAGCCAGATCCATTCGCCCGCGGGCTGAGTCCACACCTCCTTGTAGGTCCAGCAGATTTGGTTGGGCCAATAAGGCACATCGGCGTTGCCTTTTGTCTCAATGCCTACCGGGATCGCCCCCACCATCTGGCCGGATCGGACGCTGTAGAGGGGAGTCCAGTCATATCCCTCGCCATACATAATGCTGGCGGAGAAAGGATTTCTGCCGATCAGCCACTGGGCCTGCTGCTGCGCCAGGTCTTCATCGCCGATATTTCCGCGCAGCTGTGCGGCTACTGAAAGGGCCTTGGCCTCGGAGAGCAGCACGCTGGAGTTTCCGCGGAACTGGAACCATACCGGATAGCGCCGCAGCCAAGCATCGCCACCCAGGTGAAGACCCTCTTGAACCTGAGCGACGAACATCGCGCGGCTGGCCGTTTCCAGCGCCCTCCAGGCAGGGTTTTGGGGAAGGACGTCGGCTCCGCTGGTCCTGTAGACGCCGGCGGGAAGCACGTTGTACGGCGCATCCAGATGCGCCCCCACTTCCTGGTAATACCTGGTATGAAGGACGATGGCCGCATACCACCTGATCCAGTTCGGGTTTTCCGGCAGCGCCTCGCACAGATGTGCCAGCGCTACAATGGGCTGCTCTTCTTCTCCCATGTGGAAGCGGTGAAAGAGATACTTCCGATCCGGGCCGGAGTAGAAGTACCCGGTCATGGGAACGCTCCACGGCTGAAGCGTCCGTTCCTGAGAAGCGAGAATCTGGTTCCCCAGATCGACGGCCTCCTGGGCATAGATGGGATCGGAAGTTGCCATGAAGAGCTCGGCGGAGGCAGTCGCTCCAAAAGAAATCCTCTCCAGGTTGTCGCTTTGTCCGTAGACCTCCGGCACCGGCGGCGCTTTTTTGAGACCGTCGGCGGCGAACTGCCAGTCTTCTTTCGCGGTGACAAGGCTGCGGCGCGCCAGATCGGGATCGCTGGTTTTCAGCACCCGGCTGGCGAGGGCTTCAACCGCAGCTGCCCGAAAATTCCATTCCGGATTGTTGACAGCCTGGCCGTAGCGATCGTCGGCGTCCCCCATGATGCCGTCGGTCCAGTAGCTGATGTTCTGGCCGGTGCTGCGATAGCCGTCGCCGAATCGAGTCTTGAGCACCCAGTTCAGGCCCCATTCGGCTTCCTGGATCACGCGGTTCAGCAGCTCGGGATCGTCGTTCTGCTGCTGCAGGCGGCTGGCCAGCGTGAACAGGGCGTACGCCATCGCCGGAGTATTTCCGGTTACGCTTGTATCGCCGGCGTCGTGGTAGCCGCCATTCACGACGATGCGCCGATCGCCGTGCACGGTGTAGTCATCCTGATGGCAGACGCCGTGGATTCCTGGAATCACGGTGCCGCATCGCTCGCTGTACATGAAGTTGAGGACTTTGAAGATGCTGTCGCGCCACACATCCGTACCGATGCGAAACGGACGCGTAGCCACGGCGCCGGCACGGAGGAAATAAGTCCCAGGACGCTGCACAGAGGAGAAATCGAGCACCTGAAATGTTCCCAGGCCGGTTTTGCTCTGCGCAACCGGGCCGGAATAGATCGCCTTGCCCGTGGCGTCATCGACCAAAGAAAAATTGTGCCCGGCCAGCCCGCTCGCGAGAGCAGTCTTCGTCGTGCCGGGCGAGTATCCGGCGTGACTGAAGGCAATTTTTCCGGGCGCGATCTCCCACCCTTCCACGTAGTCGGGGACAACGCTCTGCAATTCGAGCTGATCCAGATAGAAAACCGTCTGGTCGCCGGGATCGGGGAACATGCGTGGCAGGGAATAGCCGAAGCTGAGGCCTGTGACCTTGTCGCGATCGAGCGAGGGGATCTCCCACACGACATGGTTCCACTGGTGATTCACGATCGGAATGGAATCGTCGCGGCCTTCATTCTGGTCATCGGGCAGCAGATGCGTTCCTTCGTTGTGCAGGGTCATATTCAGCGAAATGGCGGGCGCCCCGTCGATATCCGGAAACACCCACACGGAAATGCGGTTGTACTCGCTCCAGTCTTCAGAGGCAAAACTGCGAGTGGCGACAAGATCCTGCCAGTCTCCGCTGCCCTCGACGCGGCCAATGTTGTCGGTCGAGGCGACTCTGAGAGACGTTTGCCCCTGTTTAATCTCGGTGGTTGAAAGCGTCATCGTACCCACTCCGGTCAACGACCAGTGCGAGAGGCTCTCCATGTCATCGAGCAGGCGAGAGCGCAGCACTTTCTTCTGCAATTGGCGGTATTCCGCGCCGTTCTGGAAGTCCGGCTTCATGGGCGCGGCGGGCGTGGACTGCTGTGCCCGCGCGCAACTAACAAGCGAGGCAAGGGGCAGAACGGTCGCGACGAACAATCGGACAAGAGGTGAAGCAGAACGAGCCGTACGCTTGAGCAGAACCATTAGAGTCTGGCCTCCTGAATGATGGGAGTAATCGCGACTGCATGCGCAGCCGCGCACGTGTCGCGACGTGGGCCGGCAGGAGCATCGCCACGGTAAATACGGCGGCGCGAATGACGCCGGGTTGCCGGTGGTCAGCCGGTTGCGGTACGCAGAGATCACGTCTCAGCAGCAGGAACGGGTCCGGCAGGCGGTGAGAGAGTCGCTCTCGCGCCGTCCGGTTCTCGACGACTCGCTGGCATTACCGGAACCGCCGCACGCGCAGCGTGTGCCGCCCCGACCGGTAGAATCCCACCACGTACAACGTCGCGCGGCTCTTGGTCGAGAAGATCAGTTGCCGGATGCGCAGCAGCGGACTCCCGCGCGTGATCGCGAGAAGATCCGCCAGGCGCAGGTCCGCATCGGTCGCGTCGATCTCCTCATCCGAATACGCCAGTTCCACGCCGAACTCCCGTTCCATCACGCCAAACAGCGAAACCCGATCCAGCGGCGCGTCCACCAGGTTCGGATACTCATCGGCCGACCAGTAGCAGGTCTCCAGCGCCACCGGCTCATCGCCCGCCAGCCGGACACGCTCCACCTTGCCCAGGCGGGTGGTCCGCGCCAGTCCCAGCCGCGCCGCAATCTCGTGCTCCCGCGTCGCAATCCCGCAGGTGACCACGCGCGAATCGGCGGTCAGCCCCAGGCTGGCCATTTGCTCTGAGTAGCCCAGCAGCTTGTTGAACTGAACCCGCGGCGGGGCCACGAAAGTCCCGGCTCCGTGCCGCCGCTCCACGATCCCGTCCCGCGCCATCTCGCTGAGCGCATGGCGGGCCGTCATCAGGCTCACCTTGTGCAGCCGCGCCAGCTCGCGCTCTGAGGGAACCGGATTCCCCGGTTTCAGTTGTCCTGAGTCGATCCGCCGCCGGATGGCCTTCTGAATCTGCTTGTAGACTGGTTCCTCGCTGCGGTTCCGCATCGTCCTCTTCGCTGCGATTACTGGGAGCGGTCTCATCGGATCTGACCTCAGGTCTTGCGCACGTTCACGCCGCCGCCGAAATGGGCCGCTGGTTCATTCCAGGAGCCAGGAACCCATGCGTCAAGCCGCTTCTTGCCGGCTTGGAGGGCGCGTACTACTCCCCAGTCTTTCCGAATACCGCAGTAGAGCATCTGCCATAGGGCGGTACGTCGGCAGAGAACTGATTGCTATATAGCGGAGACTGTAGCACCGAACCTGGAAAATGTAAACACCGCGGTTCATGCCGCGAGCCGGGGTCCGGCTGCGCCGCTCCGGACGTAAGCCCCAAAATCCGCTGTCATGCCTGTATTTGTCGCCCCCCCCGCCTCTCCGGCCTCCGTCGCCACCTTCTCCACAGAAAACTCCACAACCCCGCCGCTTTGGAGCTTGTCATCTGCCCTGATATTGCTGATGCGACGTGCTATATAGCTCAGCGGGGAAACGACTTAAAAAAAGCAGTTGCTTTTTTTTGAAGTTCGCCATACGCTAAGTGGAACATTTCTGATGTTCATCTCCCCGCTCCCCGTCAGAAATGCTTTCTTTCAGAAGTTAAGCTGTCCAGACAGCAGTACAGGGCGAGCGCGCATTGCCCGGTTCGTTTTCGATGCGCCAGGTCACGTCTGTAGATAGATCGCCCCCGCAATCATCCTGTGGTGAGTCGAGTGTCGGTTGTAGAAACGCAAGAAGCCAGGGCATTTGCGCAGTTCACTTTTTTGGAGGCAATTGAGATGAGTAATAGAGCACTCTCGTTCTTGGGTTCCGTGTTGGTAACTCTCGCCGTTCTGGCTCCTTCGGCATGGAGTCAGGACGTTACCGCAACGATCGTCGGAACTGTCACCGACCAAAGCGGGGCGGCTGTTCCCGCGGCTACGGTCAAAGCAACTTCAGTGGACAGAGGTACCGCTTACAGCGCGGTGACTGACAGTGCCGGTCTCTATCGCATCTCGGCGCTGCCGGCGGATAGCTACACTCTCACGACTGAGAAAGCCGGATTTTCCACCGTCTCCCACGCCGCGTTTGTCCTTACGGTCAATCAGGTTGCGCGCATCGACGTGGCGCTCAAGGTTGGGCAGGTATCTGAAACAGTGGAAGTGACCGGCGCCGCGCCAGTTCTGGAAACGGATTCCACGCAGGTCAACACCGTCATCAACGCGGAGACCAACGATAACCTTCCGCTGGCCTCGCGCAATTATGTCCAGCTTACTCTGCTTGCGCCTGGCGCCGTCTCCACCGATCCCAGCAGCTTTAATAACGGCAACAATACCGGTGGGTATGGAGGTCGTCCGCTGATCAACGGCAACCGCGAGCAGGCGAACAACTTCTTGCTGGACGGCATGGACAATAACCAGGTTTCGGACAACCTGCTGGGTTACACGCCGGCGCCGGATGCTATTGAGGAGTTCAACCTGATCACGAGCAACGCTTCCGCCGAGTTCGGCAATTTTGAGGGCGGCATCGTCAACGCTACCATCAAGTCGGGAACCAACAGCTTCCATGGGGATGTCTGGGAGTTTTTTCGCAATGATGTTCTAAACGCGAACAGCTGGTCGAACAATTTGACCGGCCTTGCGAAAAGCGCAGTACGCTGGAACATGTTTGGCGTTACCGCCGGCGGCCCGATCCTTAAGAACCGGCTCTTCTTCTTCGCCGATTATCAAGGGCAGCGGTTCGATACACCGAGCTCATCGAGCGAGATTACAGTTTTCACAGCGGCCGAACGAACCGGCAACTTCGGCGCCCTTTGCAGCGGGGGCTTTAACAGTTCAGGAGTCTGCCAGGGGTCGGGTCAGCTGTACAACCCCTGCGCATCCTTCAGCGCACCGTGCACTCCCGGATCCACCCCGGCCTCGCCGCGCAGTATTTTTCAGTATAACCAGATTCCTTCAGCTATGATCAGCCCGGTAGCGTCGGCACTGATTTCTTCCAGTCTCTACCCCGCCGTTACAAACGCTAACGTAGAACATAATGCGGTCAACACCGCAGTTTCAGCTGAGAATGTGGACCAGGGCGATTTGAAGATCGACTACAAGGTCGACTCAAAGGACAACATTTCCTACCGCTTCACGCGGGCGTCACAGAACAATCCCTCCGACAACTCAGTAGCATTGTTGTCAAATAGTTATGCAGCTGCGCCGATTTACAACACGGTAGGCGACTGGACCAGAACGTTGTCAAACAACCTTCTGAATGACTTTCGCCTGGGCTGGAGCCATATCACCCTGAACAGCGGCAATGACTTTGCTTCGGGTGTCGGCGATTTGGGCAACACGCTGGGCATCGGAAATGGCAATCCTGCAAACGTGCCTGGCCTGCTGGCGCTCAACTTTTCCAACTCCACCCTCAACAACCTGGGTTCGGGTGAGTCGACCCAGAGTTTTAATGACCACGTCTGGCAGGGTGAAGATTCGATCAGTTGGACACATGGACGGCACAGTTTCAAATTCGGAGGCCAATACTGGCGCGAAACCCTGCTGACGTTTTATGCCGGTAATAACGGCGAGTTGGGCTATATGGATTTCAACGGACAGTTTACCGCCGTCGACTCCGCTTCGGCCGGGGGCGGGACGGGCGACGGAGGCGCGGACTTTGTGCTCGGTCTCCCGCAAGCGTATGGCCGTGGCGTCAGCACCGGCGCTACATGGCAGCAGTCCAGTAACATATTCGGCGCATATGCCGAAGACACATGGCGGACGACTGAAAACCTCACCCTAAACCTTGGCCTCCGCTACGAAGCGCATACGCCGTGGACTGAAGACAACGACAAACAGGCCAATTACAACATCAACACCGGACAAGTCCAGCTCGCTGGCCAGAATGGAGCCAGCGGGGCACTCTATAACGGGTTCTACGGCGGGAGGGACTTCCAACCGCGTGTCGGTTTCGCGTGGACACCTTCAAAGCTGAACAACCGCACTGTATTAAGGGGCGCGTTCACAGTTTCCTCGTATCTTGAAGGTACGGGCACAAACCTCCGCCTTCCCCTTAACCCGCCGTTCACTCCGGCGGAAATCAATGCGGCTTACAACAACACTGACCTGCCTCTCACAGATACGAGCGATGGAATTGTAGGCGCCGGGTCCAACCCGTCCTGTGCCGCACCGGCTTATGCCTGTTATGCCCAGGCATTTATGCGCGTATGGGACCCCAACGTGCAGCCGGCGCTCGCGTACCAGTGGAGCTTGACGGTTCAGCAGCAAATTGCGCAGGGCACAACCTTCCAGATTGGGTATGTGGGTCAGAAGGGTACTCACCTGATGGTGCCGTTTGACTTTGGCCAGAGGACGCTCCTCGCAAATTCGTCCTGCGGTACACCGCCGTGTACAGCGGACAGCCCTTATTTTGCCAAGAACTTGACGCTCTATAGCGTGCTGGGCAACCCGGGTCTGACAGACAGTAATGGAAACCTTCTGTCAGCGGATAATAATGGTATCAACGAAGGGGCAACTATCTCGGGCACGAAATCAAACGGGAATATGGAGTACAACTCCCTGCAAGCCGAACTGCAGAAGGAAATGTCCCATGGGCTTCAGGGACAAGTTTCCTATACGTACTCCAAATGCATGTCAGACAGCACCGGATATTACGGAGCATGGAATAACGCCCTGAGCGCTTCCGCGTACTGGCAGAATGTCTATAATCAGCGGTCTGAGTGGGCGCCATGCTACTACGACGCCACTCACGTGCTTTCTGCGTATGCCGTTTACCAGCTGCCCTTTGGGCACGGCGCGCAATTTGCGAGCAGCGTCCGCAAGTCGGTCGATGAAGTGATCGGCGGCTGGGCGGTGAGCCCGATCGTGTCGTTCCGTACCGGCTGGCCAATCCCGATTGGTGGAGCGGCGGACAACTCAGGCACCTTCTCTCGCGGCTCACGTGCAGACTGCAACTCGCTGCCGTCAATCGAGAATACTGCGATCCCAGGGATTGGCACCCAGTGGTTCACCAACAACAACAACTTTACTCAGCCGGCAGTTGGCACCTTCGGGAACTGTTCACCGCAGCTCTCAGGTCTGCGGACGCCTCGTTACACCGATGTGGATGCGAGCGTGCATAAGGATTTCTCAATAACCGAGCGGTTCCGACTGCAATTCCGCACCGACTTCATCAACGCCTTCAATCACGTTCAATACAATGCCCCAGCCAACGGAATTGGATCGACGATGGGGCAGATTACCAGCGCTCAACCACCAAGAAACATCCAGCTGGCATTAAAGATTTACTATTGATCTATCACATAACCGCATATCGCTACAGGCGCAGATTGCGCCTGTAGCGGCGGTTTATTATTATGTATTGAAACATGTTTGAGAAGCAGATTGCGCAGAAATGGATAGCTACCGGGTGAAATCATTCGCCGTCTTTTTCCTATCGGTTGCTGCGCTTTCCGGATTGAACTCCCTCGCCCAGCACGCCGGATCTGCTTCACCGGCAGCCCGAATTACACCCCAACAAGCTATCGCCCTGGCCCAGCAAGGCAACTGCAGCGATTCGATTTCCGCCCTCAAGGGGGCTATGTCGGCTCAGGTTCCTGCGGAAACTCGAAAGCTCGCCGGCGTACTCGGAGTCCGGTGCTCCCTTGCCATAGACGATCGAACCGCCGCTCTGGATTTCATCCGCTTACTCAGCAGAGATTTTGGCCGCGATCCCGATGTGCTGTACGTTATCGTTCATGCCTACTCCGACTTATCGTCGCGCATGGCCCTGGATCTCGCTCGATTTGCGCCGCAATCCACGGCTGCTCACAAATTGAACGCGGAAGCGCTGGAAGAACAGGGTAAGTGGGAACCGGCAGAGCTTGAATATGAGGAGATACTGAAGAAGGACCCTAATGCCCAGGGTATTCATTTTCTGCTGGGCAGGTTGTTGCTCTCACGGCCCGATGGCGGATCGGACGCTCCGGTTCGCGCCAAAGAAGAATTCTTGAAAGAACTTCAGATCGATCCCGGTAACACCGACGCAGAATACATCCTGGGAGTACTTGCGCAGCGCGACCAAAACTACGACGAAGCGATTACCCGCTTTTCGCAGGCAGTAAAACTCAATCAGAATTTTGCAGAGGCTTACCTCGGATGGGGAGCTGCCCTGCTCGGCGAGAAGAAATATGAAGAGGCAATCGCCCCATTGCAGCGCGCCGAGCGTCTGACACCCAGAAATCCCGACATCCACAACGCGCTGGCGACCGCTTTAGTGAGAACCGGGAACAAGGCCGAAGCAGAAAAGGAATTTGCGATTCTCCGGAGCCTAAGTTCTGGAGATCACTCCGGCGCACCTGCTGGAGATCGACCGCAGTAATGTTTCTTGTTCCCGGTGTATTCCGCCGTCGACTCAGAGATATCCTTACATAGACCATACCGACACGATGGATCAAATACGCACAGCGCGATTGACACGGCGGCAATTTGTGTCACAGGCGATCGCAAGCGCCCTCCTGTTTCCACGGCGTCCCCTTTTGACCCTGACCACAGCAACGCAGTTCCCTTTCGTTGTCGTTTCCCCTGAAGCAGACGGCATCAAGTGGATGCACAGATCGGGAGCATCGCCGGAAAAGTATCTTCCGGAAAGTTCCGGACCGGGCTGCGCTTTTCTCGACTACGACAATGATGGCTGGATGGACATTTATCTGGTAAACAGCGGTAAATGCGATTTCTATAATCCCAATCCACCGCTGCGGAATGCGCTGTATCGCAATAATCGGGATGGAACCTTCACTGAGGTGACGGAAAAAGCAGGTGTTGCGGCCGGGGGATTCGGTCAGGGGGTCGCAGTCGGCGATTATGATAACGACGGTCTACCCGATCTATATGTTACGCAGTACGGAAAATCCATCCTCTACCACAACAACGGCGATGGAACGTTTACCGATGTGACGGAGAAGGCAGGCGTAGCGGCTCCGGGATGGTCATCGAGCGCGGTATGGTTTGACTACGATAACGATGGACTGCTCGATTTGTTTGTCTGCCGGTTTGTGGATTTCAGCAAAGAGCTGAACAAACCCTGCGGCATCCATGAGGATGGCCTGCGGCACTACTGCATTCCAACGGTTTACAGCCCTATGCCGAGCTGGCTTTTTCGCAACAACGGTAACGGCACGTTCACCGACGTTAGTAAAGAGTCAGGCATCGCCAGCCAATTGGGAAAAGCGTGGGGAGTGGTTGCGACCGACATCAACAACGACGGCTTGATGGATCTCTTCGTGAGCAACGACACCGTCCGAAATTTCCTTTTCCTTAATCGCGGAAATGGGAAGTTTGAGGAAATCGGAGAAATCGCTGGCGCAGCCTACAGTGCCGAGGGGCGGGCTCGTTCAGGAATGGGCGTGGACTCCGCGGATTACGATCAGGACGGATTCATGGATCTTTTCGTCGCGAACCTCGATCGTCAATCGTATTCGATTTACCGAAACAATCATGACGAAACCTTCGACGACGTTGGTGGTCAGACCGGCATTGCCGCTGCTACCTATTTGATGAGTGGCTGGGGACTCAAGTTCTTCGACTTCGATAACGATGGAAATCTGGATCTGTTTTTAGCGAACGGAAACCCCGATGATTTAATCGACCGGATCCACTCACAGGTAACGTATGAAGAGCGTCCGCTCCTGTTCCAAGGCACCGGTAAGGGGCTCCGCAATATCAGTCAGCAGAGCGGGCCAATCTTCGAGCAGCCAATCTCGGCGCGCGGATTGGCGGTCGGCGATTTCAATAACGATGGCGCGATCGATGTTCTGATTGGAATTAACGACGGCGCCCCCCTCCTGTTGCGCAACACGGCCGGCGCTCAGAATCACTGGCTCGGAATCAAGCTGGTTGGGACCAAATCGAATCGGGACGCGGTTGGGGCGCGGATTACATACCAGGCGCAGGACTTGAAGCAGAGCCGGATGAAAGTGGGTGGAGGCAGTTATCTTTCGAGCCACGATCCGCGCATGGTTCTTGGCATCGGCAAGCGCGCAAGGCTGGATTGGGTCGAAATCAAGTGGCCGCTGCCTGGCGGTAAAACTGAGCGCTTCACCGATTTGCCCCTCGACCGTTACATCACGATTATCGAAGGCCAGGGCAAATGGACGTAAGCTCGACCCAACAGATCCGCGCTGACTCAATACACACGAACTTTGTCCATCGAGGGTAGCCGAGTCATGTCCACGCCGGACCTCGCAGCGAAGATCGATCAGACTTGAGACAATAGTTCCGCGAGGGTAGTGGGAGAGTCGCTCTGAGTCCGGGCGGGAATGTTGCGGCTGGCGACGAAGGCCTGGGAATGCCCTTCGAACCAGACGAGCAAGGCAGCGTTGTCGGAACCCGGCAATCGCATCATTTCAAGGTAGGCGTAAAAGGAAGCCATATCGGCGTCGATGAGCGATCCATCGGGATCAAGATCGGTTCCATTCGAAGCCGCCGCTACCATGGCGTTAAACGATCTCTGGCGTTGACGCGGAGCAAACCGCGCTAGAATCGTTGCCGGTTGAGCGCGGCGAAGAATCTCGCGCGTGGTCCATTGCACAAAGCTGGTGCTGAATATTTGTGTTCCTGAACCTTCGGTCAACAGAGAAACCGCAAAGTTTTGCAGGCAGGGATCGTGCAGCGACGAATTCCCCGACGGGGCCGACTGGTTCAACTCGGCCAGTTGCTTATGCAACACCTCAGGTCCGGTGCCGGCTTCGATGCAGGCCTTCATGCGCGCCAGAATCTGCGCGTTCAGCGGCGCAAGTTCGGGATAGACAATCTGAGTTACGCCCGGGGAAGGAAAGCCGGGCAGCGGACTTCCGCCATCCACATACCAATGCGCGTAAGGCTCGGGATGGCTCTTCGTCCTTTCGCGGAGCGTGGTGAGCAAGGCATCGGCCGCTCCTTCGCTGCGGACGTTTGTTCTTACCTGGCCAAACTTGCCTAGCTTCTGAAATAGCGGATAGGCGCCTGGCTGCGCGCCACGCCCAATGCAGATCATGACCAAGCGAGGTATTGCAGGCTGCGCCGGCTCGACCGCAGCTGAATAGAGATCGACGAAGCGGTTTGCAGCGGTTCGGTACGCATCCATTTGCAGAGATGACCAAAGATAAGATGTCATATCCGCGAGGAAAAGCTGCGGATCTTCGATTCTTTCCGGATTGTCGAGCGAGGGCGGCACTTTAATGCCGTTGAATCCTGAGAGCGACGAGGGATTTGCTTCAGCAAACTCAATACGTTTTTCGATCTCCCGCTGCTCCAAAGGGAACTTCCAGTCATAGGCCTTCATATCGACCAGAAAGACGGGAAGCAATGCGACCGGGATCTGGCGCAGCGCCGCGATGTGCGACACCGCCAGGTCCCTGCCTTGCGGAGGGTAGGCGGTAAAGCTCGCTGCAGTCAGCCAGGCACTCATCAGGCCAGCTCCGGTATGGGTTTGCCTTGCACCAGTCGCGGATCGAAGCCAAGCACGCCTGAAACGGCCGCGGCAAGGTCGATTGACTCGATCGGGCGCTCGACAATTGTTTTCTGCCGCACCGCGGGGCCAAGCGTCATCATCCACGTGGTGCGTGCGGATGCGCTGCCGGTGCGGTGGTGCTGGAATCCGTTTCCTCCGGGGTCGTTGTCGCCGTCGCGTCCGAAGTCTGGCATGATGAACAACGATGTTTTGTCCTTGTACTCGGGGTTGTTCTGAATCTCAGCCCAGATTTCTGCGCAAAGCCTGTCGGTGCGGCGGATGCCTTCAAGATAGAGCGAATAAGCGCCCGAATGCGCAACGTCGATATCGTGCAGCGTAAGGAATATTAATGATGGTGCGAAGGTCCGCATCACGTGCTTCATCATGTAGACCGACAGTTCATCGGGGCTGTGCAGGGTGGCCGCGGAGGTGCGGAGATCCGCGGGGCTGAGATGGAGGCGATCAATGATTTGCTCCATCTCTCCACGGTCAGGAACTCCCACCGGGTTCACCCCCGCATCCGGCTGTTCGTAGTTGTCGCGCAGCAGATTTGGATAGGCATCGAGCTCGAACGCGTCGGAGTTTCCAAGCGCAGCGGCAAGCAGTTGCTTGGGAAGAATGACTTCGGCGCCGGAGTCCGGGCCATAGCGGCGATTCTGGCTTGCGCCCATCTGCGCGAACAGATTTCCCGGCGCGATGACCCACGCATCTTCGCGCGGGCGGCCAAGGTCTTTGCGGAAGTACTCGAAGATGGTAGGGTGCTCCGGGGGCTGGGCCACAAAGTTATCGAAGGTTTCGTATGCGCCGGTGGCAATACTGGCAGTGGCAACATAGTGCCCGAGGATTCCGCGATTGATGACCTGGGTAAAGAAACAGGACTGAGGGGCGAGCGTGTTGAGAAGGTTCGGGATGTATTGCTGGCCTTCGAGTGAGAATGTCTCGTCGTCTCTGGCGCCGCCGCCAAAGGTGATGATGACCGCCTTTTGCCGGGAGGCTCCCTTTGCGGCAAAGGCATGGAGGGGATACGAGCAGACCAGCGAGGTGGTGGCGCCGATCGTGCTGCGCAGAAAATCGCGCCGGCTCAGGCTCAATCGGTGGTGTTCGTTCATGACCTCTCCACGGCGACGGGTGGGAAGAGCAGGGTTTGGGTGAGGACGTCTGACGTCTCCGCGCGACTATACGGCATCAGCCACCAGCTAGCGGAACCTGGTGCGCACAGTCCGCGCTACCAGGAGTTCAATATAGGCAGGTAGATTTTGCATGTCAAGGTGCATTGCTTCTTCGTCATGCGAACTCGATGTGCGCCAGATACGGAAAAGCGAAGATAACACTGTCACGGAACGCTCGTTCACTTATTCGACTCCTCAATAATCGCTAAATCCCAAGCCGGAAGCGTGATCTTTTGTTCCTCATTCGTTTTTTGGCCGGTCAGCAGGTTCACGCCAGGTGAATACTCATACGGCACGTCTACCGAGACTCCAGAGTAATTGAAGTAGTAGTGCACGCGCTTACCCAGCCGATTGATTCCATGTTGCGCGTGCACTGAGGTCGGAAGTTGTTGGTCAGGGGAGGCCAGGCCGGCTTCGGCAATGGCCCGCTTAAGAAGCGCCGTTTGCAGCGCCTCGGAAAGGTACGTTCCCTCGTAGATCAACGATCCGGTTCCAAAGTGGTTTTCGGTGATGGCAGGCCATTGGCCGAAGAATGAATGATCGTAATAGGCGAGCGCCTGGGCATGTTCAAGCAACAGGAACTCCGCCCAATAGCTGACCTCATTTTCTGCGCCTGCCTTAAAAGGATCTCCCTTGAGCGCCAATGGTTTTTCGAGGTTTGAAAACTCCTGGTAGCTGAAGCCCGCGGCATCGCGCAGCGGCCCAGGCGCGCGAACCCAACGGACTGCCGAGTCCTGATTTGCAAATCCGCTTTTGAAAGTCATCACCACGTGGCCGCCGTTCTTTACATAATCAGAAATCCGCTGGAGCAATGCGTCGTCGGCGATATAGAGCGCGGGCACAATGAGTAGCTTGTATCTGGAGAAATCCGTCGTCGTTGGCAGCGCAAAATCCGTACCCACATTTAATTGGTAAAGGCACTTGTGCATCTGTTGCACCAGCGAATCGTAGCCTTCGGGCTGGCTCGACCACGACCAGTCCGGCTTTGGCCCACCGTACGGCATAAAGTCAATCGCGTTAGCCGAGTCACGGCTCCACAGAATTGCAACATCGTTGTGAATCTGCGAGCCAACCAGATGAGGCCCAACTCGCTCCAGTTCGTGGGCGGTCCGGCTTACCTCGGCGTAAGCGCGGTTGGGTTCCAAATCATGCGACAGGACGCCTTTCCAATAGGTTTCCTGATTGGCGGCGATCGAAGCCCAATGCCAGTACTCCACCATGTCGGCTCCATTCGAAAGATGAGTGTACACATCCTCCCGCAATTGGCCGTCATACGGCGGATATTGACCCGATGAATCCCAACCAATGGTTTGCGCGTTTGTTTCAGTCACCAGGAAGTTGCTGTTCTTAAGCGACCGTGTAAAATCCTCTTCGAGCGACTGTATCGACCCGTCATAGTGGTCTTGCCAATTGTGATAGACATTGACCGCAGGCACGTCGAGGTTCTGGGCGATATCTTCCTCGTTCACGTCGTGCTTCATCACTCCACCAAAATCGGTCGTAATGAACTGTTCGGGCGCTGCGTACTCCCGCACCAGGCCGGCCTGCCAATGCAGAAAGTCGGTCACGCGCATCTGACTCCAGCGCGTCCACTCCAGCTTGTATCCGGTCGATATGGTGCCGTCACGCGCGGGCAGATCCTCCCAGGTGTGAATGTTTTCGCCCCAGTAATTCAGGAACCACGCCTTGTTGAGTGCCTCAGGAGTTTTGAATTTCTTCTCGAGATAGTGTTGAAACCCCATAAATACATCAGGGTTGTCAGCGCCGTAGCTTGAAGTCTCATTGTCAATCTGCCAGCCGATTACTATAGGGTTGTTTCGGTAGTGGCTTACCATGTTTCGAATCAGCCGCTCTGCGTAAAAACGATATGCAGGTGAGTCAGTGTCCATGTTCTGACGCAATCCATAGGTGTTTGGTACGGCCTTGCCGCCGAAACGGCCGTCTGGAATGCGATCGCCCAGGATCTCGGGATGCTGGTGTGCCATCCATGCCGGTATGGAATATGTAGGCGTGCCGAGAATCACCTTGATTCCCGCTTTCCCCATGGCATCCACCACGCGGTCCATCCACGCGTAATCAAATTGCCCGTCCTCGGGCTCCCAAAGACTCCACGTCGATTCACCCATGCGAACCACATTGATTCCCGCGGCCTTCATTAGCGCGACATCCTTTTGCAGTCGGGCATCCTGATCGCCCGGCATGTACTCGTTGTAGTAGGCAACGCCATACAGAACCGTGGGCGGAAGAAATGGTTTGCCTTGTGGCGGGGCAGCCTGATCCGGCGAATTCTGCTGCCCTGTGGCGATCGCGGCAAGAAACGATAGGACCGCGGTGGCCAAACCGCAACGGCCGATCCTGGACAAGTGCATAGCGACTACCTTTCCTGGTGAACGATTTCGAGAGCAAGCGCTATTGGTACATTTATACGCCGCATGGAATGTAGCGCCATGCCCGAGCGAAGCAGCTACGCGACTTGAGATCCCTGCAAAGACACTGGGCCCGATAGCGCATTTACAAACCGGCTCGCCCAGGATTTTGAGAGAGAATCGCCCCAATGTTCAGATTCCGCAAAAAAGGATACGGGGATTATGTGGATATTGCAAACGATTACATTATCGTTTACATTCTTTACCCATGTCGGAATTTCTGTTTTGCAATTGCTCCAGAATGCGGCGTTTTGCCCTTACGCTGGGCTGCCTGATTGCCTTCACCTCCTGCTTACCATCGCGGGCATCCGAAGCTCCCCGGCTGGAGCAGAAAGATGGACGCTACACTCTGCTCGTAGATGGCCGGCCTTATCTAATCCTGGGCGGCCAAATTCACAACTCCAGCGCCTGGCCGAGCGAGCTGCCGCAGGTGTGGGAATCAATGGCCGCATTGCATGCCAACACAATTGAGGCGCCAGTCTATTGGGAACAGCTTGAACCCCGTGAGGGGCAGTTCGACTACACCAATGTGGATCAGGTGGTGGAGGGCGCCCGTGCGCACGATCTGCACGTCGTACTTCTTTGGTTCGGCACATGGAAGAACGGTAACATGCATTACGTTCCCGCGTGGGTGAAGAACGACCCCAAGCGGTTTCCTAACGTCATTCGACCCGATGGAGAGCCGATCGACGTGCTATCGCCCTTGTCACGCAACACGCTTGAGGCTGACAAGGCGGCATTTGTCGCGCTGGCGCGCCATCTGAAACAAATCGATGGCGATGCGCACACGGTGCTGTTGATCCAGGTCGAAAACGAATCCGGCAACATCGGCAGCATCCGGGATAATTCTCCGGAGGCGAACCGCGCTTTTGCCGGCCAGGTGCCAAGCGACTTGCTTGCCGCTGCCCATAAACAGCCGGGAACCTGGAAAGATGTTTTTGGGGGCGAAGCCGACGAGACCTTCCAGGTTTATTACCAGGCCAAGTACATCAATGAAATTGCGGCTGCCGGGAAGCAGGAATTCGACATTCCCTACTACATCAACGTGTGGATCGACTACCCCGCAGCAGAACTGCCTCAGCGGCAGTTAGACACTCCCGGGATTGGCTACCCAAGCGGCGGAGCAGTGCAAAAGATGGTCGGTCTATGGCGCGCTCTGGTTCCGTCCATTGACATGATCGGGCCCGATATCTATACCGATGATTCGCCTTTTTACCGCGAGGTGATGGCCGCATATCATCGGCCCGACAATCCGCTCTGGATTCCTGAAACCGGTCGTGACGATAGTTTTGCCAAGTTCTTTTTCTATGCGCTTGGCGACGGCGCGCTTGGCTTTTCTCCTTTCGGCGTGGATCATACCGGCTGGAACATTCTCGGCGACAATCCCTGGAAGCGGCACAGCGCCAACTTCGCGCTCATCGGACCGATGAGTCGCGAGATTGCGCAGCTGGAATTCGACGGCAAGCTTAAGACCGCAGTCGAAGAGCCGGGGCAGACTACGCAGGAGATTGACTTTGGCGAGTGGCAAGCGACCGTGTCTTTTGGATTTCCGCAGCCGGATGGCCGACGCGCTCCGGGAACGCCCGATGCGCATGGCGCGGCGCTCGTCGCGCAACTCGGGCCAAATGAATTTCTAGTGACTGGAGAGGATGTGAGCGTCACTTTCCACTTGCCTGGCAAGCTGCCCTGGATACATAGTCAGATCGTCACAGCCGAGCAAGGAACGTATGAAAACGGCACGTGGAAGCCATTGCGGCTCTGGAACGGAGACGAGACCGATCGCGGTCTTTGTTTCCATGAGAGGCCCGAGGTTGTGCACGTGACCATGGGCAGCTTCTAAAGCATCAGCGATAATCTCCTTTGGCGCGGTCCGCCCCTCGTATTCATGTGGACCGCTGACATGCCACGCGGCGTCCTGATCGTGTACGTGTGGATTCGCTGAAGGAGAGGAACTCCCGAAATGGCATCAAGCCCGGTTTGCATTGCGCTGGTCGCGCTTTATTTCGCCGGACTGATGCTTACGGGTATCTGGTCGGGCCGACGCAAAAGGGATTCGAACCAGTATCTCAATGCCACGTCGTCACTGCCGCTCTGGGTTTGCGCAGCCGCCTGCATTGCGGCAAACTGCGGTTCGCTTGAGCTATTTGCAATGATGGCTCTGGGCGCTCAATATGGCATGCTCGCTTGCCATTTCTACTGGATTGGCGCGATCCCCGCGCTGCTGGTGGTGGCTTTCTGGCTGCTCCCCAAGTACTTGCGCAACCGGAATCCCACTGTCCTCGATTACATTGGCAACCACTACGGCAGCACCACTCGATCCATAGTCGCGCTCTGCATGGCTTCAATGATGCTGCTGATTGCCGGCGTCAGCCTCTGCGCCGTTGCTCAAACCGTTACCGCATTTATGGGTTGGTCGTTCTTTCGGGCTACGTTGATTGCAGCCGGGGTGGTCCTGTTCTACACCTGGGCCGGCGGTTTTCGTGCAACCGTGTACACTGAGCTGCTCCACTTTGCCCTGGTGCTTGTTGCGGTCGTGCCGCTCCTCTTTCTCGTGGCACGCGAGCGCGGTGGTTTCCATTCGCTCTTTGCCAGCATTCCGTCAAGCCGGCTCCACGTTTGGCAAGGCGTGCCAATCTTCGCGCCTCGTGCGGTTATGGATTGCTTCGGCCTGGTGATGGGCCTCGGGCTGGTTCTCAGCTTTGGCTATTGGAGCACCGATTTCGTTCAGCTTCAGCGGATGCTCGCAGTTCGCACCCAGCGCGATGCTCCATTCATTCCATTAAGCATTGCGGCGGCCAAATACATTTTCGCTCTGCTCGTGGTGCTCACCGGGGTTACGGCGCCGCTGGTTCTGCCCAGGATCGGCATCAGCAACAGTTGGAATTTGACCCTGCCTTCGCTCATGTTGCACTACTACAAATCCATCTGGCTTGTCATCGGCTTTATGGGCCTTGCCGCCAGCATGCTTTCGACATTTTCAAACAATGTGGCGGGTTTCACCTCGGCCTGGGTGCAGGGCGTCTATCAGCAACGGTTCATGCCTCACGCCAGCGACCGGCATTACACCGTGGTTAGCCGCGTCACGAATGCTGCCGCAGTTTTTCTGGCCATCGGCGCCGCACAGTTTGCGCTCCACTTTCAGAGCCTCATGGAATATATCCAGCTGATTCTCTCCACGTTCAACGCACCGCTGTTTGCATTGGTTGCACTGGCTGCCCTCGTGCCCCGCAAAGTTGCGGGCGGCGGGCTCATCGGATTCCTGTTCGGGCTCGGCTGCTCCGCCACTGTCCAGGTGCTCGCGCTCACGCATGTCATAAGTTTTGGTAGCCAGATGGCTGCCAACTTTTACGCTGCAAGCGTCGGCTTCGCCGCTGCAACTGCAGTCACGATTCTCGCCGGCTCGCGCGGCGCGACCGGAAGACTCGGACCGCAGTTTTTCCAAATCCCGGGCGCGCGTCCACGCCCCATCAGCGCACCTGCAGTGGCAGCTGGCATCGGCATCGCCGGTCTCTTTGTCGTGCTTAACGTGATTTTCTGGTAGCTGTTTTTGCGCCGTTCAATGCGGACCCTTTGCGGCTTCGCTTTGGTGCGGGGCCGGTCGATTCGCGGATCACAAGTTTGATCGGCAAAGAGAAGACCTTCCCCATATTCGTCAGATCCTGGGCGCCGAGTTGCAGTGCGTCGAAGAGCATCTGCGCATACTGCCTGCGCGAGATGCGCAAGGTGGTCAGCGGGGGATACACGATGTCAGCCAGATCGATATCGTCGCAGCCTGCAAGGGAGATATCTTCTGGAATTCTGAGCCCCTTCTCGCGCGCCGTGCGCAAAGCTCCGATCGCAGTGAGATCGTTTGCAGTCACAATGGCAGTGGGTATTTCTTTATGGTCGAGGATGGCCTTCATGCCGGCCGCGCCACCGTCCACCCTGTAGTCGCCAGCCACGATCCATCCATCCTGCGAAGACATGCCGCACTTCACAATCGCATCCATGAAAGATTCGCGGCGAATGCGCGATGTAGCCAACCCCTCGGTACCCCCGATAAAGCCGACGTGCCGGTGTCCCAGATCCTTCAAGTGCTGAATGAGCTGCCAGATCCCGTTGCGGAAATCGATGACGATATCGCTGATCCCCGGGGCAGTTCTGTAGTGGTCGGTAGTCACAACCGGAATCCGGTTCTGCACCAAAGATTCAAGCGCGGCCGTTTCGAGTTCCGAAGTCAGGAATGCCACGCCGTCAACCCTGCGGAGCAGCATGCGATGGATTGAGCGCTGTGTGCGGGTTTGATGAAAGTCCGTATTGGCTATCAGCAGTTCCAAATCGTTCTGGACCAGGACGCCCTCGAAGATCTTCACCAGCTCCATAAAGAACGGGTTTGTGAGGTCGGGAACGATGGCTCCGAAGATCTGGCTTTTCCCGTGCTTGAGGTGAACGGCACTCCGGTTGGGTACAAAGTTTACCTGTTGAATAATGCGTTGAATGCGTTCAGTTGTGTCGGGGGTAACCAGGGTTGAGCCATTGATGACGCGCGAAACCGTTGCACTGGACACGTTGGCGAATTTAGCAATGTCTCGGATGCTGACGGGCATACAACCTCAAAGCAAGCACGATAACTAAATCGATTGTACTGCCTGGCTGAATTAGGCGGGCCCGGGAGGATCGAAAGGAAGACCGAAAGAAACATCTTGACAACGTTTTCATTCGAGGTGTAGATTGCTTTCCGGATCGCACTTTTCCCCGATTTAATCGATTACATTCACAAAACAGAGCAGGTTAGGCGATCCGGTTTCCCTGTCCCATCGATTCGGAATTCTTCGTCAGCAAGGTTCCTAACCGGATACGAATTTTGTCAGGAGGCAAACGATGATGTCACGACGCGCACTGTGCTCCATAGTGCTTGTGTCCGCGCTTTTCCTAATACCGGCGCGGTTCGCATTCGCCCAACTCGACCAAGGAACAATCACCGGAATCGTTCAGGATCAGACCGGGGCCGTCGTCAGCGGCGCCAGCGTCACCTTGACCAACGTAGACGAAGGCTCGGTACTCAAAACAAGATCCGACCACTCCGGGATCTACGTCTTTTCCCCGATTAAGATCGGCAGCTACAGCGTTTCTGCCAGTGCCCCCGGATTTGCGACAACCACGCAAACCAACCTGCACTTGAACATTCAGCAACGGCTGAATGTAGTTATTGCTCTTAAAGCGGGCACGACGACCGAGACCATTACCGTAACTACCGAAGAGCCGCTGATGCAGACCCAGGAGAGCTCGGTCGGGCAAACCATGGATTCCCAGCAGATCAATTCCATTCCCCTCAACGGCCGCAACTGGCTGTATGTCGCACAGCTCGCGGCCGGCGCCGATCCGCCGGAGGGCTCACGCGGCCAGGGCAAGGGCGACTTTGACGCCAACGGCCAGCGTGCCGAAGAGAACAACTTCATCCTCGACGGCATCGATAACAACGCCAACGTCGTTGACTTCTACAACGGCGCCAGCTACGTCGTCCAACCCCCACCCGATGCACTGGCTGAAATGAAGGTCCAGACCAGCGACTACTCGGCCGAGTTCGGCCACTCTGCCGGTGCAGTGGTAAACGCCAGCATCAAGTCCGGCACCAACAACCTTCACGGCAGCGCCTGGGAGTACATCCGCAACACCGCATTCGACATCCATGACTGGGATGCCGAAGAGCTTCCTGTTCCCGCGTACCATGAGAACCAGTTCGGCGCCACGCTTGGCGGCCCCATCTTCAAGAACAAGTTGTTCCTCTTCGGCGACGCGCAGGCCAACCGCATCCGCTACGCCGAAACCACCACGGAAACTGTGCCCGACGCCCAGGAGAAGGCCGGCGACTTCTCTGAGATTCTGAATAGCAACCTCACCGGAAACGCTCCTGTGCAACTCTATTATCAGTCGCCCAATGCGGCGCCGGTAGCCATTACCAACAACTGCCTTGTAACCAGCCAATACTGCACCGCTTCCCAGGGGCTGGGTATCTCGCTCAACCCGACTGCTCAGAAAATGCTGAGCTACTACCCGACGGCCGGCGGTAACTCCAACGCCTCCGCGGGGCTGCTGTACAACAATTTCACCGAGGAGCGGCCGGTTGTTGACGATACCTTCCAGTGGGATGTCCGTATGGATTGGAACATTGGCTCTAAGGACACGGCGTACTCGCGTCACAGCTACTGGAACGAGGTCGGGTTGCATATTGCGCCTCTCGGCGACATTCTGGACGGCGGCGGCTTTGGTGACGATGGCCCTCAGAAGGACATGGGGCAGAGCTTCATGACCTCAGAGACGCACGTCTTCTCTCAAACTCTCACGAACGAAGCGCGCGTCGGCTTCACCTATCTGCACACGGGCTTCGAGCAGCCGAACGCAGCCGACCTCGGCTTTGCTGCTGCACAGGGCTTCGGGGGAATTCCAACTGCACCGCTCAACGGAGGCCTGCCTGGCGTCACTGTCGATGGCATCTCCGGTTTCGGCAGCCCCACCTGGGCCGCCACCGACGAGCATGAGAACGTATACGAGATCATCGACAACATCACCAAGATCAAGGGCAACCACTCGCTGAAGGCGGGCGTCAGCTTCGAGAGCATCCGCTTCTCGACCTTACAGCCGCAGCAGTCGCGCGGCACCTACACATACAACGGCGAGTACACCAGCAACTTGAACGCTGCCAACACCGGCTACGGCGTGGCAGACTTCCTGCTCGACATGCAAAACAGCGCGGGTCTTTCCAACGAAGTGACCAACGGCGATGCTCGCTGGGACAACGCCGTCTACTTCCAGGATGACTGGCGGCTGAATCAAAAGCTCACTCTGAATCTCGGCCTTCGCTGGGAGCACTTCCAGCCCTACCAGGATGTGGGCGGCTACCAGGCCTCGTACAACATGACCGGGCCTTCGTCGCTGGACACAACCACCGGGTATGGCAGCGGGAAGGCGCAGTACCAGGTTCCCGCCGAAGCCAAGGGCTATGCCGCTCCCATCATCGCGCAGTACGGCTTCGACAACGTTTTGGCAAAAGACAACATAGCACTCGTCTACTCCGGCGATCCGCATATTGTTAAGTCGCAGGACACCAACTTTGGGCCACGCGTTGGTATTGCGTTCTCGCCTGACTCCCGCACCACCTTCCGCGCCGGTTACGGCATCTTCTATGGCGGCCTGGAGAGCATCGGATATTACCCGAACCTGGGAGAAAACTATCCCTTCCAGTACGAAGCCAACTTCCCTGCGAACAGTTGCGGAACCTACAACTGCCCCACTGACGGCATCACGATCGGCAATGGCTTTGCGACGATTGTGGCCAACGGCTTTGCGTCGGACGTGGAAGATCTGGCCTTGCGTGGCTCCGATCCGACGGCTAAGACGCCCTACACCGAGGACTACAACCTCAGCATCGAGCGCGGTATCGGCAACGATCTCGCAGCAACCCTTGGCTATGTCGGCGACGTCTCGCGTCACCTGCAGGTTTTCCCCGATCCCAACAACCCTCTGGCATACGAGAACCCCGCCAATAGCACTCAGAACGCACGTCCTCTGCCTGACTTCGGCGGAACGTCATACACCTCGTATGCCGGCAGCAGTCATTACAGCGGCCTGCAGGCCAAGCTTGAAAAGCGCATGGCCCATGGCTATAACCTGCTTGCCACCTACACCTGGTCGCACTCGTTTGACGACGCCCCAACGCCTCTCGGCAGCACCGGCGACGGCGGGCTCCGCCAATCCAACCTGATCCCGATAAAGATGGATTACTCGATGTCCCCCTTTGACACCCGCCAGCGCTTCACCTTCAACGCGCTGTACGAAGTGCCTTTCGGGGCCGGCCGGCAGTACCTGAACACCAACCGTGCGCTCGATTACCTGATCGGCGGATGGTCGGCGAACGCCGTCTTCACTGTCCAGTCCGGCAATCCCTTCACGGTTTACACAAGCGGCATAAGTAATCCCGCCGGCAGCGGAACTCGGGCCATCAAAGTCAAGGATCCGTTTGCCGCCGGCGGAACGTTCAGCTCGCCTAATCCGTCGCTTGTTTCGAGTGTTAGTTGCGCAGCCTCGACCAAAAACCATGTCCATTGGTTCAATTCCTGCTCGTTTGAGAACCCGTGGGATGCCAACGATATTACCTATGAACCGAGCCATTACATTCCCAAATCGGCGAATGACCCCAACACTCCGGCCGGCGATTCCACGCCTCCATATGTTACGGACCTGACCTCGGTCCTCGGCTATTCGGGCGGCGTCCGCAACCAGGTGGAAGGGCCGGGATATGAGCGCGTCAACATGTCGATCTTCAAGGATTTCAAAACCTACCGCGAGCAGTACCTGACCTTCCGTACCGACGCGTTTAACCTCTTCAATACGGCGTCTTACGGGCAGCCAAACAACACCAACATCAATAGTGCGGGTGGCGCCATCACCGGTCCGCGCACGTTCCAGAACGATTCGCCCGACTCGCGCTTCTTCCAACTTTCACTCAGCTACAAGTTCTAGTTTCCTGAACCCGGCGGCCATTGGCCGCATAACATTGGCGAGGAGATTTGCGAAAGCAAGTCTCCTCGCTTTTTCACGCTTGTTAAAGTTCTCACGCTTAGTGGTCCGCGTCGAAAGTCGAGTTTTGAAAGGGCACGGCTTCAGCCGTGCCAAAAATGCCAGCAACATGAGTCGGGGCTTTAGCCCCTGAGGCGTGGATTTCGGCGATGTCGACTTTCACCACAGGCATTTAGCGCCATCCGTTACCATATTTGCCAGAATGCTCAACGAAAAATCGCGTGCGAACCACCGGGTGTGCGAATCCTTAGCGATAGCAGCGCTGGTTTGTGCCTGCCTGGTTGCACATGCCGTTGCCGCGCCCGACGATGCTTCAACTGCGGCTATGCAGCAGAAGTTCCAGGCTGCCCTGGCGGCGCAGGACAAAGGAGATATCGACCGAGCCGAATCCCTGCTGCGCGATTTGCATATCCATCATCCCGGCATCTTTCAAGTGGACGAGACTCTGGGCCTCTTGCTTGTATCGCGAGGTAAAGTGCCCGCTGCTCTGCCCCTGCTCCAGTCCGCGGTGAATGAGCAGCCCGGATCCGACGTCGCTCATGCAAATCTGGGCGCGGCCTACTACGAGCTTCATCGCAACCAACTCGCCATGGATGAATTCGAGCGAGCGGTACAGATCAACCCGGGCAATGTATCGGCTCAAGAGAGCCTGGGCCGGCTCAGCATTGAGAATCAAAAACCCGAACGAGCCGCAAAGGCCCTCCTGGCCGCGCAACGGCTCAAACCCGACGATCCCGATCTCAAGCTGGATTGCATCACCGCGCTGCTGGCCGCGCATCGCCTCGGCGATGCTCAAGCAATGCTCTCTACTGTCGCCGATCCCGATCAGTCCGCGCGGGCGCAGTCACTGCTGGGCCAGGCCGATGAAAGCGCAGGCAGATTTAAGCAGGCCGGCGAGCACTATGCGCGTGCCGCTGCGCTCGAGCCGAGCGAAGAGAATGCATGGCAATTGGCCGTCGAACTTCTTCGTCATTGGACCTTTGACGCAGCCGTGGCAGAGTTTCAAGCCGCCTCGGCCAAATTTCCTGACAGCAAACGATTGCGCCTCGGGCTCGGCGCGGCGCTATTTGGCGACGCCAGGTATGCGCAGGCCGTCCACGTGTATGCCGATCTGCTTCAGAGCGATCCAGATAACAAAACGTATGCCGAACTGTTGGGAATCGCGTGTAATGCGCCGCTCTCGACAAGTACTCCGCGCTGTGCGTTGCTGGTTACTTACGCGCAATTGCATCCCGCCGATGCCCGGGCCGCGACTTATGCGGCGGGATTCCTGCTGACCGAAAACGTTAACCAGCAGAACGTGGATCTTGCCCGGAAGCTGCTGGTACGAGCCATCGCAGCCAATCCCAGACTGCCTGAAGCACAATTTCAAATGGGCGTGGTGCTGCAGCAAAGCAACGATTGGAAAGGCAGCATCGCATACCTGGAGCGAGCTGTCAGGCTCAAGCCTGACTATGCGCAAGCTCACTATCGTTTGGGCCGTGCGTACTGGAAAGTGGGGCGCCATCAGGAAGGGCAAGCACAGATCGAATTGCAGAAGAAGTTTGCCCGCCAGGAGCAGGACGATCTCAACCAGCGCCTCAGCCGGATCGCCACGTTTGGAGTAGAAGTTAAGCAATAGACGAAAGCAAGTTACTCGCCGTCAACTTTTGGCAAGTGCAACCGCTCTGCTTCTGAAACGGTGGAGTGCCGCTTGATATCTCGCCAATCCAGATTGGACCGATTTGAGACAAGCGGCGAATCAAGAGCGGATTCAACAAAAATTCGTCTGGCTGTAAACGTGAACATTTAACTATCCGATTGACATTCGAATGGCCCGTCTGCAAAATTTATCTTGATTTCCTTCACACGGCTCCCCCCAGCCAATGGCTTCCTTCCCCATCGGTTTCTCGATATCGCTGCTGTACGATGCCTTTTTTTCTTCGTCCCCGGAAACCATACCAGGCGTTCGACATAGAGAATCCGGTCTTTTTCCGGGAATTGAATGCTGACGCGCTGCAGACAGGTCACCTGAACGTTTTCGAAAGAGTCTAGTCCGTCACTTAATTTCGCCTTTACAACTGCGTGCGCACAAATTCAAGCGCACAGGGCAACGGTTCTCTCGCGAGGAATACATGCCATCCAGCAACTTCCCCTGCCTTCGTAATTTTGTATTGCGCCTTCATCTCAACCACGTCACCGCCCTGGGTGCGGCGCTGCTGTTCAGCGCCGGCGGACTTACGGCGAACGCGCAGACGACGACGAGTTTCATGAGCTCGGGAAGTTCCGCGAGCCCTGCGATAAACATCGTGAACTCCTGCTCCACCGCGATAACGTCGCCCACGATAACATCGGCGTGCGGCTCCAATACCGGTTTCGCTTATTCAACCATCAATGTCCCTACCGCGGACGCGGGCACGGTGACAAAGGTCGTAGTGACCCTGAACGGCGTTACATCCTCCGGCAACGGAGAAGAAGGCTACCCGGACAGCCTTAGCGTTTTCTTCACCTCTTTTTACCTGGTAGGTCCTGGAGGTCAAAAATTTGAGCTGTTGGGCTGCACTGGAAACTCCACTGACGGGGACAACTCCGGCACCCCCACATCGGGACTCAACGACTACAACATCACCATCGAGGATGGGGAGCCAGCAGCCCCCGACAGCAGCGGGAATGGCTGGACCGGCCCCAAGGGCACCGACTATACCGTCGCGCCCAGTTCCTACTGGACGAACCAGAACGACTGTGTATTTGGGTCGATACCCAACAACGCTGTCGGTCTCTCGCTGCCACAGACCGACGGTTCGAAAACGCTGAACGGAACGTTCACTGGCGGAGCGTCAAACGGCAATTGGACGCTATATGTCGACAATTACGACACCTTCTTCACTGAAAGCGGCGCCGACCCTATCTCGGTCGATTCGTGGACGTTGTCACTCACCTACAACGAGACTGTTTCCGCCTCCACCACCACCACAGTGTCTTCCAGCACCAATCCCTCAAATTCCGGATCGAGTGTCACCTTCACAGCCACGGTCTCTTCCACCAGCACAGTGGACGTTGGCACGGTGACCTTTACGTCAAACGGAAACACCATCTCCTGCGCCCAGGGCACTTCCGTCGCGGTGAGCAACGGGACGGCACAGTGCACCACTTCGTATACGCAGGGGTTGTACGACATTGGCGCGAGCTACAGCGGGGGAACCGGATTCTTATCGAGCTCAACCAATTCGGATGTCAGCCAACTGGTGGAGGGCCTCACTTCGAGCGGAGGCACCGACACGTTCTGCAATACGGGCTCGATTCCACTTGGGTATGAGACGACCTCAATCTATCCCTCCATCATCAAGGTCACAGGCTTCCCAGGGCAGACGGTGTCAAACGTCGAAGTAAAGTTGCTCGATGTAACGGGAAAGGTCACCGGGTCGCATCTGCTGGTTTCTCCCGATGGCCATCACAACCTCGACTTTCTCGACAACGCCTTCAATGAAAGCGACAGCACAACGGGCGCGTGGATGAATTTCGACGATTCCGCCGGCGCGTATCCCAATACCAACGGCACTACAGGTCCTCCGGAGAATAGCTCCTCCAGCCCCGCAAGCTACGTAGGGTCAGACGAAGATTCCGTGGAGACTATTTTCCCAGGCTCGGGCGCACATTCCATCGATAGTGCGGTGCCACAGGTGCCCGGAACCATCAACTATGGTTACAACAACGAGAATCCCGATGAAACCTACGGACCGGTAACCGAGACGTTTGGGTCCAACTTCAACGGCGCTACGGCCGATGGCGACTGGGCGCTGTACCCTTATGAGAACTTCGCCGATAACGAGAACATCGCCGGCGGCTGGTGCGTTGCCCTCACCGTCAACACCGGCGTTCAAACCACAACCACCGTGACCTCCAGCCAGAACCCTCAGCTCACCGCCCAATCGGTCACGCTCACAGCCACCGTCACCGCAAACGGCAGTCCCGTCACCTCTGGCGGTACGGTTACCTTCCTTGAGAACGGTGTCGCACCCCCGGGAACTGTTAACGGCAACAACGTGGTCACATTAAACGGCAGCGGAAAGGCTACTTTTACCACGGCTCCCCTGCCTGAAGGCGATAACCTGTATGTGGTCGAGTACGGCGGAGATTCATCCGACAATGCCAGCCAGACCACCTTTACGCAGCGCGCCAACGACAGCACCACCCTCTACGCAAACGGCGCAGCCATTTCACACGGCCCCACATGCGGCGCCACCTATTGCTATTGCAACGGCGGCGCAGTCTCTGCCAACTCTTCCTACAAGGGCGCCTTTACTCCTAACCCATCGATTATCGACGTTACAGGCCTTCCGGGAACCATCGGCAGCGTCTCTCTCGGACTGAACCAGTACTCATCGGCATCCACTATTCTCTACGCGCTTGAGTCCATGGTCGTCAGCCCGACCGGCGCGGACCTCGACTTCTTCTCCAACGCCGGATACGGCTCGGGGGGAGGCACCGCAAGTCTCGGCAACTATATCTTCTCCGATGCCGCCGACAATGTGATTTCCTCCTCGGTGTCCACGCTCTCGCCCGGCACCTATAGCCCGACGAGCTACGCTGAGGGTGACCCCAACTGGCCCGAACCTGCCCAGCCTTACACTGCCAGTTCAAGCGGCTTTTACACCCTTCCCTCGGGCATTACCTATGCGACGCCGCGTGGCAGCGGCACATTCTCGAGTCAATTTGAAAACACCAATCCGGATGGCATTTGGGCCCTCTACATGACAGAGGATGATCCAGCTGGAGTCGCCAGCGCTGCAAACGGCTGGTGCGTCAACTTTACCGAGAACCGGGTGACAGTGAGTGTGGATCTGAGCCACCAGGGAGACGGCTCAGGTACTGATTTTGTCCAAGGCGAGACCGGCGCGCGGATCACGTCCACGGTTCAGACTTCTAACAGCACCGGGCCCACCGGCGACCCGTTCGGAACAAACCCGCTGACGGTTGCAGACACACTCAACTCCACGCTTACTTACACCGGCTTTTCAGGAACCGGATGGTCCTGCTCGGCCAGTGGCCAAACCGTATCCTGCACTAACGACGAAGCAGTGGCTCAGGGCAGCGCTTACCCGACCCTAACCCTAGATGTAAATGTTGCATCGGGCGCTCCTGGCAGCATCGGCAACAGCGTCAGTGTGAGCGGCGCGGGCATTACCGGCAACTCCGGCAGCGACACCATCACGGTCGATCCAACGCCATCGCTGGCAGTAACCAAGTCGCACTCCGGCAACTTTACGGCTGGGACAACGGGCGCGTGGACCATCACGGTTTCGAACACCGCAACCAGCGGCGCGACTTCGGGAACCGTCACATTAGCCGACACACTGCCCAGTGGCTATACGCTCAATTCGTCCACCTCGACGGGGGGTCTGTGGACCTGCAACGGTTCAGGCACTGTTACCTGCACGGCAACTCCGGGCATTGCTGGCGGCTCAAGTTCAACCATTACCCTCACCGTCAACGTACCGACGAACTCGCTAACGACCGTCAGCAATACGGCGCTCGCGTGGGGTGGAGGCGATCCAGTACACGCCAACCAGGGCAGCGCTGCCACATCGAATACCGATACCGTAACCGTGGATGCGCCGCCGGCGATCACCAGCGCCAGCAGTGCGACGTTCACGACCGGCTCGGCGGGCTCTTTCACTGTCACCGCCAGCGGATACCCCGCGCCCACGTTCTCTGAGACGGGCATTCTGCCCACTGGCGTCACCATGAGCTCGAACGGCACTCTTTCGGGCACGCCGGCGGCCGGCACAGGCGGCACTTATCCGTTGACCATCACGGCTTCCAACGGAATAAGCCCCATTGCCACGCAGAGTTTCACGCTGACGGTGGATCAGGCGCCGGCGATCACCAGCGCCGGCAGCACGACCTTCACCACAGGGGCTGCGGGGTCATTCACGGTCACGACCTCTGCGTATCCTTCGCCCGCTCTCAGCGAAACCGGCGCTCTGCCGAGCGGCGTGACGTTCACCAACAACGGCAACGGCACGGCAACCCTGGCCGGCACTCCGGCAGCGGGTTCGGCCGGCATCTATCCGTTCAACATTCTGGCCAGCAATGGGGTGACCCCGGGCGGAACGCAGAACTTTACGCTGACGGTGGCCGCGGGGCTTCCCGCGCTTGTTTCGCCCGCGCCGGGCAGCGTGCTCGGCACCAGCAACGTGACCTTCACCTGGACCTCCAGCAGCGGCGTGACCGCGTACGATCTCTGGGTGGGCACCACCGGCGTTGGTTCTGACAACGTGTATGTCGCGGGCCCGATCACGGCCACTTCCGCTAGCGCGCCTAAAGTGCCGTACGGCGTGGCCACGGATACGGTGTATGTCCGGCTGTGGTACCTGATTAAGAACGCGTGGCATTCGATTGACTACACCTACTCCGCAACCCAACCCGTGGCGCCGGTGCTGACCAGCCCCACGCCGGGACTGGGCACTCAACTGGGAACGAGCAACGTAACCTTCACCTGGACGCCCGGCACCGGGGCGACCTTGTACGATCTCTGGCTGGGCACCACCGGAGTGGGTTCTGACAACGTGTATGTGTCGGGACATATCACGACCACTTCAGCCATCGCGCCTAAGGTGCCATACGGCGTGGCCTCGGATACGGTGTATGTCCGGCTGTTGTGGCTTGTTAATGGAGCATGGCAGTCGAACGACTACACCTACTCCGCAACCCAATCCGTGGCGCCGGCGCTGACCACTCCCACGCCGAACGTGGGAACGGTGCTCGGCGCCAGCAACGTAGCCTTCACCTGGACGGCCGGCACCGGGCCGACCTTGTACGATTTCTGGCTGGGGACCAAGGGAGTGGGTTCTGACAACGTGTATGTGTCGGGATATATCACGACAACATCCGCGACCGCGCCCAAAGTTCCGGCCAGCGGCGCTACGATTTACGCGCGGCTGTGGTACCTGGTCGACGACACATGGCACTCGATCGACTACACATACACGGAACAGTAGCCGAGCCGATGTTCTCACGCCGCCGTAGAATTGCGCGGCGTGAGACTGTCGGAGCAACTGCTGTGGCCCGAAACCTCGAGCCATTCTTCCTCGACCTGCTGTATTCTCGAAACGGTGCCCTCATCCGGCATAACCAAAACGGCCATTTCCTCGCTGAAAATGAACGGGCCAGGTCGCTGATCGTTTTCGCCTGCATAAAGTTGAAGGAGCACGAATGCTGTCGAACCGATCGATTCCAAATGCCACTGTCATTCCGGTACTGGCGTATCCGGATGTGATCCAGGCGGCAAAGTGGCTGTGTGAGGCCTTCGCCTTCACGGTGCGCTTAACCGTTGGCAGCCATCGTGTCCAGCTCAACATTGGCGATGGCGCGGTGATTCTGCGTGAAAAGCGTCCCGAGGAAGAAAACGCGCCGCTGGGCATCGGGCACTCGGTGATGGTGCGCGTCAATGACGCCGATGCTCACTGCACCTGCGCCCGCGCACACGGCGCGCGCGTTACCCAGGCGCCGGTTACTTATCCTTATGGCGAGCGGCAGTACACGGCGGTTGACATCGCCGGGCACCTGTGGACCTTTTCGCAATCGGCAAAAGATGTGCACCCCATGGTGTGGGGCGGCAAACCGGATACGCTGTAGCCACGGGCGAAACTGCTTGCTCGTTTCTCCCGCTTAGCTGAACAGCGCGTCGTCCCACGATTGCGCTTCGTTCCACTCCGGAGTGGGTGCGAAGTACTCGGTGCCGTGTCTCAGGTGTTTCTTCAGTTCGTCGTCGTTGAGTGCGACGCCGAGGCCGGGCGTGTCGGGAACCTTGATGTAGCCCTGGTTGATGATGGGCTTGTCTAGGCCGGTCGCCAGGTCCTGCCACCACGGAACGTCGAGCGAGTGATTTTCAAGCGCGAGAAAGTTGCGCGTGGCCGCCGCGCAGTGCACGCTGGCCATGCAACTCACCGGTGTGCCCGCAAAGTGCATGGCCATGGGTACGCCGTATTTGAAGGCCATGTCGCCGATGCGATGCGTCTGCAGAATCCCGCCTGAAGTGGCCAGATCGGGATGGATCTTGTCGACGGCGTGCTCGCTGCACAGCTTTTCAAAATCTTCAATGCGGTATATGTCTTCGCCGGTGAGCGTGGGAGTCGGGCTCTCCTGCGTGATTTCTTTGAGCAGGTCGGTGTAGTACCAGGGAATCACGTCTTCAATCCACTCGAGATTGAACTTCTCGTATGCTTTGCCGAGGCGTATGACGGATTTGACGCCGATGTGGCCCAGGTGGTCCATCGAGAGCGGCATGTCGAAGCCGATGTTTTCGCGCACCGCGGACACATACTCGCAAAGGCGGTCGATGCCTTTGTCCGTGACTTCAGTTGCGATGAAGAGATTCGGCTGCACGTGCTGCTCCCAGCCACTCAGGCCCGAGGGCTGCATTACAGTTCCGGGCATGCCGTCGAGCACGTTGATGCCCAGGTCCATCTTCATCCACGTCAGGCCCATCGTCTTGCGCTCTTTGGCGCGGCGGCCGTACTCAGCGGGGTCTTCTGACTCCGTGGTGTCGGCGTAGATGCGGATCTTATCGCGCCATTTGCCGCCCAGCATCTGGTAGACGGGAATGTTGTAGACCTTGCCCGCGATGTCCCACAGCGCCATTTCAACTGCGCACACTCCGCCGGCCTGGCGTGCGTTCCCGCCGAACTGCTGAATCTTCTGGAAGAGGTAGTCGATGCGCAGAGGATCCTCGCCGAGCAGGCGGCTCTTGAGCACCAGGGCATACTGGGGGCCGGCGATATCGCGTATTTCTCCGAGGCCAAAGACGCCCTGGTTGGTGTCGATGCGGATGATGACGCACGGGCTTGGCCCCGGCTTCTCAATCACCGCGTAGCGCATGTCGGTGATCTTGAGCGTGGACGGGCTCGAGTTGGTGTTCACATTCTTGACCGCGGGCTCTGATTGCGCGGCGCGTGCGGCAGGCGAGAGCGCGGCGCCGGCAGCTACTGCGAGTGACGACTTGAGAAGATTGCGGCGATTGAGGCTAGGCGATTTGTCGGTCGGCATATTGGGCTCCAAGGACTGGTTGAACGTGCAGATGCATCAGGTTTGTATTTGTGCGCCGAATCGATTCGGATATCTCAATCGGGCGCGGATTGGGTCTGCGTCAGTGGTCGCCTCTCGCTTTGGCTTTGGCCAGCAGCGCGTCAAACTCGCTGCGAGGCATTTTGAGCTTTTCGGGATGCGCGTCGATCCACTGCGCGAAGGCATCGTACTTGACCGCATTCCATCCGCCTTCAAACTGCGCGCCGTTCTTGCCCTGCTGATTGAGCTCGAAGTTGTAATCGTCAGTGAGTGCAGTGAATTCGGCGTGGCTGATGGCGTCTTCAGCCAGCACCGCGGGGATAAACAGCACTCCCTCAGCCTTGGCCAGCACCAGGTCGCCGGGCAGCACAACGGCGCGCCCGATTCGCAAGGGCACATTGATGCCGGTCAGCTCCATGTCGGCCCATGCCGATGGATCGTAGCCGCGATAGAAGCCGTTGAAATTGGGAATCTCGCGATTCTCTTCCTGGTCGCGAATGCCTGCGTCGAAGACGAAGCCGGTGTGCGTGTGCGCGGCCACGGCATTGCCGAGGTTGGAACCGACGAGCGTGCCTTCCACAATTTTTCCGAAGCCGTCTGCAACGTACACGTCGCCATCCTGAAGCTCGGCGATGGGCCAGCTATTGGTGTCGCCAGTGCGGCCCTCGGCTTTGCCCTCGGCAAGAATGGCGCGCCGCATGTCGGGCCGCGTGGGCATGTATTGCGCGGTCAATGCGCGGCCGGCAAACGGCTTGTCGGCGTGCAGCGCCTGCCAGTTACCTTCATACTGGTTGCGATAGCCGTGGTCGCGCAGATACTCCCACACATCTTCAATGGTCATATCGACGGTGCGTTTCAGCAGCGAGTCAGGCAGTTTGGGCCGGCCATCCGCGAATCGCTCACCATGCCAGTCCTGCGTGTAGAAGAGGACTTGGTCGTGGGTCATCTTGACTTGGGCCCGCAATGGCAACGTTGCAAAAAGCGCGCAGAGCACGAGCAGAATGGGAACGGTTTTCTTCATGCGGGACAGGCCCTCCAGCGGGCGGATTCGGTGTGCGGGTTGCTTGCGAATTTCAGACGCGAAAATGTTTCGCGCCGAAAAACACAGCAATTGTAGACTGCCGGAATGGGGAGTGGGGATGGAGCGTGAAATGGGAGCGCGTCGGCTAGGTGAGTTGGCCTCCCATATCCCCGAATGCGAGGGACATGGGGCACCCGGCGCTACATTGAAGACTATGATGTGATTAATTATGAAGTCCACGTTGGGCGAGAGCTTTGTCGCATTTGTCATGGCGGCAATTGCCGCTGTTCTCGCGGCTATAGTGGGATTCGTTGGTGCGATATTCCTTTGCGCTAGGTCTCCTCAGTGGCGAAGCGAGCGAATGGGCGCTTATTCTGGCCCCGGCGACTGCCCTCATATCTGGTGCTGCGGCGTTTGTTCTCGTCCATCGGAAAATCAACACCTATGGCGAGGATGAGGACAAGCCGTCATGACTGGTTTTGTGCGGAATGAATGAGGTCAGGAGGTGGCAGCCCCGCGCGCACTTTCAAACAACTCCGTGAACTCGCGATACCGCGCGGCGATCTGTGCCACTGCTTGCTCGCGAGTCTCTTTGCCGTCGCGCCACCCGACCAGAGGATCCCAGAAATCCGTGCGGCCCACAGCGAAGCCGACAAAGCCCGGCACCGACGCAGCCATGGAAAGCCACTCGCGCACCTTGGCGTCATTCTCTCCGCGTCCCAAGATGATGCAGCCGACTTTATCGCGGCCGTTGCGTTGCGCAACAGCGACAATCTTCTCGCAATCCTCGCGGTGGTCAAGCCCTTCGATCTTCCACACGTCAGGCTCTACGCCCGCATCCTGCAGTTCGCGAATGGCTCCAACCATCAGGCCCGGGCGCAACTCGAGATCGTAGCGGCCCTTGTCGCCATTCACGTGCGCGAGCTGCGATTTCTCAGCCGGAACCAGCAGCTCAAACATGAAGAGGCTGCGATTGGCGCTGATGAGATAATCCGAAAGCCGCTTGAGCCGCGCCGCCTGCTCGCGATTCATCGCCGCGTCGCCGCCGGGGTTGTAGCGGACGAGAACCTTTGAGAAGGTGGGATGAAACTTCTCGATGTGTGCGGCGAAATCGTCCCCGTATTGGAAGTCGAACTCTTCCTGGCCGCTTTTTTCCGCAGGGCAGGCGATGATGTAACCCTCGGCGTTGGCATCAGTCAAAATCGCCCCGCCGAATTGCTCGTCGGTCAACAGGCCGGCGTGCTCCTTGGGCAGGCCGCCCGCAAGCGCAGCGCGGAAGCCGTCATAGATCACGCGCTTGGCTTCGGCGATCTTCGCGGTTTGCTCGGCGTTGAGGTCGCCGTGCCAGCCAAACATGCCGGTCTCAAACGAGCCGCGATGATCGAAGGGAAGAATGTAGAGGGGGCGATCGTATCCGCGCGGGGCCATTGAGTAACTCCGACATTGATTTTCGCAGGGCCAAAGCCCCGAGTGTTTAGCGACTTGAACGGCACGACTAAACAGGCTGCGGAAAAACCTTGCTACGGGGCACGAAGTGTCAGGGCACGACTTCAGTCGTGCCGAAAAGGGCAATAAAGAGGCGGGGTTTTAACCCCTGCGGGATGGTTTTTCACTAACTTCGCTCCACCCAATGCGTTTTTCCGCAACCTGTAAAGTCGTGCCCTGATACAAGGCCCGCGTGCGTGGCGTTATCTGGTCTCCCGGGTCCCCAAATGCGAGGGACCCGGGGCACCCACATTATTGATCTTCCTACGTGTCTGCTTACGCTTTCGTCTTGCGGTAACGGCGAATCAAGTTATTGGTCGAGCTGTCGTGGCTGAGCTTGGGCTTATCCGGGCTCTCGAGCTCGGGAATGATCTTCTGCGCCAGCGCCTTGCCCAGTTCCACCCCCCACTGGTCAAACGAGTTCACACGCCATACGGTTCCCTGCACAAAAACGCTGTGCTCGTAAAGCGCGACCAATTTACCCAGCACCTCGGGAGTCAGTTCATCGGCCAGGATCACGTTCGACGGACGATTGCCCTCAAATACGCGATGCGGCACCAGCCACTCCGGCGTGCCCTCACTGCGCACCTGGTCGGCAGTCTTGCCGAAGGCCAGTGCCTCAGCCTGCGCAAAAACGTTCGCCAGCAAGATGTCGTGGTGTGCTCCAAGCGGGTTGAGCGATTTGGCAAACGCAATAAAATCGCACGGAATCAGCCGGGTCCCCTGGTGGATCAACTGGTAAAACGAGTGCTGGCCGTTGGTGCCGGGCTCGCCCCAGTAGATAGGGCAGGTTTCGTAATTCACGCGCTCACCTTCGAGCGTTACGTGCTTGCCGTTGCTCTCCATGGTGAGCTGCTGCAGGTATGCCGGAAAGCGCTTGAGGTACTGTTCGTAAGGCAGAATGGCAACTGTGTTCGCGCCGAAAAAGTTTATATACCACACGGTGAGCAGACCCAGCAGCACGGGCAGGTTTTTCTCGAGCGGTGCGGTGCGGAAGTGCTCGTCGATCTCGTGAAAACCGGCCAGCATCGCACTGAAATTCTCGGGCCCCACTGCGATCATGGTCGACAAACCAATCGCCGAGTCCATCGAGTAGCGGCCGCCAACCCAGTCCCAGAAGCCGAACATGTTGGCCGTGTCGATGCCGAATTTGCTTACCTCGCCGGCATTGGTCGATACCGCAACAAAGTGCTTGGCGATCCCCGACTCGTCGCCGCCCAGGCTCTTCAGCATCCAGTCGCGCGCGGTATGCGCATTGGTCATGGTCTCGAGTGTGGTGAAAGTCTTTGACGACACGATGAACATCGTCTCTTCCGCGTCAAGTCCCTGGACCGACTCGGCAAAGTCGGTGCTGTCGACGTTCGAGTCGAAGCGGAAGGTCATCGAGCGGTCGGAGTAGTGACGCAGCGCTTCATAGGCCATCACCGGTCCCAAGTCCGACCCGCCGATACCAATGTTGATCACGTTGCGGATGCGCTTGCCGGTGTGTCCCTTCCAATCCCCGTTGCGCACCCGGTTGGCGAAGGCGGTCATTTTATTCAGTACCGCATGCACTCCGGGCACCACGTTTTCGCCGTCGACCAGAATGGTTGCGTCTTTCGGTGCACGAAGAGCGGTATGCAGCACAGCGCGCTTCTCGGTAATGTTGATTTTGTCGCCGCGGAACATGGCCGCGATGCGCTCGGCAAGGCCTGACTCGGCGGCCAGTTCGAGCAGCAGCTTCAAGGTCTCAGCGGTGATGCGGTTCTTCGAGTAGTCGAGGAAGAGCCCGGCCGCCTCAGTGGTGAATTTTTCTCCGCGCGACGCATCGTCGGCAAACAAAGTGCGCAGGTGCACGTTGCGCATGGTCTCGGCGTGGGCCGTAAGCACGGCCCATGATTTGCGCTCGGTAAGGGGTTTGATTACCACGCTGGGGTTTCCTTCGGCTACTGGCGACGGCATTCTTTGTCTCCCTTCCTTTTGGGATGCGGAAAACGGTATGAAGTTGCGGAATGCGGAGCAGAACGCGGGAGTTTTGCCTCCCGGCCGACCTCCGGCTTCAACTGCTTTGACATGGTAATTCAAGCCGGGGCGAGCGGGGATAAAAGCCGCGTTGATTTTCGCACGAGGTGGGGCGCTAAATCCGGTCTGCGAGCGCATTGGTCAAGCGATCGAGGAACGGCCCCTGCGCGGCGAAGATGCGGCTGCGGGCCTCGGGAACCGAAAACCATGCAGCGCGGTCGACCTCGGGAACGCTGATGCGGCGGCCGGAACGGGGCGGCCATTCGATTTCGCAGAGGTTGCTGATGATTCTGGTCGCGTCCACGTCGAATTCGACGGCCCACGCGGTCACAACCTTTCCGCCAATCTGGCGGATGGCACCGAGAGAGATGAATGCGCTTCGGGGCAGGGAACCAATCTCCCCGAAACTCGTCTCTTCTTCAAATTCGCGCAGTGCCGCGGCCAGCGGCTCTTCGTCTACCAAATATTCACCTTTGGGTATCGACCACGCGCCAAGGTCCTTCTTCGCCCAGAAAGGCCCGCCCGGATGGACAAGGAAAACTTCGAGGCCGGACTTTTCGAGGCCGGATTCACCTCGCCGGTAAAGCAACAGTCCTGCGCTTTGTTTGGGCACAAATGGTTACCTCGGTCGATTGTAGGCGACGGCCCATTGGCTCGATTTTGAATTCAGATCGACGCGCCGCGCCGCTGGCGTAGAATGGCAACGATTGCAGAGCGCCGGGCTGCGCGCAATTGAAAACGATGCGCAGGCGCGGCGATTCCGGAACAACTCCGCAGAGGAATATCCAGACCACTCGACAGGGGAAGAGACATATGACACATTTCGTTCGCACTGTTGCGCGTATTGCCGCGCTGTCCGCTCTGGCGGCCATTTGCCTGCTGGAGGCCGGCCGCGCCCAGAGCTCAATTGAGATCGGGGGCGAGAAGCTCGTCACCCTGACCCGCAAACCGGTGAGCATCACCAAACCCGAGTTCACGAGCGTGACCCTGATGCCTGGCCGCGGCATGGAACTTCTCTCCATCACGGCGAATTTCCCCGGCAAAGGAAATGTCGACGTGCTCTACACGCACTCGCCTGAGCAGGCCAAGCAGATGCTCGACGATCATGACACGCCATTCGGCGATCTTGGTTACCGGCTGGGCGCGGCGTTCCTGTTCCCCTATCCGAACCGCATTGTCGGTAAACTTTCGCCGGACGGGAAAACGCTTACCACCTCCTGGGAAGGCCATGAAATCACCCTGCCGGCCAACAACGTTGGCGCCGCGCCCGGTTCTGAGCGTCACGCCATGCACGGCCTCATCCTCAAGGCCAAGGCCGAGGACATTCGCGTGGCCGATACACCCGGCGGCCAGCAAGTTACGGGCGTGATTCACGGCGGCAACTTCAACGGACACTGGCTCTCGAAGACCGACCTGGTGATTACCGTGACGCTCACGTCCGAAGCCGTAGACGCGACGGTTGTGGCGCACAACGTGGGCAGTGAAGATGAGCCGGTGGCCATCGGCTGGCACCCGTACTTCAATTTGCCCTCAGGCGACCGCGACCAGGTGCGGGTACATATTCCGGGATCGATGTTGACCAAGGTCGACAACTACAGCAACGTATTTCCGACCGGCCAGCTGGTGCCCGACTCCGGCCAGTACGATCTGCAGGCGCCCGGCGGCGTGGCGCTCGGCAAGAACTTTTACGACGATAACTGGAGTCACCTGGCGTGGGAAGGCGGGGTGGTAAAGGTGAAGGTGATTGACCCCGCCGCGCATTACGGCGTGGAGATTGAGGGACTGTCGCCGGAGATCAAGACCATCCAGTTGTACGCTCCGCCGACGCAGCAGTTTGTGGCCATCGAAGACCAGTACAACTTCGCCGACCCGTTCGGCAAGGAATGGAAGGGCATGGACACCGGAATGGTGACGCTCAAGCCGGGCCAGAGCACCAAGTGGCACGTACGGCTGCGAGTGTTTGTGCCGTGAAAACAGTGGTCGGTGGTCAGCCTGCATTTCTCACAACCCAAGCGCCGGCCGGGGGGACGCGATGGCAGAATCGCACCCCCCCATATATACCCCCTTTTAGGGGTTAAGCGGCTTATTTTCATGGGCTTATGCCTTTTACCTTTTGGCGTATCCCAATGAAAATGAATGGCTTATGGGGCAAAATAGTCATGAATAAAGGGTTACGGCAAGCATTTTGCATCGTTTATTGGACTTCCCGCCTTCCGCGCTGGCTTCCGCACGCAATTGAATGTATCGCAGGGACGGGAAATTATCTGCAACGCCGGCGGAGTTCTGGTTGTGGAGGCCTGCGCGCATGGGCCCGGCGGGAAGTTCAAGGCTGAGTATTGGGCTGGCTTAAGACGGACTTCTTACGCCCGCACTCGCGGGCTGGGTGCTCGACCGGCGGCGGCGTTTCTGGCTGGCCGTGAGAAAAGCCGATTAGTGGTTAGTGGTCAGTGGTTAGTGATTAAGGAGTCGGGGTTCAGAAAAACGGTTGAACAGTTGAGCTGTTGAGCAGTGAAACAGAGGGACGTTGGGGTCGACGACTGATTCGAGCGGAGCGCGGATTACGCGCTTCGCCCGATTTGCTTTGGACAGATTGCGGAAGGCCGTCAGCGATGGAGTCTTGTGCCCGGGCGCGAGCGGAGAACCCACCCAATATGTGGGCCTATGTGGGTCGCGCGCCGCAAGGCCCCCATATGATTCACGTTCAATTCGATCGGACCCTCTAAACTCCGCTCATTACGGCACGGTGCTGGATACATCCGGTCACGTGTGCCAGCATTTCTCCCGGGTGCACGGGCTTGGTGAGCAGCACAAAGTTGTGTCCGGCGCGCAACGCCGATGCCATCAATGGGGAGGTAGCGGCGTTTCCCGAAAATAGAATGACTTTGCAATCGGTGAAGATGCGTCTCATCCTGATTGCGAGATCAATTCCGTTCATACCCGGCAACACGACGTCGGTGATCAGCACTTCCGGCGGGTTCAGGAGTGCCGCATCAAGAGCGCTGGGACCGTCATAGGCGGCAATTGCGTTAAATCCACTCCGCTTCAGAATCTCTGTCAGCGTGTCCGCAATGGCGCATTCATCGTCAACCACCAGGACGACTGGCCGATAAGACTTGCCGTCGGCGAACATTCCGGTCATCGGTACCTCGGTGATTGGAATTGAAGAGAAAGTTGCTTTTCGACTCATGGGGAGAATCCTCGTTGTCAAGTAGTCAATCGGTTGAGTTCCGGTTATTTGCTCGCGGGCCAAATATAGGCCGGAGACAGGAGTTTGGTCAACCAAGTTACGCAGGAGTGGGAACTTTACCTCAATCCGTTTGGGCCGTCGTTTTGGGCAGTCTTGTGGGTAGAATTTACAGACTTGCCTGGAATTGTCTTTAGATCTTCCATTTCAGATCACAAACATAGCAAAGGTTTACCAATACGGGGAAACTCTTTTTGACTCGCATAAAATCTTTTAAATCAGGCGCTTATTGAGCGAGACACGCAATCGAAAGCACAATATATGAAGAGTTCTCGCCCGCAACATCGCCCCGCAATGCGTGTTGAACGATAAAAGAATTTCGATGTTAGGGCTTGAAAATCCTTGTGTTCGTTAGTATTATTTTGCTGGCAGAATAGCTTTACGGCAATTTAGGCATACGTTAGCGCAACTTCCCCATCAGAAAGCTAATAGAAACGGAGGTCGACACCGATGGCAGAAGAATCGGGTTCCGAACCCATCTCGACGGAATTCCAATCGATCCTTCAGCTCGATGTTCCCAAGGGGCGCGATGGAAAGCACAAGAAAATCGTGACCCGGCTGTTGAGCGACATTGAACAGTTGCCGAAGGGAAGCGCTCTGAAGGTTCCACTGACGGCCCTGCCCGACAGCAAGGAAAACATTCGCTCGGCCCTCAACCGCGCCACGCACCAGAAGGGAATCTCGGTCGCCACATCGAGCGACACCGAATTTCTATACATCTGGCAAACTGAGCCCCAAGAATGATTGAGGCCGCCCGCGCCGCCGGGTCGTTGGACGACTCGGAAGGATGACCAGCGAGGAGTGTTGGTCAAAGAGTAATTTCCCCGTAGACGGTGATTTACTCGGAGCCCTCCAAAACTGTTGTCATCCCGAACCGCAGTGAGGGATCCGCGGTTGTTCCTCATCACATCCCGTTCGACCAACTCAGCGTTTAGCTTCGGTAATTTCCGGTTAGGCGGTGATACGTCCGGAACGAGGACTTGCGACCAGCTACCGATGGGAGTCGCGCGAGGATGCGCCGCGCAACGTCGGCCAAGCGGGTCTAGAAAGCGGTAGAATGCGGTATCGATCCTGCTATGGCCGTCACTTGGGACAAACACGACTCCGTGCAAAGAGAGTTCGCCTCCGCACGGAAGCTTCAGGAAGAGACGCTGGAGAGCCACCGTCGTCTGCTTGGCGAGGAGCATCCAGACACGCTGACAGCGATGGCCGCACTGGCCCGGATGCTGAATAGGCAAGGCGATTGGGCGAGTGCAAGAAAGCTCCAAGAGCAGGTGCTATCGACGCGCCGTCGTTTACTGGGTGAGGAACATCCGGACACGCTGAGGGCGATGACAAGCCTCGCCGGAACGCTGTGCTCGCAGATGGATCTGGCGGGAGCGCGGAAACTTCAGGAACAGGCGCTGGCGGCCTGCCTTCGTTTGCTTGGCGAAGAGCATCCAAGCAGCTTGACGGCAATGAACAATCTCGCTGTGACACTGAAGGCCCTCGGCGACTTGGTCGCGGCGCGGAAGCTCCAGGAGCGGGTGCTGGAGATTCGCCTTCGTCTGCTTGGCGAGAAGCATTCGAACAGCTTATGGGCAAAGAGTAATCTAGCCCGGACGCTGTACTCTCAGGGTGATCGGTCGCGAGCGCGGAAGCTTGAGGAACAAGTGCTGGAGACTCGCCGCCGTCTGCTGGGTGAGGAGCATCCGGACACACTGACGGCGAAGAAGAACTTGTCTCGGATGAAACCGACGATCTTGAGGCATTGGCTGCGGCTAATGTTCAGGTAGAGGAAGATTAGTGTCCTGGTTGGAATGTTGCCAATCTAGAAGTATTGGGGGGGGCAAGGTGTGAAGAACAACCGCGGATCCTTCACTGCGGTTCAGGATGACAGCGCATTGGGAGGGAGGCGGAGCGCTGTAGTCGGCTTCGCGGGCGAGTGGCCGCCAAACCGGAAGGATTGAGGGTTTCAAGGTGTGAAGAACAACCGCGGATCCTTCACTGCGGTTCAGGATAACAGCGCATTGGGAGGGAGTTGAAGTGCTGTAGTCGGCCTCGCGGGCGAGCGGCCGCCAATCCGGAAGGTGTCCCGTGACTATCTCACCGACCCAACCCATCGGTCACCGGGCCCCTGAGCCCGACAACCGCACCGCCTGTCCCGTCCGCGCAGATTCCCGCGCCGCATCCAGAATCTGCATCACCGTCACATTGGTATCGAGTGCGCTCAGATCACCCTTGTCCTCGATCGTTCCTCGCAGCACTCCGGCGAGGTAACTGAGTGAGTCGCGTTCATTCGCGTCGAGCGAGGGCGCTGTCGTTGTGTTTTCGTCGCGCTCATTCTGGTAGCGCACGCGCAGCTTGTCGGGCCCCACGGTGATGGCGTAGCCGGTTGAGCCGTAGACCTCCATATCCTTACGGCTGAAGGGCCAGTTCCACGAGGCCTGGATCACAGCCTGCGCATGTGGATACTTGAGTACGATGGTCGCGTCGTCGTCGACATGCGGATACACATTGGGCTTATCGTGGTTAGTCACGGCTGTCACGGTGAGCGGCGCTTCGCCGTGCATCATCCAGGTCATCAGGTCCACGCCGTAGCAGCCAAAGTCGTAGAGCGCGCCGGCGCCGTTTTGCTCCGGGTCGGTCAAAAAACTCAGGAACTCGGGTGGCACTCCGATCTCCTTTGGCCCCTGGTGGCCGTCGTTGATAACAACGCGGCGCAGTTCGCCAAGCTGGCCACGTCTGAGCTCGTCGTAGGCCGCGCGGTTGCTCGCGTACCAGGTGGTTTCGTAGTTCACCAGCACGTGCACGTGGTGATAGTTTGCGATCTCGCGGATGGCGAGCGCGTCCTGGTATGAGATGGTAAGCGGCTTTTCGACCATCGAAGATACGCCATACTGCGCGGCGATGCCGATGGCGTTGCGGTGTTCGCCGATCGAGGTGTAGACCAGCACGGCGTCGGGCCGGACGCGCTCGATCATGCTGGCTTCGCTTTTGTAAAAGAGCGTGGCGTCGAGGTGGTATTTCTGCTGGTATTTGGCGATCAGCGACGAGTCGGCGTCGGCGATGCCTACCAGTTCCACGTCATGGTGCGAGGGTAGCGCGCCCAGGAAGCCCTCAACGTGGCCGTGCTCGAGGCCTACGATGGCAACACGAAGCGGGTGCGGCTGATTCTGTGCGGTCAGAATGCAGGTTGAGGCAAGTAAAGTCGCGGCGACCAGGAGCTTAGAGCTAAAACGCGATCGAAAGATAAGCATTGGAATTCCTTCAATTGAACTGCGTTTCTGATTTTATGCGGAGCGCCGCTCCCAGGTCCTGAAGACCGAAAGATAGCCCGCCCGGCATCTAAATATCGCGCAGCAATATCGCGCATCAATATCGCGCATCCTGGACCCGGCCTGAACATCCAAGTGAGCGGGGTAGAGGCGCAGATCAAGTTGCAGTAAAGCGCCGATAAATAACCTGATGTTCGCTTTTCTTGAGCGCCGGCGAAGTAATCTGCTTTTGTCGCGGTTCCGTCAATCCAATGTGGTGACCGCTCAGAATCGATTTCGCTGCCCGTGCTGCGGATATAAGACGCTCCAGGTTCCCAGCGCGCTTGGCCTTTGCCCGATTTGCTGGTGGGAGGACGACGGACAGGATGATGCGGACGCTGAAGAGGTTCGGCTTACGGTCAACGGACAACTGAGCCTCCGCGAGGCGCGCAGCCACTATGCCGAGTGCGGGGCGTCCGATCCGCGCTTCCTTCCTTATGTGCGCAAGCCACAGTTAACTGAACGGTAAATACCTCCGATTGCCAAATCCTTCCCCCGGGACGTGGCGTCCGCAGAAGAGTGTCTTTTACGGTCCAACGCCGCCCTTTTACACTTCTCCGCGGTTTGACCGGGTTGGCAATCCCACTTACCATGAAATGAGGAGTTTCCCCGGCCACAATGTGCTTGATCCGGCTGGATCGGCGGCACACGGCGGCGGTTGAATTTGAACCTGGAAAGTGGAGCGGCCGTGAGATGCGGCCAGCCCGTATCAAATCCCGCCCCAAGTGGAATGCAATGGCGCCATCGGCGCCTGGAAGGCTAATACGTTGAGCAACACCGGCACCCTCGAAAATACTCCCAACACAGACTCACCCGAGACACCCCACGATCACAGCCATGAAGGCCACGATCATGCGGGCGACAATCACGACCACGAACACTCTCATGGCCCAGTCCTCAATCCCGATTGCACCCGCGAGCTGGTGATCGACGTGCCGGTTGAAGAGGTTGCGAAGGCCTTCACGCGCGTGACCGCAAACTACCGCCGATATGCGCGGATTCCCGGCTTCCGCGCCGGCAAAGTGCCCGAATCGATCGTGCGGCGCAAGTTTGCAGCCGACATCCGCAAGGAAGTCATCGACAGCCTGCTGCCGGAGCGGTTCAATCGGGGCATTGCCGAAATGAACGTGCGCCCCGTGGGCGAGCCGAAAGTAACCGAGCTGACCATGGAAGAGGGTACGCCCTTCCATGCCAAAGCGGTGTTTGAAGTGCTGCCCGACTTCTCGATCGAGGGTTACCAGGAAGTAAAGGTTGAGAAGCCATCGGTTGAAGTGTCAGAGGACGAATTCAAGCGCGAGCTTGAAATGCTGCGCGACTCGCGGGCGACCATTGAGCCCGTTGAGGAGGACCGGCCGCTCCAGGATGGTGACTGGGCCGAGATCAGCTACAAGGGGCAAATTGAGAGTGTCGCCGAGGGCGAATCCGAGGCCGCGCCGCTCCTGGGCGAGAATTCCCTGGTTGAGATTGGCGGCAAGGACACGGTTGCGGCTTTTTCCGACGCGCTGCGGGGGGCCAAACCCGGCCAGGAACTGAAGGCCGAGGTGGTGTATCCGGCTGATTACTCCGAAGCCAGTCTGGCGGGCAAAACTGTAGCCTACGAAGTACAGGTTAAGGCCATAAAGAAACGGACCCTGCCCGAGCTCGATGACGATTTTGCCAGGGAACTTGGCTCCTACGAGAACTACGCCGACCTGGAAAACCGGGTGCGCGAACACCTGGCCAGCCGCAAGCGGCGCAGCGTTGAAAACGAGACCAAGGACCGGCTCTTTGCCGCGCTGAATGAGAAGTTCCAGTTCCCGGTGCCCGAGTCGCTCGTTCAGGAACAAATAGATACGAGACTGGAGCGAGGATTGCGGGCGCTGGCGGCGCAGGGAATGTCGCCCGACGCGATGCGCAAATTGGACTTTGTCCGCCTGCGGGCAGCCCAGCATGACAGCGCCCTGGCCGAGACCAAAACGTCCATACTGCTGGGAAAAATCGCTGTTGCCGAACAAGTAACGGTAACCGACGAAGAAGTGGACCACGAATTGCAACTGGTTTCGTATCAGTCGCGTGAGCCGCTTGAGACTTTGAAGGCTCGTTTGACCAAGGAAGGCGGGCTGGCTAGAATTCGAGAGCAATTGTTGAAGGAAAAAACGGCATCGCTGCTGTATGATCGCTTGCCAGCTTAGATCGAGTAACGGGCTCGGGTTCCAAGGGGCGAGTCTTAACAAAAACAGCCGGTACGGGCACGAACAAAGCTGAAAGCTGAAAAGCTGGAAGCCAGGAGCTGGCAGTTCATGGCATTGGTTCCCATGGTGGTTGAACAGACGAGCCGGGGCGAGCGCGCCTACGACATTTACAGCCGTCTGCTGCGCGACAACATTATCTTTCTGGGTACTCCCATCGACGATCAGATTGCCAACCTGATCGTGGCGCAAATGCTGTTCCTGCAGGGGGAAGACCCGGAAAAGGACATTTCGCTGTACATTAATTCGCCGGGCGGATCGATTACGGCGGGGTTGGCCATCTACGATACAATGCAGTTCATCAAGAACAACGTTGTCACGTACTGCATTGGCCAGGCCGCAAGCATGGGCGCGTTTCTTTTGCTGGCCGGAACAAAGGGCAAGCGGTTTGCGTTGCCCAATTCGCGGATCCTGATTCATCAGCCCTCGATGGGAGGGTTGAGCGGTCAGGCGACGGATATCGATATTCATGCGCGTGAGATTTTGCGTATCCGCGAAATTACGAATACGTTGATGGCGAAGCATACGGGCCAGCCGCTGGAACAGATCGAACGCGACGTCGAGCGCGACTTTATCATGAACTCCGAGCAGGCCAAGGAATACGGCATCGTGGACGAAATCATTGACCGGCCGATCGTCGATCGGCCGCGGACGTAGGCGGTAAGCTAAACGGGCACGAGAACTGGGAGTGCGCACGAGGTTCATGGAAGAAAGCCGCCAACTGATTCAAGACTTCGTGGCGCCCGAGATTCGCGTGATCGAGGTAAGAATCGACGCGGTCGAAAAGAAGATCGGCGAGTTGGAAGCGCGGATGGACAAGCGATTCGACTCAGTCGATGCGAAGATGGACCGGAACCAGAATCAATTGATGGACACGCTTCGCCGGATGGAAATGCAGAACCAGATTCTCGAACGTCTGGCACGGCTCGAAAGCAGAATGCAGAACGTCGCGTAAGCGGCTTGATTGCCGGATAAAGGGCAAGACCGGAAGGACAATTAGGGGGATTTGAATCATGAAAACGCGCACGGGACCTGAAGAAGCGCTGCGCTGCTCGTTCTGTCACAAGTCGCAGGACGCCGTTGCCAAGCTGATCTCGTCGCCCAGTGACTATCCCCGGGCCTATATCTGCGATGAGTGCGTCGCCGTCTGCAATTCGATTCTTGAAGACGACCGCGGCGAGGCAACACCCGCCACCGTCGCCGGGCACCTGCCCAAGCCGCAGGAAGTGAAGAGTTTTCTCGACGACTTTGTGATCGGCCAGGACCAGACCAAGAAGAAGCTCGCCGTGGCCGTTTACAACCACTACAAGCGCGTGCAGATGAACCGCCTGCGCAACAACGATATTGAGCTGTCGAAGTCGAATATTCTGCTCATCGGTCCCACCGGCTCTGGCAAAACGCTGCTGGCGCACACTCTGGCCAAGATGCTCGACGTGCCCTTCGCCATTGTGGATGCGACCACGCTTACTGAGGCTGGCTACGTGGGCGAGGACGTTGAAAACATCATCCTCAAGCTGCTGCAGGCCGCCGACGGCGACGTCACTCGCGCCCAGCAGGGCATTATCTACATCGACGAGATCGATAAGATTGGCCGCAAAGACGAGAACCCCTCCATCACCCGCGATGTGAGCGGCGAAGGAGTCCAGCAGGCGCTGCTCAAGATTCTTGAAGGCACAGTTGCCAACGTGCCCCCGCAGGGCGGGCGCAAGCATCCTCACCAGGAATTTACCGCGGTCGACACCACCAATATTCTCTTCATCTGCGGCGGGGCTTTTGTGGGCCTGGAGCGCGTGGTTGGCCGGCGAGTTGGAAAGAAGGCGCTGGGCTTCAAGGCGGCGGATGCCGAGGCCGATGCAGCCACCACCCGCAGCCATCGCGACACCGAGCTGCTCCGCCGGACCGAGCCGCAGGACCTGATCAAATACGGGCTGATCCCTGAGTTTGTGGGCCGCCTGCCCGTGATGGGCATACTCGACGAGCTCGATGAGGCGGCGCTGATCGAAATTCTGAGCAAGCCGCGCAACGCCATCCTGAAGCAATACCAGCGGCTCTTTGAATACGAGAACGTGCGCCTGCACTTTACGCAGGATGCGATCGTCGCCGTTGCACGCGAGGCGCTGGCCCGCAAGGTGGGCGCCCGCGGACTGCGCATGATTCTCGAAGAGCTGATGCTCGATCTGATGTACCACCTGCCCTCGAACAAACGAGTCCGCGACGTGGAGATTACCCGCGAGATGGTGGAGCGCAGAGACCTGTCGCTGTGCCTGCTTGAAAAGGCCGGTTGATTCCGCTCGTGCGCCGGATATGCCAACAGCCCCTTGTGCCGCCGGCGCAAGGGGCTGTTCGATCTAAGCTCCAGTCGGCGCCCGCAGGAACCACCGGGCAATGCTACTTGGCCGACAACACGTTTTTGAGAATATCGCGCTCGGAGAATTCGTGTCCTTGCACGATGGTTCTTATCCGGTCTGCTTCTGCGGTGTCGAACGGAATCATATTGCCGGTTTCAAACTGAAGCTTGTCATTCTCGTAGATGATTCCCATGCCGTTACGAGAGTAGTATTTGCCGCCCGCTACAAAACCTGACGCCCCGAACATTTTCATATCCAGAAAAAGGCGGCGCTGCGAAAGCGCCGGAAGATACATGGGCGAACCCTCCTCAAGTTCGCGCCCTTCCGTGACGCCCAACAAGTCAAACAGGGTTGGGCACACGTCGATGTGAGAAGTCGGACCCTCAAGGAACATCGGGTGCTGGAGCACACCTGGCGCGTAGATGAGCATGGGAACCCGCAACATGGTTTCATCCAAAGTGGGCTGAATCGGCAGGTTCGGATCAGCGTCCGGTACAGCCATGCTCACGAACCGCATGCCGTGGTCCCCGGTCACAACAATCAAGGTGTTGTTCAGCACCCCGTCGCGTTGCAATTCGCGCAGCATTTCGCCCAGCCACGCATCTTCAACCACCGCAATAGCATGCGCACATTCAATCGATGCAGGTGTCTTGCAACCTGCTACGCTTCGGTACGGATCGTGACCGACCTCGGGAAAGTAAGCGGCGGCAAATCTGTGGCCATTTCTGGTCCAGTTGCGAATATCGTTCTCGAGGGAATGCATCACCTCGAGGTCGTTTTTCTCGACGAAATCCACCGGGCCAAAAAAGGTTTTGTGCCCTGTCCAGTCAGCGGATGTGGGTTCCACGATTTTTTCAAACCCGAGACTCTTCAGCATTTCTCCGTCGTGATGGAAGTTCCAGACATAGCCGTAAAAGCCGGTCTCATATCCTCTATCGCGCAACGTGCGAACGAGGCCTGGAAGTTTGGCCGGATGATCGAGAATGCCGGTCATGAGGTTTGCGTAAAGAGAAGTGAAGATGGAGAATGTTGCGTCGTCGGTGAGCGGATACGACGTGTAATGCTCTCTGGCCACAAAGGCGCGGTCGCGAAGACTTCGGAAGTTCGGCATGTCGGCCAGATCGTCGCGCGCCGGATCGAATGCGTCGGCGGGCATCGCCTCCATCACGAACAACAGCACGTTCGCATCTTTCGCGCGACCCGTAAATGCCGTCGGTTGTGGCAAGGGTACGTTCTCGGCAACCCTGTATTTCCGCACCAGTTCAGCCGCTGAGGGCCTGGTCCATTGCGGGAGGTAGGTGCCCTCGATGAACGCCCCGCGGGCCGTCATGCGCGGCAGAGTCTGCGACCATGCCATGTCCGGAGCCCGCAAATCGTACGCGCCCAGCGTGGCAAACGCTCCGAGGCTTATCGTGATCAAAACCGCATTGTTGACCCAACGCCTGTTCTTGACAGCCGCCGCCCTGGCCAACCAATAAACAAGGACAGCAACCACGGGCGACGCAATCAAGACGCTGAATATTCCGTGATGCTGCCCAAAATACGAAAAGTCCCGTGTGCGGAATGCCCAGACAGCGCCGAACCAGATGAGCCGAATGGAGGAAAAAGCCCCCGTGGTAGATAGCGAAGCACACTCGACGATCACAGTGGCTTGCACCAGGAACGCCAGGGCCCAGGCTGCATACATTTGCCACCGGAACGGCACCCGATAAGTGGCGAGGACGAAGACAACCGGCACGACGACAAAACCGAAGAGAATGTCTGCGCGGACCAGGGAAACCCGCTGCAACAGCAACAGGTGAGCGCCCGCCCCCACGGGAGTTGCCATGAGAAACGAGAACAGTCCGAGCCGGATCGCAAGGGCGATCTTTTCCACGACGAGACCGACGGCGCACACCACTATAGGCAGAAGCACGAACCCCAACCGGTTTTCTTTCAGCCATCGGTCGAATCCGAGCGAAGCCCCAGGCACAAAAGAAGTTACCGGCCTCATCGAGAGTTCTTTGGACATGGCGGTTGAATGTTACAGTATTGTTAAGGAAATGTTAACAATTGGCGCCGCCGATTGGCAATATTTCGGGAAGATGGGATGAACTCGCGCGGACTGCGCATGATTCTCCAAGAGCCGATGCTCGACCTGCTGTACCACCTGCCCTCGAACAAACGCGTCTGCGACGTGGAGATTACCCGCGAGATGGTGGAGCGCAGAGATCTGTCGCTTTGTCTGCTTGAAAAGGCCGGGTAGCACAACAGCAGCTCAATTGCACGAGGAGCCCCTTCGCGAAATCCGGAGGGGCTTTTTGCTGCACGTTTTTTTGCAATTTACCAATACAGAAGCCGGCGCTTATGCTTAGGGCTATGCGCGTGTTCTGCCTGCTCATTTCTCTCGCCCTTCCGAGTGCAGTCCTTCTCAGTCAAAGCCCACCTTCGTCGCCGGAATTTGACGTTGCCACAGTCAAGCCGAGCCAGCACATCGTTGGGCCCGACTACAACAACCAATTGACGTATTCGCCGGACGGGTTCACAGCCAAAAACGCCACGCTGAAGCGTCTTATTGCAGAAGCTTATGGTATGCAGATGAGTCAGGTATCGGGGCCGAACTGGCTCGATCAGAACGAATACGACATTGACGCAAGAGCGGGTGGGGTGGGCACAAGAGAACAAACGGCTCCGCTGCTTAGAAGTCTTCTCGCCGGGCGGTTCAATCTGGTGGTGCACGACGAAGTGCGGGAGATGCGCATGTATCAACTGGTTGTCGGCAAATCGGGTCCCAGAATCCACCCGATCAAGGACGGGGAAACGCCCAAGGCCCAGCCCGGCTTTCATTTCCACGGCGATATGCGCCAATTCGCGGACTTGCTCGCAATCCAGTTTTCGATACCAGCCACACAAAATCCAAGTGAACCGGTGAGGGCCGGCGGACCCCGGATTCCGGTAGTGGACAAAACCGGGCTTGCGGGTGTTTTTGACTTCAGCGTCGAAATGCCCGCCGAATTAGGCACGGATATGTTCACCGCGTGGCAAAGAGCCTTGCGAGAACAATTGGGACTGGGAATCGAAAGCCGAAAGGCATATCTGGCGGTGCTGGTAGTCGAAAGCGCCGAAAAAATCCCGACGGAAAACTGAACGTCATAACACAGCGAGCCGTCGACGTGCCTACCGGGAGAAGCGAAACAACTTTATCCGAGTTGAATTCGTCTGCTCTCGCGCTACAAGCTTCCGTGCGTCCCATCGCAAAAAGGTTTGTCGCGAGTTCGCTTGCATCCGCACAGCCACACCGTCTCTGAATCCTTGGCCTCGAACTTGACGGGTGTAAATCCCGTTCCGGCATGGCTGCCGTCGCAGAAGGGCTGGGTGGCGCTGTGGCCGCACGCACACCACAAGTAGCTCTTGCCGGCTTCGACGTCAACGGGATATGGTCCCTTTTGCGGCATTGCGCGTTCTTGCATGTTGTTCTCCGTTCCATCGCTCTGAGCCATTATCGTCCACCAGGCTTCAACGGGGATTTGCCCAATGCAAACAATGTGGATATTCACGAATCTGCCGGGATTGCGAATCTGCGCTGAGGCAATTAAGCTGTACAATCCGTCTATGACCCCCGTAAAGCTCGTGAGTCGCCAGCGAGCCTGAAGGCGTCTAAGAATAAGGTGCCCCGATGACGACTCCTCGAGATAAATCCGACGTACGCAAGCTGCCCATGATGCCCATCCGCGATATGGTCATCTTCCCCTACATGATGACTCCGTTTGTGGTGGGGCGCGAGTCGAGCGTGCGCGCGCTTGAAGAGGCGCTCACCGGCGACCGCAAGATTTTTCTCGCCACGCAGCACGACGCCTCCATCGACGAGCCCAAGGCCAAAGACATCTACCAGGTGGGCGCAATCTGCAACATCGTGCAAAGCGTCAAAATGCCCGACGGCAACATCAAGGTGCTGGTTGAAGGCGTGGAGCGCGCCAAGTCAGTCGAAGTGAGCGATCGCGACGGTTTCTTTGTGGCCACCGTGCGCACCGGCAAAACCAACTTTGAAATGACTCCGGCCGCCGAGCAGTTGATGCAGCGCGTCACCAGCCTTTTTGAGCAGTACGTCAAGCTGCAGCAGTCGCTCAACTACGAAACCATTATCGCCACGGTCCGCATGGATGAGCCGGCCAAGCTCTCCGACACCATTGCGGCCAACCTGCAGCTTGGCATTGAAGAGAAGCAGGAGCTACTTGCCATCTTCGATCCGGCGGCGCGCCTGGCGCGTATTGCCGACGTGCTCGACATCGAGATTGAAAAGCTCGACCTCGATCGCAACATTCAGTCGCGCGTCAAACGACAGATGGAGCGGGCGCAGAAAGAGTATTACCTCAACGAGAAGATCAAGGCCATCCAGAAGGAGCTGGGCCGCGGCGAAAAGAGCGAGTTCGACGAGCTGCGCAAAAAGATTGAAGCCTCCGGCATGTCGAAGGAAGTGCTGGACAAAGCCATCCAGGAGCTCAAGAAGCTTGAGGCCATGCCGCCCATGTCTGCCGAGTCCACTGTGAGCCGCAACTACATTGACTGGCTGCTGGCTGTGCCGTGGAAGAAAAAATCGAAAGAGACCCGCTCCATCGACTACGCCGAGAAGGTGCTTAACACCGACCATTACGGACTTGAAAAAATCAAGGAGCGCATTCTCGAGTTTCTTGCCGTGCGGCAACTGGTCAAGAATCCCAAGGGTTCCATTCTCTGTTTTGTCGGGCCTCCCGGAGTGGGCAAAACCTCTCTGGGCATGTCGATTGCAAAATCGACGGGTCGCAAATTCGTGCGCCTTTCGCTGGGCGGCGTGAGGGACGAGGCTGAGATTCGCGGGCACAGACGGACATACATCGGCGCCATGCCCGGCCAGATCATCCAGCACATGAAGCGCGCGGGCACCAAGAATCCTGTCTTCCTGCTCGATGAGGTCGACAAGATTTCGTCCGACTTCCGCGGCGACCCAGCTTCGGCGCTGCTCGAAGTGCTTGACCCAGAGCAGAACACCACCTTCCAGGATCACTACCTCGACGTGGACTACGACCTGTCGCAGGTACTCTTCGTCGCCACTGCCAACGTGCTGCACACCATTCCGCCGGCGCTGCAGGACCGCATGGAAATCCTCCGGCTGCAGGGCTACACCGAGCAGGAGAAGCTCGAGATCGCGAAGCAATACCTCGTTAAGAAGCAGCGCGAGCAGACCGGCCTGAGCGAGAAGAACATCGTCTTCAAAGACGATGCGATTCTCGAAATCATCCGCTATTACACGCGCGAAGCCGGCGTGCGCAATCTTGAGCGCGAAATCGGCAACGTATGCCGCAAGGTGGCGCGCAAGGTGGTCAAAGCCGGCGTCAAACACAAAGAAGAGATTGCAGGATCGAGCGTGGTCGAGTATCTCGGCGTTCCCCGCTATCGCGACAGCGAAGTGCATGAAAAGAGCGAAGTGGGTCTGGTTACCGGCTTGGCGTGGACCGAGGTGGGCGGCAGCATTCTGTCAACCGAGGTGCAGGTGCTCGACGGCAAGGGCAAGCTCACCATCACCGGCCAGCTTGGCGACGTGATGCAGGAGTCGGCGCAGGCCGCGCTCAGTTACATACGCGGGCGCGCGCAGGCGCTGGGCCTCAGCCGCGAATTCTACCGCAACGTCGATATCCATCTGCACGTGCCCGAGGGCGCAATCCCCAAGGACGGCCCCTCGGCCGGCATCACCATGGCCACGGCGCTGGCTAGCGCGCTGGCCAAGATTCCGGTACGCCGCGACATTGCCATGACCGGCGAAATTACGCTGCGCGGCAAGGTGCTGCCCATCGGCGGATTAAAAGAAAAGCTGCTGGCCGCTCTGCGCGCGGGAATCTTTGAGACCATCCTGCCCAAGGCCAACGAAAAGGATGTGTCGGAGTTGCCCGACAACATCAAGAACAGCATGAAGCTGCACTTTGTCGACTCGATGGACGAGGTGCTGGCGCTGGCGCTCGAAGGCCCGCTGCCAACACCGGCGGCGACCGAGACTGAAGTGCTGGCCGCCGTACCTCCAGCGACAGCAGAGATCACGGGCAGCGTGCCAGCCAGGCAGTAAGCATATCCGTAAAAAAACCTTCGGGCTATCCATGCGTGCGCATGGTTAGCCCGATCCTTTTTGGGAGAATCGGCCGAATCGAGAGAACAAGGCGTTGCAAACGTCATCCGTTCTGCGCTTGCTCCGCAAATCGCAGTAGCCCGTCTCAACCTCAATCGGATACAGTCTTCTAAAGCGCACCCACCCCCGCTCGGCGCCTTTCGGTTTTCTTCCGCATCTCCGCTTCTCAAGGGGCCAGAACACACATGATCTTCATTCCTTGTCATCGTTGCCGCCTTGCCGGCACCGCAGTCAGCTTGCCCTTCGCATTGCTGCTGGCAGTGAACGTCCACGCGCAATCCAATCCCCCCTTTCCGCATCCATCGCGGCAATACATTGACTTGATGGGCTCCGCTGGCGAGGCCCGCGCAAAGTCTCCGGCCGAGAGCCGGTGGATTGACGGAGGCAACCGCTACACGGTGCTTGAGCCCTCGACAACGGCGCAGGACGCGCAGGATATCGTCGTCTACGACACCGCGACCGGAAAGCGCAGCATCCTGGTCTCAGCCAGCGTGCTTATTCCGCAAGGACAGAAGACGCCGCTCGAAGTCGATGACTACTCGTGGTCGGCCGATCACAGCATGTTGCTCATCTTCACCAATGCGCAGCGCGTGTGGCGCCAGCGCACGCGAGGCGATTACTGGGTGCTGCACCTCAAAGATGGAGAGCTCAGCAGGCTCGGGGGTGACGGCCCCGAGGCCACGATGATGTTCGCCAAGTTCTCTCCTGACGGCACACGCGTTGCTTACGTTCGCTCGAACAACATCTACGTGCAATCGCTCGCCGATCTGTCCATCCTTCAGCTCACCACTGACGGCTCCTCAGACATCATCAACGGCACCACCGACTGGGTGACAGAAGAGGAGTTCGAGCTACGCGACGCATTTCGCTGGAGTCCCGACTCGAAATTAATCGCCTACTGGCAGTTCGATCAGTCGGGCGTCAAAGAGTACACGCTCATCAACGACACCGATTCGGAGTATCCGAAGATATTCAAATACAAATACCCGCACCCCGGCGGCACCAACGCGGCGGTGCGCGTGGGCGTGATTCCCGCCACCGGCGGCCAGACCACCTGGATCAAGTTGGACGGCGATCAACGCAACAACTACATTCCGCGCATGGAGTGGGTGGGCGACTCGAACGAAATCGTGCTGCAGTATCTCAACCGCTTGCAGAACGACGACAAAGTGATGCTGGTCAACGCGGCGACGGGCGCGGCACGGCAACTCTTTGAAGATACCGACAAGGCGTGGGTCGATGCTATGCCGGAGTACGATTGGGTCGCGGGCAAGAGCGGCTTCAACGAGCAACTGCTGTGGCTCAGCGAGCGCGATGGGTGGCGGCATGCCTATCTCGTGTCGCGCGCAACCGGCCAGGCCCGGCTCATCACCAACTTCGAGGCCGATGTTATCGAGCCGGTTCTGCTCGATTCAAACAATGGCTACTTCTACTTTCTCGCGTCGCCTCACGATCTGATCCGCCAATATCTCTATCGTTCGCGGCTCGATGGCACAGGCACTCCCGAGCGCGTGACGCCCGAAAGCGAATCCGGCACCCATCGTTACTTCGTTTCGCCTGATGGGCGCTGGGCCGTTCACTCGTTCCAAAGCGCAACCGAGCCTCCGCGCTACGAGATGGTCGAAATGACGACGCAAAATGCCGTGCGCACGCTGGTTTCGAATGACGATCTGATTGCCAAAGAAAACGCCATCGATCCCGAGCTGGTCGAGTTTACTGACACCACGGTGGGCGGCGGCGTAAAGCTCAGCACCTTTGTCGTCAAGCCGCCGAATTTCGACCCCACGAAGAAATATCCCATGCTCGTCTTCGTCTACGGCGAGCCGGCAGCAACTACAGTGAGAGACAGCTGGAGCTTTCGGTCTGACAAGGTGATCGCACGCGAAGGCTACGTGGTCGTGAGCTTCGACAACGCCGGCACGCCGCAGCCGCGCGGCCGTGAGTGGCGCAAATCCATCTACGGCCAGATCGGCGTGCTCGGCTCGCAGCAGCAATCCGAGGCCATCGCTTCTTTCGCTCAAGCGCACTCTTACATCGACCGCACGCGCATGGGCATGTGGGGCCACTCGGGCGGCGGTTCTTCCACACTCAACGAAATGTTTCGTTATCCCGGCCAGCTTGTGGCCGGCGTGGCGCTCGCGCCGGTGCCCGATCAGGCCCTCTACGATTCCATCTACCAGGAGCGCTACATGGGCTTGCCTCAGCAAAACGCAAAGGGCTACCACGACGGATCGCCCATTAGTTTTGCCGAGGGCCTCACCGGCCATCTGCTCGTCATTCACGGCTCGGGCGACGACAACGTGCACTTCCAGGGAACCGAGCGGCTCATCAATAAACTCGTCGCGCTGGGCAAGCCATTCGACTTTATGGATTATCCCAACCGCACCCACGCGTTGGTCGAAGGCCCGGGCACCCTGTTGCACAGGCAGACACTCCTGATGCGCTACTTTGAGGACTACATCCCGCCGGGTCCGCGATGAAGGGTACGGGCTTCAGCCCGTACATCAATCGATCGAAAAGGTCGGCGGGCTTTAGCCCCTGAGGCAGAGCTTTTCAAACCGGTCCACACCCTGTGACTCGATGCTCATTTCGATTTGATACACTCGCTCAATGCGATTTCTGACCGCTTCTCTGATTCTGGCCGCAGTTTCTATCCCCGCTCTGCAAGCCCAGCAGGCTGGCGCGTCAATCGATCTTCCGCATGGCGTCCAGGCTGTGCTCCAGGCAAAAGGCGACGGAGTCCAGATTTACACCTGCGCCAGCACTCCGGCCGCAACCAAGTGGATGCTGAAGGCTCCGGATGCAAAGTTGCTGGATGCATCCGGCAGATCGATTGGAAGCCACTTTGCGGGACCTACCTGGAAGCTGAATGACGGCAGCCAGGTGCAAGGAGAACTCGTTGCCAGCAGGCCATCCCCTGAAGCTGGCTCCGTTGCATGGCTCTTGCTGCGCGCTAAAGATGGAACCGCTACGGGTGCACTCGCCAATGTTGCCTTCATTCGGCGCACCGAAACTCACGACGGAGCCGCGCCCGCATCTGGCTGCGAAAACTCTCAAGACGCCGGCAAATCCGTTGAGGTTCATTACACTGCCACGTACACGTTCTATTCGGGCTCCGCTAAGAAGTAATTGCGCGGTAACTCGCTAAGCCGCTCGATAATAAGAGCACGATGCCGCTGGATTGGGAACAAGGCGCGCTGGCCGAGGGACTCCGGTGCTATCGAAACTGCGAGTTCTTTGAGACACACGAGCACTGGGAGAGCGTGTGGCTGCGCGCGGCCGATCGGGAGAAGACCTTTCTGCAGGCGCTGATTCAAATTGCGGCGGCGTTTCACCATTTTCAGCGCGGCAATTTCATCGGTACCGCTTCTCTATTGCGCCGAGCCCAGCGCCGGCTCCAAGCGTATCCCGCCGCATTCGGCGGACTCGATGTCGAAGCGATCCGCTTGAGCGTGAAGGCGTGGTTGACCGCGCTCGATGCTGCCGGGCCCTCGCCGGCTCTTCCTTTCCCAACAATCCTTTAAGGCCCGAAATAACGACCCCGCATCCACGTACAATCTCATCAATGGCCACCTGGTACCGGCGAGTTTTTCTGCTGGCGATTCCGCTTATTCTTTCCAACCTCACCCAACCGCTGCTTTCAACGGTTGATACGGTGCTCTCTGGTCATCTACCCGGTGCTGCTGCCCTCGGCGGCGTGGCCATGGGCGGCATCGTCTTCAACGGAATCTTCTGGACCTTTGGGTTTCTGCGCATGGCGACCACCGGCCTGGTTGCACAGGCGCACGGCGCGCGCGATCAAGCCAGCCTCCGTCTCCACTTTTGGCGTGGAATGATTTCAGCCGCGGCCATCGGCGCTCTCATTGTTCTCGTGCGCGGTCCGCTCATCGCTGCCTCTCTCTCGCTGCTCGGAGCAAGCGCTGCGGTGCGACAGAATGCGCTCGTCTATTGCGATATTCGCATTTGGTCTGCGCCGGCCGCGCTTGCGAATTATGTCGTGCTCGGATTCCTGCTGGGCCGCCAGCACGCGCGCATGGCGTTGGCATTGCAGGCTGCGGTCAATGTGGTCAACGTGGCCGTGGCGCTCGCGCTTGTTGTCTGGCTGCACCGGGGCGTGGCCGGAATTGCCGCGGCGACTTTCTCTGCCGATTGGGCCGGCCTGTTTGTCGGCCTCATCCTCATTCGCGTCGTATGGCCCCGCGGCGCCGGGCAGAAAACAAATTGGCGCTTGATTGCCGATGGCCCCAGCTGGCAGCACTTGTTTTCGCTGAACCGCGACCTGTTTCTGCGCACCATCAGCCTGGTCGCCGCTTACGGATGGTTTACGCGCACCGGCGCGCGAGCCGGCGATGCGACGCTGGCCGCGAATGCGGTTCTGCTGAACCTGCATTGGATTGCAACCTACGCGCTCGACGGATTCGCCAACGCCACTGAAGCGCTGGTGGGCGAGGCAGTGGGCGCGCGGCGCGTCGACGATTATCGCGCTGTGCTCAAGGCTTCAACACTTTCTGCGGGAGCGGTGGCCGCGGCGCTCTCGCTGCTGTTTGTCTTTGCCGGCTCGTCGCTGGTAGGGCTATTCACCAACCTGGCGGCGGTTCGAGTGGTGGCGCTCCGCTATCTGCCGTGGGCCATGGCGCTGCCGCTGGTTTCGGTGTGGGGATATCAGATGGACGGTGTCTTTATCGGCGCCACCCGCGCTCGTGAACTGCGCGACAGCATGGTTATTGCGTTCCTCGGGTACCTGGCACTGGCAGTCGTGCTGGGGCGCGTGATGGGCAACAATGGCCTCTGGTGCGCTTTCTGCTGTTTCATGATCCTGCGCGGATTGCTGCTCGCCGCGCGGCTGCCGCGCATCGAACGCGCGAGTTTTGCTCCGCACGCAGTAGCGCAGAGCGCCTGATCCAAATCGGTCCTGTATCGTCAAATAGGACTTGTTTGATTCAAGCTCATTTCATCGATTCCTATGCGCTACACTACGCAATTCCAGCTTTCGGCCATCAGCGCGGCGCAGTTTCCCGCACCGTCGCTGCCTGAAGTTGCGTTTCTCGGCCGGTCGAACGTGGGCAAATCGAGCCTGCTCAATGCGCTGGTCGGCGCTAAAGCCGCAAAAGTATCGTCGACGCCGGGGCGCACACGCGCCATCAATTTTTTCCTCGTTCTGGACGAGAGAGGTGGCAGGCGACTTGCGTTCGCCGACCTGCCCGGATATGGCTACGCGAAGATCTCAAGGTCCATCTCGGCGGAGTGGCCCAAATTCATTGAGCCGTACCTGGCCGAACGCGAAACCCTCGCCCTTTGCGTCTGCCTTGTAGACTCGAACGTTGAGCCGCAGTCCAGTGACGGACAGTTGTTCGAGTGGCTGCGCGCCCATGGCCGCGAATTTGTCGTGGTCGCTACCAAAGTCGACCGCCTGAGCGGCAACCAGCGCACGCGCAACCTTGCGGCCCTCAAAAAAGCGCACCAGCTCGATGAGATTATCGCCGTGTCGGCCAAGACCGGCTACGGTATCAAAGAGCTGTGGGCGAGAATCGAAGAGGCAGGGAGCAGGGAATAGGGATCGGAAACCAGCTGTCCGTACACTCGACCCCTTGTGCGGGTATCCCCTCCCCCATAAGCGCTAAGTTAAGGGCGAAATGGATCTTCTCGGCCAGTTCCGTGCTCTACACGATGGGTAACCAAAGTGATAACCGCACAACGCATTGTGTTATCAAGTGGTTATCTTAGCGCTTATGATCCCCTCCCCCCTATAAAGAGTGGTTAACTGGCTTTTTTTCAGTCACTTATGTATCAATAGAGCTGCCTGTAACCAACCAAAAAACGAGTTAGAGGGCGAAGATTAGATAACAAAGGAGTTACGGGCGGCAGTTTGCACCATTTATGAGACACATCCCGGCGGCACCCTGGTCCTTCACTCGATTTCTTGCTCCTTTACTCAATTGAAGGTAGCGCAAACAGCGGAAATTGCATGCAAAAACGGCGGGGTTGGCGGTGTTACCTTCGCCTGCAGTGGTCATCCTGATACACCGGACTGCCGACTCCGAGCGGCGTTCTCATCTGTTGAGCATCATTGCCTCGGGTCCAAACCGCCCTCCAGCAGCGAGATGATTGCTCGGTGATTCATCTTCCTGGCCCAGGCAATTGGCGAAGCCCAGGGCTCGGTATCAGTTTCGAGTACGGTCGCTCCACGACTTAAATACAGCCTCACAAGCTCGACCTGGCCCCATCTGCACGCCCAACCCAGAGGCGTCGATTTCAACATGTCGTCGCGCAGCTTCAGGTCCGCGCCGTAATCCATTAACATTGAAGCGAATCGAGCCCGATCTTCTCCGGACAGATCACTGCGGCGGGCCGCCGCAAAGTGAAGGATGGTCTGCCCGAAACGTGAAACGTTGGGATCCACACCATGCCGCAGCAGCGCAGCCATGCTTCTGAAGTGGCCCTCATTCCGTGAAGAATCGCCTCCTGCTCCGCGGATGGGTTGAATTAAAGTCCAATGCCAGCGCGCGTCATTGCGGGGCCAATTCAGATGAGGCAGAGAGAGCTCTACGATCTCCGGGCAACCGTGGTCTGCTGCAGACCACACCAGCTCGCTGGCTAGCTCATCGCTCGGATTCTCCTCAAGGAGCCTCTTTGCTTCGTCGATATTGTGGGATTCCGAGACCATGTACGGCTGTGGCCTGGCGCCGCGTTCGAGCAACAGGTTCTTCACGGAGTCATCTTCGTGATTCCAGGCATTGCGCAGCGGCCACCCGGATGCATAAACATTTGCGTTCGGGTCAGCCCCCCTGTCGAGAAGCAGTTGCGTGATCGCGAGATCACCCGCCAAAGCCGCGTACCATAAGGGCATTCCCCAGCTCTCAGTGGGTTCCTCCAATTCCTGAAAACGAATCCGTTCATCCACGTCCGCGCCGAGATCGAGCAGGAGCCGGACCATCTCAAGTTGCCGATGCTTGACGGCAAGCGTCAAGAGGCCGCCTTTTGCGGATATATAGCGCAGCAGGTCAGGATCGGCGAAGATGAACTTGCGCACACGATCCTGATCTCCAAGTGCAACCGCCGCACGAACCGTAAGCTCTGCACCCTGCTGCAACAGAAGCTGCGCAGTTTCCGGAAATCGTTCGGCGCTGCGATTGCGTGGATCGGCTGCGAGCGCGGCGTGGTCCAGGGAAGTAAGGCCGTCCGGATCCTTCTTGTGGACGTTTGCCCGTCGTTTCACTAGCCACGAAATCAGCTCGATATCATTGCAGCCGGCAGCAATATGGAGGGGAGTTCTTCCATCTCGGTCGCAGGCATGAAGCAGCGTGAGGTCACATTCAAGCAGCCGAATGGCAGTGGTGCGATCACCTCGGCGGATGGCTACGCTGATTTGATCCTGCACGGGTGAGACCGTTGCATTGGAGCAACTCATCTCTTCGCGGCGCTTTCGTTCTTCCTCCTCGATGATGGCAACAATGTCCGTGTACTCCCGATCCTGGGCGAGCGCTAAGGCCGAGGTTGCATCGCGATGGGGAAAGATTCCCTTGCGGGGGTCCGCCCCGGCTTCCATCAGCAGCCGGACCATTGCCGGATCGCGCCGTAGGACGGCATAGTGAATCCCGCGATGTTCGTCGCTCCCGGCCGTATCCATTGAAACAAGCTCAGGGCGGCTCGCCAGCATCGAGCGCACAAGAGGAATGTTTCCCTCCTGGACCGCTGTTGCAAAGCGGGCAATGTTGGCGCCCTCCACGAAAGCTTTCAGCTTTGGCCAGCTTTGAAACCCGTAGGCGCGGGCAAGCACCCTTTGTGCGTCGCTCAACGCAAAGTCTGAGGATGGGTTTCGCTCAAAGCGTCTAACCTCTGCCACAGCGGCAGAATCCCCTGAAAGATATGCCTTAAGCAGGTCCTTGGCTTGTTTTCGTAGTTGATCCAGGTTGGGCTGGTCTGGCAGGCGGCGAGGCGATACGGACGCAGAACGAGTTGCGGACATGACGATCTCCTTTGATCAATGCCCGCTGTCCGCGTGCCGGGCTCAAAGAAGATTGTCTGAATGTACTCTGTGTGAGACTCATCGATGGGCTCAGCCCTGCCCGCGGACACGGAAGCGCTCGATACGCCGATCTCAGTATATCGCGACTGCTTTTTTGCCATCGGGCCAATGCGCGTTTCCGGTCTGATTGGGTCTCGATTTAATACTCGGCGGAGATAACCGGCCAACCTTGCAAAACTCGCTGGTAAGCGGAGGCCCTGATCTGGCGCGGGGTTCAGAGGTGTTCTATTATTCTTCAGCTGGGTTTCTTACCGTTTTGGTAGATCAGCCCAGCTCGCAACAATGGACTCACAAGTACGGCGGCAGACTGGAACTCATTTGAACGGAGCATCGCGCCTCCAGGAGCCGGCCTGGGCTCAAAAGCCGCACCTGTAGCGGAGATCGTAACTCGACCGACCGAGAGCTTTGGAAAGACCAATGGTTATGTCAACCAAGCAAGGGCATCATTGGCTGCGACGAACACAATATTTTACACACCATCAGAACGGGAACTGATTGGCCGCTTATGGCGACTATGCGTAAATCGACTCCTGAAAGGATCAAAGACCGACCTGGCGGTAAGAACCTCACAACCAGCACCGACAGAAGCATGGAATGAAGATGCCGGCGCTTCGAATTCAATTTTCCTTTGGACATTCCAAATAAGCCGTGCTATCTTCTTTGCGATGGCCAAAGGAGCGATCTTGAGCGCCGACAAATCAGAAGTTCTGCAGGGCACGCTGGACATGATGATCCTGAAGACTCTTCATGCACTGGGTCCGTTGCACGGATTCGGGATTGCACGCCGCATTGAGCAGGTGAGCGAGGATGTTCTCACGCTGAATGAGGGTACGGTGTATACCTCGCTGCTGAGACTGCAACAGCAGGGATGGATCGCATCGGAGTGGGGAACATCGGAGAACAACCGCAAAGCCAGGTTCTACTCGATCACCCGGCAGGGACGAAAACAACTTGCGGTCGAGACGGAAAACTGGGAGCGGATCTCCGGGGTGATCGGCCGTGTTCTGCGTCTGGAGGGGAAATAAACATGACTTCGTGGATGTTTCGTCTGGTGTCGAAGATACGCGGCCTCTTCGGACAAAAAGAGGCGGATTCGGAATTCGATCTCGAGACACAGACGCATCTTCAATTGCTGACCGAGCAGTTCATTCGGCAGGGCATGGATCCAAAGGATGCCTGGTCTGCCGCTCGCCGCAAGTTCGGCAACACGACCCTGCTGCGGCAGCGTCATCGGGAATCGCGCGCATTCTTTTCTTTCCCCAATCTGTTTGACGATCTCCGCTACGGCGTCCGCATGTTTTGGAAGAGCCCGGCATTTTCATTGGTCGCGGCTCTTACGCTGGCCCTGGGAATTGGAGCCACAGCGGCGGTCTTCAGTTTGATTCAGGGTGTGCTGCTCAGCCCGCCACCTTACAAGAAACCGCAACAACTCATGCTGATTCAAACCGTACGCACCGACGGACAAAAGATGGACAGTCCGCGGGGCTGGGCAGCGCAACAGTGGATGGAATGGAACCAGCATCTGGCCTCGTTTCAGGGAATGGCAGGCTATGGCTGGACCTTCAATTTCTTGATTCGCAACGACGGCAGCCAGTCGATGCAGGGCATGGAGGTAAGCAAAGATTATTTTCGTTTGATGGGCCTGAAGACGGCGCTTGGGCACGGTTTTGACGATTCGGATTTTGGACAGGGGCACGTGAAGTCGATTGTGCTCGGATACGAATTCTGGAAACGCGCGTTTGGCGGCGATCCGCAGATTATCGGAAAGACGGTGCGCATCAGCCGCTGGGATTCTTCGCCGGTCGTAGTCGGAATCATGGAGCCGGGAGTGCGATTTCTGCCCTCGCCGGGAGCCGCGAAGGAGCCGAATTATGACGTCAACGCGACGGTGGATCTGTGGGTGCCAGCGGATCCGGACCCGAAGAGTCTGAAGGACCCCGATTGGTACGTAGTGGGGCGGTTGCGCGACGGAGTGACACCCCAGCGCGGCCAACAGGAACTCGCCGCACTCGCAACAAGAGAAGCGAGCGCAGACAAGCAGTTTGAAGGGTTCTCGACGCAACTCGAACCTCTGATGGACGAGATGAACGGGGATGGCAGGCGGATTCTGCTTCCGCTGCTCGGCGCGGCCGGTCTGGTGCTCCTCATCGCGTGTGGAAACGCCGCAGCTTTGCTGCTTGTACGCGGACTCCAGCGCCAACAGGAATATGCGGTACGGATCGCAATGGGCATGGGCCGCATCGGTCTTCTGCGGCAGATTTTGTCGGAAAGTTTGCTGCTGGCAATGTTCGGCGGAGTGTTGGGAGTTGGGTTAGCCATTTTCGCCGTAAATCTCTTCAAGGTAATTGCCGTGCATGCTGTTCCGCGCCTCGATGGAGTAACAACAGGCTGGGCAGTTTTAGGGTGGGGACTTGGGGCGGCGTTGCTCGCTGCATTTTTTGCGGGGGCAATTCCGGCGTTGCGCGCCTTTCGGTTGAATCCGATGGAAGTGCTCAAAGATACCGGACCCAAGGGAACTGCGGGAGTGGGCGAGAGGCGGCTGCTGCGCGGGGTCGCGATGCTGCAAACCGCATTGACGCTGGCGCTGCTGGTGGGTGCGGGGCTGCTGATTCGCACCATGATAAGAATCGCACAGGTTCCATCGGGCTATAACGTAAGCAGAATTCTGACCATGAGTGTCACCGACGTGCAAGGCCACGAAAGCTGGGCACCTTTTCACCGTCAGGCGTTGCAGCGTGTTGCGGCAATTCCAGGGGTGCAGTACGCTGCGTTTGCCTGGGGTGTGCCGCTGACGGGCAACAATTGGCCAGCGACCATGGATATTGAGGGCCAGCCGCCACCGGCAAAGGAGAGCGACAAAATAGCACTGCCGCTGCGCGCGGCCACGCCAGACTACTTCAAGTTGATGGGATTGGCCCTGATCGACGGAAGGGAATTTCGATCGACGGATGACGGTAATGCGCCAAACGTAGCGATCGTGAACCAGGCATTTACGGCACGCTTCTTTCCCAATAGCAATTCAGTTGGGAGAAAAATATGGTTCGGCCCACGAGATAAACCTGGCATCCAGATTGTTGGCGAGATTGCGAACGGGCGCACCGACGATCTCACCCAGGCGCCGACCCCGGAGGTTTATTTACCCCTATGGCAGGCGAACGCGTTCTCGAAACATCTGGTCGTTCGCACAGCGGCCGATCCGCGCACGGTTGTGGTTGCGGTCGAGCGCGAACTGCGTGCCGTCGATCCCACGGCGGCCATTGAGAACGTGAAGACGCTCGAGCAGATTCGCGACGATTCTCTGGCATCGCGAACCTTCGTGATGCACTTGTTGACAGGGTTTTCGGTGCTGGGAGGCGTGCTGACGCTGGTGGGAATCTACGGCGTGATTTCGCTGTCCGTGGCCTCGCGCCGCCGCGAGTTAGCCATCCGCAGCGCGGTGGGCGCACAGCAAAAAGACATTCGCAGGTTGATCTTCGGTGAAGGGTTCCGGCTAATCGCCGGAGGCGTGCTTGGGGGCATAGCGCTGGCGGTCATTGTGTCGCGCGTGCTGCGAACTTTCCTGTTCGAAGTGCAGCCGGGTGATCCGGCGACATTCATCGTTGTAGGCTCGTTATTCATAGGAGTTGGGCTTCTGGCGTGCTGGGCGCCGGCGCGGCGTGCGGGGAAGGTCGATCCTCTGGAGGCGCTGCGCTACGAGTAAATCTTGGCGGCCGCGATACAAAGGCGTACATCGACAATGCCCAAATCGCGAACTGTTCGAAAGTTCATTTCAGGTGACGTTTTCAGGCCAACGCGCTCATCCAGCCGGAGAGTGCGAACCGCGGCCAATTTGATACTAAGCGATTTGCACTAAGCCGCTATCGCATTTTCTGAGAAGGTATATCCGGCAGCCTCAACAGCCAAGTCGATGCGACCAACAGGGAGCAGCGACCTTGAATTGACGTCATAGAGGACACAGTATCTCAGAAAATGCCGTAGCGCGGCAGGTTATGCCTCTGTGGCATTTGGATAGATTGTTGGACACCCAAGGAGGTGTCTATGACACGTCTACGCCAGCGTATGCAGGAGGTTCTCCGGCTGCGCAACTTTTCCGAACGCACGGTTCGTCGCTACACCGAGATCGTTGCTGAGTTCGCAAGGTACTTCCACAAGACGCCCCTGCTGGCGTATCCGCAGATCCATCTGTCGTCTCGCCTTCATCGTCAGAAATCGAGCCATTTGCTACCCCGGTTGCTTTTCTCCAAGCATCCAACGCCTCACGCGGCGACTTTCCAACCTTTCTGCGGGCTCGTTTCCCACCCTCTCTCCAGTCCAAAAAGAACGCGCCCCTCCTTTCCACCAGGCTGGCTCTCCGTTAATGAGGATGAGGCGCGGGTCTGGCTTGTTTCCGTCCCACTGAACCGGATAGAATTGCCACTGTCCAGTTTCTGCTTTGCGTTTCTGGGTGAGGTTGATTCGATGGCTTTTGATGTCCATGTCGTGGTGCCGTCGGTTTCCGGAGGTTCTTTGATCACCTCAAATCCGGCTCCGGTTTATCATATTGGAAACCAAAATGGACACCATGAAAGTTTACGTAGTTCAAGTATTTGATTCTAAAGGGCGGGAGTAGTTCAGTGGCAGAACGTCAGCTTCCCAAGCTGAATGTCGCCGGTTCGATCCCGGTCTCCCGCTCCATCCAAACGCAGACCCCGCAATCCCTCTAATTCAACGGACCGTAAACATCCAGCTCACCGGGGATGGACGTGGAATTCTCCGCGCCTCCCGTATTGTTTCCCCGCGTCCCGATATACACGTGGCCATTGGCCACTGTCGGCAGCGTGAACTTGACGGGAAACCCGGCGGTATCGGCCGAGTTGGTGCTGCTGTTCCACAACTCGTTTCCAAGGTCGCCGGCCTGGTAGGCATGCAGCACCACCGGTCCGCACCCAGGCGACTGCGGCGTGCAGTAGTTAGTTTGATCGAGCGCCCACACTATGCCGTTCGAGTTGTCAGGCATCGAGCTGACGACCGGCGAGCTCCCGGGAAATTGAAAATACGTCGACGAGGAGGAGATGGGCGTCGTGGGGTATATCATCGCCTTTTGCGGATCGAGAGCAAAGGCCTGCATGTCACCATAAATGCCCGACATGTACAACGTGTTGTTCCAATAAGCCACCGAGGCAAAGATCCCGGCGCCCCAGTTCATGCGCTGCCAGGCATTCGCATCGCCGAGCCCGCCCAGGTTAGTGCGATCGAGCAAATAGATGTAGCCGTCCTTGCCGCCGCCCGCAACCAGTTGCGTTGGGTTGTTTCCGTTCGCGGGCAAATCAATCAACGTCGCGCCGCCCGATCCAAGGTCGTTGTCATCCTGGTCGTCCATCAACTGGTCGCTGGGGGTGAAGTAGAGGCTTTCATTGAGCGCCGGTTCCAGCTTCAAAACCGAGTCGCCAAAATCGTTGTTCGGCGCTGAGAGGCTGTCGCCATCGAAGGTACCGTTGCCGGTGAGCAAGTAAAGGTTGCCGTCCGCGTCCACCGCCGGAGCGTCACCATTCATCCAGATGCCGCCCCACCGCACATTGGGGGTGACATTCAACACATACTTCCGAGCCAGTGTCGCCGCGTTATAGCCCATCACCCAGCCGTAGTATGGGGGATTGTCCTCATGCGATGACCAGGAAATGTAAACCGTCCCATTGGCAAGAGCGAGACCCGGGCGCTGGTTCTGCTGCTGCGCAACAAAGGTCGTCGTCGAACCGCCGTCTCCCGTTCCGGGATAAGTGCCCGCTATCGTCGCGGGACCAGAAAATTTCTCGCTTCCGCTGGTCACGTCGATCGCATGCAGCCGCTGGTAGAAGTTCGTTTGCGTTGAATCCACTGATTTCGACACCACGTAGAGAGTCGGCGTCGAAGGGTTCGTCGACAAGTCGATGACTGGCGTACCCGTCACGCCGACTTCAGGTGCAATGTCGCCACCGCCGCCCACTAACGCGTTTGGGCCGTAGGAAAGCACCGGCGTCTCTCCCGACTGCCCGCCGTGCGCCGTATCGATCAGACTCACTTTCCACAGCGGTGCGCAGGGGCTGGAGTTGGTGTCGGCGTCAAAGGCGTAAAGGCTGTCGTGCTGCGTGGCAACGAATACCACGTTGTGTTTCGCTCCTCCTATGGTCAGTTGTGGAACCCACAACGGCTCCGCATAAATGGCGCCGTCAACCGTGCAGGAGAACAGCTTCCCAAAGTTACCACTGGTCACGAACGAGGGAGTGAGCACATACTCCTTTGTGTTCGCGCCATCGCGATACAGGTCATAGTGCACGGTGCCGATGCCGGTCAGATCCGTCACGCCCACCGTAACGCTGGCTGAAGTGGTGCCATTACTCGCGCTCGCCGCTTTCAACGTGTAGACGCCGGCCGCCGACGGCGCCGTCCAGGTTGTCGCTACACCGCTCAAGGTCGAGGCCGAAGAGAAAGTGCCACAGGCGCTGCCGGAGCAGCTCGCTCCCGAAGCGCTCCAGTTCACGCCTGTTGAATCGTTGGTGGTTGCTACTACATTCAATGCCTGGCCGGTAACTACCGCGGAATTCTGCGGCGAAACACTCACCGTCACATTTGAATTTGTCTGAACTTCGAAGCTGACGATAGCGTTGGGGGCGGCACTGTAGTCGCCGTTGCCGGGCTGCGTAGCGCGAATCGAGCAATCGCCGACGGCGATCAGTGAAGCCGTCGATCCGCTCACCGTGCAAGCCGAAGGATAAATCGAAGTATAAGTCACCGGAAGTCCCGAGCTTGCGGTGGCGTTCAGCGTTACCATATCGCCCACATATTGATTGCCGGTGATGGCCGGGAAGGTGATGGTCTGCGGGATGCGCAGCACCTCGATGTTCTGACTAACCGTCGGCGCGGCAGCGTAGACGCTGTTACCTGGCTGTGACGCCTTGACATTGCAATATGCGGCCACGTGCAGAGAGGCAGTAGCGCCGCTGACAGTGCAAACACTTGGCGTCATGGAAGCAAACGCGACGGGCAAACCTGAACTGGCGGTGGCCGAAAGCGCGACTGATGTGAGAGCATCTTGCGCCGGGATCGCCGGGAAGGTGATGGTTTGCGCGAGACCTGTCACCGTAAAGCTATTGCTGACACTGGGGGCGGAAGCGTAGACGGTATTGCCAACCTGGGATAACTTGATGGCGCAAGTCCCGTGCTCAACCAACGAAGCCGAGCTGTTTGTAACCGTGCAGACGCTGGGTGTGAGCGATGCGAAGCTGACCGTCAGTCCGCTGCTGGCTGTGGCTGAAAGTGCGACCGTGCTCAGCGCCGGTTGCAATGCGATTCCCGGGAAGGTGATGGTCTGCGGTACGCGCAGCACCTCGATGTTCTGACTAACCGTCGGCGCGGCAGCATAGACGCTATTTCCTCGCTGTGACGCCTGACAGTGCAATATGCGGCCACGTGCAGAGAGGCAGTAGCGCCGCTGACAGTGCAAACACTTGGCGTCATGGAAGCAAACGCGACGGGCAAACCTGAACTGGCCGTAGCCGAGAGCGCGACTGATGTGAGAGCGTCTTGCGCCGGGATCGCCGGGAAGGTGATGGTTTGCGCGAGACCTGTCGCCGTAAAGCTACTGACGCTGGGGGCGGAAGCGTAGACGGTATTGCCAACCTGGGATGACTTGATGGTGCAAGTCCCGTGCTCAACCAACAAAGCCGAGCTGCTTGTAACCGTGCAGACGCTGGGTGTGAGCGATGCGAAGCTGACCGTCAGTCCGCTACTGGCTGTGGCCGAAAGTGCAACCGTGCTCAGCACCGGTTCGATGCGATTGCCGGGAAGGTGATGGTTTGCGGAGCGTGCAGCACCTGGATTTGGTGACCGACGAGAGGCGCGGCCGAGTAGTCACTGTTGCCGGTCTGCAAAGCATAGACGGTGCAATAGCCCCCCCGCCAGCAGCGTTGCTGTGTCGCCGCTGACGGTGCAGATAGTTGGTGTGTTGGACGAGATGTCACCGGCAGGCCCGACTGGCAGTGGCCGAGAGTGTGACGGTGGTAAGCGCGTCTTGCGCTCCGATGGCCGGGAAGTCGATCGTCTGCGGCTCCTTCGCCCCGAACCGCTCACCGTCACCCAAGGCGCCGATGATCTTGACCAACTCCGGCAGCGGCCTGGACAAAGACGCAATCAGGGAACTGGAACTTGAAAAGGGTCCCTGAGCTATC